>NZ_BBIQ01000009.1 GCF_000730565.1 Pseudomonas fulva NBRC 16637 = DSM 17717 | reverse complement strand
CAGTGTCTGAACTACCGCGCGCTTAGAAGCCAAAGCAAGAGCAAGAGCAAGAGCAAGAGCAAGAGCAAGAGCAAGAGCAAGAGCAAGAGCAAGAGCAAGAGCAGACGCGGCGCCAGCCTGCATAGTTTAGTGCTGCATGGGCGCCACCCAGCGCCTGCGGCTGAACTTCAACCTCACCCGCAAACGCCGATGCTCATCGATCCCAAGCGCATCCCAGGGCACACATTGGCTGCGCCCCCACCCTGCCCCAACCGGTACGAATCTCAGCACTACGAGCGCGGGCAACGCGATGCTGTCACGACACAGCCGCACAGGCTGCCACCCCCGGGCCCGTGAAAACACCCACCAGCCGGCTCCGTCACGACGAAGCCCGGTGACAGCCTGAACATGCGTCAACAGAATACGACGCGGAATAGCCCACGCCGCATGAACACTACATGCAGCGATCACCAGCAGTCCCAACCAGAACGGTAACGGGCTGACAAGCACGGCGAACCAGGCGAGCGCCTGGCTGATCAGGTAGGCCACCAGCAACAGGCGTGAGCCCTGCCAGCGGCATTCGAACCACTCACTTGGGTTGGACACGGTCCAGGATGATGCGAACCATGCGCTGCAACTCCGGGTCCTCGGACTCGGTACGCTCCATGAACCAGCCGAACATGTCCTGGTCCTCACAGCTCAGCAGCCGAACATACAACTGACGATCGGTTTCGTTGAGGCTGGGGTAGACCTCCTGGGTGAAAGGCACTAGCAGGACGTCCAGTTCCAGCATACCGCGGCGGCTATGCCAGAAAAGCCGGTTGAGTTCAGTTTGTTCGACCATGGGGCCCTCCTCGAGTGGCCCGCCAGTATACAGCCAGCCGCGCGAAGCGACAGCCAACTGTTGGTCTAAGTCACCTACCTATTTTGTTACCAGCGTTCTATGATGGCCCCAGACTTTAAGCCACCGCGATGACCCATGGCCGATACCGCTTTCTTCTGCCCTCTGTCCCACGAAGGCATTCTCGCTGTCCGCGGCTCCGATGCAGGCAAATTCCTGCAGGGCCAGCTGACCTGCAACATCAACTACCTCAGCCCCGAATACGCCAGCTTTGGCGCACGTTGCATGGTCAAGGGGCGCATGCAGTCCAGCTTCAGAATCTTGCCTGAAGGCAACGGTTACCTCCTGGCCATGGCCAGTGAATTGCTGGAGCCTCAGCTGGCCGACCTGAAGAAATACGCTGTGTTTTCCAAGGCCACCCTGACCGACGAAAGCGCCGCCTGGGTGCGTTTCGGCCTGCACGACGGCCAGGCAGCGCTTGTGGCACTGGGGCTGGAACTGGCGCCCGAAGCCGGCAGCACGGCGCGGCAGGAAGGGCTGATCGCTGTAACGGTCAGCACCGGCCGCACCGAGCTCTGGGTACCGGCAGATCAGGCAGGCGAGGTTCGCAAGACCCTGGCCGACACACTACCCGAAGCCGGCCTCAACCCATGGCTGCTGGGGCAGATCCGCGCCGGGATCGGTCAGGTGCTGGGGCCTACCCGCGAGCAGTTCATTCCGCAAATGATCAACCTGCAAGCCGTCGATGGCGTCAGCTTCAAGAAAGGGTGCTACACCGGCCAGGAAATCGTTGCACGCATGCAGTACCTGGGCAAGCTCAAGCGTCGCATGTACCGCCTGGCAATCGATCAGCAAACCCTGCCGGCACCTGGGGAGCAGCTCTTCTCCCCCGTGCATGGCTCCTCGGTAGGCGATGTGGTGATGGCGGCCAGCACCGGCAGTGGCTGTGAGCTGCTCGCGGTGATCGCAGCCGATGCCGTGGAGGATGGCAACCTGCACTTGGGTCATCTCGAAGGCCCGCCCCTGCAGGTACTGCCCCTGCCCTACGAACTGGACCGCGACAGGGAAATCCAGCGCTGACCAGCCCCGCCCCGCTTTGACAGCGGGGCCGCTTCACCACTGCGGTAGACACGTCCATGAACAAGCTGGCCGAAATGGTCCAGGCGCAACTGCTGGATGCCATTGAAAAGGATGACCTGGTACTTCCGACTTTGCCTGAGGTTGCCTTGAGCATCCGCGAGGCCGCCGAAGACAGCGAGATCAGCGTGGCGGCCTTGAGCCGGGTGATCGGCCGCGATGCCGCCTTGTCGGCACGCCTGATCAAGGTGGTCAACAGCCCGCTGCTGCGGGCCACGGTCGAGGTGACCGAGCTGCACACGGCGATCACTCGCCTGGGCATCAACTACAGCTGCAATCTGGCCATCGGCCTGGTCATCGAGCAGATCTTCCACGCGCGTTCGCCTGCAGTTGAGCAAAAACTGCGCGAAATCTGGGCCAACAGCCTTGAGGTCGCCGGCATGAGTTACGAGTTGGCCCGGCGCTACACGCGGCTCAAGCCTGATCAGGCGGCACTGGGCGGCCTGGTCAACCAGATCGGCGCGCTGCCAGTTCTGATCTACGCCGAAGAGCACAACGAGCTGCTGTCCGATCCGGTCTGCCTGCACCATGTCATCGAACTGATCCAGCCCGTACTGGGCGACAAGATACTCAAGGCATGGGAGTTTCCCGAACAGCTGGTCAAGCTGCCCGGCCTGGTTCAGGACCTGGATCGACAGACCGACCGCATCGACTACATCGATGTGGTCCAGATCGCCCGCTGCATCAGCCAGCGTGGGCGAGAGAGGCCGCTGGCGGCCTTGCCAGCCTACCGGCACCTGGGCTTGCCCATGGGGAGCGAGCTGCACGCCGAGGATCTGCTCGAAGCCCGCAGCTTGTTGCGCTGAGGGCTTCGCTCTGCCTGGCGGCCGGATTGATCCGAGCGCCCACGCTTAGTCAGCGATGAAACTCACCCGCACGCGCAGCCCGCCGTTGTCGCCATCATGCAGGCTGATCTGCGCCAGGTGAGCCCGGCAGATCTCCCCCACGATCGCGAGGCCCAACCCGCTGCCCAGGGCGCTACGGCGATAGAAGCGCTCGAACACCCGCTCGCGCTCGGCTTCTGGAATGCCGGGGCCGTCGTCCTCCACCTCGAGCACCGCAGGCGCGAGCACGCGCAGGATGACGTTGCCGCCCTTTGGGGTGTGGGCCAGGGCATTGTCGACCAGGTTGCTCAACAGCTCGTTGAGCAACGTCGGCTCGCCTTTGAGCCATACCGGTGCCTGCGCCTCGAGGGCCAGTGCAACGCCACGATTGTGCGCCAACGGCGCCATGGCCATGCCCAGCTCGCGCGCCAGTTGGCTGAGGTCCAGGCGCTGGGCGCCCCCCTCGGCGATCGCACGCGCGCCGTTTTCCACACGCGCCAGTGAAAGCAACTGGTTGGCCAGGTGCGTCAATTTGTCGGTGCCCTGCGCCGCCGCTTCCAGCGTCTGGTGCCACTGTTGCGGCTCATTGGCGCGCAAACCCAGTTCCACCCGCGCTTTGAGCGCCGCCAGGGGCGTACGCAGCTCGTGGGCAGCATCGGCGATGAACTGCGCCTGGCGCTCGAACTGTGCACGCAAACGCTCGGTGAAGTGGTTGAGCGCCCCCACCAGTGGCCGCAATTCAGGCTGCACTTGTACCACCGGCAATGGGCGCAGATCGTCCGGCTGGCGCTCCTCGACCGCCGTGCGCAGGCGCTCGAGCGGTCGCAGCGCCGCACTGACGGCGAACCACACCATCACCAAAGCGCCCAGGGCCAACATGCCCAGACGCAGCAAGGTATCCCCCATCAGGCCCCGGGCCATGCTCACCCGCGCCTCATCGGTTTCAGCCACGCGAATTTCCGCCATGCCGTTCATGTTCGGCTCGCTCACCGCTTTGAGCAGGCTGACCACTCGCACGTTCTGCCCCAGATACGTCGCGTCATAGAATCGCGCCAAGGCGGGATAGTCGTCTGTACGCGGTGTACCAGACGGCGGGGGCGGCAGTTTTTCATACCCTGAAATCAGCCGTTGGTTGATGTCCAGGACCTGGTAGTAGATACGTCCTGCGCTGTCGTAGGCAAAGGTGTCGAGTGCCACATAGGGCACATCGGCGCTCAACGACCCGTCGCGTTGCGACAGGCCCGCAGCGATGGTACGGGCGGACGCCAGCAGTGTCCGGTCGTAGGCGGTGTCCGCCGCCTCGCGGCCGTTCCAGTAGGCACTGAGCCCACTGGCCAGCATCAGGACCACCAGCAGCAGCGCCAGATTACCCAGCAGGCGCCCACGCAGGCTGACATTCTCACGCATCGCGATGCTCGAGCAGGTAACCCAGGCCGCGGAAGGTGACGATGGCCACCGAATGGCCATCAAGCTTCTTGCGCAGGCGATGAACGTAGATCTCGATGGCATCGGGGCTGGCGTCCTCGTCCAGGCCGAACACCTGGGCCGCCAACTGCTCCTTGCTCATCACCCGGCCCGGCCGGGCGATCAAGGCTTCGAGCACACCCTGCTCGCGGGAAGTCAGGGACAACGGGGCCTCATCCAAGGTGAACCGTCGGGTATCGAGGTCATACACCAGCGGCCCGCAGCGCTGCTGGCGTTCGCCCCCGAGCACACTACGGCGCAACAGCGCCTTGACCCGCGCCTCAAGCTCGGTCAGCTCGAACGGCTTGGCCAGGTAATCGTCAGCCCCCAGGTTCAGGCCATGGACCCGATCCTTGACGTCGCTGCGGGCGGTGAGCATCAGCACCGGTACGGTCTTGCCACGTCCGCGCAGACGGGCCAGCACCTCGAAGCCGTCCATGCGCGGCAAGCCCACGTCGAGCACGGCCACGGCGTAGTCCTCACTGCCAAGGGCCAGGTCGGCAGCCACCCCGTCATGCAGCACATCCACAGTCAGGCCCAGACTTTTCAAGGCCTGGGCCACACTGTCGGCCAATTGCAGATGATCTTCTACCAGCAGCACACGCATCGGATTGTCCCTGTTAGGTGGGGCGATGGCGCGGAGTGTACCCCGCCGCCGCGGCCTGTGAAGCCGGCGCGACAAACCTTTCACGCTGAAAGGTTAGCGAAAGGTTCGTTACCTAGCATCGCACCACGGTCGCCCCGAGCGCCGAATAAAGCACCAGCAAGGTGCAATCGAATAAGAACAAGAAACGGAGCCACAACGATGCTGTCATTGCAGCCGCAGGCGCTCGCACCTGCTCGTTCCCTCGCCGCACGCCCCAGCGCCATCGCCAGCGCCCTCGCGCTCGCCGGCGTCGCCCCGCTCAGCCAGGCCGCCTTCTTCGAAGACAGCACGGCCACCTTCGAAACCCGCAACATGTACTTCAATCGCGACTTTCGCGATGGCACCAGTGCGCAACAATCCAAGCGCGACGAATGGGCCCAGGGGTTCATGCTCAACCTCGAATCCGGTTACACCGAAGGTACCGTAGGCTTCGGCGTGGATGCGCTGGGCATGATGGGCATCAAGCTCGATTCAAGCCCTGACCGTACCGGCAGTGGCCTGCTGCCCACCCATGACAATGGCAAGGCTGCCGACGAGTACTCAAAGCTCGGCCTGACCGCCAAGGCCAAGATTTCCAAGACCGAACTGAAGATCGGCACCCTGATCCCCTCCCTGCCCACCCTGCGCCCCAACGATGGCCGCATTCTGCCGCAAACCTTCGAAGGCGGTCTGCTCACCTCCAAGGAAATCAAGGGCCTGACCTTCACTGGTGGGCGCCTGGACAAGGCAAAGGACCGTGACGACACCAACTGGGAAGACCTGGCACTGAACAACAAGAACGGCCGCTTCGGTGGCTCGTTCAGCGCAGACAACCTGTCGCTGGCGGGGCTGGACTATCAGTTCAGCGACCGGTTGACCGGCAGCTATCACTTCGCCCAACTGGATGACATCTACCGCCAGCACTTCATCGGCCTGCTCGCCACCCAAGCCGTAGGCCCAGGCGCACTAGCCTTCGACCTGCGCCTGGCGCTGAGCGATGACGCAGGGGCTGCCAGGGCCGGCAGCATCGACAACACCACCTTCAACGGCATGGTCAGTTATGCCCTGGGTGGGCACAAGTTCAGCGCCGGCTGGCAGCAGCTGACCGGCGACAGCGCGTTCCCCTATGTCGATGGCGCCGACCCCTACCTGGTCAACTTCGTCCAGATCAACGACTTCGCCAATGCCGACGAGCGCTCCTGGCAGGCCCGCTACGACTACAACTTTGCCGCACTCGGCGTGCCTGGCCTGACGTTCCTGACCCGCTATATCAGCGGCGACAACGTCAGCCGTGCCAGCGGTGGCGAGGGCAAGGAATGGGAGCGTGATACCGAGCTGAAATACGTGGTGCAGAACGGCCCGCTCAAAAACGTGGCGGTGCGCCTGCGAAACGCGACCTTCCGCTCCAATTTCGCCCGTGACGCCGACGAAGTGCGGCTGCTGGTGAGCTACAGCGTCGCCCTGTGGTAACCCGATAACAACAACGCCTACGGAGATAGACCATGACCTTTTCACTGCGCCGTATCGTACTGGCAACCGGCTGCCTGCTGCTGGCAGGCAATGCCCTGGCCGCCGAACCCAAACGCCCCGAATGCATCGCCCCGGCCTCGCCTGGCGGCGGCTTCGACCTGACCTGCAAGCTGGTGCAAAGCGCCTTGGTGCAGGAGAAGATCCTGAGCAAGCCCATGCGCGTGACCTACATGCCTGGCGGTGTCGGCGCTGTGGCCTACAACGCGGTAGTAGCCCAACGCCCAGCCGATGCCGGGACCCTGGTGGCCTGGTCGAGCGGTTCGCTGCTGAACCTGGCCCAGGGCAAGTTCGGTCGCTTCGATGAAAATGCAGTGAAATGGCTGGCTGCCGTCGGTACCAGCTACGGCGCGATCGCAGTCAAGAGCGACTCGCCCTACAAAACCCTCGACGACCTGGTCGCGGCGCTGAAGAAAGATCCGAGCAAGGTGGTGATCGGCTCCGGCGGCACCGTAGGCAGCCAGGACTGGATGCAAACCGCCCTGATCGCCAAGGCTGCCGGCATCAACCCACGCGACCTGCGCTACGTGGCACTTGAAGGCGGCGGCGAAATCGCCACGGCATTGCTCGGCGGCCATATCCAGGTAGGCTCCACCGACATCTCCGACTCCATGCCGCACATCGAGAGCGGCAACATGCGCCTGCTGGCCGTGTTCTCGGAAAAACGCCTGGACGACCCGGCCATGAAGGACATCCCCACTGCCAAGGAACAGGGCTATGACATCGTCTGGCCTGTGGTGCGCGGCTTCTACCTCGGCCCGAAAGTGAGCGACGAAGACTACGCCTGGTGGAAAGCCTCGTTCGACAAGATGCTGGCCTCCGAAGACTTCGCCAAATTGCGTGACCAGCGTGAGCTGTTCCCCTTCGCCATGACGGGTGAAGAGCTCGATGGCTACGTCAAGAAGCAAGTCGCTGACTACAAGATGCTGGCCAAGGAATTCGGCCTGGTGCAGTAACCCAGGCTGCCGGTTTTTCCTGGCAGGAGCAGGCAGACGCTGCCGTGCATGGCCTGGGCCTTGGCCCAGGTTCACGGGTGTGCCGCTCCCATCGCTACTTACCGAGGATTCCTCCATGATCCTGCAACGCATCTTCGCCCTGATTCTGCTGGCCGTGTGCGCCGCCCTGGCCGTGATGGCCTGGCCGTATCAGGCGGCGTTTTCCTATGAGCCGGTAGGCCCACGTGCCTACCCGCTGCTGATGCTCGGCCTGATGAGCCTGGGCTTGCTGTACATGGCGATCCGCCCCACGCCGATCGTGCACAAGGACGACGAGCCGGCGTTGGACAAGGCGACCCTGACCAAGATCGCTGCCTGCATCGGCCTGCTGCTGATTTTCGCGGCCACCTTCGAGTCCCTTGGCTTCATCCTCAGCGCCATCCTGGCCGGTGTGCCCATGGCGCGCCTGTATGGCGGTCGCTGGCTGCACAGCGTCATCGTCGTGGTTGGCATGAGCCTTTTCCTCTACTGGCTGTTCGACCGCGTCATGGACGTGCCCCTGCCCCTTGGCCTGCTGAGCGTACTGGAGAACTGACACATGGATACCTTGAGCTACCTGGGCCAGGGCTTCGGCGTCGCCCTGTCCCCTTACAACCTGGTCACTGCCCTGTCCGGCACGCTGATCGGTACCGTCGTCGGCCTGCTGCCGGGCCTGGGCCCGATCAATGGCGTGGCCCTGCTGATTCCCATCGCCTTCGCCCTGGGCCTGCCTCCGGAGTCGGCGCTGATCCTGCTGGCTGCGGTGTACCTGGGCTGCGAGTACGGTGGCCGGATCAGCTCGATCCTGCTAAACATCCCGGGCGAAGCGTCGACGGTGATGACCACCCTGGACGGCTACCCAATGGCCCGCCAGGGCTTGGCGGGCGTGGCCCTGTCCCTGTCGGCCTGGAGCTCGTTCATCGGCGCTTTCATCGCCACCTGCGGCATGGTGCTGTTCGCCCCGCTGCTGGCCAAGTGGGCAATCGCCTTCGGCCCGGCCGAGTATTTCGTGCTGATGGTGTTCGCCATTGTCGCCCTGGGCGGTATGGCCGGCGACAAGCCGCTCAAGACCTTCATCGCCGCCTTGATCGGCCTGTTTTTGTCGGCGGTGGGCATCGACGCCAACAGTGGCGTGTACCGCTTCACCGGTGACAGCGTGCACTTGGCCGACGGCATTCAGTTCGTCGTGCTGGTGCTGGGCCTGTTCTCGATCAGCGAAATTCTGTTGCTGCTGGAAAAGACCCACCACGGCCACCAGGCAGTCAAGGCCACCGGGCGCATGCTGTTCAACTTCAAGGAAGCGGCGTCGGTGTTCGCGGTGAACATTCGCTGCGGCCTGCTGGGCTTCGTGATGGGCGTGTTACCAGGCGCAGGTGCCACGCTGGCCAGTGCGGTGGCCTACATGACCGAAAAACGCATGGCCGGTGCCAGCGGCAAGTTCGGCAAGGGTGACGCCCGTGGCCTGGCTGCACCGGAAACGGCCATCGGCGCCTCCTGCTGTGGCGCCCTGGTGCCCATGCTGACCCTTGGCGTACCGGGTTCGGGAACCACGGCGGTGATGATCGGCGCGCTGACCCTCTACAACATCACCCCTGGCCCGCTGCTGTTCGAACAGCAACCTGACATCGTCTGGGGCCTGATCGCGTCGCTGTTCATCGCCAACATCATGCTGGTGATCCTGAACATCCCGATGATCCGCATCTTCACCCGCATCCTGGCCGTACCGAACTGGGCCCTGGTGCCGGTGATCGCCATCATCACCGGGATCGGCGTCTACGCCGTGCATGCCACCACCTTCGACCTGTTCCTGATGGTCGGCATCGGCATCATGGGCTACATCCTGCGCAAGCTGGACTTCCCGCTTTCGCCGATTCTGCTGGGCTTCATTCTGGGTGGCCTGATGGAGCAGAACCTGCGCCGTGCATTGTCGATCTCCAATGGCGAGCTGGGCATTCTCTGGTCGAGCCCGATCAGCATGGGTGTCTGGGCACTGGTAGCGCTCATGCTCGCGCTGCCCATGGTGCGCATCTGGCGCAAACGCAGCCTTCAGCGCCGGGCCATGGCCGATGCCTGATCGCGCGTTGCCGCTGTACTGGGCAACTGGGCTGGTCGGCCTTGCTGGCGGTTTCGCCGCCAGCAAGGTCGGCTGGCCTTTGCCGTGGATGGTCGGCTCGCTGCTGGCGATCATCGCGGTACGTTGCCTGAGCCCTTGGCAGTTGCCAGAGATACCCAATGGCCGGCGCTGCGGGCAATGCATCATCGGCCTGGGCATCGGCCTGCACTTCACGCCCCAGGTCATCGAGCAAGTGGGCAGCCATTTCGCCCTGATCTTCTTCGGCGCCTTGTTCACCACGGTCTCAAGCGTGCTTGGCGTGTGGTTGTTGCGCCGCTCGGGTGAGGACCGCGCCACCGCGTTCTTTGCCAGCATGCCAGGCGGCTCCGGTGAAATGGTCAACCTCGGTGCGCGCAATGGCGCGGTACTGAGCCAGGTAGCCGCAGCCCAGAGCCTGCGCGTGCTGGCCGTGGTGCTGTGCGTGCCGGCGCTGTTCAAGCTGCTGCTGGGCGATGGCGTAGCGCTCAACCACACCGGCAGCGTCAGCTGGGCCTGGCTGGCCCTCATCGCACCGCTGGGGGTGGCCGCCGGGTGGCTCTGGCAGCGGCTGCAACAGCCCAACCCATGGCTGTTCGGGCCGCTGCTGGTGGCAGCCACCTTCAGCCTGGCCGCCGACTTGCAGATTGCCCTGCCCAATGGCGCCAGTCAGATCGGCCAATGGCTGATCGGCAGCGGCCTGGCCTGCCACTTCAACCGTGCGTTCTTCCGCCGAGCCCCGGCATTTCTGGGGCGCACGCTGGTGGCGACTGCCTTGAGCATGGCCCTGGCTGGCGCTGCCGCCTGGGGCTTGAGCCTGCTGACAGCCTTGGACCTGCGCTCACTGACGCTGGGCATGATGCCCGGGGGCATCGCTGAAATGAGCCTGACCGCCGAAACGCTGCAACTGTCGGTGCCCCTGGTGACCGCTTTGCAAGTGATGCGCCTGCTCTTCGTGCTGTTCCTGGCCGAGCCCCTGTTCCGTTACTGGATGAGCACGCGGCCCTCATGACCTGTGGGGCCTGACGGCCCCGCCTGGCTCACAGCGGTGGCAACGCCCAGTTGATGGGCGCTAGCCCGCGCTGCTCGAGAAAACCGTTGGCACGGCTGAAATGTCCACAGCCAAGAAAACCGCGGTACGCCGACAACGGCGAGGGGTGCACAGACTTGAGCACCAGGTGCTTGGTGCCGTCGATCAGCTTCTGCTTGCTCTGCGCATGGGAGCCCCACAGCAGAAACACCACGTGCTCGCACTGTTCGCTGACCACCTCGATGATACGGTCGGTGAAGAACTCCCAGCCTTTCTTGGCATGGGATGCCGCGTTGCCCCGCTCCACGGTCATGGTGGTATTGAGCAGCAACACACCCTGCTCGGCCCAGCTTTGCAGGTAGCCATGGTTGGGGATGGGAATATTCAGATCGCGATGCAGCTCCTTGTAGATGTTCACCAGCGACGGCGGCGTCGGCACGCCAGGCTGCACCGAGAAGCACAGGCCATGGGCCTGCCCTGGGCCGTGGTACGGGTCCTGGCCGAGGATCACCACCTTGACCTGATCCAGGGGGGTGGAGTTGAGTGCATTGAAGATCAGCGGGCCAGGCGGGTAGATCTGCTTGCCGGCGGCATATTCACCACGCAGGAACTCGCGCAACTGCTGCATGTAAGGCTGCTCGAACTCGGCACGCAAGGCGGCTTTCCAACTGGGCTCGAGTTTGATGCGATCGTCGTCAGTCATGTGGGCTTCCGTAAACAATGGGGCGACACTAGGGGTGACACCGACGCTTGTCAAACGATCCGACCAGTGCCCGGCGGGATCGACCAGGCAGGCCATACTTGAGCGGTGACCTGAATGAGGTAAGCCATGAGCATTCACTGCCAAGTCCTGACAGGCGCCGACGGCGCTCGCCTGGGCATCGTCACCCTCGATGCGCCAAGGGCGCTCAATGCCCTCGACCTGCCAATGATAGAGACGCTGGCCGAGCAGTTGCACAGCTGGGCGCAAGACCCGGGCATCGCCTGTGTGCTGCTGCGTGGCAATGGCGCCAAGGCCTTCTGCGCCGGTGGCGACGTGCGGGCGCTGGCCCAGGCGTGCCGCGAGCAGCCTGGCAGCGTGCCACCGCTGGCCGCGTCGTTCTTCGCCGCCGAATATCGCCTGGACCATGCCCTGGACACTTATCCCAAGCCGCTGCTGTGCTGGGGCCATGGCCATGTGCTGGGCGGCGGCATGGGTTTGCTTCAGGGCGCCAACGTACGCATCGTGACCCCCAGCAGCGTATTGGCCATGCCAGAGATCAGCATTGGTCTGTACCCCGATGTCGGGGCCAGTTGGTACCTGGCCCGCTTGCCGGGCAAGCTGGGGTTGTTCCTGGGGCTCACCGGTGCGCCTGTCAATGCGCGCGATGCGCTGGACCTGGGGCTGGCCGACCGCTTCATGGGCGAAGACCGACAAGCGGCGTTGATCGATGAACTGCTGCAGGTGAACTGGCAGGAGCAGACCGCGCTCCAGCTCAACAGCCTGTTCAGGGCTGAGGAGCATTGTGCCCGCCAAACGCTACCCACAGCCCAGTGGTTGCCGCGCCGCGCGCTCATCGACGCATTGCTCGATGTCACCTGCGCAGGCGCTGCCTGGCGGGCCGTGGCGGGCCTGCGCCAGCACGAGGACCCACTGCTCTCGGCAGCCGCCGAGCGCATGCTGGCGGGCTGCCCGCTGACGGCTCATCTGGTGTGGGAGCAGATCCGTCGGGCCCGGTACTTGTCACTGGCGCAGGTGCTGCAGATGGAGTACGCCATGAGCCTGAACTGCTGTCGCCACCCTGAGTTCAGCGAAGGGGTGCGCGCACGCCTGCTGGACAAGGATCACCAGCCACGCTGGCACTGGCCGGATGTGGACCATGTGCCCGCAGCCGTGGTACAGGCACACTTCCAAGCACCCTGGGAAGGCCATCACCCACTGTCGGACCTGCACTAGCGGCTCGTAAGTGCCAGGGTGCTTGTCACCTGATCAGTGTCCTCGTCCACGCCTGTCACCCCAGCCGCCTTGATGTCGACCTCCATCCTGATAGCGCGGGCCATCGTTGCGGTAGTCGTGCCGGTCACGGTCACGCCTGTAGTCCCAGCGCTGGCGATGACCATAATCGTAGCGCGGGTTGCCGTGCCAGCGGCGCACGTCGGGCGGCGGCAACGGTCGGTAGCCGGGCGGCGCATGGTAACGAGGCACCGGTTGGTAGTAGTAGCGCGGTTGTGGCGCCACCGGATAACGACCGTAGCGGTAATAGCCGGGCGCGTAGCCAGGCGAGACATACCGGTCCGTGACGTAATAGTCGGAGCGGTAGTAGGTCGACCGTCCAGCGTACGGCGCACAGGCGCCAAGCGTCAGCCCGAGCAGGGCCACAAGCAGAATTCGATAGGACATAGGCGGCCTCCCGGACCGCTGAGGTGCCCGCACAGCGAACGCTGCCGAGCGTCGATGCACAACACGTTGATCGACATGGAATCAGACAAGCGCCAACTCGTGCAGTGCCATACTGGTAATAATTTGATACAGCTGCAGCTTCCGAACAAAATCTTGCAGTTATTTAGTGCCCAGAACACTAGAATATGCGGCCCGGCACACATCATGGGAAGATCATGCCTTCACGCTCCGCTCCGTCATCGCAGCGTTCGTTAATCGCCGCCCTGCTGATGCTGCTGGCCTGCGGTTTCCTCGCCACGTCGCTGCTGAGTTATTTCTCCTCGCGCAGCGCCATACGTGACGGCATCATCAATACCGAACTGCCCCTGACTTCCGACACGGTTTATTCGGAAATCCAGAAAGACCTGATTCGCCCTGTTCTGATCGCATCGATGATGGCCCAGGACACCTTCCTGCGTGACTGGGTGCTGGCCGGTGAGCAGGACGCCCAGCGCATGACCCGCTACCTGGGCGAGTTGACGGGCAAGCAGGACATCTTCACGTCCTTTTTCGTCTCCGAACGCACGCTGACCTACTACCAGGCCAAGGGCGTGCTTAAGCAGGTCCAGCCCCAGGCCTGGCGTGATGCCTGGTACTTCCGCCTGCGCGACCAGGCAGCGCCTTACGAGATCAATGTAGACCTGGACATGGCCAACCAGGACAACCTCACCGTGTTCATCAACTACAAGGTGCACGACTATCAGGAGCGCTTCATCGGCGCTGCGGGGGTAGGGCTGAGCGTTTCGACCGTGGTCAGGATGATCGACCAGTACCAACATCGCTATCAGCGATCCGTGGTCTTCGTCGACGCCCAGGGCAAGGTGTTGATGACAGGCTCGGGTGGTGGCCCGCAGGGCCTGCGCGTCGGCCAGTCGCTGGTCGACAGCCCAGACCTGGGCGGCGTGCTCGCACACCAGCCGGTGCCTGGCGAGGGCAGTCATGAATACCGTGACCTTGCAGGCCACAGCCATTTTCTGAACGTACGCCACTTGCCGGAACTGGACTGGTACCTGCTGGTGGACAAGCGCGAGACCGGGGCGCTGGACCGGATTCGTCATTCGCTGTACCTGAACCTGGCGATCTGCGCCATGATCACCCTCGTGGTGGTGGCCCTGGTGCATGCGATGGTGCGCCGTCACCAGGCCAGCACCGAAGCCCTGGCCACGCTCGACAGCCTGACCGGGCTGCCCAACCGACGCAGCTTCGACCTGCTGGCCGCCCAGGCGCTGCGCGAGGCCCAGCGTGACAACAGTCCGCTGGTGGCGTTGCTGATCGACCTGGACCACTTCAAAGTGCTCAACGACACCTATGGTCACCTGGCAGGCGACGAAGTGCTGCGCCAATTTGCCAATGTCCTGCAAGGCAGCATTCGCCAGTCCGATATACTCTGCCGCTGGGGAGGCGAGGAGTTCATCGTGCTGCTGCGTGAGGCCGATGCTTGCCAGGCGAACGAGGCTGCCGAAAAGATCCGGCGCCGCGCCGAGCAACTGACCTTCAGTTACGAAGACCAGCCGCTGCGCCTGACCACCAGCATCGGGGTCAGCCACCTGAAGTCAGGCGACACGTTGCATACCCTCCTGACCCGCGCCGACGGCGCCCTCTATCGTGCCAAACAGGCTGGCCGCAACCGTGTCTGCACTGAAACCTGATATGAACGACGATCAATACTGCCCCGCCTGCGGTGCCCTTAACCAGTGCACCCTGGCCGACCCTGCCCAGGCCACCCAGGCCTGCTGGTGCTTCAGTGTGCGCATCGACCCGGCCGTGCTGCAGGCCCTGCCTGCCGAACTGCGCGACCGTGCCTGCCTGTGCCCAAGCTGCGCGGGCGTCGAGGCCCAATTGGCATCGCCTGCTGGTTTCACCCATGCGCCTTGATCGTTTTCTTGCCAACCTGCCGACCTGCAACCGCCAGCATGCGCGCCTGATGCTGGCTCAACGTCGCGTGCGCGTCGATGGCCAGGTAACCAGCGACCCGCTGACGGAAGTGCGGGCGTTCAGCCGGGTCGAGCTGGACGATGAGGTGCTGCAGGCGGGCCACCCGCCACGCTACCTGATGCTGCACAAGCCGGCCGGTTGCGTCAGCGCCACCCACGACCCCCAGCATCCGACCGTCATGGATTTGCTGCCCGACGCGCTTGCGCAGGGTCTGCATATTGCCGGGCGCCTGGACTTCAATACCACCGGGCTGATGATCCTGACCAACGATGGCCAGTGGTCCCGGCGGCTGACCCAACCCACCACCAAGCTGCCCAAGCATTACCTGGTCGAAACCCAGGACGAGATCGGCGAGCACTACGTGGCCCGGTTTCAGGAGGGTTTCCACTTTGCTTTCGAAAACCTGACGACCCAACCGGCCGACCTGCAGATCCTCGGGCCGCGCCTGGCCCGGCTCGCCATCGTCGAAGGGCGCTACCATCAGGTCAAACGCATGTTCGGGTTCTACGACAATAAGGTGGTCAAGCTGCACCGGGAGCGCATGGGCGCCATCGCGCTGGACCTGGACCTGC
Source organism: Pseudomonas fulva NBRC 16637 = DSM 17717 (assembly GCF_000730565.1). Lineage (GTDB taxonomy): Bacteria > Pseudomonadota > Gammaproteobacteria > Pseudomonadales > Pseudomonadaceae > Aquipseudomonas > Aquipseudomonas fulva. Next base: position 162,156 of record NZ_BBIQ01000009.1, on the reverse strand, counting down.
CGCCAGGGGCATACCGTGAACTCACGCGCGAGGAAATCGCTGCCGTGTAGGCGAGCCTTAGGCGCATGGAGGGGAGCACGGGAAAACGGAGGGAAATGACGTTTTTTTATAACGCGGGCTTCTAATTTGCCGAACGTTCTGGTAAAAAGTGCAGCTCAGATGCGGGTATAGTTTAGTGGCAAAACGAAAGCTTCCCAAGCTTTAGTTGAGGGTTCGATTCCCTCTACCCGCTCCACCTTCAAGCCAGCGTTCACATGGCTTACGCTTCCTCTACCGCCCATCCTCATTGCGCACGTTGATGCTGCAGTACCGGCGCCGCTTCCCGCATGAAAATCTCGAGCGTCTTGGGCCCCACGCCTTCAAACCTCAGCAGCCAAGCGTTTACGTGCGCCATGTCCACTGCGTCGTCCAGCAGCACGTGGTCCATTTCCGCTTCAAGCCCTTTGCCCAACCGATGCAGCCGCCGGGCCGTGGATTCGTCGTAGCGTGCGTAACCGGCCTGACCCAGCAGCTTCACCAACGTGTGATGCGGGCACCTCGCCAGCTTGCCCGGTGTGTCCAGGCCGTGGGTATCGACCAGTACCTGATAGGCCTGGACCGCGACACTGGCGCGAATGCGCTTGCCGATCAGAAAGCTTGCAAGCAACCACTTGTAGAGGCCGCGCCCATGGCACTGGTGCATGTCGATGCCAAGCAGCGCGGCGCTGATCGGTATCAACCCTTGGTGCGCCGCGGGTCAGCGGAACGTGGGTAGGTGCGCTCTTCCTCGAGGGTGCCGTCGGCCTTGTGGATCTTCACCGAGGCGGTCTTGCCCTCAAAGAAGGTGGCCAGCGACCCCACCAGTTCTTGCTTGGTCGCGCTGTGTTTCGAGGCACGCGCAGCACCTGCCTTCTTCAGTTCCCACCCGTCGTTGGCAGGGCTTACATGATAGGTGTCCATGAGGGATCTCCTGTTCAGGTAAAGACATGACGATCTATGTGTCGGTGTGGCCGGTGCTGGCTAGGCACTGCACCGTGACCACTCAATGCCTTGGAGGGAATGAAGTCCGCTCGTGTTCACTTTCAATCCTCTGCAGATGCCCTCACCCTCACCAATGCACCCTACACGGCGCTGCCAGCTCTGGCACGGCGCACTCATGACCTGGGCTTGGCGTGGTAAAGTCTGCCGGATCCCGCTTTACGGACTTCAGCATGCCCGCACTCGACGCCACTCTCCCCGCCTGGTCAGACCTTGCCGACCAGTACCCCTGCGAAACCCTACTAGTCGGCAACGGCGCAAGCCGGGCCTTCTGGAAGCCGTTCGGGTACTTCTCGCTGTATGAGGAGGCGCAACGGGCCGGGCGCAAAAAGGGCTTGGCCATCAGCGATCAGGCCTTGTTCAAGTCGTTGGGCACTGAGCTGTTCGAACCGGTGCTGACCGCCCTCAACACTACGGTGCGCACCAACGCTGCGCTGGCCATCAACTCGACAGCGCCGCTTAACCGCTATTACTCCATCAAGGAGGCGCTGATCCACGCCGTGCGCACCGTGCACATGCCCTGGTCGGCCATGCCCGAAGCCGCCCTGACCACCCTCAACCAGGCCCTGCGCGGCTACCGCAACGTCTATACCAGCAACTATGACCTGCTGCTGGTCTGGGCCGTGCAGCACGACCCGAAGGGCTTCGCCGAATTGTTCGACGAGCAGGGTTTTTTCGACGTGCGCCGAACGACGGATAAAGGCACTCGGGTGCTGCACCTGCACGGTGGCATGCACCTGCTCAAGCTGCCTGACGGCACCACCCGGCAACGCAGTGCAAGCAGCGCTGAAATGCTCGAAGGGTTCGCCGTGAATGTGCCAGGTGAAGTGCCGCTGTTCGTCAACGAAGAGCGCAGCGACGAAAAACTGCGTGCCATCCGGCATTCGGACTACCTCAGCTGGAGCCTCGGCCAGTTGGCCGGTGAACACCAAGGCATGTGCCTGTTCGGCCAGCATTTGGACAGCAACGACCGGCACCTGCTCGAAGCCATTCGCTCAGCCCGGCCCAGCCACCTGGCCATTGCCATACGCCCATTGGGAGAGGCATCGGTCATCAATCAGAAGCGTCATTTCACCAGCCGCTTCGAAGACATGCCGGACACGGCCCTGCACTTCTTCGACGCCCAGACGCATCCGTTGGGGCTGGCAAGCACGACTGTGCAATTGATTGCTCAAGCTGAGTGATCAAGCATGCCTGCAGCATCAGAACGCGCTCATGAGCAGCGAAGCATGGATGAGCATATCCAAGGCTGGAGCGCATCAGGTTCAAAGTAAACCATCCGCCCGCAGCAACGTTTCAAGGCAATGCGCCTTCACGCCATAGAACGCCTTGAGCTGTTCTATCTTTTCCAGCAAGGCTGACTGATCCGCTGGCTGGCGCCGCTTGACGGCCAGGATCATCTTGTTCTTGTTGGTGTGCTCCAACGATATGAACTCGAACACCTTGGTCTCGTAGCCGCAGGCCTCCAGGTACAGTGCGCGCAGACTGTCGGTGAGCATTTCGGCCTGCTGGCCCAGGTGCAGGCCATATTGCAGCATCGGCTGCAACAGACCTGGGCTGTGCAACTGCGGGCGGATCTGCTTGTGGCAGCACGGTGAGCACATGATGATCGCCGCGTTGCAGCGGATGCCGGTATGGATGGCGTAGTCGGTCGCCACGTCGCAGGCGTGCAGGGCGATCATCACCTCGATGGCATCGGGCACCACGCTGCGCACATCCCCGCATTGAAACTCGAGCCCTGGGTGTTCGAGCCGCGCGGCGGCAGCGTTGCACAGCTCGACCATGTCCTGGCGCAGCTCCACCCCCGTTACCTGGGCATCGCGGCCCAGCGTATTGCGCAGGTAATCGTGCATGGCGAAGGTCAGATACCCCTTGCCCGAGCCGAAGTCGGCCACCCGCAAGCGCTGCTCGCTCGACAAGGGCGCATTGGCCAGGGCGTGGTCGAAAACCTCGATGAACCTGTTGATCTGCTTCCACTTGCGCGACATCGAAGGGATCAGTGCGCCCTGGCCATCCGTTACGCCAAGGTCACGCAAAAACGGTCGGGCAATGTCCAGGTAGCGCTTTTTCTCGCGGTCATGCCCGTTGCTGCCAACGGTTTCCCGGGGCGCCTGGGCGCCATGACGCTGCAGCATGGGCTTGCCCTTCTTGCTGAAGGTCAATTGCAGTTCACCCTCTGCATCGAACAGGTGAGCGTTGCGAAAATGTTCTGGCAGCAGCTCGGCGATGCATTGCAGAGCATCATCGAGCGGCAGGTTGCGGGTGATATCGCGGGTCTGGTGACGGTAGACCAGGGACAGGTTCGCCTGCCCCTTGACCAGCAAGGGCTTGGCGATAATGCGTTGCAGGGTCGGGTCGGTGCCCACAGGCCGCGCCAGTACCAGCTTGACCACAGTGTTGCCCTGCAAGCCGGTGCGAAGCAGGTCGAGAAACTGGACGCGCGCATCCGGTGGAGTAGAAAGGGCAGACATGGGCAAACGGTACCTCCAATAGCGGGGGCCGTATTCTACACCCCCGCGCAGTCGGCCAGGGTTGCGTTAGTCGAGGATTACCAGCGGCTGGGGCAAACGCCTGCACGCAAGCGCGCGTGGCGCCTGCTGGCCAAGGAGAAGGCCGCACGCCTCGACGCACTCGATCATGCCCTGCAAGGTTTGCCCTTGGCGAACCTGGCTGGCTAGACGGTCAGTGAGCGCGACCCGCACCGCGTCATCAAGGCAAAGCGCGACCTGCTTGTCCATCAGCAACCGTGCGTACTGCTCGGCCTCGCTGACGAAAATCATGACGCATCCGGCACCTGTAAAGGCCTGAGCGCCAAGGTCGAGAAATTGACGAGTGGCCAGACGCGACGCTCGCCAGCGGCGCCAGGCCCGCGGGACGGTCAAGCGTTCCAGGCGCGGGCTGCGCAACAGCACGCACAGGCCTACGAACAGCAGCACGTTGGCGACGATCAGGCCGCGCACGCTGGGCCAGCCCAGCACCCCGTGCAGCAAGCCTGGCAGCGCCAGCGCCAGCACGGCTGACCAGAATAGTGGGAAATACGCGTAATCATCGGCGCGGCGGGCGAGCACTGCCAGCAACGCGACATCCGTGCGCCGGCCAACACCGGCCATGGCTTCAGCGAGCTGACGCTGGTGGTAGGGTTCAAGCGGGGTCATGCCGTGTTCTCGTGAGCGTTCTTATAGTTGTTTTCCCGGTGTACGGGGCTTCGTCAGCACGCGACGGATTCAGGCATAATCCGCCGCAGGAAGATCTGCGTGCAAATCGTACAATAACAGCCGCCCGAAAACTTCGCCCGTGCGTGTGTCACCGTTGACCGTGCATCGGCCCCCTTACGGAATTCATGATGAAACTGTCTCTGCTGGGCCTGGCCATGGGCCTCGTCAGCCAGGCGGCTGTCGCCGCCACTTCCGCGCCGCCGCTCGAGAACAAACAGGCCTTCATCGACCATCTGATCAGCCAGATGACCGAGGCCGAAAAAATCGGGCAGTTGCGCCTGATCAGCATCAGCCCCGAAATGCCCCGGGAGAAGATCCGCGAGGAGATCGCCGCCGGACGCATCGGAGGCACGTTCAACTCGCGCACGGCACCGGAAAACCGGCCGATGCAGGACGCGGCCATGCGCAGCCGGTTGAAGATCCCGATGTTCTTCGCCTACGACACGGTACATGGCGAGCGCACCATCTTCCCCATCGGCCTGGGCATGGCCGCCACCTGGGACATGGACGCCGTCGCCAAGGTCGGCCGCACGGCGGCCATCGAAGCGGCTGCCGACGCACTGGACATGACCTTCGCGCCGATGGTCGACATCGCCCGGGATCCGCGCTGGGGTCGCACCAGCGAGGGCTTTGGCGAAGACACGTACCTGACGGCGAAGATCGGCCAGGTGATGGTCCGCGCGTTCCAGGGCAGCAGCCCGGCCAACCCGGACAGCATCATGGCCATCGTCAAGCATTTCGCCCTTTACGGCGCGGTGGAAGGCGGGCGTGACTACAACACGGTCGATATGAGCCTGCCGAAGATGTACAACGATTACCTGCCGCCCTACCGCGCTGCGATCGATGCCGGCTCCGGTGGGGTGATGGTTGCGCTGAACTCGATCAACGGCGTGCCGGCCACCTCCAACACCTGGCTGATGAACGACGTGCTGCGCAAGGAGTGGGGGTTCAAGGGCGTTACCATCAGCGATCATGGCGCCATCCAGGAGCTGATCCGCCATGGCGTGGCGCGCGACGGTCGCGAGGCTGCCAAACTCGCGATCAAGGCGGGCATCGACATGAGCATGAACGACACCTTGTACGGCGAAGAGCTACCAGGGTTGCTCAAGGCGGGCGGCGTGAGCCAGGCGGAGCTGGATCAGGCCGTACGCGAAGTGCTGGGCGCCAAGTACGACATGGGCCTGTTCAAGAACCCCTACGTGCGCATCGGCGCGGCGCAGAACGACCTCAAGGACTACTACGGCGAGGACCGCCTGCACCGCGACGCCGCGCGCGACGTGGCGCGCCGCAGCCTGGTGTTGCTGGAAAACCGCAAGCAGACACTGCCGCTGAGCAAAGACGCCACCATCGCCCTGGTCGGTCCCCTTGCCGACGCTCCGATCGACATGATGGGCAGCTGGGCGGCCGACGGGCGGCCCAACCACTCGGTCACGGTGCGCGAAGGGCTGCGCCGCGCCATCGAGGGCAAGGGCAAGCTGGTCTACGCCAAGGGCTCTAACGTCACCGGTGACAAGGCCATTCTCGACTACCTGAACTTCCTCAACTTCGATGCGCCGGAAATCGTCGACGACCCTCGACCACCTGCAGTGCTCATCGACGAAGCGGTCAAGGCCGCGCAGCAGGCGGATGTGGTCGTGGCCGTGGTCGGCGAATCGCGCGGCATGTCCCATGAATCTTCCAGCCGCACCACGCTGCAGGTGCCGGCCAACCAGCGCGCGTTGATCGAGGCCTTGAAGGCCACCGGTAAACCGCTGGTACTGGTACTGATGAATGGCCGGCCGCTGTCCATCGGCTGGGAGCGCGAGCAGGCCGACGCCCTGCTCGAAACCTGGTTCGCCGGTACCGAAGGCGGTAACGCCATCGCCGACGTGCTGTTCGGCGACTACAACCCCTCCGGCAAGCTACCGATCACGTTCCCACGTTCGGTCGGGCAGATTCCTATGTACTACAACCACACCCGTATCGGTCGTCCGTTCACGCCTGGCAAACCCGGCAACTACACCTCGCAGTACTTCGAAGAACCCAATGGGCCGCTGTATCCTTTCGGCTACGGCCTGAGCTACAGCACGTTCGAACTGTCGGGGCTCGCGCTTTCAGGCAACAAGCTCAAGCGCGGGGACACGTTGCAAGCCAGCGTCGTGGTGCGCAATACCGGCAAGGTGGCCGGCGAGACGGTGGTTCAGTTGTACGTGCAGGATGTGTCCGCCTCGATGAGTCGCCCGGTCAAGGAGTTGAAGAACTTCCAGAAGCTCATGCTCAAGTCCGGCGAAACACGGACCGTGACCTTCAGCATCAGCGAAGAAGACTTGAAGTTCTACAATGGCCAGCTGCAGCGCGTTGCCGAGCCCGGGACCTTCAACGTCCAGGTGGGCCTGGATTCCGAGGCGGTGCAACAGCAGGGCTTTGAACTGCTGTAAGTGTCGACCCTTGACGGCCATTTCGCGGAGAGACCGGAGCGGCGGTGCAGCGCTCCGGTTCCGCCAAAGCGGGCCCCTTCCCCACCCATGCGGATCTGCTCCCAATGCCTTTTTCCTTTCGCGCCCTGCGTCTGGGCCTGATCACCCTGGTGATCGTGCTGGGTACCGTGCTTTGTGCCAGTTGGGCCATGCACCAGGCCAAACGCCAGGCCATGGAGGCGGACGCCCGCCGGGCCAGCCAGCAACTGGGGCTGTACGCCAATGCCTTGCACACCCTCATCGACCGCTATCGGGCCCTGCCAGCGGTGCTGGCCCTGGACCCGGAACTGATCGACGCGTTGCGCGGCCCGGTCCAGGAGCAAACGCAGGCTGCCCTGAACCGCAAACTCGAGCGCATCAACGGTGCAGCCAACTCCTCCACCCTCGAACTGCTCGACCGCAACGGGCTGGCCGTGGCGGCCAGCAACTGGCGGCTGCCAACCAGTTACGTGGGCTCCAACTACGGCTTTCGCCCTTATTTCAAGCAAACCCGTAGCCTGGGTAACGGCCGCTTCTATGCCGTTGGCGTGACCAGCGGGGTGCCTGGCTACTTTCTGTCCAGCGCGGTGAATGACGAACAGGGCCGTTTTCTCGGCGCCATGGTGGTCAAGCTGGAATTTCCCGAGCTCGAGCGAGAATGGCGCCAGGGCAGCGACATCCTGCTGGTCAGCGATGCCCGTGGCATTACCTTCATCGCCAACCAGGACGGCTGGCGCTACCGGGAATTGCGCCCGCTGGACGGCGCCGACCGGGCCGAACTGGCGCAGACCCGCCAGTACGACAAACACCCGCTGATACCGCTGATGCACCAGGTGCTGACGCGTTTCGCTGAAAACAGCACACTCAGCCGGGTGCAGGCACCGCAAGGCGAGACCGAGTTCCTGTGGGAAAGCCTGCCGCTGGAAAGCGAGCAATGGACCCTGCACCTGCTGCGCAGGCCCCAGGTCGGTACCGACGCGCGCAATGCTGGCCTGGGTGCTGCAGCGGTATGGTTGAGCCTGGTATTCGCTGCTTTGCTGGTCAGCCAGCGCCTGCGCCTGTCGCGCCTGCGCCAACGCAGCCGCGAGGAGCTCGAGCGCCAGGTCGAGGAGCGCACCCGCGAGCTGCGCACGGCTCAGGAAGGCCTGGTGCAAACGGCCAAGCTGGCTGCCCTGGGGCAGATGTCCGCTGCCATGGCGCACGAAATCAACCAGCCCTTCACGACCCAGCGCATGCAGCTTGAAACCCTGAAACTGCTGCTGGACCACGGGCGTTACGACGAGGCTCGCCAGGCCCTGGAGCCGCTGGAGCAGATGTTGACGCGCATGGCGTCGCTGACCGGGCACTTGAAGACGTTTGCCCGTAATAGCCCCGGTGGCTTGCGCGAGCGCCTGGACTTGGCCGGCGTGGTCGACCAGGCGCTGGATTTGTTGCAGGCACGCCTGCATGCCCTGGACGTGCAGTTGGCCCTGTACCTGGCGCGTCCGGCGTGGGTGCGCGGCGATGCCATCCGCTTGGAACAGGTGCTGATCAACCTGCTGAGCAACGCGTTGGACGCCATGGCAGACAAGCGCTACCGGCGCCTGGAAATCCGCATCGAGCCCGATGCGCAGCACTGGCGCTTGAGCGTGCTCGATTCGGGGGGCGGCATCGCGGCCGAGGACCTGCCCAGGATCTTCGACCCCTTCTTCACCACCAAGCCCGTAGGGGACGGCCTGGGCTTGGGCCTGGCGATCTCCTATGGCATCGTGCACGACGCCGGTGGGCAGCTGCTGGCCGAAAACGTACCGGGCGGCGCGCGCCTGAGCATCACCTTGCCTCGCGATCAGGAGCCTGCATGTTGAACTCAGTGATGGTCATAGACGATGAAGCCAGTATCCGTACGGCAGTCGAGCAATGGCTGAGCCTGTCGGGCTTCGAGGTCCAGGTCTTTGCCCGTGCCGAGGACGGCCTGGTGCACATTGGCCGGGACTATCCAGGCGTGATCATCAGCGATGTGCGCATGCCTGGCATGGACGGCCTGCAACTGCTCGAACGGCTGCAGGCCGACGATCCGGACCTGCCTGTGATCCTGCTCACCGGTCACGGTGACGTGCCTATGGCGGTCGAGGCCATGCGCAGCGGCGCCTACGATTTCCTGGAAAAGCCCTTCACCCCCCAGCACCTGCTCGGCAGCCTTCGCCGGGCGTTGGAAAAACGCCAATTGGTGCTGGAAAATCGACGCCTGCATCAGCAGGCAGACCTCAGGACGCGCCTTGAAACCACGCTGCTTGGGGTATCACCAGGCATGCAGCAGTTGCGCCGCCAGGTACTGGATTTGGCCGCGTTGCCGGTGAACGTGCTGATTCGCGGCGAAACCGGCAGCGGCAAGGAGCAGGTCGCCCGCTGCCTGCACGACTTTGGCCCACGCGCCAGCAAACCTTTCGTTGCGCTCAACTGCGCGGCCATTCCCGAAGCCTTGTTCGAGGCCGAGCTGTTCGGCCATGAAAGCGGCGCCTTCACCGGCGCCCAGGGCAAACGCATCGGCAGGCTGGAATATGCCGATGGTGGCACGGTCTTTCTCGATGAAATCGAAAGCATGCCCCTGGCGCAACAGGCCAAGTTGCTGCGTGTGATCCAGGACCAGAAGATCGAGCGCCTGGGCGCGAACCAGAGCATCCACGTAGACCTGCGCATCATTGCCGCCACCAAGCCCGACCTGTTCGACGAAGCCCGGGCCGGACGCTTTCGCGAGGACCTGGCCTACCGCCTGAACGTTGCAGAGCTGCGCCTGCCGCCCCTGCGGGAACGGCGGGAAGACATCGTCCTGTTGTTCGAGCATTTCGCACAGGCAGCCGCGTCCCGGATTGGCCGCACGGCCCTGCCGCAGTCGGGCCTGCAGTTGGCTCAACTGCTGACCCATGATTGGCCAGGCAATGTGCGTGAACTGGCCAACGCGGCGGAGCGCCACGTGCTGGGACTTGGTTCGCCCATGCCAGAACAGGCGCCTGCCGGGCAGTCGTTGGCTGAGCGCGTGGAAGCATTCGAGGCGCAGTGCCTGCGTGCTTCACTGCGCCAACATGCCGGTGAGATCAAGGCGGTGATGCAGGACCTGCAAATGCCCCGCCGTACCTTGAACGAGAAAATGCAGCGTCATGGGCTGGTTCGGGACGAATTCGTCAACGCACCGTAAGCGGAAACTCGCCGACGTCTACGCCCTAATGAGCGGGATCTTGCCTATGCAGGTGAACTGGCCTGCCGCGGATCTCTCCCTCAGTGCGTCGCGCGTTCGGCGCAACGCCATGATTCATACGGGTTTCACCCAAGCGCGCACCCAAACGAAGCAATCGCGCCTCTTTTTGGCACACCTTCTGCAAAAGCTACTGCAAGCTGCGCCCTGCGCGCTTTCACAACAACAATGAGAAGGTGTCCCTGATGGATAACGCTACCTCCCTGCCTACCGGGGCGGCCGCAACGCCTGCCGCGCCAAGAACCACTGCCAGTCGCCTCAAGTCGATCTTCAGCGGTTCGATCGGCAACATGGTCGAATGGTACGACTGGTACGTCTATGCAGCGTTCTCGCTGTATTTCGCCAAGGCTTTCTTCCCGGCCGGCGATTCCACCGCTCAACTGCTCAACACCGCCGCCATCTTTGCGGTGGGCTTTTTGATGCGCCCGATCGGTGGCTGGCTGATGGGCATGTACGCCGACCGCAAGGGCCGCAAGGCTGCACTGATGGCCTCGGTGCTGCTGATGTGCGCAGGCTCGCTGGTGATCGCCCTCACACCCGGCTATGAAACCATCGGTGTGGCAGCGCCGGTCCTGCTGGTGGTCGCTCGCTTGATGCAAGGGTTGTCGGTGGGCGGTGAGTACGGCACCTCGGCCACCTACCTGAGCGAAATGGCCAGCAAGGAGCGTCGAGGCTTCTTCTCCAGCTTCCAGTACGTGACGCTGATTTCGGGCCAGCTCATCGCCCTGGCGGTACTGATCGTTCTGCAACAGACCCTGACCACCGAGCAGTTGTACGCCTGGGGCTGGCGTGTGCCGTTCGTGATCGGTGCCCTGTGTGCGGTGGTGGCCCTCTACCTGCGACGGGGCATGGAAGAAACCGCGTCGTTCACCAAGAAGGAGAAAGCCAAGGAAAGCCTGATGCGCACCTTGATGCGCCACCCCAAGGAACTGCTGACCGTGGTCGGCCTGACCATGGGCGGTACCCTGGCCTTCTACACCTACACCACCTACATGCAGAAATACCTGGTCAACACAGTCGGGATGAGCATCAGCGATTCGACCACCATCTCGGCCGCGACGCTGTTCCTGTTCATGTGCCTGCAACCCCTGGTGGGTGGGCTGTCGGACAAGATCGGCCGGCGCCCTATCCTGATTGCCTTCGGGGTGCTCGGTACGCTGTTCACGGTGCCGATCCTCAGCACCCTGCACACCATCCAGACCTGGTGGGGCGCGTTCTTTCTGATCATGGCCGCGTTGATCATCGTCAGTGGCTACACCTCGATCAACGCGGTGGTGAAGGCTGAGCTGTTCCCCACCGAAATCCGCGCCCTGGGCGTTGGCCTGCCCTACGCGCTTACCGTGTCCATCTTCGGCGGTACTGCCGAATACGTCGCCTTGTGGTTCAAGAGCGCCGGCATGGAAAGCGGCTTCTACTGGTACGTCACAGGCTGCATCGCCTGCTCGCTGTTGGTGTACGCCACCATGAAGGACACCAAGCAGCATTCGCGGATCACCACCGACTAAGCCCATCCCACGCTTAGCACTGCTTCGGGCGCCTAGAGGGCGCCCGATTTCGTTTGGCCACGCCGGGCCTCGTCGGATCATCCAGGCGCCAGCCCTCCTCTGCAGGCCCAGCTTGCACCTTCCCTTCCCGCACTGGCACGACGTTCGTCCGACGCGCTTGGCTTAATGGCCCATTAATCACACTCCGGCACATTACCCCCATCAGCAAAAGCGCCAGTACCTGCGCCTCGAAACTCCCCGGCTGCCTGCGTTCCAGCCCAGGTGCGCGCTCCAATCAATCGGATAAATAGATTATTAAGCACGATTTTTAGCACTTTTTAATCGCATTAATCGGCGTAGCATTCAGTTTATCGAAACGACACACCTACTCTGGAGCATCCCCATGAAAAGCAAATTCATCCTGACCCTCGCCCTTTTCGCATTTGCCGCAGGCGCATCCGCCGAAGATGGATTCGATCGCACCCATGCGCATACCTTCGCAGCGGCGCCTGCTCAGGCCACCGGCTATGCCGAGGACGGCTTTGACCGCACAGGCGGTCAGCGCTTCGCTGAAGATGGTTTCGACCGCACCGGTGGCCAGCGCTTCGCCGAAGATGGTTTCGACCGCACCGGTGGCCAGCGCTTCGCCGAAGATGGTTTCGACCGCACCGGTGCCCAGCGCTTCGCCGAAGATGGTTTCGAGCGCACCGGTGGCCAGCGCTTCGCCGAAGACGGTTTCGACCGCACCAACGCCCATCGCATTAGCTGATAGTAGCCATGCGCATTCAGCCCGGCTTTCGCCGGGCTCCAGCATTCCCAGTTGGCCTCAGGCTTGGCACACTGGTCGCCTCTCAAACCAGGAGGTGGGCCGGCAAGCCCAGCGCAGATGTATTACTACGAACCCGCCAAAGGCCATGGCCTGCCCCATGATCCGTTCAACGCCATCGTCGGCCCTCGTCCGATCGGCTGGATATCCTCGCAGGACCAGCAAGGCCATTTGAATCTCGCGCCTTACAGCTTCTTCAACGCCTTCAACTACATTCCACCGATCATCGGTTTCTGCAGCGTCGGGCGCAAAGACAGCCTGAACAATATCGAGCAAACCGGTGAATTCGTCTGGAACCTGGCCACCCGCCCCCTGGCCGAGCAGATGAACCTGAGCTGCTCGGCGGTATCGCCTGAGGTGAACGAGTTCGAACTCAGCGGCCTGACGGCCACGCCGTCGAGCGTGGTAAAGGTGCCACGGGTAGGGGAAACCCCTGTGGCGTTCGAATGCAAGGTGACGCAGATCGTGCAACTGCAGCGCGCCGACCAGGCGTTGGTACCCAGCTGGTTGATCCTGGGCGAAGTGGTGGCGGTGCACATCGCCGAGCGCCTGCTCAAGGACGGCATCTACGATACCGCAGCGGCCGAGCCTATCCTGCGTGGCGGTGGCCCGGCGGACTATTTCGAGCTGGGCAACCTGTTCAAGATGCCCAGGCCCAAAGCCTGATCACCAGATCAGCTCACCCGCTTCGCTGACACCTTGCAGGCGTTGCAATTCGCCCGTGGCCGCCTCGTCGGCAGCCACGGCGCCCTTGAACACTTGCCCATCGAGCACCTTGTGAAAGCGCGGTGCACCGCCCATGCCCATGGCCTTGACGGCAATGGCTGCGTGGTAGCCACCGCCTTCGGCCGGCACCATTGCCGACACGGCTTCGAACTGGGGAAACTCTCTACGTGCCATCTTTGCCATACGCCTTGTGGGTGAAACCTGGATGGTACACACTGGCTTGATGATGCGGCAATCATTGGCCTGGGCGCCCGTTGAACAGGCTCAACCAAACGTGTGCAGATCCAGACTGCTCACCACTTGGGACTGTACCAACTCGCCGAACACATTCAGCGTTGGCGAAGCGAAGTAACCATTCATCGCCTGCTGATCCTGCCAGCTACCGCTCAATAACCACAGGTCGTCATCAGCCTGCGAGCGTTGCACCGAAAAACTCAGGCAACCCGGGATGTCCAGCGATGGCACCAACAGGTCGCGCAAGCGTGCGCCCAGTTCGGCCGAGCGCCCGCTGCTGGCGCGAATCAAGGCAAGGTGGGTGACCGGTTGTTGTAGCCTCATTGCACACTCTCCCTGAAGCAGCAGTCGAATACCTGGCTTGCAAGGCTAGGGCCTGGGCGCGTTTGCGCGTTAGGCCATTACTGCACACCGATTGCCTGATTCTGCATCGCGGCAGGATCAGGCAATCGATCTGCAGTATTCGACTAGCTTCGGCGGTTGCCCAAACCTATTCTGCGTCGGTCAGCAGAGGAAAGCCCCATGTCCATCGCCCCGTCCCTTGATCCGCACCTGGAGGTCCAGCGCCAGGAGTTGGCCGACTTGATCGCTCGCCATGCAGGCGACCCTTATGGGCCGGCCTCGGCCATCGACAACCTGTTCCTGGTGCGCTACACCGAGAACATTCGCTCGGTACCTACCCTGGCGCAACCTGCGCTGTGCATTCTGGCCCAGGGCAGCAAAAGCCTGTTCCTCGGGGACGAACAGTACGCCTACGACCCGCTGCACTACATGGTGGTTTCGGTCACCTTGCCGCTGAGCGCGGTCAAGCTCGACGCCAGCCCGCAGCGCCCGAGCCTGGGGTTGCGCATGGACCTGGACCCTGCCGAGATCAGCCAGCTGATCGCCGACAGCGGTCCGATGCTGGTACCCAATCGCCCGTATGGGCGCGGCCTGTACGTGGAAAAAACTGACAGCGCGCTGCTCGATGCCTTGCTGCGCCTGCTCCGCCTGCTCGACACGCCACGCGACATCGCCATGCTGGCACCGCTGGTGCGCAGGGAGATTCTCTACCGCCTGCTGCGCGGCCCGCAGGGCTACCGGCTGTACGAAATTGCCTTGGCCAACAGCCAGACCCACCGCGTGTGCCAGGCCATCAGCTGGCTCAACGACAACTATCAGCGGCCACTGCGCATCGAGGACCTGGCCCGCGAGGTCAACCTCAGCGTTTCCACCCTGCACCATCGCTTCAAGGCGGTGACTTCGATGAGCCCGCTGCAGTACCAGAAGCAACTGCGCTTGCAAGAAGCCCGGCGGCTGATGCTCAACGATGGCCTTGAGGCCGCCGTGGCGGCCTATCGAGTGGGCTACGAGAGCCCTTCGCAATTCAGCCGTGAGTACAGCCGGCTCTACGGCGCACCGCCTATTCGTGACATGGCCCGGCTGCGGTCCAGCGCGGTGTAGCAAGACCAAGGTCACCGCAGCGCTGCATTGCGTACGCGCGCACCGTCACTGGAGGGGCCACTGCATCTCGCCCTTGGCCACCTTGGCGCTGAGCGCCAGCGCACTCTCATCGCCCAACCCCGGATAGCGTCGTTTCATGGCCTCGACCAGCGCAGCCGAATCGTTTGCTGCGCGCGCCTGCGCCTCGAAGGTGCGGATGTAATCGACGGTAAAGCCAACGGACTGCGGTGAGTAATCACTGGCACCGACGAAGTGCCCGGGCACCACGGTTTGCGGCGCAAGCGCCTGGATGTCCGCCAGGGTTTGCAGCCAATGGGCACGCGAGGACGCCGATTGTGTGTCGGCCATCCACACATGAATGTTCTGCGAAACCACGACCCCGCCAACCACTGCCTTGATCGAAGGTATCCAGACAAAGCTGCGGTCCGGCTGCGGTCCTTCAAGGCCACGCACCTCCAGCACCTGGTCCTCGAGCAGCAGGCGGTTGCCTGTCAACACCTTGGGCAGCACCAGCCGCTCAGGTTTTTGCGCCCCCATTTCAGGCCCCCAGTACGCCAGTTTGGCCTCCATGGTGTTGCGGATGTGTTCGACCGTGGCGACCGAAGCCAACACCTCGGCGTCAGGGAACGCTTGGGTCAAGGTTGCCAGGCCGAAGTAATAATCGGGGTCACCCTGGCTGATGTAGATCGTCGTCAAGCGCTTGCCACTCGCACGGATACGCTGCACCAGT
Source organism: Pseudomonas fulva NBRC 16637 = DSM 17717 (assembly GCF_000730565.1). GTDB lineage: Bacteria > Pseudomonadota > Gammaproteobacteria > Pseudomonadales > Pseudomonadaceae > Aquipseudomonas > Aquipseudomonas fulva. The sequence goes on along the minus strand of NZ_BBIQ01000009.1, from coordinate 146,817 downwards.
TGCCGGGCGTGATCAGTGCCAAATTGTGCATCGATCAACACGGCGTCACGCTGGCCGCTCACGATCACCGAGCTGACCGCAAACGGCGCATCAGCGCCAGGGTTGTACACGTCCAATTGCAAGGGAGCGGCGGCCAGCAGTGGGGCGGCACAGGCCAGGCATCCGAGCACCAGGCCACGCAAGGGAGAAAGGAGTGTCATCGCAGGCATCCGTCAGAGTGGAAATGCCTGCAGCTTAAGGGGCGACACCCTGCAGAAAAATGCCATGCTTGCACATGGTTTGTTTCTGAAATCGGGCAAATGATGGATCGTTTAATAGCTATGCGCGTTTTCGTCACGGTAGTGGACCTTGGCAGTCAGTCGGCGGCGGCCGAGCACCTGCAGCTCTCGCGCCCCGTGGTCTCTCGGTACCTGGCACAGCTCGAAGCGTGGGTGGGCGCGCGGCTGATGCAGCGCACCACGCGCCGGCTCAGCCTGACTGCCGCAGGCCAGGACCTCCTGCCGCGCTGCAGGCAATTGCTGGAGTTGGCCAGCGAACTGCAAGGAGCCGTACAACAGCAAGACCAGACACCGCGGGGGACGTTGCGTATCAGCGTCAGTACGTCATTTGGACAGGCGCAGCTGGCCGATGCCGTGGCCGCCTATGTGCGTCAGTACCCATTGGTAAAAGTCGACCTGCAGATGCTCGATCGCACTGTGAACCTGGTGGACGAACGCATCGACCTGGCCATCCGCAACAGCAACGACTTGGACCCCAGCCTGGTTGCCCGCCGCCTGAGCGTATGCCGCTCGGTGATCTGCGCCGCGCCCGCCTACCTGGCCGAGCACGGCACACCCGAGCGGGTCGAGGACCTGTCACACCACAATTGCCTGACGCACAGCTATTACGGCAATGGAGTGTGGCAGTTCGAGGTCAACGGCCAGCAGGTTGCGGTGCCGGTTCAGGGCAACATCAGCGCCAACGAGTCCCTGACATTGCAAAAGGCGGTAGCAGCAGGCGCCGGCATCGCCCTGCTCCCCACCTATCAGGCGGCTGCCGCCCTGCGCAGCGCAGAACTGGTGCGCCTGCTTCCCGAGGCCAGGCCGCAGACCCTGGACCTGACGGCGGTCTATACCTCACGCAAGCACATGCCCGCGACCTTGCGCACCCTGCTGGACTTTCTCGTCCAGCGCTTCGAGGAGGAGCCGGCCTGGGACTGGGACCTGTAAGCGCCTGCTTACTCCTCGACGCTCATGTATTCCTTGGCCCAGCGGATGTAGTCCTCGGGCTGGGTGTAGGTATGCGAAAGCTCGGTGGCGCTCAAGTTATCGGACTTGTGCTGCTGGCCACGCTGCTGGCGCAGGCAGTCGTACGTCGCCTTGATGGCGGCGAAGTAAGCCGCGTGACCGTCGACGGCGATGCGCACGCCCAGGCTTGCCAGACGCGCGTCATCATGCAGGTTGGGGTTGCCGTAGGTCACCAGCATCAAGGGTACGGTCAGGTGGCTGGCGATCTGTTCGAGCTGGTCGAAGTCCTTCACCCCTACCATGCAGATGCCATCGGCACCCGCTTTCTGGTAGCTCTGGGTCCGCACGATCACTTCCTCGGTGCTGAGCACGCCGGCGTTGGTACGGGCGATGATCGACAGGGACGAATCGACGCGCGCCTCGAGCGCCGCGCGGATCTTGCCCACGCCTTCTTCTACCGATATGAGATCGGTGGACTTGCGCCCGAACTGGGCCGGCAACAGCGTATCCTCGATCGTCAACGCCGCCACGCCGGCACGCTCCAGCTCCGTGACAGTGCGCATCACGTTCAGCGCATTGCCGTATCCGTGGTCGGCGTCTGCCAGCACCGGCAACTGGGCCACGCGACCAATTCGCGTGGCTTGCTCGACGAATTCGCTGAGTGTGATCAGGGCAAAATCCGGCGCAGCCAGTACCTGCAGCGATGCCACCGAACCTCCGAGGATGCCGACCTCAAAACCCAGGTCCGCGGCAATGCGCGCAGACATGGGGTCGAACACCGAGGCGGTGTGGTAGCACGAACCTGAAGCGAGCAGCTCGCGGAAGGCAATACGCAGATCTTGGTGGGAAGCCTTGGGCATGATCACTCCGCAATTGTAGAAATTTCTGAACGGTAACTACCGGCCTCTGTATCGGGCGTACCTGCACAATTCATGGACCACTCAAGTCGCGGTCATGCTCCACATGCAGGCAGAGGAATAAAGGTGTAGGAGCCAGGGGAATCCGATTAACCCCCGAGAGGTCGCACCAAGCTAGTGCAAACAGGGGCTTAGCGCGGGATTGGCATACCAAAGATATCACGGGGCCAGCCTCTGCTGGATGAATGCGTTGATGCCGATCGTGCATAGGCGATGCTCAGAGTACATAGGAAGCTACGTAACTCAGGTTACACTGCCATGCTTTCACTGCCCCTGTGCAGGCGTGCCCTGGTCTTGATGGCGCGTAGCTGTAGCCTGCGGGATCGTTCGGATGAAGCCCACTCAAACCAAGGAACTGCCGTGCCCCCTGCCCTGCCTGCGATTGCCCTGCGCCAGATCCTGACCGCCTTGATGCTGGCCATCTTTCTCGGCGCACTGGATCAAACCATCGTGGCAGTGTCATTGCCTGCGATCTCCGCGCAGTTCAATGATGTCGGTCTGCTGGCCTGGGTCATTTCCGGCTATATGGTGGCCATGACAGTGGCCGTCCCGATCTACGGCAAGCTGGGCGATCTCTATGGGCGGCGTCGCATGATCCTGACCGGGATCGGCGTGTTCACTGTCGCCTCGATCGGCTGTGCGCTGGCTCAGGACATGCCGCAACTGGTGCTGGCCAGAGTGCTGCAAGGCATCGGCGCAGGCGGCATGGTATCGGTGAGCCAGGCGATCATCGGCGACTTCGTGCCCCCGCGCGAACGAGGCCGTTATCAGGGCTATTTCAGCAGCATGTATGCCCTGGCCAGCGTGGCGGGGCCGGTACTGGGCGGCTGGCTGACCGAGTACCTGTCCTGGCGCTGGGTGTTCTGGATCAACGTGCCGCTGGGCATCGCCGCGCTCTGGGCTATCCACCGCGCCCTGGCCGGTCTGCCCGTGCAGCATCGGCCCGCACAAGTGGATTATCCGGGCGCGCTGCTGCTGATCGTGGGCTTGGGCAGCCTGCTGCTCGGGATCACCCTGGTCGGCCAGGGGCAGGCCTGGACGGCGCCCGCCGTGCTAGGCCTGTTCACCTGCGCCGTGATCGCCATGATCCTGTTCATCCTCCAGGAGCGCCGCTGCGTCGAGCCACTTCTGCCGTTGACGCTATTCGGCAATCGCGCCGCGGTGCTGTGCTGGGGCGTGATTTTCTTCGCCAGCTTCCAGGCCATTTCCCTGACCATGCTGATGCCCTTGCGCTACCAGGGCCTCACCGGTGCCGGTGCCGACAGCGCCGCCTTGCATCTGCTGCCGTTGGCCATGGGGCTACCCATCGGTGCTTTTACCGCAGGACGTCTGACAACGCGGCTTGGCCGCTACAAGCCGCAGATCCTTACTGGCGCCCTGCTGATGCCGGTGTCTATCTTCGCCTTGGCGATCACGCCGCCGCAGGCCGGGCTGGCCAGTGCACTGTTCATGCTGCTGACAGGGATCGCGTGCGGGATGCAGTTCCCAACGTCACTGGTAGGCACGCAGAATGCCGTGCAGGCCCAGGACATGGGGGTCGCCACCAGCACCACCAACCTGTTTCGGTCCCTCGGTGGCGCCATGGGCGTGGCCTGCATGTCGAGCCTGCTGCTGGCCTTGCTGCACCAAGGCGGGTTCGCGTTGCTGGACAATCCGTTGCTGGGTACCTTCAAGGCCAACCAAGTGAGCCCTGAACTGCAGGCACACTTGGCGATCACTTTCCGGCATCTGTTGATGGCCAGTGCAGGGGTCGGCGTCATTGCACTGGTGGTGGCGGTGCTGCTGCCGGATCGGCCACTGCGCGGGCATTGAGGTGGCCCGCAGGGAAGCTCAGGTGCTGATCACTGGCACGTCCCTGGGGACTAGCCCTCACAAACCTTCACAAAGTCTCATTTGCGCATCGCCGGGCTCAAGCGCAGCATATCCAACCCGGCGTCGACCCATTTCTCGGCGTTGCCCAGCAGGTCCACGCTGTCGGGCAGCAACAGCCAGCGCCTGATCAACCCATCAACGTAAGAAAACATGGCCACCGCTGCCCGCTCCACATCCAGCTCCACCGGGAGTTGTCCACGGCGCACTGCATTGGCCAGGGCCAGGGTAATGCCTGTATGGCAGTCCACTACTGCCACCTGGCGCTGCTGGCGGATTTCGCACATGTCATCGGTGAACTCGCACTTGTGATGCAGAATCTCATTGATACGGCGTGTCCTGGCGTCGCGCACCAGGTCGTTGAACACTTGCAGCAGCAATTTGCGCATGCAGTCGAGCGGGTCGAGTTCGTCCTCGCTTTCGCTGGCGCGCGCAAGATGGTCATGGGTTTCATGCAAGCTATCGAGCAGTGCCTGCACCAGTTCGGCCTTGTTATTGAAGTGCCAGTAGATTGCACCTCGCGTGACGCCCGCCTGTTCGGCGATGTCCGCAAGGGTGGTTCGCGCAACCCCGCGCTTGTAGAAAGCCCTTTCTGCCGCCTGGATGATCTGGGCGCGAGTTTCCTGGGCTTCCTCTTTGGTTCGACGGACCATGGCAGTACAACCTCATCTGGCCCGAACGCGGCGACGCGTGCGGGAAGGCTCCGGGGCGCCTCTAGGGGCACCTGGCGGATCAAGCTAATCAAGGGCTGTGGCGGTAGCCATGGACAACCCGGCGGTATTTACAAACAACCATGAATGTAAGTATATTCCTTAGCAAGCTATTTATCCACCGGATAGCCATTTATCCAGATCAAGACATTCCATTACTCTTGAGCGTCTCCCTGCTCCTGCGATCCGAGGATTCTCATGCAATTCAAGCCAGCCGTTACCGCCCTGGTTTCAGCCGTAGCCCTCGCAACCCTGCTCAGTGGCTGCAATAAAGAAGACCAAGCCGCGCAGCAGCAACAGCAGCAGCAGGCGCCTCAAGTCGGCGTAGTGACCCTACAGCCGCAGGCCTTCACCTTGACCACCGAGCTGCCAGGCCGCACCAATGCCTACCGGATCGCCGAAGTTCGTCCACAGGTCAACGGGATCATCCTCAAGCGCCTGTTCAAGGAAGGCAGCGAGGTCAAGCAGGGTCAACAGCTGTATCAGATCGACCCGGCCGTCTACGAAGCCAACCTGAGCAAGGCCCAGGCAGACCTGCAGGCTACCCGCTCTCTGGCTGATCGCTACAAGCAGCTGATCGAGGAACAGGCGGTTTCCCGGCAGGAATACGACGACGCCAATGCCAAGCGCCTGCAAGCCGAGGCCTCGCTCAAAAGTGCGCAGATCGACCTGCGCTACACCAAGGTCCTGGCCCCCATCAGCGGCCGCATCGGTCGTTCGGCGGTAACCGAAGGCGCGCTGGTCAACAGCGGCCAGACCAATGCCATGGCCACCATCCAGCAACTGGACCCGATCTACGTCGACGTGACCCAGTCCACTGCCGAGCTGCTCAAGCTGCGGCGCGAGCTGGAAAGCGGCCAACTGCAGCGCGCTGGCGACAACGCAGCGTCGGTCCAACTGGTGCTCGAAGACGGCACCCTGTACAAGCAGGAAGGGCGCCTGGAGTTCTCCGAAGTGGCCGTGGACGAAACCACCGGCTCGGTCACCCTGCGTGCCATCTTCCCCAACCCTGACCACACCCTGTTGCCTGGCATGTTCGTGCATGCACGGCTCAAGGCGGGCGTGAACGCCAATGCCATCCTGGCACCGCAGCAGGGCGTGACGCGCGACCTCAAGGGCGCCCCTACCGCGCTGGTGGTGAACAAGGACAACAAGGTCGAACTGCGCCAGCTCAAGGCCAGCCGTACCGTGGGCAGCGACTGGCTGATCGAGGAAGGCCTGAACCCAGGCGACCGCCTGATCACCGAAGGCTTGCAGTACGTGCGTCCAGGTGCCGAGGTCAAGGTCAGCGAAGCCACCAACGTCAAGAAGCCGGACAGCCCCAACCAGGGCAACGCAGCGAAAGCAGACGCCAAAGCGGAGTAAACCATGTCGAAGTTCTTTATTGATCGCCCGATCTTCGCCTGGGTGATCGCCTTGGTGATCATGCTGGTCGGCGCCTTGTCGATCCTGAAGTTGCCGATCAACCAGTACCCCAGCATCGCCCCACCGGCCATCGCCATTGCCGTGACCTACCCGGGCGCTTCGGCGCAAACCGTGCAGGATACGGTGGTGCAGGTGATCGAACAGCAGCTCAACGGTATCGACAACCTGCGTTATGTGTCGTCGGAAAGTAACTCCGACGGCAGCATGACCATTACTGCCACCTTCGAGCAGGGTACCAACCCCGACACCGCCCAGGTGCAGGTGCAGAACAAGCTCAACCTGGCCACCCCCTTGCTGCCGCAGGAAGTGCAGCAACAAGGTATCCGCGTCACCAAGGCCGTGAAGAACTTCCTGATGGTGATCGGTCTGGTGTCCGAAGACGGCAGCATGACCAAGGACGACCTGGCCAACTACATCGTCTCCAACATGCAGGACCCGATCTCGCGTACGGCCGGTGTGGGTGATTTCCAGGTGTTCGGCGCCCAGTACGCCATGCGCATCTGGCTCGATCCGGCCAAATTGAACAAGTTCCAGCTGACCCCGGTGGACGTCAAGACCGCCGTGGCTGCCCAGAACGTTCAGGTCTCCTCCGGCCAGCTCGGCGGCCTGCCAGCCGTGCCTGGGACGCAGCTCAACGCCACCATCATCGGCAAGACCCGCCTGCAGACTGCCGAGCAGTTCGAGAAGATCCTGCTCAAGGTCAACAACGACGGCTCCCAGGTACGCCTGGGCGATGTGGCCCAGGTCAGCCTTGGCGGCGAGAACTACGCCGTCAGCGCCCAGTTCAACGGCAAGCCCGCCTCGGGCCTGGCCGTCAAGCTGGCCACGGGCGCCAACGCACTGGATACGGCCAAGGCCCTGCGCCAGACCATCGCCGACCTGGAGCCGTTCTTCCCGCCAGGGGTCAAGGCGGTATTCCCGTATGACACCACGCCGGTGGTCACCGAATCGATCAGCGGGGTCATCCATACCCTGATCGAAGCCGTCGTGCTGGTGTTCCTGGTGATGTACCTGTTCCTGCAGAACTTCCGCGCCACCATCATCACCACCATGACCGTACCGGTGGTTTTGCTGGGCACCTTCGGCATCCTTGCCGCCGCAGGCTTCAGCATCAACACCCTGACCATGTTCGCCATGGTGCTGGCCATCGGCCTGCTGGTGGACGATGCCATCGTGGTGGTGGAAAACGTCGAGCGGGTGATGTCCGAAGAAGGGCTGCCGCCCAAGGAGGCGACCAAGCGCTCCATGGAGCAGATCCAGGGCGCGCTGGTGGGTATCGCCCTGGTATTGTCCGCCGTACTGCTGCCCATGGCGTTCTTCGGGGGCTCCACCGGTGTGATCTACCGCCAGTTCTCCATCACCATCGTCTCGGCCATGGGCCTGTCGGTGCTGGTGGCGCTGGTCTTCACCCCGGCGCTGTGCGCCACCATGCTCAAGCCTTTGAAAAAGGGCCAGCACCATGAGGCCAAGGGTGGGTTCTTCGGCTGGTTCAACCGCAGCTTCGATCGCAGCGTCAACGGCTACGAGCGCAGCGTGGGGACCATCCTGCGCAACAAGATTCCGTTCCTGTTGGGCTATGCCCTGATCGTGGCCGGCATGATTTTCCTGTTCACCCGCATTCCAACCGCGTTCCTGCCCGAGGAAGACCAGGGTGTACTGTTTGCCCAGGTGCAGACGCCGGCCGGCTCCAGTGCCGAGCGTACCCAGGCAGTGGTCGATCAGATGCGCGAATACCTGCTCAAGGACGAAGCCGACACGGTGTCCTCGGTGTTCACCGTCAACGGCTTCAACTTCGCAGGCCGCGGCCAGAGCTCGGGCATGGCGTTCATCATGCTCAAGCCCTGGGGTGAGCGTACGGCGGAAAACAGCGTGTTCGGTCTTGCCCAGCGGGCGCAGCAGCACTTCTTCAGCTTCCGCGACGCCATGGTCTTCGCGTTCGCACCACCAGCGGTGCTCGAGCTGGGTAACGCCACAGGCTTCGACGTGTTCCTGCAGGACCGCGGCGGTGTCGGCCATGCCAAGCTGATGGAGGCCCGCAACCAGTTCCTGGCCAAGGCTTCGCAAAGCAAGATCCTCAGCGGTGTACGCCCCAATGGCCTGAACGACGAACCGCAGTACCAGCTGACCATCGATGACGAGCGTGCCAGCGCCCTGGGCGTGACCATCTCGGACATCAACAACACTCTGTCGATTGCCTTCGGTGCCAGCTACGTCAACGACTTCATCGACCGCGGCCGGGTCAAGAAGGTCTACATCCAGGGCGAAGCCAATGCCCGGATGAGCCCGGAAGACCTGCAGAAGTGGTATGTGCGCAACGCCGATGGCGAAATGGTGCCGTTCTCTTCGTTCGCCAAAGGTGAATGGACCTACGGCTCGCCCAAGCTCTCGCGCTACAACGGCGTAGAAGCCATGGAAATCCTCGGTGCGCCTGCCCCTGGCTACAGTACCGGTGAGGCCATGGCCGAGGTCGAGCGCATCGCCGGCGAACTGCCAAGCGGCGTAGGTTTCTCCTGGACGGGCATGTCCTACGAGGAGAAGCTGTCTGGTTCGCAAATGCCGGCCCTGTTCGCCCTGTCGCTGCTGTTCGTGTTCCTGTGCCTGGCAGCGCTGTACGAAAGCTGGTCGATTCCGATCGCCGTGGTGCTGGTGGTGCCACTGGGCATCATCGGTGCGTTGATCGCTACCAGCCTGCGCGGGCTGTCCAATGACGTGTACTTCCTGGTCGGCCTCTTGACCACCATCGGCCTGGCGGCCAAGAACGCCATTCTGATCGTCGAGTTCGCCAAGGAATTGCACGAGCAGGGCCGCAGCCTGTACGACGCGGCGATCGAGGCGTGCCGCATGCGTTTGCGCCCGATCATCATGACCTCGCTGGCCTTCATCCTCGGCGTGGTACCGTTGACCATCGCCAGCGGCGCTGGCGCCGGCAGCCAGCACGCCATTGGTACCGGCGTGATCGGCGGCATGATCAGTGCGACCGTGCTGGCCATCTTCTGGGTACCGTTGTTCTTCGTCGCAGTGTCGTCGCTGTTCGGCAGCAAAGAGCCGAAAAAAGATGACACCCCTGAAACTCCACGTTATGAGGCTGGGCAATGACCAAGTCTTTGTTGTCCCTGGCAGTCACCGCTTTCATCCTCGGCGGCTGCTCGCTGATTCCCGACTACCAGACCCCGGAAGCACCGGTGGCTGAGCAGTGGCCGCAAGGCCCGGCCTACTCGCCCACCCAGTCGGCGGACGTCGCTGCCGCTGAACAGGGCTGGCGGCAGTTCTTCAACGACCCGGCGCTGCAGCAACTGATCCAGACCGCGCTGGTCAACAACCGGGACCTGCGCGTCGCGGCGCTGAACATCGACGCCTACCGCGCCCAGTACCGCATCCAGCGTGCGGACCTGTTCCCGGCGGTGTCGGCCAACGGCAGTGGCAGCCGTCAACGCATCCCGGCGAACATGTCGCAGACTGGCCAGTCGGGCATCACCAGCCAGTATTCGGCAACCCTGGGCGTCAGTGCCTATGAACTCGACCTGTTCGGCCGCGTGCGCAGCCTTTCGGAACAGGCGCTGGAGACCTACCTGTCCAGCGAGCAGGCGCGTCGCTCCACCCAGATCAGCCTGGTGGCGAGCGTGGCGAACGCCTATTACACCTGGCAGGCCGACCAGGCGCTGTTCAAGCTGACCGAGGAAACCCTGAAGAACTACCAGGAAAGCTACAACCTCACCCGGCGCAGCAACGAGGTGGGCGTGGCGTCGGCGCTGGACCTGAGCCAGGCCCGCACGGCTGTCGAAGGCGCCCGGGTCAAGTACTCGCAGTACCAGCGCCTGGTCGCCCAGGACGTGAACAGCCTGACTGTCCTGCTGGGGACCGGCATCCCCACAAACCTGCCTGAACCACTGCGCCTGGACGCCGATCAACTGGCCGAAGTACCGGCAGGCCTGCCGTCGGACCTGTTGCAGCGCCGCCCTGACATCCAGGAGGCCGAGCACCTGCTCAAGGCGGCCAACGCCAACATCGGCGCTGCCCGCGCGGCCTTCTTCCCCAGCATCAGCCTGACGGCCAATGCGGGCACCTTGAGCACCGACATGGGCGGGCTGTTCAAGGGTGGGTCGGGCACCTGGCTGTTCCAGCCGCAGATCAACCTGCCGATCTTCACCGCCGGCAGCCTGAAAGCGAGCCTTGACTACGCCAAGATCCAGAAGGACATCAACGTCGCCCGCTACGAGAAGTCCATCCAGACTGCGTTCCAGGAAGTATCCGATGGGCTGGCTGCGCGCAAGACCTTCGAGGAGCAGTTGCAAGCCCAGCGGGACCTGGTGCAAGCCAACCAGGACTACTACCGCCTGGCCGAGCGTCGGTACCGTATCGGCATCGACAGCAACCTGACGTTCCTCGACGCCCAGCGCAACCTGTTCAGTGCGCAGCAGGCGCTGATCGGTGACCGCCTTTCGCAGCTGACCAGCGAAGTCAACCTGTACAAGGCACTCGGTGGCGGCTGGTACGAGCGCACCGGGCAGGCCAACCAGCAGGCCTCGGTACAGACGCCCCGCGGCTGATACCCGCCCGCTTGCTCACCACCCGCCAGGCCTCGACAGACGCGGTGGGTGATGAGCAAGGCGCGGCCCTGGCATTCGCCAGGCTGATGATGATGGTGACCACAGCTATCCTGAGCTATATCGGGCACACCCCGGCAAGCCCACCAGGAGGCAGCACCATGAGCACCCTCGCCGAGCACCTGATCCGCTACGCGGGCTATCACCGCGACCCACGCAACATCGTCACTCATTTCGTCGGCATACCTCTGATTGTCCTGTCCGTGACCATTCTGTTGTCTCGGCCAGGCGGGTCGCTGGGCGGCATTTGGCTGTCTCCTGCCCTGCTTGTCTCGGCGGCGGCCACCTGGTTCTACCTGCGCCTGGAGCTTCGCTTCGGCCTGGTGATGGGCGCCCTGTTGGGCCTGTGCCTGTGGTTAGGTCACCTGCTGGCGGTGCAGACCACGGCGCTGTGGCTGTCGGTGGGCGTGGGTGCATTCGTGGTGGGCTGGATCATCCAGTTCGTCGGTCATCATTACGAGGGGCGCAAGCCAGCGTTCGTCGATGACATCAGCGGCTTGATCATCGGGCCGCTGTTCGTGGTGGCCGAAGCGGCCTTCATGATGGGCCTGTGCCCTGCCCTCAAGCGTCAGATCGAGCGCGCCGCCGGCCCGGTGGCGGTGCGTAAGGCCGTGCGGCAGTGACAACCTCGACAGGCCGTCCCGATACCGCGGACGGCCCGCCGCGCTTCATGCTCTGTGTCGAGCTCGTCAATGATCGTGGTGCAGGTACTTGGCTTGTTTTGGCAAGCGCAGGCTGAACAGGAAAGCGATGGCCATCATGGCGGTCACGTACCAGTAGAACGTGTTTTCCATGCCCAAGGTCTTGAGCCCCAGGGCCACGTACTCCGCCGACCCGCCAAACACGGCGTTGGCCACCGCGTAGGCAAGCCCCACGCCCAAGGCCCGCACCTGGGGCGGGAACATTTCGGCTTTCACCAGACCACTGATGGAGGTGTAGAAGCTGACGATGCACAACGCCAGGCTCACCAGCACGAACGCCATGAAGGGGCTGCTGACCGTCTTGAGCGCCATGAGCAATGGCACCGTGAACACCGTGCCCAGCGCGCCGAACAACAGCATGGAGTTACGCCGGCCGATGCGGTCGGACAGCATACCGAAGAACGGCTGCATCACCATGAACAGGAACAGCGCCCCGGTCATTGCGTAGCTGGCGTGCTTGGCGGTCATGCCAGCCGTGTTGACCAGGTACTTCTGCATGTAGGTGGTAAAGGTGTAGAAGATCAGCGAGCCGCCAGCGGTGTAGCCCAGCACCGTGATGAAGGCCGCCAGGTGATTGCCGAACAAACCGCGGATACTGCCGGCGTCCTTGTCCTGGCGCGTTTCTGCGCTGCTGGTTTCGTGCAGGGAGCGGCGCAGCATCAAGGAGATGACGGCAGCGATCGCACCGACCACGAAGGGAATTCGCCAGCCCCAGGCGCGCAGCTCGTCTTCGGTCAGCAACTGCTGCAGGATCACCACCACCAATACTGCCAGCAACTGGCCGCCAATCAGGGTCACGTACTGGAACGATGCAAAGAAGCCCCGCTGGCCACGCAGCGCCACTTCGCTCATGTAGGTCGCCGTGGTGCCGTATTCACCCCCCACCGACAGGCCCTGAATCAAGCGCGCCAGCAGCAGCAATGCCGGCGCCCATGTGCCAATGCTGGCGTAAGTGGGCAGGCAGGCGATGGCCAAGGACCCGAAGCACATCATCAGTACCGAGATCATCAGCGAGTTCTTGCGACCGTGGCGGTCGGCCAGACGGCCGAAGATCCAGCCGCCGATAGGCCGCATCAGAAAGCCCGCGGCAAACACACCGGCGGTATTGAGCAGTTGCACGGTCGGGTCATCTGAGGGAAAGAACGCCGGAGCAAAATAAATGGCGCAGAAGGCGTAGACATAGAAGTCGAACCATTCCACCAGGTTGCCTGAAGAGGCGCCGACGATGGCGAAGATGCGTTTGCTACGCTCCTCGCCAGTGTAGTGAGGGGTGGTCATGTCAGTCGTGCTCCTGGAGGAATACAAGGTAAGTCTAGACATACCTGGTTACACAGTCGTTCCGCGTGGTGTGCAATCAAGTGCAGCGAGGCGCTGCCGGCTGCCCTCATCTCTGAGGCACCCGGGCGCAGGCTCCCTCAAAGCCGTTCAATGGCCAGCGCCAGCCCTTGACCGACACCTACGCACATCGTGGCCAAGCCTTTGCGCCCTCCTGTGCGCTCAAGGTGGTGCAGCGCCGTCAGTACCAGGCGCGCACCACTCATGCCCAGCGGGTGGCCCAGTGCGATGGCACCGCCGTTGGGGTTGACCTGGGGCGCATCGTCCGCCACCCCTAGCCCGCGAAGAACGGCCAGCCCCTGGCTGGCGAAGGCCTCGTTGAGTTCAATGACATCGAATGCGCTGATGTCGATGCCCAGTCGCTCGATCAGCTTGCGTACCGCAGGCACCGGCCCGATGCCCATGACCCGCGGGGCCACCCCCGCACTGGCCATGCCCAGTACCTTGGCGCGAGCGGTCAGGCCATGGGTGTGCACGGCCTCTGCAGACGCCAGGATCATCGCTGCCGCGCCATCGTTGACCCCCGATGCATTGCCAGCCGTCACCGTTTTGCCCACGCCATTGACGGGGTTGAGCCTGGCCAAGGCCTCAAGGGTGGTATCGGGTCGCACGTGCTCATCGTGCTCTACCCAGGTCTCACCCTTCTTGTGCGCGACGCACACCGGCACGATTTCCTCGGCGAAAAACCCGGCAGCTTGCGCCGCTGCGGCCTTGTGCTGACTGCGCAAGGCAAACGCATCCTGGTCGGCGCGGGAGATGCCATGGTCGTCAGCTACGTTGTCCGCCGTCTGCGGCATGGCATCCACGCCGTATTGCGCTTTCATGAGCGGGTTGACGAAACGCCAGCCGATGGTGGTGTCTTCCAGTTGCATGGTGCGTGAATAAGCGCTTTGCGCTTTGCCCATGACAAACGGCGCTCGCGACATCGACTCCACGCCGCCCGCGATGGCCAGCTCCATTTCGCCACAGGCGATGGCGCGGAACGCCGCGCCGACGGCCTCCATGCCCGAAGCGCACAAGCGGTTGAGGGTGACACCCGGCACGCATTCAGGCAGCCCGGCCAGCAGCAACGCCATGCGTGCCACGTTACGGTTGTCTTCGCCCGCCTGATTGGCACAACCGAAAAACACCTCGTCCAGGTGCGCCCAGTGCACACCCGGGTTGCGCGCGATCAATGCCTTGAGCGGTACCGCCGCCAAGTCGTCAGCCCGGATGCTGGCAAGGGCGCCACCAAACCGGCCAATGGGCGTGCGAACGGCATCACAAATATAGACCTCGCGCATCTTGCGTCTCCTACAGTGACCATGGGCGCCGGCGATACAGGCACAATCGGGTCACTGCAACCTGTCCGCCGGGTGGGCATCAGGTTAGGGACAAAGGCGGGGCCGTCACAATTAGCTCAAGGCTGAACTGGGCGATTATCGAACGCTTTGTCAGCAGGCTGTAATGATCCTAAAGCCTTCGCGCTTATCCAAACAGCTGATGGCTGAGCTCTTGGCTGGCTTCCAGCAGTACGGGAAGAAACCGCTGCTCCAGTTCACTGCGCGGTACACGCCCGACGTGGGTACTGACGTTCAGCGCTGCCAGTACCTGGCCTGAGGCGTCGTAGACGGGCACGGCCACCGAGCGCAGGCCTTGTTCGAGTTCCTGGTCGACCACGCACCATCCCTGGCTACGCACTTGCTCGATGCAGGCGAACAGCGACGGGGCGTCTTGCAGGGTACGGCTGGTGCGGGCCTTGAGGTCGGCACGATCGAAGTATTCGCGCAAGCTGGTGTCGTCCATGGCCGCCAGGAGGATGCGGCCCATGGACGTGCAATACGCCGGGAGCCGTCCACCGACCGACAGGTCTACCGAGATCAGGCGCTCTACCGTCGCCGAGCGGGCGATGTACAGAATGTCGTCCCCTTCGAGGGTCGCCATGTTGGCCGCCTCGTGCAACTGGTCGCTGATACGGTCCAGGTAAGGCTGCGCGGAAATGGCCAGGGGTGTCGATGACAGGTACGCATGGCCGAGCGTCAGCACTTTGGGCAGCAAGGAGTAGGTACGCCCGTCGGTGGTCGCGTAGCCCAGCTTCATCAGCGTATGCAGGCATCGGCGCACTGCCGCCCGAGGTATTTCGGTGCGATGGCTGATTTGCGCGATGGTCAGGTGCCGCTTGCGTTCCTGAAATGCCTGTATGACGGCAAGCCCACGCGCCAGGGAGGTCATGAAGTCAGGATCGCCGGTGAACGCCTGAATGCGTTTGGCCGGCGATGCCACGATTGGCGGGGCCAGGGCGGGTGCCGGACTGCGTGCTGCTTCGGGCAGAGCACTGTCACGGGCTGTTTTATCGTCATTCATCGCACACCTCAACAAAATCGCCGACTTGTGCGATTATCGAACAACCGGCCGATAATCGCAATTGACCGGCGACACGTTTGCTTATACCTTTCCAGTGCCACTTGTGGCTTCTTTGGAGAGACTGGTCAGGTACCCACCGTAGAAGTCCCAGGCAACGGCCCTGCCAATTGGTGGGGCCGTTTTGTTTTTGCGGTGTGCATCGCGTGCGATATCGAACTTTCACACGTTGTGGTTTTCTTAATATCGACATGTCTTTGATTGCCCGTCGGGCCAATCCCATCACACTGGCCTTATTCGAGTGTTGATATACTCCGGTCGTCTAGTTGGACGACGCGTCGATCCAGGTCCCGCCGGCAAGTTAAGTGTCGATATCGTCTAACGGTTTACGCCGACAGGGCGGTCCTCTTTTCAATTCAATTCAGGTACTGCATGTGACAAAAGAAGAACTGCGCGCAGAACTCGAGCGCCAGGCTGAGCGTTTCAAGGATGTGTATGGCGGCGAAGTGACCACCTATGCGGCACAGCCGGAACCGGAACGCAAACCCTGGCGCAAACGCGCCAACATGCGCGACCAGGCGTTCAGCCAGGAGCTGGAACGCATGGAGAAGGAATTGCGCAGCGCTAACCCCTAGCCCTTTGCCCAATCGTCAAAGCGCTAGGGGTGCCCAGAGCGCGTAATTGCTCTGGCGCAATGGTTGTAATGGAATTTCACAAATTTCATACGGGCGTTTAAAACGATTAACCGCCTCACCTTCCGCGCATTTTGCTGATTTTTCGCTGACGTTGAACACATTTGGCTTCGATAATGTTGACCGACCTGCAGTGGCAGACGGCAATTTCTGACCTGGGCGACATGATCAGCGGCTGCCGCGGGTGCATCGATTGCCAACGTTTTCTGGCATAATCCGGCCCCCCTACGACCGCCAGACAACCTTCATGATCGATTTATTCAGCGGACTGGATGCCTGGGTATTGGTGAGCTTGCTGCTCGCCTTGACCTTCGTGCTCGCCTTCGAGTTCATCAATGGCTTTCATGACACCGCCAACGCGGTAGCCACCGTCATCTACACCAAAGCCATGCCACCACACCTGGCCGTGTTCTTCTCCGGCGTGTTCAACTTCCTTGGCGTTCTGCTGGGTGGGGTCGGGGTGGCTTATGCCATCGTGCACCTGCTTCCGGTAGAGCTGCTGATCAATGTGAACACCGGGCACGGCCTGGCCATGGTCTTCTCGCTGCTGGCCGCAGCCATTACCTGGAACCTGGGCACCTGGTACTTCGGTATTCCTGCGTCCAGTTCGCATACCCTGATCGGCTCGATCCTGGGCGTGGGCCTGGCCAACGCGCTCATCAACGACATTCCGCTGGGTGACGGCGTCAATTGGCAGAAAGCCATCGATATCGCCATGTCCCTGGTGGTTTCGCCGATCGCCGGGTTTGCCGTGGCCGCGCTGGTCCTGCTTGGCCTGAAATGGTGGCGCCCGCTGTCGAAGATGCACAAGACGCCTGAGCAACGCCGCAAACTGGACGACAAGAAGCACCCGCCTTTCTGGAATCGTCTGGTGCTGGTGATTTCGGCCATGGGCGTGAGCTTCGTGCACGGCTCCAATGACGGTCAGAAAGGCATTGGCCTGATCATGCTGGTATTGATCGGCATCGTACCGGCCAAGTTCGTGCTCGACCTGAACAGCACCACCTACCAGATCGAACGCACCCGTGATGCCACGTTGCACATGAGCCAGTTCTACGAGCGCAACGCTGCCACGCTGGGCGAATTCCTGGCGCTGGGCAAGGCCAAGGCCAGTGACCTGCCTGAACAGTTCAGCTGCAATCCCCAGCAGACCGAGCCGACCATCGCCGCGCTGCAGTCCTCGCTGCAGGGCGTGACCGACTACCGGGCCCTGGACGCGGACAAGCGTGTAGAAGTACGCCGTTACCTGCTGTGCCTGGACGACACCGCGAAAAAGGTTGGCAAGTTGCCGGGCCTGGATGCGCGTGAAAAGTCCGACCTGGAAAAGCTGCGCAAGGACCTGACCGCCACCACTGAGTACGCTCCGTTCTGGGTGATCGTGGCCGTTGCCCTGGCCCTGGGCCTGGGCACCATGGTTGGCTGGCGCCGCGTGGTGTTGACCGTCGGCGAGAAGATTGGCAAACAGGGCATGACCTATGCCCAGGGCATGTCGGCGCAGATCACCGCGGCCTGCGCCATTGGCATGGCCAACGTGTTCGCGCTGCCGGTTTCAACCACGCATGTGCTGTCTTCCGGCGTTGCCGGCACCATGGTCGCCAACAAAAGCGGCCTGCAGGGCGGTACGGTGAAGACCATCCTGATGGCGTGGGTGCTGACCCTGCCCGCCTCGATGGGGCTTGCCGCCGGCCTGTTCTGGTTGGCGTCCAAGGCAATCGGCTGACCTCAGCCCATAGAAAAAGGCGCCGTCGGGCGCCTTTTTTATGGGCGATGGTTTCACACCGCGCAGCTACTTCTTTTTCCCGCCCAGCAACGAGCCCATCAGCCCGCGCACCAGCTGCCGCCCCAGTTGATTGGCAGCCTGACGCATCGCCGACTTGATCGCCTGCCCAGCCGCGCCTTGCAGAAATTCGCCCGCCTTTTCAGCGAAACTGCTGTCATCAGCCTTGGGTTGCGGCGCGGGCTCCACCGCTTCGCCCTTGCGTTGGTTGAGCCTTTCGTAAGCCGACTCCCGGTCTATGGGTTTGTCATAACGGCCAACCAAGGGGGACCGCGCAATCAGTGCACTGCGCTCGGCCTCACTCAACGGGCCGATGCGCGATTGCGGTGGGGCGACCAGCACTCGCTGCACACTGGCAGGTGTTCCCTTGTCCTCGAGCGTGCCGACCAGTGCCTCGCCGATGCCCAGCTCGGTCAGCGAGGACAACGCATCGAATGAAGGGTTGGGGCGAAAGCCCTCGGCTACGGCGCGTAGCGCCTTCTGCTCCTTGGCCGTATACGCCCGCAAGCCATGCTGGATTCGCAGGCCCAACTGGGCAAGGACTGCATCGGGCAGGTCGGCTGGGGACTGGGTGACGAAATACACCCCGACCCCTTTTGAGCGAATCAGCCGCACCACCTGCTCCAGGCGGTCTTGCAAGGCCTTGGGCGTGTCCTTGAACAGCAGGTGCGCTTCATCGAAGAACAGCGCCAGCACCGGTTTTTCGGCATCACCACGCTCGGGCAGTTGCTCGAACAGTTCGGCCAGCAGCCACAGTAGAAACGTGGCGTAGACCTTGGGTGCCTCATGCACCAGGCGGCTGGCGTCGAGCAAATGGATGCGCCCTCGCCCATCCGGGTCGGGCCGCAGAATGTCTTCGAGCTGCAATGCCGGCTCACCAAACAACGCCTCTGCCCCCTGCTGCTCCAGGGTGGCCAGCCGGCGCAGCAACGCCTGCACGGACGCGCCGGTAACCAGCGCACTGTCTTCGCCCAGCACCTGCGGGTTGTCCTTCAGGTGGCCAAGCAGCGCTTTGAGGTCCTTGAGGTCCAGCAACAGCAAGCCTTCGCGATCGGCCACCTTGAAACTGGCATACAGCGCCGCCTGTTGGCTATCGGTGAGCTCAAGCAAGTTGCCTAGCAGCAAAGGCCCCATTTCGCTGATCGTGGTACGCAACGGATGCCCCGACTGGCCCGCGATGTCCCACACGCTGACTGGGTAGGCCTGTGGCTGGTGGTGCAACCAAGGCATCCCTGCGATGCGCTCGGCCACCTTGCCCTCAGGCGCGCCTTTGGCGCCTAGCCCACACAGGTCGCCTTTGACGTCGGCCGCGAACACCGCCACGCCGGCATCGCTGAAAGCCTCGGCCAAGTGTTGCAGGGTCACGGTCTTGCCGGTACCGGTGGCCCCCGCCACCAACCCGTGCCGGTTGGCAAGCCGCATCGCTTGCCCTACGGGCTGGCCATCAGGGCTTGATCCTACAACGATAAATGAAGATTCCGACATCTCTTTAATCCTCTGCTCAAGCTTTGTCTTACTTCGGCCGATACCTCTGGGTGATATTCGCCTTACTCAGAGAGAACAACCGAAAAAGGACTTTTCGGGATGTTGCACTGGCTGGGCCCTACAGCTGCGAACGCCTGATACAAAACCTTAGCGGACCCGATGATTTCATGAACAAAAGCCTTCGTTTCAGCCACAAGATTCTGCTGGCAGCATCACTGATCGTGATCCTCGCATTCAGCCTGTTCACCCTCTACAACGATTACCTGCAGCGTAATGCGATTCGCGAGGACCTTCAGGACTACCTGACTGAGATGGGCGCCTCTACGTCGACCAACATCCGCAGTTTGTTCGAGGGACGTATCAAACTGGTCGAGAACCTGGCGCAGAATATCGCCCAGCAACCGGCCAATGCTGAAACCCTGATGGGCCAGCAGGCGCTGATATCGAGTTTCCTTACCGTTTACCTGGGCAGGGTCGATGGCAGCTTCAGCGTGCGCCCGGATGCAAAGATGCCTGACGGGTACGATCCCCGCACACGCCCCTGGTACAAGGATGGCATGAGTGCCAGCGGCACCCTGCTGACCGAACCCTACATCGACATGACCACCAACAAGATGGTGATCGGCATCCTCGACAAGGTGGCCGATTCGGTGGGAGTGGTCGGTGGTGACCTGGCACTGGACGGCCTGGCGCAAATCATCAACTCGCTGAACTTCGGCGGCATGGGGTATGCCTTCCTGGTAAACGACCAAGGCAAGATCCTGGTCCACCCGGATCAAGGCCTGGTGATGAAATCATTGTCAGACCTGTTCCCCGAGCGCACACCGAAGCTCACCCCTGAGCTGACCGAAGTGCAAAGTGACGGCCATGCCCGCCTGCTGACGTTCACACCGGTGACCGGCTTGCCTTCGGCCAACTGGTACATCGGCCTGTCGGTGGACAAGGACAAGGCCTTCGCGATGCTCAGCACGTTCCGCACCTCCGCCG
Source organism: Pseudomonas fulva NBRC 16637 = DSM 17717 (assembly GCF_000730565.1). Lineage (GTDB taxonomy): Bacteria > Pseudomonadota > Gammaproteobacteria > Pseudomonadales > Pseudomonadaceae > Aquipseudomonas > Aquipseudomonas fulva. Next base: position 126,749 of record NZ_BBIQ01000009.1, on the reverse strand, counting down.
TGATCGCCACCGTGGTGGCCGTGGTGATCATCATCGCCCTGCTGGGGCTGCTGATCCGTGTGCTGATGCAGCCGCTGCACACCATGACACGGGCCATGGAGGATATCGCCGAGGGCGAAGGCGACCTCACCAAGCGCCTGCGCATCCACCATCACGACGAGTTCGGCATCCTGGGCAACGCCTTCAACCGCTTCGTCGAGCGTATCCACGGCTCGATCCGTGAAGTGTCCTCGGCCACCGAGCAGGTGAACGAAGTCGCGTTGCGTGTGATCAGTGCGTCCAATTCGTCGATGACCAATTCCGACGAACAATCCAACCGCACCAACAGCGTGGCGGCCGCCATCAACGAGCTGGGCGCTGCCGCCCAGGAGATCGCCGGCAATGCGGCGCAGGCTTCTCAGCATGCAAGTTCTGCACGGCGTCTGGCTGAAGAAGGCCAGCAAGTGGTCGATCGCAACATCGCCGCCATGAACCGGCTTTCCGACTTGATCGTGACGTCCAGCGCCCACATCGAGACGCTCAACAGTAAAACCGTCAACATCGGCCAGATTCTCGAAGTGATCACCAGCATTTCCCAGCAGACCAACCTGCTGGCGCTCAACGCCGCCATCGAGGCCGCGCGTGCCGGTGAAGCGGGTCGTGGTTTCGCAGTGGTGGCCGACGAAGTGCGTAACCTGGCCCATCGCACCCAGGAATCCGCGCAGCAGGTCCAGGGCATGATCGAGGAGCTGCAAGTGGGCGCCCGCGAGTCGGTCGATACCATGGACCAGAGCCAGCGCCACAGCCTGGACAGTGTGCAGATCGCCAACCAGGCCGGTGAGCGGCTGGACAGTGTCACCGTGCGCATTGGCGAAATCGATGGCATGAACCAGTCCGTGGCCACGGCCACCGAGGAGCAGACGGCCGTGGTCGAAGCCATCAATATGGATATCAACGAAATCAACATGCTCAATCAGGAAGGCGTCGAAAACCTGCAGGCGACGCTGCGTGCCTGTTCCGATTTGGAACAGCAGGCCAGCCGTCTGAAACACCTGGTCGGCACCTTCCGTATCTGAAGCCGGCACCGACCCGCCGAGCGCCTTTGCCTGGCGCTCGGCTGCCGGGCGATCAACCGCACAAGCTGATCGAACAAACTATCCTTCTGAAAGGTCAACTTCATGGCATGTCAACGCCGGTTTCGTTACCGCGCGATGACAGACCCGAAAGACGATCCCGGAGGGATGCAGATCGTGCACATTGCCGACATCACCATGTTCTACGCCCCGGCCAGCGGCGGCGTACGCACTTACCTTGATGCCAAACACCACCGCCTGGATGCCCTACAAGGTGTCCGTCACAGCCTGTTGATCCCCGGCGCCAGCGCTCGGCATGAAGGCGGTGTCTATCATGTGCCTGCACTACCCCTGCCCTTTGGCAAAGGCTATCGCTTTCCGGTACGCCTGGCGCCATGGTGCAACACGCTGCGCACGCTAAAGCCAGACCTGATCGAGGTCGGCGACCCGTACCTGACCGCCTGGGCGGCGCTTGAAGCGCGCCGTCAGCTGGACGTACCGGTCATTGGTTTCTATCACTCCGACCTGCCGCTGTTGGTGAGCAACCGCATGGGTAATTGGTTCACGCCCAACGTCGAGGCCTATGTCAGCAAGTTGTATGGCAATTTCGACCGCGTGCTCGCACCGAGCAAGGTCATGGCAGACAAGCTCCGCCGCCTGGGGGTACGTGATGTTCACGTGCAGCCGCTGGGCGTGGACCTGGAAACCTTCAACCCCGCACGCCGCGATCCACAGGTGCGGGCCGAACTGGGCATCGCCGACACCTGCCGGCTGCTGATCTATGCAGGCCGAGGCTCTCGGGAGAAGAACCTGCCCGTGCTGCTCGACTGCATGCGGCAGCTGGGGCGCGGGTATCACCTGCTGCTGGTGGGGTCCAACATGCCCGCCAATGTGCCCGACAACGTCAGCGTGATCGGCCAGTTCTGCCCACCTGACCAGGTGGCTCGCCTGATGGCCAGCGCCGACCTGTTGGTGCATGCCGGCGACCAGGAAACCTTCGGCCTGGTCATCCTCGAAGCCATGGCCAGTGGCACGCCCGTGGTTGCAGTGCGTGCCGGCGCCTTCGGCGAAATCGTCAACGACCAGTGCGGGCGCTTGTGCCAACCCAATGATGCCCGGGCAATGGCCCTGGCGGTGCGCGAGGCGTTCGAAGCCGGGGCGCGCAAGCTCGGTGCACAGGCCAGGCGACATGTAGAGCAGCATTACTCATGGGACAACGTGGTCAATGGCCTGCTTGAGCATTACCAGGCTGTACTTGGCCATCAACAGCAGGTGCGGGCACATGCTTGAGTCCGGTACCCGTTCCCGTAGCGTGATGCTGGTGCTGCATGATGTGGCCCCAGAGACGTGGCCAGATTACGAGCCGTTCGTGCAGGCGGTCGATGCATTGGGTAACGTGCCCATGACCTGGCTGGTGGTGCCCGACTTTCATCGGCGCAACCTGCTGACTCAGTCTCCCGGCTTCTGCCAGTTGCTCGATCGCCGTCTGGCCGCGGGTGACGAGCTGGCCCTGCACGGTTACGCCCATGCCGATGAGGGCCCCACGCCGCGTACGCCCGTGGACTACTTCATGCGGCGGATCTATACCCATGAAGGCGAGTTCTACGCGCTGGACGAACACCAGGCCATCGCCCGGCTACAAGACGGCCTGGCGTTGTTCGACCGTCAAGGCTGGCCTGTAGCAGGCTTCGTGGCCCCCGCGTGGTTGATGAGCCAGGGCACGCGGCAAGCGCTGCGCCAACTGCCGCTCAAATACACCAGCACCCCGCAGCACCTCTATCGCCTGCCGGACTTTACCGCCATCGATGCACCCGGTTTGGTCTGGAGCGCGCGCAGCGCCTGGCGCCGTGGTGTGTCGCGGGTGCTCAGCGACTGGCAATGTCGACGCTGGCAAGGTGCTAACACCCTGCGCCTGGGGCTGCACCCGGTGGACATGCGCCATCAATACTCACGGGACTACTGGCTGCGCACCCTTGAAAAACTGATCGAAGACGGGCGCGAACCCTTGACCAAGTCAGCCTGGCTGGAGCGGCAGGTGGCAGCATGAACCGCTGGCTGCTGCTGGGCTTGGCGCTGCTGGGCGCAGCGTTGGTGCCGGCACTGTTGGGCGGCAGCGAACTGCTGCCCAAGCTGAGCCGCTTCGACCCGCAGCTGTTGATGACGCTGGTGGGCATGATTCTGCTGTGCTGGGTGATCAACGCCTGCCGGATGCGCCTGCTGCTAGGCGATCAGGCAGTGCGCGTGTCGCGGGTGCGCACCTTGGGTGTGGTCATGGCCACCGAATTCGCCATCTGTACCACTCCAGGTGGTGGCGGCGGTCCCCTGACCCTGATGGCCTTGCTGGCCCGCGAGGGCATCAGCGCAGCCCGCAGCGGCGCGGTGTTCGCGATGGATCAGCTCAATGACTTGGTGTTTTTCTTCTGCGCCATGCTGGCGATCGCCGGCTATGCGTTGTTTCACAGCCTGGGGCGCAGCCAGGAAAGCATGTTGCTGGGCAGTGCGGCACTGCTGTGCGCGGCGCTGGCAGGCGTGGTGGCGTTGCTGCGCTACCGGCGCAAGGTGATGCGGCTGAATGGCAGGCTGCTGCAGCGCCTGGGTACCAGCGCACCGCGCAAACGGCGCTGGGCCCGTAAGCTGTTTCGTTTCGTGCAGGCACTGGCGCAAACCTGGCAGCTACCCAAGCGCACCCTGTTTCTGGTGTTCAGCCTGACGTGCGTCCACTGGGGGCTGCGCTTTAGCGTGCTGTACCTAGTGGTCAAGGGCCTGGGCGTGGAGCTGGCCTGGATCCCCAGTTTCCTGGTCCAGATGCTCTCGCTCAGCGCCGGTCAGTTCAGCATGATGCCCGGCGGCGCAGGCGCTGCCGAGCTGACCTCGGCCAGCCTGCTGACACCCATGGTGGGCAGTTCGACGGCGGCAGCGGCGATCCTGATCTGGCGCGCAATCACTTACTACCTGTATCTGCTCGCCGGAGGGCCTGTGTTCGTGTGCCTGCTGGCACGTCCGCTGCTGGAGCGCTGGCGGCGTCAGGTGGGTTGAGCGCTTGCCAAAGCGCAGCGGCACCGGGGAAGTCGGTGCCGTCGGTGTCCTGCAACGCGTCTGGATCGTAGCGGGCCAGGCAACCCTGGCCCACTACAGGGGGTGGAGAGGCTGTAGGCGTACCGCGCCGTCCCATTGGTCGATCCTCACGTTGCTCAAGAGGCTTGATAGCAGCCCTGCTATCAGTCGAACACCACTGTCTTGTTGCCGTGCACCAGAACCCGGTCTTCCAGGTGATAGCGCAGGCCGCGGGCCAGCACCATTTTCTCCACGTCGCGCCCGAAGCGGACCATGTCCTCGATGCTGTCGGCATGGGTAACCCGCACCACGTCCTGCTCGATGATGGGGCCGGCGTCCAGCTCTTCGGTCACGTAGTGGCAGGTCGCACCGATCAGCTTCACGCCACGCAGCGCCGCCTGATGGTACGGCTTGGCGCCGACGAACGATGGCAGGAAGCTATGGTGGATGTTGATGACCTTCTCAGCATAGTCCTGGCAGAGTTGCGGCGGCAGAATTTGCATGTACCGCGCCAGCACGACCACATCGGCTGCGTGTTCCTGCACCAGGCGTGACACCTCGGCAAACGCCGGGGCTTTATCCTTGGGGTCTACTGGAACGTGGAAGAACGGAATACCGTGCCACTCGACCATGCTGCGCAGGTCGTCGTGGTTGGAAATGACGCAGGGAATGTCGCAATCGAGCTCATCGCTGTGCCAGCGGTGCAGCAGGTCGGCCAGGCAGTGGGATTCGCGGCTGGCCATCAGCACGACGCGCTTTTTCTGGGCAGAATCGGTCACGCGCCAGGTCATGGAGAACTCTTCGGCGATGGGCGCGAACGCTTCGCGGAACGCCTCGATACCGAAGGGCAGCGACTCGGCGCGAATTTCATGACGCATGAAGAACCAGCCAGTCTGCTCGTCGGAGTGATGGCTGGCTTCGGTGATCCAGCCGTTGTACAAGGCCAGGAAATTACTGACTTTCGCCACGATGCCGACACGGTCGGGGCAAGCGATCACCAGACGGTAGGTGCGCATGAATAAGACTCCAGAACTCGCAAAGGCGCTTATTCTAGCGGCACGCTGAGAAAAACGCAGTAATGATTGCGACGTGCTGCATAGGGTCGCTGTGCCTATCAGGCGGGAATCTTCCGACAAGGTTTATGGACGAAACGGCAACCTATGTAAATTTTTGTTCACGTGGAGAATTACTGTCACAGCTAATCAACTGTTAATACATCAATCATATGTTTACTTGCGAGAATTGCCTGTTTACTATTGCTCCACACATTTCCGAACACGCATTAAGGAACACTCCATGTCCCTGATCAACGAGTACCGTGCTACCGAAGAAGCCATCAAGGAACTTCAGGCCCGCCTGGCCAACCTGTCTCAGGATGACAAGCTGAAAAAAGAACTGGAGTTCGAAGGCAAACTGCGCACCCTGATGGGCGAATATTCCAAGTCGCTGCGTGACATCATTGCCCTGCTCGACCCTGATGCCAAGATGAGCAAACTGCCGCGTGGCGCCGTGAAAACCACTGGCACCAAACGCGCGCGCAAGGTCAAGCAATACAAAAACCCGCACAACGGTGAAGTCATCGAAACCAAAGGTGGCAACCACAAAACCCTGAAAGAGTGGAAAGCTCAATGGGGCGGTGACGAGGTAGAAAGCTGGGCAACCCTGCTGGACTGATTGTCCATTGCTCGCTATTTGATATACGTAAAAAACGCCGGTTAATAACCGGCGTTTTTTTATGGGCTTTCAATTGACGGCAAACCTCGTTTGCAACGCGTTGGCATGCAGTTGCCAGGCTGTCAGCACTTGCTGTCCTGCTTCACCCGCGCCAGGCCAGGCTGCGGCCAGGGCCTGGGCGAAATCACCCAGGGTATTGGGCGCACCCCAGCGGGGGTCAGTCAGACGTTGCCTACAAAAATCCTGCCATCGCGCCCTGTCTTCATCGTTCAAGGTGTCGGGAAAGTTACGTGCACGGTAACGAAAGAGCAATTCGGCCAAGCGTGGATCATCGAACATCCACTGCCCGGCGCCCAACTGGGCGGGCGACAGCGAACGCACTTGATCGCATAACCGCCGGTCACGCTCGCCGAGAAACCGCTCATACAATTGCTGTTCAGGATCGTCACTGGCCGCAAAACCGTCTTGCGTATAAATAGGTGCCAGTTTTTCCTGCCATTGATCCTGTTGACGGACCAATGCCTCGGCGCGTCGTTGTAATGCGTCCAGGTCAATCCCCAGACGCGCTTGATCAGCCGGTCGTAATACAGAAAGGGGCGCCACCACCGGGCAGCGGTTGATCTGGATGAGTTTGAGCGGTACAGGGAGCTCGCCTTCGCCAAGGGCTTCTCGACGGGTATAGAGCCGCTGGCGCAAAGTTTCGGCGCGCTCTTCAATCAGCGGCAGGGTTTGCTGATGCAGATCGCAAACAATCAATGCATTGCGGTTTTTAGGGTGCCAGGCCAAAGGCAACACGACGCCCAAGTAATGACGCGCAGCACTGAAACGTCCAGAAATATGCACCATCGGCTGCAGCAGCCGTATCTGCTCCATGACCTTGTGCTTGCTGCGAAGCTGAAACAACCAGTCGTACAACTTTGGCTGCTTCTCGCGTATCAGCCGGGCAAGGGCAATGGTCGCCCGAACATCGGAGAGTGCCTCGTGTGCGTGGCCATGTTCGAGGCCGTTGGCCTTGCTCAACAACTCAAGGCGCAGACTGATGCGCCCTTCCTGCTGGGGCCATTGAATGCCATCGGGACGCAACGCGAACGCGGTCCTGACGATATCGATCAGGTCCCAGCGACTGTTACCGCCCTGCCACTCGCGTGCGTAAGGGTCGAAGAAGTTGCGGTATAGGCTGTAGCGCGTGACTTCGTCGTCGAAACGCAGCGTGTTGTAGCCGGCACCGCAGGTACCGGGTTGCGCCAGTTCGGCATGCACGCGCGCCATGAACTCGGCCTCGCCGAGTCCTTTTTCGGCCAACTGTTGCGGCGTGACGCCCGTCACCAGGCAGGCAGCAGGATGCGGCAATATGTCATCCGACAAGCGGCAATAGAGGTTGATCGGTTCGGCGATTTCATTCAGGTCGAGGTCGGTACGCACCCCTGCCATCTGCACGGGCCGGTCGCAGCGCGGGTTGATGCCGGTGGTTTCGTAGTCATGCCAGAAAATGCTTGAAGTCACAGGGCCGTCCTGTTGCAGGTTCGCCCTGATTCTAACGCGTTGAGCCGGGCCTGACGTCGGGCCAATGAAGCGACTTGGGGCCAGTAGGCCGTGCTACACAGCCCCTACTGACCCGGACCGATCTCATGGACGGGCGTCAGCAATCGGCAATACCGACCTGTCAAACCGAGGTAGAGGAGGCGCGAAAACTGAAGTACTCCTGCAAGGAGCGCACAAAGTCGTCGTATTCGCGAGGCGCCTGCAACAACATGAAGCCCGAATCGTAGTACCCAGGCGTCTGGTCCTCGCGGCACCACAGACAACTGGCCGTAAGGTTGACGAACTGATGCCCACCCCCCGTCAACGGCAGGCGCAACTGCAATTCGTAATCGGGGCCCACCATGACCGGCAGCTCGCTGATCAGCATCATGCCGTTTTCAGAGGCATTGCCCAGCTGGCCCATCTCCTGCCCATTGAAGCGATTGAATACCTTCAGGACAAAAGGCAACTGGTGGCGGTCGATATGTCGTTTATTGAATAGCGTCAAGGTCAGTCCGTCCGCGATGCCAGGAACGCCTGGTACTGGCGGTTGTTGTATCAGTTGAGTTACAGGTTAGCGCACGCTGCGACAAATCTCCCCGTCAATACAGCACACCTTGGCATTAGCGCCAAGGTACGCTCGGCGCTGGCCTGGTCACGGCCGGCTCGCCACCCCGGTAATGACCCAGCTTCTCCAATGTTTGCAGACGCGCCTGGGCACGGTAGGCATATTCATTGCCCGGATAGCGCTGGATCAGGTACTGGTAGGTCTGTGCGGCATCCACGTACAACGCTTGCCGCTCCAGGCACTGCCCGCGCAGCAACGCCACTTCCGGGTGGATGAAAGGCCGGGCGCGGCTGGTGCGGTCGACCTGGGACAGCTCCAACATTACCCGCTGGCAATCACCGCGATCATAAGCGCGGTAGGCATTGTTGAGATGGTGGTCCATGGACCAGCGGGTACACCCGACGGCACTGGCCGCGAGGGCTAAAACGATCAGCATGCGCATGGGAGTCTCCTTTGCTGAAGAGCGTATCGGCCGGCCCATCGGATTCTTCAACGGTCGGCACGTATCGCGTGCAGTGGCCCGACCACGCCAGCCAGCAAATGCGCGCGACTGTCACCTGCACAGTTTTCCAAAGCCAGGTAGTGCAACCTAACGATGACTACAGCCCGATTCAGGAGTAGCCTCTCGCTGCGCTTCACTATAGGAGTCTGTGCATGACCATCCGCCGTACCAAAATCGTCGCCACCCTTGGCCCCGCCAGCAATTCGCCGGAAGTGATCGAACAGTTGATCCTCGCCGGCCTGGACGTGGCTCGCCTGAACTTCTCTCATGGCACTCCGGACGAGCACAAGGCACGCGCCCGCCTGATCCGTGAAATCGCTGCCAAGAATGGCCGTCACGTGGCCTTGCTCGGCGACCTGCAGGGTCCGAAGATCCGCATCGCCAAGTTCGCCAACAAGCGCATCGAACTGAAAGTCGGTGACACCTTCACCTTCTCGACCGCTCATCCGCTGACCGAAGGCAACCAGGACATCGTCGGTATCGACTACCCCGACCTGGTCAAGGACTGTGGCGTTGGCGACGAACTGCTGCTCGACGATGGCCGCGTGGTCATGCGCGTCGAAACCGCGACCGCCGACGCCCTGCACTGCGTGGTGATCATCGGTGGACCGCTGTCGGACCACAAGGGCATCAACCGCAAAGGTGGCGGCCTGACTGCACCGGCCCTGACCGAGAAGGACAAGGCCGACATCAAGCTGGCTGCCGAGATGGACCTGGACTACCTGGCCGTGTCCTTCCCGCGTGACGCCAGCGACATGGAATACGCCCGCAAGCTGCGTGACGAGTCTGGTGGCAGCGCCTGGCTGGTGGCCAAGATCGAACGCGCCGAAGCGGTTGCTGACGACGAAACCCTCGACAAGCTCATCGCAGCCTCCGACGCCGTCATGGTTGCCCGTGGTGACCTGGGCGTGGAAATCGGCGACGCCGAGCTGATCGCCATTCAGAAAAAGATCATCCAGCACGCCCGCCGCAACAACAAGGCAGTGATCGTCGCGACCCAGATGATGGAGTCGATGATCCAGAACCCGATGCCGACCCGTGCCGAAGTGTCCGACGTGGCCAACGCCGTGCTCGACAACACCGACGCCGTGATGCTGTCGGCCGAAAGCGCCGCCGGTTCATACCCGATCGAAGCCGTCCAGGCCATGGCGCGCATCTGCCTGGGTGCCGAGAAACACCCAACTAGCCAGCGCTCCAGCCACCGCCTGCACACCACGTTCGAGCGCTGCGACGAAAGCATCGCCCTGGCAGCCATGTACACGGCTAACCACTTCCCAGGCGTGAAGGCGATCATCGCCCTGACCGAGAGCGGTTATACCCCGCTGATCATGTCGCGCCTGCGCTCGCACGTACCGATCTTCGCCCTGTCTCCGCACCGCGCTACCCAGGCCCGTGCCTCGATGTTCCGGGGTGTGTACCCGATCGATTTCGACCCGGCATCGCTGCCGGCCGACAAGGTCAGCCAGGCCGCCGTGGACGAGCTGCTCAAGCGTGGGCTGGTCGAGCAAGGTGACTGGGTGATCCTCACCAAGGGCGACAGCTACCACACCATCGGCGGGACCAACGGCATGAAGATCCTGCATGTCGGTGATCCGCTGGTCGGCTGATCGGCTGACGAGCCAGGGTCGCTTCGCGCGCGTTCCCCCGTGAGCAAGCGGCCCTGTGCAGGCACTGCAGACACGTCGGCTCAGACGTGCTCGACAAAGCTGTCTGCGAACACCTGCCCCCTCGGCACGCCGGCGATGAACAGCCTTCGGGCAAACCGTTCGACGCTGGCGGGCGCGCCGCACAGCAGGGCCAAGGTCTGTCTCGATGAAGGCCGCAGCGCCGCCAGTGTTTCCTCCAGCTGCGCTGTCACCACCAGTTCCACGCTCACACCTGGCAACTGCTGCAACGGTGCTGCCAGGTAGTGCCCTGCGCGGTCGCGGGCCACGTGCAGCAACCGGATCTCCCCCCGATGCCCTTGACGCAACGCTTCGCGCACGATGCCCCATAGCGGTGCAAGCCCGGTACCGGCAGCCAGTAGCCATAACGGCCGGTCCTGCCAGTCAAGGTCGTAATGCAATGCCCCACCCCTGACTTCGCCAAGGCGCAACGCATCGCCCACCCCCAGCGCCCGTGCCTGGTCACAGAAAGCACCGGGACGATGGCAATCGATATGAAACTCCAGGCAATCATCCTCACCCGGCAGGCTGGCCAGTGAATAAGGCCGCGCCACCCCACCCAACCAGAGCACCGCGTGTTGGCCTGGCTGGTAGCGGACGCTGCGCTCGGTCCGCAGGCGCAACCGCAACACATCACCGAACCAGTCCAGTTCGCTGACAACGCCGCCTACGCCGTCGCGCAAGGGATCGAACACGTCCACGCGCAAGTCTTCTACCACGCGGCACTGGCAGGCCAGGCGCCAGCCCACGGCATGCCTGTCCAACGCCAGGGCTTCTGGCAGGGCATCGAGGGGCAACCCGTGCTCGCACCGTACCAGGCACGCATGGCAGCGCCCTGCACGGCAGCTGTAGGGCACATCAAGCCCTGCCTCGTTCAAGGCATCGAGCAAGTTGGCGCCAGTCGGCACTGTCCAACAACGCGTGCCCACGCTAAGTTCGGGCATGTTCACTCACCTCTTCAAACCCCTTGTGCCGATGGACGCGACCGCGTGCCCGTCGATTCTAATGCCCTGTACTGTGCCGAGCAGCAAAAAGGATGCCGGCCACCGGCCAGACCATGGTCCTGACCACTCGCAGGTGTTTCACCGGGGCAGGCGCGCTATACTGCCGCGCCTTTTTTGCGTCGGCAGGCTGTCGGCGCGCCTTTGCAAGGCGTTTCGACAGGCTGGTCGGCTCCGTCGAACGTCTCACTGAATGTTCCCGTCTTTAAGAGGAGCGCGCTGCATGACCGTGATCAAGCAAGACGACCTGATTCAGAGCGTTGCCGACGCCCTGCAATTCATCTCGTACTACCACCCCGTCGATTTCATCCAGGCCATGCACGAGGCCTACCTGCGCGAAGAGTCGCCGGCTGCGCGCGACTCCATCGCCCAGATCCTGATCAACTCGCGCATGTGTGCCACCGGTCACCGGCCTATCTGCCAGGACACCGGCATCGTCACCGTGTTCGTGCGCGTGGGTATGGATGTGCGCTGGGACGGCGCCACCTTGAGCGTGGACGACATGATCAACGAGGGTGTGCGCCGCGCCTACAATCTGCCTGAAAACGTCCTGCGCGCATCGATCCTGGCCGACCCGGCCGGCGCCCGCAAGAACACCAAGGACAACACCCCGGCCGTCATCCACTACTCCATCGTCCCCGGCGACAAGGTCGAGGTCGATGTTGCAGCCAAGGGCGGCGGTTCGGAAAACAAGTCCAAGATGGCCATGCTCAACCCGTCCGACTCCATCGTCGACTGGGTGCTCAAGACCGTTCCGACCATGGGCGCTGGCTGGTGCCCGCCTGGCATGCTGGGCATCGGCATCGGCGGCACCGCCGAAAAAGCCGCGGTCATGGCCAAGGAAGTGCTCATGGAGTCCATCGACATCCATGAGCTCAAGGCACGCGGCCCGCAGAACCGCCTGGAAGAAATCCGTCTGGAGCTGTTCGAGAAGGTCAACCAGCTGGGCATCGGCGCCCAGGGCCTCGGTGGCCTGACCACCGTGCTCGACGTCAAGATCATGGACTACCCGACCCACGCCGCCTCGCTGCCGGTGTGCATGATCCCAAACTGCGCGGCCACTCGCCACGCCCACTTCGTGCTCGACGGCACGGGCCCGGCGCAGCTGGAAGCGCCGTCGCTGGACGCCTACCCCGAGATCGTCTGGGAAGCTGGCCCAAGCGCCCGACGTGTCAACCTGGACAGCATCACGCCCGAAGAAGTGGCCAGCTGGAAACCGGGTGAAACCATCCTGCTCAACGGCAAGATGCTGACCGGCCGGGATGCCGCCCACAAGCGCATGGTCGAAATGCTCAACCGCGGCGAAGCACTGCCGGTGGATCTCAAGGGCCGCTTCATCTACTACGTTGGTCCGGTCGACCCGGTAGGCGACGAAGTGGTCGGCCCTGCTGGCCCCACCACCGCCACGCGCATGGACAAGTTCACCCGCCAGATCCTGGAGCAGACCGGTCTGCTGGGCATGATCGGCAAGTCCGAGCGCGGCCCGACCGCCATCGACGCGATCAAGGACAACAAGGCCGTTTACCTGATGGCCGTAGGTGGCGCCGCCTATCTGGTCGCGCAAGCCATCCGCAAGTCCAAGGTCCTGGCCTTTGCCGAGCTGGGCATGGAGGCCATCTACGAGTTCGAGGTCAAGGACATGCCAGTGACCGTGGCCGTGGACAGCAACGGTGAGTCGGTGCACATCACAGGCCCCGCCTTGTGGCAGAACAAGATCGCCCAGAGCCTGGCCGTCGAAGTGAAGTAACCCAAGGCAACAGCGACGGCGCTGTCACCGGCCGCTCGCGTGCGCAGTCAATGCGCAGCCAACCTGCAGCGGCGGACCTTGATGCCAGGGCCCGCCGCTGTTGCGTTCAAAGACGTTCGAATTGTTCGGGCCAGTCCCTGCGTGTGAATACCTGCCCCTGCTGCCTGACCCGGCGCACGGCCTCCAGATCCAGGTCACACATCAGCCAACGGCTGCGCTGCGGGTCGAGCGATTCGCTCAATGCCATCACCCCATCCCCCGGCATGCCACGATCAGGCGGCACGAACAGCCCTGCCCGGCCCAGGTTCTCGTCCAGTGCCGGCGACCAAGGGGCCAGCCCCACGGTCGGGCTCTGCAACACGGCCAGCTGGTTCTCCAACGCGCGTGCTTGAGCCCCGATCCGTACACGGTGATAGCCGGCTTCGGTGTCGGTGCAGCTCGGCGCCAGGATCAGGTCGGCGCCACGTTCTGCCAACCGACGGGCCAAGAGCGGGAACTCATTGTCGTAACAGACCAGGATGCCAAGACGGCCCAGATCGGTGTCGAAGACCGTCAGCCCTTGGCCTGCGGCAATGCCCCACTGTTCCCGCTCGAAGCGGGTCATCATCAGCTTGTCCTGATGCCCTAGCACACCCTTGGGGCCAAACAGCCAGGCGCGGTTGCGGTAGGCGCCGTCGCTGTCCAGTACCGGCAGCGTGCCTGGTTGCAGGTAGATGCCCCAACGCCTGGCCAGGCCCGCACACAAGGCCTTCCACGGCTCGATCAACGGCTGGATGCCTGCAATGGAAGCGTTCAGGTCCCCCCGCTGCTCGGGTGTCAGCTGCCCACTGAGTACCAGCCCTGCATACTCGGGCAGCAGCAACAGACGCGCGCCAGCCTCCACCGCCTCTGCACACAAACCTTGCAGGTGGTCGGCATAGGCCTCCCAGGTTTCGTGCAGCTCAATGGCATACTGGCAGGCCGCGACACGGATCAAAAGGGCAGTTCCTTGAGCCAGAACGACATGAGTTTGTCCGAGCTTTCCTGCTCGTCCAGGTCGCGCCAGGCATACCGGGTACGCAGGGACGGGTCATGCAGAAAACCACGGTTGCGCCAGAACCCATGCAAGGGCTTGTAATCGGTTGGGCGGCGCGGATGTACACCGGGCCGCTCCACGGCGCAGAACGCGCAGTAATCGAACTCGGCCAGTTTATGGGCGTAGGATTCGCGTTCGATGAAAAAGCGTACCCCAAGCCCCTGCCCTCGGTATTGCGGCAGAACCACGGACTCGCCGAAATAGTAGACGCTGGCCGGGTCGCGACCCTGGGCCACGAACGGCTCCTGAAACTCGGGCGCGACGTCGACCAGGGGCAGGCCCGTCGACGCGCCCACCACCTTGTCCTCATCCACGGCCAGCACCACCAGGCTGCGACCGGAACGGGCATAGGTGGCCAGGTAGTCGGCTTCGTACTCGGGCGAACCGTCGTAGAGGTAGGGGAACTCGCGGAACACGGTCAGGCGCAGACGAGCGAGGTCATCGATATAAGGCGCGATGGCGGCGCCGTGCAGTAGGCGTATTTGCATGCTTGGCGGTCGTTTTGTCGATGTGGATGACGCGCTCGGCTAAGCCGGGCTTGAGGGGAAACCCTATCATCCAGGCCAACGACACGCCTTTTCCCTACACGACAGGTAATGTTCCATGACCGCTACCGAATTGGTAAACGCTTACTACGCTGCCTTCAACGCAGGCGACATGCCAGGGTTTCTGGCCCTGCTCAGCGAGGATGTAATTCACGACATCAACCAGGGTGAGCGGCAGATGGGCAAGGCCAGGTTCGCCGCCTTCATGGACAAGATGAACCGGTGTTACCGCGAGCGCCTTGCCGACATCGTGGTGATGCAAAATGCCGATGGCAGTCGCGCAGCGGCGGAATTCACCGTGCACGGCCAGTACGTGGCCGATGACGAAGGCCTGCCTGTGGCCACCGGCCAGACCTATGTCCTGCCGGCCGGCGCGTTCTTCTATATCCACTGCGGCAAGATCGCCCGCGTGACCAACTATTACAACCTCAACGACTGGGTCGAGCAAGTCGGCTGACCCACGGGCCGGTCGGCCTGTTGGGTCAGAGGATACGGGTGCCCAACACCTTCAGAAACGCCGCCAGCCACGCAGGGTGTGCCGGCCAGGCGGGCGCGGTGACCAGGTTGCCGTCCACATGGGCCTGGTCCACCGCAATGTCGATATAGGTGCCGCCTGCCAGGCGCACCTCCGGAGCGCAGGCCGGGTACGCACTGCACTCCCGGCCTTTGAGCACACCGGCGGCGGCCAGCAACTGGGCGCCGTGGCACACGGCGGCGATGGGCTTGCCTGCTTGGTCGAACGCTCGCACCAGGTCGAGCACTTTCTCGTTCAGGCGCAGGTACTCAGGCGCCCGCCCGCCCGGGATCACCAGGGCATCGTAACTTTCGGCACGGGCCCTGACGAAATCCTGATTCAGGGCAAACTGGTGCCCTGGCTTTTCGCTGTAGGTCTGGTCGCCTTCGAAGTCGTGAATAGCCGTGCGCACGGTCTGGCCCGCTACCTTTTCCGGGCACACGGCGTGCACGGTATGCCCGACCATACTCAGCGCCTGGAAGGGCACCATGACCTCGTAGTCTTCGACGTAATCGCCCACCAGCATGAGTATCTTCTTAGCCGTCATCGCATCCACTCCATCGATTGCCTGTGAACCGTCATTGCACGATAGCTGCGCTCAGTCGCGCCGGTCGAGCACGTTGGCCACCAACCGGTCCAGCCATCCCCAGATGCGCTGTTTGACCCGGCGCCAGAACGGCCTGGCATTCCAGTGCGCGAGGTCGACTTCCTCGCTCAGGGCGAAATCGCGCTCGAAACTGGCGACCACTGCGGTCGTCAGCGGCAGGTCCAACGCTTCTATATTGGCCTCCAGATTGAAGCGCAGGTTCCAATGGTCGAAGTTGCAGGAGCCGACGCTGACCCAATCGTCCACCACCACCATCTTCAGGTGCAGGAAGCACGGCTGATACTCGAAAATTCGCACTCCGGCGCGCAGCAGGCGTGGATAGTACCGGTGGCCGGCATACCGTACCGAAGGGTGGTCGGTGCGCGGGCCGGTGAGCAGCAACCGCACATCGACGCCCTTGCCCGCTGCGCGGCGCAGCGAGCGGCGTACGCTCCAGGTCGGCAGAAAATAAGGCGTGGCCAGCCAAATGCGCTGCTTGCCGCTGTTGAGGGCACGCACCAATGCATGCAGGATGTCCTGATGCTGACGGGCGTCGGCGTACGCCACCCGGCCCATGCCCTGCCCTTGCGCAGGCACCTTGGGCAGGCGCGGCAGGCCGAAGCCCTCGGCAGGGCGCCAGGCCGTGCGGCGATGGTTGGCCTGCCACTGGCGATCGAACAGCAATTGCCAGTCGCTCACCACCGGGCCTTGCATCAGCACCATCACCTCATGCCATTCGCTGCTGGGCTGGCCCGGTTGCCAGAACTCGTCGGTCACCCCGGTACCGCCGACCACCGCCCACTGCTCGTCGACCACCAGTAACTTGCGATGGTCGCGGTACAGGTTGCGCAGCCCGCGTTTCCAGTGCAGCCGGTTGTACCAGCGCAGGTACACGCCGGCATCCACCAGACGTTGCCGCAGCTTGGCGCTCAAGGCCAGCGACCCGTAATAATCGAACAGGCAGCGCACCCGCACCCCGCGGCGGGCCGTCTGTTCCAGCGCCTGGACCACAGCCTCGGCGCAGGCCCCGGACTCGACCAGGTACAGCTCCAGGTCTACCTGCGTCTGGGCATGCTCGATGGCCGACAGCATGCGGGGAAAGAAGTGTGGCCCATCGATCAGCAGCTCGAACTGGTTGCCATCCCGCCAGGGGAAGACCGGGCCCGGCATGTCAGCGCGCAGTGAAGATCAGTACCGCATTGACCGGTACGGACGGGTTGATGGCCGTAAGGTTGGCGGACTTGCGCAGGGCTTGCAGCCCTGGCATCAGGCCGAAATCCTCGGCGCGCAGCACCAGAGGCTCCAAGGTCACGACCTGAAACCGCCGCTCGTCCAGGCGAGTGGCCAGCAGCAAGGCCTCGTAACGATGGGACTGGCCGTGCAACGTTACCGTCAGCGGCAGGCGCAGTTCGATCTGCGCCCCGTTGGCCAAGTCGTTGATCGGGCGCAGATCCAGTTGTGCCTGCACGGTCGCTTCGGCAAACCGCGCGACGTCGAACAACGCGTCACGCATGCGTTCATCACGCAGCGGCACGCCACTGCTGACCGAATCCATCTCGATACGAAGGCTCGCGGCGCCTTTGCGGTCCACCGTGCCATGCAGCACCAGGAAGCGGTGCACCTGCGCCGCTTCGCCATTGGTACCGGTGATGAACGACAGGCGAGACGACTCGCCATCAAGGTGCCAATTGGCGTGTGCGGGCAGGCACAACGCAAGCAGCAGTGCGGGCCATAGGCGGAGTGACTTCAGCATGAGGGGTCTCGAAAATGCAGGCGGCTCACCTTACCGCGCAGGTCTTTGGCACAGCAAGCGCCAGCACGTTCGCCGCCACGGCCAACGGGCGGTTCATGCAAGCATCATCGAACCTTCATCGCCGTGACATCCCATGTTTCTAGCCTGAACGTGCACATAAACGCCTACCGGCCACCTTTGCATGGCTGGTTTTATGGAGACTCGTAATGACGCGAATCGCTCATGTTGCCGACACCTGCGCCGGACACCGCCTGCACGCCGAGCGCCTGATGGGTCACGCCGCGTTGCAGGAGGCCCAGGCCCTGCGCTATCAGGTCTTCAGCGAAGCGTTCGAGGCAAGGTTCAAGGGCGCTGAGCACGGCCTGGATCAGGACGAATTTGACGCGCACTGCCGCCATATCGGCGTACGCGATGTCACCACTGGACGACTGGTGGCCACCACCCGCCTGCTCGACCACGAGGCGGCCAGCAGCCTGGGTCGCTTCTACAGCGAGGAAGGGTTCCGCCTGCAGGGGCTGCTGCAACTTCAGGGCCCTATCCTGGAAGTGGGCCGCACCTGCGTGGCCGCGCCGTACCGCAACGGCGGCACCATTGCTACGCTCTGGAGTGAGCTGGCCGAAGTACTCAACGAAGGCGGTTATCGCTACCTGATGGGTTGCGCCAGCATCTCGATGCAGGACGGCGGGGTGCAGGCGCATGCGGTCATGCAGCGCCTGCGCGAACGCCACCTGTGCACCCAGGACCTGCGTGCCGAACCCCGCAAACCGCTGCCACCGCTGACGTTGCCGGATAACGTGAGCGCCCAGATGCCGGCTTTGCTCAAGGCCTACATGCGCCTGGGCGCCAAGGTCTGTGGCGAACCGTGCTGGGATGAAGACTTCCAGGTCGCCGATGTGTTCATCCTGCTCAAGCGCGAGGCGCTGTGCCCGCGCTACGCCCGTCACTTCAAGGCCGCTGTGTGAGGGGCCGTCTGCGGCAGGTGGGGCGCCTGGCTCAGGTGCTGCTGGTGGTGGCGCTGGGGCTGCTGATGGCCAGCCTGCTCGTCATCGGGCGGCACCTTGGCATCAAAGCGTCGCTCGCGCGCCGGCAACGCTGGACACGGCTGTTCATGCGGCGCTTGGTGGCAGCACTGCCGTTCGACGTCTGCGTGACGGGGAAGCTGCCGAGCAGCCCCATGCTGTGGGTCAGCAACCACGTGTCCTGGACCGACATCCCACTGTTGGGCATGCTGGCCCCTGTGTCATTTCTGTCCAAGGCCGAGGTCCGGCACTGGCCGCTTGCCGGGTGGTTAGCCGAGCAGGCAGGCACCTTGTTCATCAAGCGCGGTGCCAGCGATGGCCAGCAGCTGCGCGTGCACATCGGTCAGCGGTTGGTCACAGGTCACCCCCTGTTGCTGTTTCCCGAAGGCACTACCACCGACGGGCACCAGCTGGGGACGTTCCATGGGCGCCTGCTGGCGGCAGCCATCGACCAGGGCATCGCCGTGCAACCGGTGGCAATCCAATACCAGCGGCGGGGCCAGATCGACCCCTTTGCACCCTTCGTGGGAGATGACGACCTGCTGTCACACCTGCTGCGGTTGCTCGCGCAACCTCGCGGTCAAGTGCGCATTCACCTGCTCGAGCCACTGGCAAGTCATGGCAAGGGCCGCACGCTGCTGGGGCTCCAGGCACAGCGTTCGATCCATCAGGCGCTCTACGGCACACCAGAGCCACCGGCACTTCGCAGGCAGTGTGCGACTGCTGCCTGAATGCAGCAGATCCGTCAATCAACGCACGGGCTGGCCTGTGCCCGATGACTGGCAGCGAACGCTTGTACCAGCGGGTAGAATTCGCGGAAATCATCGAGCAACGGCACGTACAGGCGATCAAGCTCGTCCATGACCCCTACCAGGCCTTCAGGCCGCGACAAGCGCCGGGCGATCCCGGCAAACACCTGCTCCAGCGTGGCAAAGTCAGCATACGAGCCCAGCCAATCAGACTGCGCCATGGACGGCGCGATGTGGGCCAACCGGCCCGGCAGGGCGGGCTCGGCTAACAGCACCTGATAGAACGCCTGGGTGAACTGACGCAGCGGCTGGCGCCCATACTCGGGCCAGTGCCGCGCCAGGCAGTGGTCGAAAAAGACGTCCAGAGCGATCCCCGCAAACCGCCGCCGCACCCGCGCAAAGCGCGCCAGGGAAGCGAGCACCACAGGGTGGGCGTCGGTGAAACTGTCGATGTGTCGATGCAGTCGGATGGACGCTTCGAGCTGCGGCGGGAACCGCCCTTCCAGCGAACCTTTGACGAAGTCCCCGTAGAGGCTGCCCAGCAATTGCTGCGGAGCCGACCCTCCCAGGTGCAGGTGTGCAAGATAATTCATGGCGCCAGTCTATCACTTGCTCGGGACATATCGCCGCCGAGCGATATACCGTCTGGCTACTCGCTCGGAACACTTGAATCTTTGTATATCGCAAAATCACGATGTAGGGTTCGCGCTGACCCGATGCACCGCTGCGAGATGAGCCATGCCGCTTGACCTGGACGACATCATGAAAGCCCTCGCCCACCCGGTGAGGCGGGAAGTACTCGGCTGGTTGAAAACGCCGGCAGCCCAGTTTCTCGAGCAGGTCCACAGTACTGACCAAGGGGTTTGTGCCGGCAGATCGAGCGGCGCTGCGGGTTGTCCCAATCGACTGTGTCGGCGCACCTGGCGATCCTGCAGCGAGCAGGCCTGGTCATCCGCCAGAAAATCGGCCAATGGCACTTGTTCAAGCGCAACGAAGTCATCATCGAAGCATTGCTCGAACAATTGCGCGACTCCCTTTGACTTTCAGGTATACGTCATGACCACGCTATTCGATCCAATCACCTTGGGCGATCTGGAACTGCCCAATCGTATCATCATGGCCCCACTCACCCGTTGCCGCGCAGACGCCGGCCGCGTGCCGAATGCACTGATGGCCGAGTACTACGTACAACGCGCCAGTGCCGGTCTGATCATCAGTGAGGCGACGTCGGTCAGCCCCATGGGCGTGGGCTACCCGGACACACCGGGCATCTGGAGTGCGGAACAGGTCAGGGGCTGGACCCACGTCACCCATGCCGTGCATGCCGCAGGCGGCCGAATCTTCTTGCAGCTGTGGCACGTGGGCCGCATTTCCCATCCACGCTACCTCGATGGCCAGTTGCCGGTCGCACCCAGTGCCATCCAGCCAAAGGGGCACGTGAGTCTGGTTCGCCCGCTCAGCGACTACCCCACGCCTC
Organism: Pseudomonas fulva NBRC 16637 = DSM 17717; assembly: GCF_000730565.1. Classification (GTDB taxonomy): domain Bacteria; phylum Pseudomonadota; class Gammaproteobacteria; order Pseudomonadales; family Pseudomonadaceae; genus Aquipseudomonas; species Aquipseudomonas fulva. Next base: position 106,248 of record NZ_BBIQ01000009.1, on the reverse strand, counting down.
GGGCCCTGGATACCGAAGAGATCAGCGACATCGTCGAGGCCTTCCGCACTGGCGCCGAAAACGCCAAGGCCGCAGGCTTTGACGGTGTCGAGATCCATGGCGCCAACGGCTATCTGCTCGACCAGTTCCTGCAAAGCAGCACCAACCAGCGCACCGACGCGTACGGCGGCTCGCTGGAAAACCGGGCGCGCCTGCTGTTGGAGGTCACCGATGCCGTAGTCCAGGTATGGGGGGCGCAGCGCGTTGGGATGCACCTGGCGCCGCGCGCCGATGCCCATGACATGGGCGATGCCGACCGTACCCAGACCTTCACGTATGTGGCGCGAGCGCTGGGCAAGCGGGGCATTGCCTTCATCTGCTCACGGGAGCGGGAGCGCGACGACAGCCTGGGCCCTGCCCTCAAAGACGCATTTGGTGGCGTCTATATCGTCAACGAAGGTTTCGACAAAGCCAGTGCCAATGCGGCCTTGGCCGATGGCAAAGCCGATGCCGTGGCCTTTGGTGTGCCGTTCATCGCCAACCCGGACCTGCCTGCACGCCTGGCTGACGATGCCCCACTGAACGAAGCTCATCCGGAAACGTTCTATGGCCAGGGACCGGTGGGGTATATCGACTACCCACGCCTGTAAGGCCTGAGACAGGGGCCAGGACCCGGCCCCTGCCCTTCCCAGTCATGGCCTGGCGTTGATCTGCTGTTGCAGGTTCTGCAGCTGGCTCTGGACGTTGTTCAGGTTACGGGTCATCTGACCACGAAACGCGTCGAACTCCTGCACCGATGCGCCCCCGCCGGCCGCCGTGTTCGGGCGGTTGTCCAGCTGGCTTTTGAGCACCAGCACATCCTGCTGCAGGCTTTCGATGGCGGCCGTGGGATTGCCTTGTTTTTTCAGCGCGGCCACCTCCTCGCTCAGACTCTTGAGTTGCCCGTCGAGCTTGCCCCCATCGACCTGGCCCGACTTGAGCGCTGCCAACTCGCCGTTCACCGCCTTCAACTGTGCCTGCAACTGCGTTTGCAGCTCGGTGACCGCTCTTTGCTGTTCACGGGTGTCCGCCAGAACCTGCTCCAGGCGCTTGCCCAGGTCCCCGGCCTGGCCCGCTACACCTGCCTGCTGCTTGCCTTGCTCGGCCAGGCTGGCCTGCAACTGGCTGATCTGCTGTTTGAGGGCTTCACTGCCACTGTTGCTGGACGACGCGCTGGCTTCGACCTTGCCGCTGATTGCCTGCAAACGCCCTGCCGCGTCTTCGCTGATGCGCGCGAAGCTCTCCTGAGTGGCGACCAGCTGCTGCTCCATCAGGGAGATCTGCCGATAGCTCCACCATCCCAGACAGCCCAGGGCGATGAACGCGGCCACCAGCATCGCCCACAATGGGCCGGTGCTCGGCGCCCTGGCCGCTTGACGGCGACTGCGCGAGACATGAGCTGGCAGCAACTCATCGTCATCCTGCGTCCCTGCGCGCAAGGCCGGTACATCATCGAAATCATCGCGAGCATCAAAGCGCATGAGCATCCCACCCCACAGGTTGCAAATAAGCCGGATTATAAACCGCGCGCGCAGCCCGGTGATGCCCGACGTCGAGCTGAACGCTTTACCGGCCAGGCGGCTGGTGTTTCCACCACGTGCAGAATTCATCCAATGCCGCCCATACGCTGGTGGTGGGCTGATAGTCCAGGTACTGACTGGCGCGGGTGATGTCCAGGGTGAAATCGCGACTCATCACCTGCATGGCCAGGCGTGACAGCGTAGGCTCCGGCCGCCCCGGCCACAGGGTGCACGCTGCCTCGTTGAGCGCGGCCAAGCCGTAGGCCAGCCCATAACCTCGGTAGCGGGTGACCTGAGGGAGCTGAAGCTGGCGCAGGACATAGTTGATCACATCCCACAGCGGCAAGGGCTGGCCATTGCTGATGTTGTACGCTTGCCCAAGCGCGCGCCCGTCCGCGAACACTGCGCTGTACAGCGCCTCGTTCAGGTTGTGAACACTGGTGAAGTCGACTTTGTTCAAGCCGTTGCCGATGATCGCCAGCCTGCCTTTGCGTTGCAGGTGCACCAGCCGCGGCAGCAGGCTCGTATCGCCTGCGCCGATGACGAAACGCGGGCGCAGCGCCAACACTTCGAGGCCGAACTCCTGGGCGCCGAACACCTTCTGTTCGGCAATGAACTTGGTCCTGGCGTAGTGATTGGCAAACCGGCCGGGCACCTGATCCTCGCCAATGGCCACGCGTGAACGGCCATTGAAGTAGATCGAAGGCGATGACAGGTGCACGAGGCGACGCACGTGTTCCTTCAGGCAGCCTTCGACGACGTTCTCGGTCACCACCACGTTGCCCTGGGCAAACGCCTGATAGGGGCCCCAGTGCCCCACTGCACCGGCGCAATGCACCACGGCCTCGACGCCCTGGCACAGGCGCCGGGCCAGCTCCGCGTCGCCAAGGTCGCCCGGAATGAACTGCGCGCCACGCCGCACCAGGTGCTCCACACCTTCGGCGCGCCGGCCACTGACCCGCACATCCAGCCCCCGCTCCAGGGCCAGCCGCGCAAAACGCCCGCCGATGAAGCCACTTGCGCCAGTGACCAGAATTCGCATGTAACACTCCGCCTTGCCTGATGTTCAGAAGCCTTTGACGCCCTTAGGCGCTACAACGGCACCAGCCAGTGCCGGGCGCTGTGGCGCAGGTGGTCGGTCAGCTGTGCCAGCAGTTGCCCGCCGTTACGCCAATGATGCCAGTACAACGGTACATCGATCGGGGTATCGCTGCAGATTTCCACCAATTGGCCGCTGGCCAGTTGCTCGCAGGCCTGCAACTCGGGCACCAGCCCCCAGCCCAACCCCGCTTCGGTCATGCGCAAAAAGCCTTCGGATGAGGGGCATAAATGATGCAGAAAACCGTCCTGCATGCCCAAAGAGGCCAGGTAGCGGTGCTGCAGGAAATCGTCGGGGCCGTAGACGATCGCGGGCGTGCGGGCCAGGCGACGGGCATCGAATCCCTGGGCAAAATGCTGCTTCATGAAGGCAGGGCTGGCCAAGGCCCGATAGCGCATCGCCCCCAGCGCAAGACTGCGCGCGCCGGCCACTGGGCGTTCGCTGCCGCACAGGCAGGCGGCCACGTCGCCGGCGCGCATGCGCTTGAGACCCACTTCCTGGTCCTCGACCACCAAATCGGTAAGCACCTTGTGCTCGGCGCAGAATTGCCCCACGGCGCCGGCCCACCAAGTGGCCAGGCTATCGGCATTGAGCGCGATGCGCAGACGCTCCGGCATGCCCCCGTCTTCGAGCGCGGGCACCTGACGCTGCAGGTCGCGCTCAAGCAGGCGTACCTGCTGCACATGGTTGAGCAACTGCCGGCCTACCTCCGTCGGGCCAGGCGGCGCGATGCGAACCAGTACCGGCTGCCCCACGCGCGCCTCCAGCAGCTTGATGCGCTGCGACACGGCCGATTGAGACAGGCCCAGCACCTGCGCGGCACGCTCGAAACCGCCTTGCTCGACGACAGCAGCAAGCGCCGCGAGCAACTTGTAGTCGAACATCGATTTTCCTAATGCCCAGTGAGCTTTATTGATTTTTCTTATAACCCGCAACTTGTCACACTGGCCAGCATCTTTCGAGGAGTCGTCTTCCATGTGGCAGAGTTATCTCAATGGCCTGCTGGTCGCCCTGGGCCTGATCATGGCCATCGGCACGCAGAACGCATTCGTCCTGGCGCAAAGCCTGCGCCGCGAGCATCACTTGCCGGTGGCAGCGCTGTGCATCCTGTGTGATGCCCTGCTGGTCGCCGCAGGTGTTTTCGGCCTTGCCACGGCCCTGGCCCATAACCCGACGCTGCTGAGCGTTGCCCGCTGGGGGGGCGCGGTGTTCCTCATCTGGTACGGGGCCAAGGCGCTTCGCAGCGTCTTTTCCGACCAGAGCCTGCAGCACCAGCAGGGCCAAGGCATGCGCTCACGGCGCGCCGTGCTGCTCAGTGCCCTGGCGGTCACCTTGCTCAACCCCCACGTTTACCTCGACACCGTGCTGCTGATCGGCTCGCTCGGGGCCCAGCAGACGGCGCCGGGCGCCTACGTGGCCGGGGCTGCCAGTGCTTCGCTGCTGTGGTTCTCGACCCTGGCGATCGGGGCGGCCTGGTTGGCGCCCTGGCTGGCACGGCCAGGCACCTGGCGACTGCTGGACCTGATGGTGGCCGTGATGATGTTCGCCGTGGCAGCGCAACTGATCTTCAACTGATCGTACGGGCTCGTGGGTGCCAACGGGCGACTTACCTGCCTGTCCGGTCTGGAAACGACTGCCACCGGTCGCTGCCCGCCAAGGCGCCTGGAACCTCTAATCCCTATGTTTGTTGCGTGGTTATGCGCCAAGGCTTGGTGCTATGATCCAGCCCTTGCGTCGCAAAGAGTACAAACTCGCCGACGCACATAGGGCCGCCCGTGATCGGCCCTGCGCAAACCGCGAACTAGACCTGAATCAGGAGATCTACCATGGCTTTTGAATTGCCGCCGCTGCCCTACGCCCACGATGCCCTGCAGCCGCACATCTCCAAGGAAACCCTGGAGTATCACCACGACAAGCACCACAACACCTATGTCGTGAACCTGAACAACCTGGTCCCGGGCACCGAATTCGAAGGCAAGACCCTCGAAGAGATCGTCACCTCTTCGTCGGGCGGCATCTTCAACAACGCCGCTCAAGTGTGGAACCACACCTTCTACTGGAACTGCCTGTCGCCAAACGGCGGCGGCCAGCCGACCGGCGCCCTGGCAGAAGCCATCAACACCGCTTTCGGTTCCTTCGACAAGTTCAAGGAAGAGTTCACCAAGACGTCCGTCGGCACCTTCGGTTCCGGCTGGGGCTGGCTGGTCAAGAAAACTGATGGTTCCCTGGCGCTGGCCAGCACCATCGGTGCCGGCAACCCGCTGACCAGCGACGATACCCCGCTGCTGACCTGCGATGTCTGGGAGCACGCCTACTACATCGACTACCGCAACCTGCGGCCGAAGTATGTCGAGGCGTTCTGGAACCTCGTCAACTGGGCCTTCGTGGCCGAGCAGTTCGAAGGCAAGACCTTCAAGGCCTGAGCCTCGTAACGCTCTGAGAGCCCGGCACGTGCCGGGCTTTTTTATGCCTGCTGTTCGGCGATGTGGCACTTGCTCAGTGTGCATAGCGCGCTAACATCAAACTTCCGGTTTCTTGACGAGGCCCACTCAAGTTACCCAGGGCTTCAACCGATACACTGCTAATGACCCTCCCGTAGTGAAGGGTCGTGATTGATGGCAAAATAATGTCATTTGCATGGATTAAGGAACCTCCCTTGAAGCTGGAATTGCGTAACAGCTTGTCGGTCAAGTTGCTAAGGGTCGTGCTCCTGGCGGCGCTAGCGGTCGGCGTCGTGCTCAGCTGTGCGCAAATCGTCTATGACACCTACAAGACACGCCAGGCCGTCAACAATGACGCCCAGCGTATCCTCGACATGTTCCGCGATCCTTCCACACAGGCGGTCTACAGCCTGGACCGAGAAATGGGCATGCAGGTCATGGAAGGCCTGTTTCAGGACGAGTCGGTTCGAATGGCCTCCATCGGCCACCCCAACGAGACGATGCTGGCAGAAAAGTCCCGACCCTTGCAGGACATGCCCCTGCGTTGGCTCACCGACCTGATTCTTGGCCAGGAGCGTAGCTACTCCACGCAGCTGGTAGGCCGGGGGCCCTACAGTGAATATTACGGCGACCTCAACATCACCCTCGATACGGCGGCCTATGGCGAAGACTTTCTGATCAATGCCGTGATCATCTTCATCTCCGGCGTGCTTCGAGCGCTTGCCATGGGGCTGGTGCTGTACCTGGTCTACCACTGGCTGTTGACCAAGCCACTCTCCAAAATCATCGAACACCTCACCCAGATCAATCCGGATCGCCCCAGCCAGCATCAGATCCCACTGATCAAAGGCCATGAGAAGAACGAGCTCGGCCTTTGGGTGAACACCGCCAACCAGTTGCTGGCATCGATCGAGCGCAATACCCATCTGCGCCATGAGGCCGAGAACAGTCTGCAGCGCATGGCCCAGTACGACTTCCTCACCGGCCTGCCCAATCGCCAGCAACTGCAGCAGCAACTGGACAAGATTCTGGTGGACGGTGGGCGCCTGCAACACCGGGTGGCCGTGCTATGCGTAGGCCTGGATGATTTCAAGGGCATCAACGAGCAGTTCACCTACCAGGTAGGCGACCAGTTGCTGCTGGCCTTGGCCGATCGTCTGAGGGCCCACAGCGGACGACTGGGCGCGCTGGCGCGGCTGGGGGGCGACCAGTTCGCACTGGTGCAGGCCAACATCGAACAGCCCTACGAAGCGGCAGAGCTTGCGCAAAGCATCCTGGATGACCTGGAAGTGCCCTTCGACCTGGACCACCACCAGCAGATCCGGCTGCGCGCAACCATTGGCATCACCCTGTTCCCGGAAGACGGCGACAGCACCGAAAAACTCCTGCAAAAAGCCGAACAGACCATGACCCTGGCCAAGGCGCGCTCACGCAATCGCTACCAGTTCTATATCGCGAGCGTGGACACCGAGATGCGTCGGCGCCGTGAGCTGGAAAAGGACCTGCGCGAGGCCCTGCCACGCAACCAGCTGTACCTGGTGTATCAACCCCAGATCAGCTATCGCGATCATCGCGTTGTAGGGGTCGAGGCGCTGTTGCGCTGGCAGCATCCGGAACTGGGCATGGTGCCGCCCGATCAGTTCATACCGCTGGCCGAACAGAACGGCAGCATCATCGGGATCGGCGAGTGGGTGCTCGACCAGGCCTGCCAGCAATTGCGCGAATGGCACGACCTGGGCTTCAGCGAACTGCGCATGGCGGTCAACCTGTCCACCGTCCAACTTCACCACAGCGAACTGCCGCGGGTGGTGAACAATTTGCTCCAGGCCTATCGCCTGCCCCCGCGCAGCCTGGAACTGGAGGTGACCGAGACTGGCCTGATGGAGGACATCAGCACCGCGGCCCAACACCTGCTGAGCCTGCGCCGCTCGGGCGCCCTGATCGCCATCGACGACTTCGGGACCGGGTACTCGTCATTGAGTTACCTCAAGTCCTTGCCCCTGGACAAGATCAAGATCGACAAGAGCTTCGTGCAGGACCTGCTCGATGACGACGATGACGCGACCATCGTGCGCGCCATCATCCAGTTGGGCAAAAGCCTGGGCATGCAGGTCATTGCCGAAGGCGTGGAAACCGCCGAACAGGAAGCCTACATCATTGCCCAAGGCTGTCACGAGGGCCAGGGCTACCACTACAGCAAACCGCTGTCGGCCCGGGAACTGACCAGCTTCCTCAGGCAGGCCCAGCGCAATCAGGTTTCCGTGCTCTGAGTGCACAGATGACACGTCGTGACCTGCTTTTACATGAATCGCAGGCTGGACCCTTTACAGCAAATGCAAATCTTTCGCATGATGTGTCGGTTCAACGTGCCATCGCGCACGGTTCATCCATGGTCCAACCACACGACGCAGGAAACCAACAATGATTCGAACGCCCCTGGCCTCTGCCAGTCTGCTGGCCATTGCCATCGCTCTCGCCGGTTGCGGTGAAGGCAAGGACGACAAGACCGCCGCGCCGCAAGCCCAGGCGCCCGCTGCCGCCAGCACCCCTGCAGCAACGCCGGGGGCTGTCGACGAAGCCGCTGCCAAGGCCGTGGTCAAGCACTACGCCGAGATGGTCCATGCCGTGTACAGCGACTCGCTGAGCACCGCCAAAACCCTGCAGAGCGCCGTGGACGCATTCCTCGCCACGCCCAACGATCAGACGCTCAAGGCCGCCAGGGACGCCTGGGTCGCTGCGCGCGTGCCATACCTGCAAAGCGAAGTGTTCCGCTTCGGCAACACCATCATCGACGACTGGGAAGGCCAGGTGAACGCCTGGCCCCTGGACGAAGGCCTGATCGACTACGTCGACACCAGCTATGAGCACGCCCTGGGCAACCCGGCAGCCAGTGCCAATATCATCGCCAACACCGAGATCCAGGTGGGCGAAGAGAAGATCGACGTCAAGGACATCACCCCGGAGAAGCTGGCCAGCCTCAACGAGTTGGGCGGCTCCGAAGCCAACGTCGCCACCGGCTACCACGCCATCGAATTCCTGCTATGGGGCCAGGACCTGAACGGTACCGGCCCAGGTGCGGGTAACCGTCCGGCGTCGGACTACCTCGAAGGCCAGGGTGCCACGGGTGGTCACAACGACCGCCGCCGTGCCTACCTCAAGGCCGTCACCGACCTGCTGGTCGCCGATCTCGACGAGATGGTTGCCAACTGGGCGCCGAACGTGACCGACAACTATCGCGCCAAGCTCGAAGCCGAGCCTGCCACCGACGGCTTGCGCAAGATGCTGTTCGGCATGGGCAGCCTGTCGCTCGGTGAGCTGGCCGGTGAGCGCATGAAGGTGTCCCTGGAGGCGAACTCGCCCGAGGACGAACACGACTGCTTCAGCGACAACACTCACTACTCGCATTTCTACGATGCCAAGGGCATTCGCAACGTCTATCTGGGCGAGTACACCCGCCCCGATGGCACCAAGCTGACCGGGCCTAGCCTGTCGTCACTGGTGGCCAAGGCCGACCCTGCCGCCGATGCGACCTTGCGCGCAGACCTGGAAGCCACCGAAGCGAAGATCCAGGTGATCGTCGATCACGCCCTCAAAGGCGAGCACTACGACCAACTGATCGCTGCCGACAACACCGCCGGCAATCAGATCGTGCGTGATGCGATTGCAGCCCTGGTCAAGCAGACCGGTGCCATCGAACAGGCAGCCGGCAAACTGGGTATCGACAACCTGAACCCTGACACAGCCGACCACGAGTTCTGATCCCACCCTTGTGCAACACCCGACGCCCGGCCTAGAGCCGGGCGTTTTCATGTCTGCGGCAGCGCTTCCCGCTGCCTGGCAGGCCGATGATCGACCACCCTGTACGCATCATTCAATCGCCAACAGGGAGGCAGCCAATGCTGCAGATTCTCGATGTCTGGGGAGAGGGCCGGATCGTGCAGCGCGCTGAAGGCGCGAACCTGATCACAGGATTTCACAACGCCTATAACCTCAACAAAGCAGGGCAGCGCATCTCCAACGGCCCATTTGCTGGCGGGCCGATTCCCAACTTGATCCTGGTGTATGAGTACGACGCGCCCAAGTTCCCGATCGACGATCACTCCGTCCCGCATGTCACCCTCATGGGCGCGCCGATCACCCACACGGTGGCCGAGGAAATGTGCCGTGTATTGGCAGGGTCAGGCAAGGTCTACCTGTACGACCCCAACGAAAGCGACCGACGACTGTTCGAAGCCGTGGCTCACGAGTATGGCCTGCAACCCTTGGGTCGCTTCGATCCAGCCACCCTCGAACCGCCCTTCAATGAAATCACCTTGCTCGCGGCCTACGTATACCGCGCCCCGAGCGCCCCCTTGCCACGTCCGAGTACTCATCCATAAAGGAGATACACCATGGCCAGCGTCACCTACCTGCGTTCCATTGCCAACAACACGCCTTATACCCTGACTTTGGTTGACGGAGAGAGCCGTAGCCAAAGCCTGGCAATTGGCGCCCAGCACGCCTGGAACGGCTCGCTCGCGGTACCTTGGATCGGTAAATCCAAAGAGAACTACAAGGCGCTGCGCTTGATTCTGGGGCCAGGTGCAGAGACCAACATCTGGGTTTTTCAGGATTACTGGCAGCCCGCCCACAAGGATGTAGTGAAATACCTGACCGCCTCGTCCATGGAATACACCAGCGAAGAAGTGATGGAGGTCCCGGGCGATAATCATGAAGGCGGTAGCAAGAACCTCATCGTCAGCCTGGTCAATCGCCAGTTCAAACTCTTCATGGCATAAGCACCTGCCAAGACGATTTCATCCAGCAAACGCAAATTGCTCTTATTCAATGATCCTGGGCCTGATAAGCTTGCACGCCGGTTTTTACGTTCAGGCCCAGGATTCTGCATGTCCCTGCCGCTGTCCCGACTTGCCCCTCTGCTGCTGGTCTTTGCCCTCGCTGCCTGTGATGACGCTCCGCGTTTCACCCAGGCCGAGCCGGGCGAAGCGCTGTCAGGTGGCAAGACGACCGTGTTGCGCAGTGACCGCAATGCGTATTCGCAGCCCGCTGCCAATCTCTCCCCTGAGCGGCGCCTGGACTTTGCCGTGGGCAACAGTTTCTTTCGCAACCCGTGGGTCATCGCCCCCTCTACCACAACGGCGCGCGACGGCCTGGGCCCCTTGTTCAATACCAACGCCTGCCAGAACTGCCATGTGCGCGACGGGCGTGGCCACCCCCCCGCAACAGATGCCAGCAATGCAGTTGGCATGCTCGTGCGCCTGTCGATACCTGACCAGCCCTACCTGGCCAAGGTCATCGAACGGCTCGGGGTGGTACCGGAACCTGTGTACGGCACCCAGCTTCAGGACATGGCCATTCCTGGCGTAGTGCCTGAAGGCAAGGTGCGCATGACCTACACCCCGCAGACGGTCTCGTTCAAGGATGGCTATCAGGTCGAGCTGCGCATGCCTGCGTTGCAGATCACTCAGCTGGGCTATGGGGCGATGCACCCGGACACGCGCTTTTCGGCACGCGTGGCGCCACCGATGATCGGCCTGGGCCTGCTCGAGGCGATCCCCGAGGCCGACCTGCTGGCCAACGAAGACCCGGACGACCGCAATCGCGACGGGATTCGTGGGCGCGCCAACCGCGTATGGGACGACGCTCAGGGACGTTCAGTTGTTGGCCGCTTTGGGTGGAAAGCGGGCCAGCCCAACGTGAACCAGCAGAACGCGCATGCGTTCGCCGGCGACATGGGCCTGACGACGACATTGCAGCCCAACGACGACTGCACCCAGGCGCAGGTCGAATGCCGCGCAGCGCCCAATGGCGACGGCGTGGCAGGCGAAAAGGAAGTCAGTGACAACATCCTGCGCCTGGTCACCTTCTATACACGCAACCTTGCAGTACCGGCCCGGCGGGATGTGTCTGACCCCCAGGTGCTTGCAGGCAAGAACCTGTTCCACGAGGCCGGGTGCCAGAGTTGTCACATTCCTCAGTTCACCACCGCCAGCGATGCCGCCGAGCCGGAGCTCGCCGGTCAGACCATCCGGCCCTATACCGATCTGCTGCTGCATGACATGGGGCCCGGCCTTGCCGATGAACGAACCGAATTTGCCGCCAACGGCCAGGACTGGCGCACGGCCCCGCTCTGGGGAATCGGCCTGAGCGAAACGGTCAGCGGTCACTCGCAATTTCTGCATGACGGACGCGCGCGCAACTTGCTCGAAGCGGTGCTGTGGCACGGCGGCGAAGCCCAGGCAGCACGCGATTTCGTCCTTACATTCGATGCCGAGCAGCGCGCTGCGCTGCTGGCTTTTCTGAACTCACTTTAAACATGCACAGGAGCCGGCCATGTTCCGACCCAAACTGTTGTTTACCAGCCTCGCTGCCCTGGCCCTTGGCGCCTGCTCGCCGCAGGATCCGCAGGCCGTCACCTCCGCGGCCATCGCCAAGCAGGTGATCCTGCCCACCTACAGCCGCTGGGTCGAAGCCGACCGCATGCTGGCCGCCAGCGCCCTGGCTTTCTGTGAAGGCAAGGAGACCCTGGAAAAGGCGCGCGCCGATTTCCTCAATGCGCAAAAGGCCTGGGCCGAACTGCAACCCTTGCTGGTGGGTCCACTGGCCGAAGGCAACCGTGCGTGGCAGGTACAGTTCTGGCCTGACAAGAAGAACCTGGTCGGCCGTCAGGTCGAGCAATTGGTCAATGCGGACAAGCCTGTCGATGCGGCCTCCCTGGCCAAGGCCAGCGTTGTCGTCCGCGGCTTGTCGGCCTATGAGTACATCCTGTTCGACAGCAAGCCGGACATCGCCACGGCCGAGCAGAAGGCGCGATACTGCCCGATGCTGGTGGCCATCGCCGAGCACCAGAAGGGGCTGGCCGAGGAAATTCTCAAGGGCTGGAACAGCACTGATGGCATGCTCTCGCAGATGACCAAGTTCCCCAACCAGCGCTACGCCGATTCGCACGAGGCCATCGCCGACCTGCTGCGCGCACAGGTGACCGCTTTGGACTCGCTGAAGAAAAAGCTGGGTGCGCCCATGGGGCGGCAAAGCAAAGGCATCCCACAGCCGCTGCAGGCTGAAGCCTGGCGTAGCCACAACTCCATGAACAGCCTCCAGGCCAGCCTCAAGGCGGCCCAGGCGGTCTGGGTGGGTGTGGACAATCAAGGGCTGCGCGGGCTGCTGCCTAGCGATCAGAAGGCGCTTGCGCAAAAGATAGACGATGCCTACGCCACATCGTTGAAGTTGCTGGCCGACAATCAGAAAACCCTGGGCGAGCTGCTGGCCGACGATGCAGGCCAGCAGACCCTCAACCAGATCTACGACAGCCTCAACGTGGTACACCGCCTGCATGAAGGTGAGTTGGCCAAGGCACTTAACATTCAGTTGGGTTTCAACGCCAACGACGGTGACTGATCATGCTGCGACGCCAGGCCCTGAAACTCGGTAGCGTTGTGCTCAGTGCCCTTACCTTGGGCGGCTGGACGCTTCTGCGCAACAAAGGTAGCGAGCCCTTGCTGCTCTCGGCACGCGACGACGCCGACGGCAAGCACTACGCCGTGGGCTATCGCCTGGACGGCACCCAGGTGTTCAGCACCCAGGTCGCCCAGCGTTGCCATGCCATCATCGATCACCCCGACCGGCCCGTCGCCCTGTTCGTGGCTCGCCGCCCAGGGACCGAAAGCTACCTGGTCGATCTGCGCGACGGGAAGCTGCTGCAGACGGTGGTATCGCCGCCCGACCGGCATTTCTATGGTCATGCCGTGCTCCACAAGGACGGACAGTGGCTATACACCACCGAAAACGATACCCGTGACCCTGGCCGTGGCGTGCTGGGGGTCTATCGTTTCGACGACGAGCGCCTGGTGCGCACAGGCGAGCTCAGCACCCACGGCATTGGCCCGCACGAAGTCGCCTGGCTGCCGGACGGCGAAACGCTGGTAGTCGCCAACGGTGGCATCCGTACCGAAGCCGAAAGCCGGGTGGAAATGAACCTTGATGCCATGGAGCCGAGCCTGGTGCTGATGCAGCGCGACGGCACCTTGTTGAGCAAGGAAACCCTGGCCCAGCAGATGAACAGTGTTCGTCACCTGGCGGTAGCACGCGACGGCACCATTGCCGCGTGCCAGCAGTTCATGGGGGATGCCTCGGATACTGCCGAGCTACTGGCGATCAAACGGCCGGGCCAGCCTTTCCAGGCTTTCCCCGTTGCGCAACACCAGCTACAGGCCATGGCCCAGTACACCGCCAGCGTGGCCATTCACGACGAACTGCGTCTGGTGGCCTTGACAGCACCACGGGCTAACCGCCTGTTCGTCTGGGACCTGGACAGCGGCGCCGTTCGTCTGGATGCGCCCATGCCCGACTGTGCCGGGGTTGGTGCGGTGAAGGACGGGTTCGTCGTGACATCTGGCCAAGGCCGTTGCCGGTTCTATGATTGCCGCAAGCACCAGCTCGTCGGCCAGCCCCTGAACCTGCCTTCAGGCTTCTGGGACAATCACCTGCACCTAATCTGAAATGTGCGTCAGGCCATGCCCTGCGGCTTAGCCGAACGGCCGCAGGCCCTGGCGCATGCCGAACAGGAACAGCAGCAGGTCATGATCAGGCTGCACCTTGGCCTGCTGCTGCGGCTTTACCTCGCGCGGCAGTGCACATTGTTCAGCCAGCTCCGATTGGCTGAACACCACTGTTTTTGGTTGTTCCCACGCTGCCACCGCAACGGTAGTGAGCGCCAGGCCCCCAACCAGGAACAAAGTTCGAGCTATTTCTAGTTTCATTGCCCTAACCCTTTGACAGCGCTGCCAAACGCTACCTCATCAACGTAGTGCAACCTACGCCCCTTTGCACGCTTGAACGACGAATGGCGGCACCTGTCACATGGGTGATCACGCAAAGGGCGCTGCCCTCGAGAGCCGTCAATGCGCCTCAACCCTTGCGCAATACATACACACGCCACATGGCATAAAACGGCAGGAAGTCGAGACGCTCCTGGATTCTGAAACCCGCGGCAGCGAATTCCGCCTCAACCGTTTCGGTGGGTAACACAAAACGGTTCTGGTAACTTTCCGGCCCGTGCTCGGCGCCGCGACGCCGCTCGAGCTTCCTGCGCCGCCAGGCTTTGAAATTGCCATCCACCCACAACGACACAATCACGCTGTCTCGGCTAACCCGATGAAACTCATTGAGAATCGCTTTTCTGTGCGCCGCTTCGCCAATATGGTGAAACAGACGCATGCAAAAGATGCTGTCCACCGCGTTGTCCGGCAATTCGATGGCAAAGGCCGAGGTCTGCAAAGGTCGTACCCGGGCCACGATTTCCGATGGTTGGGCCGCGCATGCCGTCTCGATCATGTCGGCTGAATTGTCTGCTCCGATGATCACGCGGTTGGCTTTTTCCGCCAGCAGTGGCCAGAAGCGACCCGCCCCGCAGGGCAGGTCCAGGACTAGGCCCGGCTCGCCCGCCAGCATCAGGGCCCGTCGAGCCAACTGTTCATCGCGCTTATGGGAAAGACGCCTGGCCAGGCCAGCCTGGTGCTTCAAAAAATACTGTTGGGCATGGGCCTTGTCGTATTTACGGGAAAACTCGAGGTTGATGGGGCTACGCATCGGGCATCTCCTGATTCCAATGGCGGCCAGACTAAGCAGCCAAGCGTTGGAATCAGGTTATGGCCTTGTGAAAAAAGCGTTCTTCAATAGGATATTTCTTACAGGCTATTACGAAAGTGTGTTCAGCTCGCCCTTGGCTACGGTGCTGCTGAGGTCCACTTGGAAACGGCAGCCATGGGGGTGGGTCGAGGTCAGGGTGACCTGCCAGCCCTGGTCATCGCAAATGCGCTGGACCAACGACAAGCCCAGACCAAGCCCTTCACCTCGGCGCTCATCCCCCCGCACGAAGGGCTTGAACATGGCTTCGCGCTGCTCCTCCGGGATGCCTACCCCGCTGTCTTCCACGGTGAAATGCGTGGCTTGCAGGGTCAGACGAATGTAACCGCTGTCGGTGTAATGGGCAGCATTACGCAGCAAGTTGCCCATGACCGATTGCAGGAAGGTGGCGTTGTACAAGACCGGACCTGCGTTACCACGGCCTTCGTAATGCAGCGTCAGCCCCTTTTGTTCGATGGTGTCGCGCCATACCCCGATCAATTCGTCCCCCACCTCGCGCAGGGTTGCCCGCGAAGCCACAGCGCCTTCGTCTCTTTGAGCCCGGGCCAGCATGAGGAAGGTTTTTACCAGCTCGCGCATTTCCTCGGTGGCGCGGGCTACCCGTTCGACCTGACTGCGCGAGCGCGCGTCCAGTGCCGGGTTTTCCATGAGCAGCTCGCACGAGGTGGCCAGCACCATCAGCGGCGTACGCAACTCGTGGCTGACGTCGCTTGTGAACAGGCGCTCGCGCGTCAAGGCATCGCGCAGACGGCCCAGGGTGTCGTCGAAGGCCACTGCCAACTGCCCGACCTCGTCGGCGGCGTAATCAGGCGCCAATGGTGGCGCCAACCCCAACAGCTGATCGCGATGGCGCACTTGGCGCGCCAGGCGGATGACCGGCGCCATCACCCGACGCGCCACCAACCAGCCCAGAATCACGGCGAGCACCAGGCTCAATACGAACCCTACGACCACCACCGCGAACAGCAGCCGTTCTCGCTCCTCGAAGTCGCTTTGATCCTGCAACAGCACGTAGCGACGACCGTCCACGATCTCCACCATGGCGTGATACGAAAGCTGATCGCGAAAGACCTCGTGGAAACCCCGGTCCAGATGGCGCAGGTCCTTTGGCAACTCGAAATCGTCCCGCCCGCCACTGAAGTAGAACAGTTGGTCCGGTCGCGGACGGTGACTCCAGTCGCTGACGCTGTCCATGCGCAACAGACGCTGCAAGTCACCGCCGAGCACCGACGAAATCAGGCGTTCTTCCACCAGGTGCACGGTAGAAACGATACCCACGGCGAAAGCCCCCGCCACCAGCGCGCTCATCAACGCAAAGGCAATGATGATGCGCTGGGCAAGGCTCTGTTTAAACTCCATCGCGGCCCTCGGCGAGGCGATAGCCGACGCCATGGACGGTATGCAGCAGGGGTTTTTCAAAGGGTTTGTCGATCACCTGGCGCAACTGGTGTACATGGCTGCGCAGGCTGTCGCTGTCGGGGCAGTCATCGCCCCACAGGGCTTCTTCGAGCACTTCGCGCCGCAACACGTGCGGGCTCTTCTGCATGAGCACCGCCAGCAGTTTCAGGCCGACCGGGTTGAGCTTGAGCAGGCGGCCTTGCCGGCTGACCTCGAGTGTGTCGAGGTCGTAGCTCAGGTCTGCAACCTGCAGCGTGCGACGTCCACCACCCTGCGCCCTGCGCAGCACGGCTTCGATACGCGCAGACAGCTCGGACAGGGCGAAGGGCTTGAGCAGGTAGTCATCGGCGCCGGAACGGAAGCCTTGCAGCCGATCGTCCAGCTGATCGCGGGCGGTGAGCATGATCACCGGCGTGTCGCGGCGTGCGTCTTCGCGCAGGCGCTTGCACAGCGTATAGCCATCGATGCCCGGCAACATGATGTCGAGCACGATCAGGTCATAGTGCTCGGTCGCTGCCAGGTGCAGGCCCGACAACCCATCCTGGGCACAGTCGACGGTATAGCCCTTCATGCCGAGGTAATCGGCAAGGTTGGCCAGAATATCGCGGTTGTCTTCAACCAAGAGGATGCGCATGAATTTCTCCTGTGCGACGCTGCTCGCGGTGATGCGCGGCAGGCGCAGCTTAAGGCCTAAGCCTGCGGGGTGCCAGCCTTTGGATGAATTCAGGCGGCTTGACGTTTTTTTCACCGAACCTTCACGGACACAGCATAGAAGCGGCCTGACAATGCGCGACCTTCTCGCGCCCTGGAGCCGCCATGCAGCAATCAAATTGCCCTCGCCCCTTGAACCTGTGGCTGTACCTAGGTATTCCAATGGCCATCATGCTTGGGCTGGTGGCGCTCGAATGGACGTCGGTGGACATGGACATAGCCAACCTGTTCTTCGATACCGCCACCGGGCAGTTCATCGGTCGCCACAGCTACCTGCTGGAGAACATCCTGCATGACCGGGTCAAGCAGGGCGTAATCGTGTTGGGCGTACTGGCACTGGCTGTGTTCGCGGCAAGTTTTTTGGTCAAGGGTTTGTACAGCTGGCGCCGCGAACTGGGCTGCCTGGTGCTCGCACTGGGGGTGTCCACCGCCTTCGTCACACCGCTTAAGAAACTGACGCAGGTGCAGTGCCCTTGGAGCCTCACGCAGTTCGGCGGCTCGGAAACCTACAGCAAGCTGCTCGAGCCAAGGCCTGCCACCGACAAGCCGGGCCTGTGCTGGCCGGGCGGTCACGCGACCACAGGGTTCTGCCTGTTCGCGCTGTTTTTCGCGTTGCGTGATCGTAAACCGCGCCTCGCGCGCGTGGCATTTGCGGCCGCCCTGATCGCCGGTACGGTCCTGTCGGTGGGCAGGATGATGCAAGGGGCGCACTTTTTGTCCCACAACGTGTGGACGGCCGTGTTCTGCTGGCTGATCGGCCTGGGTGCCTACTACCTGGTGCTGTACCGCAGACGGGCAGCAGACAGGCCAGCCGCCGAGCCCAACCCTGCCTGAGTCAGTGCCCCCCGGTCGAGTGCCGAGCCCTGAACGAAAAAGCCCCGGCTCTTGCGAGCCGGGGCTTAGGGGTATAGCGAGGGTAAGGCTGGCTTACATCATGCCGCCCATGCCACCCATGCCGCCCATGTCAGGCATGCCGCCGCCTGCTGGCTTGTCTTCCGGCAGGTCAGCAACCATGGCTTCGGTGGTGATCATCAGACCGCCGATCGAAGCAGCAGCTTGCAGTGCCGAACGGGTAACCTTGGCTGGGTCCAGGATACCCATTTCGATCATGTCGCCGTACTCGCCGGTCGCAGCGTTGTAGCCGTAGTTGCCCGAACCCTGCTTGACCTTGTCGGCCACAACGCTTGGCTCGTCGCCGGCGTTGGCAGTGATCTGACGCAGCGGGGATTCGACCGCACGGCGCAGCAGCGAGATACCGACGTTCTGGTCTTCGTTGTCACCTTTGAGGTCAACGATTGCAGACAGGGCGCGCACCAGGGCAACACCACCGCCAGGCACCACGCCTTCCTCGACCGCTGCACGGGTAGCGTGCAGTGCGTCTTCGACGCGGGCTTTCTTCTCTTTCATTTCGACTTCGGTGCCAGCACCGACCTTGATGACGGCAACACCGCCGGCCAGCTTGGCCAGACGCTCTTGCAGCTTCTCACGGTCGTAGTCCGAAGAGGTTTCTTCGATCTGAGCACGGATCTGCTTGACGCGACCCTGGATATCGTCTTCAGCGCCAGCGCCGTCGATGATGATGGTGTTTTCCTTGGACAGGGTAACGCGCTTGGCGTTGCCCAGGTGTTCCAGGGTAGCGGTTTCCAGGGACAGGCCGATTTCTTCGGAGATGACCTGGCCGCCAGTCAGGACGGCGATGTCCTGCAGCATGGCCTTGCGACGGTCGCCGAAGCCTGGTGCCTTGACTGCTGCAACCTTGACGATGCCGCGCATGTTGTTGACGACCAGGGTAGCCAGGGCTTCGCCTTCGACGTCTTCAGCAACGATCAGCAGCGGGCGGCCGGCCTTGGCAACGGCTTCCAGTACTGGCAGCAGCTCACGGATGTTGGAGATCTTCTTGTCGACCAGCAGCAGCAGCGGGCTGTCCAGCTCGGCAACCATGGTGTCTGGCTTGTTGACGAAGTACGGGGACAGGTAGCCGCGGTCGAACTGCATGCCTTCGACGACCGACAGCTCGTTTTCCAGGCCCGAACCTTCCTCGACGGTGATGACGCCTTCCTTGCCGACCTTCTCCATGGCTTCGGCGATGATTTCACCGATGGAGCTGTCGGAGTTGGCAGAAATGGTACCGACCTGGGCAATGGCCTTGGAATCGGCGCATGGCTTGGACAGGTTCTTCAGCTCGGCAACGATGGCGGAGGTCGCCTTGTCGATGCCGCGCTTGAGGTCCATCGGGTTCATGCCGGCAGCGACGGCCTTCAGGCCTTCGTTGACGATCGACTGAGCCAGCACGGTCGCGGTGGTGGTGCCGTCACCGGCTGCATCGTTGGCCTTGGAAGCGACTTCCTTGACCAGCTGGGCGCCCATGTTCTCGAAGGCGTCCTTGAGCTCGATTTCCTTGGCGACGGAAACGCCGTCCTTGGTGATGGTCGGCGCGCCGAAGCTCTTGGCCAGTACCACGTTACGGCCTTTCGGGCCCAGGGTCGCTTTTACCGCGTCAGCCAGAACGTTGACACCAACCAGCATTTTCTTGCGAGCGGAATCGCCGAATTTTACGTCTTTAGCAGCCATGATCGTTTAATCCTTGATAAATCTTTGGAGTAACGGGAAGTCGGTGGAAATCAGCCTTCAACAACGGCCAGGATTTCGTTTTCGGCCATGACCAGCAGGTCTTCGCCGTCGACTTTCACGGTGTTGCTACCCGAGTACGGGCCGAAAACCACTTTGTCACCCACTTTCACGGCCAGTGCACGTACTTCGCCGTTGTCCAGGACGCGGCCAGTGCCGACGGCGACGACTTCGCCGCGGTTTGGTTTTTCAGCGGCCGAACCTGGCAGGACGATACCGCCAGCGGTTTTCGATTCTTCTTCGCTGCGACGGATGACGACGCGGTCATGCAGAGGACGAAGCTTCATTGTCGATCTCTCCCAAATTGTGGTTTTCATCGGCCGGTGTCGACACCGGCGGGTTGATGCTGTCCGGCGTTGCCGGAAGGCCGCTCGCAACGAGCAAACGGCCTGAGTCATGTCTGGTGTCACCACCAGAAACCTTGCGGTGACCACTACATGAGGCCGTCCGAATCGATTACAAGGCTTGGCAGGGAATTTTTTTTGCCCAGGCATGAAAAAGGGCCGCTTGGCGGCCCTGTTCTCACTGATCGCGGCGCTCGTACTCGCCTTCTATCACATTGGGCCGATGGCCCCCGTCACGCGGGGGCTGGCCCTGCAAAGGGTCATCCTGAAACGCTCGCTGGCGGGTCGCCTGGGCCTGGGCACGCTCGCGCATCTTGCGAGCCGCCAGACGGCGGGTGAAGGGCAACAGGCACAGCAGGCCGAGCACGTCGCTGATGAAACCGGGGATCATCAGCAGAGCGCCGCCGACCGCCAGCATCATGCCATGGAACATGTCCTCGGCAGGCAGCTCACCGCGTTGCAGGCTTTCACGCGCACGCAGGGCCGTGGCCAACCCGGCGACTCGCATGACCAAGACCCCGAGGGCGGAGCCGGCGATAATCAGCAGCAATGCGGGGAAGAACCCGATGGCACCGCTGACTTTCACGAAGACGAACAGCTCCAGCACTGGAAACAGCAGAAGCAGCAGTAGAAAAACACGCATCAAAGCATTCCTCGTCGCAAGACACCCTTGCAGTAAGACCTACAAATGGATGCGTGTGCTCCGCTTTTCAAGCAGGTATTTCGCTCGAAGCCGGCCAGCGGTCGGCGCGGGCCAGAAAAACCAAGGCTTCGCGCACTTGTGTCGGCGTATTGCAATGAGTCGGAAATGCCAACCAGTGGATCGCCTGGCCGATGCGCAGGTGCATCCCTTCGCTGTCGATACCGACCAACTGCGCAGGCATGTGGCTGGGAAGCTGGGCAAGCTGCACATAGTGCGCGATGGCCACGCCATGGTCGCTGTTCATGTGCTCGATCATGCCGCTCTCGACCTTGCCGGCGAACGGATTGGCCAAGGTCACCTTGTCGAGCCAGTGGATGGCACCGAAGCCACCGATGTAGCGATGCCGTACCGGCTCAAGCACCCAGAAATCGAAGTCGTGAGCCTGGTGGTAGTCGGCCGCGTCCGGGAAGTAGCGGTAATAGCGCAGGGCCGCTGCCTCGATGCTGGTCGGGTCCTGCAGCTTGCTCGCCTCGGCCATGACGGTCAGTCGCCCGACCGCCTGCACGTCCTGCGCCTCACGCTCGCCCACCAGCAGCGAACACTTGGCGTCCTTGTGCAGGTTATGCGTGTGCTGGGCGATACGGCTGATCAGGATGAGCGGCCTGCCCTCTGCATCGAGGCAATAGGGCACGACCGAACCGAACGGGAAACCAGGCATGGACTTGGAATGGGTCGACAAGACCCCCCGGTATTCCTTGAGCAACAATTCCCGGGCAGGACGGACGGCGTTCTGACTCACTTCGAAACCCCTCGATGAAACCCTGCAGGCAGCAGGCGGTGATGGCAGGCACAAGACCGACAAGGGCAGGCCTGACTCCAATCGCCCAGCTTAACCCCGACGGCTTACCAGGTAACGCCAAAGCCTGCAGTGTAGCGGGTCTTGTCCAGGTCGCTCTCGCGGGTGCCACTGATGATGTCCTTCTCGGCCTTGAGGTTCAGCGACGCCCAGTCGGTGACCTTGTAGCGCAGGCCCACTTCGGCGTCCAGGGAATAGTCGGCGACATTGCCCAGGGGCTTTGCCAGCTCGCCGTTAGTGAACAGTTGCACCTTCTTGCCGATCAGGTAGCGGGTGTAGTCCCACTTCACGGCGGCGGAATAGAAGTTGTCCTTGTCACCGTCCTGGTACTCGAAGTCGGTACGGTTGATCAGCGAGCCCAGCGAGAAGGCACCCAGCTCGTCGTCCCAGAACTGGTAGCCAGGGCCAGTACCCACCGTGCGCTGGCGGGCGAGGTCTTCGATACGGTCACGCTTGTACTCGGCACGCCCCTGCCAGAACCATTTCTCGGTCAGGAAGCGGTCCAGCGCATACTCGGCGCTCCAGTTGTCGGTGGTGGTGACATCGTCCTTGGTCTCGCGGTTGTACTCGCCTTCGGCGTTATGACGCCAGCGCCCATGGCGTGCAGTGGTCTTGAAACTGACGTCGTAGTCGTCGGTGTCGTTCTCGGCCCGCTTGTAGTCCAGCGCCACATCGACATTGCCTTTCCAGACCAGGTCCTCGACCACCGGCTTGGGCTTCATGATCTGCTCGATGCTCGCCAGGTCCACCGTCTTGGGTGCCTCGCCGTTGGCCAGGGTCACTTTGCCTGCCTCGGCAGCCTGGAGCGACTTGGCCTTCTCGCCGGAGTAGGCATCCTGCTTGACCAGCAGCTCCTGGTCGCTTTCAAGGGTCTTCACCTGTTTCCAGTCCAAGGCGATCGAACCGCCGTAAGGCGTTTCGAGCAGCAGCTTGCCGCCGTCGAAGACCTTGATCTTGCCGCTCAGGCGGTCGCCATTTTTCATCCAGACAGTATCGGCGAACGCCGAGGAGACGCAGCAGGAGGCGGCGAGCAGTGAGAGCAGTAATTTGAAGGACATAAGCGGGCTACAGGTTCGATTTGGCGAGAAAACCGGGCATTATCCAGATGCAACCGGCAAGAGCAAGCAAAGACCTGCCACGCGCCGATGAGTTCCACTCTCATTTGCCGGCCGTTGGTCAGGTTTCATGTACACCCCAGGGAGGGCCTGGTGTTCGACGCGATGGAGCATACCTTGGAAACTGCAGAGGGCCGACGGACGGCATTGTATTCAGTGCTCGGCCAGGTGCCTGTCGGGCGCGTGGTGAGCTATGGCCAACTGGCAGCGCTTGCCGGGCTTGGCAAGGCCGCCCGGTGGGTGGGCCGCACGCTGTCCCAGTTGCCTGAGGGCACGCGTTTGCCTTGGCATCGGGTGCTGGGCGCAGGCGGTCGCCTGAGCCTGCCTTCAGGTACGCCATCGGGCGATGAGCAACGGGCCCGTTTGCGTGCCGAAGGCGTGCACGTGGCCAACAATCGCGTGGATATGACGCGCCATGGCTGGCGCCCGATGGAGCACAGCGGTTAGAGTGCGCGCTTTGTCCTGGAAACTTGAGGTAGATGTTGGTCCATGCCCCGTAAAACCTGGCGCGCTGCGCTCGCTGCCTATGCCAGCCCGTCAACCCTGGTGCTTTTGCTGCTCGGCTTCGCGGCCGGCCTGCCTTACATGCTGGTGTTCTCGACCCTCTCCGTATGGTTGCGCGAAGCCGGCGTAGCCAGGGAAACCATCGGCTATGCCAGCCTTATCGGCCTGGCCTATGCCTTCAAATGGGTGTGGTCGCCGCTGCTGGACCAATGGCGTTTACCGCTTCTGGGCGGCATGGGGCGTCGCCGTTCCTGGCTGCTGCTGTCCCAGGCACTGGTCGTGGTGGGCCTGGTCGGCATGAGCCTGTGCGACCCGCAACAGCACCTTTCGTGGCTGATCGCCCTGGCCGTCCTGGTGGCCTTTGCCTCGGCCACCCAGGATATCGCCGTGGATGCCTACCGCCTGGAGATCGCCGATGACCAGCGCCAGGCGGCCCTGGCCGCCAGCTACATGGCCGGTTATCGCGTCGCCGCCCTGCTCGCCACCGCCGGCGCGCTGTTCTTTGCCGAATGGTTTGGCTCCACCGGGTTCAGCTACCTGCACAAGGCGTGGGCCGGCACCTATGTGATGTTCGCAGTCATGATGCTTCCGGCCCTCTTCACGACCCTGGTCATGCGTGAGCCACCCGTGCCCCTGCGCACCCAGCTTTCGGCAGCCCGCTACGGGTTGGCCCACCAGTTGGCCTCGGTGTTCGTGCTCATCATCCTGCTGGTGTCGGTGCCGGCCAGCTTCACGCAGATGTTCAATACAGGCTGGTCGAGCGTGATCTCGGGCGACGCCACGCCCCTGGACCTGCTGCTCGAGGACCGCGCCTTCCTGCGCTTGATCCTGTACGTGCTGCTGTCCTGGGCTTGCCTGTCGAGCCTTGGGCGCCGCGGCCTTGCGCCGGTGCTCACGCCCATCAATGACTTCATCGTGCGCTACCGCTGGCAAGCCCTGCTGCTACTCGGGCTGATCGCCACCTACCGCATGTCCGACACGGTAATGGGCGTCATGGCCAACGTGTTCTACATCGACATGGGCTTTACCAAGGACCAGATCGCCAGTGTCAGCAAGATTTTCGGCCTGATCATGACCTTGGTGGGCGCCGGCGTGGGCGGCCTGCTCATCGTGCGCTTCGGCATCATGCCCATTCTGTTCATCGGTGGCGTGGCGTCAGCCGGCACCAACATTCTGTTCCTGATGCTGGCGGACATGGGCCCGAATCTGGAAATGCTGGTGGTGACCATTTCGCTGGACAACTTCAGCTCCGGCATGGCGACTTCAGCCTTTGTCGCCTACTTG
Organism: Pseudomonas fulva NBRC 16637 = DSM 17717; assembly: GCF_000730565.1. Classification (GTDB taxonomy): domain Bacteria; phylum Pseudomonadota; class Gammaproteobacteria; order Pseudomonadales; family Pseudomonadaceae; genus Aquipseudomonas; species Aquipseudomonas fulva. The sequence continues at coordinate 82,042 of NZ_BBIQ01000009.1, read as the reverse complement.
TCGAGCCTGACCAACCTCAAGTTCTCGGCCACCCAGTATGCGCTACTGAGCTCGATCATGTTGCTGCTGCCACGCTTGATCGGTGGCTATTCCGGCGTCATGGTGGAGAAGTTCGGGTACCACGATTTCTTCCTGATCACCGCGCTGCTTGGCGTGCCGACCTTGATCCTGATCGCCTTGCAGTGGCGCCAGGACAGCACGCCCGGCCAGTCGGCCAGCCCACCTGCCCCGGCCTCCGAGCAGCCCTGAACCGCCTGCCTTGCAAGGGCAAGGCATGTGTACCGCCTAAGGCATCACAGCCGCTTGGGCACTGCGCGCCCTCAACAGCGACCACAGCGGCCACAGGGCTAGCCCCCCTGCCACACTGGCCGCCACGGCAAAGTGCAAAAGGCTCGCCCCGGCACCGATCATGGCCAGCAAGGTCCCGCCTAATCCCAGCAGCGCGATGGTGATCATGCCGAGCATGGCCGAGACCAGGCCTTTGCTTTGAGTGCTTGCGAACAATGTCATGCGATAGAGCACGGCATTGGCGATACCCAGGCCCAGTGCGTAGAGCGACAGACCTGCCACCAGGCTGATAACGCTCGGCCATACCCAGGTTGCCACCACCATCAGGCAGAGCCCTGCCACATAAGGCCACAGCGCACCGCGCACCAACGTCGGCAGCGGATGACGGTCGGCAATGTGGTTGATGATCAGGTTGCCCAGAATCAGCCCACCAAACACCGGCAACTGCCACAGGGCATAGGCGAGCGTGCTTAGCCCTTCATCGTGGATGAGCAGCACCGGGGACAGGCCAATCCAGCCGATCAACGGCAGACCAACCAGGCCCAGGGCGGCGCTGCCGGCGACGAAACGCCGGTTCGACAGCAGCTGCCCGTACCCGGCCAGCAACGGCAACAGGTGGATCGGGGTGAAGGCCAGGCGCGAGCCGTCGCGCCGCTCCACACCCAAGGTTTCGGGCATCAACCGATACAGCAGCAACCAGGCAACCACAGCGCCAATGGCAAACGCCACGAACAACCAGCGCCAGTCCAGCCATTGCAGCATCAGCGTCCCCACCAAAGGCCCCAGCAGTGGCGACAGCAAGGCGATATTGGCCAGCAAGGCCATCATGCGCACGGCATCCGCCTCGCTGAATGCCTCGTTGAGTGCGGGATAACTGACCGTGACCACAAAACCCAGTCCGATGCCTTGCAGCAGACGCAGCAGGTTGAACAGGCCAATGTCATGGACCCAGAAGGTGCCCAGGCACGCCAGGCCGAAGAATGCGCAACCGGTGAGCAGCAGCGGTCGGCGGCCGTAGCGATCGGCCAACGGCCCGATCAGCCATTGCAGCAAGACACCCCCGAGCAGGTAGAGATTGAGCGCATGGGGAATGTATTCGGGGCCGGCCTTGAGCTCGCCCACCACAACGGGCATCGCCGGCATGACGGCGTCGCTGGCCAGGTAGGTCAGCAGCTCGAACAGCGCGAGTGTCAGGCCAAACAACAAGGCCCGCAGCGGGGTGATGTACAGCAGTGGTTTCATGATGGTTTACGAAGATGACGGTGGGACGAGGCTATATGCCAGAAATCCCGATGACTGACTGTGAGCAAGTGTAAGCGCGCGAATAGATCCCCTTGAGCAACGAAGCCCGCCCTGCGCGCCCAGCAGGCCCTGTGAAGGACGCTGCTGAACCCGGAGGGCGGGCTCGATCGATGCCAGCCTGTGCTGAGGCCTTACTGCGCGGCCGTTTCCTGCACCACGCGAATGACCCGCTGCGGGAACGGAATGTCGATCCCTTCCGCCTTCAAGCGGTCACGTGCCTGCTCGTTGAGCATGAAGATCACGTCCCAGTAGTCCGAGGTCTTGGTCCACAGACGCAGCGAGACGGTGATCGAGCTGTCACCCAGGGTAGACACCACCGCCACAGGGGCAGGGTCGGCCAGCACACGTGGGTCCTGGGCCAGCTCCAGCAGGACGTTGCGCGCCTTCTGCAAGTCAGCCTCGTAGTCCACCCCCACGTCGAACACCACCTTGCGGGTGGGTTGGCGGTTGGTGTTGGTGATGATCCCGTTGGACAGGGAGCCGTTGGGCAGGATCACGGTCTTGTTGTCGCCGGTACGCAGCACCGTGTGGAAAATCTGGATGCTGTCCACGGTACCGCTTACGCCCTGCGCCTCGATCCAGTCACCGATGCGGAACGGGCGGAACAGCAGGATCAGTACGCCGCCTGCGAAGTTCGCCAGGCTGCCTTGCAACGCCAGGCCGATGGCCAGGGTAGCACCACCGATGGCCGCCACGAAGGAGGTCGTCTCGATACCGATCATCGAGGCCACGCTGATGGCCAGCAGGATCTTCAACACGATGTTGGCCAGCGTGCGGATGAAGCTCTGCAGCGCCGGGTCGTGGACTTTCAGGCCCACGAGCCTTGCCAGCCGGTCGCTGACGATGTTGGTCACCCACCAGCCGATGGCGAGGGTCACCAGCGCCAGCAGCAGGCGGCTGCCGTACGCCATGATCATGGGAATCCAGGTTTCGGATTGGCGGACCAGCTGATCGACTTCAGCACTCAAATCCATATTCATCTCCTGATGCCGAACGGCGATTGCACAATACGTCAGGCCGCCTGCATTTCAGCGGCCAGGCCCCCATGGACAGCCGTGAGTGCACGGGGGTTCCGGCGGCCCGGATCAGTCGCGGAAGTTGTTGAACTGCAGCGGCATGTCAAATTCCTTGGTACGCAGCAAGGCGATGGCTTCCTGCAGATCATCGCGCTTCTTGCCAGTGACCCGTACCTGCTCGCCCTGGATGGCGGCCTGGACCTTGAGCTTGCCATCCTTGATGGTGGCGACGATCTTCTTGGCCAGGTCCTTGTCGATGCCCTCGCGGAACTTGGCCTCCTGCTTTTTCTCCTTGCCGGACGGATAGGGGTCCTTGGTTTCCAGGCACTTGACGTCGATCTTGCGCTTGGCCAGGGCCAGGCGCAGGATTTCGATCATCGCCTCGAGCTGGATCTCTTCCTCGGCCGTGAGCATGACGGTCTGCTCTTTATCCTTGAACTCGAAGCTGCCCTTGCCCTTGAGGTCGTAGCGGCGGTCAAGCTCCTTGATGGCATTGTCGACCGCGTTCTGCACTTCGTGCTTGTCCAGTTCCGATACCACGTCGAACGAAGGCATGGTTACTCTCCCAAAATAAAAGCGCGCTCGGACTGAAGATGGAGCGCGCTGGGTTTGACGGTTAAAATGCGGGCTCATTATAACGGTTGCGAAACGCATATGAGCAGCACCTGGCACATTCTCGGCGCAGGAAGCCTGGGCAGCCTATGGGCCTGTCGTCTCGCGCGGGCCGGCAAGGCCGTGCGCCTGATCATGCGTGACAGCACGCGTTTGCAGGCTTACCAGCAAGTGGGCAGCCTTGGCTTGCTGGAACAGGACCTGACCGCCCACTACGCCATACCGGCCGAGACAGCCCAGAGTGATGGGCCGATCCACCGCCTGCTGGTGGCCTGCAAGGCCTATGACGCGGCGCCGGCCGTGGCCAGCGTTGCCAGCCGTCTTGTGCCCGGCGCCGAGGTGCTGTTGTTGCAAAACGGCCTGGGTAGTCAGGACGAGGTGGCCAGGCAGGTGCCGCAGGCCCGCTGCATCTTCGTCTCCAGCACCGAGGGCGCCTACCGGGAACGTGACTGGCAGGTGCGCTTCGCCGGGCAGGGGTACAACTGGCTGGGGGACCCGGGCAATCCTGCTCCACCGCCGTGGCTCGAGGATTTGCAAGCAGCGGGTATCCCTGCCCAATGGAGCCCCGATATCCTCAGCCGGCTCTGGCGCAAGCTGGCCATCAACTGCGCGATCAACCCGCTGACCGTGCTGCACCAATGCCGCAACGGGGGCCTGCTGGGCCATCTCGATCAGGTGCAGGCACTGTGCGTTGAGCTCGAGCGTCTGTTGCGTCAGTGCGGCCAGCCGCAGGCCGCTCAGGACCTTGAACAGGACGTGCAACGGGTCCTCCTGGCCACTGCCACCAACTACGCTTCGATGTACCAGGATGTACGGGCTGGCCGGCGTACCGAGGTGCAGTACCTGCTTGGCTATGCTTGCCAGGCAGCCCGCCGACATGGGCTGCACCTGCCGCATCTGGAACACCTGCTCCAATGCCTGGTCGATAACTTGCGCGTGCGGGGCTTGCCCTGCGACTGACGCGGCCCTTGAACCCACACGGACATCGCCTTGCCCATGACGCTGCGTCAACGCCTGGAGAACCTCCCCGTCGGGCAGAAGCTGCTGGCAGCTTTGCTGGTCTTGCTGGTGACCATTCTGCTGGTGGCGAACCTGACCTTCATCAGCGCCGCCTACTGGATCACCCAGGAAAGCATGGCACCGCAAGCGCTCCAGACCATCGGCCGGCTGGTCTCCAATCCTGAGCTGTCGACCCGCGCGGCAGACGACCCCACCTCGGCCCAGGCGCTGCTCGATGAACTGGACAGCTATGCGCCGCTGCGCGCCGCCGCCTTGTATGGCAGCGACGGGCGCATGCTCGCCCAATTGCAGCATGGCGCCCCCCTCACACTGCCCAAGCGGTTTCGCAACATAGAAGGCTGGCGATTCATGGAGTTTCGCAGCACGCAGCTGATTCGCCTGCCACGGGCCGGTAGCCCGCCGGGGCATTTGCTACTGGTAGCCAGCAGCGAGCTGCCCACCGCCTTCTACACCGGCACGCTCAGCGCGAGCCTGGCCATTCTGGTGTTCAGCGTGCTGTTGTGGCTCTTCATCGCCCGGCAGATCAAACGCCTGATCACGCAGCCGATCAACCAGCTCGAAGAGCTCAGCCGCCAGGTTACCCGTGAGGAGAGCTACGCGCTGCGGGCCCGACGCGGCAACGACGACGAGATCGGTAGCCTGGCCAATGCCTTCAATACGATGCTCTCGCGCATCGAAGCCCGGGAGCACCAGCTCAAGCGTGCCCGGGACGAGTTCCAGAGTGCCTACGACCAGGCCCAGGGGCTTGCCGAGCAAACGCGTCATACAAACCGCAAGCTCGAGCTCGAAGTGCAGGTGCGCAGCAAGATCGAGAAAAAGCTCACAGGCTTTCAGAACTACCTGAACAGCATCATCGACTCCATGCCGTCGGCCCTGATCGCCTTGGACGAGCAGCTGTACGTGACCCAGTGGAACCAAGAGGCAACGGCGTTATCCGGCACGACCCTCAACGAGGCGCTCAACCAACCGGTGTTCATCGCCTTCGCACCGCTAAAACCCTTCTTGCCACAGTTGAAGGACACGGTGGAGCGGCACCGGGTGGCGAAAATCGAGCGTGTTACCTGGCACAAGGATGATGAGCCGCGGCATTACGCATTGACCTTCTACCCACTCACCGGCGGTGGAGGCCGGGGCGTGGTGATCCGGATCGATGACATCACCCAACGTCTGTCGCTCGAAGAAATGATGGTGCAGTCGGAAAAGATGCTCTCGGTCGGTGGCCTGGCGGCCGGCATGGCCCACGAAATCAACAACCCGCTCGGGGCCATCCTGCATAACGTGCAGAATATCCGCCGCCGCCTGTCACCTGATCTGCCGCGCAATCTTGAGCAAGCCCACGCGCTGGGCATCGACCTGACCACGGTCAACGCCTACCTGCAAAGCCGCGAAGTGCCTCAGTTGCTCGATGGCATCCAGCAAGCGGGTGCCAGGGCCGCCAAGATCGTCACCCACATGCTCAGTTTCAGCCGTCGCAGCACGCGCGAACTGGCGCCCTGCGACCTCCCTGCCTTGATTGACCAGGCGGTGGACATAGCAGGCAACGACTTCGACCTGGCCATTGGTTTCGACTTCAAAGGCCAGGCCATCGTGCGCCAGTTCGACCCGGCGCTGGGGCCTGTGCCCTGCACCGCCAACGAACTGGAGCAGGTATTGCTTAACCTGCTCAAGAACGCCGCCCAGGCCATTCACCAGCGCCCGGCACCTTGCGAGCCAGGCCGTATCATCTTGCGCACACGGCTTGCGCCGCCCTGGGCAGAAATCCAAGTGGAGGACAATGGCGTGGGCATGCCCGAAGCCGTGCGCAAGCGCACCTTCGAGCCTTTCTTCACGACCAAGGAAATCGGCCAGGGCACCGGTCTTGGGCTTTCGGTGTCGTACTTCATCATCACCAATAACCACAAGGGGCAGATGGAGGTGCATTCCACGCCTGGGCAGGGGACCTGTTTCACCCTGCGCCTGCCCCTCGGCCAGCCGCATCCGCCGCTGCCGGTCACCACGGAGCAATGACATGGGCTACCGCTTGTCCAAAATCTATACCCGCACTGGCGACACAGGTGAAACCGGCCTGGGCGATGGCCGGCGTGTGCCCAAGGATCATCCACGCATCGAAGCCATCGGCGAAGTGGACAGCCTCAACAGCCAGCTTGGCCTGTTGCTGGCCGGCCTGGATGAACAAGGTCTGGACGAAGTCAGCCGCGTTCTGGCGCCCTGCCAGCACCGCCTGTTCGACCTGGGCGGGGAGCTGGCCATGCCCAGTTACCAGGCCCTGACCACGGCAGAGGTGGAGCGGCTGGAGGCGGCCATCGATGAGTGGAATGACGAACTGGGCCCACTGAAGAATTTCATCCTGCCCAGCGGGTCGGCCCTGGTCGCCCAAGCACACGTGTGCCGCAGCCTGGCACGCAGCGCCGAGCGACGCTGCCAGCACCTCAATACCGTAGAGCCGCTGGAGGGTGTCGGCCTGGCGTACATCAACCGCCTATCGGACCTGCTGTTCGTTGCCGCCCGTATCATCGGCAGGCGGCAAGGCATTGCCGAGGTCCTGTGGCAGCCGGCCGAAAAACCTCAAGGCTGACGCCAAGCGCTTGCCGCACCGGTCCGGCGTCAGAGGGTCGGCCAGAACGCCCTGATACCCGCAACGCCCTGCGCCCCGGCTAGCCAGGCCTGTTCGCGGTCCGCTGGGCCCACGCCACCGAGCAGGTACACCGGTTGGTCGAACCCGGCAATCAGGTGCTGGGCCTGTTCCCAGCCAAGCGGCGCGGCCTCTGGGTGACTTTCGGTACGCTGGACCGGCGACAGGGTGACGAAGTCGACCCCCATCTGCTGGGCCAGGGCAAGCTCCTCGGCAGTGTGGCAGGAGGCGGCAAGCCAGCGCTGGACCGGGAACGGCCTGCCCTTGTCGGCATACTTGCGCAACTGCGCTGCCGTCAGGTGCCAGCCTGCCGACGGGAAGTCGCCTAACCACTCCAGAGGCCCCTTGAGCATGAGCTGGGCCTTGCCCGCGCATAACCCCACCGCATCAACCGCCACATCGCGGTACTTGGGGTCGTACATGTCCGGTGCACGCAACTGGATCAGCCGGATGCCACTGGCCACGGCCTTCTGGATACCCTTGAGCATGTCAGGCACGTCCAGGCCGTCGGGTGTGATCAGGTATTGATCCGGCAGCCGGGCAGCGTTGACGATGGGCTTGTTGGCCTCGGGAAACGCATGGTCCGGCAGCTCACGGGGCGCGACCCAGGCCAGCGGTTGCCCCTCGGCGCCATGGGGTTCACCGTTGAAGGCCTCGACCTCGCGCACCTCGAGCAGTACGTGTTTGTCGGGGTAGTCGTGACTGACCTTGATCAAGGGCCGCGAGCGCGTTACCTGGATGCCCAGCTCCTCGTCGAGCTCACGCGCCAGCGCGGCCTCGACGCTTTCACCGGGCTCCACCTTGCCTCCCGGAAACTCCCAGAGGCCGCCCTGGTGTTGGGTGTCGGCGCGGCGGGCGATGAGTATCCGCCCGTCCATGCCCCGAATCACGGCTGCAACGACGTGAACCCGTTTCATCGGTCACACTCCGTCACGCCAGCCGTGGGCAATGGGGTTGGCATAAAGCTCATGGTTTTGCTCCCTTGGCATTGAAACATCGGGACCGCGAGCGGCCCCGGCTGCATCAGGTGCGGTACTCGGCGTTGATTTTCACGTATTCGTGAGAGAGGTCGGTGGTCCAGATGGTTTCACTGCACTGGCCACGGCCAAGGTCGATACGGATGGTGATTTCTTCCTGGGCCATCACCCGGGCGCCCTGGTCTTCGGTATAGCTCGGGCTACGACCGCCCTGGCTGGCAATGCACACCTCATCCAGGTAGACATCGATCAGGCTCACATCCAGCGCGGGCACGCCGGCACGCCCAACCGCTGCGAGGATGCGGCCCCAGTTGGGATCGGAGGCGAACAGTGCGGTCTTGATCAGCGGCGAATGCGCCACGGCGTAGCCGACGTCCAGGCATTCCTGAGGGTTGCCACCGCCGTTGACCTGCACGGTCACGAACTTGGTCGCCCCCTCACCGTCACGGACAATGGCCTGTGCCACCTCCATGCAGACCTCGAACACAGCCTTTTTCAAAGCTTCGAACAGGGCTCCGCTGGCTTGGGTGACTTCCGGCAGGTCGGCCTGGCCGGTGGCGATCAGCATGCAGCAGTCGTTGGTCGAGGTATCACCGTCGATGGTGATGCGGTTGAACGATTTGTTGGCCCCGTCCAGCATCAGGTCCTTGAGCACGCCTGGCGCGACCTTGGCGTCGGTGGCGATGTAGCCCAGCATGGTCGCCATGTTCGGGCGGATCATGCCCGCGCCCTTGCTGATACCGGTCACGGTCACGGTCACGCCGTCGTGCTGGAACTGACGGCTCGCGCCCTTGGGCAAGGTGTCGGTGGTCATGATGCCGGTGGCCGCTTCAGCCCAGTTGTTTTCCGACAGGTTGTCCAGGGCAGCTTGCAAGGCACCTTCGATCTTTTCCACCGGCAGTGGCTCACCGATCACACCGGTGGAGAACGGTAAAACCGACTCGGCGGACACACCAGCAAGCTCGGCGAGTTTCGCGCAGGTCCGCTGCGCCGCTTCCAAGCCGGGGGCGCCCGTGCCGGCGTTGGCATTGCCCGTGTTGGTCAGCAGGTAGCGTACGGTACCCTGCACCCGCTGCTTGGCCAGGATCACGGGGGCGGCGCAGAAGGCATTGAGGGTGAACACACCGGCCACACTCGAACCCTCGGCGCAGCGCATGACCACCACATCCTTGCGCCCCGGGCGCTTGATGCCGGCGGAGGCAATACCGAGTTCGAAACCCGGGACGGGGTGCAGCGTAGGCAAAGGACCAAGACCAACAGCCATTGGAGCGCTCCTAGAAAATACGTGTGGTGAAAAAAAGGGCCGCTGTGCGGCCCATCTTTGGCAAGCCCGGGCGAACCGGGCATACCGCATGGCTTGAATCGACGCAGCTCAGGGCGGCGCTGGCGTGTCGGCGATGGGCTGCGCAGTAGCCCCTTGGCAGTGAGCAGCCAGCACGGCGCCGTGCGCCCTGTGACGGCCTTGCGGTCAGATCACTCGATCTGGCCGTGGCAGTGCTTGAATTTCTTGCCCGAACCACACCAGCACGGCTCGTTGCGACCCAGTTTCTGCTCGTTGCGCACAGGCTCGGCAGCCACGGCTACCTCAGCGCCCTCCTCGGCCAACTGCTCGCTTTCAAGACCAGGTGCGGGCGCGTGTTCGAACTGCATGCGGCTGGCCAACTCTTCGGCGTCGCGGCGCAGGCGTGCTTCTTCCTCGGCAGGGTCTTCGCGGCGAACCTGCACGTGCGAGAGCACACGGATGGCATCGCGCTTGATCGACTCGAGCAGTTCCTGGAACAGGGTGAACGACTCGCGCTTGTACTCCTGCTTCGGGTTCTTCTGGGCGTAGCCGCGCAGGTGGATACCATGACGCAGGTGGTCCATGGTCGACAGGTGGTCCTTCCACAGGTCGTCCAGCACACGCAGCAGGATCTGCTTCTCGAAGGTGCGCAGTGCTTCCATCCCGGCCTGGTCTTCTTTCTCGGTGTAGGCCGTGGTGATTTCGTGCAGCAGCTTCTCGCGCAGGGTCTCTTCGTAGAGGTGGTCGTCTTCGTCGAGCCACTGCTGGATCGGCAACTTCATGGCGAAGTCACTGGACAGCGAGGCTTCCAGGCCGGCCACGTCCCACTGCTCAGGCAGCGATTGCGGCGGGATGTGCTGGCTGATGGTGGCGTCGAGTACTTCCTTGCGGAATTCGGCGATGGTGTCGCCCACGTTCTCTGCGGCCAGCAGGCTGTTGCGCATGTGGTAGATGACCTTGCGCTGCTCGTTGGCCACGTCGTCGTATTCGAGCAACTGCTTGCGGATATCGAAGTTGCGGCCTTCGACCTTGCGCTGGGCCTTTTCGATGGCGTTGGTGACCATGCGGTGTTCGATGGCTTCGCCCGACTGCATGCCCAGCGCCTTCATGAAGTTCTTCACCCGGTCAGAGGCGAAGATGCGCATCAGGCTGTCTTCGAGCGAGAGGTAGAAGCGGCTGGAACCCGGGTCACCCTGGCGACCGGAACGACCGCGCAGCTGGTTGTCGATACGACGCGATTCGTGACGCTCGGAGGCGATGACGTGCAGGCCACCGGACTCGATCACCTGCTGGTGACGCTTCTGCCAGTCGGCCTTGATGTGCGCGATCTGCTCGGCCGTTGGGTTTTCCAGTGCGGCCACTTCAGCTTCCCAGTTGCCGCCCAACAGGATGTCGGTACCGCGACCGGCCATGTTGGTGGCAATGGTCAGCGCGCCTGGCGCACCGGCCTGGGCAATGATCTCGGCTTCCTTCTCGTGGTACTTGGCGTTCAGAACCTTGTGCTCGATGCCTTCCTTGTGCAGCAGGTTGGACATGTGCTCGGAGGTTTCGATGGTGGCCGTACCCACCAGCACCGGCCGGCCTTGCTTCAAGGTTTCCTTGATGTCGGCGATGATCGCGGCGTACTTCTCTTCGGCGGTCAGGTACACCAGGTCGTTGTGGTCCTTGCGCGCCAGGGGCTTGTTCGGCGGAATGACCATCACGTTCAGGGCGTAGATCTGGGCGAACTCGAAGGCCTCGGTATCGGCGGTGCCGGTCATGCCCGACAGTTTCGAGTACAGACGGAAGTAGTTCTGGAACGTGGTGGAGGCCAGGGTCTGGCTCTCGGCCTGAATGTTGAGGTTTTCCTTGGCCTCGATGGCCTGGTGCAGGCCTTCGGACAGACGACGACCCGGCATGGTACGCCCGGTGTGCTCGTCGATCAGCAGCACCTGGCCGTCCTGCACGATGTACTCGACGTTGCGGTGGAACAGCTTGTGCGCGCGCAGACCAGCATAGACGTGGGTCAGCAGGCCCAGGTTGTGCGCCGAGTACAAGCTCTCGCCCTCGGCCAGCAGGCCGACCTGGGTCAACATTTCTTCGATGAACTGGTGACCGGCTTCGTTGAGCTCGACCTGGCGGGTCTTCTCGTCGATGGTGAAGTGGCCTTCCTGGGTAACCTGGCCTTCGACTTCCTCGATGTGCTGGGTCAGGCGCGGGATCAGGCGGTTGATCTCGATGTACAGCTTGGAGCTGTCCTCGGCCTGGCCGGAAATGATCAACGGCGTACGGGCTTCGTCGATGAGGATCGAGTCCACTTCGTCGATCACTGCGAAGTTCAGCTCACGCTGGAACTTCTCGTCCTGGCTGAACGCCATGTTGTCGCGCAGGTAGTCGAAACCGAATTCGTTGTTGGTACCGTAAGTGATGTCGGCAGCGTAGGCTGCGCGCTTTTCTTCCGGCGGCTGGAAGGCCGAGACGATACCGACCGACAGGCCGAGGAACTCGTACAGCGGGCGCATCCAGTTGGCGTCACGACGGGCGAGGTAGTCGTTGACGGTGACCACGTGCACGCCCTTGCCGGACAATGCATTGAGGTAGACGGCCAAGGTACCGACCAGGGTCTTGCCTTCACCGGTGCGCATTTCCGCGATCATGCCCTCGTGCAGGGTCATGCCGCCAATGAGCTGAACGTCGAAGTGACGCATGCCCATTACGCGCTTGCCAGCCTCACGGGCGACGGCGAAGGCTTCGGGCAGCAGTTGGTCCAGTGTTTCGCCTTTGGCCAAACGCTCCTTGAACTCGGCAGTCTTGCCACGCAGCTGCTCGTCGGAGAGGGCCACCATCTTCTCTTCGAAGGCATTGACGATACTCACCGTCTTGAGCATGCGTTTGACTTCACGCTCGTTCTTGCTTCCAAAAAGTTTCTTTAACAAAGGCGCAAACATATTGGCAGGATCTTCCACACGTAGGGATGGAGGGCGGCCCCATGAGTCGCCCGTGCAGCCCTAAGGCCGCATGCGAACGAGCATTCTACCCGGAAACGATGGTGATGAAAGTGGTGGATTCCACGATGCTGGCACAGCGCTTTTACAGGGGCGTGTCTTAGATAGGGGCATTTCCCCTGAGTTCAAGACCTGGAAAGATGAAAGCGTTCAAGACTCGCCTGTGCGCGCTGCCTTGCAGGGCCTGGCTCCGGTAGCGTCAGGCGCAGCGCTTGGCCAGTGGGCTCAACCGCCGGGTGATCGGTACAGACGCTGAAGTGTTAGACTGCCCTACTTGTAACCTCATGCGTATACCCATGGCCTACAAACCCTCCCCCGCCCAGCCGCCCTCGGCGTTGCTGCGCCAGGTTCGCCCGCTGCGCCTGTTGCTCAACCAGGCCGAGCGCCTGGAGCACCTGCAACGCCTGGTCGAAGGCCAGTTGCAGCCGGCTGCACGCGAGCACTGCCACGTGGCGTCATGGCGCGACGGTACCTTGCTGCTTGTGGTAACCGATGGGCACTGGGCCACGCGCCTGCGTTACCAGCAAAAGCGCCTGATGGCGGCGTTGCAGGCAACCGATGCGTTCGGCAACCTCAGGCGTATTCTTTTCAAGGTGCAACCACCCTTGGTACCCGCCAAACGCGGCGGGCATGCGGCCGAGTTGTCCAACAGCGCGGCCGAGAGCCTGCTGCAGACGGCCGAAGGCATCACTGACGCGAAATTGCGGGCCGCACTGGAGCGCCTGGCGGCGCATGCGCAGGCCAAGGACTGAGCGATTTGCCAGGGGGCTTCGGGCGGCAGCAACCAAGATTTTGAAGGCGTTACAGACTGCGCTGTTCAGCCTGATGGTGCTAGCCATCCTCGGCGGCGCCGCGCTTGGGGGGCCGCCATTACTCACAGGTGCATGCGCGCCTGGATCATATCGAGGATGAAAGAGCCGCGCGCAAGGGCAGCCCCAAGGCCAAGCCGATGGATCGCATCCACCATCGAAGCCTGAGTCGATGCCTTTGCCGCCTCGGCGCCGCAGGATACAGTCCGACGCTGCCCCGACTTACACGGTCGGCTCGGGCCATCTGGATGGATTGATGGGTGTCTCTGCCCATAAGCAAGCCATAAAAAAGGCCACCCGAAGGTGGCCTCAATGAACTAGAGAGTGTTCGAGCTTACACAGCCGCGACAGGACGCATATACGAGATCGGCGCCGTGCTGGCATCTTCGAAAGTGACCACTTCCCAGGCATCGGTTTCGGCAATCAGCTTGCGCAACAGCTGGTTGTTCAGCGCGTGACCGGACTTGAAGCCCTTGAACTCGCCAATCAGGCTGTTGCCCAGCAAGTACAGGTCGCCAATGGCGTCGAGAATCTTGTGTTTGACGAACTCGTCTTCGTAGCGAAGACCGTCTTCGTTCAACACGCCTTCCTCATCGACCACGATGGCATTTTCTACACTGCCGCCCAGCGCAAGGTTGTGCTTGCGCAGGTATTCGATGTCACGCATGAAGCCAAAGGTGCGGGCGCGGCTGACTTCCTTCACGAACGAGGTGCTGGAGAAGTCGACGCTTGCGCTCTGGGTCCGGTTGCGAAGCACCGGGTGATCGAAGTCGATCTCGAAGCTCACCTTGAACCCCTCGAAAGGCAGGAAGGTGGCGCGCTTGTCGCCCTCTTGCACCGTTACCTCACGCAGGATGCGGATGAACTTCTTGGCTGCGTCCTGTTCTTCCAGGCCGGCAGACTGTATCAGGAATACGAAAGGTCCGGCGCTGCCATCCATGATCGGTACTTCCGAGGCGGAGAGCTCGACGTAGGCGTTATCGATGCCCAGGCCCGCCATGGCGGAGAGCAGATGCTCGACCGTATCGACCTTGACGTCACCGTTGACCAGCGTCGTGGACATGGTTGTCTCGCCGACATTGGCCGCACGCGCCGGGATCTCGACCACAGGGTCGAGGTCGGCGCGGCGGAAGACGATGCCGGTGTCAACAGGTGCAGGCTTGAGGGTCAGGTAGACCTTCTCCCCAGAGTGCAGACCGACACCTGTGGCACGGATGGTATTCTTCAGGGTGCGTTGTTTAATCATGGCATTGGCCGCTTCAGCGCAAATTGCGAACAGTTATCAACAAAGGCTGGCGATAATACCAGACCCAACCTTTGATGAATACCAATCACCTTCATAGCCCTGATAAATTTCATTAATCAGCCTGACGACGCAGGAAGGCCGGAATATCCAGATAATCCAGGTCATCCTGAGGGTTCAGCTTAGCCGCCGCTGCCGCACCCGCGTGCGCCTGATTGCGCATGACGGTCGGGCGCTCCAGATCACGGTAGTTGACGGCTGGCTGCTCCTGACGCGCAGGGGCAGGGTTGGACGCCTCGTAGGCCTGCTGGGCAGTCTGCAGAGTGTTGTCCACCACCTTGACCGGCTTCTCGATACGCGCACCCAAGCCGGTGGCCACGACGGTGACATGCAGTTCGTCGCGCATGTCTGGGTCGATCACGGTACCGACCTTGACCATGGCATGGTCCGAGGCGAACGCTTCGATGATGCTACCCACGTCGGAGTATTCACCCAGGGACAGGTCCGGACCTGCGGTGATGTTGACCAGGATGCCACGGGCGCCCTGCAGGTTGACGTCCTCGAGCAGCGGGTTGCGGATCGCAGCCTCGGTCGCCTCGCGAGCACGGTTCGGGCCACTGGCGCAGCCGGTGCCCATCATGGCCATGCCCATCTCACCCATCACGGTGCGCACGTCGGCGAAGTCGACGTTGATCATGCCCGGGCGCTTGATGATGTCGGAGATACCGCGAACGGCACCGGCCAACACGTCATCGGCCTTGGCGAACGCGGACAACAGGCTTGCGTCCTTGCCCAGGATGGTCAGCAGTTTCTCGTTGGGGATGGTGATCAGCGAGTCGACGCTTTCGGCCAGCATGCGGATGCCTTCATCGGCGATCTGCATGCGCTTGCGGCCCTCGAACGGGAACGGACGGGTCACCACTGCCACGGTGAGGATGCCCATTTCCTTGGCCACTTCGGTGATGATCGGCGCTGCACCGGTACCGGTACCGCCGCCCATGCCGGTGGTGATGAACACCATGTTGGTGCCTTGCAGCACTTCGGCGATGCGCTCACGGTCTTCCAGCGCGGCCTGACGACCGACTTCCGGATTGGCGCCAGCACCCAGGCCCTTGGTCACGCCAGTGCCCAATTGCAGGATGGTGCGCGCACCAATGTTCTTGAGCGCCTGAGCATCGGTGTTGGCGCAGATGAACTCCACGCCTTCGATGCTGCTCTTGACCATGTGATTGACGGCGTTACCACCACCACCACCTACGCCGATCACCTTGATGACCGGGCTTTGCGGGACGTTGTCTACGAGCTCGAACATTTTCCCTCTCCTTACAGTTCTCTAGTTGTCGCGCCTACCACTACTGCTTTGAAACTTAGAAGTTGCCTTGTACCCACCGCTTGAAGCGCTCAAGCACCGGGGCCTTCGGTTCATCGCCATAGCTGTTGTTGCTGCTGCTGTTGCCGGTCAAGGGCAGGTCTTCGGTCTGCTTGTGCAGCCCGTAGGTAAGCAAGCCCACACCGGTGGAATAAATCGGGTTGCGTACCACGTCGCTCAGGCCGCGCACGCTGTGCGGCACGCCCAGGCGTACCGGCATGTGGAAAATTTCCTCGGCCAGCTCGACCGCGCCTTCCATCTTGGCGGTGCCACCGGTCAGGACGATGCCAGCAGGCACCAGGTCCTCGTAGCCGCTGCGGCGAAGTTCAGCCTGGATCAGGGTGAAGAGTTCGTCGTAGCGCGGCTCGACCACTTCGGCCAATGCCTGGCGCGACAGTTCGCGCGGAGGACGGTCGCCAACGCTTGGCACCTTGATGGTTTCACCTGCACCTGCCAGCTTGGCCAAGGCGCAGGCATAACGGATCTTGATTTCCTCGGCATACTGTGTGGGCGTACGCAGGGCCATGGCAATGTCATTGGTCACCTGGTCGCCGGCAATCGGAATGACGGCGGTGTGGCGAATGGCGCCTTCGGTGAAAATCGCGATGTCGGTGGTGCCGCCGCCGATGTCGACCAGGCACACGCCCAGCTCTTTCTCGTCGTCGGTCAGTACCGAATAGGCCGATGCCAGTTGCTCGAGAATGATGTCGTCGATTTCGAGGCCGCAGCGGCGCACGCATTTCTCGATGTTCTGGGCGGCATTGACGGCGCAGGTCACCACATGAACCTTGGCCTCCAGGCGCACGCCCGACATGCCGAGCGGTTCGCGCACGCCTTCCTGGTTATCGATCACGTAGTCCTGCGGCAGGGTGTGAAGCACCCGCTGGTCCGCCGGAATGGCCACCGCCTGGGCGGCATCGAGCACACGCTCAAGGTCGGCCAGGCTGACTTCGCGATCGCGAATGGCGACGATGCCATGGGAGTTCAGGCTGCGGATGTGATTGCCTGCAACGCCCACGAAGGCCGAGTGGATGCGGCAGCCCGCCATCAGTTGAGCTTCTTCGACGGCGCGCTGGATCGATTGCACGGTGGACTCGATGTTCACCACCACGCCTTTTTTCAGGCCGCGGGACGGGTGTGTGCCGATCCCGACGATTTCCAGCGTGCCGTCTTCGCCCACCTCACCTACCAAGGCCACTACCTTGGAAGTGCCGATGTCCAGCCCGACGATCATTTTGCCGCTATGCGCGTTTGCCATGGTCCTGCCTCTCTCTAATTCTTCGCAACGGCGGGTTGGGCCGTCGTCGGTGCAATCGGTTCCCGCCAGCCAACGGCAAGCCCGTTGGCATATCGCAGATCGATGCGGGCGATGTTGGCGATCTGCTCTTTAAGCGTCTTGTCGTAAATGGCAATGAAACGGCGCATCTTCTCGACCAGATGGTCGCGCCCCAGCAGCAGCTCGATACCAGGCCCTGCGCTGCTCGCGCCCGTGGTCAGGAACCAGCTGCCTCGCTCGCGCAACTCCAGGCGCGCAATGGAGAAGCCCAGGGGGCGCAGCATCTGGCTCAATATCTGATACTGCTGCATGACCTGCTGCTGGGCCCGCTGGGGGCCGGCCAATTGTGGCAGGTGCTCGTAGTTGGCCAGTTCGCGCGGTGTGAAGGCCTGGCCCTGGTTATTGAGCAAGGCCGCGTCACCCCAGCGTGCCACCGGCAGTTGTTCCTCGAGGCGAATCACCACTTCGTCCGGCCATACCCGGCGCACTTCGGCATGGGCGATCCAGGGCATCTGCTCAAGCTCCTTGCGCATCGCCGGCAGGTCGACGGTGAAGAAGCTTGCGGCCACATAGGGGGCGATACGCTGCTGCACCGACTGCTGGCTGATGTAGGTCAGGTCGCCCTGCACGTCGATCTTGGTGATCGGCCGGTCGGCATACGGCATGAGCCGTATGGCCCCCTCGTAGGCACCGAAGCCTGCGGCTACCAGCAACACCGGCCACAGCAGGCGCTTGAGGCCGCCCAGGCTTGGACGCGGCAGGCGCGCCGATACGGGCTCGTCGGCCACCAGCCGGCTGGCACCACGCGGCACCGGCTTGCTGCGGCCGGTAACGGGTTGCTGCTGACGTACCATTGCGCCCTGCATGATGATTAACCTCGCGTCGCCACGCTTTCGGCCAGGATCGCCAGCACCAGTTGCTGGAAGTCCAAGCCGGCCGCGCGGGCCGCCATGGGCACCAGGCTATGATCAGTCATGCCTGGTGCGGTGTTGACTTCGAGCAGCCAGAACCGGCCCTGCTCGTCCTGCATCACGTCCAGCCGCCCCCAGCCTTCGATGCCGATGGCATCGCAAGCGCGGGCGGTCAGATCGATCAGTTCCTGCTCCTTGGCGCTATCGAGCCCACAGGGAATGCGGTACTGGGTATCGTTGGCGATGTATTTGGCGTCGTAGTCGTAGAACACGTGGGGGGTTCCCAGGGCAATCGGCGGCAGTACCTGCCCGCGCAACACCGCAATGGTGAACTCCGGGCCGTGAATCCACTGTTCCACGAGTACCTGAGAATCGTAGTTGGCGGCATCTCGCCAGGCGGCAACCAGTTCTTGCTCGCTGTTCACCTTGGCCATGCCGATGCTGGAGCCTTCATGGGCAGGTTTGACGATAAGCGGGAAGCCCAGTTCCGTACTGGCACGCAAACAATCGCTTTCGCTGGCCAATACCGCATGCCGCGGGGTAGGAATGCCCAGGCTCTGCCAAACCTGCTTGGTGCGCAGCTTGTCCATCGCCAAGGCCGAAGCCAGGATGCCGCTACCGGTGTAGGGAATGCCCAGGCACTCGAGCAACCCCTGCATGCTGCCGTCTTCGCCGCCGCGGCCGTGCAGGATGATGAAGGCACGGTCGATTTTTTCGCTTTGCAGACGCGCAAGCAGGTCATCGCCCACGTCGATGGCGACGACGTCCACGCCGGCTTCGGTGAGCGCACCTATCACGGCGGCGCCGGACTTGAGCGAGACTTCCCGCTCGGCGCTCTTGCCCCCATAGAGCACGGCGACGCGGCCGAACGCCTTGACGTCCAAGGTGCTGGGCAATAGGTCGTAGGCGCTGGTCATTTAGACGTCTCCTGCACGGCGCCGGCAAACAGCGGGCTTTTCATCAATTGCGGAGCCAGGCCACCGACATCGCCGGCACCTTGGCAGATCAGGATGTCGCCGGCACGCAGCAACGGCTGAACCAACGGCGCCAGCTCGGCGCCGCGCTCGATGTAGATCGGGTCCAGCTTGCCGCGCTGGCGAATGCTGTGGCACAGCTGGCGGCTATCGGCCCCGGGGATCGGCTCTTCGCCAGCCGGGTAGACTTCCATCAGCAGCAGCACGTTGGCGTCACCGAGCACCTGGACGAAGTCGTCGTACAGGTCGCGGGTGCGGCTGTAGCGGTGCGGCTGGTAGACGATCACCAGGCGGCGGCTTGGCCAGCCGCCACGCACGGCCTTGATCACCGCGGCCACTTCAGTGGGGTGATGACCGTAATCATCCACCAGCATCACGCTGCCGCCTTCCACGGGCAGCTCACCGTACACCTGGAACCGACGGCCGACGCCCTGAAACCCGGAGAGCCCCTGGAGAATGGCTTCGTCGGGAATGCCTTCGTCAGTGGCGATGGCAATGGTCGCCAGTGCATTGAGCACGTTGTGGTTGCCGGGCATGTTCACCGAGACTTCCAGCGGCTCGCAGTCGCGGCGCAAGACGGTGAAATGCGTCTGCATGCCTTGCTGGCGGACGTTGATGGCGCGGATATCGGCTTCTTCGCTGAAGCCGTAGGTGACCGTCGGGCGCTTGACCTGGGGCAGGATCTCGCGCACCACCGGGTCATCCAGGCACATCACCGCCAGGCCGTAGAACGGCAGGTTGTGCAGGAACTCGACGAAGGTCTTCTTCAGTTTGTTGAAGTCCCCTTCGTAGGTGGCCATGTGGTCGGCGTCGATGTTGGTGACCACGGCGACCATCGGTTGCAAGTGCAGGAAGCTGGCGTCGCTTTCATCGGCTTCGGCGATCAGGTAACGGCTGGTGCCCAGCTGGGCATTGGTGCCCGCTGCGGTCAAACGGCCACCGATGACGAACGTGGGGTCCAGCCCACCGGCGGCGAATACCGAGGCCAGCAGGCTGGTGGTGGTGGTCTTGCCGTGGGTCCCGGCCACGGCCACGCCATGGCGGTAGCGCATGAGTTCGGCCAGCATCTCGGCGCGTGGCACCACCGGAATGCGGCGTTCCAGGGCGGTTGCCACTTCAGGGTTGGCCGGGTTGATGGCGCTCGACACCACGAGCACGTCAGCGGTCGCAGCGTTCTCTGCACGATGGCCGACGAAGATCTGCGCGCCGAACGACTCCAGGCGCTCGGTCACAGGCGAGACCTTGAGGTCCGAACCGGAAACCTCGTAGCCCAGGTTCAGCAGCACCTCGGCGATACCGCACATGCCGACACCGCCGATACCCACGAAGTGGATACGGCGAATACGGCCCATCTTGGGCTGGGGCATGGCTTTCTGGCTCTCAACCACGGGCCACCTCCAGGCAGATATCGACGACGGTGCTGGTTGCAGCAGGTTTGGCCAGGCGTCTTGCGGTACCGGCCATGACAGTCAGTTTCTCGGGTTGCATCAGCACCTCGTTCAGGCGTTCAGCGAGCTGCGCTGCGCCAGTTGTCGCTTGTGGCATCAGGAAGGCAGCGCCTTCGCGGGCCAGATAATGGGCGTTATGGGTCTGGTGGTCGTCGATCGCATGGGGCAAGGGCACCAGCATCGAGGGCAGGCCCGCTGCCGCCAGCTCGCTGACGGTGAGGGCCCCGGCACGGCAGACCACCAGGTCGGCCCAGCCATAGGCTTGGGCCATGTCCTTGATGAAGGGCTCGACCTGCGCCTGGACACCCGCTTCGCGGTATCGCTCGGCGGTGATCGACGCATGTTGCTTGCCCGCCTGGTGGAACACCTTGGGGCGCACGGCTTCGGGCACTTCGGACAGCGCCTTAGGCAACAAAGTATTCAAGGGTTCCGCGCCCAGGCTACCGCCGAGTACCAGCAGGTGCGGTTGGCGCTGGCCAAGCGCAGGGCGCTCGGCATCCATGAACAGTTCCGCACGCACCGGATTGCCTGTGGTGCGGCGCTTTTCACTGGCATGGAAGGTGTCGGGGAAGGCTTCGCACACCCGTGCAGCCAGAGGCACCAGCAAACGGTTGGCGGTGCCAGCGCGGGCATTTTGCTCATGAATGATCAGCGGCACCCCGCAAAGGCGCGCTGCCACGCCGCCGGGGCCTGTGACGTACCCGCCGAAGCCCAGCACACAGGCAGGCTTGAGCGCGCGGATGATGCGCCGGGCCTGCAGCACGGCCTTGACCAGGGTCAATGGGGCCTTGAGCAGCGACAGCTTGCCCTTGCCACGCAGGCCGGTGACCTGAATCTGATGCAGGGTAAGGCCGGCCTGGGGCACCAATTCATTCTCGATACCTCGCGGGGTACCCAGCCAGTGCACGGTATAGCCACGCGCCTGGAACTCGCGCGCGCAGGCCAGCGCCGGGAACACGTGACCGCCGGTTCCGCCAGCCATGATCAATACGTTCTTGCCTTCAGCGGCCATGGGCAGGCTCCTCGGCAAAATCGCTTTCGCTGAATTCGTGCTCCTCGCTGCCCAGGTGGGTACGGCTTTCCCATTCGATGCGCAGCAGCAGCCCCACACACGCGCAACAGATGACCAGCGAGCTGCCGCCATAGCTGAGGAACGGCAGGGTCAGGCCTTTGGTCGGCAGCAAACCGACGTTCACGCCAATGTTGATCAGGAACTGACCAATCCACAGGAAGGCCAGCCCGAAGGCCATGTACGCGGCGAAGAACTGTTTGGCTTTTTCGGCCCAGAGCCCGATGTACAGCGCACGGACAGTGACGAAGACGAACAGCGCGATGGTGACCAGCGAGCCCACCACACCCAGCTCTTCGGCCAGCACCGAGAACACGAAGTCGGTGTGCGCTTCAGGCAGGTAGAACTGCTTCTGCACGCTGTTGCCCAGGCCCACGCCAAGCCACTCGCCACGCCCGAATGCGATCAGGGCCTGAGTCAACTGGTAGCCGGAGCCGAACTGATCGGACCAGGGGTCGGTGAAGGTGATCAGTCGCGCCATTCGATAGGGCTGCGCCTGCACCAGCACGAACACCGCGACAACCGCCAGCACCACCATCAGGCTGAATCGGAACAGCCCCACCCCACCCAGGAACAGCATGGCAGCCGCCGCCCCCATCATCACCACGGTGGCGCCGAAGTCCGGCTCCATCAGCAGCAGGCCAGCCATGGGCAGCAGCACGATGAACGGCTTGAAAAAGCCCATCCAGCTTTCCCGCACCTCGGTCTGACGGCGTACCAGGTAGCCGGCAAGGTAGATGACCACGAATACCTTGGCGATTTCAGACGGCTGGACGTTGAAGAAGCTGAAGCCGATCCAGCGCATCGAGCCGTTGACCTCGCGCCCGATCCCGGGCACCAGCACCATGACCAACAGGCCGAAGGCCCCCAGGAGCATCATGAAGCCCATGCGCTGCCAGGTGGCAATTGGCACCATCATGGTCGCGCCACAGGCGACCAGCCCGAGGAAAACGTAAACCAGGTGCCGGTACATGTGGTAAAGCGGGTTGCCGGACTGAACGGCGGCCACTTCCGAGGAGGCGGAAGTGATCATCACCAGGCCCAGGCCCAGCAGCGCCAGGCAACCGGCCAGCAGGGGGAAGTCCAGGTCGATGCCACGGCCGCTGATCAGCGGCGACGGATAGGGCTTGAGGATGCCGAAGATCATGCCAGTGCTCCCGCTGCCTGGGCAAACAGGCGCCCGCGTTCTTCGAAGTTCTTGAACATGTCGAGGCTGGCGCAGGCTGGCGACAGCAGAACGGCATCACCGGGCTGTGCCAGCTCGGCGCAGCGCTGAACGGCGTCGTCCAGGGAGGCCACCCGCAACAGCGGCGCAGCATCACCCAGGGCCTGGCCCAGGCGTTCGGCATCACGGCCCAGCAACACCACGGCGCGGCAGTAGCGCCGGACCGGTTCGCGCAACGCGGCAAAATCGGCGCCCTTGCCGTCGCCTCCGACAATCAGCACCAGCTTGCCTGCTGTATCGGCACCCAGGCCTTCGATGGCTGCCAGTGCGGCGCCAACGTTGGTGGCCTTGGAGTCGTCATACCAGTTCACGCCGTTGCGCTCACGTACCCACTGGCAGCGGTGAGCGAGCCCCGTGAATTCACGCAGCGCCTGCAGCATCGGCTCGAAGGGCAGGCCCGCAGCATGGCCCAGGGCCAGTGCGGCCAGCGCATTGCTTTGGTTATGGGCGCCGCGCACCTTGAGGTCGCGAACCGGCATCAGGGTTTGGAACGCGAAGGCCAGGTATTTCTCGCCGTCCACCTCGCGCAGGCCGAACGCCTTGAAGTCGGGCTCGCCCAGGCCAAAGGTCCAGCAGGGACGGCCTTCGACCGGCAGGGGACGGCTGAGCGCGTCCTGGCGATTGACCACCACCTGCCGCGCACCACGGAAGATGCGGTGCTTGGCCAGGTGGTAGGCCGGCAGGCCACTGTAGCGGTCCATGTGGTCTTCGCTGATGTTCAGCACCGTGGCGACTTCGGCATTGAGCTGGTCGGTGGTTTCCAGCTGGAAGCTGGACAGCTCCATTACGTACAGCTCCACGTCATCGGCCAACAGGTCGAGGGCCGGTGTGCCAAGGTTGCCGCCGACCGCCACGCGCTTGCCCGCCCTGGCGGCCATTTCGCCGACCAGGGTGGTGACGGTGCTTTTGGCATTCGATCCACTGATGGCGATGATGGGTGTCTTGGCGTTGCGCGCGAACAGTTCGATGTCGCCGGACAGCTTGACCCCACGGGCAGCGGCTTGTTGCAGCGCCGGCGTAGCCAAGGCCAGGCCTGGGCTGACGTACAGCTCGCTGGCGCGGCACAGGAAGTCCACGTCAAGCTCGCCACAGCGTACTTCCACCTGCGGGTAGTCACGGCGCAGGGTTTCCAGTTCCGGCGGTTGCTCGCGGGTATCGGCGACCGCAAAGGCGATGCCCCGGCTCGCCAGGAAGCGAACCAGGGACATGCCGCTCTTGCCGAGGCCGACAACGATGCGGAATTGGTCGGAAGCGATCAGTGACACGCGCATCTACCTCAGTTTCAGGGTGGCAAGGCCAATCAGCACCAGGATCACGGTGATGATCCAGAATCGGACGATCACGCGTGGCTCTGGCCAGCCCTTGAGTTCAAAGTGGTGGTGAATCGGCGCCATGCGGAACACGCGCTTGCCGGTCAGCTTGAACGAAGCGACCTGGATGACCACGGACAGGGTTTCCATCACGAACACGCCGCCCATGATGAACAGCACGATCTCCTGGCGCACGATCACGGCGATGGTGCCCAGCGCCGCGCCCAGCGCCAATGCCCCCACATCGCCCATGAACACTTGTGCCGGGTAGGTGTTGAACCACAGAAAGCCGAGGCCAGCACCGATCAGTGCGCCGCAGAACACGATCAGCTCACCGGAGCCGGGCACGTACGGGATCAACAGGTACTCGGCGAACTTCACGTTGCCCGACAGGTAGCAGAAGATGCCCAGCGCCCCGCCGACCATCACGGTCGGCATGATGGCTAGGCCATCCAGGCCATCGGTCAGGTTCACGGCGTTGCTGGAGCCGACGATGACGAAATAGGTCAGCACCACGAAACCGATGCCCAGGGGAATGGTGACGTCCTTGATGAACGGCAGTATCAGGGTGGTCTCGACACTGGTCGGGGCGGTCTTGTAGAGGAACACCGCCGCAGCCAGGCCGAACACCGACTGCCAGAAGTACTTCCAGCGACTTGGCAGGCCACGGGAGTTCTTCTCGATGACCTTGCGGTAGTCGTCGACCCAGCCGATGGCACCGAAGGCCAGGGTGACGATCAGCACCACCCAGACATATCGGTTGGTCAGGTCGGCCCACAGCAAGGTACTGACGGCGATGGCAGACAGGATCAACGCCCCGCCCATGGTCGGCGTACCGGACTTGGACAGGTGCGACTGCGGCCCGTCATTGCGCACGGCCTGGCCGATCTGGCGAATTTGCAGCGTACGGATCATCCACGGCCCCAGCCACAGCGCCAGCGACAACGCGGTAAGCACCCCGAGAATCCCGCGCAGGGAGAGGTACTGGAAGACCGCGAAGCCTTTGTGGAACTGTTGCAGATACTCGGCCAACAGCAGCAGCATTAATGTTTCTCCCCGCTGGCACCGCACAGTGCAGCCACGACGTTTTCCATCGCAGCGCTGCGCGAGCCCTTGATCAAGATAGTGGTATCGCTGGCATTTTCGGCACTGACTGCTTCGATCAGCGCGGCCTGCGTAGCGTAATGGTGGCCATGGGTCCCGAACGCCTCGACGGCGTGCGCCATGTTGGCACCCACCGCATACAAGGCGTCGACCTTGCCGCGTGCGTAGTCACCCACCTGACGGTGACCTTCCTGCGCCCACTGACCCAGCTCGCCGATTTCTCCAAGCACCAGGACGGTGCGTCCGGAAAAGCCGGCGAGTATATCAATGGCGGCACACATGGAGGTGGGATTTGCGTTGTAACTGTCATCGATCACACGAGCACCGCGCGGGGTGACCTGCGCCACGGTGCGGCCCTTGACCGGCTGAACCGCAGCCAGGCCTGCGGCAATACCCTGCAGGCTGATGCCCACGGAATGGGCAGCGGCGGCGGCGGCCAGGGCGTTGCTGACGTTGTGCACGCCCAGCACGTTGAGTTGCACCTGCACCTGCTCGCCGGCCCCGTGCAGGGTGAAGGACGGGCAACCGCGGGGATCACGGCCAATGCCACTGGCATGGAAATCGGCACGGGGATCGTCGAGCGCAAAGCTCACGACCCGGTGATCGCCAGCACGCGTGCGCCAGGTGTCGAAGGCCTTGTCGGCCAGGTTGAGAATGGCTGTACCGCCCTCACCCAGCCCTTCGAGGATTTCGCCCTTGGCCTCGACGATCTTGTCCGGGCCGCCGAATTCACCCACGTGCGCGGTGCCGGCATTATTGATGATCACCACCTGAGGCTGGGTCAGGCCCACGGTGTAGCGAATCTCGCCGATGCGCGAGGCGCCCAGCTCGATGACGGCGGCGCTATGCTCGGGGGCAATTTCCAACAAGGTCAGGGGCGCGCCCAGGTCATTGTTCAGGTTGCCTCGTGTGGCATGCACCAGGCCGCGCGTGCGCAAAATGCTGGCGAGCATTTCCTTGACCGTGGTCTTGCCGCTGGACCCGGTAATGGCCACCACGGGCTTGTCGAAGGCGGCCCGGTTGAGTGCTCCAAGCTGGCCAAGGGCCAGGCGGCAATCGGCGACCACCAATTGCGGCAGGTCGACGCCTTGCACTTCGCGCTCTACCAGCGCCGCCACGGCGCCCTTGGCCTTGACGTCTGCCAGGTAGTCATGGCCGTCGAAGCGCGGGCCGGTCAGGGCAACGAAGAGCTGCCCCGGCACGACGCTACGGCTGTCGATGCTGACGCCATCGAAGCGAGCATCGGCGCCGGTCAGGCGGCCGTGCAAGGTGGAGCTCACCTGGCTGAGCGTCATCGCCTCAAGCATTGGGGGCCTCCCAGGCTGCGAGTGCCTTTTCGGCCTCGGTCAAATCGGAAAATGCATGCCGCTGCGCGTTGATTTCCTGATAATCCTCATGTCCCTTGCCGGCCAGCACGATGACGTCGGCGGCGCCGGCACCGGCGATCAGCTGGGCGATGGCCTCGCCGCGACCGGGCACGAACGCCACCTCGGTCGGCGCCGTAAAGCCGGGACGAATATCGTCGAATATGCGCATCGGGTCTTCGGTCCGCGGGTTGTCGTCGGTCACCAGCACCCGGTCGGCCAGGCGCTCGGCCACTTCTGCCATCAGCGGGCGCTTGCCCCGGTCACGGTCGCCGCCACAGCCGAACAGGCACAGCAGTTGCCCGTGGGCATGAGGGCGCAGGGCCTGGAGCACTTTTTCCAGGGCATCGGGCGTGTGCGCGTAATCGACCACCACCAGGGGCTTTTCACCGCCGCCCAGGCGTTGCATGCGGCCAACAGGGCCGTGCAGCTGCGGCATGACCTTGAGGATCTCGTCCAGCGCGTAGTCCAATGCCAGCAAGGTCGCCACGGCCGCCAATACGTTGCTCAGGTTGAAGCGACCCAGCAGCTGCGTGCGCAACGTGCGCTCGCCCTGGGCGGTGACGAGGGTGGCGCAGACGCCATCGTCGTCGAACGTGGCCTCGGGGCAATACAGCGAGGCGTCGGGATGCTCCAGGCTGTAGCTGATCAGCCGGGTATCGATGCGATCGGCCATCGGCTTGCGAGCGTAGGCGTCAGCAAGGCGTTGACCGAAGTCGTCGTCCAGATTGACCACCTGGCAGCGCAGGCTTGGCCAGGCAAACAGCTTGGCCTTGGCCGCTTCGTAGGCCTGCATGCTGCCGTGGTAGTCGAGGTGGTCACGGGACAGGTTGGTCATCACCGCGATGTCGAACGCCAGGGCCGCTACACGCCCCTGTTCCAGGGCATGGGAGGACACTTCCATGGCCACGGCCTTGGCGCCTTGTTTTTTCAAGTCATACAGGGTCGACTGCACGGCGATCGGGTCAGGCGTGGTCAGGCGGCCGCTTTTCAGCTCGCCGTAGAAACCCGTCCCCAGGGTACCCACCAGGCCGCAACGCTGGCCCAACAGGTCGAGCGCCTGTGCCACCAGTTGGGTAACGCTGGTCTTGCCGTTGGTGCCGGTCACGCCCACCAGGTTCAATTGGCGGCTGGGCTCGCCATAGAAGCGCCCGGCGATGTCCGACAGCTGGGCGATCAGGCCTTTGACTGGAATCAGCGGTACATCGGTCAGCGGCAGCACCGTGGCGCCCTGTTCCTCGTAAGCCACGGCGGCAGCGCCACGGGCCAGCGCGTCGGCGATATGCTCGCGGCCGTCGACCTTGGCCCCAGGCACCGCCAGGAACAGGTCGCCTGGGCGCACGTTGCGGCTGTCGAGGGTCAGTTCACGAATCAGCGGATCGCGGCTGGCATGGGCGAAGAGCTTGCTCAATGGCATTGTCATTATCCACGCCCTCCGTTGGCAGCTGCTGCATTGACTTGCGATTGGCTTGCCGGCGCTGCCGGCGCAGGGGGCGGCAGGTTGTCTGGCGGCACGTTCATCAACCGAAGGGTGCCGGACATGACCTTGCTGAACACAGGTGCCGATACCAGACCGCCGAAGTACCCGCCTTTGCCGGGCTCGTCGATCACCACGACGATCGCATAACGCGGATCGCTCATCGGACCGAAACCTGCGAACAGCGAGCGATAGGCATTTTCGGTGTAGCCCTTGGAGCCCACCGTGGCTTTACGCGCGGTACCGGACTTGCCGGCCACGTGATAGAACGGCACCTGGGCACGGAATACGCCGCGCGGCGCCTCGATCACTTGCTGGAGCATGCCCTGCACAGTCTCTGCGGTGTCCTTGGGAATCGCCTGGACGGCCTCGGGCGCCTTGTCCACCTTGAGGATCGACAGCGGCACCATCTTGCCGTCGTTGGCCAAGGCTGCATAAGCATGCACCAGCTGCAGGGCGGTGACCGAAACGCCGTAGCCGTACGACAGCGTGGCTGTTTCGGCCTTGCGCCATTCCCGGTGGTTGGGCAGGTTGCCGACGCGCTCACCCGGGAAACCCAGGCCGGTGTACTGACCCAGCCCGACCTGAGACATGACCCGGTAGATGGCTTCGCCGCCGATATCGAAGGCGATCTTGCTCATGCCCACGTTACTGGAGTTGATCAGAATGCCGGTCAGGTCGAGGATCGGACCTTCGCTTCGGGACACGTCCTTGATGGTGTAGCGACCGATCTGCAAGCTGCCCGGGTAAACCTCGACCTTGTCGGTGGGCTTCCAGCGGCCACTTTCCAGTGCGGCACTCATCGAGATGGGCTTGACCGTGGAACCAGGCTCGAACACGTCGATGATGGCCCGGTTGCGCATGGCCGCCGGGAACATGCTGCGGCGGTTGTTAGGGTTGTAGGTAGGCTGGTTGACCATCGCCAGAACCTCACCGGTCTTGACGTCCATGATCACCAGGCTACCGGCCTTGGCGTCCTGCTCGGCGATGGCGTTACGCAGTTCGCGGGTAGCCAGGTACTGAAGGCGCAGGTCAATCGACAACGCCAAGGTCTTCCCTGCCTTGGCGTTCTTGGTGACCTGGATGTCCTTGATCAGGCGACCGCGCCGGTCCTTGATCACCTGCCGCTTGCCCGGCACACCGGCCAGCCACTCGTCATAGGCCAGCTCGACACCTTCGCGACCGTGATCATCCAGGTCGGTAAAACCGACCATGTGGGCGGTCACGTCACCAGCGGGGTAGAAGCGGCGGAACTCTTCCAGCCCATAGACGCCTGGCACCTTCAGGTCCAGCACATGCTGCCCCTGCTCCGGCGTCAGGCCGCGGACCAGGTAGATGAATTCCTTGTTGGCCTGCTGGGTCAGGCGCTCGGTGAGCTGCTGTGGATTCTGCCCAAGGGCGGTTGCCAACTGCGGCCACCGATCGCGCGAAGCCTGCATTTCCTTGGGGTTGGCCCACAGGGTGGTGACCGGCGTACTGACCGCCAGTGGCTCGCCATTGCGGTCTGTGATCAAGCCACGGTGCGCAGGGATAGGAATGTGACGCAGGCTGCGCGCATCGCCCTGCCCCTTGAGGAAATCGCGGTCGACGACCTGCAGGTCGATGATGCGCCAGCAAATGGCGCCGACCATCAGCGCCAGCAGGCCAACGACTACGCGGAACCGCCAGGGGTAGAGTGCGCCTTCGAGCTTCATCATGGCGCCACCATCCGCACTTCGTCAGCGGCTGGCACACGCATCTTGAGCTGCTCGGTGGCCAGGTTTTCGATGCGGCTGGCCGCCGTCCAGGTGCTTTGTTCCAGAATCAACCGGCCCCATTCGGCCTGGGCCTTGTCCCGCTCATTCAGCTCCCCGTACAGGGTATTGAGCAATTGCCGGTTCCAGTGCGCGCTATACGACACGGCAATGGCCGAGCCCAGCACGCCGACGAACAGCATGAGCATGAGGAAGCTGCCGCCCGGCAGAGGTTTGGCGAACAACTTGCTCACCGCAATTTCTCCGCAACACGCATCACCGCACTGCGTGAGCGGGGGTTGGCCTTGAGCTCTGCATCGGAGGCGAACTGGGCTTTACCGATCAGCTTGATCTTGGGCTCGAACACCTTGTGCTGCACGGGCAGGTTGCGCGGCAGGTTGTCAGCTTCGCCCTTGGCCAGTTTGCGCATGAACAGCTTGACGATCCGGTCTTCGAGCGAGTGGAAGCTGATCACGGCCAGGCGACCGCCAACCTCCAGCGCGTCGATAGCCGCTTGCAGCCCGGTTTCCAGGTCACCGAGTTCGTTGTTGACATGGATACGCAGGCCCTGGAACGCGCGGGTGGCAGGGTTCTTGCCCTTCTCCCACGCAGGGTTGGCTACCTTGAGAACCTCGGCAAGGTCACCGGTGCGGGTGAACGGCTGCTTTTCACGGCGCTCGACGACGGCACGGGCCATACGGCCGGCAAAGCGCTCCTCGCCATACTCCTTGAACACGCGGGCGATTTCCTCGACCGGCGCGGTGGCAATGAATTCGGCGGCGCTGATGCCCTGATCGGGATTCATGCGCATGTCCAGCGGCCCGTCGTTGAGAAAGCTAAAGCCACGTTCCGGGTCGTCGAGCTGAGGTGAGGACACACCCAGGTCCATCAGTATCCCGCTCACCTTGCCGTGCAGGCCGCGTTCGGCCACTTCTGCACCCAGCTCGGCAAAGCTGCGCTGCACAATGACAAAGCGGCCGTCTTCGGCCGCCAGCGCTTGCCCTGTGGCAATCGCTTGTGGATCTTTATCAAAGCCCAGTAGCTGCCCTTGTGGGCCGAGCCTGCTGAGAATCAACCGACTGTGTCCGCCACGGCCAAAGGTGCCGTCCAGATAGCAACCGTCGGCGCGCAAGGCCAGTGCCTCGACAGCTTCGTCGAGCAGGACGGTAATGTGGTTGAAGCCGCTATCTATGGTCACAGGATCAGGTCACGCAATTCGTCGGGCATGGCGCCCGGTTGTTGGATAGCTGCGAGGTCGGCTGCCGAAACCGTGTTCCAGGCTTCCTCATCCCACAGCTGGAATTTGTTCAGTTGCCCCACCAGCATCGCCTTCTTGTCCAGCCGGGCGTACTCACGCAAGCGGGGCGGCACCAGGAAGCGACCACTGCCATCAAGCTCAAGGTCGACCGCGTTACCGATCAGCAAGCGCTGCAGGCGGCGGTTTTCCTCACGAAGCGACGGCAAGGCTCGCAACTTGGCTTCAATTTGCTCCCACTCATCGAGCGGGTAGACGCACAAACAGGGATCGACAGCATCGATGGTCACGATCAGCTGCCCGTTGCAACGCGAATCGAGCTCGTCACGATACCGGCTCGGCATGGCGAGACGGCCCTTCGCATCCAGACTGACGGCATTGGCTCCGCGAAACACGGCTGCGATTCCCCACAATATTAGCTTTTTTGTGTCAGAAAACCCACTTCATCCCACTTTCTGCCACTTGCGCACACTATAGGAATCCGCCCGCAGCACCGTCAAGGCACGTTCGGAAGGAAAAGCCTTACATGACCGAGATTTAGCGCGTTAAAGGAATGTGGAAAGACTATCTGGGGAATAAAAAGACTTGAGAAATCAAACGCGCACAACCCGATGCGGGCCGAACTTAAAGTGATTTATCAAGAGTAAGATTTTTTCGGCATTACCAGATGAGATCTGCTATCGATTCAAGCAGGAAGGAAAAGGTGGAGAGTCGATCTGTAAGCCGGGTTTTGTCGAGGACAGTCATTCCTCTACGACGGCCATCACTGGACGCCTCTAGCAACCTACCCGGTTCCGACGCGGGCCACGCCTGATGGAACCCTATTTGGTCTTGCTCCGAGTGGGGTTTACCTAGCCACGGACTGTTGCCAGCCGTGCGGTGCGCTCTTACCGCACCTTTTCACCCTTACCGGCACCGAAGTGCTTAGGCGGTTGTTTTCTGTGGCACTTTCCGTAGGCTCGCGCCTCCCAGGCGTTACCTGGCACTCTGCCCTGCGGAGCCCGGACTTTCCTCCCCCCGCCAGCGACACCGCAATGCGGTGGAACTTAAACGGGCAGCGACTGTCCGATCGACTCTCCGGCGCAAAGAGTACCGGCAGATGCTGCCAAGAACAAGCGTTACCGCCACATATATCAATTAGCCACTACTGCTCTTTCTGTTTTTCCAGCGCAACTTGATACAGCAGGTTCTTGCGTACGCCCGTTATTTCCGACGCCAGCGCCGCGGCCCGCTTGAGCGGAAGCTCGGCCAGCAGCAGGTCAAGTACCCGCTGCGCCTCGGTGCCAATCCCCTGCTCGCCTTCCGGGGCGCTCCAGCCGCCTACCAATACCACGCATTCACCCCGCTGCTGATTGCTGTCGCCGGCCACGAACGCATGCAACTCGGACAAAGGCAGGCCCTTGAGGGTTTCAAACGTTTTGGTGATTTCACGCGCCAGCACCGCTGGGCGATCTGCGCCAAACACTGCCTGCATGTCGTCCAGGCACTCCAGGATGCGATGCGGCGCCTCATAGAAGATCAAGGTACGCGGCTCCTCCTTGACCTGCTCCAGACGGGCGCGGCGCCCCGCTGCCTTGGCCGGCAGGAAACCTTCGAAGATGAAACGATCCGAAGGCAAGCCTGCCGCCGACAGTGCGGCGATCAAGGCACAGGCGCCAGGTACCGGCACCACGGGTACGCCTGCACTGCGAGCCTGCCGGACCAGGTGATAACCCGGATCCGAAATCAACGGGGTGCCTGCGTCAGACACCAGCGCCACATCGTCGCCGGCCAATAGCCGGGTCAGAAAGCGCCCCCCCTCGTCCCGCTCGTTATGTTCGTGACAGGCGGCCAGCGGAGTGTCGATGCCGAAGTGTTGAAGCAGGCGGATCGAATGGCGCGTGTCCTCGGCAGCAATCAGGGACACGCCTGCCAGCACCTTCAGCGCCCTGGCACTCATGTCGTCAAGATTGCCGATAGGTGTTGCCACCACATAAAGCGTTCCCACGGGGGCGGTCGAAGCCCCGGCCACATCAGTCACTGCACGCACCTGCGATTGAAATCAAAGCGGGCATTGTAGCCCGAGCACCCGCAACAGCGCGCAAAGAAGTTGAACGCCGCTGCGCGGCAGCAGGCCTATAGTGATGCTTTCACACGGCGACATCGCGCCCCAGCCAGCGCTTGGGTACAATCGCCAGCCAACTTGATCGAGTAACAGGACAATTACATGATCGCCTGCCTGCGGCTGCTCACAGCCTTCTGTCTCGCTGCCCTGCTGGCAGCTTGCGCCAGTTCGCCCTCATCCAGCCTTGGCGAGCTCCCCCGTACGCCGGATGCCAGCATCGAGCAGTTGCTCGAAAGGGCGACCTCCAGCAAGTCTGCCGAAGATGCCGCACTGCTGCGCCTGAGCGCCGCAGACATGGCCTACCAGCAAAAGGACTTCCCGCGCGCCGCACGCATTCTCGAACAAGTCCAGGTAGAGACGCTCAAGCCAGCCCAGCAGGTGTTCGCCGTTACGCTGGCGGCCGAACTTGCCATGAGCCGCAATCAACCCAAGGCGGCCCTGAGCGCATTGCAGCACCCCAGCCTGCAGCACGTGCCCGAATTGCCTGCGCAACAGCAAGTGCGTACCTATTCGGTACACGCCGCCGCCCTGGAGGCCGACGGGCAGGCCATGGCCGCCGCCCAGCAGCGCGTGCTGTTGGCACCGCTGCTCAGCGGGCAAGCTGCCAGCGCCAACCACGATGCCATCTGGTCACTGGTCGCCTCGCTGTCGAACGAGCAACTGCAACAGCCCACCAGCGATCCTGTCCTGGCAGGCTGGTCCAGCTTGGCCCTGACCGTCAAGGGCGCTGGTACCTTGGAACAGCAACAGGCAGCGATCGACGACTGGGTCAAACAGCACCCGGATCATCCTGCCGCGAAACAGTTGCCAACCGCTCTGACCAAGCTCAAGGAGCTGGCTAGCCAGCCTCTGACGCGCATCGCCCTGCTACTTCCCCAGGAAGGCCCATTGGCTGGCGTGGCGCGTGCGCTGCGTGACGGCTTCATGGCTGCCCACTTCCAGGCCCAGCAATCCGGGCAGCCTGCCCCGTCCGTGCAGATGGTCGACAGCTCCCGCCTAGGGTCGCTGGACGACTTCTACCGCCAGGCCCAGGCCGATGGCGTGCAGCTTGTCATTGGCCCGCTGGAAAAACCGCTGGTCAAGCAACTGGCTGCCAAACCGCAGCTTCCGATCACAACCTTGGCACTGAACTACGCCGACGCCGGTCAGAAAGCGCCGCCTCAACTGTTCCAATTTGGCCTTGCCGCCGAGGACGAAGCCCGCGAGGTGTCCCGCAGGGCGCGCGCAGACGGCATGGTCCGTGCCGTTGCCATGGTGCCGAGCGGGGAATGGGGCGACCGTGTACTGGCCGCGTTCCGTCAGGACTGGGAGAGCAACGGCGGCACATTGCTGGCTGCAGAGCGTATTGCCCAGCCCGTGGCACTGGCCCAGCAGATTGCCGACCTGTTCCAGCTGCGCCAAAGCGAAGGTCGCGCCAAGAGCGTGCAAAGCACCGTGGGCGGCAGCATCGCTGCCCAGCCCGCGCGTCGCCAGGACATCGACTTCCTGTTCCTCGCAGCCACCCCACAGCAGGCACAGCAAATCAAGCCGACCCTGAACTTCCAGTACGCAGGTGATGTGCCGGTCTATGCCACCTCCAACCTGTACAGCGCCAGCGGCGATGTGAACCAGTACAACGACATGAACGGCATCCGTTTCTGTGAAACCCCATGGTTGCTCGACAGCAGCAACAGCCTCCGCCAGCAGGTGGTACAGCAATGGCCGCAAGCTGCCGGCAGCCTGGGTCGCCTGTATGCCATGGGGGTGGACGCCTACAGCCTGGCCCCGCGCCTGGGGCAGCTCAAGGCTCTGCCTGACAGCCGTATCCAGGGCCTGTCTGGCAACCTGGGCATCAATGCCAGCCAACGCGTTGAGCGTCAGCTGCCGTGGGCAGAGTTTGCCGGTGGCCAGGTCAAGCGCCTCCCCGACACGCCCCGTTGATGCCCCCTGCCTCGCCAAGCCATGCCGGGCAAGCGGCGGAAAACCAGGCCCTTGAGTACCTTCAAGGGCATGGCCTCAAGCTGATTGCCCGCAACTGGCGATGCAAAGGAGGCGAGCTTGATCTGGTCATGCTCGACGCCGATACAGTAGTATTCGTCGAAGTCCGCTATCGGTTGCACGCACGCTTCGGTGGCGCCCTCGGCAGTATCGATCAGCGCAAGCAGAAGCGGCTGGTGCTTGCCGCCAGCCTGTTCCTGCATCAGAAGCCTCAATGGGGCAACTGTCCTTGCCGCTTCGACGTGGTTGCCCTGCAAGGCAGCCATCATGCTGGCAAGCCGCTCGAATGGTTGAAAAACGCCTTCGAATGCTGAACCCACTCCGTTCTTTTTGCTCTATGTTTCGCGGGCTGATTACCGTCGCGTGCCGCGCCGGCCTCCGCCCCATTTAAGGTCACCAGATGGACATGCAATCCCGAATCCGCCGGCTGTTCCAGGCCAGCATCGATACCAAGCAACAGGCAATGGACATCCTGGCACCGCACATCGAGCAGGCCAGCCTGGTCATGGTCAACGCACTGCTCAACGAGGGCAAGATGCTCGCGTGTGGCAATGGCGGCTCGGCCGGCGATGCGCAGCATTTCTCCTCGGAGCTGCTCAACCGCTTCGAGCGCGAACGCCCCAGCCTGCCAGCGATCGCGCTGACCACCGACAGCTCGACCCTGACCTCGATTGCCAACGACTACAGTTACAACGAGGTATTTTCCAAGCAGATCCGCGCCCTGGGCCAACCTGGGGATGTTCTGCTGGCCATCTCTACCAGCGGCAATTCCGCCAACGTCATCCAGGCCATCCAGGCCGCACATGACCGCGAAATGATTGTCGTAGCATTGACCGGCCGCGACGGCGGGGGCATGGCCTCGCTCTTGCTGCCAGAGGACGTCGAGATTCGGGTACCCTCGACGGTGACCGCTCGCATCCAGGAAGTCCACCTGCTGGCGATCCATTGCCTGTGCGATCTGATCGACAGCCAACTGTTCGGGAGTGAAGAATGACCCCTATGCGCATTGGCCTTGTGGCCTTGACCTTGTGCCTGAGCGTCACCGGCTGCAGTTCGGTACTCAACTCTGCTCGTAATTCGCCCATCGAGGATGACCGAGGCACTCGTACCATTGGCAGCAAGATCGACGACTCACTGATCGAGACCAAGGCCTCGGTGAATATCGCCAAGGCCAGCCCAGACCTGGACAAGGGCTCGCACATCGTCGTCAGCAGCTACAACGGCATCGTGCTCTTGGCTGGCCAGACACCACGCGCCGAACTCAAGAGCCTTGCTGAACAGACGGCCAGCCAGGTCCAACGCGTCAAGAAGGTGCATAACGAACTGCAGGTCATGCAGCCCTCCTCCATCCTGGCACGCAACAACGACGCGTGGTTGACCACCAAGATCAAGACCCAGATGCTGACCGATACAGCAGTACCCAGCTCGCGGATCAAAGTGATCACCGAGAATGGCATCGTGTACTTGTTGGGCCTCGTCACCCAGCAGGAGGCCAATGCCGCCACTGCCGTCGTGCAGAGCGTGTCTGGCGTGCAGAAGATCGTGAAACTGTTCGAGTACATCGACTGAACACGTGAGCCCGCAGGCAGCGCGGACCAGCGCGCACCTCGTCTATTGCCCAGGCTAAAAAGGCGATCCTTGCGGATCGCCTTTTTTTATTTCACCACTTTCAAACTTGGCCGCCCGCTTGGGCGCGGAGGCTGCCCGCCGCCTTCTGGCGGCCCATCATCATCAGGCTGCTCCTGATCGTCCTCGATCTCGTCGTCCTCCATCATCGAAGACTCCAACTCGAAGACCATGCCCTGTCCATTCTCGCGGGCATAGATACCCAGCACCGCGCCAATGGGCACGAACAATGAATGGGGCACACCGCCAAAACGGCCTTCGAAGCTGACGGCGTCATTGTCCATGTGCAAACTGCGCACAGCGCTTGGCGACACATTCAGGACGATCTGGCCATCACTGGCGAAACCGTCCGGCACCTGTACTTTCGGGTACTCGGCATTGACCAACATATGGGGTGTGCAATCGTTGTCGACGATCCACTCGTACAGTGCTCGAACCAGATAGGGGCGACTGGAGTTCATCAACAGCTCCTCAAAGCGTGCGCATTTCGCGTTCAACGGACGACAGGCTTGCCTGGAATGATTCCCGGGCGAACTGTCGCTCCATGTAATCCAGCAGCGGCTTGGCTTGCCGCGGCAATTCGATACCCATCATCGGCAGACGCCAGAGTATGGGCAGTAGACAGCAATCGACCAGGCTTTGCTCATCGCTCATGAAACAGGCGAACTCGGCAAACAGCGGCGAGACACCGGTCAGGCTTTCGCGCAGTGCCTTGCGAGCCTCTGCACGGGCAGCCTCACTGGTGCGTGGGTCGAGAATCTGATCGGCCAGGCTGCACCAGTCTCGCTGGATACGGTGCATCAGCAACCGGCTATTGCCACGCCCGACCGGATAGACCGGCATCAGCGGAGGGTGCGGATAGCGCTCCTCCAGGTATTCCATGATCACGGTCGACTCGTACAGAACCAAATCCCGATCCACCAAGGTCGGCACGCTGCCATACGGGTTCAGTTCGGCGAGCCGCGGCGGGATCTTGCCGGTATCGACGTCGATGATGTGCGCGTCAACGGCCTTTTCGGCCAACACAAGGCGAACCCGATGCGAGTATTGATCGGCAGGGTCGGAATAGCAGGCTAACCCATTGGTTACGCCCATGTAGCGCCTCCTCTCGAGGGATGCTTGTAAAAACTGTAAATGAAAACGCGCCTGTGGCGCACTGGCATAACTGCCAGTGCGCCACAGGCGCGTTCAACAACCAGAGGTTACTGCGTGATCAGTGCACGTCCTTCCAGTATTCACGCTTGAGCAAATAGGCGAATACGAAGAAGAAAGCCAGGTACAGCAATACGTAAGTACCAATGCGCTGACTTTCCAGTTTGACCGGGTTGGCCGAATAGGCCAGGAAGGTCACCAGGTTCTTGACCTTCTCGTCGAACTGCTCGGTGGTCAGGGTACCGGAATTCGGCGTAATGGTCAGCTGATCGCAGGCTTCATGGGTCAACGGCGTGCCGGTCAATGGGTCAAATTGTTTTTTGCCATCCACCACCGTCTGCACCTGCTTGCAGCCGATCACCTGGTTTCCCTGCAGGCCAACCAGCACGTTCGGCATGCCGACGTTGGGGAAGACCTTGTTGTTCACGCCGTAGGGCCGCGATGGGTCCTCGTAGAAACTGCGCAGGTAGCTGTACAGCCAGTCGGCACCCCTGACCCGCGCCACCAGGGTAAGGTCGGGCGGCGCGGCACCGAACCAGGTCTTGGCATCGCTGGGCTTCATGCCAATCTGCATGTGGTCGCCAATCTTTGCCCCGGTGAACACCAGGTTCTCAAGCATCACATCGTGGGGTATGCCCAGGTCATCGGCCACACGCTCATAGCGCTGAAACTTGGCACTGTGGCAACCCATGCAGTAGTTGGCGAACGTGCGCGCACCGTCCTGCATCGCCGCCTTGTCGCTCAGGTCGATATCGACCTTGTCCAGTTCCACGCCATGCTCTGCAGCAAGGGTGAATGCAGGCATCACTGCCAGGAGAATTACAGCAATCAACTTTTTCATCAGCCAGTCACCCTTTCCGGAACCGGTTTGGTCTTCTCGAGCCTTGTGTAGAACGGCATCAGCAGGAAGTAGGCGAAGTACAGGAACGTGCACACCTGCGACAGCAAGGTACGCCCAGGCGTCGGCGCCAGTACCCCCAGCACGCCGAGGACGATGAAGGCGACGCAGAACACCAGCAGGAAGAGTTTGCTTATCCAGCCCTTGTAGCGCATGGAGCGAACGGGGCTGCGGTCCAGCCAGGGCAGCACGAACAGCACGGCAATGGCAGCGCCCATGGCGATCACGCCCATCAGTTTGTCCGGTACGGCGCGCAAGATGGCGTAGAACGGCGTGAAGTACCACACCGGCGCGATGTGCTCAGGGGTCTTGAAGGCGTTGGCCTGTTCGAAGTTGGGTTTTTCCAGGAAGTATCCGCCCATTTCCGGGAAGAAGAACACCACGGCGCAGAACACGAACAGGAACACGACCACCCCGACGATATCCTTGACGGTGTAGTACGGGTGGAACGGAATGCCGTCCAGCGGGATACCGTTTTCGTCCTTGTGCTTCTTGATGTCGATGCCGTCAGGGTTGTTCGAGCCGACTTCGTGCAAGGCCAGGATGTGCAGCACCACCAGGCCCAGAATGACGATCGGCAAGGCCACCACGTGCAGGGCGAAGAAGCGATTGAGCGTGATGCCCGAAATCAGGTAGTCGCCGCGAATCCACTGGGTGATGTCATCGCCGATGACGGGAATGGCCCCGAACAGGGAGATGATCACCTGTGCGCCCCAATACGACATCTGCCCCCATGGCAGCAGGTAGCCCATGAACGCCTCAGCCATCAGCGCCAGGTAGATCAGCATACCAAACAGCCATACCAGCTCCCGGGGCTTTTGGTAGGAGCCATACAGCAAGCCGCGGAACATGTGGAGGTAGACGACGATGAAGAAGGCCGACGCACCTGTCGAATGCAAGTAGCGCAGTATCCAGCCGTACTCCACGTCACGCATGATGTATTCGACCGAGGCGAATGCCTCTTCGGCCGAAGGCGTGAAACTCATCGTCAGCCAGACCCCGGTGACGATCTGATTGACCAGCACCAGCAAGGCCAGAGAGCCGAAGAAGTACAGGAAATTGAAGTTCTTGGGCGCGTAGTACTTGCTGAGGTGGTCTTCCCACATCTTGGTGGCAGGGAAACGCGCGTCGATCCAGTCCATGAACTTGCTCATCATGCGTTCTCCTGGTCGATACCGATGACGATGATTTCGTCGGACTCGTAGGCATGCGGCGGCACCGGCAGGTTCAGCGGTGCCGGCTGCGACTTGTACACTCGCCCCGCCATGTCGTAGTGGGAACCATGGCAGGGGCAGAAATAACCTCCGACCCATTTGGGTCCGAGGTCGACAGGGGCCACTTCAGGGCGGAACGTCGGCGAGCAACCCAGGTGCGTGCACAGACCAACCAGCACGAGGATCTCCGGCTTGATGGAGCGTACCTGCGGATCGACGTAGGTCGGCTGGTCCGATGCCTGGGAATCGGGGTCTGACAGTTCGCCGGTTATTTTCTTGAGATTGCCGAGGATCTCAGCCGTTCGCCGCACGATGAATACAGGCTGCCCTCGCCATTCTGCAACCATCTGCTGCCCTGGCTCGACCTTGGCGATGTTGACCTTTACCGGTGCACCTGCAGCTTTCGCCTTGGCACTGGGGAACCATGACCCCACGAACGGTACCGCAGCCCCCACTGCTCCCGCTGCCCCGACCACGGATGTCGCGGCTACGAGGAAGCGGCGCCGGCCTGCGTTGACGCCGTCATTGCTCATTCAGTCCTCTCCCATCAGCTTGCTTGGCCTGTTGAACCAGGCTCGTACCTAGGTTGTGTCAGTGGCGCTAAAAATTGGTCGCCATGGTAAGTAACAAAACCACACACTGACAAGGTGATTACCGGGCTGCACGGCCACTACCCACGCTTTGCTTGATCTACGTCTATGGGAAAGACGCTCACCGCCGAGCGGGTGAATTATTCAAGGCAAAAAAAAGCCCGGTTCCAAGGAACCGGGCTTTTTTCGACTGCCGAAGCGGTATTAACGCTTGGAGTACTGAGGACGCTTACGCGCTTTACGCAGACCCACTTTCTTACGCTCGACTTCACGAGCGTCGCGGGTGACGTAGCCAGCACGACGCAGTGCGCCACGCAGGGTTTCGTCGTATTCCATCAGAGCGCGGGTGATACCGTGACGGATCGCACCGGCCTGACCGCTGACACCACCACCGGAAACGGTGACGTAGATGTCGAATTTCTCAACGCTTTCGGTCAGCTCGAGTGGCTGGCGAACAACCATGCGAGCGGTTTCGCGACCGAAGAACACGTCCAGAGAACGGTTGTTGATGGAGATGTTACCAGTACCCGGACGCAGGAATACGCGAGCGGTTGCGGTCTTGCGACGGCCAGTGCCGTAATTTTGAGTCGCCGACATAATGAACTATCCCGTTAGATCTTCAGTTCTTGAGGCTGCTGAGCAGTGTGTGGGTGAGCAGCACCCGCGTACACTTTCAGCTTACGGTACATGTCGCGACCCAGCGGGTTCTTCGGCAGCATGCCTTTGACCGCAGTCTCGATAACACGCTCAGGGGCCTTGGCGATCAACTTCTCGAAGTTGATTTCCTTGATACCACCTGGGAAACCGGAGTGGGAGTAGTACATTTTGTCGGAAGACTTGGCACCCGTCACACGAACCTGCTCGGCGTTGATGACGACGATGTAGTCGCCGGTATCAACGTGAGGGGTGTATTCTGGCTTGTGTTTGCCACGCAGACGGCTAGCGATTTCGGTAGCCAGACGACCCAGGGTCTGGCCAGCGGCGTCGACTACGAACCACTCGCGCTTTACTGTTTCCGGTTTAGCAGTAAAAGTTTTCATTCTCTAAAGCCTCAGAGGCCGCCCAGCGAAAAATAGACGGCGAATCTTACTGGATAGTGCACAGCTTGCCAAGGGCAAGCGCGCAGCCGAACGCTGACGCTTTTGGGGGCTCGGGTCAGGCACGCCAATGTTCGACGGGGTTCTTCCTGCGTGATGGTGCATCACTTCCGCCACGCGGAGAGGGGCTGAATTATCCAGATTGCGGGAAAAATATCAACCTGCTTTGATGAATGACCATAGCCAAGGAGCAAGCAACCGATGGACTACCGTCAGCTGGGTCGCACCGACCTCGAAGTCAGCGCGCTGTGTCTGGGCACCATGACCTGGGGCGAACAGAACGATCAGACCCAGGCATTCGAACAGATTGGCCGGGCCAAGGCCGCAGGCATCAACTTCATCGACACTGCAGAGATGTACCCGGTACCCCCGCGCCCGGAAACCTATGCCGCCACCGAGCGCATCATCGGCAACTGGTTCGCCCGCCAGGGCGATCGGGACGACTGGGTACTGGCGAGCAAGGTGGCCGGCCCCGGCAATGGCATCAGCCATATCCGCGACGGTCAACTCAGGCACAACCGGCAACACATTGTCGCGGCACTGGAAGAGAGCCTGCGGCGCCTGCAGACCGATCGCATCGATCTCTACCAGCTGCACTGGCCTGAGCGCAGCACCAACTTCTTCGGCAAGCTGGGCTACCAGCACCTGCCGCAGGACCATTTCACCCCACTGGAAGAAACCCTGGAGGTGCTCGACGAGCAGGTGCGCGCGGGCAAGATCCGCCACATCGGGCTGTCCAACGAAACCCCCTGGGGCACCATGAAATTCCTGCAGTTGGCCGAAACCCGTGGCTGGCCTCGGGCCGTCTCCATCCAGAACCCCTACAACCTGCTCAACCGCAGCTTCGAGGTGGGGCTTGCCGAAATCGCCATTCGCGAGCAGTGCGGCCTGCTGGCCTACTCGCCCCTGGCCTTTGGCATGCTCTCGGGCAAATACGACGGCGGCGCCCGCCCGGAGAAGGCGCGTCTGACCCTGTTCAGCCGCTTTGCGCGCTATTCCAACCCACAGACAGTGGCCGCTTGCGAGCGTTATGTACAGCTGGCCCGGGAACATGGTGTCGATCCGGCGCAGATGGCGTTGGCCTTCGTTACCCGTCAACCGTTCGTGACCAGTAACATCATCGGTGCCACCAGCCTCGAGCAACTGGACAGCAACCTGGCCAGCCTCGAACTCAGCCTCGATGACGAACTGCTGGCAGCCATCGAGGCCATCCACCAGGATCAACCCAACCCCGCGCCCTGAGCACGCACCCAACGCCGCTTGCTTCTCGGGTTTACCCGCGAAGCGGGCGGCGCTGTCTACCAGGCTAGACATGACCCGTAAAAAATAAGACGATCCAGCCAGTGATTGACCACTCCATCCTATAAGAACAATGACAATGATGTTTACCCAACCCTCCGCGTCGTTGCGGCGCGTCAGCATCCTGGCCATTGACAAGGTATTCGCTTCGACCTTGATGCAGGCCAAGGACTTCTTTCACCTGGCCAGCTTGCGCTACGGCAAGCAGCTTGGCCTGGGCTTGCAACCCATGTTCGAGATCCACCTGGTCAGCCCTGACGGGTTGCCGGTAGAGAGCTTCAGCAACGTGCAGCTGCCGGTGGACGGCGGCCTGGATGATGCCGATGTGATCATCCTTCCGGCGTTCTGGGACGATTTTGACAACCTGTTGCAACGTTATCCGCAGGTGCTGCCCTGGCTGCAGGCACAGCATGCGCGGGGCGCCGTGCTGTGTGCAGAGGCCAGCGGCGTGTTCTGGCTGGCCGAGTCAGGCCTGCTCGACGGCAAGGAAGCGACCACGTACTGGCGTTTCTTCGACAGTTTTGCCGAGCGCTTCCCACACGTACGCCTGACCCAGGACAAACACCTGACCGATGCGGACAATCTGTACTGCGCTGGCGGCACCACGTCAGCCTGCGATCTGTACATCTACCTGATCGAGCGCTTCTGCGGGGCCAATGTGGCGCGGGCCGTGTCGCGCGACATCCTGTACGAGGTGCAGCGCAACTACACGCCGGGACGCATGGGCTTTGGCGGCCAGAAGCTGCACCAGGACCTGATCATCCTGCAGATTCAGCACTGGCTGGAAGAGCATTTCGCCGACAAGTTTCGCTTCGAGGACGTAGCCCGCAACCACGGCATGAGCATTCGCAATTTCATGCGCCGTTTCCAGGGCGCAACCGGGGACAAGCCGCTGCATTACCTGCAACGCTTGCGCATCGAGACGGCCAAGGGGCTGTTGTCGAGCACGCGCAAGAGCATCAAGACCATCAGTTACGAGGTGGGCTATGACGATGCCAGCTTCTTCGCCCGGCTGTTTCGCCAGCACACCGACCTGTCACCGAATCAGTATCGCCAGCAGTTCATGCAAGAGGCCTGAGCGCAATCGGGCTGTCTTGCAGCCCATCGCCGGCAGTTAGGCGATGGGCTGCAAGGCAGCCCCAGGTTTTCAAGGCTTGTGCGCGCGGGACAGGAATTCATGAGACTGCATTTCCAGCAGTCGGCTCAGCGTGCGCTGAAACTCGAAGCTCAAGCGCCCACCGGTGTACAGGTCCTTGAGTTCCACTTCGGCCGAGATGATCAGCTTGACGTTACGGTCATAGAACTCGTCGACCATGTTGATGAAGCGACGCGCGATGTCATCGCTTGCCACGCCCATTTGCTCGACGTTGCTCAGCAGGACCGCATGGAAGATCTTGCCCAGTTCGATGTAGTCGTTCTGGCTTCGCGGCCCATCGCACAAGGCGCGGAAGTCGAACCAGGCCACATCGTCGCAGGTGCGCAGCGCATGAATGGGACGGTTCTCGATCATCAGCACGTCGTTCTCGACCGCTGCCGTGCACTCGGGCGTCAGCGCCTTGAAGCTGGCACGCATGCTCTGCTGCGCCGCCTCGTCGAGCGGGTAATGGAACAGTTCGGCCTGCTCCAGGTGGCGCAGGCGATAATCGACACCGCTGTCGACGTTCACTACATCGGTGTACTGCTTGATCATGGCGATGGCCGGCAGGAAGCGCGCACGCTGCAGGCCATCTTTGTAGAGGCCGTCCGGCACGATGTTGGAAGTGGCCACCAGGGAAACGCCGTTCTTGAACAGCTCCTCCATCAAGGTGCCCAGGATCATGGCGTCGGTGATGTCCGAGACGAAGAACTCGTCGAAGCAGATCACCTTGGCCTCATCGCTGAAGCGCTTTGCAATGATGGTCAGGGGATTCTTCTCGCCCTTTAGGGTTTTCATCTCCTCGTGGACACGCTTCATGAAGCGGTGGAAGTGCGTGCGCATCTTCTGCTTGA
This sequence comes from Pseudomonas fulva NBRC 16637 = DSM 17717, assembly GCF_000730565.1. Classification (GTDB taxonomy): domain Bacteria; phylum Pseudomonadota; class Gammaproteobacteria; order Pseudomonadales; family Pseudomonadaceae; genus Aquipseudomonas; species Aquipseudomonas fulva. The sequence continues at coordinate 37,416 of NZ_BBIQ01000009.1, read as the reverse complement.
ACGGCAGCGCTTCGAAGAAGGTGTCGACCAGGTAGGTCTTGCCTCGCCCTACCCCGCCCCAGAAGTACAGGCCCTTGACCGGGGTCTGCTCCTTCTTGCCGAACAACTTGCCGAATACACCCGGCTTGTTGTTCTGGGCCTGCACCAGGTCGTCGTACAGGCGCTGCAGGTGACGCACCGCAGTTTCCTGCGCCGCGTCATGAAAGAAATCGGGACGTTTCAGATCTGCTTGATAGCGTTCTAGGGGAGTCATGATTCGTTAGCGAGGCAACAAAAAACGGGCCGTCACTGTAGCGAGCGGCCCGCCTAATGGCAATGCGACTTGCGTCAATATGCCTCATACCGGCACCAGAGACCCGATGAGGCTACCCTGATCACAGTACCAGTGGGCGGATACCTCCCACCCGTCGGTCAGTCCTGTTGCGGCTCAAGCGCTGCGCGAAGACGCTCGATGGCAGCATCACGGGCTTGTTCGCTGTCGAACGGCGCACCGTCGGCAACCGGCTGATCCTTGAGCCACACAGCAAAGCCCAATCCCTCGGCGCGGATATCCACCCCGTCGCCTTGTTGCAACTGCTTGCTCACGGCACCTGCGCTTTTGCCATCGGCAAAGCTGCGCGACAACAGCAGTTGCTCGCCATCGGCAGCCAACAGGCGGAAGCGGAAGCTCCCGTCTTCGTCGCGGAAGCTGACGAAGCGCGCGCTCTTGGCGACCTTCTTCTTGACGTTCGCCGTGGCCTGTACGCTGCTGCGGAACGAGCGCAGGCCAACGGCTTCGCGCAATTGCTCCAGAAATGGCGTGGCGATGGCGCGCGCCTTGGCCGCGCCTGCCAGGAGGATATCCTCCAGGTCCGCAGGCCGCGCGATCAGCTGATGGTAATACTCGCGCTTTTCGGCCAGCTGGCCGTCGAGCAACTGGAACAGTCGCTGCTTGGCTTCGCCCCAACCCAGGCCCTGCTCCAGCTCGGCTCGGAACTCGGCGCACTGCTCAGGTGTGGAGAAGGCCTGGAACAGCGTGAACAGGTGCGCGTCGTCCGGGTTCTTGGCTTCACCCGGCGCGCGCGAGTCCGTGACGATGCGCGAAATGGCATCCTTCATGTCCTTGGCGCTGGTGAACAACGGGATGGTGTTGTCATAGCTCTTGGACATCTTGCGCCCATCCAGGCCGGGCAAGGTGGCCACGCTTTCCTCGATGACCGCCTCCGGCAGTGCGAAGAACTCATTGCCCTGGCCGAACAGGTGGTTGAAGCGCTGGCCGATATCGCGGGCCATTTCCACGTGCTGGATCTGGTCACGACCAACCGGCACCTTGTTGGCGTTGAACATCAGGATGTCCGCCGCCATCAGCACCGGGTAGCTGAACAGACCCATGGTGACGCCGGCATCCGGGTCTTCGCCGTTTTCGACGTTCTTGTCCACCGATGCCTTGTAGGCATGGGCGCGGTTGAGCAAGCCCTTGGCCGCCACGCAGGTCAGCAGCCAGGTCAGCTCGGGGATTTCCGGAATGTCGGACTGGCGGTAGAAGGTCACCTTGTCCGGATCCAGGCCACCGGCGAGCCAGGTGGCGGCGATTTCCAGACGCGAGCGCTGGATGCGCAGCGGATCGTCGCACTTGATCAGGGCGTGGTAGTCGGCCAGGAAGTAGAACGAGTCCACGCCAGGCTGCTGGCTGACTCGGATGGCCGGGCGGATGGCACCGGCGTAGTTGCCCAGGTGCGGAGTGCCGGTGGTCGTGATACCGGTAAGGATACGCGTGGTCATGGGTGTTCGCTTATTCAGGCTTGGCTCGGTTCGAAAGTCGCGGCAGCAGCAGATCCTTGAGGTCGGTCAGCTTGCCATGGAAGAAGTGTCCGCATTCTGCCACTTTCAGCAGCTCATGGGGGCGTGACAGGCTGTCGGACCAATCGTAAACCAGCGCCGGTGAAACGACCTCGTCGGCATCGGGTTGCACCAGGGTCACCGGGCACCGCTGCGGCACGGGGAATTGATCGGTCAGGCGCATGACGGCCGGAGCGATCATGAACAGATGCTGCAAGGCAGTGCCTTCGGCTTCCAGGCGGCCAGCCAGGGCGGTCGCCACGAAGCCGCCGAAGGAAAAGCCCATCAACACCAGGGGCAGCCCGGGATGCGCCGCCTGCAGCCAGGCGGCCGCGGCCTGGGCGTCAGCCACCTCGCCTTCACCCATGTCATGGCTGCCGGCGCTTTGCCCAACGCCGCGGTAGTTGAAACGCAGGGTCACGTACCCGGCGTCCCGGGCCGTGCGTTGCAATGTCGAAACCACCTTGTTGAGCATGGTGCCGCCCTGGACCGGGTTGGGATGACAGATCAGCACGGCGCCACGGGCGTCTGCCACGTCCAGGTAGAGGGCTTCGAGCGGGCCACTGGGGCCGTCGATGAACAGAGGGGTTTCGCGGACAAGCAAGGCACTACTCCGTGACCTTGGGGGAGGTCGATTCGTCTAGGTGAGGAATTCTGTTCTGATTTGCGATCGCTCGCGGTATACAGCGCAGGTCTGAGCCGTTAACGTAAAGCAAAGCCGTTTATAGAGGAAGGACTCGTGGAACTCTCGCTCCTTGTTTGGTTGTTGCCTACCCTGGCCCTGGTCATCGGTGTGGTCGTCGGTTTCGTCGTGGCGCGCCTGTTGCCCAACGCTGCGCCCAGCAGCAGCCAGCGCCAGCTCGATGACATCCAACAGCGTTTCGACAGCTACCAGAACCAGGTGGTGACGCACTTCAACAGCACCGCCGTACTGGTCAAAAAGCTCAATCAGAGCTATCAGGATGTTCAAGATCACCTGGCCGATGGCGCCAACAACCTGGCCCTGGACGAAGTGACGCGTCAACGCCTGCTGGCAGCGCTGCACTCGGAAAGCTCCCACGGCCCGCACAGTCGCCTGACGCCGCCCAGGGATACCGCCGAAGTGCCGCGCGATTACGCGCCGAAAACGCCCAACTCGCCGGGCATGCTCGACGAGAGCTATGGTCTGAAGCACTGAACATTGAAAAAGGCCTCGAAAGAGGCCTTTTTCAATGCACGATCAACATCGACCAGGCGCCCCCTGCAAGGGCGGGGAACGCCCTTCAGGTCAAGGCTTGCGCCAGGAATGACCGCCCTCATCGTCATCTCCGCCAGCATGGCGAATGATCAGATCGAGTGGGTATGCAGATACTTTCATGGTGACGCTCCTCTTGGATACGCTGGCTCTTTCGCCAGCACCGCCAGAATGCCCTCGCCCAGTCTGGACAAGGCATCAGGTAGCGCTTCCTCGCACCTCATGAGCAGGCGCGCAACGCCTGTTGCACGTCTGCCAGCAGGTCCTCAATGTCCTCAAGCCCTACCGACAAACGCACAAGCCCCTCGGAGATACCGTGCTGCACCCGCTCTTCGGGCGTGTAGCTAGAATGGGTCATGCTTGCCGGGTGCTGGGCCAACGACTCGGCATCACCCAGGCTCACGGCGCGTGCGAACAGGCCCAGCGCATTCATGAAGCGGCGTCCAGCATCAAGGCCGCCCTTGAGCTCGAAAGCGATCATGCCGCCGGGTAGGCGCATTTGCCGCTTGGCCAAGTCGTGTTGTGCGAACGTCGGCAAGCCTGGGTAGTGGATCAGCTCCACCTGCGGCTGACGCGACAGGTACTCGGCGACCTGCCGGGCGTTTTCGCAATGCCGGTCCATGCGCAGGGCCAGGGTCTTTATTCCGCGCATCAGCAGCATGGCGTCCTGAGGCGACAGCACCGCCCCTGTCATGTCCTTGAGCCCCTGCAGACGAATCCGATCGATCAGCGCCTGACGGCCCACCACCAAGCCGGCGGTGATATCGCCATGGCCGCTGAGGTACTTGGTGGCCGAATGCACGACCAGATCAGCGCCCAGTTCCAGCGGCCTTTGCAGGTAAGGCGTGCAGTAGGTGTTGTCGACCACCACCAGCACATCACGGCCGCGTACCGCTTCGGCCACGGCGGCAATATCGACCAGCCGCATGGTCGGGTTGGCGGGGGTCTCGAAGTAGATCATGCGCGTCTTATCACTGAGCGCGGCGCGCAGTGCGTCGGTATCGTTGAGGTCGACGTGGCGGATCGTCACGCCAAACGCCCCGATGCCGTGGTGCATGAAGGCAAAGGTGCATCCATACACGGTCCGCCCGACGATCAACTCATCGCCCGGGCGCAGCAGGGTCCAGAGCGTGGACGTGATGGCGCCCATCCCCGATGCCAGCGCAAGGCCCGCCTCCCCGCCCTCAAGCGACGCCATGCGCGCTTCGAGCACATTCAGCGTGGGGTTGGAGATACGGCTGTAGAAATGCCCGGCCTGTTCACCGGCAAAGCACGCCGCGCCGTATTCGACGGTTGGAAAGGCATAGGTAGCGGTTTGGTAGATCGGCGGTACCAGTGCGCCGCCGTGCGCTAGCGGGTCGTAACCGTGATGGATGGCACGCGTTGAAAAACCGTTGTCGTGACGGGAGTCGCGCATGGCAACAGCCTCTTGTTGGTTTGATCTAAGCTTATGCCAGGGCAACCCCAGAATTTTTCCAAAATGACCAAGCCAGCGTCGCTGTTTTGGAACAAAAACAATAAATGTGAGTACTTGAGGGCAAAGCATGCCTGCACCCTTGGACCGCATCGACCGCGCACTGCTCGCGGCCTTGCAGAATAACGCTCGCCTCACCGTCGCCGAGCTCGCCGACAGGGTATCGCTGACCACTTCGCCCTGCTGGCGCAGGATTAAGCTGCTGGAAGAGAACGGCTATATCACCGGCTATCAGGCCATGCTTTCCTCCAAATCGCTAGGGTTCGGGGTAACTGCCTTCGTCAGCATCATGATGGATTCCCATACCAAACCGATGGCGCTGGCGTTCGAGCAGCGACTGATGGAGATACCCGAGATTGTCGCCTGCCATAACATTTCCGGGCGGTACGATTTTCTGCTGGAAATCGTGGCCAGGGACTTGGAGGCCTTCGGAGAATTTGCCCGTGAGGTGCTTCAGCGTCTGCCGGGAGTGAAGGAGATCTATTCGAGTTTTTCCTATAAGGCGGTGAAGGAAAGACGCGTGGTTCCGGTATGGGAGAACCATCGCTAGATACGCCCTTCCATCGCGAGGGAAGTGTCTTACGGATTGATTACCCGGCAGCCGATATCTGCGAAGGTTGCCTTACGAAAAGCTGGCCATGTAGAGATCAGGAGCTGACTACATGGCCAAAAACAACCCCGTTGTACTTGAACCCACTTACGTACACCCCCCGCTGTACTTGACCGAGGCACTTTGGATCAGCGACACCGCCCCGGACCGGATGCCACTGGCCCCAATCAGCGGAGGCGGTGGATTCGGCTTCGGTGGCTGGGGCTTGGATGCAGGGCGCCCACGTGGCACCAGCCCACCTCGTGTAATAGACACACACGAACTAGCCCCCAGCCGCGTGCTCGATATCGAGCGCAAGGGCATCGAGCAGGACCATGATGCCAAGTATGCCGCCTCCATTCAGGCATTGCCCGCGCAAATAGCACAGCAGAGATCGAGCATAACCGAGGCCGCAAGCGCCTCAGCAACCACCACGCTCGGCCAGTTGAAGGAGGAACAAAGACGGCTTACGGAACTGATAAGCGACACGCGTAGGGGCTACTTGCAGGACTTGCCGGATGCTGTGAGCTTCTACGGGGCACCCTCTTTCTACAAGCGCACGGACTCGATGATGACCCGGATCTATGACCCGGGTGTCTTTACAGAAAAAGGGGAGGCGTTCGCCAACGAACTGTACTCACGGCTGAACAGGTCTGCCGATGGCTCTTACAGGTTGCACCTCAAAGCGAGCGCACTGGCAGTGCATGCGGCGGATCTTGCGCCACTGGCTGCCGCGCTGGATCGTATCGAGCTTGAAGAGCCCGGCATCGACCTGCCTGAAGTTGTGACCAGAAGGCTTGGCCAGATCCACGTGGAAAGAGCCATCCAATTCGACGGCCTGCCAAGTTTTCTCCAGCACGAAATAGTCAGTACCGTTGGACTGGAAGGGCAGCAGCTGACCGACAACCTCGCCGCGCACCTTGCCGCCGCGCACGCGTTGATCGCCGCCAAACGCCAGGCCATCCCCGCCTTTTCCTCATCCAACCCCAAGATCACAAGCCCGCTGTCCAAGCCGCAAACAGAAGCTTTGCAGCACCTTGTAGATGAACAACGCAACCGTCGGGCCGGCCCGTTGTGGAAAGACTACCACCTGGCAATGTCGCTCACCGAATCCATACGGTTTCTGGAGCGTTACGCAAGCGCTACTCAGAACCTGCTTGAACGTACCCAGGTTGCAGAGCAGCTGTTGGCAAGACATGCAATCGAACAAAGCGCTCTGCTTGAGGCACAAGCCGCTGCGGCGCAAGCAGCTCGTCAGCAGGCCGCTGCAGACCAAGCTGCTCAGCAGCAGGCCGAAGCGGAAGCAGCCAGGCGAAAAGCTCAGGCAGATCTCCGGGCGAAGGAGCAAGCCTTCATACACAAGTGGGTTCCTGGGGAGCTTCAGGCAATTGAACGCCCCAGGGAAGAGCGACTGGCAAAAAAGGCCCAACGAAAGGTCCTAGCAGAACGCAAAGCCAGAGAGGCAGCTGAAAAAGCCGAAATGCTCCGCTTGCGCAGGGAGCAGGCTCAGCAGGCCAAGGAGGCAGCAAGGGCCGCCAGAGCAGCCCAGCGGGTTGAAGCTGAACGTAAGGTCAAGGAAGCGCTGGCAGAGCGACAGGCAAAAAAAGCTGCGCGAAAACTTGCAGCTGAACGCCGTGCAGACAAAGCCAGGCAGCAGGCCGAGGCGATGCGCAAGCAGCAGGAAGAACGCGTGCGCCGAACATATGCTTACCCCGCCCGCGATGCTGCTTCGTTGCCATTGGTACTGCCGATCGGGTCAGCCTCGTTCGGCAACCTGTCAACCGCATATGCAGGCCTGCAAGCCGCAATACGCACAGCGATAGCCAGTGTTTTGGCCACCGGCACCACGGCGCTTGTCGCGACCATGTCTCTGGCATGGCCATCCAATCTGGGCAACAGCGACCGGCAATACCTGATCGGTATCCCGCTGAGAGATTTGGTGCCGCCAGAGGGTCCAGACCTAGAAGCGCTTTCCTTGTCATTACCGCAACTGGACCTTCCGTACCTGCTATCGGGCAGCGAAGAAGGTACTGACCTCAAGTTGCACATAACAGCTGGTCGCGCTTCGGTCCCTGTCCGCGCCGCCAGATGGGATAGCGCACGAGGTGTCTACATCGTGGCGCTGGAGAACCCGCAGCGCACCTTGACCTGGACGCCGGCTAGTCCACCGGGGGCTGAGTTGGGCGGCCCCACCGGTTTACCACAGGTACCAGAAGGGATCATTGTGTACACAGGGTCCAGCCTGAACCCTGTTACCCCCGAAGCGGAAAGCTATCCCGCCTTGGACTTGCTGGACCAGGAACGGCTGATTGTCACGTTCCCCGCGGATTCAGGGCTGCCGCCTCTGTTGGTAGTGCTGAAAAGTCCGAGGTATGAGTCGGGTACATCTGTGGGAACAGGTGCCGTCCCCTCCGAAACCTGGCGCCAGGATGCGAGACGCCCGGAAGGTGCTCCCGTCCCGGCTCAGATCGCGGATAAACTCAGAGGTAGGGAGTTCAAGAGTTTCGATGCTTTTAGAAGACGGTTTTGGAAGGAGATAGCTAACGACCCAGATTTGTCTAAACACTTCAGCCCTCAAGAACTTCGCCGAATGAGAAAGCACGGCTATTCACCCAGGGTGGATAAGCAAGATGAATACAAAAGCAAGCGATCTTATGAGTTACACCATGTGATCCCCATTAGTCAAAATGGTGGCGTATACGACATGAACAATATAGTCATTCTGACACCTCTCATTCATAACAGCATTCATTATGGGAAAAGGCCATGATCTTAAAAGGCAGTTATCGCGATTATACCGAACAGGAATTCCTTGACTTCTTACTCGAGATAAACCGTGCGATCGAAGATGAGCCAGACCGTATACTCGACCCACTACTTGAGCACTTTGAACGCATTACCGAGCATCCCAGTGGTAGCGACTTATTCTTCAGGCCTGTTGGGAGCAATACCGGAGCACCTGGCGAAGTATTGGAAATTGTCAAGGCTTGGCGATTAGCCAATGAAAAAGAAAGCTTCAAAACTCCTTGAAGCCATAAGGCTCTGGACAACCAGGGCCTATCAACCACCATCCCAAACCCCAGAAAAAATCCTACGGTTCGGCGTTCACCTACATTCAGTCAGCCCCGGAAAGCATTCCCCCCCGCGCGATATTATGAATACTACTCGCGCACTATCCGCGCCAGTCGAAAAACACTATTGCCTTTACAGCGAGTCATGAATGAACACACACCTGCCAGAACAGATCAAGACCAAACTCCGTGGCCAACAGTTTGAAACATTTGCCGATTTCAAGTCCGCCTTGTGGAGCACCTATGCCAACGACGCGACCTTTTCAAAACAGTTCGGGACTTACCAATTGAATCCTATGAAAGAGGGTTGGCCGTCCCGTGCGCCGTTTCATCAAACCCTTGAGGGTTCAAGATCCTACGAACTTTGCAACCACGGCCCTGAAGCGAAATGCCATGATCTCAATTAAAGGTGTTGCGGCCGCGCCACGCCAGTGGAGCAACTCCCGCCCAAACGCCTGGTCGACTACACCGCAGCCGACTTCCTGACGCTGATCCAAACGATAATGTCCGCCACTGGAACGACAGCATACCAAGACGCGCAGCTCGAACATTTCCATCGAGGCTGTAGACCATCCCGACGGTTCAGACCTGATCTACCCCCTTGATCCCGCCTATGAGCGAACCGCTGAGCAGGTGCTGGCAACCCTTGTAGCCTGGCGCACTTCCAACCAACTCCCGGTGTTCACCGACTTGCGGTGACCAAAGCCTGCGCTCGAGCACCTAGTGTGGCGCCCATCCCGGCGTTCCCTGCCCTGCTGACTGCGAGGATTCCGTACCCCTGCGAACGCGTCCTTCCATCCACTACGTCTGCGAAGCTTGTTCGAACAGCCGGGACAAACGGCCACCTGCTGCGCGATAAAGGCGATTTCTGATCGGCCAGCCCGGCCAGCCGGGTTTGAAATCGGGTTGCTGTTGAGCGTTGAGTGGTGGCCGGTTCGAATGGGAATACCAAGGGCGCTGGTGGCGCTTCGTCGAGCAACCTCAGTGGCCGCTGGAAGCCTATCGGCGCCAAGCGAGCATGGGAAAATGGGATGAAAACGTGAGTGATTGCCGTCAAGAAATCGTGTTCATCGGCCAGCGGCTGGACGTTGATGCGCTGAAGTCGGCGCTGAATGGATGTTTGCTGAGCGAGGAGGCGATATTGGCGGGGCCCAAGCGTTGGGTGCAGATGGAAGGTGGCGAGCTTGCGCTCGCTCCTGCAGGAAAGTAAAACCCGTAGGAGCGAGCGTAGCTCGCAATAAAGCCTAAGCGTCAAACGCCGTCAGATCGCCCCACGCTGCCTCAACACATCCAGCACGAGCTTGACCCCTTCTTCCACGCTGGTGGCCTGGGTATCAATGACCAGATCGGCGTCCAGCGGCACATCGAACGGGAAGCTTTCGCCTGGAATGTTATCGCCTTCGGCCGCATACAGGCCCTGCGGATCGCGTTCGCGGCAGACCAGTGGCGAGGCCTGGACGTAGACGGTCACCAGGCGGTCCTTGCCGATCAGCGCCTTGGCTTGCTCACGGCCTTCGGCATCCGGGGCCACGAACGCGGCCAGGGTCAGCAAGCCGGCTTCGTTGAACTGGCGCGCCACATGGGCGGCGCGGCGCCAGTTCTCGGTACGGCCAGCGCGATCCTGTGGCAGGCCCTTGTTCAGGTCATGGCGCAGGTTCTGCCCGTCGAGTACGTAAACGGCGCGGCCCATGTCGAACAGCTTGCGCTCCACCGCGTAGGCCAAGGTGCTCTTGCCGGCGCCGGACAGGCCGCTGAACAGCACGGTTGCCGGTTGCTGGCCAAAGCGCAGGGCGCGCTCTTCGGTCGAGACATGCGCCGACTTGCCATGCTGCCCGGCGCTGCCATGGGGCAGTACGGGCTGGGCGATGATCATGCCGGCGCCCACGGTGCCGTTGGTCAGGCGGTCGATGACGATGAACGCACCGGTGGTGCGGTTGCTCTCGTAACCGTCCAGCGCAATGGCGCTGTCCAGGGACACCTTGACGCGACCGATTTCGTTCAGTTGCAAGGCGCTGGCAGCGCCCTTCTCCAGGGTATTGACGTCCACCTTGTGGGTGATGCTGGCAATCGAACCCGGCACGTAGCTGGTCGCACGCTTGATGTCGTACTTCTTGCCCGGCAGCATCGGCTCTTCGGCCATCCACACCAGCATGGCTTCGAACTGGTCGGTCACAGGCGGCACATTGTCGGCATGCACCAGCAGGTCGCCACGGGAGATGTCGATCTCGTCTTCCATGGTCAGGGTCACGGCCTGGCCCGGGCCTGCGCTTTCCAGCTCGCCTTCGTAGGTGACGATGGACTTCACCCGGCTGCTCTTGCCCGACGGCAGCACGACGACTTCATCGCCCTTGTGCACCACGCCGCTGGCCAGGGTGCCTGCGAAACCACGGAAGTTCAGGTTGGGGCGGTTGACGTACTGCACCGGGAAACGCAGGTCGGTGAAGTTGCGGTCGGCCGCCACTTCCACGGTTTCCAGGATTTCCATCAGGGTCGGGCCGGTGTACCACGGCGACTGTTCGCTGTGGTTGACCACGTTGTCACCCTTGAGCGCGGACATCGGCACAAAGTGCAGGCTGCTCGGCGTCAGGTTGATGGCTTCGGCGAATGCCAGGTAGTCGGCCTTGATCGACTCAAAGACACCTTCATCGAAGCCCTTGAGGTCCATCTTGTTGACGGCGACCACGATGTGCTTGATGCCCAGCAACGAGGCGATGTAGCTGTGGCGGCGGGTCTGGGTCTGCACACCGTAGCGCGCATCGACCAGGATGATGGCCAGGTCGCAGGTGGACGCGCCGGTCGCCATGTTGCGGGTGTACTGCTCGTGGCCCGGGGTGTCGGCGATGATGAACTTGCGTTTGGCCGTGGAGAAGTAGCGGTAGGCCACGTCGATGGTGATGCCCTGCTCGCGCTCGGCCTGGAGGCCATCGACCAGCAGCGCCAGGTCCACTTCCTCGCCCGTGGTGCCGGACTTCTTCGAATCACGGGTGATGGCTTCGAGGTGGTCCTCGTAGATCATCTTCGAGTCATGCAGCAGGCGCCCGATCAAGGTGCTCTTGCCGTCGTCCACGTTACCGCAGGTCAGGAAACGCAGCAGTTCTTTGCGCTCGTGCTGAGCCAGATAAGCGAGGATGTCTTCGCTGATCAAATCGGATTGGTGACTCATCTCATTCAAGCTCCAAGCTGTCAGCTTCAAGCGGCAAGCTTGTCGGCGTACAACTAGTTAGAAATTAGGTTGATCAACCCACTTGGCATTCTGGAGCGCTCGCGGGCCATGCAGGCGGCAATCCACAAGGTTCGAACGCAGCGCGTTCGACTGCTCTTGCAGCTTGCCGCTTGAAGCTTAGAAATAGCCCTGGCGTTTCTTGTCTTCCATGGACCCGGCGCCGTCGTGATCGATGACCCGGCCCTGACGCTCGGAAGTGCGCGTCAGGAGCATTTCCTGAATGATGTCGGTGAGCGTCTCGGCTTCGGACTCCACGGCGCCCGTCAACGGGTAGCAGCCCAGGGTACGGAAACGCACCTTTTTCTTGACGATACGGGCTTTCTCTTCCTCGGACAGGTGCTCGAGGATGCGCTCGTCGTCGATCATGATCAGGGTGCCATTCTTCTCGATGACTTCGCGCTCGGCGGCGAAGTACAGCGGCACGATCGGGATGCCTTCAAGGTAGATGTACTGCCAGATGTCCAGCTCGGTCCAGTTCGACAGAGGGAACACACGAATGGACTCGCCCTTGTTGACCTTGCCGTTGTAGACGTTCCACAGCTCAGGGCGCTGGTTCTTCGGGTCCCAGCGGTGCTTGCTGTCACGGAAGGAGTACACGCGTTCCTTGGCTCGCGACTTTTCTTCGTCGCGGCGGGCGCCACCGAAAGCGGCATCGAAGCCATGCTTGTCCAGTGCCTGCTTGAGGCCCTGGGTCTTCATGATGTCGGTGTGCTTGGCGCTGCCATGGGTGAACGGGTTGATGCCCTGCGCCACACCCTCTGGGTTGACGTGGGTGATCAGGTCGAGCCCCATTTCCTCGACCATCTTGTCGCGGAAGCGGTACATCTCCTGGAATTTCCACTGGGTGTCGACGTGCATCACCGGGAACGGCAGCTTGCCCGGGAAGAAAGCCTTGCGCGCCAGGTGCAGCATCACGGCGGAATCCTTGCCGATCGAGTACAGCATGACCGGGTTGTCGAACTCGGCGGCCACCTCGCGGATGATATGGATGCTTTCCGCCTCCAGCTGTTTCAAGTGCGTCAGTTTGTCGACCATGGCTACTCACGAAAAACGATCTTATGGACGGCCAGCGGGCCGTGTTCGAGCGAGCCACTCTATCACAGCAGATGATTCTATTTAGACGCCTGGATAGATCGAAAGCGTCTAACCATATGACTGCGGGTTTGGGCTGCGGGTTGGCGCTCAAGCCCGCTGATCCATCATCTGGCCTGCGCCGACAGGCCGGTCAGATCGGATTGGGGCAATCGATGAACAGGTGCTCCACGGCAAAACGCCGTGCCAGGTAATCGCCCAATGCCTGCACCCCGTAACGCTCGGTCGCATGGTGTCCTGCGGCGATGAAGCTCACGCCGTTTTCGCGGGCGCTGTGGTAGGTCTGTTCCGACGCTTCGCCGGTCAGGTACAAGTCCACCCCGGCGGCGATCGCGGTGTCGATGTAGCCCTGCCCGCCGCCGGTGCACCACCCTACACGACGAACGACCCTGTCTTCTTCGACCAGCAATGGCTCACGCCCCAGCACATCCTGCACGCGTCGGGCGAAATCGCGGGCAGTCATGGGTTGGGCCAGCGACCCGACCAGCCCGACTACCTTGGGGTTTTCTGGATCCAGCGGGCCCTCGACGGTGATCTGAAGCTGTTGCGCCAGCTGCACGTTGTTGCCCACTTCCGGGTGGACGTCGAGCGGCAGGTGAAAGGCCAGCAGGCTGATGTCGTTGTTCAGCAGGGTTTTCAGGCGTCGCTGGCGAATGCCGGTGATGCAGGGGTTTTCCCCCTTCCAGAAATAACCATGGTGCACCAGCACGAGATCGGCTTGAGCCTCTACGGCCGCATCGAGCAAGGCCTGGCTGGCGGTCACGCCCGTGACGATGCGCCCGACCTGCGGCCGGCCTTCGACCTGCAAGCCATTGGGGCAATAGTCCTGGATCCTGCTGCTGCCCAGGTAGCGCTCGGCTTCTTCGACCAATGTACTCAGCGCGACGGCCATGGGAAATCTCCTCGAAAAAACTGGGTGCCTGCCAGGCGCAAGGCCTGGCGAAGGTCCGTATAATGCCGGCCATTATGGGCCGTCGTCGGCACTGGGGGAACCGGTGTATGATCGCGCGCCCACGCTCCAATGCGCGGCCCCAGGCCCCGGCTCTTTCCAGGATTCGTTCATGTTCAAGGCTCTGCGTTACTTTGGCTGGCCCCTGCTCACTGGCGTGCTCATCGCCGCCCTGATCATCCAACGCTTTCCGGAGTGGGTCGGCTTGCCCAGCCAGGATGTCAACCTGCAACAGGCGCCCCAGTCCACACAGGTGGTGCAGGGCCCGGTCTCCTATGCCGATGCCGTCACCCTGGCCGCGCCTGCGGTGGCCAACCTGTACACCACCAAGGTGGTGAACAAGAGCTCGCACCCGCTGTTCGAAGACCCGCAGTTCCGCCGGTTCTTCGGCGACAACCTGCCCAAGCAGCGCCGCTGGGAGTCCAGCCTGGGCTCGGCGGTGATCATGAGCCCCGAGGGCTATCTGCTGACCAACAACCACGTGACCAGCGGCGCCGACCAGATCGTCGTGGCGCTCAAGGATGGCCGGGAAACCTTGGCCAGGGTGATCGGCAGCGACCCGGAGACAGACCTGGCGGTGCTCAAGATCGACCTGAAGAAACTGCCGGCCATCACCATCGGGCGCTCCGACACCATTCGCATCGGCGACGTGTCGCTGGCGATCGGCAACCCGTTCGGCGTCGGCCAGACCGTGACCATGGGTATCATCAGCGCCACCGGCCGTAACCAGCTGGGCCTGAACAACTACGAAGATTTCATCCAGACCGACGCGGCGATCAACCCGGGCAATTCGGGCGGCGCCCTGGTGGATGCCAACGGCAACCTGATCGGCATCAACACCGCCATCTTCTCCAAGTCGGGTGGCTCGCAAGGCATCGGCTTTGCTATTCCAGTGAAGCTGGCCCTTGAGGTGATGAAGTCGATCGTCGAGCACGGCCAGGTCATCCGGGGCTGGCTGGGTATTGAGGTTCAGCCGCTCAGCACAGAGCTTGCCGAGTCGTTCGGCATGAAGGACCGGCCAGGCATCGTGGTGGCGGGCATTTTCCGCGAAGGCCCGGCGGCCAAGGCCGGCCTGCAGTTAGGGGATGTGATCCTGAGCATTAACGGCGAGCCGGCGGGCGATGGCCGCCGGTCGATGAACCAGGTGGCGCGCATCAAGCCCAACGAAAAGATCACCATCGAGGTGATGCGCAACGGTCAGCAGCTCAAGCTGATCGCCGAGGTAGGCCTGCGGCCACCGCCAGCGCCGGTGGCCAAGCAGGAAGAAAAGTAACGCAAGTGCCCAACATGTGGGCGCTTGCGATTGGCCTGCGGCGCTACGCAGGCCATTCGCCCCTCTACTGCATCAGTGCAGAATCTGACTGAGGAACAAGCGCGTGCGGTCACTCTGTGGCCGGTCGAAGAAATCGTCCGGTGACGCCTGCTCGACGATCTCGCCCTTGTCCATGAAGATCACCCGATTCGCCACGGTGCGGGCAAAGCCCATTTCGTGGGTCACGCACAGCATGGTCATGCCATCTTCGGCCAGGCCAACCATGGTATCGAGCACTTCCTTGACCATTTCCGGGTCCAGCGCCGAGGTCGGCTCATCGAACAGCATGATTTTGGGCTTCATGCACAACGCCCGGGCGATGGCCACGCGCTGCTGCTGACCGCCAGACAACTGCCCGGGGTACTTGTGCGCCTGCTCGGGGATACGCACTCGCTCCAGGTAGTGCATGGCGATTTCCTCGGCCTTGCGCTTGGGCATCTTGCGCACCCACATGGGCGCCAGGGTGCAGTTTTCCAGGATGGTCAGGTGCGGAAACAGGTTGAAGTGCTGGAACACCATGCCCACTTCGCGGCGGATGGCCTCGATCTGCTTGAGGTCGTTGGTCAGTTCCACACCGTCGACCACGATCCGCCCCTGCTGGTGTTCCTCCAGACGGTTCAGGCAACGGATGGTGGTGGACTTGCCCGAACCCGAGGGCCCGCACAGCACGATGCGCTCGCCCTGGCGAACATTGAGATTGATGTCCTTGAGCACATGAAACTGGCCATACCACTTGTTCACGCCCTGCATCTGGATGATGCCTTCGGGGCCGGCAGGCTGCTTGATCGCTTCACTCATTTCGAAACTCCTAACGCTTGTGGCCAGTGTCCAGCTTGCGCTCCAGGTGCATGGAGTAGCGGGACATACCGAAACAGAAAATCCAGAAAACCAAGGCGGCGAACACATAGCCTTCGGTGGCCATGCCCAGCCAGGCCGGGTCGGCGGCAGCTTGCTTGACGCTGTTGAGCAGGTCGAACAGGCCGATGATGATCACCAGGCTGGTGTCCTTGAACAGGGCGATGAAGGTATTGACGATGCCGGGGATGACCAGCTTGAGCGCCTGGGGCAGGATCACCAGCCCCATCGAGCGCCAGTAGCCCAGCCCCATGGCGGCGGCGGCTTCGTACTGCCCCTTGGGGATGGCTTGCAGGCCGCCACGCACCACTTCGGCGATGTATGCCGACTGGAACAGGATCACCCCGATCATGGCCCGCAGCAGCTTGTCGAAGCTCATGCCCTCGGGCAGGAACAACGGCAGCATCACCGACGACATGAACAACACCGTGATCAGTGGCACGCCCCGCCAGAACTCGATGAAGGTCACGCACACCACTTTCACCGCCGGCATGCGCGAGCGCCGCCCCAGCGCCAGTACGATCCCCAGGGGCAAGGCCCCGACGATGCCCACGGTGGCAATCACCAGCGTCAGCATCAGGCCGCCCCATTGGCTGGTCGGTACCGTCTCCAGGCCAAACAGCCCGCCGTGCAGCAGGGTGTAGGCCACCAGCGGGTACAGCACCAGGAACCCCAGCCCGTAGACCGCCTTGCGCGGGAAGCTGCGGATGAACAGCGGCGCTGCGCCCAGCACCGCCAGCCATACCGTCAGGTCCACCCGCCAGCGCAACTCGGAGGGGTAATAGCCATACATGAACTGGCCGAAACGCTGCTGGATGAACACCCAGCAGGCGCCCTCCTTGGTGCAGTCGGCACGGGTGGTGCCCACCCAGTTCGCATCGATCAACGCCCATTGCAGCAGCGGTGGCACGATCAGCCAGACCAGGTAGATGGCGAACAGGGTGAGCAGGGTGTTGAGCCAGCTGGAGAACAGGTTGGCGCGCATCCAGGCGAGCACGCCGACGGTTTTCACCGGAGGCGGCATGTCAGGTTTGAAAACATGAGCATTCACAGACGTATCCTCACCGTTCGATCAGCGCGATGCGCTTGTTGTACCAGTTCATCAACAGCGAAATGCTGATGCTGATGGCCAGGTAGACGCTCATGGTGATGGCGATCACCTCGATGGCCTGGCCGGTCTGGTTGAGCACGGTGCCGGCGAACAGCGAGACCATTTCCGGATAGCCGATGCCTGCGGCCAGCGACGAGTTCTTCGCCAGGTTCAGGTACTGGCTGGTAAGCGGTGGAATGATCACGCGCAGTGCCTGCGGGATGATCACCTTGCGCAGGGTTGGCCCCTCGCGCAGCCCCAGCGAACGCGCAGCCTCGGTCTGGCCATGGCTGACCGAACGGATACCCGAGCGCACGATTTCGGCAATGAATGCTGCGGTGTAGATCGTCAAGGCCAGGGTCAACGCCAGTAGTTCAGGGATCAGTACCCAGCCGCCGACAAAGTTGAAGCCCTTGAGCTGCGGCACCTCCCACTGCACGGGGCTGCCGAACAACAGCACACAGGCACCCGGAATGGCGATCATCAGCGCCAGCCCCACCCAGAACTTGTGATACGGCTGGCCGGTTTCTTCGAAGCGCCGGTTGGCTCGACGCGCCATCAACACGGTTGCCAGCAAGGCTACCAGCAGGGCAGCCACGAATGGCCAGAAGCCTTCTGCCATGGAGGCTCCAGGCATGTTCAGGCCGCGGTTGCTGATAAAGAAAGCGTCATCGATGTTGATGCTGCCCCGCGGCCCCGGAAGGGTCAGGAACACGGCGAAGTACCAGAACAGGATCTGCAATAGCGGCGGGATGTTGCGGAAGGTTTCCACGTACACGGTAGCCAGCTTGTTGATCATCCAGTTCGGCGACAACCTGGCGACACCGATGATGAAGCCCAGCAGTGTGGCCAGCACCACCCCGATGAGGGTCACCAACAAGGTGTTGAGCAGCCCGATGACGAACACCCGCGCATAGCTGTCCGACTCCACATAGGGAATCAGGTGCTGAGCGATGCCGAAGCCGGCACTGCGGTCAAGAAAGTCGAAGCCCGAGGTGATGCCTCGGTGCTGCAGGTTGGTTTGCGTGTTGTGAAACAGGTACCAGCCCAGACCGACCACGAAGACGATGGTCAATAGCTGGAACAGCCACGCGCGCACACGTGGATCGCTCAGGGATAAACCCTTTCGTGCGCCAATTCGATTTTGCATGAAATGCCCCGAAGAGAAGGGTAGCGGACCGCCTGCGGCGGCGGGATGCCGCCGCAGGTGCAACCATTCAACGCACAGGTGGTGCGTACTGGATGCCGCCGTTGTTCCACAGGGCATTCATGCCACGGTCGATCTTCAGGTCGGTGCTCTGGCCAAGGTTCTTCTCGAACACCTCGCCGTAGTTGCCCACTTGCTTGACGATCTGCACTACCCAGTCCTTGGGCAGTTTGAGGTCCTTGCCGTACTCGCCGTCGCCACCCAGCAGACGCGCCACATCCGGGTTCTTGGTGCTCTTGGCCTCGGCCTCGACGTTCTTGGAGGTGATGCCGGCTTCTTCGGCATTGAGCATGGCGAACAGGGTCCACTTGACGATGCTGAACCACTCCTCGTCACCCTTGCGCACGACCGGGCCCAGCGGTTCCTTGGAAATGGTTTCCGGCAGTACCACGTAGTCGGTCGGGGCGGCGAGTTTGGAACGCTGGGCGAACAATTGGGACTTGTCCGACGTCAGCACGTCGCAACGGCCAGACTCCAGGGACTTGGCGCTCTCATCCGAAGTGTCGAAGGTGATGGGGGTGTATTTCAGGCCATTGGCGCGGAAGAAGTCCGATACGTTCAGTTCGGTCGTGGTGCCGGCCTGGATGCAGATGGTCGCGCCATCGAGCTCCTTGGCGCTGGATACGCCAAGCTTCTTGTTGACCAGGAAACCTACGCCGTCGTAGTAGGTGACCCCAGTGAACATCAGGCCCATGCCGGCATCGCGCGAGCTGGTCCAGGTGGTGTTGCGCGACAGCACGTCGACTTCGCCCGATTGCAGCGCGGTGAAGCGTTCCTTGGCGTTGAGCTGGCTGAACTTGACCTTGGTCGCGTCCCCGAACACTGCTGCCGCTACAGCGCGACAGACATCGGCGTCGATCCCGACGATCTTGCCTTGGGCATCTGGAACCGAGAAGCCAGGGAGACCGTCACTCACGCCACACTGGACGAAGCCCTTCTTCTTTACCGCATCGAGTGTCGCACCGGCCTGGGCCGTACTCACGGCGCCCAGGGCAGCGGCAGCGGTCAGGACTGCCAGGGTGGTTTTCAACATCTTCATTCACAACCTCCAAATCGCTCTTGTTGTATCGAGCCGGAATTGCACCGCACCCTTTTGAGGCGCATCCGACCCGTATTGGCTTGTTATTGGGTCACTTGGCGCAATGGGCTGTTCTGTGACAGCCTTCGCGTGCAAAGGGTGTTACCGTCTCGGCCTGTCCCTTGCATCACAGAGGGAAGTGCAAACCGCGTACCAGATTGCGCGGCTTGAGCGTTTAAGCACGAGTCAAGTAGGGAAAGTTGCATCGTTGCGACATTCTTTTTCCGGCTCGTCGGGCGCGCGCCTTCTTTTCAAGCACGACCCCTTCCACACGCACGTTTTCGGAGCAGCCATGACCGACCCACTCATTCTCGAACCCCAAAAAGCCGCAGATGCCTGTGTGATCTGGTTGCACGGCCTGGGCGCGGACCGTTACGACTTCCTACCGGTGGCCGAATTCATGCAGCAGCATCTGCTCACTGCCCGGTTCGTCATGCCCCAGGCGCCGACCCGGCCGGTGACCATCAATGGCGGCTATGCCATGCCCAGCTGGTACGACATCAAGGCCATGACGCCGGCCAGGGCCATAGACGAGGCCGAGCTCGAGGCCTCGGCCGAGCAGGTCATCGCCTTGATCAAGGCCGAGCAGGCCAAGGGCATCAGCCTGTCGCGCATCTTCCTGGCCGGGTTCTCCCAAGGGGGCGCCGTCGTGCTGCACACGGCCTATATAAAGTGGCAGGAAGCGCTGGGTGGCGTGCTGGCCCTTTCCACCTATGCCCCCACCTTCGCTGACGAGCACACGTTGAGTGCTTGCCAGCAACGCACCCCGGCCCTGTGCCTGCATGGTGTGCACGACCCGGTGGTGATCCCGTCGATGGGGCGCACGGCCTTCGAGTACCTGAACACCTGGGGCGTCGCTGCCCAATGGCACGAGTACCCGATGGAGCACGAAGTGATCGTCGAAGAACTCAATGACATCCTTCAATGGCTGGCCACGCAACTGCAGTGACCTGGGCGCACGGTTCGCTCAAGGCCATTGCACTACGCCGAGCGGGGATCTTGCATTACACTGCCCGGCGTACATTCCTTAACCAATTGACGAGATGACCGTGCTCAAGGCACTCAAGAAAATATTCGGCAAGGGAGACATTGCCCCCCAGGCCACTGCGCCCGCTGCCAGCACTACCCCGGCGCCAGCGGCCCCACAGGCCCATTTGCCAGCGGCCCCTGCCGTTGCGCGCAACCCGCCTGCCGCCCAAATCGAACACATTGCCGCCACCAAACCGGCCAGTGACAAACCGCGTCGAGAGCGCAAGCCAAAGCCCAAGCCGCAGGCCAGCCTGTGGAAACCGGAGGACTTTGTGGTCGAGCCCCAGGAGGGCAAGACCCGTTTCCACGACTTCAAGCTCTCCTCTGAGCTGATGCACGCCATTCACGATCTGGGGTTCCCCTACTGCACGCCGATCCAGGCGCAGGTGCTGGGCTTCACGCTGCGGGGCCAGGACGCGATCGGCAGGGCCCAGACCGGTACCGGCAAGACGGCCGCGTTCCTGATCTCGATCATTTCCCAGCTGCAACAGACGCCCCCGCCCAAGGAACGCTACATGGGCGAGCCACGCGCGCTGATCATCGCCCCCACGCGCGAGCTGGTGGTGCAGATTGCCAAGGACGCGGTCGCCCTGACCAAATACACCGGCCTGAACGTGATGAGCTTCGTCGGCGGCATGGACTTCGACAAGCAGCTCAAGGCCCTGGAAGCACGTCACTGCGACATCCTGGTGGCAACCCCCGGCCGCCTGCTGGATTTCAACCAGCGTGGCGAGGTGCACCTGGACATGGTCGAGGTGATGGTGCTGGATGAAGCCGACCGCATGCTGGACATGGGCTTCATCCCGCAGGTGCGTCAGATCATTCGCCAGACGCCGCCCAAGAGCGAGCGCCAGACGTTGCTGTTCTCGGCCACCTTCACTGATGACGTGATGAACCTGGCCAAGCAGTGGACGACCGATCCCGCCATCGTCGAGATCGAGCCCGAGAACGTGGCCAGCGAAACGGTCGAGCAGCACGTTTACGCGGTGGCTGGCAGCGACAAATACAAGCTGCTGTACAACCTGGTGACCCAGAACAAGTGGGAACGGGTGATGGTGTTCGCCAATCGCAAGGACGAAGTGCGCCGTATCGAGGAAAAACTGGTACGCGATGGCGTCAATGCCGCGCAGTTGTCCGGCGATGTACCCCAGCACAAGCGTATCCGTACCCTCGAGAACTTCCGTGAGGGGCGTATCACGGTGCTGGTGGCGACCGATGTGGCTGGGCGCGGGATTCATATCGACGGCATCAGCCACGTCATCAATTTCACCCTGCCGGAAGACCCTGACGATTACGTGCACCGGATCGGCCGTACCGGCCGGGCAGGCACGAGCGGCGTGTCGATCAGCTTTGCCGGCGAAGATGATTCCTACCAGTTACCAGCGATCGAAACGCTGCTGGGGCGCAAGATCAAGTGTGAAATGCCGCCTGATGAGTTGCTCAAGCCAGTGCCGCGTAAGCACACGTGATCGGGTTGCGGGCGGTC
Organism: Pseudomonas fulva NBRC 16637 = DSM 17717; assembly: GCF_000730565.1. Classification (GTDB taxonomy): domain Bacteria; phylum Pseudomonadota; class Gammaproteobacteria; order Pseudomonadales; family Pseudomonadaceae; genus Aquipseudomonas; species Aquipseudomonas fulva. The sequence goes on along the minus strand of NZ_BBIQ01000009.1, from coordinate 15,909 downwards.
AGGTCGATGATGCCCATGCTCCGGGCCCTGACCACCGGATCGGCCGCAATGGGCCGCGCAGCGACCCTGGGCGTTGAGCCTGCATGACTGAACCCTGGGCGTTTCTGCGACGCCCAAGGTCAATCGCTCCCTCTACCCCCACCGCCCCGCCGCGTCCTGGTCGCTCTGACGTCCTTCCACCCATCGCTCCCCTTGCCCGGTCGTTTCCTTCTTCCAGAACGGTGCACGGGTCTTCAGGTAATCCATGATGAAGTTGCAAGCCTCGAACGAGGCCTGCCGATGGGCACTGGCCACGCCGACGAACACGATCGGCTCACCGGGCGCCAAGTAACCCACGCGGTGCAGCACCTCGACCTTGAGCAACGGCCAGCGCTGCTGCGCCTCGGCCACGATCTTGGCCAGGGCCTTCTCGGTCATGCCGGGATAATGCTCAAGCATCATACCCGCCACGTCCTGGCCGTCGTTGAAGTCCCGCACGTAGCCGATGAAGCTGACCACTGCCCCGACACCCACGTTGGCCGCGTGCAAGGCGTTGGTCTCAACGCCTGGGTCGAAAGCGCCTTCCTGTACCCGAACGGCCATGCTCAACCTCCGGTTACAGGCGGAAAGAACGCCACTTCATCGCCCTCTTGCACAGGCTCATCCAGCCTGCACAATTCCTCGTTGCGGGCGCACATCAGGTTTTGCTCGGCCAGCACCTGATAAGGCTCGCCTCTACCCACCAACGCCAGGCGCACATCGTCCACATCCTTGAACGTCCCTTCGAGCGACTCGCTACCGCGTCCCAGTCGCTCCCGGTAGCGAGCGAAATACATCACCTTGATCTTCATCAGCCTTGCACCTTGTACGGGCCGCTTTTTCCGCCCAGCTTCTCCAACAAGCGCACTTGCTCGATGACCATGCCCTTGTCCACGGCCTTGCACATGTCGTAGAGGGTCAATGCAGCCACGCTGGCTGCCGTCAGCGCTTCCATCTCCACGCCGGTCTGCCCGGCCAGCTTGCACCGGGCGACGATGCGCACTGCATCACTGCCCTCGGCGCTGAGCTCGACCTTGACACTGGTCAGCATCAGCGGGTGACACAACGGAATCAGGTCGCTGGTCTTCTTCGCCGCCTGAATGCCGGCGATGCGCGCTACAGCGAAGACATCACCCTTGGGATGCTCACCGTCCACGATCATTTGCAGGGTGTGCGGCAACATGCGCACGCGCGCTTCGGCTGTGGCCTCGCGCTCGGTCACGGCTTTTTCAGTGACGTCGACCATGTTGGCCCGCCCTTGGGAATCAAGATGTGTCAGCACTGCTCTGCTCCTGTGAAGGGAGCAGAGAGTGTAAACCGGTGGGTCAGGTTTGAGCAGGGGCCAGGCCGACGCATCGCGGCCAGAAGCCGCCGGGCGGCGAACCGCCCAGCGCACGGGGCTACATGTGGGACTCGGCGAACTCGGCCAGCACCGACCGAGGAACCCCTTGCAGGGTGATGTGCACGCCGTGGGGGAAGTCCTTGAAGCGTTCGGTCAGGTAGGTCAGGCCCGAACTGGTCGCGGACAGGTACGGTGTATCGATCTGCGCCAGGTTGCCCAGGCACACCACCTTCGACCCTGCGCCGGCACGGGTGATGATGGTTTTCATCTGGTGCGGCGTGAGGTTCTGGCACTCGTCGATGAGGATCAGGCTCTGCTGGAAGCTGCGACCACGGATGTAGTTGAGCGACTTGAACTGCAGCGGCACCCGCTCGAGGATGTACTCGACACTGCCATGGGTGCTTTCGTCGTCCATGTGCAAGGCTTCGAGGTTGTCGGTGATGGCGCCCAGCCAGGGCTCCATCTTCTCGGCCTCTGTGCCCGGTAGAAAACCGATCTCCTGGTCGAGCCCCTGCACGCTACGGGTGGCGATGATGCGCCGGTAGCGCTTGCTGACCATGGTCTGCTCGATGGCCGCCGCCAGCGCCAGGATGGTCTTGCCCGAACCCGCCGCCCCGGTCAGGTTGACCAGGTGGATATCCGGATCGAGCAGCGCCAACAACGCCAGGCTCTGATGAATGTCACGCGGCTTCAAGCCCCAGGCTTCCTGGTGCAGCAAGGGCTCCTGGTGCAGGTCGAGCAGTAGCAGTTCGCCCTCGCGCGTGCCCTTGATCCAGCCGACGAACCCTTGCTCATCGATGATGAACTCGTTCACGTGCACCGCTGGCAGCGGCTCGGCCAATTGCACCCTGTGCCAGGTACGGCCACGCTCCTGACGCGTGTCGACCTTGCTGACCCGGTCCCAGAACGAGCCGGTGACCGAGTGGTAGCCCTTGGACAACAGCGACACGTCGTCGACCAACTGGTCGGTGCTGTAGTCCTCGGCGGCAATGCCGCAGGCACGCGCCTTCAGGCGCATGTTGATGTCCTTGGTGACCAGCACCACGTCCAAGTCGGTACGCCGTGCCCTGACTTCGAGCAGCTGATTGATGATGATGTTGTCGTTGAGGGTTTCGGGCAACAGCTTGTTCGGCTCGTTGCGCGGGGTCATCAGGATGGACAGATAACCTTTTGGCCCACTTTTGCCACGCTGGATGGGTACCCCCTGCTCCACCACGCTGGGCGAGGCATCACCCAGCGTCTGGTCGATCAGGCGGATGGCCTGGCGGCATTCGGCAGCGATACTTTGCTTACCGGCCTTGAGCTTGTCCAGTTCCTCCAGCACCGTCATGGGAATGGCGACGTGGTGCTCCTCGAAGTTGAGTAATGCGTTGGGGTCGTGAATCAGGACGTTGGTATCGAGCACATAGAGGATTGGCTTGCTGGAGGAAGGGGTGCGTCCTTGGTCATCCATACTCGGTCACCTTATGTCGAAGCGGCACGGCGTGGTCTGTTACGCCGCGGAGTGACTGCCGTTCTTCCCGTATCCGCGTTGTTACGGGCGGGAAGCGATCTGGCCAGGTGGACCCATGTGACGCCACCTGTGCTGCAGGAATCGGCTGTCTGGTTTCTTCATACCGCAAAAGCCATGACCGGAAAAAGCATTTTTATACGATTGCCAACTTTATTTTTCTGATTGACGAACAGGCCTTGGCGCCAGCGCCAAGCAGGTCTACAGTCAGAAGTCAGGTTGCTGCGCGCCCTGTCCGTATTCGCGACAATCCTGCCAACCAATGCCGCTTTGCGCGGTGTGTTCAAGCAGCCACTGCAGCGCAGGCCTGGCCTTGGGCAACGCGTCATGAAACTGGATTACGCCTTTGCGCCATAGCAGCATCAAGGTCAACACACGCTGGGCTGAGGCCTGCGCACTCAAGCCCGAGTCGTCCTGCGCATCGATATCCCACAGCGAGACCTGCAACTGCTGGCGCTGCATGAAGGCCTGGCCGTCGGCCCGCCGCTGGCCATAGGGCGGGCGAAACAGCGGCACGTACTGCTCGGGCAGGTCTGCCCGCACCCGTGCCTGGCTGCGGCTGATCGAGGCCTGCCAATCCGTCCACTGCGCGTGGGACCGGTACTCCCACCCCTGAATGCCTACGCACTGCCCTTCATACAAGCGCCGCAGGGCCGCCAGCGATTCGCCGTCACGACGTTGCTGCAAACGGCTGCCGAGCACGAAGAACGTCCCATCGAGCTTCTGCTTGCGCAGGTAGGCGGTCAACGCGTCTGTGGTGCCCGCCGCCGCGCCCGGCCCACCGGCAAAGGTGAGCAGAAACAGCCGGTCATTGAGCTCATCGCCGTTGCGTTCGGCCGCCGGCAGCCGCTGTACTTCGCTGCTGGTCTGCGGCAACAACGCCGCCTTGCGCAGTTGCTCGTTCAGGTACTGCTCATGAAATTGCCGGCTGGGCTCGATCCAGCCCGTGTAGAACTCACCCACATCCGTGGCGAAGCTCGCCGCTTGCAAGCGCAGTTCGGCCATCGACGTCACCGCATAGCAAAAGGACGCATCCTGCTCGCAACTGCGTTGCGCCTGTTGATAACCTTGCCAAAGCCGCTGCCACAGCCGCGCCCTCACCTGCCTGACCTTCTGCACGTTGACCTGCCGCAGGCCCAGGCGAGCTGCCAAGGTATTCTCGTCGAGCAGCTCGTTCTCGTGCAGCACCCGGGCGAACGAGAGTATTTCGGCCCGTGATGCCACATCGAACAGCGCAGGGCTGTCCAGCTGCTCCGGCCACAGGCCACGGTCCAGGCTGGCCGGCGTGGCAGGGGCGGCTTGAACGGCCAGGCTCAACAGGCCAGCCAGCAGGGCTGTAACGAGGCGCACGGTCAGGGCTCCGCTCAAGGAAAACAGGCACTATAGCCGCTGTATCGGCCATGGGCGTTGACTATTGTCGCCATAGTTTGGACTTGCCTCTTCCAACCCTTAGAATCCCCGCTCAACGATGCCAGGAGCCGATCCGATGCTGACGGTGATTTCCCCCGCCAAGACCCTCGACTACGACACCCCGCCGGTGACCGAGCGTTTCACCCTGCCCCGCCACCTCGACCATTCCCAGGAACTGATCGAGCAGCTGCGAGCAATGAGCCCGGCGCAGATCAGCGAACTGATGCACCTGTCCGACAAGCTGGCGGGCCTGAACGCCGCGCGTTTCGGCAGTTGGACACCCGCCTTCACGCCAGAGAACGCCAAGCAGGCCCTGCTGGCTTTCAAAGGTGACGTCTACACCGGCCTGGACGCCCAGACCTTGACTGAAGACGACCTCAGCTACGCCCAGGATCACCTGCGCATGCTCTCCGGCCTCTACGGCCTGTTGCGCCCTCTGGACCTGATGCAGCCCTATCGCCTGGAAATGGGCACCAAACTGGCCAACGCCCGTGGCAAGGACCTGTACGCGTTCTGGGGCACGCGCATCAGCGAGTGGCTCAACGAGGCCCTGGCCGAACAGGGCGACGATGTGCTGCTGAATCTGGCCAGCAACGAATATTTCAGCGCGGTCAAGCGCAGCGCCCTGAAGGCCCGGGTGATCAACGTGGACTTCAAGGACCTGAAAAACGGCCAGCACAAGATCATCAGCTTCTATGCCAAGAAAGCGCGCGGCATGATGAGCCGCTTCGTCATCGAAGAGCGCATCAGTGACCCGACGCAGCTCAAGCAGTTCGAGGTGCAGGGGTATTACTACAGCGCCGAGCAGTCGAAGGCCGAACACCTGGTGTTCTTGCGGGATCAGCCCGACGCATAGGGCGCTGAGCGCAACAGGTCGTCAGGGCAGCCTGTGTGCCACCTTGGCATCATGGGTGACCACCAGCAAGGTCGTGCCTCTTTCCTGGTTGAGGGTCAGCAGCAGGTGCAGCACCTGCTCACCGGTCTGGGCGTCAAGGCTCCCGGTGGGCTCGTCGGCCACCAGCAGGCTCGGCTCGGTCACCAACGCACGCGCGATCGTCACACGTTGGCGCTGACCACCGGACATCTCGGCGGGCCGCTTCCCCGCCTGGCTGGCAAGGCCTACGGCACGCAATTGCACCTCGGCGTGCTGGCGGGCAACGGGCAAGCGCAGCCCTCGATACGATAGCGGCAACGCCACGTTGTCCAGGGCGCACAACCGCGGCAGCAGGTTGAAACTCTGGAAAACGAAGCCGATCAGGCGGTTGCGCATCACGGCGCGCTGGTCGGCGCTGGCGCCTGTCATGTCGGTACCGCCGATCCATACCTGGCCTGCGCACGGGCGGTCTAGCAGCCCGATCAGGTTCAGCAACGTGCTCTTGCCCGAACCGGACGGGCCGATGACAGCGCACGTCTGCCCGCTGGGGATCAGCAGGTCGATGCCTTGAAGCACCGGCACGTCACCCTGAAACCGGCTGACATTGCACAGCTGTACGGCGGGCATCATGCGGGCTTGCCTGGTTCGTCAGGGCCTTCGAGCGGCGGGTGATCCTTCTTTGCCTGGTCTTCAAGCTTGCGGGCGGTTTTCAGGAGGGTGTCTATCAGAGAATCGGCTTCATCGCCGCGCGGTGGGTCGGTTTTGCCTATCATCAGGGTCATGTTGACTTCGTAGTTGCCGAAGCCTGCTTCCAGAATGGGCGGCAACGCCTTGTAAGTTGCAATAATTTCCCGGGTTGTCTCATCTTGATACCCCGTCTGCTGGTATTCGGCGTTCAATTTATCGACCATCGCCCGGGACCACACTTCATAGCGCTTGCCTAACTCTCTGCTTGCGGCGAGGCGCTCGTTGTGGGTGAAATCGCCGCCTTCGTCGTAACCGATCAGAGCGAGCTGTTCAATTGTCAGTCTCCGGAAAGGATTACTCCCCTTTCCGTTCAGAAAATCCGTGGCTTGCCTTGCCCTTGCCAATAACTCGGGATCCTCCGTGTCTGGGACATGTGCGTCGTGAAGGGGCTTGGTAAGCCTGTATGCACTTCCGCCTAGCTCCATCTGTATCTTGGATGCCAGAGTAGCCAGCTCTTGCCGACTAAGCTGACTGTCACGCGCAGCCGCCCGCTGAGCGGCACTGGCAAGTTGTTTGGCCAACGGCGAAAGATCAAGGGACGCTTGGCGAGTCGCACCTGAGCTTACCGCGGCCTCTTGTTTTTGGGGGGCTGGATGGGTAGGGGCGCGCGTAAAAGCAACCCCACGGATCGAACCAGCAGAAAAATCACTTATTTTTGGCATCGGCAATTACTCACTTTTTAAAGTTTCGCGAATATCCCAAGGGCTCGCATGGCTTGAAACAACAGGCCAAGCGAGTCTTTTTAGCCGCTTACTTCATGGTGAATTCAGCCTTCCAGGCATAATTTGCGCTGAATCCAGAGTTCACTGCCGTGCACGTTGCCCCACCGGAAGGGGTTGCAGTCTTGTTCCATTTAGGCTGTTTGATGCCACCGGACATCATCATCACAAACGTAGTGCTGAACGCACAGGTTTTACGCCCTGCCGCATATCGCAACATGGCGCCGTTGGTGTCGGGGCTCACCAATCGTTGCACGCTAAAGGTAATCGACGAGCCGGGCTGTACCTCCTGAAGTGGTGCGGGCCTGGCAATCTGATACGTACTGGTCTCGTTCGCATTGGTCAGCTGGAGTTTCACCGACTCGGTTCCAAGATTTCTGAACGTCACTTCAACGGGTGGCCCAGCAAGGGCTGGAGCCGCCGCCAGCATGACGGCGGTGGCAGACAGGATTCGCATGCAGTTCTTCATCGTTTCAAGCCTCGTCTCTTCCATGTGGTTAGGGAGCAGACGCCTGCGTGGGCCGGCCACGCATGGACTGCGACGATCCTTCGTTCACAGCCGCCGATGACGACGTCTAGCCACGTTGGCGGCCCGGTGCTGAAAAACCTTAGGAAGCGAAGGGCCTTCAAGCGTTACGAAATATGGCGAGAAATCGTGAAACCCAGCCGTAAAGGACTGTTTATTGACGTCAAGAAATAAACACCGGTCCAAAAAATCTCAGATTGCCACCATCGCTCAGGCCGATTTTTTTAGTTTTTTTCGCACCCGACGCTCATGCTGGCATATAAACATCTCGAAACATTTTCGCCCTTTATATACCGAGGTCAAACCGCCTCGTGCCATCAATTTGAAATTGTATGACCCTCGCGAAATACTGAAAAAACCCGCATACGAATGAATCTCAGGCCGGAACTTCTCTCAACCCTACTGCTCATAGGTGCCGTAACGATTTTGCTGTTCGTAGGTTGTAAGAGATGGCCTAAAGATAAATTCCCATACCGGAAAGTTGCCAGCATCTCGATATCAAACCCTGGCAATAAAATGTCGCGCCCAGCACGTCAATAATGGCCACGCCCAGCGCGGGTAATTGAACGCTATGGTTTTTATTTTAAATAGCACACCCAGCGACCCGGCACCTGTATATAAACATGGACAGACGTGCCGACCGCACCCAAGTACTTTCTAAGCGTGGCTCAAATGGGCTTGCTCAACTAAGCACTTTAAACGCATACGTTTAATGTTGAATGTGATTGCCTGGGGCGATGCCGATAATCGCCACGCCCCCGTGCGCCCTAAATTTGTTGTTAATCAACCCCACTCGGCACCTGCAAGTACAAGTGCCAGCGTGATAACACACGAGGTGATAGCGATGCGTATCAGCATCTTTGGTTTGGGTTATGTAGGTGCCGTCTGTGCAGGTTGCCTGACTGCACGTGGCCATGACGTAATTGGCGTCGATGTCTCGGCCACCAAGATCGACTTGATCAACCAGGGTAAGTCGCCCATCGTCGAACCAGGCCTGGAGGCGCTGTTGCAGCAGGGCATCGCCAATGGCCGCCTGCGGGGGACCACCGACTTTGCCGAGGCCATCCGGGCCAGCGATGTGTCGATGATCTGCGTGGGCACCCCCAGCAAGAAGAATGGCGACCTGGGCCTTGAGTACATCGAATCGGTGTGCCGCGAGATCGGTTTCGTACTGCGTGAAAAAGCCAGCCGCCACACCATCGTGGTACGCAGTACCGTGTTGCCGGGCACCGTGAAGAACGTGGTAATACCGCTGCTCGAAGACTGCTCCGGCAAACGTGCCGGCATCGACTTCGGCGTCGCAGTCAACCCTGAGTTCCTGCGGGAGAGCACGGCCATCAAGGACTACGACCATCCGCCGATGACCGTCATCGGTGAGCTCGACAGCGCCAGTGGCGACGTGCTCCAGGCGCTCTACGAAGAACTCGATGCACCTGTCATCCGCAAGTCGGTCGAAGTGGCCGAGATGATCAAGTACACCTGCAACGTGTGGCATGCCACCAAGGTGACCTTCGCCAACGAGATCGGCAACATCGCCAAGGCCGTGGGCGTCGATGGCCGCGAAGTGATGGAAGTGGTCTGCCAGGACAAGGCGCTGAACCTGTCCCAGTACTACCTGCGTCCCGGCTTCGCCTTCGGCGGCTCGTGCCTGCCCAAGGATGTCCGTGCACTGACCTACCGCGCCGCCAGCCTCGATGTGAAAGCGCCCCTGCTCGATTCGCTGATGCGCAGCAACGAGTCCCAGGTGCAGAACGCCTTCGACCTGATCGACAGCCACGACAAGCGCAAGGTGGCCCTGCTGGGCCTGAGCTTCAAGGCCGGCACCGATGACCTGCGTGAAAGCCCACTGGTGGAGCTGGCCGAGCGCCTGATCGGCAAGGGCTACCAGTTGGACATCTATGACGAGAACGTGCAGTACGCCCGGGTACACGGGGCGAACAAAGAGTACATCGAATCGAAGATCCCGCACGTGTCCTCGCTGCTCAATGCCGATTTCCAGAAGGTGATCGACAACGCCGACATCATCGTGCTCGGCAACCGTGACGAGCAGTTCCGCGCCCTGGCCCAGCACGCGCCGGCCGGCAAGCAAGTGATCGACCTGGTGGGCTTCATGGCCAAGCCCACCAGCCCCGATGGCCGCACCGAAGGCATCTGCTGGTAACGCCTGGCCAGGCGACGCGGTGCCCCATCCCGCGTCGCCCCTACCCTGAATTCTTCACGGATGCTGAACATGCAAAGGCTTAAGACAGCGCTGCTGCAGTGCGCCGGTTGGTTGTTCTACATGAGCCTTCTCATGCTGATCGCCCTGGCCCTGCCAGCCGACATCTTCGACCCGCAGTCCAGGCACTTCATCTTCCTGGTCGGCGCAGTTGGCATCTGGCGTTACTCCATGGGCGCCACCCACTTCATCCGTGGCATGGTCTTTCTGTACGGCGTCTATCCGTACCTGCGCCGCAAGGTGCAGAAGATGGGCCAGGCAGCCGATCCGTCCCATGTCTACCTGATGGTCACCAGCTTTCGCATCGAAGCGCTGACCACCGCCCAGGTGTACAGCTCGGTGATTCGCGAAGCGATCGACTGCGGCTTCCCCACCACCGTGGTCTGTTCGCTGGTGGAGATGTCGGACGAGCTGCTGGTCAAGAGCCTGTGGGCCAGGTACAACCCGCCCCCTCATGTCACCCTGGACATCGTGCGCATCGCAGGTACCGGCAAACGCGATGGCCTTGCCTACGGCTTTCGCGCCATTTCCCGCATGCTGCCCGATGACGATGCCGTGGTGGCGGTAATCGACGGCGACACCGTGCTGGACGAGGGCGTGGTGCGCAAGACCGTGCCGTGGTTCAAGCTGTTCCCCAACGTCGGCGGCCTGACCACCAACGAGTTCTGCGAAGTGCGCGGCGGCTACATCATGAGCGAGTGGCACAAGCTGCGCTTCGCCCAGCGCCACATCAACATGTGTTCCATGGCCCTGTCCAAGCGCGTGCTGACCATGACTGGCCGCATGTCGATGTTCCGCGCCAGCGTGGTGACCAACCCCGAGTTCATCGCCGACGTGGAAAGCGACGCGTTGATGCACTGGCGCCTGGGGCGCTTCAAGTTCCTGACCGGTGACGACAAGTCCAGCTGGTTCAGCCTGATGCGCCTGGGTTACGACACGTTTTACGTGCCCGATGCGGCCATCAACACGGTCGAGCATCCGCCTGAAAAAAGCTTCTTCAAGGCCAGCCGCAAGCTGATGTACCGCTGGTACGGCAACAACCTTCGGCAGAATTCACGCGCCCTTGGGCTTGGCCTGCGCCGCCTGGGGCTGTTCACCAGCATCGTGCTGTTCGATCAGCGGGTCTCGATGTGGACCAGCCTGCTGGGCCTGACAGTGGCCCTCATCGCCAGCCTGAAATTCGGCATGGCCTACCTGCTGGTGTACCTGCTGTGGATCGGTTTCACCCGCCTGGTACTCACCTTCATGCTGCTGTGCTCGGGCCACAGCGTTGGCCCGGCCTACCCGGTGATTCTCTATTACAACCAGATCGTCGGCGCGCTGATGAAGATCTACGTGTTCTTCCGCCTCGACAAACAGTCGTGGACGCGCCAGCCCACCACCCTCAAGCGTGACCTCGCCAGCTTTCAACAATGGTTCAACACCTGGTCCTCGCGGGCCATGACCTTTTCGGCTGCCAGCCTGTTCGTCGCTGCGCTGTTCATGGTCGTGTGACCCCGCCCCGGATCGGAACTAACAGGAACAACCGCCATGAATACCGCCGTGAACGTCAACGTCGTGCATGAATCCGAAGCCCAGCGCCAGCACGCACGGGTGCGCATGCCTGCCAGGCTGCGCTTTGTCGACGCCCAGGGTCAGCCCCATGAAACCAAGGTAGATGACCTGTCGGCCGGCGGCCTGAGCTTCCATAGCCCGCATCCTCTGGCCGTAGGCCAGGTGCTGCACGGCCGGTTGCAGTTCAGCGTCGATAACCTGGGGCTGTCGATGGACGTGGCGTTTCAGGTGCGCTCCTACGTCCCAGGCAGCGGTCGGGCCGGCGTGCAGTTCCAGAACCTGGAGCCGCGCGATATCGCCACCTTGCGCCACCTGATCACCAGCCACTTGTCCGGCGAGCTGATCACCGTGGGCGATGTGCTCAGCACGCTGCAACGGGACAACTTCACCAAGGCGCGCAAGCAAAAGGACGCCGGCAGCGGGCAGGGCCCCCTGGCCCGGTTCAAGGCGGTCAGCGTGACGCTGGGCGTGTTCGTGGCGGGCGTGGCAGCGTTCGGCTTCGTTGCCAAATCGCTGTATGGCCTGTACTTCGTCAGCCATGCCCAGGCCGCAGTCGTCGCCGTGCCTGTCACCACCATCACCATGCCCAGGGACGGCACCGTCAGCAGCCTGGTGCCAAGCGGCGCCCAAACGAGCAAGGGCGCCCCGCTTGCCAGCTTCAGCACCAGCATGCTGGACGTGCTCAAGGGCAGCCTGGACGACACCCAGCTCGACCCCGCCAAAATCCAGGAGCTGTTCGGCAAGCAACTGTCCGGCACCCTCACCAGCCCTTGCGATTGCATCGTCGCCCGCCAGCGTGTGGAAGACGGCCAGTACGCCGCCAAGGGCCAACCGATCTTCGAGCTGGTGCCACGCACGAGCACACCCACTGTCCAGGCCCGCTTCAGCTACCGCCAGTTCGACGAGGTCAAGCCGGGGACGCGGGTCAACTTCCAGGTGGCAGGCGAAGACCAGGTGCGCGCAGGGGAAATCGTCGCCAGCAGCAGCCTGGAACCCGACGCGCTGGCCGCCGACATCCGCGTACAGATCAAACCGGACAGCGCCCTGCCAGCGGCCCTGGCAGGCCGGCCGGTGTCGGTTGCCAGCAACCGCGGCCCTTCGCTGGACTGGCTGATCGGCAGTGCGTCGGCCCGTGACCTGTGAGATGACGAGCATGCCAACCTTGCCTGGGTCCAACCCGCGCCCCTTTACTGCGTGCGCACTTGCCCTGACCGTGACACTGGCCGGTTGCGCCGGTCTGCCCGACCAGCGCCTGGCCAACGAAGCGCTCAAGCGCGGCGACCTGGCTGTGGCCGAACGCAACTACCAGGCACTGGCCGACCTGGGCTACAGCGATGCCCAGGTCGGGCTGGCCGACATCAAGGTGGCCACCGGTGACAGCGCCCAACGCGAGCAAGCCGAAGCCACCTACCGCGCCGCCGCTGCCACCTCGCCCCGTGCCCAGGCGCGCCTTGGCCGCCTGCTGGTGACCAAGCCGGGCAGCACCCAGGCCGAGCGCGAAGAAGCGCAAACGCTGCTCAAGCTTGCCGCCCGCCAGGGCCAGGGCAATACCCTGGTGCCACTGGCCATGCTGTACCTGGCCTACCCGCAGAGCTTCCCCACCATCAACGCGCAGCAGCAGATCGAGCGGTGGCGTACCGAGGGCTACCCGGAAGCGGGCATCGCCCAGGTGCTGCTCTACCGTACGCAGGGCACCTACGACCAGCACCTGGACGAAGTGCAGAGCCTGTGCCAGGCGGGGTTGGCGACTGCCGACCTGTGCTACGTGGAGCTGGCCACCGTGTACCGCAAGCGTGGTCAGGCCGAACAGCTGACCGCCCTGATGCACCAGCTCGAATCGGCTTACGCCCGCGGGGCAGTGCCTGCCAGCCGGGTGGACAGCGTCGCTCGCGTGCTGGCCGACCGCAGCCTGGGCCAGACCGACGGGCAAGCTGCCAAGGCGTTACTCGAACGCGTGGCACCGGCGTACCCGGCATCCTGGGTCAGCCTGGCGCAGCTGCTGTACGACTTCCCTGAACTGGGGGACACCGACCAGTTGCTGGCTTACCTGAAAAAAGGCCGTGATGCGCAGCAGCCTCGCGCGGACCTGCTGCTCGGCCGCCTGTACTACGAGGGCAAGCAGCTGCCGGCCGATGCCGAGAGCGCCGAGCGTCACCTGCTGGCCGCCGCCACGGCCGGCGAGACCAGTGCCCGCTACTACCTGGGCCAACTCTATCGCCGTGGCTACCTGGGCAACGTCGAGCCGCAGAAAGCGCTGGACAACCTGCTGGCGGCCGCACGCGGTGGCCAGGTCAGTGCCGACTATGCCCTGGCGCAGCTGTTCAGCGAGGGGCATGGCATCCGCCCGCAACCTGCCGATGCATGGGTCTTCGCGCAACTCGCCCAGGCCAACCCGACGCCCCAGTCGGCCGAGCTGTTGCAGCAGATCGAGCAGCAGCTGGCGCCCGAGGCGCGCCGCCAGGCTCAGCAGACGCTGGCGCGGGAGACCCAAGCTCGCATGGCCATGACGCCCGGCGCCATCAATACCCTGGCCCTGGATGTGCTGCAAGACGATGAAAACGACGTAGACGGTGAGGACGCGCCATGATGCTCAACCCTTTCGTCAAAGCCGGGATCGGCCTTGGCTTTGCCTTGCTGTGGTCCTGCCCGAGCCTGGCCCAGGTCACGGCCGAACGCAATTTTGGCCTGGAAGTGAAAGTCACTGGCCAGTCCGAAGACGACCGCGACCTGGGCACCCGCCCAGGCGGTGACGTCAATGGCCTGGGCCTGGACCTGCGCCCGTGGGTCTACGGCGAGCGCGGCAACTGGAGCGCTTATGCCATGGGCCAGGCGGTCACTGCCACCGATACCATCGAAACCGATACCCTGCGCCAGAACGACGATGGCACCACCACCGACACGGGCGCAGACAGTCGTCAACCGGACAAGAGCTACCTGGCCATGCGCGAGTTCTGGGTGGGCTACAGCGGCCTGACCGCCTACCCCGGCGAGCAACTGCGACTGGGCCGGCAACGGTTGCGCAGCGACGATGGCATGTGGCGCGACACCAACATCGAAGCCCTCAACTGGACCTTCGACACCACCCTGCTCAAGGCCGACCTGGGTGTAGCCCGGCGTTTCAGCGAATACCGAACCGACCTGACCGACCTGGCCCCGCAGGACGAGGATCGTACTCACCTCTACGGCAATGTCGCTGCCCAGTGGACGCCTGGCCATTGGGTGGGCCTGCGGGCTCATCACACCCACGACAGCGGTAGCCTGAAAAACCCCGGCCAAACCGTCGACGCTCTGGACAAGACCCGCACCGGCGACCTGACATGGCTGGGCCTGGAGGCCAACAGCGATGCCTACAACTGGCGCAATGAGCATGACGTCAACTACTGGGGCAGCCTGACCTGGCTGACCGGCAACCGCGACACCCTCAGCAGCCGCCAGGTGGGCGACCAGCAAGTGGCCACCGGTACCCAACGCGGCGACGTCAATGCCTGGGCCACCGACCTGGGCGTACGCCTGCGCCTGAACCCGCAGTGGCAGGTGGGCGCCGCCTACGCCCGCGGCAGCGGCGGCGGTGACGAGGGCGGCAACAACTTCGAGCAGACCGGCCTTGAAAGCAACCGCTCCAACTTCACCGGCACCCGATCGCGTGTGCATCGCTTTGGCGAGGCCTTTCGTGGCGAGCTGGGCAACCTGCAGGCCGCCACCTTGTTCGCCTCCTGGCAGCTGCGCGACGACTACGACGCAAGCTTCCTCTACCACAGGTTCTGGCGAGTGGACGGTGCGCAGAACATAGGCTCGAGCGGCATCAACGCCGTAGTCAACGACAACGGCATCAACCGGCCTTTGGTCGAGGGTGAGAAAGACCTTGGCCAGGAAATGGACGTGGTCGTGACCAAGTACTTCAAGCAAGGCCTGCTCCCCGCCTCGATGAGCCAGGCGATCGACGAGCCTTCGGCTCTGGTTCGCCTGCGTGCTGGGGTATTCAAGCCGGGCGATGCCTACGGCAAAGAGGCAGACAGCTACATGCACCGCGCCTTCGTCGACGTGATCTGGCGTTTCTGAGGCCACGAGGAAATTGCCATGAACGTTCATCCCCATCTTCGCCATAGCCTGCTGGCCTGCGCCCTGCTGCTTGCCAGTGGTTCGACCTGGGCGGCGCAACCCGGCCTGCTGACCAAGGAACTGCAACAGGCGCGCAGCTATACCGTCTCTAGCGCACCGATAGCGCCGCTGCAGCTGGACGCGCCCAAGCTCCCTGACCTCAGTGGCTACACCGCACAGGCCGTGCAGCAAAAGATCGACCGCAGCCAGCCGGGCAAGGTCAGCCTGCGCCGTATGTTCCAGGAAGACAGCCTCAAGGCATTCGTCGGTGGCGACAACAAGGCCGCCGAATGGGTGCGGCGCCAACACGGCATTCCACAGGCCATTTTCATCGACGATGGCCACGTGGACCTGGCGCAGTTGAGCCGCCAGGTGCCGCGCCAGTACCTGTCCGAGGTGCAGCCCGGTGTGTACCTGGCGCGTCTGCCCATCGTGGTCGGGCGCACCGGGACGTTGGAGATCGACGGCAAGGTCAAGCAACTGCGCCTGTCCGAGGAAGGCGGGGCATTTCTGGTCAACGACGGCAAGCTGTTCATCACCGACACCCAGGTGACCGGGTGGCGCGAGCAGGCCAAAGGCCCGGCCACGTTCCGCTCGCCCCAGGCGTTTCGCCCGTTTCTGCTGTCCTGGGGCGGCACCGAGACCTACATCGTCAACAGCACCCTGGCCAGCCTGGGCTATGCGAAGTCCAAGTCCTATGGCGTGAGCATTTCCCAGTACACCCCCAACCTGGCCAAGCGCATGGGCCGAGCGGAGCCGACCGGCTGGATCATCGGTTCGCAGTTCAGCGACCTGTGGTACGGCTTCTACTGCTATGAGACGCGCGACTTCGTGGTCAAGGACAACACCTACCGCGACAACATCGTCTACGGCATCGACCCGCACGACCGCTT
>NZ_BBIQ01000010.1 GCF_000730565.1 Pseudomonas fulva NBRC 16637 = DSM 17717 | reverse complement strand
AAGCGGCCTAGCGCCGCGATGGGCCGCAAAGCGGCCCCTGCACTACGCGCTGCGAAGCTGAAACCCTGGGGCCACTTTGCGGCCCATCGCTGACTAGGCCGCTCCACGCTCTGTGGGGCTACTCACTCAGGCGTCACGCGGCCTGTGTGGAGCAGCCTCGCCGGGGCGGCCTTATTCGGCGATCAGCCAGTCCATGCGATAGCTGCCTTCGGTCTGCGCCAACTCCCGGGCGAGCCAGGGCAGCAGCTCCTTGAGTTCATCTTCCAGCCCCCAAGGCGGGTTGGCGATGGCAAGCCCAGATCCATTGAGGCCTTGCGGGCTGTCCTGGTGATGCACATACAGCTCGACGCGCAGCAGCTTGGGCGCCCCAGTGCTGGTAAGGTCCTGGTAGAAACGGGTCAGCGAGCGCTGGTCCTTGATGGGGTACCAGATGGCCGCCACCGTCTGGCGCATCCGACCAATGGCTTCCTTCATCGCGGCTGTGCAACGCTTGAGTTCATCGGCCTGCTCGAACGGCGGATCGATGAGCATGACCGCGCGTTTTTCCTGCACGGGCAACAAGGCGCGCGGCACGTGCCAGCCCTCGCCCAGGTGCACGAACACGCGCGGATCCTTCTTCATGTTTTCCTTGAGCAGCGGCCCGTCCTCCGGGTGCTTCTCGTTGAGCAAGGCGCGGTCCTGCTGACGCATCAGGCGACGCGCCAATTCAGGTGAACCTGGGTAGTAGCGCAGCTCGCCGTCTGCGTTCAGACGCTTGATGACGCGCAGGTAATCGGCGGTCATGGCCGGCAGGTCGTCACGGTTCCACAGCCGCGCGACCCCCTCGAGGTACTCACCGGTCCGGCTCGCCTGGTCACCCTTGAGGTCGTACAGCCCCAGCCCGGCATGGGTGTCGAGGTAGGCGAACGGTTGCTCCTTGCGCGACATCAGGGCGATGAGGCGGGTCAGCACGATATGTTTGAGAACGTCGGCATGGTTGCCGGCATGGAAGGCGTGACGATAGTTCATGGCAACTCCTGCGCAGAGCGCAAGTTTACCCTGCCTGGCAAACGACGTCAGGCCTGACGGTCGTCAGAAAACAACGAACCCGCTACCGCAGTGCAGCACGAACCCTTGAAGGCCGTGCGGACACTGCAGGAGCGGGCCCGTCTTTCAGCTAGCAGCGCGCCTTGGCGCTGTCACTTGTCAGCGTGATACGCCGCATCAGCCGTCTCGAAGCGGCTCACCATCGCCTGCGAAGGACGGCCCAGCTTGCTCACCAGGACGATGGCGATGCTGGCGAACAGGAAGCCAGGGATGATTTCGTACAGCCCCATGGTGTCGAAGCTTTTCCACAGGATCACGGTCAGTGCACCCACCACGATACCGGCCAGCGCGCCATTGCGCGTCATGCCCTTCCACAGCACCGAGATCAGCACGACAGGGCCGAACGCAGCACCGAAGCCCGCCCAGGCGTAGGCCACCAGGCCCAGCACGCGGTTTTCAGGGTTGGCAGCCATGGCGATGGCGATCAGGGCCACGGCCAGTACCATCAGACGACCGACCCACACCAATTCTCGCTGGGAGGCATTCTTGCGCAGGAAGGCCTTGTAGAAGTCTTCGGTCAGCGCACTCGAGCACACCAGCAGCTGGCAGCTCAGGGTACTCATCACCGCCGCCAGGATGGCCGACAGCAGGACACCGGCGACCCAAGGGTTGAACAGGATCTTCGCCAGCTCGATGAACACGCGCTCGTGGTTTTCGTTCACCGGCCCGGCCACCTCAGGGTGGGCCGAGAAATAGGCGATGCCGAAGAACCCAACGGCGCAGGTACCGGCCAGGCACAGGATCATCCAGGTCATGGAAATACGGCGCGCCTTGGCGATGGACTTCACCGAATCGGCCGCCATGAAGCGCGCCAGGATATGTGGCTGACCGAAGTAGCCCAGCCCCCAGCCCATCAGCGAAATGATCCCGATGAAGCTGGCGCCCTTGAGCATGTCGAAGTGGGCCGGGTTGACGGCCTCGATCGCGGCGAAGGTCTGGTCTAAGCCGCCGGTGGAGATCAGCACGATCACCGGGGTCAGGATCAGCGCGAAGATCATCAGCGACGCCTGGACCGTGTCGGTCCAGCTCACGGCCAGGAAGCCTCCGACGAAGGTGTAGATGATGGTGGCGGCTGCCCCTGCCCACAGCGCTGTCTCATAAGACATGCCGAAGGTGCTCTCGAACAGGCGAGCACCGGCCACGATGCCAGAGGCGCAATAAATGGTGAAGAACACCAGGATGACGATGGCCGAGATGATCCGCAGCAGGCCGCTCTTGTCCTCGAAACGGCTGGAGAAGTAGTCCGGCAGGGTGAGCGCATCGCCGTTGTGCTCGGTCTGCACGCGCAGGCGCCCGGCGACGAACAGCCAGTTCAGGTAGGCGCCGACGGTAAGGCCGATGGCAATCCAGACTTCTGACAGACCCGCGAAGTAGATGGCGCCGGGCAGGCCCATCAGCAGCCAGCCACTCATGTCGGATGCACCGGCCGACAATGCGGTGACCACGCTGCCGAGGCTGCGGCCGCCGAGAATATAGTCGGAAAGGTTCTTGGTGGCGCGGTAGGCAGCGAAGCCGATCAGCACCATTGCTGCGATGTAGACCACGAATGTGATCGTTAAGGGATTACCCATGTGTTGGCCCTGGCGTTTGTTGTTATCTCATGCGCACCCACATCGTTGGTGGTTGCACCCAGGCGGCAGATGCTATCCAACAACGTAAATCCGGTGCAACCATTTTTCACTGTGAAGTTGCACCCAAGTATGCATTTTCAGACAAAGCCTCGTTTTTGCTCCCTAATGGGGCAGATGAGGCTCTTTTTTAGAACAAATCCTTCCTCGCCTGACGCTTTGACCCTCACTGAAAACGACAGCCTGACGAGTTGCACCTTATTCACGACATTTTAGGGTTGCACCTGGTTGCACCCGCGTTTTCCTGAAGATAATCTTGTCGCCAGCTTAAGCCACACTCGTGGCAATAATGAGGATAAGAAATGGCGACGACCACCCTTGGGGTCAAACTCGACGACCCTACCCGTGAACGACTCAAGGCCGCTGCGCTGTCCGTGGACCGCACGCCGCACTGGTTGATCAAGCAAGCGATCTTCAGCTACCTGGAGAAGCTCGAGGGTGGCGCGACCCTGACCGAAATCAATGGCCAGACCCTCGGCCTGAACGATGAAGCCGGCGACGTGCAGCCCGAGCAGGGTCACCAGAGCTTCATGGAGTTCGCCGAAAGCATCCTGCCGCAGTCGGTGCTGCGCTCGGCCATTACCGCCGCCTACCGTCGGCCCGAGCAGGAGATGGTGCCGATGCTGCTGGAGCAGGCGCGCCTGAGCGCTCCGCTTGCCGACGCGGCCAACAAGATGGCTGCCGGCATCGCCGAGAAGCTGCGCAACCAGAAGAGCACCGGGGGCCGGGCCGGCATCGTTCAAGGCCTGCTGCAGGAATTCTCGTTGTCGTCGCAGGAAGGCGTGGCGCTGATGTGCCTGGCCGAAGCGCTGCTGCGCATTCCCGACAAAGGCACCCGCGACGCCCTGATCCGCGACAAGATCAGCACCGGCAACTGGCAGCCGCACCTGGGCAACAGCCCGTCGCTGTTCGTCAATGCCGCCACCTGGGGCCTGTTGCTAACGGGCAGGCTGGTAAGCACCCACAACGAATCGGGCCTGACCTCCTCGCTGACCCGCATCATCGGCAAGAGCGGCGAGCCGATGATCCGCAAGGGCGTGGACATGGCCATGCGCCTGATGGGCGAGCAGTTCGTCACGGGCGAAACCATTGCCGAAGCACTGGCCAACGCCACGCGTTTCGAGTCCAAGGGCTTCCGTTATTCCTATGACATGCTCGGTGAAGCGGCACTCACCGAGCACGATGCCCAGAAGTACCTGGCATCCTATGAGCAAGCCATCCACTCGATCGGCAAGGCATCCAACGGCCGCGGCATCTATGAAGGCCCGGGCATCTCGATCAAGCTCTCGGCCCTGCACCCACGCTACAGCCGTGCCCAGTACGAGCGGGTGATGGAAGAGCTGTACCCGCGCCTGCTGTCCCTGACCCTGCTGGCCAAGCAATACGACATCGGCCTGAACATCGATGCCGAGGAAGCCGACCGCCTTGAGCTGTCCCTCGACCTGCTCGAGCGCCTGTGCTTCGAGCCCGCACTGGCCGGCTGGAACGGTATCGGTTTCGTCATCCAGGCGTACCAGAAGCGCTGCCCGTATGTGATCGACTACGTGATCGACCTGGCCAAGCGCAGCCGCCACCGCCTGATGATCCGCCTGGTAAAAGGCGCCTACTGGGACAGCGAGATCAAGCGTGCCCAAGTCGAAGGCCTGGAGGGCTACCCGGTCTACACGCGCAAGGTCTACACCGACGTGTCCTACGTCGCCTGCGCCCGCAAGCTGCTGGCCGTACCCGAGGCCATCTACCCGCAGTTCGCCACGCACAACGCCCATACCCTGTCGGCCATCTATCAGATCGCCGGGCAGAACTACTACCCCGGTCAGTACGAGTTCCAGTGCCTGCACGGCATGGGTGAGCCGCTGTACGAACAGGTGGTCGGCAAGATCGCCGATGGCAAGCTGAACCGCCCTTGCCGCGTATATGCACCGGTCGGCACCCATGAAACCCTGCTGGCCTACCTGGTTCGTCGCCTGCTGGAAAACGGCGCGAACACCTCGTTCGTCAACCGCATCGCCGACCAATCCATTTCCATCCAGGAACTGGTCGCCGACCCGGTCACCAGCATCGAGCGCATGGGTACCCAGGAAGGCCGCATCGGCTTGCCACACCCCCGCATTCCACTGCCGCGTGACCTGTACGGCACCGAGCGGGCCAACTCCGCCGGCATCGACATGGCCAACGAGCACCGCCTGGCTTCGCTGTCCTGCGCCATGCTGGCCACCGCCAACAACGACTGGAAAGCCGGCCCGCTGCTGGCCTGCACCGCCAGTGACAGTGCGGCAACGCCGGTTCTGAACCCTGCCGATCACCGCGATGTGGTCGGCCACGTTCAGGAAGCGACCGTTGCAGACGTCGACAATGCCATCCAGTGCGCACTCAACGCAGCGCCCATCTGGCAGGCCACCCCGCCAGCCGAGCGCGCCGCCATCCTGGAACGCACGGCCGACCTGATGGAAGCCGAGATCCAGCCCCTGATGGGTCTGTTGATCCGCGAAGCCGGCAAGACCTTCGCCAACGCCATCGCCGAAGTGCGCGAAGCCGTCGACTTCCTGCGCTACTACGCCGTCCAGGCGCGCAACGACCTGAGCAACGATGCCCACCGCCCATTGGGCCCTGTGGTGTGCATCAGCCCTTGGAACTTCCCGCTGGCGATCTTCACCGGCCAGGTAGCCGCAGCCTTGGCCGCCGGCAACCCGGTACTGGCCAAGCCTGCCGAGCAAACCCCGCTGATCGCCGCCCAGGCGGTGCGCCTGCTGCTCGAAGCCGGCATTCCGGAAGGTGTCCTGCAACTGCTGCCGGGCCGCGGCGAAACCGTCGGTGCTGGGCTGGTGGGTGACGAGCGCGTCAAAGGCGTGATGTTCACAGGTTCCACCGAAGTGGCGCGCCTGTTGCAACGCAACGTGGCGGGTCGCCTGGATAACCAGGGTCGCCCAGTGCCACTGATCGCCGAAACCGGCGGCCAGAACGCGATGATCGTCGACTCCTCGGCCCTGACCGAGCAGGTGGTGATCGATGTCGTGTCCTCGGCCTTCGACAGTGCCGGCCAGCGTTGCTCCGCCCTGCGCGTACTGTGCCTGCAGGAAGACTCCGCCGACCGCGTGATCGAGATGCTCAAGGGCGCCATGGCCGAAAGCCGGCTCGGTTGCCCGGACCGGCTGGCCGTGGACATCGGCCCGGTGATCGACGCTGAAGCCAAGGCTGGCATCGAGAAGCACATCCAGGGCATGCGCGAGAAAGGCCGCTCGGTCTATCAGGTGGCGATTGCCGACAGTGCCGAGATCAAGCGTGGCACCTTCGTGATGCCAACCCTGATCGAACTGGACAGCCTCGACGAGCTCAAGCGCGAGATCTTCGGCCCCGTCCTGCACGTGGTGCGCTACAACCGCCGCAACCTGGACCAGTTGATCGAGCAGATCAACAATTCGGGGTACGGCCTGACCCTGGGTGTGCACACGCGTATCGACGAAACCATCGCCAAGGTGGTCGAGTCGGCCCATGCCGGCAACATGTACGTCAACCGCAACATCGTCGGCGCCGTCGTAGGTGTACAGCCGTTCGGTGGCGAAGGCCTGTCGGGCACTGGCCCGAAAGCCGGCGGTCCGCTGTACCTGTACCGCCTGCTGTCGACCCACCCGGCGGACGCCATCGGCAGCCACTTCCAGCACCAGGACGGCGAAGCCAAGCCAGACCGCGCACTGCACGAGCAGTTGGTCAAGCCGCTCCACGCGCTGAAGGCGTGGGCCGAGAGCAATCAGCTGTCCGACCTTGCCGTGCTGTGCAGCCAGTTCGCCAGCCAGTCGCAGAGCGGTATCGCCCGTCTGCTGCCAGGCCCGACCGGCGAGCGCAACACCTACACCATCCTGCCGCGCGAACACGTGCTGTGCCTGGCTGACAACGAAGCCGACCTGCTGGCGCAGTTCGCTGCGGTGCTCGCGGTAGGCAGCTCGGCGGTGTGGGCCGACGGCGAACCGGGCAAGGCCCTGCGCGCCCGACTGCCCCGTGACTTGCAGGCCAAGGTGAAGCTGGTACCCGACTGGAACAAGGACGAAGTGGCGTTCGATGCCGTGATCCATCACGGCGATTCGGACCAGCTGCGCAGCGTCTGCCAGCAGGTGGCCAAGCGTGCCGGTGCCATCGTCGGGGTACACGGCTTGTCCAGCGGCGATCATCAGATTGCACTGGAGCGCTTGGTCATCGAGCGTGCGGTGAGTGTGAACACTGCGGCGGCTGGGGGTAACGCCAGCTTGATGACCATCGGCTAACGCTGAAGGTCGAAGAAAAGGGAGAGCTCGGGCTCTCCCTTTTTTATGGTCGCCATCTTGCCGCAGTGACAACCTGGCTAAGCAGCGGCGCCCGTCCAATAGCGGTGGTGTGACCCGTGGTATCGCAAGTGGCTTGCGGCACCACGGGCTTTACTTTTCTCACGCCATATCACCCAGACCTATTAACCTGTCCTCGCCATCCAACCCGCTTCTACACTCGCAGCATTGTGCCCCAGGACCGCCGTCATGCCCGAGACCTTGCTTAGCACCCGAAACCTGGCATTCGAACTCTATGAAGTCCTCGACGCCGAAAGCCTCATACAGCGCCCTCGCTTTGCCGAGCACAGCCGTGAAACCTTCGACGCTGCGCTGACCACTGCGCGCACCATCGCCGAAAAATACTTCGCGCCCCACAACCGCAAAGCTGACGAAAACGAGCCGCGCTATGTAGACGGCCGCGCTGAGCTGATCCCAGAGGTCAAGCCTGCCGTCGATGCCTTTCTTGAAGCCGGGTTCCTCAACGCCAACCGCGACTTCGAGGTCGGAGGCATGCAGTTGCCCAGCCTGGTGTCACAAGCCTGCTTTGCGCATTTCCAGGCTGCGAACGCCGGCACCACCGCCTACCCGTTCCTGACCATGGGCGCGGCCAACCTGATCGAGAGCTTCGGAAGCGAAGAACAAAAGCGCCTGTACCTGCAGCCGATGATCGAGGGCCGCTACTTCGGCACCATGGCGCTGACCGAACCCCACGCAGGGTCTTCGCTGGCCGATATCCGCACCCGCGCAGAACCTGCCGGTGACGGCAGCTACCGGCTCAGGGGCAACAAGATTTTTATTTCCGGCGGTGACCATGAGCTGTCGGAAAACATCGTGCACATGGTCCTGGCCAAACTGCCGGACGCCCCACCGGGGGTCAAAGGCATCTCGCTGTTCATCGTGCCCAAGTACCTGGTCGGACCCGACGGTAGCCGGGGCTCGCGCAACGACGTAGCGCTTGCGGGGCTGTTTCACAAGATGGGCTGGCGCGGCACCACGTCCACTGCGCTGAACTTCGGCGACAACGGCCAGTGCGTGGGCTATCTGATCGGCCAGCCACACCAGGGCCTGGCCTGCATGTTCCAAATGATGAACGAAGCACGCATCGGCGTCGGCATGGGCGCGGTGATGCTCGGTTACGCCGGTTACCTGTACTCGCTGGACTATGCGCGTCAGCGCCCACAGGGCCGATCAGCCGACAACAAGGACCCGCAAAGCCCGGCCATCCCGATCATCGAGCACACCGATGTCAAAAGGATGCTGCTTGCACAAAAGGCCTATGTGGAAGGCGCTTTCGACCTGGGCTTGTATGCGGCGCGGCTGTTCGACGACACCCACACCGCACCCGATGAAAACACTCGCCAGCAGGCCCAAGCGTTGCTCGACCTGTTGACGCCCATCGTCAAATCCTGGCCCTCGGCGTATTGCCTGAAAGCGAACGAACTGGCCATCCAGATTCTCGGTGGGCACGGCTATACCCGGGAGTACCCGGTCGAGCAGTATTACCGTGACAACCGCCTGAACCCCATCCACGAAGGGACCGAGGGCATCCAATCGCTCGATCTGCTGGGCCGCAAGTTGGCCCAGAACGGGGGGGCCGGGCTCAAACACTTGATGCGCCTGATCGCTGTCACTGGCGAGCGGGCCAGCCATCATCCCAACCTCGACCCGCTGCGCCATCCCCTGGAGCAGCTGGTCAACCGCTTGCAAGGTGTCACCCTGGCCCTGCTCGGCGACCTGGCCCAAGGCAAGGTTGCCGGCGCCCTGGCCAACTCGACCCTGTACCTCAAGGTCTTCGGCCATTGCGTGATTGGCTGGCGCTGGCTGCAACAGGCGATTCATGCCGAACTCGGTCTGCTTGAGTGCGGCGCCACTGACCGCGACTTCTACCTTGGCAAGCTGCAGGCAGCCCGGTATTTCCTTACCTGCGAAATACCGGGCTGCCATGCAGACCTGGCTTTGCTCGAGGCGCGCGATGACACCAGCTTGAACATGCAACCAGGGTGGTTCTAGAAGGTGGCCCAAACTCGCTCATCGTTGCGGGCACTCCCCTGACGACCGCACACGTCGAGCGGTGCGGGTGATGGCAATGCCTGTGGCGACTATCGCGATACCCAGATAGGTCGTCCAGTGAATGGCATCGCCGAACATCAACGCCGCCCAAATGAGCGTTACAGGGGGTTCCAGGTAAACCAACGCGGATACCCGTGTGGCAGACAGTTTGGTCAAAAGTATCCACAGGCTCAGGTAGGCGATGAAGGTCGAAAACAACGTCAACCACGCCACCGCCACCCAGACCTGAGCGCTGCCGGGCAGCTCAATCAGGCGCAACGGCACTCCCGTGACGCTGAGCAGTACCAGCGTCGCGCTCGATTGCAGGAAGAGCGGCATCAACAAGCCTTCTTTACTGTGATCCGTGCCCATGACCGACTGTCGCCGTTGGTAGACGGTGGCAATCGATAACGTGATCGCGGCAATCAGCGGCAGCGCATACAGCCAGGGTTCGAGCCGGGTGGAAGACAGGCGGTACTCACCAAGAATCACCACACTGACACCGGCAAACCCAAGTACCAGCCCAAGCCACTCCTGCCTGCCGCTTCGCTCCTGCTGATCCGCGCTGCCCATCGCCGCCGTGATCAGGGGCTGCAGCGCGCAAATGATTGCGGCTATCCCCGCCGGCAAGCCACCGCGTATGGCAATGTAGACACTTATCAAGTACGCGAACTGGGCCAGGAATCCGATGACCGCGTTGTAGCGAACTTGCGCCCAGGACAGGTTGCGTAATCGATGCCATACAAACGGCAACAGACAGCAACTGACCAACAGGAAGCGCCAGAGCAGCAAGTTCACCGCGCCTGCATCCTGCGTGCCGAGCCGTGCGCCAATGAAACCGGAACTCCAGGACAGGACAAAGACAACTTGCAAGACCAGCATGTAGAGCGCACTCGAAGGCATGGTCACGCCCCTGTCTGACGTAATTCTTCGAAGGTGATGGGTTCGATACCCAGCCTGGCGTAGTGACGGGCTGCCGATCGATGGAGCGCCCATCGCAAGGCTAACCAATTGGGGAGTGTTCGAGGGATGCCGTCATCCGACGCCAAGTGCCAGAAGCGGTTGGAATCGTCGTTGAAGTAAGGGCAATGAAAGGACAACACGAGCGACATTCGTCGCCCACTGAGTACCGGTCGCACACCGTGGAACAACCGACTGCCGAAGATGAACAGCGCATCGCCCGATGCGTTCAGATGCGCCGTTTCGAAGGTCCGGTAGTCCAAGGCGTCGAACGTATCGACTGTGCCATTGTGATACAGGAATTCGCCGCCGGTATAACTGGCCGGTCCCGTTAACACGATGTTCAACACATAGTTCGTGCCGTCGGTGTGCCACATGCCCCTTTGCTGCTGTTGCTCGGGCGGTTTCGGGTAGTAATAGTTGACCTGCGAGCGGGCATTGAGCATCGGATAAGGCACCAGTGGCACGCCCGCGATGCGCGAGACAGCCAACAGAAATGCACGGCTGCTCATCATGTCGTTGATAAACGGCGAGCGTGCCGTCACCCCCCGCGTGCGCCGGGAAATGATCCAGTCACTGTCACCTGCCACGTGCTCAAGGCGTGCGCAGATGTCTTGCAAAATGGTGACGCACTCAGGTGTGAACAGCCGATGAACCGCCGCAACCCCTGTGATCGTATCAACGGCCAAGCTCGCATGTGGGCTCTGGCTGTATCCCAGTTCGCCCAGCGTACGGATGTCTGCAATAGCAGGCCCCACTGGCTGCAGCAGATCGTCCCGCCAGCAAGCGTGACCGTCAGAACAGGCCGTTGATGGCCGAGGCGCGCCCTTGAAGGTCGACTTGAGCGCCAGCTTGATTCGGCCCAGGCCGCGTTCGAACAAGGGCAAGGTATTCGAATGGCTCATGACGTCTATCTCCGTTTGATCACGCTATTGGAGGTATTCAGCGATCTGATAGCGCACCGAACCATCACCGCTGGCAAATTCATCGACCACCCTGCAGTTGCAATGCCGAGCCCGGGTGCGGCGAAACTGCTCCGGGGTGAATTTCAGACAGATGTTGGTCAACAGGAACCCCTCTGTTTGCCCGTGTAGGACAGGCTGCAAGGTGACTGCCACATAAACGGTTTCGTCGAGTATGCGCAGGGGCACCAGCAAGGCTTCATGCTCAGCCATGGGGCAGAAACCTTGTTGCAGGGCAACCAAACGGGAGAACTGAACCATATTGGCATTGGCGTAGAAACCGAGAATGGTTTGCTCCAGGCCAGGCTCGTATACCTGCATTTCAGAAAGAACGTAGGTCCCTTTGCCGGCCAATGTACGAATCAGTCTGCCCGTACTGACCGGCCATTCATTGCCTTCCTGGAAGCCCAGCAAGGTAATCAGTGTGATGTCCTCATCAGGATGCAACGCTTCGCGGGTCACGGTGCGATAGTCGGCAGCGATATAGTTGAAGCTGCCCTGGGCGCTCAGGATCGGACCCAGGGCATCCCTCATGGCCGGTTCGGAAGTCTGATTGATGTCGATGGCGGTGTAGCGAACGGCCGTACAGGTGTCAGCCATATGCTTGAGCAAACAAGCACTCTTGACCGGTTCCGGCCCTAGTTCAACGTAGTGAGCACTGCGGTCGCGGCCTAGAGCAGCCAGTCGTTGTGCTACATCACCAATAACGCTGCGCAGTGGTCCCCTGCCTTGCGCATCGGCGCACAAGCCAGGTTCATTCAAGCCCTGCTCGTTGAGGGCGCGCATGAGCAAAAATATCTCTTGGTTGAAGCGGTAGGTGTCTTGAGTGCCCTGTTCAGGCGGCGCGAGGGTTGAGTATTTCTCGTGGTTTTCGACGGACCATAACCGTGCCCGTTGATAGGAAGGGGTATGCACAAGAGCGTCTACAACAAAGTCGTTCAGGCTCATCCGTATCATTCCTTTGCATTTCGGCAGTGGCGCACGCTTTGACCTCACGTTAAGAGGGGCTATAAAGCCTGTACAGTTGATTAAATCGAAGTGCTGATTCGATCCAGCCAAATCAGGTGGTTTCATGGGCAAAGGTCTAGATATCAATGTGTTGAGAACTTTCCAGGCCGTGGCTCGACTCGGTCGTTTCAACGCAGCGGCAGACTATGTCCATCGCAGCCCTTCAGCGGTGACCACGCAGATACAAAAGCTCGAAGAGCAGGTTGGCCAACAGCTGTTTGCGCGTAGCAACCAGGCAGTGGCGCTCACGCCCGCAGGCCGGCATCTGCTGGGCGAGGCGACACGCTTTCTGATCGCCCACGACAAGCTGCTGGCGACGCTGTCTCCCCGGCAGCTGACCGGCAAAGTCCGTCTAGGAGTACCGGACGGCTATGCCGCCACGCTCATGAGTGAGTGTCTGCCGGTGTTCGTTGCCAGTAATCCGAAGATGGAGCTGGAAGCTGTGGCGTGCTCCAGCGCGCAGTTGCTGGACTTGTTTGCCAGGCAGCAGCTGGACCTGGCCGTGGCGGTCAGCAGCGAGCAGATCCAGCAGGGTGACTGGCTGCGCTCCACAGAGCTCCGTTGGGCTGCCGCGAAGGGCTTCATCCGCGATGACAGCCGCCCGCTACCCCTGGCATTGCAATTAAAGGACTGTCCATACCGGGAGGCAGCGCTCCAGGCATTGAAAGCCAAAGGCATCGCGTACCGTATCCTGCTGGAAAGTGCCAACTGGCATGCGGTACTGGCCTGCGTCAAAAGTGGCCTGGCAGTTGGCATCATCGAGGCGCTCGAAGCCGACGACGCGCTCGTCTTTTTGCAAGACCAGGATCTGCCGGCGCTTCCCCCGCACGGCATCTACCTGTTGACGGACACCGCGCACCCTGTGGCAGTGCACTTGCACGCACTGCTCAAGGCTGCCATACAAAAAGAAGCCGACTAAGGGTTCGCAGCAACGCAAACGACCGTTAATGCCTGACCAGCACATCAGCAGGCTGCCATAATGACCCGGCATTGCCCGAGCCCGTAGCGCGGCCCGCCTTGGCATTGCCCAGCGCGTGGTTCCAGGGGGCCACCGTGTATCCGGAGGCTTGTCCATGTTCGATTCCAGCACCCTGCTGCGCCAGCGCTTCGCCGCCCTGCGCAGCACGGCCGATCTGTTTTCCTTGCGCCATGTCAGACAGTCGCACCAGGCCTTGTCCGTGCGCCGTAACGTTGCCGAACCGCCTGCCTTGAGCCAGGACGAGGGCGCCATGCTGACCGTGCGCATCAACGGGGTGGAGGCCTACGCTGCCACGGCCGATCTGTCCCAAAGCGGCCTTCAGCGCGCATTGGAGCAGGCTGAAAACCTCGCTCGACAGATTGCCCGCTACAGCCTGCTGGACCTGCGCGATCAGCCTGTGCCCACCGGGCGTCACGATTACCTCTCGCCTCATTTCGACCAGCCCATGCCGGGCCTTGCCGACTGCCTTGGCCTGCTCGCCGAAGAATCGGCCAGCGTGCCGTCGGACTCACGCCTGGTGGACTGGCAGGCGAGCCTTGGCATGAGCCTGGTGGAGCAGACGTACCTGAACTCGGCCGGTGCCGAACTGCGCCAGGCCCAGCGCTTTCTGTTCCCTGGCCTGGCGGTGACGGCCAGCGATGGCCAGGACAGCCAGAGCCGCAGCCTGGGCAGGGAGAACTTCGGTCAGCAGGGTGGCTTCGAAATCATCGAGCGCTGCGGCCTGAGGGGCGCTGCCCGGCAGGTTGCCGACCAGGCCCTGCAATTGCTGCAGGCGCCGAACACGCCCAGCGGCGTGCGCGACCTGTTGTTGATGCCTGACCAGATGATGCTGCAGATCCACGAGTCCATCGGCCACCCCTTGGAGATGGATCGCATCCTGGGCGACGAGCGCAACTACGCCGGGACCAGCTTCGTCAAAGCCGCCGACTTTGGCCGGTTGCAATATGGTTCCTCCCTGCTGAACGTAACCTTCGACCCGACCTTGAGCGAAGAGCTGGCCAGCTACAGCCACGACGACGATGGCACGCCGGCCAGCAAGCAATTTCTCATTCAGAACGGCGTGCTGCTGCGCCCGCTGGGCGGTGCCCTTTCCCAGTTCCGCTCTGGTCTGGGCGGCGTGGCCAACAGCCGCGCCTGCGGCTGGAACCGGGCGCCGATCGACCGCATGGCCAACCTGAACATCGAGCCGGGTGATCAGTCCCTGGATCAACTGATCGCAGGAATCGAGCATGGCATCCTGATGCGCACCAACCGGTCCTGGTCCATCGACGATGCGCGCAACAAGTTCCAGTTCGGCTGCGAATGGGGCCAACTGATCGAACATGGCGAACTCAAGGGCATCGTGAAGAACCCCAACTACCGCGGCATCTCCGCACGGTTCTGGCGCAACCTGGCCGCCGTCGGCGACCGCAGCACCTTCCAGGTCCTGGGTACCCCAAATTGCGGCAAGGGCGAGCCCAACCAGGTGATCCGGGTCGGCCACGCCTCGCCGGCTTGCGTGTTCAGCGCCATCGACGTGTTTGGAGGAGATGCATGATGAAACAGGCCTTCCAATCCCTCATCGACACCCTGGGCTCTGCCCTTCAGGCAGGCGAACACTACACCCTGGGGTTGAGCGCCGAACAGTCGCAGTTCGTGCGCTTGAACCACGCCAGGGTCCGTCAGGCGGGCGAGGTAAGCCAGGCCAGTGCTCACCTGCGTCTGATCCACGCCGGTCGTCAGGCCGAGCAACAGCTGACCCTTAGCGGTGATAGGCACCTGGACCGTCAGCGCTTGCTCGACGCCCTGTCGCAACTGCGCCAGATCCTGCCACTGCTGGCAGCAGACCCGTACCTGAGCCTGGATGACAGTGCCTGGCGCAGTGACAGCCAACAGACGCAGGCCCTGCCCGACCTGAATGAGGTGCTGGCCCTGCTGGAACAGGAAGCCGGTGACCTAGACCTGGTCGGCATTTATGCCGCAGGCCCGATCTGGCGCGGTTTCGCCAGCTCATTCGGCGCCTTTGGCTGGCACCAGGCTAATAGCTTCAACATCGACTGGAGCCTGTTCCACGAGAGCGGCCAGGCGGTCAAGGCCAACTATGCCGGGCAGGTATGGCGCGCCGACGACTTTACCGCTCGCCTGCGCCAGGCTCGGGCGCAGTTGGGCCACTTGGGGCGTGCGCCGGTGGTACTCCAACCCGGCAGCTACCGCGCCTATCTGGCGCCTGCGGCCATGGACGAAATCGCCGGCATGCTGTGCTGGGGCGGTTTCTCGGCGCAGGCCCTGGCGACCGGCAGCAGTGCCTTGCAGCGTTTGTACAGCGGTGATGCCACACTCAGCCCACTGATCAGCTTCACCGAGCAGGTCAGCGGCTCATTGAGCCCGGCGTTCTCCGACGAAGGTTCACCGCGCCTGGACGTGGCGCTGATCGAGCAGGGCAAACCAGCACAACGCCTGGCCTGCGCGCGCAGCGCAGCCGAATTCGGGGTGTTGGCCAATGGTGCCGACAGCTACGAGTCGCCCTGCGCACTCAGCCTCGCACCCGGCCAATTACCCCGGGAACAGGTCCTGGCGCGGCTCGGCACCGGTCTTTACATCAGTAACCTCTGGTACTTGAACTACTCCGACCTGCCCGCAGCGCGCATGACCGGCCTGACCCGCTTCGCCACGTTCTGGGTGCAGGACGGGCAGATCCAGGGGCCGGTCAACACGATGCGCTTCGATGACAGCCTGTACAACCTGCTGGGCGACCAACTGGAGGCGCTGACGTGCGAGCGGGAGCTGATCCTCTCCACCAGTACCTATGGGCAACGCAGTACCGGATCGAGTCATTTGCCGGGCGCGCTGGTCAAAGCGCTGACGCTGACATTGTGATTGGAATTTGCCGGCCCCTTCATGGCGGTCGCCACGCCTGCCTTGCCCCGTAGGCGCGGCGTTCGCCGTGAAGAGGCCAGTACAGACAGACGAGGACGTCATGCCCGAACGCACCCCGCTCGACCCCATCACCGCCCGCTGGCTGCCATGGGTGGTGGCGATCGCCTTCTTCATGCAGTCGCTGGACGGCACCATTCTCAACACCGCCCTGCCCGCCATGGCCCGCTCCCTGGCCGAAGACCCCCTGCGCATGCAGGGTGTGATCATTTCGTACATGCTCACCGTGGCCTTGCTGATCCCCGCCTCGGGCTGGATCGCCGACCGCTTCGGCACCAAGCGCATCTTTTTCAGTGCCATCTTGCTGTTCAGTTTCGGTTCGTTGCTGTGCGCGGTGGCCAACAGCCTGGGCTTTTTGATCTTCGCGCGGATCGTGCAGGGGCTCGGCGGGGCGCTGATGCTGCCGGTCGGCCGGCTGGTGGTGCTGCGTGCCTACCCTCGCACCGAACTGGTGCGCATCATGAGTTTCATCACCATCCCCGGTCTGCTCGGGCCATTGCTGGGCCCGACGGTAGGTGGCTGGCTGGTGGAGATCCTGAGCTGGCACTGGATCTTCCTGCTCAACTTGCCGGTCGGCCTGCTGGGCTGCTACGCCGTCTGGAAGTTCATACCCGACCTGCGCGGCGCCGAGCGCACTACGTTCGACGGGCCGGGCTTTTTGCTGTTCGGCGCCGCGATGGTGCTGATCACTATCGCCATGGAAGGCCTGGGCGAGCTGCACCTGCCGCACTTGCGCGTCATGTTGCTGCTGTTCGCCGGCATGGCCTGCCTGGCGGCCTACTGGCTGCGGGCCGGGCGCGACCCGGAGCCGTTGTTCTCTCCCAGCCTGTTCCGGGTACGTACCTTCGCCATCGGTATCTTGGGCAACCTGTTCGCCCGCCTGGGCAGCGGGGCACTGCCGTTCCTGGTACCGCTGCTGCTGCAGGTAGCGCTTGGCTATTCACCGGCACAGGCGGGCATGAGCATGATCCCCTTGGCGGCGGCGGCCATGGTCGCCAAGTCCGTGGCCAGGCCGCTGATCGAACGCCTTGGTTATCGCATCATCCTGACCGGCAATACGGTGCTGCTGGGCGTACTGCTGGCCGGCCTGGGCCTGGTGGACGAGCAGACCCCGTACTGGCTGCTGCTGGTGCAACTTGGCCTGCTGGGCGCCGTGAATTCCCTGCAGTTCACTGCCATGAACACGGTGACGCTGATCGACCTGGACGATGCCAGCGCCAGTAGCGGCAACAGCTTGTTGTCGGTGGTCGCCCAGCTGTCGCTGAGCCTCGGGGTGGCCTGTGCCGGTGCGCTGCTGGGCGGTTTCACGGCAGCAGGCAGCGCCGAAGGCGTGGAAACCACCCTGGGTGCGTTCCAGCTGACGTTCTTCACCATTGGCATCATGGCCATGCTGGCGGCGGCCATCTTCCTGCAACTGGCGCCGACGGACGGAAGGCGTGCCCGTCGTCCGGAAGAGCACGTGGAGTCTTAGGGCGAATGGCGTCGGGGCTGGTAGACTGTGCAGCATTTTTCGCTTCGCACCGTAGGCCCGCCTCGTGACCACCGATTCCACCGCCTTTGCCACCTTACCGTTGTCCGCCGCCATGCTGGCCAACCTGGACGCCCTCGGCTACACCTCGATGACGCCGATCCAGGCCCAGAGCCTGCCGGTCATTCTCAAGGGCCAGGACCTGATCGCCCAGGCCAAGACCGGGAGCGGCAAGACCGCCGCCTTTGGTATCAGCTTGCTCAACCCGATCAACCCTCGGTACTTCGGCTGCCAGGCGCTGGTGCTGTGCCCCACGCGCGAGCTCGCCGACCAGGTGGCCAAGGAACTGCGTCGCCTGGCCCGTGCCGAAGACAACATCAAGATCCTGACGCTGTGTGGCGGCGTGTCGCTGGGCCCTCAGATCGCCTCCCTGGAGCACGGTGCGCACATCATCGTCGGCACCCCGGGCCGCATCCAGCAGCACCTGGACAAGGGCACGCTGGTTTTGGGCGGCCTGAACACGCTGATCCTCGACGAAGCCGACCGCATGCTCGACATGGGTTTCTTCGATGCCATCGCCAGCATCATCGCCAAGACCCCAGCGCGCCGCCAGACCTTGCTGTTCTCCGCCACCTACCCCTCCAGCATCAAGCAGCTGGCGGCCGATTTCATGCGCGACCCGCAGCAGGTCAGGGTCGAGAGCCTGCATACCGACAACCAGATCGAGCAGCGCTTCATCGAAATCGCCCCCGAGCAGCGCCTTGAGGCGGTGACCCGTGTGCTGGCCCATTATCGTCCCCAGTCCTGCGTGGCGTTCTGCTTCACCAAGCAGCAGTGCGAGGACGTGGTGGCCCACCTCACGGCCAAGGGCATCGTGGCCCAGGCGCTGCACGGTGACCTGGAGCAGCGTGACCGCGACCAGGTGCTGACCATGTTCGCCAACCGCAGCAGCTCGGTGCTGGTGGCCACCGATGTGGCCGCCCGTGGCCTGGACATCGACGGCCTGGACATGGTCATCAACGTGGAACTGGCGCGTGATGCCGAAATCCACGTGCACCGGGTGGGCCGCACGGGCCGCGCTGGCGAGAAGGGTATCGCAGTCAGCCTGGTTGCGCCTGCCGAAGGCCATCGCGCCCAGGCCATCGAAGCCTTGCAGAAGAGCCCGCTGCGCTGGGACCTGTTGGACAGCCTCAAGAACAAAGGCGGCGAGCCACTGCTGCCGGTCATGAGCACACTGTGCATCGCAGCCGGGCGCAAGGACAAGCTGCGCCCGGGCGATATCCTCGGTGCGCTGACCGGTGATGCCGGCATCCCCGGCAAGCAGGTGGGCAAGATCGCGATCTTTGATTTCCAGGCATTTGTGGCAGTTGAGCGGGCACTGGCCAAGCAGGCCATGCAGCGCTTGAATAGCGGCAAGATCAAGGGCCGCTCCCTGAAAGTCCGCATCGTCTGACATTTATTTCGGGCCGCGTTGCAGCCTGTCGCAAACAAGCCAGCCCCCACAGGGTCATCACAGGCCTCAAGCCGGTGCCGTCCCTGTGGGGGCTGGCTTGCCTGCGATGGGCTGCAACACGGCCGCGGCTATTGATGAGGTAACACCGTGCACTCCACCGACGTGATCATCTTGGGCGCAGGCGCTGCCGGCCTGATGTGTGCCCAGCTCAGCGCCCGCCGGGGCCGCCGGGTCCTGCTGCTCGACCACGCCAACAAGCCAGGCAAGAAGATCCTGATGTCCGGCGGCGGGCGCTGCAATTTCACCAACCTGTACACCGAGCCGAGCAATTTCCTCTCGCACAACGCGCACTTCTGCAAGTCGGCCCTGGCGCGTTACACCCAGTGGGACTTCATCGAGCTGGTGTGCAAGCATGGCGTGCCCTACCACGAGAAAAAGCTGGGCCAGCTGTTCTGCGACAACAAGGCCAGTGACATCCTTGACATGCTCCTGGCCGAGTGCGACGAAGCCGGCGCCGAAATCCGCATGCACACCAGCATCGAGCAGATCGACAAGACCGACAGCGGCTACCTGCTGCGCACCAGCGCTGGCCCATTCGCTTGCCAGTCGTTGGTGATCGCGACGGGCGGCCTGTCCATCCCGACGTTGGGTGCGACCGGTTTCGGCTACCAGGTGGCCCGACAGTTTGGCCATACCTTGCTGCCAACCCGCGCGGGCCTGGTGCCGTTCACCATCACCGAGCCCCAGCTCAAGGCCATGTGCACCGAACTGTCCGGCACCTCGCTGGACTGCACCGCCAGTTGCAACGGCACCAGCTTCCGTGAAAATCTGCTGTTCACCCACCGGGGCCTGAGCGGCCCGGCGATCTTGCAGGTTTCTTCATTCTGGGAAGCTGGCGATACGCTTGAGATCAACCTGTTGCCTGACCGCGATGCGCTGGACTGGTTGCACACCCAGCAAACCGAGCGCGGCAATGCTGAACTCAAGACCGTACTGGGCGAGGTGTTCACGCGCAAGCTGGCCACTTTGCTGGCCGAGCAGTGGTTCGAATCCAAGCCGATGAAGCAGTACACACCGGCCGAGCTGGCCCTGATCGCCGACAAGCTGGCACGCTGGCAACTGGTGCCTGCCGGCACCGAAGGCTACCGCACCGCCGAAGTGACCCTGGGCGGCGTGGACACCCGTGAGGTCTCGTCCAAGACGATGGAGTCGCTCAAGAGCCCGGGGCTTTACTTCATCGGTGAAGTGCTGGACGTGACGGGGCACCTTGGTGGCTTCAACTTCCAGTGGGCCTGGGCATCGGCCAACGCCGCGGCGCAGTTCGTCTAGGGTAGAATCCAACGCGCAGCACGGAACGCTTCTTGCTGGCACGTGCTCAATAGCGGGTGGCGGGGCATCTGGCTGCCCGCTCATCGCTACGGTATTTCTACGATCACTGCCCGGCAGGCCATCATGTCATCGAGCTCGTTACGTCATTCATTGCGTCGCCTGTGGGGCCAGGACAAGTTCAGCTACAGCATCCGGGTGACCATTGCCCTTACCGGCAGCCTTGCCCTGTGCTGGCACCAGAACGAAATGGCCCTGTTGATCCCGCTGTTTCTGGGCATCATCGCCAGTGCCCTGGCTGAAACCGATGACAGCTGGCAAGGCCGCCTCAGCGCCCTGGCGGTCACCCTGGTGTGTTTTGCCATCGCGGCGCTCGCGGTCGAACTGCTGTTCCCCTACCCCCTGATCTTCGTCTGCGCCTTGGCCCTGGCAGCGTTTGCCTTGACCATGCTGGGCGCTTTGGGCGAGCGCTACGGCGCCATCGCATCGGCAACGCTGATCACAGCGGTGTACACGATGATCGGTGTGGACCAGCGCGGCGGGCAGGTGACGGACTTCTGGCACGAACCCATGCTGCTGGTGGCGGGTGCGGCCTGGTATGGGCTGCTCTCGGTGCTGTGGCAGGCATTGTTTTCCAACCAGCCGGTGCAGCAAAGCCTGGCGAAACTGTTCTTCGAACTGGGCAGCTACCTCAAGCTCAAGGCCAGCCTGTTCGAGCCTGTCCGCACCCTGGACGTCGAGGCACGTCGGCTTGAACTGGCCCAGCAAAATGGCAAGGTGGTGGCGGCCCTCAATGCGGCGAAGGAAATCATCCTGCACCGGGTGGGCAACAGCCAACCCAACTCCAAGGTCAGCCGCTACCTGAAACTCTACTTCCTGGCCCAGGATATCCATGAGCGGGTCAGCGCCTCCCACTACCCCTACAATGCACTGGCCGAAGCCTTCTTCCACAGCGATGTGATGTTCCGGTGCCAGCGCCTGCTGCGCAAGCAAGGCGCCTCGTGCCAGGAGCTGGCACGCTCGATTCGGCTGCGACAACCTTTCGTGCTGGCCAGCGGCTTTACCGAGGCACTCGAAGACCTCAACGCTTCGCTCGAACACCTGCGCGGCCAGAACAACCCGGCCTGGCGCGGGCTGCTGCGCTCATTGCGTGCACTGGCGGCCAACCTGGCCACGCTCGATCGCCTGCTCGGTGCTGCAAGCAATCCCGACAGCCTGGCCGATGCCAGCGACAGCAGCCTGCTGGACCGCTCGCCGCGCTCGCTCAGGGACATGGGCAAGCGCCTGCGCACGCAATTGACGCCCACCTCGCTGCTGTTCCGCCATGCTCTGCGCCTGCCGCTGGCCCTGTCCATCGGTTACGGCATGGTGCACCTGATCCACCCAACCCAGGGCTACTGGATCATCCTCACCACCCTGTTCGTGTGCCAACCCAACTACGGGGCGACCCGGCGTAAACTGGTGCAGCGCATCATCGGCACCGCCGTAGGCCTGACCGTTGGCTGGGCGCTGTTCGACCTGTTCCCCAACCCGGTCATCCAGTCGCTGTTCGCGGTCGTGGCGGGGGTGGTGTTCTTCGTCAACCGGACCACGCGCTACACCCTGGCCACGGCCGCGATCACACTGATGGTGCTGTTCTGTTTCAACCAGATCGGCGATGGCTACGGGCTGTTCCTGCCAAGGCTGTTCGATACCCTGATCGGGAGCCTGATCGCCATCCTTGCCGTGTTCCTGTTCCTGCCCGACTGGCAAGGCCGCCGCTTGAACAAGGCGCTGGCCAACACACTGATCTGCGCCAGCGAATACCTGCGCCAGATCATGCAGCAATATGCCTACGGCAAGCGCGACGACCTGGCCTATCGCCTGGCGCGGCGCAATGCCCACAATGCCGATGCAGCGCTGTCGACGACCCTGGCCAACATGCTCATGGAGCCTGGCCACTTTCGCAAGGAGGCCGATGTGGGCTTCCGCTTCCTGGTGCTGTCGCACACCCTGCTCAGCTACCTGTCGGGACTGGGCGCCCACCGCGACACGGCCCTGCCGGCCGAGGCACGGGAGCACTTGATCGAGGGTGCGGGCAGCCGCCTGGCGAACAGCCTTGAGGAGATAGCCAATGGCCTGGCGGCGCGTTCACCGGTAGCGATTCACAGTGATGCCGAAGAAGCGCTCGCCACCGCTCTTGAACAGATGCCCGAGGAGGTGGATGAACATCAGCGCCTGGTACAGACGCAACTGGCATTGATCTGCCGCCAGTTGGCCCCTTTGCGCACGTTGGCGGCGCATTTGATCAAGAAGGATGCTTCGGCAGGTGACGCCTCGCGTTAGGTCTGGCGCGAGGGTATATAGCCTGTTTTGCCTACGAAGACGGGCAAATCTCCAGGCGCTGCGGACCGGCCATGATCAGCTGCGAAGCTCAAATCCGAAGCCACTGCCAAGCCGGCGCCTGGGAACGCCACCCGCTCGCCTAGAACCCATACTGATGCAGTAACCGGTCATAACTGCCATCGGCCTTCATGGCGGCGATGGCCGCATCGAAGCGCGCGACGATCGACTGGTGGTCCGGATGCTTCAGGCTGACCAGGATGTGCAGCGGGTTCTCGCCCAGTACAGGCTCCATCAGCTCTACCTTGTCACGCACATTGTCCGGCTCGCGCTGCAGGTGATAGCGGGCCACGTACTCGTCCTCCACGGCCAAGCTTACACGCCCCGCCGCCAGCATGCGCACGGCGGACGAAAAGGTACTGACCGCAACCTTGTGCAAGCGGGTATTGCCGTCGAACGCGCTCGAGTAGGCGTAATCACGCACCACGGCGATGCTGTAGGGGTACAGGTCCGAGAGGTGCTCGTAATGCAGGCCCGCGTCCTTGCGCTGCAGCAGGCGGATGCGGTTGCTCAGGTAGGCGCTGGAAAACTGCCCGATGCGTGCGCGCGCGTCGTTGTGCCAGGCGTTGATCAGTATGTCGTAACGGCCGTCACCGACGCCTGCCAGGGCCCGCGCCCAGGGTGCCTCCTCGAAGCTGCTGCTGTAGCCCGCCCGCGTCAGCGCCGTGGTCACGATGCTGATGGCCAAACCGCCGCCAGGCATGCTGGCGTCAGTGAAGGGCGGCCAATGGTCCGATACCAGCCGCAGCTTGGCGGCGGCTGCGGCCGGGGGCACCATGACAGTGGCCAGTAACCCGAGAACACAAAGCATCAGCCGCATGCCCAAGCCCTTGTGCGGTGAAGAAACGTACACTGCGAATGAGCTTACACAAAGGCTCTGGCCGGGGCAGCGGCCAATAGTGTCATCTAGCCTCTATTCTGGCCGAACCTGCGATTTTTATTGCAGCGGCCTTAGCGGGTACAGGTCAGGGATAACCCAGTACCTGGCGTACCTGATTCAGGTGAAGCTCGATCCACTGCCGGTCGATGGCCCCCCAGTCCTGTATACGGTAGTGACCTGCGTGATTGCGCGCGCCTTCCTGCTGCTCGAAGGTGCAGACGATGTCCAGATCGGCCAGCGCCGCAAGGGTGTCCTGGGCCGTGCGCCGGGGCATGCCCGTAGCCTGCATCAGCGCAGGCACGCTGGTAGCGGTCTGGCTGTCGATCAGCCAGGCGACGTAAAGACGGCGGTAGAAACTGCTTTTTGTCTTGCTCACTTCCATGCTGCGGGGTCCTCAAGCGTTGCCCGGCAATTCCCGATAGGTCAGGTAGACGCGCAGGTCGAATTCCAGTTGATGGTAGTCCGGCTCCATGTGCTGACAGAGCTGGTAGAACGCCTTGTTGTGGTCACGCTCGCGCAAATGCGCCAACTCGTGCACCACGATCATGCGTAGAAATTGCGGCGCGGCCTCCTTGAACAGCGAGGCGATGCGGATCTCCTTCTTGGCCTTGAGTTTGCCGCCCTGCACGCGAGAGACAGCAGTGTTCAGGCCCAGCGCCCGGTGGGTCAGGTCCAGGCGGTTGTCGAACAGCACCTTGTCCAGCGGCGGTGCACTGCGCAGAAAACGCTGGCGCAGTTCCTGGGCGTAGCCGTACAGGGCCTTGTCGCTTTGTACCTCGTGGCGCTCTGGATAGCGCTTGTGCAGGTACTCGCCAAGGCGGTCGCTGTCGATCATCTGCCGCACTTGCTGTTGCAGGTGCGGTGGGTAGGCTTGCAGGTAGCGTAGGACGGTCATGGCAGTACGGTCGGCGTAACGAGCGCCAATTCTAACCCGCCAGCGGATCAGGCCAGGGGAAAATTGCCGGGAAGTTGCCGGCATCGGCAGCTGTCATGGGGTGCGCTACCAGAAAGCCCTGAACGTATTCGCAGCCTGCGGCTTTAAGCCATTGAGCCTGAGCCTGGGTTTCAACGCCCTCGGCAATCACGGTGATCCCGTAATCGGCACACAGCCCGATGACGCTGCGTGCCAGCGCCGCATCGGTCGACGCGTCCGGCAAGCGCGCCACCAGGTGGCGATCGAGTTTCAGGGTGTCGATGGGCAAATCGCGCAGCATGCGCAGCGAACAGTCACCGGCGCCGAAATCGTCCAACGCCACCCGCACACCCAGCGCACGCAACCGGTCGACCTGCTTGACCGCCGCATCGATGTTGTACATGAGCGAGGTTTCGGCCACTTCCACTTCCAGGTGCGCCGGCTGCAGGCCATAGCGCTGGATGACCCGTTGCAGCTCCTCGACCAGGCTTGGCGAGACGAACTGGGCCCGGCTCAGGCTGATGCCCAACACGATGTCGGTCGCAAAGCGTTGATACCAGGCCTGGCGCTGGGCAGCACTCTGACCGTAGATCCAGCCGGCCAGGCGGTTGATCAGCCGCGCCTCCTCAAGCAGGGGGATGAACAGGCCTGGCGGCACATCGCCAACGCTGGGGTGCTGCCAACGCAGCAGGGCTTCGAAGCCGCGCAGGCGACCATCGGCGAAGGCCACTTGCGGCTGGTACACCAGGGTGAAATCCTGCTGCTCGATGGCTGTACGCACGCCGTCTTCGAGCATCAGGCGGGAGCGGGCGCGGCCATTGAGCTCCTGGTCGTAGAAGCGATACTGCTGGCGCCCTGCCTGCTTGGCAGCGTACATGGCCGCATCGGCTGCGCGCAGCAAGCCTTCTACGTTGCCACCGCAGTCAGGGTACGTGGCGATACCGATGCTCACGCCCAGGCACACGTCCAGCCCATCGATCTGATGGCTGATGGCAATGCGCTCGAGCAGCCGCTCGGCGTAGCGCCCGGCTTGCTCGGCATAGGGCAAGCCGTCGAACAGCGCGGTGAATTCGTCCCCGCCCATGCGTGCCAACAGCGCTTCACTGCCCAGGCAATCCTTGAGTTGCTCGGCCACCCAGCGCAGGACCCGGTCACCGGCATCATGACCAAGGGAGTCGTTGATACGCTTGAAGCCATCGAGGTCCATGTACATCAAGGCCTGCGCCCGGTCCGAACGCTCATTGCGCAGCAACGCCCCTTCGGCCGCCTGGTAGAACCCACGGCGATTGAGCAGACCGGTGAGCGGGTCGGTAATGGCTTGGTATTCGAGCTGTTGGTGCAGGTTGTGCACCGCCGACATGTCCAGCACGGTTACCACCATCGCCTGTTGCTCGGCAGGCAGGGGCGCACATGACAAGGCCACCGGCAGCAGCTCGCCGCTCGGGCGACGCAACTGGGCGTCATGCATGCGGTGGATGCGCCTGGCCAGATAGCTTTGGTGGAACGTCGAATCCTGCCACGTACTCGGCGTGCTCAGCTGCAACAGCCCCAGCAGATCGACGTTCTGCAACTGTTCGATAGGCGTTGCCAGCAGGGAGCAGATAGCCGGGTTGGCGAAGCGGATGATGCCC
Organism: Pseudomonas fulva NBRC 16637 = DSM 17717; assembly: GCF_000730565.1. Taxonomy (GTDB): domain Bacteria; phylum Pseudomonadota; class Gammaproteobacteria; order Pseudomonadales; family Pseudomonadaceae; genus Aquipseudomonas; species Aquipseudomonas fulva. The sequence continues at coordinate 144,817 of NZ_BBIQ01000010.1, read as the reverse complement.
CCGGCATCCACCACCAGAATACCCTCGGCCGCATTGTCCAGAATCGATGCATTGAAGGCGCGGGCCTCGTCGAGTTCACGGGTCAGCGCCTGCAGGCGCCGCCGATTGCGCTGCTGGTCGAGCAGGGCCTGCACCTTGGGCTTGAGAATCCGCGGGTCGAACGGCTTGAACATGTAGTCCACGGCGCCGTTGGCGTAGCCTTTCAACACGGCGGCCTGGGACTGCTCGTTGGCTGTCAGGAAGATGATGGGCGTGAGTTGGGTTCGCTGGCTGCCGCGCATCAGGCGAGCGACTTCGAAGCCGTCCATCTCAGGCATGTGCACATCCAGTAAAACCAGGTCGACATCGTTTTCCAGCAATGCGCTCAGGGCTTCTCGGCCCGAACTTGCCGTCAGCACCAGCCAATCCTGGCGCGACAACAAGGCTTGCATACTGATGAGGTTCTCTGGGTAATCGTCGACTACCAGAAGCACCGAGCTGCCATCCTGTGGCATGAGTTGAAGGTGAGCGCCATCCATGCTGCATCTCTGTTATATGACCGACTACAAACTGGCCGTTGGATCCAGTTTTACCCCAGGCATGAGCTGATAGCACGCATCACAAGCCAAAAACCATCAGCCACTGACTGAAGGTAGCCGACCGATCGCGGTTTCGCTGACATTCTGTGACATGCAATGGCAGAACGCTTTCGCAGCCACCGCCAGAAACGAAAAACCCGCATCGCTGCGGGTTTTCCGGGGGCCGGTTTGCTTAGTTGACTTTTGCGGCCAGCTCGCCTTTGGCGTAGCGCTGGAACATGCCTTCCAGGGAGATCGGCTTGATCTTCGAGGCATGGCCGGCAGTGCCGAATGCTTCGTAACGGGCGATGCACACGTCGCGCATGGCTTTTACGGTTTCAGCGAAGAACTTGCGCGGGTCGAACTCGCTCGGGTTCATGGCCATGTGACGACGGATGGCACCGGTGGACGCCAGACGCAGGTCGGTGTCGATGTTGACCTTGCGCACGCCGTACTTGATGCCTTCGACGATTTCCTCGACCGGCACACCGTAGGTTTCCTTGATGTCGCCGCCGTACTGGTTGATGATCGCCAGCCACTCCTGCGGTACAGAGGAGGAGCCGTGCATCACCAGGTGGGTGTCGGGAATGCGCTTGTGGATTTCCTTGATGCGGTCGATGGCCAGCACGTCACCGGTAGGCGGCTTGGTGAACTTGTAAGCACCGTGGCTGGTGCCGATGGCGATGGCCAGGGCATCGACCTGGGTCTTCTTGACGAAGTCGGCAGCTTCTTCAGGGTCGGTCAGCATCTGGCTGTGGTCGAGCATGCCTTCGGCACCGATACCGTCTTCCTCACCGGCCATGCCGGTTTCCAGCGAGCCCAGGCAGCCCAGTTCGCCTTCTACCGACACACCACAGGCATGGGCCATGGCAACGGTCTGCTGGGTGACGCGCACGTTGTATTCGTAATCGGTCGGGGTCTTGCCGTCTTCGCCGAGCGAGCCGTCCATCATGACCGAGCTGAAGCCCAGCTGGATGGAGCGCTGGCAGACATCCGGGCTGGTGCCGTGGTCCTGGTGCATGCACACCGGGATGTGCGGGAATTCTTCGATGGCCGCCAGGATCAGGTGACGCAGGAACGGCGCACCTGCGTACTTGCGCGCACCGGCCGAGGCCTGGACGATCACAGGGGAGTCGGTCTTGTCAGCCGCTTCCATGATGGCGCGCATCTGCTCAAGGTTGTTGACGTTGAAAGCCGGTACGCCATAACCGAACTCGGCGGCGTGGTCCAGCATCTGGCGCATGCTAATGAGTGCCATTGTGTATCTCTCTCCCGACAAGCGTCGTTGTTTCGTGCAAGCCTGCCGCAGGGGCAGTTGCTGTTCAAGTAGTGTGGGCCACCTAGCGGCCCGGCCAGTCACGGTGCCTTGCAGCCCCGCCCTATCAGATCGTTGGTCGCCACCCAGTACACCAGGCCCTCTTCGCCCTTGGTGTGAAACGCCAGCATGCCGTCGCTGTACAGCGCGCCGGAGGCGCCGGGCTCGGCCTTGAGCCGGTACACCTGGTCGCCGCCGCCAAGGCGTACGTCAACCTGGTCACGCTGGGGGTCGGCAAACCGCCACAGCACTTCGGCCTGGGTGTCGCAGACCCACCGGGTCCAGTTGTCCGCCGGCGCGGTCTGCGCCGGTTGCAGCAGTGAACATCCTGCCAGTGTCGCCAGGGCCATTACGGCCAAGAGCGCTTTCATTCAGTTACCTCGATGGGCAGCACACGGCCCTTCTCCAAGACCACAAACCGGCCTGCAGGTTGCCAGCGGCCCGATCAAGGGCAGCCGGGCGCCTTGCGCTGGTGCTCTTCGTCGTACTTTTCCAGCCCTTCCGGGCCTACGCGCTTGCTGATCACTGGCACGGTTTCGGCTTGCCATTCGGACTGATAGCAACCGCCCTTGGGCGGTTGCGCCGGGTCGTCCTGGGCATCCGGGCTGCCGGCGCAGGCGCTCAGCAGCCCGACCAGCAGCAACACAGGCAACTGCTTGGCCATCAGGCCACTCCTTTTGCCAGGCGCCGTGTTCATCAGGCTTTGGCCCGCTCTTCGAGCATGGCCACCGCTGGCAGAACCTTGCCTTCGACGAACTCGAGGAAGGCGCCGCCACCGGTAGAAATGTAGGAGATATCCTGGCTGACGCCATATTTGTCGATGGCTGCCAGGGTATCACCGCCACCGGCGATGGAGAACGCGGCGCTGTCGGCGATTGCCTTGGCCAGCACCTGGGTGCCATTGCCGAACTGATCGAACTCGAATACACCAACCGGGCCATTCCACAGGATGGTCTTGGAGGACTTGAGCAAGTCGGCGAACTGGGCGGCGGTCTGCGGACCGATGTCCAGGATCATGTCGTCGGCCGCAACATCGGCAATGGCCTTGACGGTCGCTTCGGCGTCTTCGGCGAAGGCCTTGGCAACCACCACATCGACAGGCAGCGGCACGCTGACCTTGGCGGCAATGGCCTTGGCCGTTTCGACCAGATCGGGCTCGTACAGCGACTTTCCGACCGTGTGCCCGGCAGCCGCCAGGAAGGTGTTGGCGATGCCGCCACCGACGATCAGCTGATCGCATACCGAGCTCAGGCTGTTGAGCACGTCCAGCTTGGTGGACACCTTGGAGCCGGCGACGATGGCGGCCATTGGCTTGGCCGGGGCCTTCAGCGCCTTGCCCAGGGCATCCAGCTCAGCTGCCAGCAACGGGCCAGCCGCCGCGACCTTGGCGAACTTGGCAACGCCGTGGGTGGAACCCTCGGCGCGGTGAGCCGTGCCGAAGGCGTCCATCACGAACACATCGCACAGCGCCGCGTACTGCTGGGCCAGCTCATCGGCGTTCTTCTTCTCGCCCTTGTTGAAGCGCACGTTCTCGAACAGCACCAGCTCGCCTGCCTTGACCTCGACGCCACCCAGGTAGTCACCCACCAGCGGCACGTCACGGCCCAGCGCCTTGCTCAGGTACTTGGCAACCGGTTCAAGGCTGTTCTCGGCAGAGAATTCACCTTCAGTGGGGCGGCCCAGGTGCGAGCAGACCATCACCGCCGCACCCTTCTCCAGGGCCAGCTTGATGGTCGGCAGCGCTGCCTGGATGCGCGCATCGCTGGTCACCACACCGTCCTTGACAGGCACGTTCAGGTCTTCGCGAATCAGTACGCGCTTACCTTGCAGGTCCAGGTCGGTCATCTTCAACACGGTCATGAATGCGGTCCTTCAGGGCTGTTTGTTGCGGGTTGGGTGGACGACGTGCAGAAAATGTCCGGCAACGTCGAGCATACGGTTTGCAAACCCCCATTCGTTGTCGAACCAGGCCAGCAGGTTGACCAGGCGCGGGCCTGATACACGGGTCTGGCTGGCATCGACGATGGCCGAATGCGGGTCGTGGTTGAAATCACAACTGGCGTGGGGCAGCTCGGTGTAGGCCAGCAGCCCCTTGAGCGGCCCGGTCAGCGCCGCCTCGCGCAGTACCCTGTTGACCTCGGCTGCGGTGGTGTCGCGAGCGGTCTGCAAGGTGATGTCCAGGCACGAGACGTTGACCGTCGGCACGCGTACCGCTTTGGCCTGGATTCGCCCGGCAAGTTCCGGGAGCAGACGCTCGATGCCGCGCGCAAGGCCGGTGGACACCGGAATCACCGACTGGAACGCCGAACGGGTACGGCGCAGATCTTCATGGTGATAGGCGTCGATCACTGGCTGGTCGTTCATGGCCGAGTGAATGGTGGTGATCTGTACATAGTCGATGCCAAATGCCTGATCCAGCACCCGCAGCAGCGGTACACCGCAGTTGGTGGTGCACGAAGCATTGGAGACCAGCCGCTCAGTGCCGGTCAGGCAGTGCTGGTTGATGCCGTACACCACCGTGGCATCGACGTCAGCCTCGCTGGCCATGGGCTGGGAGAACAGCACCCTTGGCGCACCGGCCTCGAGAAAGCGCTGGCCATCGGCACGGGTGTTGTAGGCGCCGGAACACTCCAGGACCAGGTCCACGTCCAGGGCCGCCCAGTCGATGCCTTCGGGCGTGGCGCTGCGCATCACCTTCACGCAATCGCCATTGATGTGCAGGCAATCGCCATCGACCTTGACCTCGCCGGGAAAGCGCCCATGGGTGGAGTCGAAGCGGGTGAGGTATTCCAGGCTGGCCTGGTCGGCCAAGTCGTTGAGTGCGACGATCTCGAAATCGGCCCTGCTGCCCCGCTCGAACAGCGCGCGCAGAACACAGCGGCCGATACGGCCATAACCGTTGAGTGCAACTTTATAGGGACGCAAGTGGGACATTCGTTGACTCGCTAAGCGTGATGGCTTCGAGGCCGCATGGCGGCCTATCGCGGCACAAGGCCGCTTCCACAGGTACTACGCCGTGGCTGGCGACAGTACCTGTGGAAGCGGCCTCATGGCGCGATGGAGGGCGACGCCCTCCCCTCGCACGACCAGGAGGGCATCCTGCCCTCCCTGATACATCAGTCTTCCAGCAGCTCTTCGGCGGTACCGAGGATGTTCTCCAGGGTGAAGCCGAATTCTTCGAACAGTGCCGAGGCCGGCGCCGACTCACCGTAGGTGGTCATGCCGATGACGCGGCCTTCGAGGCCGACGTACTTGTACCAGAAGTCGGCATGTGCCGCTTCGATGGCGATACGGGCACTGACTTCCAGTGGCAGCACCGACTGCTTGTAGGCAGCATCCTGGGCATCGAACACGCTGGTCGACGGCATGGACACCACGCGTACATTGCGGCCTTGCTCGGTCAGCTTGTCGTAGGCCTGAACGGCCAGGCCCACTTCGGAGCCGGTGGCGATCAGGATCAGCTCAGGCTCGCCAGCGCAATCCTTGAGCACGTAGCCGCCACGGCTGATGGCAGCGAGCTGCTGCGCATCGCGGGCCTGGTGCTGCAGGTTCTGGCGCGAGAAGATCAGCGCCGATGGACCATCCTTGCGCTCCAGAGCGTTCTTCCAGGCCACGGCCGACTCCACGGCATCCGCCGGGCGCCAGGTGTCCAGGTTCGGCGTGGTGCGCAGGCTGGTCAGCTGCTCGATCGGCTGGTGGGTCGGACCGTCTTCGCCCAGGCCAATGGAGTCGTGGGTGTAGACATGGATCACGCGCTGCTTCATCAGCGCCGACATGCGCACGGCGTTGCGGGCGTATTCCATGAACATCAGGAACGTCGCGCCGTAAGGCACCAGGCCGCCGTGCAGTGCCACGCCGTTCATGATGGCGGTCATGCCGAATTCACGCACGCCGTAGAACACGTAGTTGCCGCTGGCATCGCCAGCTTCCACGCCCTTGCAGCCCTTCCACAGGGTCAGGTTGGAACCGGCCAGGTCCGCCGAACCGCCGAGGAACTCGGGCAACATCGGGCCATAGGCGTTCAGGGCATTCTGGCTGGCCTTGCGGCTGGCGATGGTTTCGCCCTTGGCCGCCACTTCCTCGATGTAGGCCTGGGCCTTTTCGCTGAAATCGGCAGGCAGGTCACCGGCCATGCGGCGCTTGAACTCTGCGGCCAGCTCCGGGTGCGCCTGAGCGTAGGCGTCGAAACGCTGGTTCCACTCGGCTTCAGCCTTGGCACCGGCTTGCTTGGCGTCCCACTCGGCATAGATGTCGGCGGGGATTTCGAACGGACCGTGGTTCCAGCCCAGTGCCTGACGGGTCAGGGCAATTTCGTCGTTACCCAGCGGCGCGCCGTGGGACTCTTCCTTGCCCTGCTTGTTCGGCGAGCCGAAACCGATGGTGGTCTTGCAGCAGATCAGGGTCGGACGGTCGCTCTTGCGGGCGGTCTCGATGGCCGTCTTGATCTCTTCGGCGTCGTGGCCGTTGACGTTGCGGATCACCTGCCAGTTGTAGGCTTCGAAGCGCGCCGGGGTGTTGTCGGTGAACCAGCCATGCACTTCACCGTCGATGGAAATGCCGTTGTCGTCGTAGAAGGCAACCAGCTTGTTCAGCCCCAGGGTGCCGGCCAGCGAGGCCACTTCGTGAGAAATGCCTTCCATCATGCAGCCATCGCCCAGGAACACATAGGTGTTGTGGTCGACGATGGTGTGGCCGTCACGGTTGAACTGGGCCGCCATGACTTTTTCGGCCAGGGCGAAGCCCACGGCGTTGGCGATGCCTTGGCCGAGCGGGCCGGTAGTGGTCTCGACGCCAGGGGTGTAACCATGCTCCGGGTGGCCAGGGGTACGGCTGTGCAGTTGACGGAAGCCCTTGAGGTCGTCGATCGACAGGTCGTAGCCGGTCAGGTGAAGCAGCGAATAGATAAGCATCGAACCGTGGCCGTTGGACAGCACGAAGCGGTCGCGATCGGGAAATGTCGGGTTGCTCGGGTTGTGCTTGAGGTAGTCGCGCCAAAGAACCTCGGCGATATCCGCCATGCCCATGGGGGCACCGGGGTGGCCGCTGTTGGCCTTTTGCACGGCATCCATGCTAAGGGCACGAATGGCGTTGGCACGTTCACGACGGCTGGGCATCGCTGATCTCCTGGGGGCTTGAATAGGTGGTGATACGAAAAAGGCGTCCATTTTCGCCCACTGGGGCGCTTGGGGCAAACATTTAAGCAGCAAGCGGCGTGCATTGGTCCGATCATCGACCGCAATGGCAACACAAGGGTAATGGCTAATGGGCAACGGACCTGCAATATCAAAACTTTTTGATATAGGCCTTGCTAGGGCAACGATGCCTGTCTAGACTCCCGCACCATGAACCTTCGTGCGCAAGCAATACCGGAACAACGCGAGGCACTGGCCGCCCTGTGCAAGGCCAGTGGCGACGAGTTGCGCCTGAATGTGCTGCGCGCCCTGGCCAACGATTCCTTCGGCGTGCTGGAGCTGGCGCAGATCTTCGACATCGGCCAGTCGGGCATGAGCCACCACCTCAAGGTGCTGGCCCAGGCCGACCTGGTAGCCACCCGTCGGGAAGGCAACGCCATTTTCTATCGCCGCGCCCTGCCCGACAGCTTGCGCTTGGGCGGACGCTTGCACGCCGCGCTGCTCGACGAGGTCGATGACCTGGCCTTGCCCGCCGAGGTGCAAGGCCGCATCGCCCAGGTGCAGCAGCGCCGCGCGGCAACCAGCCAGGACTTCTTCCTGCGCGTGGAAGAGCGCTTTCGCGCCCAGCAGGACCTGATCGCAGGCTTGCCGCAATATCGCGAGAGCCTGCTGGCGCTGCTCGACAAGCTGCATTTCGACCCAAGCGCCAGCGCGCTTGAGGTCGGCCCCGGCGATGGGGGGTTCCTTCCGGACCTGGCTCGGCGTTTTGCGCAGGTTACCGCGCTTGACAACAGCCCGACCATGCTCGAACTCGCCCGCCAGGTCTGTCAGCGCGAAGGGCTGGACAACGTGAACCTGCAGTTGGCCGATGCACTGGGTGCAACGGATGTGGTCGCCGACTGCGTTGTGCTGAACATGGTCCTGCATCATTTCAGCGATCCGGCCCTGGCGTTGTGCCAGCTGGCCAAACGGGTGAAGGCAGGCGGCAGCCTGTTGATCACCGAATTGTGCAGCCATGACCAGGGGTGGGCGCGGGAAGCCTGCGGCGACCTGTGGCTCGGCTTCGAACAGGACGACTTGGCCCGCTGGGCCAACGCGGCAGGCCTGTCCCACGGGGATAGCCTGTACGTAGGCCTGCGTAACGGTTTCCAGATCCAGGTCCGCCATTTCCAGCGGACGGCTGGCGACATACACCATCGGTAAATTTCAGGAACCTTCGAGATGAGCGAATACTCCCTTTTCACCTCCGAGTCCGTGTCCGAAGGGCATCCGGACAAAATCGCCGACCAGATTTCGGACGCCGTGCTGGACGCGATCATCGCCCAGGACAAGTACGCCCGCGTCGCCTGTGAAACGCTGGTCAAGACCGGCGTGGCGATCATTGCCGGCGAGGTGAGCACCTCGGCCTGGGTCGACCTCGAGGACCTGGTACGCAAGGTCATCATCGACATCGGCTACAACAGCTCCGACGTCGGCTTTGACGGTGCCACCTGCGCCGTGATGAACATCATCGGCAAGCAGTCGGTGGACATTGCCCAAGGCGTCGACCGTTCCAAGCCAGAAGACCAAGGCGCCGGTGACCAGGGCCTGATGTTCGGCTACGCCAGCAACGAGACCGAAGTGCTGATGCCAGCGCCGATCTGCTTCTCGCATCGCCTGGTCGAGCGTCAGGCCGAAGCACGCAAGTCCGGCCTGCTGCCCTGGCTGCGCCCGGATGCCAAGTCGCAGGTCACCTGCCGTTACGAAGGTGGCAAGGTCGTGGGTATCGATGCGGTGGTGCTGTCCACCCAGCATAACCCCGAGGTGTCGCAGAAAGACCTGCAGGAAGCGGTCATGGAGCTGATCGTCAAGCACACGCTGCCTGCCGAACTGCTGCACAAAGGTACCCAGTACCACATCAACCCGACGGGCAACTTCATCATCGGCGGCCCGGTCGGTGACTGCGGCCTGACCGGTCGCAAAATCATCGTCGACTCCTACGGTGGCATGGCCCGCCACGGCGGCGGCGCGTTCTCGGGCAAGGACCCGTCCAAGGTCGACCGTTCCGCCGCCTATGCCGGCCGCTACGTGGCCAAGAACATCGTCGCCGCCGGCCTGGCCGAGCGCTGCGAGATCCAGGTCTCGTATGCCATCGGCGTGGCCCAACCGACCTCCATCTCGATCAATACCTTCGGCACTGGCAAGGTGTCGGACGAGAAGATCATCCAGCTGGTGCGCGAGTGCTTCGATCTGCGTCCATACGCCATTACGACCATGCTCGACCTGCTGCACCCGATGTACCAGGAAACCGCTGCTTACGGCCACTTCGGTCGCACCCCGCAGCAGAAAACCGTGGGTGACGACACCTTCACCACCTTCACTTGGGAACGCACTGACCGCGCTGAAGCGCTGCGTGACGCTGCCGGCCTGTAATTTCCTACAGCGCTGAGCGAAAGCCCCTGCCGAGCAATCGGCAGGGGCTTTTTTGTGACATATCGCCTGACAAACCGCCCGAGGCGAACACCGTGAAAACCCCATAGGCTCGGCACACTTCAAGCCACGCAAGGAAGCGGGCCATGCCAATCGTATTGCTGCTGATCATGGTGGTGTTGCACCTGCCGCCGACCTGGGCCAACCCGTGCCCGGACTGGACACCGGCACGCTCACACGCACAGATCGCCCAACTGAGCGCAACGCTCGCCCATTGGGACGAACGTTATCACCGTGACGGCGTGGCACTGGTGGCCGATGAGCTGTATGACCAGAGCCGCGATCACCTGGCCATGTTGCAGCGCTGCGTTGGCCTTGCGACCGAGGCCTCGCCGCTGGCCAGGGCGGGCGGTCCGGTCGTCCATCCCGTGCCGCACACCGGCGTGCAGAAGCTGGCCGACTTCCGGCGGGTTGCCGGCTGGATGACTGGCAAGACCGACCTGTGGGTACAGCCAAAGGTCGATGGCGTGGCGGTGTCACTGATCTACCGCCAGGGCCGGCTGACCCAGTTGATCAGCCGAGGCGACGGGGTCCGGGGGCACGATTGGAGCCGCCATATCCCACAACTCGAAGGGATTGTCCGGCAGCTGCCCCGCCCGCTCGATCTGTCGCTGCAAGGCGAGCTCTACTTGCGCCTTGAAGGCCACATACAGGCAAGCGCAGGGGGCCTCAATGCCCGTGGCACGGTCGCCGGCCTGCTCGCTCGCCACCAGATCGACGAGGAACAAGGCGCCCGCCTCGGTCTGTTCGTCTGGGAGTGGCCCAAGGGGCCTGAACAGCAAACCGAGCGCCTGTCGCAGCTGGCCCAACTGGGCTTTGCGGACAGTCAGCGCTACAGCGTTGCGATAAACACCCCCGAAGAAGCTGCGCGGTGGCGGGACCACTGGTTCGGCACGCCGCTACCCTTCGCCAGCGATGGGGTGATCCTGCGCCAGGGCGAACGCCCGCCTGCCCAACGCTGGCAGGCCAAGGCGCCGTACTGGATCGCAGCCTGGAAATACCCCTACACACAAAAATTGGCGCAGGTGCGCGAGGTGCGCTTCCAAATCGGACGCACAGGTAAGGTCACCCCCATCGTTCACGTCGAGCCGGTGACCCTCGATGACCGGCGCGTGACCCGTGTCAGCCTGGGCTCGCTGTCACGCTGGCAGGCATTGGACGTTCGTCCAGGCGACCAGATAGCCATCAGCCTGGCAGGGCTGACCATCCCCCGTTTCGACCAGATCGTGCATTACTCGGTCGAGCGCCAGCCAGTCACTGCACCGGCAGTCGACCAATACCATGCCCACAGCTGCTGGCGTGCCGGAGAAGGCTGTAATGAGCAGTTCATCGCTCGCCTCAGCTGGCTGGCCGGCAAACAAGGCCTGGCCCTGCCAGGAACGGGCCCAGGAACCTGGCGACGGCTGGTCGAGGCAGGCCTGGTTTCGACGATGACCGACTGGCTGGAGCTCGATGCCGGGCGCCTGCAAGAGGTGCCAGGCATCAGCACCCTGAGGGCAGCCCAGTTGCTGGCCGCCTTCGAACAGGCCCGCTTGCGTCCATTCACACAATGGGTTCGCGGTATCGGGACACCTATCGGCAAGGGGGTGGCGCTGCCCGGTGACTGGCCGACGGTGGTTGCCCAGACGCGTGGGCAGTGGCAAGCCCAGCCTGGCATCGGCTCGAAACGGGCGGACGAACTTGCGCGATTCTTCGCCAGCGCCGAGGTGCAAGCCATTGGGTCACATCTGGCCGGGCAAGGTGTAGACGGGTTCTCGGAGCAGCCGCTCAGGCCTGAGCAATGATTATTTACCAAAAAAACTGTAGGAAAAGCCGGAGATTTAGCGGCCCAGTCTTATCAAGGGTTCCTAAATGGCCAAAACCAAGGCAGGATTTCCATCCAGAATTTTTCTCGTTGCCCTGCCCCGTCCAGGAGGCTTTTCATGAAACGCTTTTCTTCCCTTTTTCTGCTCGCGGCCTTGGGCCTGGGCGCAGGCGCTGCACAGGCAGCCGCGCCCGATGCCGGCCTGACCGGTTGCGATGCCAAGCGCAGCGCGATCGAGAACCAGCTCAAGATCGCCCGTGAGCACGGCAATGCCGCGCAGGCGGCCGGGCTGGAGGAGGCCTTGCGTGGCGTGGCCAACTGCACCGAGGCCAGCCTGCGCAAAGAGCGTGAGCAGAAGGTGCTCGATGCGCGCCATGAGGTGGCCCAGCGGGAGAAGGACCTGAAAAAGGCCGAGAAGAAAGGCGACGCCGAAAAAATCAACAAGCGCAAGGACAAGCTCGCCGAGTCCCGCAAGGAACTGCAGGACGCGGTAGACGACCTTGACCGCTGAGGCCAGCGCCTGAGGCGGCGCACGGGCCAGCCGCCGCCTGCCGCGTCATTCAATGGTTACGAAATTCGCTGTGGCACGCCCGGCATGCGTTTTCGACCTTGTCCATGGGTGCCTTCAACTGCGCAGCGTCCAGCGACGGCTGGCGGGTCGCTTGCACCAGCGCTCCGGTAGCTGCCTCCAGCTGCCGGGCCAGGTCTTGAAAGCGCGCCTGCCGTTGCCACACCTCGGGTCGCGCCGCGCTGCCTTCGCCCTCGGGTACCTGCGCAAAGTGCTGCCAGGGTTGGTGAGACAGCGTATCCAGGGTGTCCGCCCCTTGGGCGAAGCGACCGGCGTCGAACGGCAGTCGACCACGCAACATGCCGCCCAGGTCCTCGCTTGTCTTGAGCATGTCCTTGAAGATGGCCTTGCGCTTGCCCAGTGGGGAGTTGGGGTCAACGCCCCCGCAACCTGTCAGGCCACTACCCAAGGTCAATGCTGCAAGCACCACAACGCCCAACCGCTTAAACATCTCGCCTACCCATGCCTGGAAAAAGGGCCGGCCAGTATCGCTGCCAATAGGCGAAAGACCAATAGCCACATAAAAAACAAGGGTGAACTGCGTGTTCGTCCATGACAGGAATACACCGATGAAACATGCCTTGCGCCACCTGGCCTGGACACTCCCGCTACTGGCCTTGCTGGCCGGCTGCGACAACGACCAGACGGCAAAGCCCGAGCCCCACGCCATCGCAACCTACGCGCCTGGTACCTGGAAAGACCTGCCAACGGTCAGCGACGAAGACCTGCTCGCCGGTTTCTATGCCTGGCGCAGCGGCTGCGAAAAGCTCAAGCGCGACCCGGTCTGGGCGGCCACCTGTGAAGCCGCTGGGAGCCAGCCGGCAAGCGCTGCACAGGTGCGCACCTTTCTCGAGCAGAACCTGGAGGTCTATGGCCTGCGTTCGGCTGACAACAGTGCCAACGGCTTGATCACCGGCTATTACGAACCTGTCTACCCTGGCAGCCTGACCCCCTCTGCCACCTATGATGTGGCGGTCTACGGCCCTCCCGAAGACATGATCACGGTGGACCTGGCCAGCGTGTACCCCGAACTCAAGGGCAAGCGCCTGCGTGGTCGCCTCGAAGGGCGCGTGCTCAAGCCCTACGACACTGCTGAGGTCATCAACCGCAACGGCGCCAAGGCCCCGGTACTGGCCTGGCTGACCGACCCGATGGACTTGCAGTTCCTGCAGATCCAGGGCTCTGGTCGCGTCCAATTGGAGGACGGGCGCCAGCTGCGCCTGGGTTACGCTGACCAGAACGGTCATCCGTATCGTCCGATTGGCCGCTGGCTGGTCGAGCAAGGGCAGCTGAAAAAAGAAGACGTGAGCATGGGCGCCATTCATGCGTGGGCCCAGTCCAACCCTTCACGGGTTCCCGAATTGCTGGCCAGCAACCCCAGCTACGTGTTCTTCAGCACGCGCCCCGACAGCAACGAAGGGCCACGTGGCTCGCTCAACGTTCCACTGACGGCAGGCTACAGCGTGGCTATCGACCGCAAGGTCATCCCGCTTGGCAGCCTGCTGTGGCTATCGACCACCCGACCGGACGGCAGCCCCGTTGTGCGCCCGGTCGCGGCCCAGGACACTGGGGGCGCTATCGCAGGCGAGGTTCGCGCCGACCTGTTCTGGGGGACCGGCCAGGCAGCCGGAGACCTGGCCGGGAACATGAAGCAGCAGGGCCAGATCTGGATGCTGTGGCCCAAGGGCCAACCGCTGCCTGAAGTGCCCAAGGTCCCGTGACGGGGGCCTCGGCACCGGGCGATGCGGTCAGGCCGAGACCACGAAGAACGCCACGATGATCGCAAGGCCAGCGAACCAGACCAGCGAGCGCAGTGCCGCCCAGTCGGCGAGGTAGCAGATGATGTAGAGCAGCCGACTGGTGATGTACATCACACCCAGCACATCCTGGGTCACCTGTTCGGCGTTGCCGACGATGTCTGCCACCAGCACAGCGGCGGCGAATGCCGGAAAGGCTTCGTAACCGTTCTGCTGGGCTGAGTGCGCGCGGCGCGGCAGCCCCGACAGGGTATCGAGGAAGGCGCGCGGGTCATGGTTGTGCTTCAAGCCGAACCGGCCGCTCGCCAGCTTGGCGATCAGCGCACAGAGCGGCGGCAGGATCAGCGCGATCAGGATGCACCACAGGGCAACGGTCATGGACAGGGTTCCTCATTTGTCATTCGGTCAGAGCTTCATTACCAGCATACCTGCCAGTACCAGCCCGCAAGCTAGGAGTCTTGGCCCGCCGAAAGGTTCTTTGAGGTAGCGCATCCCCAGCAACACCACAAGGATCACGCTCAGCTCGCGCAGCGCCGCTGCCTCGGCCACCGACCCCAGGTGCATCGCCCAGAGCACCAGGGCATAACTGAACAGCACGCACAGGCCGACGGCAAGGCCCAGCCGCCACTGGGTTTTCCAGAACAGCACAAACGGTGCCCGTCGCGCCACTGCGGCCAGCGCGGGGAATTGCCAGGCACTGAGCAGCGTCAGCCACACCAAGTAGTCCCAAGGCTTGCCCCATTCGCGCACGGCCTGACCGTCGAACCAGGTATAGCACCCGATGCACAGCCCGATCAGGGCCACCACCGGCAACATCGACCACGGCAGCCGGTCTCCGCCACCGCCCTGCCACAACAGGCAGGCCATGCCACAGGGAATCAGCAGAATGCCGATGATCTGCTGCTGGCTCAGGGGTTCTCCGGCAAACGCCAGGGTCAGCGCCAGTACGACCAGAGGCGACAGCCCACGCATCAGCGGGTAGACCAGGCCCAGGTCACCCACGCGATACGCCTTGATCAGCAGCCAGCGGTACAGCTGCTCGGCAAACGCCGAAGCCAGCAACCAGGGCCAGATACCGGCAGGCGGGATGTCCACGAAAGCCACCGCAGGCATCACCAGGGCCAGGGCCACCGTGTCCATGCTGGCAATGACCAGCAGGCGCTCGCCGCTGAATTTGATCAGGGTGTTCCAGGTCGCATGAAGCAAGGCAGCGATCAGCACCAGAGACGTGGCCAACACGCGGTGGGTCCTCAAGGGGTTACCGGACGCAGACTATAAGCCCTGGCCAGGTGAGCGCGTCAATCACGAAGCGGCCTCGCCACCCCCTGTTACAGCCCGCCCACCGCCTTTGGCAGGGCGCTAATGGGAACGATTAATGCAAAATCGGTCAAACCCTGTGCCCCGAACCCCTCGTCAGGTCATCAAAGAGCTGCCCGAGTCATTCGGGTGACGACTTGGAAGCCACTGTTACAGGAATCGGGATGCTTGAATTAGTTGCCGCGTTTATCTGCCTTACCACCCTTCTCACCTATGTGAACTACCGATTCATCGGCCTGCCACCTGCGATCGGCGTGATGGTCACGGCCTTGCTGTTCTCGCTCATGCTTCAGGCATTGAGCCTGATCGGCTTTCCTGGCCTGGAAGCCCGCGTCGAAGCGCTGATGAACCAGATCGACTTCAATGACCTGCTGATGCACTGGATGCTGGCGTTCCTGCTGTTCGCCGGTGCCTTGCACGTGAACTTGTCCGACCTGCGCAGCTACCGCTGGCCCATCGGCCTGCTGGCGACCGTGGGCGTGCTGATCGCCACCGTGGTCATCGGCTACCTGTCGCACTGGGTGTTCGCGATGTTCGGCTGGCAGGTGCCGCTGATCTACTGCCTGCTGTTCGGCGCGCTCATCTCGCCGACCGACCCGATTGCGGTGTTGGGCGCCCTGCGTACGGCCAATGCTCCTAAACCCCTGAAGACCACCATCGTCGGCGAGTCGCTGTTCAACGACGGTACTGCCGTTGTGGTCTTCACCGTGCTGCTGGGCATCATCCAGCTCGGTGAAACCCCGAGCATCGCCGACACGGCGCTGCTGTTCGTTCGCGAGGCCATCGGTGGCGTGCTGTTTGGCGGTGTGATCGGCTACGCCACCTACCGCATGATCAAGAGTGTGGAGCAATACCAGGTCGAGGTCATGCTGACCCTGGCGCTGGTGATCGGTGGCTCGGCGATGTGCTATGAGTTGCACGTCTCGGCCCCTATCGCGATGGTGGTGGCGGGCCTGATCATCGGCAACCTGGGGCGCAACCTGGCGATGAACGACATGACCCGTCGCTACATGGACGGTTTCTGGGAGTTGATCGACGATATGCTCAACGCGCTGCTGTTCGCGTTGATCGGCCTGGAGCTGCTGTTGCTGCCTTTCAACTGGCTGCACATGGCCGCCGGCAGTGTATTGGCGCTGGCCGTGCTGCTCTCGCGCCTGCTGACCGTGGCGCCGGCCATCGTGTTGCTGCGGCGTTGGCGCCCGGTGCCCAAGGGCACGGTGCGGGTGCTGACCTGGGGTGGCCTGCGTGGTGGAGTATCGGTAGCCCTGGCGCTGTCGTTGCCTTTGGGTGAAGAGCGTGACCTGCTGCTGTCGATCACCTACATCGTGGTGCTGTCCTCGATCCTGGTGCAGGGCCTGAGCATCGGCAAGGTGGTACGCAGGGTCAGCGTACAACCCTGAAAGAAGCGGGGCTGCACCCTGCAGCCCCCAGACCGTCACTCCACGGCGGAGTCGGGGAACTGGTCCTGCACGTACTTGATTTCGGTACGCCCGTGGGGCGCAGGCAGCCCGTCCTCGCCCAGGTTCACGAAGACCATGCGTTCGACGGTCAGGATGCTCTTGCGCGTGATCTTGTTGCGCACTTCGCAGCGCAGCGTGATCGAGGTGCGGCCAAACTCGGTGGCGGTGATGCCCAGTTCGATGATGTCGCCCTTGCGCGAGGCACTGACGAAATTGATTTCGGACATGTACTTGGTCACCACGCGCTGGTTGCCCAGCTGCACGATGGCATAGATGGCCGCTTCCTCGTCGATCCAGCGCAGCAGGCTGCCACCGAACAGCGTGCCGTTGGGGTTGAGGTCTTCGGGTTTAACCCATTTGCGGGTGTGGAAGTTCATCGGGACTCCTGAGCATCCTGGCTTGCGTAAAACGATGATGGCAGAGCGGCCAGCGCCGCTCCACCCAACATCGACTATCGTCTCGATTAATCGACAGAAAACCTTGGGGATGGTGCCGCACCCGGCTATAATCGTGGCCGTTTTACATGGCCGTCCACAGCGGCGCCATGCCCGCCACCTGTCCGAGGGGCGCTGCAGCAGGCTCGACCTGTCAGGCTCGGATGGGGCGTTGTCCGCTCCCGCGGACGCTCAACGCACAACGGCGCCCATTCGCACACTACGAATGGAGGCTCTGATGAGCGCTGCAAACATGCCTGCTGGTTTTACCGATTTCAAAGTTGCCGACATCTCCCTGGCCGCCTGGGGCCGTCGCGAAACCATCATCGCCGAATCGGAAATGCCTGCGCTGATGGGCCTGCGCCGCAAGTACCAAGCCGAGCAACCGCTCAAGGGTGCCAAGATCCTGGGCTGCATCCACATGACCATCCAGACTGCCGTGCTGATCGAAACCCTGGTCGCCCTGGGTGCCGAAGTGCGCTGGTCGTCGTGCAACATCTTCTCCACCCAGGACCAGGCCGCCGCCTCCATCGCAGCCGCCGGTATCCCGGTCTTCGCCTGGAAGGGTGAAACCGAGCAGGAATACGAATGGTGCCTGGAGCAGACCATCCTCAAGGACGGCCAGCCCTGGGACGCCAACATGGTCCTGGACGACGGTGGCGACCTGACCGAACTGCTGCACAAGAAGTACCCACAGGTGCTCGAGCGCGTCCACGGCGTGACCGAAGAAACCACCACCGGCGTGCACCGCCTGCTGGACATGCTGGCCAAAGGCGAGCTGAAGGTTCCGGCCATCAACGTCAACGACTCGGTCACCAAGAGCAAGAACGACAACAAGTACGGCTGCCGTCACAGCCTGAACGATGCCATCAAGCGCGGTACCGACCACCTGCTGTCGGGCAAGCAGGCCCTGGTGATCGGCTACGGTGACGTGGGCAAGGGCTCGGCTCAGTCGCTGCGTCAGGAAGGCATGATCGTCAAGGTCACCGAAGTCGACCCCATCTGCGCGATGCAGGCGTGCATGGACGGTTTCGAAGTGGTATCGCCCTTCCTCGATGGCCTGAACGATGGCACCGAAGCCAGTGTCGACAAGGCGCTGCTGGGCAAGATCGACCTGATCGTCACCACCACCGGTAACGTGAACGTCTGCGACGCCAACATGCTCAAGGCCCTGAAAAAGCGTGCCGTTGTCTGCAACATCGGTCACTTCGACAACGAAATCGACACGGCCTTCATGCGCAAGAACTGGGCATGGGAAGAGGTCAAGCCGCAGGTCCACAAGATCCACCGTACCGGCGCCGGCAGCTTCGATCCTCAGAACGACGACTACCTGATCCTGCTGGCCGAAGGCCGCCTGGTCAACCTGGGCAATGCCACTGGCCACCCAAGCCGCATCATGGATGGCTCCTTCGCCAACCAGGTCCTGGCACAGATCTTCCTGTTCGAGCAGAAGTACGCCGACCTGTCGGCCGAGAAGAAAGCCGAGCGCCTGACGGTCGAAGTGCTGCCCAAGAAGCTCGACGAAGAAGTGGCCCTGGAAATGGTCCGCGGTTTCGGCGGCGTGGTCACCCAGTTGACCAAGCAGCAGGCCGACTACATCGGCGTAACCGTTGAAGGCCCGTTCAAGCCAGACGCCTACCGTTACTGATCGGTACGCTTCAAGCGCCAGGCAGTGCCAGACCGTGGCATTGCCGCTTGAAGTGCACGCCTGAAAGAAACGTGAACGATGCCAGGCCAGGTCGGCCATCACCGACCTGGCTTCTACTTGCAGCTTGCAGCTTTGGGCTTGCTGTTAGAGGAACGAGTGATGTCACAAGAACGCCGTTACAGTTTCGAGTTCTTCCCGACCAAAACCGACGCAGGTCATGAAAAGCTGATGGGCGTGGCGCGCCAGTTGGCCGCCTGCAACCCTGACTTCTTCTCCTGCACCTACGGCGCCGGCGGTTCCACCCGCGACCGCACGCTCAACACGGTATTGCAGCTGGAAAGCCAAGTGCAGGTGCCGGCTGCGCCCCACCTCTCGTGCGTAGGCGATACCAAGGCCGAGTTGCGCGCGCTGCTGGCCGAGTACAAGCAAGTCGGCATCAAGCGTATCGTCGCACTGCGCGGTGACCTGCCTTCGGGCATGGGCATGGCCAGTGGCGAGCTGCGTTATGCCAGTGACCTGGTCGAGTTCATCCGTCAGGAAACGGGTGACCATTTCCACCTCGAAGTCGCCGCCTACCCCGAGATGCATCCACAGGCACGCAACTTCGAAGCCGATCTGGCCAATTTCGCGCACAAGGTCAAGGCCGGTGCCGACAGCGCCATCACCCAGTACTTCTTCAACGCCGACAGCTACTTCTACTTCGTCGAGCGAGCCCAGAAGCTGGGCGTGGACATCCCCGTGGTGCCCGGCATCATGCCGATCACCAACTACAGCAAGCTGGCGCGTTTCTCCGACGCTTGCGGCGCCGAAATTCCACGCTGGATTCGCAAACAGCTCGAAGCCTATGCGGACGATACGGCCAGCATCCAGGCCTTCGGTGAAGAAGTCATCACCCGCATGTGCGAGGAGCTGCTGCAAGGCGGTGCACCGAGCCTGCACTTCTACACCTTGAACCAGGCAGAACCGAGCATGGCGATCTGGAACAACCTCCAGCCGTCTCGTTGAAGCCCGATGGACCACGTGCTGGTAGCTGACCGGCGCCTGGTTCATACGCACGTGTCGCAGGCCCCACCTGCGGCGCCCTGCCTCGCCCAATCCGGCACTGGTCTTGACCTGGCCGAGCGCGTAATCTCCGGGCATGCCAATCTCCGCCCGTCTGATCTGGATCCTGCTGCTTTTTTGCCTCAGCCCGTTCGCGCTGGGCGAGCGCTTGCGCCTGGTAAGCGATGACTGGGCACCCTATGTCTACCAGCAAAACGGCCAGCCGCGTGGCATCGACTACGAGGTCACGACCGAGGTATTGCGTCGTCTTGGGTACGAGGTCCAATGGCAGTTCATGCCCTTCAAGCGGTGCCTGGCAATGATCGAGCAGGGCCAGGCCGACGGCATCATGGATGTCTTCCAGGTCGAGTCCCGCCACCCTTATTTGCTGTATGTCCCGGAACCCATGTCCACGGCCGAGTTGATCCTGTTCCAGACCAAGGCTCGCCGCCATGAGGTATCGAGCCTGGATGCGCTGGCCGGCCTGACCGTGGGCACCTCGCCAGGCTACAACTACAGTGCGGCGTTCAATGAGGCTACCTTCTTCAAGCGCGAAGCGGCGCCGACCCATGAAGCGAACTTTGGCAAGCTGGCGCTGGGGCGCATAGACCTTGCGATTACCGACCGCAGGGTCGGCCTGCATGTCATCCGGCTCATGGGTCTGGAGCAGCAGATCGAAGCCTTGCCGCTTGTCGTCAGTCGCCAGCCCCAGTACCTGGGCCTGGCCCGCAAGCCTGGGCGTGAGGTACTGGCCCAGGCCTTTGCCGAGGAACTGCGGCGATTCAAGCAGGAACCGGCCTACGCGGCCATCATGGACCACTACACACACGACCCTGAGAACCTTGCGAACGCCGTTGAGCAGCAGGAAAGCAGCACAGCGCGCTAGCTCTGTTATACTCGGGCCTTCCCGCCCGGCTCACGCCCGGACGCTCGGCCTCGCAACAGGCATCCCGATCGGCATCGACGCACTCTGGCGTCAGCCCTCCGTTTCCCGGATGTGCAGTGAAAGCCCAGCTGGACCGGACGCGATCGCATCATGCCGATGCCCGTCGCGCCAGGCAGAACATCCCTACGGGCCCAGCCCACACGAGAACAGGATTGCCCATGTCCTTTGCTTCCCTCGGTCTCTCCGAGGCTCTTGTCCGCGCCATTGAAGCCGCGGGCTATACCCAGCCGACCCCCGTGCAACAGCGGGCAGTTCCCGCCGTGTTGCAAGGCCGCGACCTGATGGTCGCCGCACAGACCGGTACCGGTAAGACCGGCGGTTTCGCCCTGCCGATTCTCGAACGTCTGTTCCCGGCAGGTCACCCGGACAAATCCCAGCGCCATGGCCCCCGTCAGCCACGGGTCCTGGTACTGACCCCTACCCGCGAACTGGCGGCCCAGGTGCACGACAGCTTCAAGCTGTATGCCCGCGACCTGCCGCTGGTCAGTGCGTGCGTCTTCGGCGGCGTCGGCATGAACCCGCAGGTGCAGGCCATTGCCAAGGGCGTCGACGTCCTGGTTGCCTGCCCTGGTCGCCTGCTCGATCTGGCCGGTCAAGGCAAGGTCGACCTGGCCCATGTAGAAATTCTGGTATTGGATGAAGCTGACCGCATGCTCGACATGGGCTTCATCCACGACGTCAAGAAAGTGCTGGCCCGCCTGCCTGCCAAACGCCAGAACCTGTTGTTCTCGGCCACGTTCTCCAAGGACATCACTGACCTTGCCGACAAGCTCCTGCACAACCCGGAGCGCATCGAGGTCACCCCGCCAAACACCACCGTCGAGCGCATCGAGCAGCGTGTCTACCGCCTGCCGGCTAGCCACAAGCGTGCCCTGCTGGCGCACTTGATCACCCTGGGTGCGTGGGAGCAGGTACTGGTCTTCACCCGTACCAAGCATGGCGCCAACCGCCTGGCCGAGTACCTGGAAAAGCACGGCCTGACTGCCGCAGCCATCCATGGCAACAAGAGCCAGAACGCACGCACCAAGGCCTTGGCTGACTTCAAGGCCAACAACATTCGCGTGCTGGTCGCCACCGACATCGCCGCCCGTGGCCTGGACATCGACCAACTGCCCCACGTCGTCAACTTCGAGCTGCCCAACGTCGAAGAAGATTACGTGCACCGCATTGGCCGTACTGGCCGCGCCGGTCGCTCTGGCGAGGCCATTTCCCTGGTGGCACCTGACGAGGAGAAACTGCTCAAGAGTATCGAGCGCGTGACCCGTCAGAAGATTGCTGACGGCGACCTGATGGGCTTCGATGCCAGCCAGGTCGAGGCCGAGAAGCCTGAAGTCCGCGAACGCCAGCAGCCCAATGGCCGTGGCGGTCGTGGTCAGCAGGCCCGCGGCGAGGGCAGCAAGGACGCCAACGGTGGCCGCAAGGATAAGGGCAAGGACAAGGGCAAAACCCGCCAGCAGGCTGCGGACAAACCCGCTGACAAGGAAAAGTCCGGCGACAGGCAGCAACAGCCGCGCAAGCCACGTGACAAGAAGCCTCGTCAGCAACAGGCCAGCAACGCGACCCCTCCGGCCATGCAGCCCAACCGCGATCCGGAAGAGTTTCTGGATGACGATGTGGATAACTTCGGTAACCGGGCTGACTACGTGAGCCCGTACCAGAATGGCAAGGGCCAAGGCCGCAACCGTCGCCCAGCCGGTAATGGTAGTCAACCGCAAGGAGGTACGCCGCGTACCAATGCCGGTGGTCAAGGCCGCAACAACGGTCAACCCCGTACTGGCGGTGGTGAGAAACGCCCGCCTCGTGCCAATAATGGCGGCACTGCTCGTCGTGACGGCGGCGCGCGTGGTGGTCGCCCACCGCGTGACGCAGCTGCCCGCCAGGAACCGGCCGTAGGCAACACGCGCCAGCCACAGCATCAGCCTGTGATCATCCGCAAGGAATCCAAGCTGGACCGTTATCCGACCCCCGAGCAGTTGGACGATCTGCCAAGCCGTCCGCGGGGCGAACGTCCGGCACTGCTGACCCGCAAGGGGTCGTAAACGAAAACGGGGCCGCAAGCGGCCCCGTTTTTCATTCGGCTGACACGTATTACTTCTGCTTTACGCCTTCGACACTGATATCCAGATCCAGCGTCTGCGAGGTTGGGCCTGGGCCTTTGATGCCGAAGTCATTCAGGTTCAAGGTGGTGGTGGCATTGAAGCCAGCGCGCTCACCGCCCCATGGGTCCTTACCTTCACCGTTGAAGGTGGCCTTGAAAGTCACCGGCTTGGTCACGCCGTGCAGGGTCAGGTCACCCATGACGTCAGCGGTCTTGTCACCGGTGGACTTGACGCTGGTGGACACGAACTTGGCATCCGGATACTTCTTAACGTTCAGGAAGTCGGCGCTGGCAATGTGCTTGTCACGCTCGGCGTGGTTCGACCACAGGCTGGCGGTTTTCAGGTCGACACTGATCTTGCTGGCTTCAGGCTTGGCACTGTCCCACGTGAAGTTACCGTCGAAATCCTTGAACGTACCGTGAATGAAGCTGTAGCCCAGGTGGCTGATCTTCCAGTCCACGAAAGCGTGCTGGCCTTCCTTGTCGATCTTGTACTCGGCTGCCATGGCCTGGCCAGCGGAGAACAGAGCAGTACCGAGCGCCAGAGCGGCAAAAGTCTTTTTCAACATCGTTACTTCCTTCCTTTGCGATTGAGGTTGAGCGTCAAGCTTTGCGGCCCAGCATACGCATGAGGGTCGCGTCACGGTCGATGAAATGGTGCTTGAGTGCGGCCAGGGCATGCAACCCCGCAAAAACCACCACCCCCCACGCCAGCCACAGGTGGATGACACCGGCCAGATCCGCCTGGTCTGGCAGATTGCTGACCAGGGCAGGCACCTCGAACAGGCCAAACACCGGGATCCCCACGCCGTCGGCGGTGGAAATCAGGTAACCGGCAATCATCACGGCGAACAACCCCAGGTACAGGGCCAGATGCCCCAGCTTGGCACCCAATCGGGTGAGCGGGCCATAACTGGCAAGTGCCGGCGGCGGCGGGCTCACAAAACGCCACAGCACGCGCAACAGCATCACCGCCAGCAGCATCAGACCAATGCTTTTATGCAGGTCTGGGCCGGCCTTGCGCCATGGGTCATAGTAGTCGAGCCCGACCATCCACAACCCGAGGCCGAAAAGACTGAAGACGGTCAGCGCCACGCCCCAGTGCATGAGAATGCTGACAGCGCCGTAACGTGAAGATGAATTGCGCACTTGCATGTTGGCGTTCTTCCCCGTGAAAGCTATGCAAAGACTAGCGTCAAACGTATCGAATAAAAGCGGAAAAACTTGCTTTGGATTATCGACAAATCCGATAGCAATTTTCATAGAAGGCTATTAAGGAAACGTTAACGCCGATATCAGGCAGCGAGCGCTTCGATCAATGCGCATGGCACAGGGCTCAGTCAAGTGGCTGAGCCCTGCGGTTAGGCGCTGCCGGGGCGGTGCCGGCCAGGCCGGCGGTATCAGCTCGCTTTGGCCTGGCTATCGGTCAAAGGCTTCTTGGCTGGCGCCGGCTTGGTAGCCGCTTTTTTGCTGTCGGCAGGCTTGTGAGCTGGCTTGTGGGCCGATTTGGCCGCTGGCTTGTGGGCCGGCGCCTGCTTGACCGGGGCGGCCTTGGTGGCTGCCGCCTTGGTGGGTGCTGCCTTGACGGCGGGCGCCGGGCTGGCCGGTGCCTGCTGTGGCGCTTGCGCTGCAGGCTGCGCGACGGGGGGTGCTACAGGGGCTGCGTCAATTGCCTTTGCCGCCGGTTGAGGCTCTGGCGCTGGGGTTTCCTTGGCACCGAACAGGCGAGCGAAGAAGCCTGGCTTCTTCTGACCCGTCGCGTCGGCCGATTGGGCCTCAGGCTTGGCCGGCGCTTGGTCGCCTGCCTTGTCTTTGTTGGACGCGCCGCCGAAGAGGTTGGTGAAGAAATTGCCCTTGCTCTTGGCCGCTGCCGCACCTGCTGCGGCTGTCGCGGCAGCCGGCACGGCCTTGACTGGGTCGAACGACTTGCCGGCCAGCAGGTCCTGCACTTGGCCGGCAGCCCGTTGACCGCTACGCAGTGCGCCTTCAAGCGTGCCTGGGTACAGGGCATCGGTGTGCTCACCGGCAAACGCGATGCGTTGCACCGGGCGCTCCCAAAGACGCCAGTACTTGCTGATCTGGCCAGGTCCATAGGCCAGGTAGGCACCCCCGGTGCCGGCATCGGCGCTGTAGCGCTTGACTTCATAGCCGGTGAAGGCGCCGCGGGCCTGAGGATAGAAGGTGTGCAGGCGAATGAGCACCTGGTCGACCATTTGCTTGTCGCCAAAGGCCTGCAGCAGGCGGGCGTTGTCGCCGGAAAGGTTGATCACCACATTGGCACCGCCCTTGAGGGCCGGCTCGATCCACAACATGCCCAGGCCGGTATTGCTGAAGATCTCGCCCGACATGCGCGCCCGGCTTTCCCACACCGGTTTCTTGAACTTGAGCATGACCTGGTCGCGCCAGCCGTAGTTGGTGCCCTTGAGCGCCGCCACATGCTGGTTATCCAGGCCAGGTGTCATCTGGATCTTGGCCAGTGCGCGCAGGGGCACGGCCATCACCACGTAATCGGCGCGATAACCCACGCTGCCGACTTTCACGGTGACGCCATCCTTGTCCTGAACGATTGCACTTACCGGCGAGTCGGTCTTGATGGTCTTCAGTTGCTTGACGAATGCCTGCGCCAACACCGGGCTGCCGCCAGGAAGCCGCGCTGCACGCAGGTCACGGTCGCTCACGTCACGGTAGACGCGGTTCTGCTGGGCGAAATACAACAGCGACAAGCGCGATGGCTCGTCGTAGCGGCTGCGGATCTGCTGGTTGACCAGCTGACGGGCGGTGGCAGGCAGCTGCAACTTGTCCAGCCAAGAGGACACGTTGATCTGGTCCAGGGCGAACAGGGTGCTGGTCGCCTGGGGGTTGAGCGGATCGTCGATCGAACGGGCCAGGTCGTCCAGGGTTTTCTCGTAGCGCTTGAGGGCTTCGGCCGTGGCCGGCTGCTTGAGGGCCAGGTCTGCGGCGCTGAAATACTCGCCATCGATCAGGTAGCCAGGGGTGCGCACGAATTCCGGCGCTGGCAGCGTGTCGAGCTTGAAGCGATCAACGTACTGGTTGAGTACAGGCTGCGCCTTGGTATTGCCGATCCATTCGCTGGTGGCCAGGCCCGAGCGGCCGCCCATGCCTGCCTTGGCTTCGAGCAAGGTCACCTGCCAGCCCTTGTTCTGCAGCTCATAAGCAGCGGTCAGGCCTGCCATGCCGCCACCCACGACGATTGCCGTGGGCATCTTGTCACTCGCCAGCGCGGCACCGCTGGAAACACCAATCAATACCAACGCGCACAGGCGCACCCAAGCAGCAGCCATGTTGGCGAACTCCGAGTCAAAGGTTGCAGAAAACAGAGAGAGGCGGGATGCCCCGAGAGAGGCGCTAGAATACGTCACCGCTGCCAGGGCTGCCAGCGTAGTGACATCAAGTGGTCTGGCTAAATGACATTTTCTGGCGGGTTGTTCTCACCCGTGCCATTGCTTAGGCTTACGCCCCCACGCCGCCAAGCCAGGAGAAATGCTCATGGGCCTCAATGATCAGTGGATGCAGCGCGACCTCAAGGTCCTCTGGCACCCCTGCACCCAGATGAAAGACCACGAGCAACTGCCGCTGATACCGATCAAGCGCGGGGAAGGCGTGTGGCTCGAGGATTTCGAGGGCCGGCGCTACCTGGATGCCGTGAGCAGCTGGTGGGTCAACGTGTTCGGCCATGCCAACCCGCGTATCAATCAGCGCATCAAGGAGCAGGTCGACCAGCTTGAGCACGTGATTCTGGCAGGCTTTAGCCACCAGCCTGTGATCGAACTGTCCGAACGCCTGGTGGCCATGACACCGGCTGGGCTCGACCGGGTGTTCTACGCCGACAATGGCTCCTCGTGCATCGAAGTGGCGCTGAAGATGAGCTTCCACTACTGGCAGAACGTCGGCAAGCCGGACAAGAAGCGGTTCGTCACCCTGACCAACAGCTATCACGGTGAAACCATCGCGGCCATGTCCGTCGGTGATGTCCCGCTGTTCACCGAAACCTACAAGGCGTTGCTGCTCGACACCCTGAAAGTCCCAAGCCCCGATTGCTACCTGCGTCCGGAGGGCGTCAGTTGGGAGGCGCATTCGCGCACCTTGTTCCAAGTCATGGAGCAGACCTTGGCCGAGCATCATGCCTCGATCAGCGCGGTCATCATCGAGCCGTTGATCCAGGGCGCCGGCGGCATGCGCATGTACCATCCGGTCTATCTCAAGCTTTTGCGCGAAGCCTGCGATCGCTACGACGTGCACCTGATCCATGACGAGATCGCGGTTGGCTTCGGTCGTACGGGCACGATGTTCGCCTGCGAGCAGGCAGGTATTCGCCCGGACTTCCTGTGCCTGTCCAAGGCCCTGACCGGGGGGTATCTGCCCCTGGCCGCCTGCCTGACCACCGACAAGGTGTACCAGGCGTTCTATGACGACTACCGCACCTTGCGCGCGTTCCTGCATTCGCACAGCTACACGGGTAACCCACTGGCGTGCGCGGCCGCATTGGCCACCCTCGACATCTTCGAGCAGGATAACGTGATCGAGGCCAACAAGGCGCTGGCCACGCGCATGGCCACCGCCACCGCGCATCTGGCCGACCATGCCCACGTGGCCGAGATTCGCCAGACCGGCATGGTCCTGGCCATCGAAATGGTCCAGGACAAAGCCGGCAAAGTGCCCTACCCCTGGCAGGCGCGACGCGGCCTTAAAGTGTTCGAGCATGCCCTGACCCGTGGCGCGCTGCTGCGTCCGCTGGGCAGTGTGGTGTATTTCCTGCCACCGTATATCATCACGCCCGAACAGATCGACTTCCTGGCCGAAGTGGCCAGCGAAGGCATCGACATCGCCACCCGCGACAGCACCTGCGTGACGGTGCCCAGCACCTTCCACCCGGATTTTCGCGATCCGGGCTGATTACGGGGCGAAGGTCAGGCCTTCGACCGCGCCGGAACCTGCGCTGCGCATGCGTCATGCCAGCGCGGGCCTTCCGGTTGTCCTTACCTTTTCAGAGCTTACCCATGAGACTGTCCCGCTTTTTCATCGACGCTACCCTGAGCCTTGGGGAACACGACCTGCCCGAGGCACAGGCCCACTACATCGGCCGCGTATTGCGCATGGCGGCGGGTGACCCCGTGCAGCTGTTCGACGGCAGCGGCCAGGAATACCGTGGGCAGTTGCTGGAGGTGGGCAAGAAGGCCGTGCGTGTGAGCCTGGACCAGGCATTCGCTGGCCAGGCCGATTCCCCCCTGCAGGTGCACCTGGGTCAAGGGCTGTCGCGGGGCGAGCGTATGGACTGGGCCATCCAGAAAGCCACTGAGCTGGGCGCCAATGAAATCACCCCGATCGTCAGCGAGCGGTGCGAGGTGCGCCTGAAGGACGAGCGTGCCGACAAACGCCTGGCCCACTGGCGGCAAGTGGCGATCAGCGCCTGCGAACAGTGTGGCCGCTCCAGCCTGCCGATCATCCACCCACCCATCACCTTGACTGAGTGGCTGGCCGCAACCCAGGCGCAGCTCAAGCTGGTGTTGCACCCGGTGGCCGAACCGCTGGTCAGCCATGCCAGACCGGCAAGCCTGGCTTTTCTGATCGGTCCCGAAGGCGGCTTGAGCGAACCCGAGGTCGAGCAGGCCAAGGCAGCGGGCTTTCATGCAGCGCGCCTTGGCCCGCGGGTATTGCGCACTGAAACTGCGCCGGTGGTAGCCCTTTCGGTGGCGCAACAGCTCTGGGGCGATTTCTAAGCCTTCTCAGGGGAGCAGAGGCTGCTCACAGGCTGGGTTCATCAGCGCACGTAGTGCGACACTGCCACGAAATGCATCAGGCTGCCGGCAATCACGAACAGGTGCCAGATGCCATGCCAGTGGCGAAAGCGCCGGTCGAATGCGAAAAATATGATGCCCACGGTGTAGAACACGCCCCCTGCGGCCAACCAGGCAAAACCGGCCGTACCCAGCGCCTCCAGCAACGGGTTGACCGCGACCAGCACGATCCAGCCCATCACGGCGTAGATCACGATGGACAAGACGCGTGCTTCGGAGCGGGGCTTGATTTCCTGCAACATGCCCAGTACGGCCAGCCCCCAGACGATGCCGAACAGGCTCCAGCCCCAGGGCCCGCGCAGGCTGATCAGGCAGAAGGGCGTGTAGCTCCCGGCTATCAGCAGGTAGATGGAGAGGTGATCGAGCTTGCGCATGATCACCTTCGCCCGCCCTCGCGTGCTGTGATACAGCGTGGAAATGCTGTACAGCAACAGCAGCGTGCCACCGTAGATGGAGAAACTGACGATCTTCCAGGGGTCCCCCTGCAAGATGGCGCCGATGATCAGCCAGAGGGCACCGAGGCCTGCCAGCAACGCACCCACCAAGTGGGTCCAGGCATTGAAGCGTTCACCGTAATACATGCACTTAAAGACCTTTCGAAACCCAGCTAGTTTCAGCCACGACACTCGACGCGTACCGGCGGCACGCTCTAACCCGGCGTTTGCAGCCTGCCGCTGCGCTGTGCGTCCCTGACCAGGCGCTCGAGCCCGACCAGGTCAGGCACGCGCGCCACCTGATCCCCTACCTGGACAGCGGCCAACTCAAGGGGTGCCAACGTCACGTCAACGTAGTTGAGCTGGCTGTCGAGCTTGCACGAGCGCGGTATGTCTTGCAGCAACAAGGCCAGGTAACGCAACCCCGTGTCGCCCAGTGCGTTGAGCACCACCACACGGGCCCGTTCTCCACAGGGCGTATGGCTGTCACAGGCCGCTTCGAAACCGATCAGGGGCAAGCGCTGCTGGCGCCAGTCGACCCAGCCCAGGTGCCAGGGCAGGTCACCGCGCTGACACGCTACATTGCGCAGCCCACTGAGTTCGGCTACGGCCACATTGGGCAGCACCAACGTACGGTCGCCCAATGGCAGCAACAGCCCGGTAAGGCTGCTGCGCTGCCCGGCTATCAGTTCAAGCATGGGACTGGCTCCACCGGAGGATGCTGTGCAGCAAGACCGACTCCTGATAAGGCTTGCCGAGGTATTCGTTGACCCCGATGGCCATGGCTCGGTCGCGGTGCTTGTGCCCCGTACGCGAGGTGATCATGATGATGGGCAGCGCCTTGAGGCGGGCGTCCTGGCGAATGCGGGTCGCCACTTCGAAACCGTCCATGCGCGGCATTTCGATATCCAGCAGCAACACATCGGGCCGGTGCCCTTCCAGCACCGCCATGGCATCCACCCCGTCCTTGGCGGTGATCACGCTCATGCCATGGCGCTCAAGCAGGCGGCTGGTGACCTTGCGCACCGTGACCGAATCGTCTACCACCATCACCAGCAAGGTGCGGTCCGGGGTCGCTGCCGGCAGCAACCCACGCGGCGTGCCTCCAGGCAAACGAGCAAGCCGCCGTTGCTGGCCACGCAATTGCCCCAACAGGTCGAGAATCAACACGACGCGCCCATCCCCCAGCAGCGTTGCACCCGACAGGCCGGCAACGGCCGCAAACTGCGGGCCCAGGCTTTTGACCACGATCTCCCGGCTGGGCGACAGGCTGTCGACCTGAATGGCGAACGACTGCTCCTGTGAATGCACCAGCAACAAGGGCAGCGGCACGCTCTGGCCCAGCAGCGTAGGACGCGGCGCGCCCTGCACCAGCTCGCCCAGGTAGCGCAGCTGGTACTGATGGCCTCCGTAGGTGTAGCGCGGCGGCTCCTGCTCGTAGCAACCTGCCAGCTCAGCGGGCGGTACCCTCACGATGCCTTCGATGGTGTTGAGCGGGATGGCGTACTGCTCGTCGCCCAGGTGCACCATCAGCGCGCGGTTGATCGACACCGTGAACGGCAGGCGAATCTGAAAACGCGCCCCTTTGCCCTGGGCCGACTCGATGGTCATCGAGCCGCCCAACTGCTTGACCTCCTCGTGGACCACGTCCATGCCCAGGCCTCGCCCTGAGATCTGCGTGATCTTTTCGGCCGTGGAAAAGCCCGGCCTGAGGATGAACTGCAGTATCTCGTGGTCGCTCAGCTGTGCCTGCGGGTCGAGCAGGCCGCGCTTGATCGCCTTGAGTCGGACGGCTTGTAGGGGTACGCCGGCGCCATCGTCGGTCATCTCGATGACGATGTCCGCCCCCTCGTGCAGCAGGTTTAGGTGGATCGTGCCCTGCTCAGGCTTACCCGCAGCCAATCGGGCTTCGCGGCTTTCCAGGCCATGGTCGACGGCATTGCGCAACATGTGTTCAAGCGGCGCCACCATGCGTTCCAGCACACTGCGGTCCAGCTCGCCCTCGGCGTTGCCCACCACCAGCTCGACCTGCTTGCCCAGCTCGCTCGCCACCTGCCGCACCACGCGCTGCAAGCGCGGCACCAGGCGTTCGAAAGGCACCATCAACGTTGCCGTCAGGCCCTCCTGCAACTGGCTGTTGACCCGCGCCTGCTGCTGGAGCAGGCCGTAGGCTTCCTGGGCGCGCTGGGCCATGGTTTCCTTCAGGTCCAGCAGGTCCGAGGCCGACTCGAACAGCGCCCGCGACAACTGCTGCAGCTGGGAGTGACGGTCCATTTCCAGTGGGTCGAAGTCTTCATAGACATCGCCCTCCAGCTGCTGGCGGCTGGAGATCCGCCCCTGAGTTTCGATATCCAGGCGCAGCAGCTGGTCACGCATGCGCTCGAGCGTGGTTTCCATTTCGTTGAGGGTGAACTGGGCGTCATTGACCTGCTGCTCGATGCGTCCACGGATGATCGAGTGCTCACCGGCCAGGTTGCCCAGGTCGTCCAGCAATTCGGCATCGACCTTGACCATGTCCCCCGGCACTCGCTCGGGGGTTACTGCCGGACCTTCGCTGGCGGCAGTTTCGACCGGGCTGGTGCCGGCCGCGCTGTCGGTCAGGCCTGCGCTGCTGAAGTTGCGGATGTAATCGATCAGCGCCGTGGCGGCGTGCAGCGGTTGCCCCAGGCGCACCGCATCGAGCATGTGCGCCAGGCGGTCGTGGCAGTTCTGCAACAGCGAGAACAGGGCCCCGCTCGGTGGCAGGCGCCCTGCCGCGAGCAACTCGTACAAAAATTCCAGCTCATGGGCCAGGTCACCGATGGGGCCGATTTCGACCATGCGTGCCACCCCTTTGAGGGTGTGCAGGTCGCGCATCAGGTTGTCCACCTCCACCGTGCTGCGCGGGTCGGCCTGCCATCGCGCCAGCGCTGCAGCGGCGCTCTCGACGATGTCCGAGCTTTCTTCGAGGAAAACCTCCATCAGCTCTTCCCCGGCGCTTTCCGGAGCTTGTGACGGCGGCACTGGCGCGGGGTCGAGGGCCAGGTCTGGGGCTGGCGTGTCGATCAGTGGCACGTCCATGTCCGGGTGCAGCGGTGTGACGCTGTCGAGGCCCACGCGCCCGGTGGCATCGGGTGCAAGCCCTTGCCCCTGAAGTTCGCGCAGGCGAGCCACCAGCGGCGTACGCGGGACGACGTCCTGGCCGGCGGCCAGCTCGTCGAGCATGTCCAGCAGCGCCTCGTGGGCGTGCTGGGCATGGGTGAAGAACTGCGCATCGGCAGGCAGGCTGCCCTCCTCCACGGCACCGTACAGGTCCAGCAAGGCTTCGCACACCTCATCGACCTGCCACAGATCGGCCGAATGGGCGGCATGGGCAAGCTCGGTCATGTCATCGAGCAGTGTCTCCAAGGCCGCCCGTTGAGCCGGGCGCCGCTGCCAGTCGGCCAGCAACGACTCGGCGTCCAGCAAACGATCCATGGCTTGCGACAGGAAAGCTGCGACCTGTTGCGGGTCGCGGGCGTTGCCGGTCGAGGCATGCGCATCGCCGCCCAGGGCGGCGATGCGCATATCGATGGCCAACTCGACCTGCTCGATCAATTGGGCCGCACCAGGCAGTGGCTCGAACGGGGTGGTGGATAACTGCGCCAGGCCCTGCCCGAACATCGAGGCGGCGGACTTGAGCCAGTGCAGCTCCGTTTCATCGAGCAGCAGGTCGTGCGCCTTGTACTCGCGCACCAGTCGGTCGAACACGGTGGCAAGTTCGGCGATGGGCACAACTCCGGCCATGGCCGCACTGCCCTTGAGGGTGTGCAAGGCCCGCTGCAGGGCGTCGTCTACAGGGACGCCGTGCTGGGCATTTGCCAGGAACCCG
The DNA here is from genome assembly GCF_000730565.1 of Pseudomonas fulva NBRC 16637 = DSM 17717. Classification (GTDB taxonomy): domain Bacteria; phylum Pseudomonadota; class Gammaproteobacteria; order Pseudomonadales; family Pseudomonadaceae; genus Aquipseudomonas; species Aquipseudomonas fulva. The sequence continues at coordinate 112,171 of NZ_BBIQ01000010.1, read as the reverse complement.
TCGAGGCTGGCCAGGTGGCCTTGGGCCTCGCCACGGAAGATGTCCAGTAACTGCGGGTCGAGCCCCTGCGCGCTGGCCGCGGCTGGCAGGTCGCGCTCGGCAAGGGCATGCAGGTGGCCCACCAGTTGCTGTACAGCGCTCACATGCGGCAGGTGCCCCGCGGCGAAGTCGGCGAGCACCTCGGGCAGTTGCGCGAACGCTTGCTCAAGCGCCATCTGCCCGTCCGCACCAAGCACGTTGCGGCCGGCAAGCACACGGTTGAGCAAGTGCTCGGCGGCCCAGGCCAGCTCTGCCAACGCCTGGGCATGCACCAGGCGGCCTGCGCCCTTGAGCGTATGCAATGCCCTATGCACTTCGATCAGCGCGTTGTGCTGCTGGTGGTCGGCACGCCAAGTCAACCAGTGCCGCTCAATGTCCTGAAGCAATGCTTGGGCTTCTTCGATGAATACGCCACGCAATTCGTCCTGAAGGCCGTCCGCCTCTTCCAGATCGGCATGCTCTTCAACGGTGGAACAGTGCACGCCCAACGCCCCCAGGCGCTCGCGAGCCATGACGATGAAGCGCTGAGCGTCGGCCAGCGGGTCGGCCACGCGCCATTGCAGATAGCATTCGCCAGCGCTCAAGGCTTCGGCCAGCAGCGTCAGTTCCTCGGACGAGGGGTCGGCCTGCGCCTGTTGTACCCAGCCCTGGACAAACACCGTGCAGCGCGCGAACACCTCGGCAGCGGCCGGCAACATCAGCATGGCCAGGGCGCCGCGCACCTGCTGGAGCAAGCCTGGCAAGGCCTGCAGGTGCTGACGGGGCCAGCCCGACTCCAGGCAATCGCCCATCAGGTCCTTGGCCTGCTGCAACACGTTCAGCGACTCTCGCAGCACGACCAGGCGAATCTCGGCGACATCGGCGCCCGGCAGGCCTGGCTCCCCCCCTTCTTCGAGTGGTCCGACCATGCCGTTGAGCGTGGCTTCCACGTACAACAAGGCCCCCGCCACATCCATCAGCACCGCGTCATCCACGGCCCGATCGCCCTCGGCCAGCCCTTGCAGCGTCATCACTTGATCGATGATGACCCGACGCGGCTGCTGGAAACCCAGCACGGCCAGGGTATCGGCCACGTGGCGCAGGGGCGCGAGCAACACCTCCAGTTGTTCATTGTGCTGCCGGTCGCTGCGCACGAACTGGTCCAGGCGGTCCTTGATGCGCATGAGGTCGTCACACAATGCCGCCACTACCGACCTTAGCGCGTCGCGGCCCTCCCCAGCCTGCAACTGCTCGCGCCAGTTGCCCAATGACACGTCAAGGTTCGCCAGGTCCTGGGCACCTGCCAGACGCTGGCCTGCATTGCCGAGCAGGCGGCCATGAACCACCGGTTCCGCGCCCCGGCAGGCACGTAGCTGGTTCAGGAGCGGCAACATCACCAGTGGCAAGTCATGGCGTGCACCGCGCAGACGTTCCAGGTAGGAAGGCAACAGCTCCAGGCCCTTGAACAACGCGCCCAGGCAGTCGCCTCGCGGGGTGACCTTACCGTTGGCCAGGTCGGTCACGAGCATCTCCAGCTCCTGGGCAAGGCGCGTTGCCCCAGGCAACTCCAGCATCACCAGGCAACCGTGCACCTGGTGCAGGTTGTCCGCCACGAAGGTGAGTAGCGACAGGTCTTCAGGCTCGCCAGCAAAGCGTTCCAGCGCCTGGCGCCCCTGCCCCAGGCAATCGAGCAGGGCAGCCTTGGTCCAGGCCAGGCCCACGGTATCGTGGCGGGCGGGGCCAGCAATGGGGCCGGGCATGGGCGTGGACATGGGCATTTCTCAATGGGGCTCGGCAGGTGCCGGCAGGGTGAATCCGGAGACCGAGCGGCGCATCTCGCTGGCCATGCGCGCCAGGTGACGAATGCTGTCGGCGGTGGCGCTGGAGCCTGCGGACGTCTGGGCGGTGATCTGCTGGATGACGGCCATGGTGTGTGAGATCTGGCCCGCCGAGGACGTCTGCAATTGGGCCGCATCGGAAATGCTGTGGATAAGGTCGGCAAGGTTCTGCGAAACCCCTTCGATCTCAGCCAGCGCCACGCCGGCGTCCTGCGCCAGCCTGGCGCCGCGCACGACTTCGGCCGTGGTCTGTTCCATGGAAATGACCGCTTCGTTGGTGTCGGCCTGAATGGTCCGCACCAGGGCTTCGATCTGCCGCGTGGCAGAGGACGAGCGCTCGGCCAGGCGCTGGACCTCGTCCGCGACCACGGCGAACCCCCGCCCTGCCTCACCGGCCAGCGAGGCCTGGATCGCGGCGTTCAAGGCCAGGATATTGGTCTGGTCGGCAATGTCGTCGATCAGGCTCACGATATCGCCGATCTCCTGGGACGATTCGCCCAGGCGCTTGATGCGCTTGGCGGTGTCCTGGATCTGCTCGCGAATGTTGTTCATGCCGTCGATGGTGTTGTGCACCACCTCATTGCCTTTGTTGGCAATGGCCACGGACCGCTCGGCGACCTTGGCCGACTCGTAGGCATGGGCCGAAACACGGTCGATCGACTCGACCATGTCCCCGACTGCCTCGGAGGCCTCGCTGATCTGCTCGGCCTGTTGCTCGGATGCCTTGGCCAACTGGCGGGCCGTGTTCTGCGTATCCTGCACCGCCGAGGCGACCTGCACCGCGCTGTGGTTGATGGTGGCGACCAGGTCGCGCAATTGGTCGACGGAATAGTTGATGGAGTCGGCAATGGCGCCGGTGAAGTCTTCGGTCACCGACACGGTCACCGTCAGGTCGCCATCTGCCAACTCTTCGATTTCATCGAGCAGGCGCATGATCGCCTGCTGGTTGCGTTCGTTCTTTTCGGCGGTCTCACGCAACTGACGGTTGGTGGTGCGCACCATGACCAGGCCGATGAGGATGATCGAGGCCAGCGCCAACAAGCCCAGTGCATACCCCCCAACGGTATCGAGCGTGCGCCCGCTGGCCAGGTTTTCGAACCCGTTGGCCAGGTGCGAGGCTTCCTCGAGCAAGGTCTGCGACAGGCTGAAGATGCTGCCGGCCGCCTCCCGCACCCGGAACAGCTCCGGCGAGGTTTCGAGAATTTCATCGACCGAGCCGGCCACGAACTGGAACAGCTCGGCGATTTCCGCCAGCCGCGCCCTGGCATCGGCGTCCTCGACACGGGTAACGCCAATGCCAGCGTCGCCCTTGAGCATGCCCTCGAGCACCTGGCCGAAGCGGCCGGCATCACGGCCGAAGGCATCGGCGGCCTGCGCCGCCGCCGCATCGCCGGCCAGTACGGTATTGACCGACCCCAGGATACGTTCGGCCAACAGCAGTTGGCGCTGAGCCACGGCGACCTGGCTGGCCGGGGCGCCACTTTGCAGCAGAATTTCGACCACTTTTTCGTATTCGACCTGCAACTGCGGGACGGTTTCGGCCAGGGTTGCCGCCACCTGGTGCAAGGACAGCACGGTCTGTTCGCTGGCCAGGATGGTGTCGGTGCTCTTGCGCAGGCTCTCCCAGTCATCGCGCACCGCTTCCATTTCTTCGCGCACCGAGGGTGGCGCTGCGGGCAGGCCAGTGGCCTTGTCGCCTTCGCGCAGGTAGCCCCAGCGACGCTCGAAGTCGTTGCGCGCATCGGACAGCAGCCTGAAGGCCACACCCTTGCCGGCAGCCGCTTCAGTGGCGTTCTTGGCAATGCGCTGGGACAGCACGCGCAGCTCGCCGGCATGGCCGATGTACTGCTTGTCGTAGTTGGACTGGGTGTTGAGGTAGGCGAAATTGGCGAACAGCAGAATGATCGAGAGGATCAGGATCAGGAACAGCACGGTGATCTGCGCAATGCTGCGGGTGCGGGGGCTCACGGTGGTGGCGGTGACGGGGGGAGCAGGCTGGTTCACGTTTGCAAGGTCCTATAACGCCACATCGAGAAAGCCCGGTGCCTGGGCCAGGGCAAAGGGGCTGAAGATCGCCCAGTAGTCGTGGTCGCGTTCGAAGCGCCCCTGAACGAAGGGCCCGGCAGCATCGGTCACTGGCAGCGCAGGTTGCAGGCTGTCGATAGCAAAGTGCTGCAGGCCCACCACTTCGTCCACCAGCAGACCAACGAAAAGCGCCTCGTGATCGAGCACCAGGACGCGGCGCTGCTTGCCTGGCACGGCACTGCCCAGGCCGAGGAAACGGCCCAGGTCCATCACGGGCAGTAGCCGGCCACGCAGATTGGCCACCCCGCATACCCAGGGTTGTACACCGGGTACTCGGCTACTGCGGGGCTCACGCAGCACTTCGGCCACCTCGCCCATGGGGGCGACGAACCATTGCCCGGCTACACGAAAACCGATGCCGCTCCACTGCTGCAACCTGTCACCCGAAGCTGGCTGGTCGGCCACCAGCAGCCGGCAGCGGCGATCGATATCCAGCAACAGTTCGAAGGCGGTCAGCGACGCCCCCTGCGGGCGTGTGGTCAAGCCCCCAGCACCTCTTGGAGCTTTTGCACCAGCGCATCTTCTTCCACGGGCTTGGTCAGGAAGTCACGTGCGCCCTGGCGCGTCGCCCAGATGCGGTCGGTCTCCTGGTCCTTGGTGGTCACCACAATGACCGGAATGGCCTTGGTCTCCGGGTCCTTGCTGAGCTGGCGAGTGGCCTGGAAGCCGTTCATGCCTGGCATCACGATGTCCATGAGCACTGCATCCGGCTTCTCTTGCCGGGCAAGGGCCACGCCATCGGCGCCGTTATTGGCCTTGAGTACCTCGTGCCCGTGCTTTTCCAGCCATTGGGTCAACTTATACATTTCTGTCGGCGAATCGTCGACAATCAGAACGCGGGCCATACTGGTTCCCCATCAGGATTCGTAAGACCGTGCCAGGGCAGGGCACGGTCAGGGTGCTGTTTGTTGGGCTGTGGCAAACCCAGGCACATGGGCCTGTATTGCCTCGATCAGTTCTTCCTTGGTAAACGGCTTGGTCAGAAACTGATCAGAACCGACCACACGCCCGCGGGCCTTGTCGAACAAACCGTCGCGCGACGACAACAGAATCACCGGGACGTCCTTGAAGGTGCTGTTCTGCTTGATCACCGCGCACGTCTGGTAGCCGTCCAGGCGCGGCATCAAGACATCGACGAAGATCACGGCCGGGTTGTGATCGACGATCTTGGCCAGGGCATCGAAGCCATCGCTGGCAGTGATGACCTCGCAGCCCACCTCACTGAGCAGCATCTGCGCCGTGCGGCGAATGGTGCGTGAATCGTCGATCACCATCACTTTCAGGGGTTGTTCCATAGACGCCTACCCGGGGGAATTGAGCTGCATGGTGCAAGCGGCACGCGACAGGAAAGCCCCATGGGCCCATGGCCGCTTTTCGCTTGAGGCGTGTAGCCAAAGGCTTGAAGCTGCATTTTTAGCACAGTCCGGGTAGCCATTCCATCTGCCGCGCCCCTTGACCGGCGGCGTTGGCGGCGCCACCCTGAGCCACTTTTCTTTCGATCCATCGCGGCCACGCCGCCAAGAGGAACCACCCCATGAGCGTTCGCCTCGGCATTGTCATGGACCCTATTGCGTCCATCTCCTACAAGAAGGACAGTTCGCTGGCCATGCTGCTGGCTGCCCAGGCACGCGGCTGGAGCCTGTTCTACATGGAGCAGCGCGACCTGTATCAAGGCGAAGGCAAGGCCCGTGCGCGCATGCGCCCATTGACGGTGTTCGCAGACCCGGCCCGCTGGTTCGAGCTGGGCGAGGAGCAGGACAGCGCCCTGGCCGAACTGGACGTGATCCTGATGCGCAAGGACCCGCCTTTCGACCTGGAATTCGTCTACAGCACCTACCTGCTCGAACAGGCCGAAAGCGAAGGCGTGCTGGTGGTCAACCGCCCCCAGAGCCTGCGTGACTGCAACGAAAAGCTGTTCGCCACGCTGTTCCCGCAGTGCACCCCGCCTACCCTGGTCAGCCGCCGCCCGGACATCATCCGCGCATTCGCCGCCGAGCATGGCGATGTGATCCTCAAGCCCCTGGATGGCATGGGCGGCACGTCGATCTTCCGTCACCGGGCGGGCGACCCAAACCTGTCGGTGATCCTCGAAACCCTGACCCTGCTGGGCACTCAACAGATCATGGCCCAGGCCTACCTGCCGGCGATCAAGGACGGTGACAAACGCATCCTGATGATCGACGGCGAGCCGATCGACTACTGCCTGGCCCGTATTCCGGCCAGCGGCGAAACCCGTGGCAACCTGGCAGCCGGTGGTCGCGGCGAGGCACGCCCCTTGAGCGAGCGCGACCGCTGGATCGCGGCCCAGGTGGGCCCGACACTGCGCGAGAAAGGCCTGCTGTTCGTCGGCCTGGACGTGATCGGCGACTACCTCACCGAAATCAACGTGACCAGCCCCACCTGCATCCGCGAAATCGACGCCGCCTACGGCACCGACATCGGCGGCCAGCTGATGGATGCCATTGATCGCCAGCTCAAGGCGCGTTGACCACGGACATTCGGTAACGGGCTGGCGTGGGGTATCATGCTCACCCGCAAGCGACAGGCTGCAAGCCCGGCACGGCCGCCCCGTGCTTCTGCTGACTGTCGCGTGCCGTTTGTAGCTCGACGATGCCCCTGGATACCTGATGACGCTGCCCGCTGACATCCCCGCCGACCTGTTGCCGCCCCGCGTTCGCCCGGTGGACAGGCTGGGCTTCACGCTGTTTCTGGCGGCGCTGGTGCACCTGGCGTTGATCCTCGGAGTGGGCTTTACCGTGGTCAAGCCGGCGCAGATCAGCCGCACCATGGACATCACCCTGGCCACGTTCAAGAGCGAAAAGCCGCCGGAAAAGGCTGATTTCCAGGCGCAGGACAACCAGCAAGGCAGCGGCACCCTGGACAAGAAGGCCGTGCCCAAGACCACCGAGCTTGCGCCTTTCCAGGACACCAAGATCAACAAGATCACGCCGCCTCCTGCCGCCAGGCCCGAGGTACCGCCGCCTCCACAGAAGTCGGCGGTCGCGACCAAGGCCCCCAAGGCCCAGAAGGTCGAGCCCAAGCCCCGGGAAAGCAAGCCCCAGCCCAAGCCGAGCACGCCCGTGCGGGAGTTCGACAGCTCGCAGCTGTCCAGCCAGATCGCCAGCCTTGAAGCCGAGCTTGCCAATGAGCAGCAGCAATATGCCAAGCGCCCGCGTATCCATCGCCTGAATGCGGCCTCGACCATGCGCGACAAGGGCGCCTGGTACAAGGAGGAGTGGCGCAAGAAAGTCGAACGCGTGGGCAACCTGAACTACCCGGACGAGGCACGCCGGCAGCAGATCTACGGCAACCTGCGCATGATGGTCTCGATCAACCGCGACGGGTCACTCTACGAAGTGCTGGTGCTCGAATCCTCCGGTCAGCCCGTGCTGGACCAGGCGGCCCAGCGCATTGTGCGCCTGGCTGCACCGTTCGCACCGTTCACCGGTGACCTGGCCGAGTACGACCGGTTGGAAATCATCCGCACCTGGCGCTTCGCCAGAGGCGATCGGTTGTCCAGCAACTGAGCCGGCACGCTTGCAGCTGTGGCCGGGTGGCGCCACACTATCCCCCATGAAGAACCTCACGCCGAGCTACCTCAAGCACCAGTTCCTGATCGCCATGCCGCACATGGCCGACCCGAACTTCGCCCAGACCCTCACGTACATCGTCGAGCACAATGCTCATGGCGCGATGGGGCTTGTGGTGAACAAGCCGCAGGAACTGAACCTGGCCGACATCCTCGAGCAGTTGCGCCCGGACGAAACCCCGTCGGCCAGCACCCTGCAGGTGCCCATCTACCAAGGCGGCCCGGTGCAGACCGACCGCGGCTTCGTGCTGCACACCAGCGAGTGCAGCTACCAGGCCACGGTGGAACTCCAGGGCCTCTCGCTCTCCACGTCCCAGGACGTGCTGTTCGCCATCGCGGAAGGCGTGGGCCCGGAAAAGAGCCTGATCACCTTGGGCTACGCCGGCTGGGAAGCGGGCCAGCTGGAGGCCGAACTGGCCGATAACGCCTGGCTCAACTGTGCGTTCGACCCGGATATCCTGTTTGCCATGACCAGCGAGCTGCGCCTGGAAGCGGCGGCCGCAAGCCTTGGCATCAACCTTCACCTGCTGACCAGCCAAGCGGGCCACGCCTGATGGCCGACGCACTTGCCGCACCCCGGCTGCTGCTGGGCTTCGACTATGGCACCAAGCAGATTGGCGTTGCCGTCGGCCAGGCGGTCACCGGCCAGGCCCGTGAACTGTGTACGCTGCGCGCCCAGAATGGCGTGCCGGATTGGGCCCAGGTCGAGCGCCTGATCGCCGAATGGAAACCTGACGCCATTGTCGTCGGCCTGCCGCTGAACATGGACGGCACCCCCAGCGACATGAGCGCCCGCGCCGAAAAATTCGCCCGCCGCCTCAATGGGCGCTTCAACCTGCCGGTGCATACCCATGACGAACGCCTGACCACGTTCGAGGCCAAGGGTGAGCGCATGGCCCGTGGCGGCCAGCGCGGCACGTACCGGGACAACCCGGTCGACGCTATCGCCGCCGCCCTGCTGCTGCAAAGCTGGCTGGAGGCCAATACCTGATCATCTTCGCGGCCGGATGCCTCCGGCGCACCCTTCCGAGGAACCTGCAATGAGCCTACCTGATCCTGCCGCGCTGATCCGGCAGATGGCTGTCGACCTTCGCGCCCATCTGGCCCGCCGCGCCATCGCCGAGCCACGCTACATCGGCATTCGCACCGGCGGTGTGTGGGTGGCCCAGGCGTTGCAACAGGCCATGGACGACACCAGCCCCATGGGTACGCTTGACGTGTCGTTCTATCGAGACGACTTCAGCCAGAATGGCCTGCACCCGCAGGTGCGCCCCTCGGAGCTGCCGTTCGAAATCGAAGGCCAGCACCTGGTGCTGGTAGACGACGTGCTGATGAGCGGTCGAACCATTCGTGCCGCCCTCAACGAACTGTTCGACTATGGCCGTCCGGCCAGCGTCACCCTGGTCTGCCTGCTGGACCTGGATGCAGGCGAGCTGCCCATCCGCCCGAATGTGCTCGGCGCCACCTTGTCATTGGCGGCCCATGAACGGGTAAAATTGACCGGACCCACGCCGCTCGCCCTCGAGCGCCAGGACCTCGCCCCCGCTACCGCCCTTTAAGAGTCCCCCGCGATGACGCCAATCGACGCCAAGCGCCCGCTGCAGCTCAATGATCAGGGCCAGCTGCGCCATTTCCTTTCGCTTGACGGTTTGCCCCGCGAACTGCTGACCGAAATTCTCGACACTGCCGATTCCTTCCTGGAAGTCGGCGCCCGCGCCGTGAAGAAAGTGCCGCTGCTGCGTGGCAAGACGGTGTGCAACGTCTTCTTCGAGAACTCGACCCGAACCCGGACCACGTTCGAGCTGGCCGCCCAGCGCCTGTCGGCCGACGTGATCAGCCTGAACGTGTCGACCTCCTCGACCAGCAAGGGCGAGACGCTGTTCGATACCTTGCGCAACCTTGAAGCCATGGCGGCCGACATGTTCGTGGTGCGCCACTCGGATTCGGGCGCGGCGCACTTCATTGCCGAGCACGTGTGCCCGGAGGTTGCCGTGATCAACGGCGGTGATGGCCGCCATGCGCACCCGACCCAGGGCATGCTCGACATGCTCACCATTCGCCGTCACAAGGGCGGCTTCGAGAACCTATCGGTTGCCATCGTCGGCGATATCCTTCATTCGCGCGTGGCGCGTTCGGACATGCTGGCGCTCAAGGCGCTGGGTTGCCCGGACATTCGCGTGATCGGCCCCAAAACCCTGATCCCCGTCGGCATCGAGCAGTATGGCGTGAAGGTGTACACCGACCTGGCAGAAGGCCTCAAGGATGTGGACGTGGTGATCATGCTACGCCTGCAACGTGAGCGCATGACCGGTGGCCTGCTGCCCAGCGAAGGCGAGTTCTACCGTCTGTTCGGCCTGACCACCGCCCGCCTGGCAGGCGCCAAGCCGGACGCCATCGTCATGCATCCCGGCCCGATCAACCGTGGGGTGGAAATCGAATCGGCCGTGGCCGATGGCAAGCATTCGGTGATCCTGAACCAGGTTACCTACGGGATCGCCGTGCGCATGGCCGTGTTGTCCATGGCCATGAGCGGGCAAAACGTACAACGTCAACTCGACCAGGAGATCGCCCAGTGAGCATCAGCATTCTTGGCGCCCGGGTCATCGACCCTCAAAGCGGCCTTGACCAGGTCACCGACCTGCACCTGGAGGGTGGCCGCATTGCCGCCATGGGCGCCGCGCCCGCTGGCTTTGCTGCTAGCCGCACCCTTCAGGCCGATGGCCTGGTCGTCGCCCCTGGCCTGGTGGACCTGGGCGTGTCGCTGCGCGAGCCCGGCTACAGCCGCAAAGGCACCATCGCCAGCGAGACCCGCGCGGCCGTGGCCGGTGGCGTGACCAGCCTGTGCTGCCCGCCGCAGACCCGCCCGGCCCTGGACACTTCGGCAGTGGCCGAGCTGATCCTGGACCGCGCCCGCGAGGCGGGCAACAGCAAGGTCTACCCGATCGGTGCGCTGACCAAGGGCCTGGAGGGGGAGCAGCTGGCCGAACTGGTAGGCCTGCGCGACACCGGCTGCGTCGCTTTTGGCAATGGCCTTAAGGAAATACCCAACAACCGCACTTTGGCCCGTGCGCTGGAGTACGCCGCCACGTTCGACCTGACGGTGGTGTTCCACTCCCAGGACCGCGACCTGGCCCAGGGCGGCCTTGCCCACGAAGGGGCCATGGCCAGCTTCCTGGGTTTGCCCGGCATCCCTGAAACTGCCGAAACCGTGGCCTTGGCGCGCAACCTGCTGCTGGTGGAGCAGACAGGTGTTCGCGCTCACTTCACCCAGATCACCAGCGCCCGTGGCGCCCGGTTGATCGCCCAGGCGCAAAGCCTTGGCCTGCCGGTGACTGCCGATGTCGCGTTGTACCAGCTGATCCTGACCGACGAATCGCTGCGTGAATTTTCCAGCCTGTACCACGTGCAACCGCCACTGCGTAGCGCTGCCGACCGCGATGGCCTGCGCGAGGCGGTGAAAACCGGCGTGATCCAGGCGATCGCCAGCCATCACCAGCCTCATGAGCGCGATGCCAAGCTGGCCCCGTTCGGCGCCACGGAGCCGGGTATCAGCAGCGTGGAAGTGTTGCTGCCATTGGCCATGACGCTGGTACAGGATGGCTTGCTCGACCTGCCCACGTTGCTGGCGCGCCTGACCTGCGGTCCTGCTGGAGCGATGCGGCTGCCGGCTGGCCAGTTGCAGGTGGGGGCAGCGGCTGACCTGGTGGTATTCGATCCACAGGCCTCGACCGTGGCGGGTGAGCATTGGTACTCCCGTGGCGACAACTGCCCGTTCATCGGGCACTGCCTGCCGGGTGCTGTGCGCTATACGTTGGTCGATGGGCGCGTCTGTCACGAGGCGTGAGCCAGGGGCCGGCCGATCAATGAGTTGTGTAGCGGTTTAGGGTTTCAGCTTTACAGCTTGTAGCGTTGGGGCCGCTGTGCGGCCCATCGCTCCTGAGGACGAAAGCCTCCTTGCTCAGGCCACAATCGGGACAGCGCCACTGCTGCGGAATGTCTTCGAATACCGTACCCGGCTTGATGCCATGTTCCGGATCGCCTTGTGCAGGATCGTATACATACCAACATTTTTCACAATAGTATCCGGCTATCGTTGTCGTCATCACGCCCCCTCCAAACCCTGTGATCCCTTATGCTCGACCTGTACTTCGTAATGCGCCGACCAAGTAATCGACCATCACCTTGATCTTCTGTGATACATGCCGCCCAGGTTGATGGAGGATCCAAGCCATCCCCTGCAACGCCCCCACGTACTTCCACTCGGGCAGCACTTCCACCAGGTCGTTGGCGGCAATTGCTTCACCGGCAAGGCTGGCAGGCAGACAGGAAATACCAAGACCCGAGAGGGTGGCATTCAGCACAGCTTCTGGACTGTCTGAAACGTAGCGTCCTGAAACACTGACTTCATAAACCCCTTGCACCGATGCCAACTTCCAGGTTTGGATCTCGCTGGTATCGGAAAAAGGTATACAACTGTGCTCCACCAACGCTGAAGGGTGGACCGGACGACCGTACTTTTCCAGGTAGCTATCTGCAGCGCAGACCACAAAGTCGACAGGGAACAACTTACGCGCTACCAACCCCAGCGGTGGAGCGTCGGTAATCCTGATGCCGATGTCGATGCTTTCCGCGATGAAGTCCAACGCACCCTCATTGGAAATGAGCTGAACATTGATATCCGGATATTGCTCTAGAAAACCTGGGATTAGTTGATGACATCTTCCATACAATGAGCGCGGCACCGCGATACGAATAAGCCCTTGCGGGCTTTCGAGAAAGCTTTCCTTCAACCTAAATACATTGGCCGAAGATTCCAGCAACTCTTTACAGTGCGAATATATTTGCGCGCCCTCGGCATTAACCTTCAACCTACGCGTACTGCGTTCCAGCAATCGAATCGAAAGGGCGCTCTCAAGCTTGGACACTTGTTTGCTGACTGCTGACGCGGTCAAACCTAGACGGGCTGATGCATGAACAAAACTCCCCGTTTCTACAACAACTGCAAAAGCCGCCATGCAGGGCAACATATCCACATGGCTTTTCGGAAGGTAGCCTCGATAGTCCATTATTATGACCACTCATATCTACAGACCAACAACGAAAACATAAGCCCTTGGCATTGGGCCCCCAAAAGTCCAAAAATCGCCGCAATCGTCTGTATCGTCGAAAAATCTCAACCATAAAGATGTAGAAGCACAGCCCCTAACAACACCAGACTGATCCCGCCAAGCTGAATGGCCGACAGCCGCTCGCGGTAAAAGAAATACCCCAGAACCGCGGCAATCCCGCCCGACAGGGTGCTGATCACGGTAACAACAGAAACCGAACCACTGAGTGCTCCCCAGGAAAAAGCGGAGAATCCCCCTAGGTTGAACAGGCTGGCGCCACATAGGGAGCCAAAGGTCTTGAACCTGATCGTTGCGCGGTGCCGCAGCAGCCTGAAAGCCTCAGGAATGAGGAACATGACCCCCACTGCATAGCCCAGCGCCAGCATGTTCACAGGGCCCAGAACCGGCAAGGCGAACTTGCCCTGAATCCAGAAGCTCATGCCGTAAAGCATGGCCGCCAGCAAAGCGAACCCTACTGAGGTCGTGCTGGTGGTCTTGCGTTCGAAATCACCTCCATGATCACTGCGACTGGCCAGTAAAACCCCAAAGAAGCAAACGAAGATACCACTCACCTGCCAGACTGACAGGGCATCACCGCTCAGCCACGCCAACAGTGTGGTGAAAACGCCATAGGAGGTGACCAAAGGTGCTACAACCGCAGTTTTGCCGATAGCAAAAGATTTCGACAGCGCGAGTGCTCCCACCACAGTACACAAAGAAGCAACTACCCCCATCCCTATCGCACGCCAGGGCGCAGAAATGAGCTTCTCCCACTGACTGGCTGAAATTACAACAATCATGCCCATTAATAAAAGCCCTAAACACTGCCCGAAAAACACCGCCCGCTTTACCCCAACCGCTCGAGCGTTAACGCCAACCAAAAAGTCTGTCGCCCCCCAACATACCGCCGCTAACAAACCCATTAATACGTCCAAAGCAGCCTTCCTTATTATGAGTGCTCCTACGCTGCTCCAGACGATAATCGGACTCACGCCAAAAATCAAACACCTCTACGCGACGGCGCTTTATCCACGACGGCATTCTTGCCAGAACACTTACTCAAAAGCGAAATTAACGGATTAGTTAACACTGTCGAAGCAAGGGCCAGCATCAACAGAACACTGTAGGAACTTTCAGACAACACTCCCACCTGAAGTCCTACACCAAGCAGTACTAATTCCACGAGGCCTTTCGTGTTCATCAACACCCCAACCTCAATGGAATCAATTGATTTCAATCCATATATTCTTGCACCGATATATGAGCCCAGCACCTTGCCAACCGTACCCCCCAGCAGGAACCACAACAGCCACTGCCAGAGGGTTGGCTCATTCAAAGCGCTCAGCGAAACCTGGATACCCGAGCAGGCAAAGAAGATCGGAGTAAGAAACAGATGAGCAAATCTGCCGATCCATCGACGCCATGCATGCTCCATCGAGAACAGATCGTGAAACACGTACGCCGCCATGACCGCACCGATAGCCTGGTGGAAACCGAGCATCGCGGTAACCTGCGCTGATAGCAGACAGTAAAAAAAGGCAGTCGCGACACGGGAGCGTTCACTCAGCGCAGTGTGGCTAATCCGGTTTCTCAGCCAAGGACGGAGAACCAGGACCGTCAGGCTGGCATAAACCGCGAGACCGCTTAGCCTGAACAGACTCTTGAACGGGCCTGCCGCACCACTGATGTGCAAAGTCAGGACCAGCGCCAGTGCACACCAGGCGAACACATCGGTGTACACCGCCGCCGAGAGCGCCAATCGACTCGCTTGCTCATCAATGCCTCCATGCTCCTGGATAATCCTCACCAAGACAGGCAGTGCAGTCACTGACATTGCGACACCACAGAAGATCACGTACGGCCAATAAGGCTGCGTTGGTGCGATGGACGCCTTTGACCAAGCGCCCACGACACACCCCAGAAAAAACGACAACACAATTCCACAGCTTGCGATCAAGGCCGACGCACGCTGCTCTCCGGGGTGTTTTCCGCCTCCTGCGGCATGCCAAGGCACCTCAACCATCAGCATAATCAGCCCCAATTCGGCAAGCGCTCGAACAACATCCATCGATTCGGGTGTCAGCACTCTTGCCGACACTTGTGGAAACCAAGTTCCCAGCAACGTGGGGCCCAGCACTATACCGGCAACGATCTCCCCAATTACTCGACTCTGACCAAGCATCGTTGCCAGACGCCCGCAGACTGCACAGGCAAGCAAAATCAGACACACCAGCACTATCCAGTTCGACATGGCTTTCCCCTCACCTAAGACCTGCCATCAATCCTTTGGCTAGGAAAGCGCCAGCTTCATACACTCATGGACAGTTTCCGCATGCCTACGCAGGACGTCAGGATCCTTATGGATGAGGTAGACAAAACCCCAGGTCGATAGGAAGTCCTGTGTCGCCTCAATGACTTCGCCTTTCGCCACGAGAAAGGCAAGCTCATGAAATGACTCGAGCTCCTTGACCAACTCAATGCCTTCAATCTCCGTCACCTTGCCGCTCTGTTCAGAAATCAGGCAACAGATACAAAAATGCCTGTTGTAGTGCGGAACTGCCAAGGTGAGTGGCGCATGCCCCAGGTAGATATCGATGTTGAGGTCGTAGCAATTCAACCCGGTGCACAACTCAATCAGTGAAGGTACATTCGCCCCAGGCAGGCGACCGTTCTGTTCAATGATGAAGTGTCCTGACGAGTTGATCTTGAACTCAATATCGTTGATGCCAATGTTGGCCTCGATAGCAGAGTTGACCTCGCATAGGTAGGCAAATGCCTGGCGCGCCTGATCGCTTACGGGCGAAAGGGATCGAATATTGCGATAAACGCTAGGGCAGTCGCCGATTCGGATCTTTTCGTACTCTGCAAAGCAGAGAATCTGTCGCGCCGCCACTCCCAGATTCGCCGTAACGATGAAGTATTCAGGGCCGTCGATATACGCTTCCACCAGTGCATGCCTCTCCTCCTGCCCTCCAGGCTCGTCATCACTTTCGATAGCCGCCAGTGCCCTGTAAATGTCGCCCAAGGACTCACAGACCCTCACATTCTTCGCTCCCGTACCCTGAGTTGGTTTGACCACCACGGGGAACGCAACACCCGGATCATATCCGTTGGCCAATTCATCCATAGTCAGCTTGAACGCAGGTATTACCGGAACGCCTTCGTGTTGCAATCGAAGCTTCATCTCAAACTTATTCATCCGGGCCATACAGGTTTGGACAGGGTTCCCGACCAACCCCAGATGAGCGGCCAAACGGTCACTGATTCGCAATGCCGAATCGGAACCAGGGATGACCGCATGCACCTCCCTTCCTGCCATGCTGGCCTTAGCCTGCTTTGAGCTCTCTACATGCACCACCTCGTCGAAACCATCGACGCCATGCAGCTTATGCAGACGTCCCGGAAATTGCTTGCGAGTAACCAGCGCCAACGCTCGGTATCCCTTGTTGCGAATATTCAGTCCATAACGCCGACCCGAACTGATCGGGTCGATGACGACCACCGTTTGTCGTTGAGCACTCATCCCAGACTCCGCATGGTTTTGTACATGAAGTGGTAATACCGCAGCGCGACGTTGTAGCGAATCATCACGCCCAACGAGAGCTCGCGCACCACATCCTCGCCACCCGTCGCGTAGTGCTCTAACACTGTTCCGTACCAGGCAGCGCTATGTCGCGTATCGATGCTGATATGGGCCTTGTGATAGGCGATCACATCCTTCGGCAAGCCCAAGCGCTCCATCGCCGCAGTGGTGGCACCGAAGCGTACCGGCGCCGACCCCTCCACTAGGCCCATCGCTCCAATAAGGCGCATGTTGTACTCACGGCGTATGGCCCACATAAGCAAGATGTTGCCGTTCATCAAGCATTCGAGAGGAGGTGCCTCAACATTGATTCCCGCATTGACCAACACATCCCGCATGTAGCTAGACGAGGTGCGAAACATCGTGGTATGCACGGCGGCGAAGTCGCCATTACCCATTTCATCCCAATAGTTTTCCGCAGCGATCATCTTGCAACGAATTGGCATACCCAGCTGGGCCAAGGCCATCAGATCGTCGAATGAGCCATCGACCATTTCCTCCATGCAGATGTAGTAAGCGACTTGTTCCACACTGGCCTGAAAGCGTAGGAAGTCTACGAAGAAGCGAATATCTTCATTGATCTTCTTTTCGCACATCAGGTACCACGGAAGAAACGCCTCTCGCGTGGCGGGCAGCTCGCGCCGATCAACCAGACGCTCCTCGGCAACGGTCCACTCATCTTCCAGAAACTCCACGATCTTGCGGGATGACCTCACTGATTGTTGCGCGGCCACAAGCTGTGCCGGATCGCCGAGAAAGCAGCGGTAATAGTCGGCGAGTTGCTGTTGCGTATCACGAGCCAATTGGGTCATGTGCACTTCCTCAGTACAGAACGGTTGGTAACCCACTGGAGCGCAGGTCGAAAGCATGCAGAGACGGACCAACTTCGTACAAGCGTGTGAGACGCCCATGGGCCTCCCGCAGGGTCGGGACATGGCCCTCTTCGACCCACCACAACACCACACGGGGTCGGGAGATGGGGTCGAACCACTCCCCCCCACGGCGCATGAGCGTCTTATGCGGAGTGTTATAGAGAAAGTCCTTGAGCGATTCGACATCTCGCCAAAGCGAGAGCGTGTACAAGTAGCCCTCACCCCACAGTTGATCCAGCAGCGGCTGGTCCTCATCGCTCTCGCGCCAAATGAATCCCGGATGCTGTTCCGCTAGGCGGTTCACATACCCGACAGAGGAATAGAACTCTTCCATTCTGGCGTCCCCCTTGGCGAACTTGGGTTTTACCAAATCGAACTGTGCAAGTTTGCGTGTCATGGTGTCTCCCAGCCTTGGACTTCGATAATGTTCCGATCAGGGTCACGAACATATACAAACGTGCAAACCCCCACTCCCTCGACAGGTTGACTCGCCAATCTTCCTAGCAGCCACCCACCTGCGCTGATTACTTTGGCGCAAGCAGTCTCCAAATCAGAAACTTCAAATGCGATATGGGTAAATCCACATGAATTGGCAAATTTTTCCGGTTCGTCACGGCAGCGGCGATACTGGAAGACTTCCAGTGTCGGACCGCCCTCCTCGTAGCCGGGTAACCGAAGATGAACACCTTCGATCTCCGGCTCGATCAAGCCGGTGCCATCTGCCACCGCCTGCCCTGAAAGTCGACGAACGGGGCCAACTGGAACACAGCCAAAGACATCAATGTAAAATTTTGCTATCTTTTTCCAATCGGAGGCAACCAGGTTTGTGTGGGAATACTTGAACTTGGTCATGCACAGACTCTCACACTCAGTCCCGGAAGACAAACGTCTCATGCTCGACTTTCCGATCCTTGTCTCTCGCTCTTTCCCACGTAGTGTTGAGAATGATACGGCTAACATCTTGGGTCAGTGGTTTGACTCGATGCAGTGTGGTGTCAGCTTTGAGTAGGTAGACATCACCAGTGAGATGGAAGTATGAATCGATCTTGTTTTCCACCAGCAGATTTTCTACGCGGGGGTTCTGCTTATCCCAATTGGTGTGGGGCACACACTCCAGCAAGCCACCAGCCTCGAGTGCCGGTGCATCGACAATCCAGATGATCGTGTAGGGGTAATCTCCCCAATGCCAGCCGTGCGTATCGCCTGACTTGTGCTGGTTGTTGATGATAAAGTTATCCCATTTCCATGGTGTCGGGATGACTTCCTCCTTGACTATATGAGCAATCAAGCTCATCAGGTAACGAGACCGATAGGCACGCGGAATGTATCGCCCATGAGCCTCGATCTTTTCTTGAGGTACATTGCTCAAGTAACGCGGTGTATTACCTGTCGACTCGATTAGAAAATCTCGGCGCTTGGAGAAGTTTGCCAATAAGAACTTTACATCTTCAGCAATACGGTCACGCACACCTGCGTCAACCAGATGATTGATCTTCAAATATCCATCCCTGGCAAACCTATGCTGTTCCCAGAAGAAATCTCGACCTGCGAAAGGGTCTGAGTCGAGTATATCCTTGGCTTGTTCCAGATCTTGTTTAACAGCAGCGAGCTCTGACATGTTAACACTCCGTGCTTATCAAGGGATCATGTACTTGCTGACACATTCAAATCCTAACCCCTCGTCCCGCCCAGATATACCCCATATGCAGACCTGCACTCGTTCCTCAAACCATGCAATCTTCTGGCAAGGTATTGCTACTTAATTATTTAATTATCGCGTACTGGCGTTTTGCCCTTAAATATTCGTTAGGGAGTTTTCAACCTGAAAACTTCCTCATCGATTAGATGCCGACCAGCTTTCACGGGCAGGGTTTGCGAAGAGCGTTCGGAGGAGCTGCTCAGTCGTTTTACTTCATGGCTTCGAGCTTGCTGACCTGATTGAGTGGCATCTGTGTGTGGGGTAGGAATACCGCGGCCCCAACCTACGGGTTGCGAAGCCAGGATCCTGGGCTGCCGCTTACCGCATCGAGGTGTTTCGCCATACGGTGTTTCGCCATACCTGGCACAAAAACCTCGTCACCCATTCTGAACCCCCACTCCTCGAACCGTTCATCCCCCGCGGTTGAAATCCCGTCCTGCACCCCCATATGAGTTTGCAACAGGCATTTTCGCCCCGCTGCGTGGAGACTCTCCCTTGACCACCATCGTTTCAGTCCGCCGCAATGGCAAAGTCGTCATGGGCGGCGACGGCCAGGTATCCCTCGGCAACACCGTGATGAAAGGCAACGCCAAGAAAGTGCGTCGCCTGTACCACGGTCAGGTCATCGCGGGCTTTGCCGGCGCCACTGCCGATGCCTTCACCCTGTTCGAACGCTTCGAAGGCCAACTGGAGAAACACCAGGGCCACCTGATCCGCGCGGCCGTGGAACTGGCCAAGGAATGGCGTACCGACCGCTCCCTGAGCCGCCTCGAAGCCATGCTGGCGGTGGCCAACAAGGATGCCTCGCTGATCATCACCGGCAACGGTGACGTGGTCGAGCCCGAAGACGGCCTGATCGCCATGGGTTCCGGCGGCGCCTACGCCCAGGCCGCAGCCCGTGCACTGCTGAACAAGACCGACCTCTCGGCCCGCGAAATCGCCGAGACCGCGCTGAACATCGCCGGTGACATCTGCGTGTTCACCAACCACAACCTGACCATCGAGGAGCAGGACCTGGCCGAGTGATCAGCTGCTTTGGCGCCCCGTCTCGGTGACGGGGCTTTTCCACGCTGAATCATTCGTACGAGGACCCTATTGATCATGTCCATGACCCCCCGCGAGATCGTCCACGAGCTCAACCGTCACATCATCGGCCAGGACGACGCCAAGCGCGCCGTGGCCATCGCCCTGCGCAACCGCTGGCGCCGTATGCAGCTCCCTGCCGAGCTGCGCGCCGAAGTGACGCCCAAGAACATCCTGATGATCGGCCCCACCGGCGTGGGCAAGACCGAGATCGCCCGGCGCCTGGCCAAGCTGGCCAATGCCCCGTTCCTCAAGGTCGAAGCCACCAAGTTCACTGAAGTGGGCTATGTGGGCCGCGATGTGGAATCCATCATCCGCGACCTGGCCGACGCTGCTCTGAAGATGCTGCGTGAGCAGGAAATCATCCGTGTGCGCCACCGCGCCGAGGATGCCGCCGAAGAGCGCATCCTCGACGCCCTGCTGCCACCGGCACGGGCCAGCAGCTTCAGCGAGGAAGCCGCCCAGACCAGTTCCGATTCCAATACCCGCCAGCTGTTCCGCAAGCGCCTGCGCGAAGGCCAGCTGGACGACAAGGAAATCGAAATCGAGGTGGCCGATGCCGTGGGCGTCGAAATCGCCGCCCCCCCTGGCATGGAAGAAATGACCAACCAGTTGCAGAGCCTGTTCGCCAATATGGGCAAGGGCAAACGCAAGTCGCGCAAGCTGAAGGTTCGCGAAGCGCTGAAAATGGTGCGCGACGAAGAAGCCGGTCGCCTGGTCAATGAAGAAGAGCTCAAGGCCAAGGCGCTGGAAGCGGTCGAACAGCACGGCATCGTGTTCATCGATGAGATCGACAAGGTCGCCAAGCGCGGCAATGTCGGCGGCGCCGATGTCTCCCGTGAGGGTGTACAGCGCGACCTGCTGCCGCTAATCGAAGGCTGCACGGTCAACACCAAGCTGGGCATGGTCAAGACCGACCACATCCTGTTCATCGCCTCGGGCGCGTTCCACTTGAGCAAGCCGAGCGACCTGGTGCCTGAGCTGCAAGGTCGTCTGCCGATCCGCGTGGAACTCAAGGCCCTGACCCCGGAAGACTTCCAGCGCATCCTGCGCGAGCCGCATGCCTCGCTGACCGAACAGTACCAGGCACTGCTCAAGACCGAAGGGCTGAACATCGAGTTCGTCGAGGATGGCATCAAGCGTTTGGCCGAAATCGCCTACCAGGTCAACGAGAAAACCGAGAACATCGGTGCCCGTCGCCTGCACACCTTGCTTGAGCGCCTGCTCGAAGAGGTGTCGTTCAGCGCCGGCGACCTGGCCAGTGCCCATGACGAAGCGCCGATCCAGATCGACGCAGCCTATGTGAACAGCCACCTGGGCGAGCTGGCCCAGAACGAAGACCTGTCCCGCTACATCCTGTAACGGGCCCGCGCCAGGCTGCAAGCGCCCCGTGCGACGCTTGCAGCCTGGCGAAACAGGTTTTTTGCTCAAGAAGCTGGCGAGCATTTCGTGCAGCGGGTAGCGTGCGGTGTGTAACTCAAACAGAGATCACGCCCATGGCTCGCATGCCTACCGCCATCAACCTGCACAAAGCCTCCAAGACCCTGCGCCTCACCTATGGGCCCGATGAGGTCTACCACCTGCCCGCCGAATTCCTGCGCGTGCACTCCCCCTCGGCCGAAGTCCAGGGGCACGGCAACCCCATCCTGCAGTTTGGCAAGGCCAACGTCGGCCTCGTCGGGCTGGAACCGGCTGGGCAATACGCCCTGAAACTCACCTTCGACGATGGCCATGACAGTGGTCTGTTCACCTGGGAATACCTGGAACAGTTGTGTCTGCGTCAGGACGTCTTGTGGGCCGAATACCTTGAGGCACTGCACAAGGCCGGCAAGACGCGAGACCCTTCGGAATCCGTGGTCAAGCTGATGCTTTAACTGTTCTCCTGGCAAACGCCTTCGCCCGCCATGCCGACCCAACTGACAGTGATAAGGAACATACGACAGCGCCAGGTTGCTTCGCGCCTGAAACTCGGGTAACCAGTAGAGGTGGCCATTTACCAGCATGGCGCGGCAGGCGCCTGATCGCCCGTAGCAGTGCAGGACGTGGTCACGGATTACCCGAGTAGCGGTATCGGGGACACGTCGGTGCACCCCTCGGCAGCCGGTACTCGTCTCAGACAACGGAGCGTCGCGGATGAGTAACAAAAACAATGAAGATCAGCAGCAGGCCCCGCAACGCGCCGCGGGCCTGAACCCGATGGTCGGCGTTCAACGCAAGGACCTGTTGGGCACGGCCCAGACCGTGCTGCGCCAGGCCGTACGCCAGCCCTTGCACAGTGCCAAGCACGCGCTTGCCTTCGGGCTCGAACTGAAGAATGTGGTGCTGGGCAAATCGAGCCTCGCCCCTGCCAGCGATGACCGCCGCTTCAGCGACCCGACCTGGTCACAGAACCCGCTTTACCGACGCTACCTGCAAGGCTACCTGGCATGGCGTAACGAACTCCAGGCGTGGATCAGCAGCAGTGACCTGCCCCCTGAGGACATCAGCCGTGGGCAGTTCGTCATCCAGCTCATGACCGAAGCATTGGCGCCTACCAACAACCTGTCCAATCCTGCCGCACTCAAGCGTTTCTTCGAGACCGGCGGCAAAAGCGTGCTTGATGGCCTGTCGAACCTGGCAAGGGATGTGGTCCACAACGGCGGCATGCCCCGCCAGGTGAACATGGATGCTTTCGAGGTGGGCAAGGACCTGGGCAGCAGTCGCGGCGCGGTCGTGTACCGTAACGAGGTGCTGGAATTGATCCAGTACAGCCCCCTCACCGAGCAGGTGCATGAACGGCCATTACTGGTGGTGCCCCCACAGATCAACAAGTTCTACATCTTTGATCTGTGCCCGCAAAAAAGCCTGATGCGCTTCTGCCTGGACGCCCGCCAACAGACCTTCATGGTCAGCTGGCGCAACCCGACCAGGGCGCAGCGCGATTGGGACTTGTCCACCTATGTGCGAGCACTGGGCGAGGCAGTGGACGCCGTGCTGAGCATCACCGGCAGTGCGACCCTGAACATGCTCGGTGCATGCTCAGGGGGCATCACCTGCACCGCGCTGCTGGGCCACCTTGCGGCGCGCCATGAAACCAAGGTCAATGCCTTGACCTTGCTGGTCAGCGTGCTGGACGCCACGCTCGACAACGCGCTGGCGTTGTTCGTCGACGACCAGGCGCTGGATGCGGCCAAGCGTCAATCCCAGCAGGCGGGGGTGCTCGAGGGCAGCGATCTGGCCCGGCTGTTTGCCTGGATGCGTCCCAACGACCTGATCTGGAACTACTGGGTCAACAATTACCTGCTCGGCAACGAGCCGCCAGCGTTCGACATCCTGTACTGGAACAACGACACCACGCGCTTGCCCGCCGCATTCCATGCCGACCTGATCGAGATGTACAGGGGCAATCCGCTCACCCGTCCCGGTGGCATCACCGTTTGCGGTACCGCCATCGACCTCAAGCAGGTCAAGTGCGATCTCTTCAGCGTGGCGGGCAATGCCGACCATATTACGCCCTGGCAGGCTTGCTACCGCTCGGCGCGACTGTTCGGCGGCAAGGTCGAGTTCGTGCTCTCCAACAGCGGGCACATCCAGAGCATCATCAACCCGCCAGGCAACCCGAAGGCGCGCTTTCAGGCCGGCGGTGGCCAGCATGACGATCCGCTGGCGTGGCAAGAGGACGCCGTCAGGCATGTCGATTCATGGTGGCTGCACTGGCAGGGCTGGCTGGTCGAGCGGGCCGGGGCATTGATCGAGGCGCCGGGCCACCTGGGGTGCCCCAGTCATCCTGCAGCCGAGTCTGCGCCAGGCCGCTACGTGCACCAGCGTTGAACCCCTGCGCCGTGGCCACCTGCGCGGTGCCAAGGCGTCTACCTGCTCCAGGAGCCATGCGCATGCCGTCACCCTACGTGTTCAAAACGGTCGAGCTCGATGGCCTGTCCATCCGTACCGTCGTGCGGCCAGGTCAGTCGACCCTGGCGCCCTTGCTGATCTTCAACGGCATCGGGGCCAACTTCGAGCTGATATTTCCGTTCATCGAGGCACTGGACCCCGACCTGCAGGTCATCGCCTTCGATGCCCCGGGTGTGGGCGGTTCATCCACGCCGCAGCGGCCCTATCGGTTTTCAGGGCTTGCCCGGCTCGCCGCTCGGCTGCTCGACGCGCTAAATTACGGCCAGGTCAACGTCATCGGTGTGTCGTGGGGAGGTGGGCTGGCTCAGCAATTCGCCCATGACTACCCGCAGCGCTGCCGAAAACTCATCCTGGCCGCCACGGCGGCAGGGGCGGTGATGGTGCCTGGCAAGCCCAAGGTGCTGTGGAGCATGGCCAGCCCCCGCCGGTACGTAGACCCGGCGCATGTCATGCGCATCGCGCCGCTGGTGTATGGCGGCGGGTTTCGCCGGGATCCGCACCTGGCGCTAAAGCACGCGGCCACGGCACGCTCGGCTGGCAAGCTGGGTTATTACTGGCAACTGTTCGCAGCAGTTGGCTGGACCAGCATTCACTGGCTGCACAAGCTCCGCCAGCCCACCCTGGTGCTGGCCGGGGATGACGATCCGTTGATTCCGCTGGTGAACATGCGTCTGCTGGCCTGGCGTATTCCCAACGCGCAGTTGCACATCATCGATGATGGTCATCTGTTTCTGATCACCCGGCCGCACGCCATCGCGCCGGTCATCATGAAATTTCTTGCCGAGCCCACCTGAAACGCCCCGTTCGCCATCACCCGGCGAACCGGGCCGAATGGCCGGTGTCCAGATTCAGGCAAGCGCCTTGTCCAGCGCCCGTTCGATTTCGCCCTTGATGGTGCCGCTCATCATCGACATCATCATGCCGAGCTTGAGATCGACACGGATGCTGTCCTGGCCGATGTGGACGCTGCCGTTCGCACCGCTGCGTGCCACATCGACGCGGTCGCCATCCCATGAGGCCTTGAGGTCATACTCGCGGCTAAGGCGATCCACCAGCGCCTGGGCCTTGGCACGGGCGGCGTCGCGCCCAAGGGTGTGTTTGCGTTCGACGCTGATCTGGGTCATGCGGGTGTTCCTGAACATGTAGACATAATCGACATTATGCCCGCCCCCGCCTGGCGGTACACCCCGCCAAGACAAATCCGCTCGTTCGCCCTAGAATGGCGTCAATTAATTTCGGTGAAGCGATATGAACGACCAGCGCAAAGGCGACCACGCCGAACCCACGACCCATTTTGGCTACCAGGACGTGCCTGAGAGCCAGAAGGCGCGCAAAGTCGCCGAAGTGTTCCACTCGGTGGCGGCCAAATACGACCTGATGAACGACGTGCTGTCCGGCGGCATGCACCGCCTGTGGAAGCGCTTCACCATCGAGCTGTCGGGCGTTCGCAGCGGCAACCGTGTGCTCGACATCGCCGGCGGTACGGGCGACCTGGCAGCCAAGTTCGCGCGCCTGGTGGGCCCGACCGGGCACGTGGTGCTGGCCGACATCAACGAGTCCATGCTCAAGGTCGGCCGCGACCGCCTGCTGGACCGTGGCGTGGCCGGCAACATCGAGTTCGTCCAGGCCGACGCTGAGAAGCTGCCGTTTCCGGACAACCATTTCGATTGCGTGACCATCGCCTTCGGCCTGCGCAACGTCACCCACAAGGAAGACGCCATTCGTTCCATGCTGCGCGTGCTCAAGCCGGGCGGCCGCCTGCTGGTGCTGGAGTTCTCCAAGCCGACCAACAAGCTGATGTCCAAGGCCTACGACGCCTATTCGTTCGCCTTCATGCCCCTGGCCGGCAAGCTCATCACCAACGACTCCGAGAGCTACCGCTACCTGGCCGAATCGATCCGCATGCACCCTGACCAGGAAACCCTCAAGGCCATGATGGTGCAAGCCGGGTTCGACCGGGTGACCTACCACAACATGACCAGCGGCATCGTGGCCGTGCACCGGGGGATCAAGCCCTGATGCTCATGGCCGGTCTGCTCGCCAGCGCCGAACATGGCCTGAACCGCGTCCTGCGCATGGACAGCACGGCATTGCCAAGGCTGGCGGCGCTGGAAGGCAAGGTCATCGAGATCGACTGCCGCCAACCGGCCATGCAGGTCTTCATCCTGCCCGACGAACAGGGCCTGATGCTGGCCAGTGCCTGGGAAGGCGAGGTCGACTGTCGGCTGCGTGCACCGGCAGCGAGCCTGGCGCACCTGGCGTTATCGCGGGACAAGACAGCAGTCCTGCACAGCCCACAGGTGCAATTGCATGGCGACACCGCGGCCCTGCTCGATCTGTTCGGCATTCTCCAGGACCTCGAGCTGGACTGGGAGCATGAGCTGCAGAAGTGGCTGGGCCCGGTGCCCACGTCCCTGATCGCAGGGCACATTCGCCTGCGCACCCGCTGGACCCGCCAAGGCCTGGCGCGCTTGAGCCAGAGCCTGTCCGAGTACCTGGCGGAAGAATCGCGTACGCTGGTAGGCAAGCGCGAAGCCGAGGCCGCCTTCAGCGAACTCGATGCCATGAAGGTCGATACAGAACGCCTCGAGGCGCGCATCCTGCGCCTTTCCCGATCCCTTGATTCCAGCGATAACGCATGAAGCTGCTCGCCTTCCGCCGCCTTTTCCGCATCCAGCGCGTCGTCATCCGCTACCGGCTCGATGACCTGCTGTTCGACTACCCTCTGCCCTGGTGGTTGATGAGCCTGCGCCTGCTGTTGCCGTGGCGCTGGCTGCCGCGTCGGGCCTCCGAGCTGAGCCGCGGTGCGCGGTTGCGCATGGCGCTGCAGGACCTGGGGCCTATCTTCATCAAGTTCGGCCAGCTGCTGTCTACCCGGCGCGACTTGCTGCCCACCGATATTGCCGACGAACTGATGCTGCTGCAGGACCGCGTACCGCCGTTCGATCCGCAGAAGGCCGTGGCGCTGATCGAAGCCCAGCTTGGGGCCAAGGTGAGTGAGGTGTTCAGCCGCTTCGACGTGGAGCCCCTGGCATCCGCATCGGTGGCGCAAGTGCACGCTGCACGCCTGAAAAGCGGTGAAGAAGTGGTGGTCAAGGTGGTCCGACCGGGGCTCAAACCGATCATCGCTGCCGACATCGCCTGGCTGTTCCTGATCGCCAAGGGCGCCGAACGCATCTCTGCCGATGCACGCCGCCTGCACCCGGTGGACGTTGTCGGCGATTACGAAAAAACCATCTACGACGAACTCGACCTGCTTCGCGAGGCGGCCAATGCCAGCCAGCTGCGGCGCAATTTCGAGGATTCCGAGCTGATGTACGTGCCCCAGGTCTACTGGGACTGGTGCCGGCCGAAAGTGCTGGTGATGGAGCGTATCTATGGCGTACCGGTGACCGACATGGCCACCCTCGCCGATCAGCGCACCGACATGAAGATGCTGGCCGAACGCGGCGTCGAAGTGTTCTTCATGCAGGTGTTTCGCGACAGCTTCTTCCACGCCGACATGCACCCGGGCAACATCTTCGTGAGCACGGTCAAGCCGTGGAGCCCCAAATACATTGCCATCGACTGCGGCATCGTCGGCAGCCTTACCGATGAAGACCAGGATTACCTCGCGCGCAACCTGATTGCCTTCTTCAAGCGCGACTATCGCCGCGTCGCCCAGCTGCACATCGACTCGGGCTGGGTGCCGGCCAATACCAAGGTCAATGAGTTCGAAGCGGCCATTCGCACCGTGTGCGAGCCGATCTTCGAAAAACCCCTCAAGGACATTTCCTTCGGCCAGGTGCTGATGCGCCTGTTCCAGACCGCGCGCCGCTTCAACATGGAAGTGCAACCTCAACTGGTGCTGCTGCAGAAGACCCTGCTCAACATCGAAGGCCTGGGGCGTCAGCTGTACCCCGAGCTGGACCTGTGGAGCACGGCCAAGCCTTATCTTGAGCGCTGGATGCGTCAGCGCATGAGCCCCAAGGCGTTGCTGGGCAACCTGCACAGCCAGGCTGAGCAGTTGCCTCACCTGGCCAACATGACCCGGGACTTGCTCGAACGCCTGTCGCAACCGCACCTGCACGACCCCAAGATGCCCGAGCGCCGACATGGCGATCATTGGGCCCTGCGCCTGCTCGGTGCCGGCTTGCTGGGCGGGGGCGTGATCCTGGGCGGTGTCGCCCTGCAGGCCGGTAGCCTGGCGGCAGCTACTGCGTGGCCGGCCTGGTTGATGCTGGCCGCAGGCCTTTACCTGATCGTGCGCCAATAGCCAGCCGCGCCCGTGGCTGGCACACTAGCGCAAAAGGCCCGCGACGCAGACGGGCCCGTTTTGGAGTCGACGATGAAAGACTGGCTGGACGAGATCAAGTGGAACAGCGATGGCCTGGTGCCTGCCATCGCCCAGGACCACAAGACCGGACGCGTGCTGATGATGGCGTGGATGAACCGTGAAGCACTGGCGTTGACCGCTGCTGAGCAACGCGCCATCTATTGGTCGCGCTCGCGTGGCAAACTGTGGCGCAAGGGCGAAGAGTCGGGCCATGTGCAAAAGCTTCACGAAATGCGCCTGGACTGCGACGCCGACGTGATCATCCTCATGGTCGAACAGGTGGGCCACATTGCCTGCCATACCGGCCGGGAAAGCTGCTTCTACCGCGTCTATTCGAATGGCCAATGGGCCACCGTCGACCCGGTTCTGAAAGACCCGCACGCCATCTACGACGCAGGACACTGACATGAGCGACACCCTCAACCGGCTGGCCGCCGTGCTCGAAGAACGCAAGCAGGCAGCGCCGGACAGCTCCTATGTGGCCAGTCTGTACCACAAGGGCCTCAACAAGATTCTGGAAAAGCTCGGCGAAGAGTCGGTCGAAACCATCATTGCCGCCAAGGATGCTGCGCTTAGCAAGGACTGCAGCGACGTCATCTATGAGACGGCCGACCTGTGGTTTCACAGCCTGGTGATGCTCAGCGCCCTGGGTCAGCACCCGCAGGCCGTGCTCGATGAACTCGACCGGCGCTTCGGGTTGTCGGGCCATGACGAAAAAGCCGCCCGCCAGCCTTCGGCCTGATGTATGTTCAGGGCTGACGCCCGGTGACCTTCACACAATTTTCGGGAGTACGAAATGGGTATCTTTGACTGGAAACACTGGATCGTCCTGCTGGTCGTGGTCGTGCTGGTGTTCGGCACCAAGAAGCTGAAGAACCTGGGCAGCGACCTGGGCGAATCGATCAAGGGCTTTCGCAAGGCCATGAACGAAGAGGAAACCAAGCCAGCTGAACCTACCCCTCCTCCGGCCCAGCCCGTACCCCCTGTGCAACCGGTGCACACCACCGCCCAAGCCAGCCAGGGCCACACCATCGAAGGCCAGGCCCAACCGGTCCAAGAGCCGCAGCGGAAAGACTGACTTATGTTCGGCATCAGTTTCAGCGAGCTGCTGCTCGTCGGCCTCGTCGCCCTGCTGGTGCTCGGCCCCGAGCGCCTGCCGGGCGCCGCCCGCACGGCAGGCTTGTGGATCGGTCGGCTCAAACGCAGCTTCAACAGCATCAAGATGGAAGTCGAGCGTGAAATCGGCGCCGATGACATCCGCCGCCAGCTGCACAACGAGCACATCATGCACATGGAAGAGCAGGCCAAGCGCATCCTCAACCCCAATGCGCCGCCTGCCCAGCCTCCGGTGACCACGGCAACCGTGCAGCCGCCTGCCGGCCTGCCAGCCACATCAGCCGAAACCGATGCCACTGCGCACCCTACTCCCGTACCGCCCGAGCCGCCGCGAGCCCCATGAGCGAGAATCCGGAACACGACCAGCCCATGCCGCTGGTTTCGCACTTGACCGAACTGCGCACCCGCTTGCTGCGTTGCGTTGCCGTCATTTTCCTGATCTTTGCCGGGCTGTTTTCCTTCGCCCAGCAGATCTACACCCTGGTCTCGGCGCCGCTGCGTGATCATCTGCCCGCCAATGCGACCATGATTGCCACCGACGTGGCCTCGCCCTTCCTGACGCCGTTCAAGCTGACCATGATCGTTTCGCTGTTCCTGGCGATCCCCTTCATTCTGCAGCAGATCTGGGGTTTCATCGCGCCGGGCCTGTACCGCCATGAAAAGCGCATCGCCATACCGCTGCTGATGTCGAGCATCGTGCTGTTCTACGCCGGCATGGCCTTTGCCTATTTCCTGGTCTTCCCGTTGATCTTCGGCTTCTTCGCCAGCGCAACGCCCGAGGGCGTCTCGATGATGACCGACATCGCCAGCTACCTGGACTTCGTGATGACGCTGTTCTTCGCCTTCGGCGTGGCCTTCGAGATTCCGGTGGCCGTGGTGCTGTTGGTCTGGATTGGCGTGGTCGATGTGAAGTACCTGAAGAAGATCCGCCCCTACGTGATCATTGGCTGCTTCGTGGTCGGCATGGTGCTGACGCCTCCGGACATCTTCTCCCAGACCCTGTTGGCCGTCCCCATGTGGCTGCTGTTCGAGGTCGGCGTGCTGTGCGGCAGCCTGATTCGCAAGCGTGGCAGCGACGAACAGCCTGCCGATGATCAAGACCAACCACCCGCGACGCAGTCGTGAACCTGCTGCTGCTGGAGGAGGCCGATTTCATCGCGGCCGACCGTGTCGTATTGGCTGATCGGCGCTTCGTCCATATGCAGGATGTGCACGGGGTCGCCGTCGGCGACACCCTGCGCGTAGGCCGCATCAACGGCCTGATGGGCCTGGCGACGGTGCAGCGCCTGGAGCGTCATGAAGCCGAGCTTCACGTCAGCTTCGACCAGGCGCCACCGGCCAAGCTGCCGTTGACCCTGGTGCTGGCGGTGCCACGGCCCAAGATGCTGCGCAGGCTGTTCCAGACCGTCGCCACCCTTGGGGTGCCTCGCCTGATCCTGCTCAACAGCTACAAGGTGGAAAAGAGCTTCTGGCAGACCCCCTTCCTTCAGCCCGACGTCATCCGTGAAAACCTGATATTGGGGCTGGAGCAGGCACGTGACACGGTGCTGCCGGAAGTCATCATCGAAAAACGCTTCAAGCCGTTCGTCGAGGACCGTCTGCCCGCCATCGCTGAAGGCACCCTTGGGCTGGTTGGTCACCCAGGTGATTATCCTGCCTGCCCTCGCGCTGTAGAACAGCCAGTCACCCTGGCCATTGGCCCGGAAGGCGGGTGGATCCCCTACGAGGTCGATCTGCTGGGCAAGGCGGGTTTGGCCCCGGTGCAGCTCGGTGCGCGCATCCTGCGTGTGGAAACGGCCGTCACGGCCTTGCTCTCACGCATATTCTGACGAACTGGTCAGCTTTCCCCCATCAAGTTTCCGCTTCCCTGGCCGATGGCATTGGCAACAACAACGAATCGTGCTGCCAAGCCGCCAGGGAGTTTCTATGAATCGATGGTTAGCCCAGCTTTTGGGCAACGTGAGTGTAACCCGCAAACTGGCGCTGGGCTTTGGCCTGGTACTGCTGCTGACGCTGATCATCACCCTGACCGGTTGGCACGGCATGAACAGCATCACAGCCAGGGGTGACAAGCTGGGCAATATCTCGGTCATCCAGCAGTACGCCCAGGAGCTGCGCATTGCACGTCAGCATTATGAACGCCAGCGCGACGACGCCTCGATCGGTGAGATGGAGAAGGCGCTTGGCACCCTGGATCGTCAGGTTCAGCTGATGCTCGGCCAGATCGACGAACCCGCCGATCACCAGCGACTCGAACAGCAGCGCGATGCAGTAGCGGCCTACCAGCAGGCCTTCGCGCAGCTCAAGCAGGCGAATGTGCGACGCGAGGCCAGCCGCGGCGTGCTGGGGGACAGCGCGGACAAGGCAGTCGAACTGGTAGGACGCGTTCAGCAGCGCCTGCTTCAAGCGGGCGATATCACCCAGTACCAATATGCCGTCACCGTCAACAGCCTGCTCCAGCAAGCGCGATTCCAGGTGCGTGGTTACACCTACAGCGGTAATGCCGATTATCAGCAGACCGCACTCAAGGCCATCGACCAGGCGCTGGACGAGTTGCGAGGGCTGCCCGCCAAGCTGCCTGCCGAATTCGCTGCCGGCCTGACCGACGCCAGTACCGCCATGGGCGGCTACCGCGACGCCGTGATGCAGTTCGGCGAAGCGCAGAGCGCCAGCGCCCAGGCGTTGCAGCAAATGGCCGATCAAGGCGTGACCTTGATGCAGACCAGCCAGGCCATGACCACATCGCAGACCCAGGTGCGTGACACCGCCGCTGCCCAGGCAAAAGCGTTGCTGGGGTTGGCCACTGGCCTGGCCGTCTTGCTGGGCCTGCTGGCGGCCTGGTTGATCACCCGTCAGATCATCCTGCCGCTGCGCGAGGCGCTGCGTGGAGCCGAACGGGTGGCCAACGGCGACCTCACCCTGCATGAACCTTCGTTGCGTAGAGACGAGCTTGGCCAGTTGCAGGCCAGCATGCAGCGCATGACCCAAGGCCTGCGCGAGCTGATTGGCGGCATCGGCGATGGTGTAACCCAGATTGCCAGTGCCGCCGAAGAGCTCTCGGCGGTGACCGAGCAGACCAGCGCAGGCGTTACCAACCAGAAAGTCGAGACAGACCAGGTTGCCACGGCGATGAACCAGATGACAGCGACCGTTCACGACGTGGCACGCAACGCCGAGCAGGCCTCGGAAGCAGCCGTCATGGCCGACCAGCAGGCCCGTGAGGGCGATCGTGTGGTCAGCGAAGCGGTGGCGCAGATTGAGCGGCTGGCCAGCGAGGTGGCCAACTCCAGCGAGGCCATGAGCCAGCTCAAGGGTGAAAGCGACAAGATCGGCAGCGTACTGGATGTGATCAAGTCGGTGGCCCAGCAGACCAACCTGCTGGCGCTCAACGCGGCGATCGAAGCGGCCCGTGCAGGCGAAGCCGGGCGCGGGTTTGCAGTGGTGGCTGACGAGGTGCGCAGCCTGGCACAACGCACACAGCAATCCACCGAGGAGATCGAGGAACTGATCGCCGGTTTGCAAAGCGGCACACAGCGCGCAGCGAGCGTGATGGACAGCAGCCGGCAACTCACCGACAGCACCGTCGAACTGACCCGCCGTGCAGGTAGTTCGCTGGAAAACATCACCCGCACCGTCTCCTCCATCCAGGCGATGAACCAGCAGATCGCCACGGCAGCCGAGGAGCAGACGGCGGTGGCCGAAGAGATCAACCGCAGCGTGATCAACGTACGGGACATTTCCGACCAGACCTCGGCGGCCAGCGAACAGACTGCCAGCTCCAGTGTTGAGCTGGCACGCCTAGGCACTCATTTGCAGGGTTTGGTGAGGCGTTTCAAGCTCTGACGGGCAGGCCTGTCGACACGACCAATGACAGTGCCGGTCAATCGGCGCATTCAGACTGAGGCTGCCACGCAGCCTCTTTGAAAGACGTGCGGTTGCGCTCGAAAGGCTTATGTAACCGTAAAAGATCTGACCATATGGTCCGAATTTTCCTACGCGGGTTTCAGGTCAAGTCCTACAGGTCCTCCGCCGATGGGCAGGGATGGCTTGCACGCATTGCGCGTGCTCTTCATTCCTTCCACTTGCACGGAGAATCCCCATGCTCGGTTACCTCAACCGCAAGCTCGGCAACATCAGCGTCGCCGCCAAGTTGGCCCTCGGTTTCGCCGTGGTCCTGCTGCTCACGCTGGTCACCACGATCAGTGGCTGGCGCGCCCTGGACGGCGCCATCGTTCGTTCGCAGCAACTGAGTGAAATTGGCGAAATCAATGACCTGACCAAGGACCTGCGCGCTGAGCGCATCACGTACCGTGTGCTCGACGATGAGCAGAGCAAAACGCGGATCGGCCGCATCCTCGAGCAATTGAGCAACATGCTGACTACGCTGCAGCAGCGCAGCAATGTCGAAGAGTCACGGCAGATGCTGACCGAAAAACTGGGTTTGCTGCAGCAATTGCGCGATGACTTCGCCGAACTGCAGCGCACTGCCAACAGCCGCACCACCTTGCGCCAGGCCCTGCTCGTTCAGGGGCAGAAACTCAGCACGGCCATCGATGAACTTGAAACCCAGGCCCTGTTGAAGATGCCTGCCGATGGGCAGCAGACCAACGTGCTGGGCATGATGGACACACTGAGCCGGCATGTGGAGAGCGCCAACCAGCAAAGCCTGGTACCGGCCTACACCTTCTCCCCTGTCGAAGACTTCGCCAAAGTCGGTGAAAGCGCCTTGGAGGCCGCAAGTACCAGCCTGGCTCAACTGGTCAAGGGCCTGGCGCCTCTCGGGCTGCCGCGCACGGTGATCGAGCAACCAGGCACCGAATTGGCCCGATACCGCGCGACCCTGGACCAGTACCGCCAGGTCGCCGTCAAGGCCGAGCAACTGCAAAACACGATGGAGCGCCGCGGCGACGAGTTGCGCTCGGTGAGCCTGGAGCTTGGCAAGCGCAAAGTCGAACAACGCGACAGGGAAGCACTGGCCGCCCGCTCGCTGTTGACCACCGTGGCGCTGCTGGCACTAGTGGTCGGTGTGATCGCCGGGTGGCTGATCACATTGCAGATCACCCAACCGCTGCGCCAGACCCTGGATGTGGCGGCACGTATCGCCAAAGGGGACCTGAGCCAGGTCGAACCGGTGCAGCGCCGCGACGAGATGGGCAAGCTCCAGGCCAGCATGCGTGAGATGACGATAAGTTTGCGCGAACTGATCGGCGGCATCGACCACGGTGTCGGGCAACTCTCGCAAGCCGCGTCGCAACTGGCCTCCAGCAGCGAAGACACCAAGGTGCGCATCAGCCAGCAGCGAGAAGAAACCGACCAGGTTGCCACTGCCATGAACCAGATGAGCGCCACGGTCCAGGAGGTGGCGCAGAACGCAGAGCAGGCATCGATGGCCGCCACCAATGCCGACCAACAGGCGCAGGTGGGCGATCAGGTGGTGACCGAAGCGATTGGCCGCATTGAACAGTTGTCCGGGCAGATGGACCATTGCCTGGCAGCCATGCAGCATCTGGCCGGCGAGAGTCAGCGCATCGGCAGTATTCTGGACGTGATCAAGTCGGTCTCCGAACAGACCAACCTGCTGGCACTCAACGCCGCGATCGAGGCGGCGCGGGCGGGTGAAGCCGGGCGGGGCTTCGCGGTAGTGGCCGATGAAGTGCGCGGCCTGGCCCAGCGCACCTCCACCGCCACGGAAGAAATCGGTCAACTGATCGACAGCCTGCACAACGGCACCGACGAAGTCACGCGCTTGTTGGACAGCAGCAAGAACCTCACAGAGCAAAGCGTGGAGTTAAGCCGCAGGGCAGGCGATGCGCTGAGCCAGATCACAGGGACGGTCTCGAGCATCCAAGGCATGAACCAGCAGATTGCCACGGCCAGCGAACAGCAGAGCGTGGTGGCCGAACAGATCAATCGCAGCGTGCTGAATGTGCGTGATGCGTCCGATCAGACCAGTGCAGCCAGCGAACAGACTGCAGCATCGAGTGGTGAGCTGGAGCAGTTGGGGCAGCAACTGCGGGGGATGGTAAGGCGGTTCAACATCTGAGCGCTTGGTTTGGGAGCCCTGTAGCGCACAATCCGAAGGCTACCCACTGCGCGAGGGTAGCCTTCACTTTCAGAGCACTTGCCGCAAAAACGCCTGCGCACGTGGGTCTTTCGGTGCGGCAAAGAATTCTGCGGGCGGCGAGTCTTCCAGCAGCTTGCCATGGTCGAAGAACAGCACGCGGTCGGCCACTTCTCGTGCAAAGCCCATTTCATGGGTGACGCAGACCATGGTCATGCCTTCCAGGGCCAGGGTCTTCATCACATCCAGCACCTCCCCTACCATTTCCGGGTCCAGCGCCGAGGTGGGCTCGTCGAACAGCATCACTTTCGGGTCCATGGCCAACGCGCGGGCAATCGCGACCCGTTGCTGCTGACCGCCCGACAACCGTGACGGATACTCGTTGGCTTTCTCCGCGATCCCCACCTTTTGCAACAAGGCCCGAGCCTTGGCCTCGCGGTCGGCCTTGCTGCGCTTGCGCACTACCTTCTGCGCCAGGCACAGGTTTTCCAGCACGGTCATGTGCGGGAACAGGTTGAAATGCTGGAACACCATGCCGACTTCGCGGCGATAGGCGTTGATGTCGGTCTTGGGGTGCGCCAGATCCAGGCCGGCGATGGCCACATGGCCCTCGTCGAAATGCTCCAGGCCGTTGAGGCAACGCAAGAAGGTCGACTTGCCAGAGCCCGAAGGGCCGAGGACCACGACCACTTCGCCTTTTGCCACGTGCGTGGTGACGTTGTCGACCGCCCGTACCACATGGCCACGGGTGTCGAATACCTTGAGCAGGTCACGGACTTCAATCACTTTGCGCAAGCCTCCGCTCGAGCCGGCTGGCAATGTGCGACAGCGGCAGGTTGATCAGCAGGTACAAACCAGCCACGCAGAACCAGATCTCGAAGGTCGAGAACGAGGTGGTGATGGCTTCCCGTCCGCTTTTCGTCAGTTCGGTAATGGCGATCACCGACACCAGCGACGTGTCCTTGACCAGGCTGATGAACTGACCGGCCAGCGGCGGTAGTACACGCTTGAATGCCTGGGGCAGTATCACGTGACGCATCGACTGGCCGGCATTGAGGCCCAGCGAGCGCGCCGCTTCGTTCTGCCCCTTGGCGATGGACTGCACGCCAGCACGCACGATTTCGGCCACATAGGCGCCTGTGAACAGCGCCAGGGCGGCGACACCGGCGAACTCGCGGGACAGGTTCAGGACCGTGCCGATGAAGAAGTAGAAGATGAAGATCTGAACCAGCAACGGCGTACCGCGCACCAGTTCGACATACACGGTCGACAGGTCATGCAGCGTCGGGTTGGTCGACAACCGGCACAGGCCGGCCACCAGCCCGATCACCAGCCCCAGCGCACCGGACACCACCGAAATCCACAGGGTGGTCCACAACCCCCAGGCCAGCGGACCTGCGGCCCAGTGCCGGGTCACGCCAATCTGGTCCCCTTCGGCCACATCGTCGCCGCGGCTCAGTTGCAGGCTGTCCTTGGCCACGTCCAGGACCTGAAGCTCCCCGCTTTCATCCTTCAGGGTGACGCGGGCTTCATCACCGGAGATGACGATTTCCTGCACGGTGCCATAGTCGGTCGCGCGCTGTACGTCTTCGGCTTGGTAAGCGAAATACTGAGGGACGCGGTTCCAGCGCCACTCGTAGGAAATCATCGAGGTCGCCATGTACAGGCTGACGGCCAGGCCTACCAGGACCAGTGCAGTCAGCCCATGCCAGGGCCACTGGGCCTTCTTGTGTTTGATCACTTTGGATACTCCGGAAAACGGCAGGCCGCAAGCCACAAGCCGCAGCCTGTAGCCGACCCCACAAGGTCGGTCACTGGCTACGGCCTGCAGCTTGCGGCCTGAAGTTGCCTTTTATTCCATGTCCTTGAGCCAGTCCTTGTTCTTGAACCACTTGTCGTGAATACGATCGTAGGTCCCGTCATGCTTGATCTGGTGCAGGAAATTGTTGATGAAGTTGATGCTGTCGTAGTCGCCTTTCTTCAGGCCGAAGGCCAGCGGCTCGTAGGTGAAGGGTTCTTCGAGGAACAGCAGCTTGCCAGCACCGGCCTTCTCAACGGCCACTACGTTGTACGGCGCGTCATAGACAAAGGCGTCTGCCTTGCCGTTGACCACATCCATGACCGCTTCCTGCTCATTGTCATAGCCGTGGTACTTGGCTTTGCCGATCAGCTTCTTGGACACCATCTCGCCGGTGGTACCCAGCTTGGAGGTCAGGCGGTACTTCTCGTTGTTCAGGTCCTTGTACGACTTGATCTCGCCGGCCAGGTCCTTGCGGATCAGCAGGGTCTGGCCCACGACGATGAAAGGCTCGCTGAAGTTCAGGCGCAGGTTGCGCTCCTGGGTCAAGGTCATGCCGCTGCCGATCATGTCGAACTTGTCAGTCAGCAGGGCGGGGATGATGCCGTCGTAGGCGGTGGATACCGCTTCGAACTTGACGCCCATCGACTTGGCCATGGCCTTGAGGATGTCGACCTCAAAACCAATGATCTCGCCACGCTTGTTGGTCATCTGGAACGGCATGTAGGTCGGGTCCATGCCCACACGCAGCGTGCCACGCTTGACGGCCTCGTCGATGGCCCTGGCCTGGGCGGCGGACACCGCCACCAGAGCGGTCATGCCCACCAGCAGCCGCGAAAGGTATTTCTTGAACATCACCAAGTCCCCTGAAAGTAGAAGTAGCGCGTTTTCTTATTGGTACGGCCGTGCGGGCCGCCATGAGCTATCGGAGAGGGATGCTAACGCATGGCGCGCTGGCGATATAGCATCGGGGGGGACTTTGTTGGCCTAAATCGGCCCGAGGGGCAAAAGCGTCGCGGGCCAACCCGGTCCGGCGCTACCCTGCAAACGTCGGCTGCAGGGTAGGTCGGAACGGGCTGGCCCGCTAATGGCGCAGGTCAGGAGCCTGCGAGTGCCGGTTGACCCTCATGTTCAGGATGCAGCGGCAACAACGGTGAATGCGGGTCGCCCTTGATCGAGGCGCGCCAGGCATCGATCCATGCCGCGTGCTGCTGCGACCATACCTGCTCGTGCAGGCGGGTCAGCGCCACGGGGTCGCTCAGCAATGCCAGGCGCGTGCCCAGGTCGAGTCCATGGGGGCCAACTTCCAGAGCTTTGACGATGCGTTCGGCACGCATGGCCTCGATGGGCGCTGCCTGACCGTGCCGGGCAGTGGCCATGGCACACGCCAGAGCATTCTGCCGCGGGTCCACTACCGCGCGCACAAAACCGTCGCGCAGGGCGTGCCAGCGATTCTCGTGGGTGTACTGGTCCGTGGCCAGCAGCTCCTGCGGTGTGGCGTATTCCTCAGGAATCAGGAACAGCTTCTCGTCCTTGGCGGCCAGACCCAGGCGGGTACGGCTGGAAATGACCGAGACCGGAATGGACAGCATCAACGAGCCCACGATCGGCGTCAGCCACCACAGGAAACTGGGGTTCAGCCAGGCTACCAGACCTGCCCATGCCACGCCCAGCAAGGTCTGCGGACCATGACGCTTGACCGCTTCGCTCCAGGGTGTGGAATCGTCGTCGCGCTGCGGGGAATTCCAGGTGGCGGCCCAGCCCAGGAACGCGGCCAGCACGAAGCGGGTGTGGAAGATCATGCGCACCGGCGCCAGCAACATGGAGAACAGCATTTCCATGAGCATCGACAAGGTGACCTTGATCCGCCCGCCGTACTCAACGGCGCCCTTGGCCCAGATCAGGATGACGCTGAGCAATTTGGGCAGGAACAGCAGCACGATGGTGGTGGAGAACAACGCCACGGCTTTTTCCGGGTGCCATTGAGGCCACAGCGGATACAGCTGGTACGGCTCGATGAAGTACTGGGGCTCCATCAGGGTGTTGGTCGCCAGCAACGCCGTGGACAGCACCAGGAACAGGAACCACAACGGCGCAGACAGGTAGGACATGACACCCGTCAGGAACACGGCACGGTGCACCGGGTGCATGCCCTTGACCAGGAACAGCCGGAAGTTCATCAGGTTGCCATGGCACCAGCGACGGTCGCGCTTGAGTTCGTCGAGCAGGTTGGGCGGCAGTTCTTCGTAGCTGCCCGGCAAGTCATAGGCGATCCATACGCCCCAACCGGCGCGGCGCATGAGCGCGGCTTCGACGAAGTCGTGGGAAAGAATGGCCCCAGCGAACGCACCCTTGCCTGGCAATGGCGCCAATGCGCAATGTTCGATGAACGGCTTCATGCGAATGATCGCATTGTGCCCCCAGTAGTGCGACTCACCCAGCTGCCAGAAGTGCAGGCCGGCCGTGAACAATGGGCCGTATACGCGCGTGGCGAACTGCTGCATGCGCGCATACAGGGTATCCATGCCCGACGCCTTGGGCCCGGTCTGGATGATGCCGGCATCGGGGTTGGCCTCCATCAGGCGCACCAGGCTGCTCAGGCATTCGCCGCTCATGACGCTGTCGGCGTCCAGCACCACCATGTACTTGTATTCGCTGCCCCAGCGGCGGCAGAAGTCGTCGAGGTTACCACTCTTGCGCTTCACCCGACGCCGGCGACGGCGGTAGAAGATACGGCCGAACCCCTTGGTTTCACGGCACACGTCCAGCCATGCCTGCTGCTCGGCAACGGCAATGTCGGTGTCGTTGGTGTCGCTGAGCACAAAGAAGTCGAAACGGTCCAGGTTACCGCTGGCTGCTACCGACTCGAACGTTGCACGCAGGCCTGCAAACACCCGCGGCACGTCTTCGTTGCAGATCGGCATGACCAGCGCAGTACGTGCATCGGGCGCGATGGGTTCGTTGCCGGCACTGCTGCCGGAAATCTTGTACTTGTCGCGCCCGGTCAGCAGCTCAAGGAAGCCCATCAGGGCAGTCCAGAAGCCGGCCGACACCCAGCAGAACAGAATCCCGAAGAGAATCAGGATGGACGTCTGCAAGGCGTACGGCCATACCTGCACCACCGTATCCCAGATCGGCTGAGCGAAGATTTCGTCCAGATCGACGAACGACCAGCCCTGATAGGGCAGGATGCTCTTCATGTACCAGCCAGCGACCAGTGTCTGCCCGATCATCAGCGCCAGCAGGATGTATCGGCGGATCGAGCCGACAGTGCGCCAGCGGGCCGCCGGCAACTCACGCTTGGGTGGCTGCGGTGCGTTGGTACGCCCGGTCAGGCGCCGCCATACCCGCACCAGCAGGTTGGTACGCCATGGCTCGGGAACGACCTTGGTACGCGTGATGGGCGGCGCGATCTTCAGGCACAGGCGCCCGTTACCGTCCACCCCGAGCATCTCGGCCTCTTCCAGTTCACCCGCGGTGCCGACCGTCAGGCGCGAGCCCACCGAGGCCTGCACGGCCTCGGCTGGGCTGGCGTGCGAGTTGGCCGCCAGGCGCTGGTGCAGCTCACTGAACGATGCGCAATTGGCCAGTTCCGCGCGCTGCTCATCACTCATTGGAAGGTGGGCCAGGTACTCGCCAAGCGATACCGGCTTTGGGCTCGAGTTACTCATCGGCAGGCAACTGATAGGTCCAGGTTTCGGTCAGCACCTTTTCGGTGGTGGCCGCAGCCTCGGCGGTGGGCGCCGCGTCGGCGGCAGGTTGTTCGGCCTTGGCGGTTTTCTCGGCCTTGGCATGCTTGGCAGACGCCTTGTCCTGCTTGGCGTCCGTGGCAGGCGCTGGAGCCTCTACGGGCACATCGCGCACCAGCGCTGCACGCATTTCGGTCGACTTGTTGGCTTCTTTGACCTTCAGACGCAGCGTCAGGCGCCAGCCCTTGGTTTCAGGGTTGTAGCGCAGGTTGTTCTCGACCACCTCACCGTTGTCGCCCACGCTGATCTGGCTGCGCACCGGGGTGTCTTCAGGCAGGGCGGCAAGTGCCGGGCCCGCGAAGTCGACCAGGAAAGCCACGCTGCCATCAGGCTGGCGGATCAGGTTGGACTGCTTGACGTCGCCAGTGGAGCGCAGGGTCTGCTTGACCCAGCCCAACTCAGGCGCCTGGAACTTGGGTTCGTCGATGGTCCAATGCAGGCGGTAGGCGAACTCGGCCGCCTCGCCAGGCTCGGGCAGCTTTTCCGGGCTCCAGAAAGCAACGATGTTGTCGTTGGTTTCGTCGGCCGTCGGGATTTCCACCAGGTCGACGGAGCCCTTGCCCCAGTCGCCTTTGGGTTCGATCCAGGCACTTGGGCGCTTCTGGTAGTTATCATCCAGGTCTTCATAGTCGCTGAAGGCGCGCTGGCGCTGCATCAGACCGAAGCCGCGCGGGTTCTCGACGCTGAAATTGCTGACCGACAGGTGCTTGGGGTTATTCAGCGGGCGCCACAGCCACTCGCCGTTGCCGGCATGGATGGACAGGCCTTCGGAATCGTGCAGCGCAGGACGGTAGTTGAGGACCTTGGACGGCTGGTTCGGGCCGAACAGGTACATGCTGGTCAGCGGCGCGACGCCCAGGCGGCTGACATGATCGCGCAGGTACACGCGCGACTGCACGTCAACGACCGTGTCGTTGCCCGGACGCAGGGTGAGCTTGTAGGCGCCGGTTGAGCGCGGGGAGTCCAGCAGCGCGTAGATCACCAGGTGCTTGTCGGCCGGCTGCGGCTTCTCGACCCAGAACTCGGTGAACCGTGGGAATTCTTCGCCCGAAGGCAGCGCCGTGTCGATGGCCAGGCCACGGGCCGACAGGCCATACACATGGCCCTTGCCCACGACGCGGAAATAACTGGCGCCAAGCAGGGTCATGATTTCGTCCTGCTTGTCGGCCTTGTTGATCGGGTACAGCACGCGGAAGCCCGCATAGCCCAGGTTCTTGGTGGCATCGGCATCATGCGGCACGTCGCCGAACTCGAAGCGGCTCGGGTCGTACTTGATTTCCTGGACCTTGGTGGCGGTGACTTCGTTGATTTTCACCGGCGTATCGAAGTGCATGCCCTGGTGGTAGAACGACAGCTTGAACGGTGTCTTGTCGTTGGCCCACTCGGCCTTTTCCTGCAGGAAGTGGATCTTCTGGTAGTCCGCGAACTTCATGTCGCGGAACACGGCCGGCAGGTTGCTTTTGGGCGCTTCGTACTTCTGGCCGGCCAGATCCTTTGCCTTGGCTGCAACATCGTCAAGATTGAATGCCCACAGCTGGCCCGCGCTCATCAGGCCAACGATTGCCATGCTGGCCATCAGCGCCTTGCGCAGCCTGACGCCGGGGATTCTTGATGCTTTTTGGGGACTAACAATCACGAGCAACCCTCGCCGAAAACAGATCATGAAACCAACGGCCAGCGACAAATGCCGGGTTGGCGAGCACTGTTCGGACCCCGTAAGGGCGTAATGATTCCCCAAACGGCTACGGACAATGCTCGAGTCAGAGTGAAACGGACCTGCGAACGCAGGCCTCATGCAGCGCGCGATTATCCAGCAGGTCGCGTGACAACGCATCAGGCTGCAACAACTATTTATGGTATAGAACCGCTTATTTATTCAAGAAAGCGGCTTTTTTTAACCTTAAATTTGTAACAGCAATGTTACAGGGCCATCATTGACCAGGTGGACCTGCATGTCGGCACCGAACTGACCGGTAGCGACGTCGGCGTGGCGGTCTCTGGCTTGCGTCACCAGGTAGTCGAACAGCTCGGCGCCCAAGGCCGGCGGCGCCGCCGTGGAAAAGCTGGGGCGCATGCCGTTGCGGGTGTCGGCCGCCAATGTGAACTGCGAGACCAGCAGCAGCCCGCCCCCCACTTCTTTCAACGACAGGTTCATCTTGCCCTGCTCATCGCTGAACACGCGGTAGTTCAACAGCTTGTGCAGCAGCTTGTCAGCATGCTCGCGGGTGTCGTCCGGCTCCACGGCCACCAGCACCAGCAGGCCTTGCTCGACAGCGCCGATGACCTGGCCCTGCACT
Source organism: Pseudomonas fulva NBRC 16637 = DSM 17717 (assembly GCF_000730565.1). Taxonomy (GTDB): domain Bacteria; phylum Pseudomonadota; class Gammaproteobacteria; order Pseudomonadales; family Pseudomonadaceae; genus Aquipseudomonas; species Aquipseudomonas fulva. The sequence continues at coordinate 69,069 of NZ_BBIQ01000010.1, read as the reverse complement.
TCCACCCGCGCGTTGCGCACCCGTTGCAGCAGGCCCTTCATGCTTCTTCCAGTGGCAAGTCGAGCAGGCGCCTGGCCATCTGGTCGGCTGCGCGCACCAGAGCATCGGTAATGCCCGGCTCGGATGCGGCATGCCCGGCATCGCGAATGACCTTCAGTTCACTGTTCGGCCACGCCTGGTGCAGTTCCCAAGCGTTGTCCAGTGGGCAGATCACGTCGTAGCGCCCGTGCACGATCACCGCCGGCAGGTGGGCGATGCTGGGCAGGTCGCGCACCAGCTGGTTCGGCTCCAGGAAGGCGTTGTTCATGAAGTAGTGGCATTCGATGCGGGCGATGGACAAGGCCCGCTGCGGCTCGGAGAACCGGTCCACTACCAGGGGGTTGGGCCGCAGTGTGGCCGTGCGGCCCTCCCAAGTGGACCATGCTTTGGCCGCGTGCATCTGGGCAATCTGGTCGGAGCCGGTCAGGCGCTTGTGGAACGCGCTGACCATATCGCCGCGCTCCTCCGGTGGGATGGGCGCAATGTAGTCCTGCCAGTAGTCGGGGAACAGGCGGCTGGCACCTTCCTGGTAGAACCACTGTATCTCCTGGGGCCTGCACAGGAAGATGCCGCGCAGGATCAGACCATGCACGCGTTCGGGGTGAGTCTGGGCATAGGCCAGCGCGAGCGTGGAGCCCCATGAGCCGCCGAACAGTACCCACTTGTCGATACCCAGGTGTTCACGGATGCGCTCCATGTCCTCCACCAGGTGCCAGGTGGTGTTGTTTTCCAGGCTGGCATGGGGGGTGGAGCGGCCACAGCCGCGCTGGTCGAAGGTGATAATGCGGTACAGGGTGGGATCGAAATAGCACCGGCTCTGGGCGTCGCAGCCTGCACCCGGGCCGCCGTGAATGAAGACCACTGGCAAACCTTCGGGTGAGCCGCTTTCATCGACGTACAGCACGTGTGGCGCTTCCACGGCCAGATCGTGCCGGGCGTAGGGTTTGATCTGCGGGTAGAGGGTCTGCATTGCGCACTCCGTGTGAAGGTTGTTCGACCGTGAGCCATCATAAACCTGAATTGAGCGCAGAGCATGCTTGTACATCAACTCCATGCCTGGCCCGGTACAGTTGCCGGGCAGATATATCTACCTCCTTTCTCCTTCCCCGGCCCTACAGAGTCCTTCACCTCATCGTGCAGAGGACTGCTAAATGCCAACACCCACCAGCGACACCCTACCCTCACAAGGTGTCCATTACTCCACCATTGCCAAGCGCATCCCCCAGTGGCTGAAAAAAAGCCCGACCCACACGCACCAGGCCATGCGCAATTGGCGGCAGGCACCTGCCTGGCTGGCGTCAGCGATCACGGAGCAACCGGCCGTCGCGCGTGCCTGGAGCATCGAACACGCACAGCACCGTCAGCACCAAGCGCAGGTCGCGGCGCTGTTCGAGCAGGTTGCAGAGCTGGAGATCTATGCCAGAAAGGCGTTGACCGAAGCCATTGCCGAACGCTTTGGTCTACAGGTCGATGTCGACAAGAGCTACCTGGTGGACGCGCGCCTGATCGAGGAGCACGACGCCCTGGACGGGCGGCAGGCCGTGGAGCGGGCGACCCGTTCACTGCTTCAGGCAGCCCTGCATAACTTCGAGGCGTCCGCCGCCGTTGAAGGTGGCATGGATGCACCCGATGGGCTCCTGAAAAAATCGGTGATTCTCGACCACCGGCGTTTCATGGGCACCGTGCCTATCACCAATGCACTGGACATCCCGGCAGAAGCCTTCGCCGACCTGTGTCGGACGTTGGACATTGGTGGGAAATATCACGACCTGATACACGCGATCTACTACCCGGCCGCAACGGCTGACCGCAGTGCGGACGAGGTGGCCCTGGAGGTGTATCAAACACTGGGGCGGGCGGAGGAATCGGCTTGGCGACAGTCCCTGCACTACGCTCGCTTGAAGGGCGATATCAGCGAGACGTTCTACACCGCCGCGCTGGAAGTACCGCTCGATCAAAAGCTGGATCCTCTCGCATCGGGGTTCAGGTTCAGCGAGCTGCAACTCTGGGGCTGCGTACTGACGGGAGTAGTGGTCATCGAGAGGCAATCGGGTGCCGATAGCCGCATTGCGCTGTATATCCCCGACGACGAGGAAACACCCCTCAAGGCGTTCGCCGATACGCAGGCCATGCATGACGCACTGCGGGATCGGCTCCAGGCTGACATGGGCTACCTGGACAAGCATGTGCCCGAGCGCGACAAGGGGATGGTTAGACAGCGCCTGCAAGCGCGTCTGACACCACCGGGCTGGAGTACCCGCGGCCTGCACGAGCCCGTACGCGATCCACATGCCAGGCTCTACCCCGTTCAAACGCCTTTCACCCACGCGTTCCAGGGGCTCATGGCCTTTCGCAAGGTGGAACGTCATGAACAGGACGTGCTCTTCCACGCTGTCCCAACCCAGATCGTGGACCGGCGTACGGCCCAGGCTCACCGCGAGCTCATTGCCGGGCGCGCGTTGCTGGCATTGAACATCGCCGGCTTCTTCGTGCCTGGCCTTGGGGAGGCCATGCTTTTGGTGGGCATCGTCCAGCTGGCCCATGAGGTGTATGAGGGGATCGAAGCCTGGGAGGCAGACGAGCGCGACACAGCTTACGACTACCTGATCGATGTCGTCGAGAACGTGGCGGTCATGGCTGCGCTGACAGCTGCCGGCCATGCGCTCAAAGGCGCGCCGCAAATCCCAGGGGGCGACGAACCCATCGTCGAAGAACCCGACGACGAATCGGGTGATGCGCGCATTCCCGTCGAGACCCCGTCATTCATCGAAGAGCTGGAAGACGTGGACATGCCTGATGGGCAGGTAAGCCTGTGGAAACCTGATCTGACGCCCTATCAAATCCAGGACCCACTGCCACAGTCATTGGCACCGGATGAGCAGGGCCTGTTGTTGCATGAGGGTCAGCAACGGCTGGTGCTGCAGGGTCGCCAGTATCAGGTCGTGTCAGACGCCGACACTGGCCAATACCGGCTGCAGCACCCACAGGGCGAGCATCGCTATCAGCCACCGCTGCGCTACAACGGCGCTGGCGCGTGGATACAGGTCACCGACCGCCCCGCTACCTGGACAGGTTCGACCTTGTTGCAACGAATGGGGCACCTGAGTGCTGACTTCGATGAGCCGACGCTGCAACGGATGCTGCAGATCAGTGACACGGACGAAGATACCTTGCGCAGGGCGCTGGTGGAGAGCGAGCGATTGCCGGCGTTGCTGCAAGACACCCTCCAGCGGTTCAAGCTTGACCAGTCGATCAGCCAGTTGCCCGTCACGGCAGACCGCTCAACCGAATTTTTCAGAGCCTACAGGCGCATGGCATCGGCCCAGCTGCCCGACGCCGAACCGGTCATGCGGGCATACCCCGGTCTTCCAGCCGCCATTGCCGACGAGCTGGTACGCAGCGCGACTGCCAACGAACGGGGCCTGCTGGCAAGCGGTAGGGTACCGTTACGCCTGAGCGAGGAAATTCGTGTTTATCTGCAACAGGTCCGTCTGGCGCGGGCTTACGAGGGGCTGTTTCTGGTAGGGGCTCAGAGCTGGGACAGCGATCGACTCGTGCTGCATACCTTGCCGACACTCAGGCAATGGCCTACCGGTACCAGGCTACAAATCCTGCGAGGTGGGTTCTGGCCCACTCAAGCCGAGGCAATCGGCCCCAAGCAAGGTAACCCCTGCGTAACCATCATCCATGCCCCTGCAGGGTACATCGTCCAGGATCAAGCCGAGTCACCTAGGTTGGTAACGGCACACCCGGACCTCTTTACCGCGCTTCACGAGGCGCTGCCAGACGTCATGGCACAACTCGGCGCGGCTGACGCTGCGGCCCTGCGGCACCTGATGCAGGAAAGTCCGTTGCTGCCTCGCCCAGCCTTGCGCAGGGCCCTGGGCATGCGGCCGGTGCGCCCCGGCTATCGGTCACCCATGCGCCTTGCCGAGGGCCGCCTGGGGTATCCGCTGAGCGGCGGTGGCCCGCAAGCCCATGCGGTCTCTTATTCGCAGCTCCTTGCAGAGGTCGAGGCATTGGAGTTGGCGCAGCGTACCGGCCGCTCTGCCGATCAGGTGATCAATACGCTGGCCAGCAGTGGCCGCACGCGCCTGCAGATTTTCGAACACCTGCAACGTTTGGCCGAGCAGCGCACCGAACTGCAAAGCAGGCTCGATGACTGGAGCGAGGCCATTTCGCCGTCGACCGATGCAGCAGCACGCAACTACGATGCGTTGCGCGAGGCTATCGTGCAGTTCTGGTATGACACGGCGTTGGACGAAGGCGACCGGAGCACGTCCGTGTTACGCCTGGCGCTGATCTCTCTGGCCGATATTCCGTTGAACTTACCCGAGTTCTTCTACCAGCGAGTGCGCAGCCTGACCCTCTATGACCTGCCCTCAGGCGCGATGGCCAGCTGGGCGCAGAACGAGCGTTTGCTGCAACGCCTGCTCCGTCAGATGCCGCAACTCCAGGCATTGGAAATTGACCGGCCCTACACACCACGGGCAACACCCTCGGCATTCATATTCAGCATTCCCACCATTCTGGAAAACCTGCCACAGCTGCAGCGCTTGGTACTGACCAACCAGAACATTGCCTTGTCCTCCAGTGACCTGCACATGCTGACCGGTGCCCGGCAGCTGCGTCATCTGGACCTTTCCGGAAATCGCTTGGCACAAGGCAACCGTCCGAGCTTCCACGCGCTCACACTCGATTACCTCGGGCTCGACCGCATGCATCTGTCGCAATGGCCGATGGGCATCGACAGCGATGCCTTGAGCCGCATCGGTGAGCTGTCCCTGCGCGCCAATAACCTGCTCACGCTGCCATCGTTCCTGCTGCACGAAGCCGAATCACTGCGACTCCCGCCGGTCATCAACCTTGAAGGCAACCCGATCAACGAAATTCACGTGCAGCGTTTGCTCATGAACGAGCAGCTGGACAATTCTGGTATTCGCGTGGACCAGCCGCCGTCGCTTATCGAGGGAATCACGCGCCTGCGCACCGAGCGCTCGCAGGTACGAGAAGCGCTGGAGGGCTGGGCGCAGGCATCGAGTTCCAGCAACCCCCTGACACAAACCGCCCTGGCCGAGCGTCAACGCATTGAAACGGCGATCAATGATTTCTGGACATATCAGGAACAGGGCCATCGATACCTCAGGCTGCATCTGGAAGACGTGTCGATCGAGCACTTCCCGAGGCGCCTGCCCCCCTTCTTTGGCGAGCGTGTTCGCGCCCTGGCCTTGACCCGCTTGCGAGGCACGACTGCGCAGCTTGATGAGCTGCTCAGTCGGTTTCCGGGTATCACGCGCCTGACCATAGACGGTCATCAAGCGCCGCAATCGACACTGCCTACCGCCTTGCTGCGCTTGCCGGAGCTGGAGTACCTGGAGTTGCGCAACATGGGTTTGGAAATCGATGAGCCTATGTTCGAGATTTTTGGCCGCCTGAACCACCTTACTTCGCTGGACCTTTCGGGCAACCGGGTGGGCACCATCAATCGTGTTCCTGCACAGCTTGCAGCGAATCTCCAGTCCCTGGTGCTGAGCAACATGGAGCTGCAGGGCTGGCCGCACTGGTGCGACCTGTTGCTGCCGCTCGAGTTGCTCGACCTCAGTTCGAACAACATCACCGAACTGCCGGACCGTGTCCTGTCGAACCTGGATAGCACCATTCCGATTTCTTCTGTGTCCCTGTTGGACAACCCGCTGCCAGCCGAAACCATCCAGCGGGTCCGCACGTTTTCCGACAGCCATCACAGCTTCTCCTTCGCCTTGGACATTCCCAACGACCTGCTCACCGATGGTTCCAGTGATGGCTCTCTGGACCACCCGCACTTTCCGGTGTCCGGTGACGATACCCCACGGATGGAATCGTGGATGTTGGGAAATGCACTGCAAAATGAATCCCTGCAGGTATGCTGGGATGCGCTTGCAGGCAGTGACTTGCTGCGCCTGGTGGGCCGTCTGCAAAACGCAGCCCCTTACGTGGAGCCCGCTACTCGGGGCAGGTTTTGCGAACGGGTGCGACTGATGCTGGTCGCGGCGGTCAGCAACCCGACCGAGCGGCCATTGCTGGAAAGCATCGCTGTAGCGGCGCTGCCTGACGAAAATGGCGCACAAACCTGTCATGACGGCGCGCTTCAGGCGTTCAACAACATCGAGTTGTACCTGATGCATCAACGTGTCGTGATCGATGCAGGAGATAGCCTGCAGCAGATGCGCCAAAGGCTGTTGCAGCTGTTCCGGGTAGAGGAACTCGAACACCTTGCCCAGCACCGCTCGATACCGGGGGATCTGGTTTCGGTGCGCCTGGCTTATCGCCGCGAACTGGCCAAGGAACTCGAGCTGCCCATCGCCGACCGCATGCGTTTCCGAAGTGCTGCCAACCTGGCGGCCGATGAGCTTTCGAGCGTGCTCGAACACGTGCGCAAGCGCGAACACAGCGAAGCGTTCATCGACTATCTGCTGTCCAACCAGGACTGGACCCAGCGCCTTCGCGGTGAATACGCCGAGCGGTTCGAGGAGGTTGAAAACCGGTACCGCCAGCGGGTACTGGAACTGGCCAACACCAGCCATCCGCTGCAGGAAGAGGTGATCTTGCAACAAGGCTTGCAGATGGATCGGGAACTCGAGGAGCAGGCACTGCTGCGCGAACTCACGCTCAAGGAGGTCGCCAAAGGCTGACGATTGACCGGGCGGCGCGCATACCCCGCGCTGCCTGGCCGATTGCCTTCAGTTGCGATAATGCGCCTGGCCCCAGGCTAGCAGTGCTTGCAGAAGCTGCTTGAGCACCGTCTGGGTGGGGCCTGCCAAATCTTCACGGTAGCTAAAAGGCTCACGCTCTAGCATGTAGGTGCTTTGCGCAAGCTCGAGCTGGACGGCGTGAACATGCGCGGCTGGGTTGCCGTAATGACGGGTGATGTGCCCGCCCTTGAAGCGCCCATTGAGCGCATGATCGTAACCGTGCGCCTGTTGGCAGACGTGCGTCAGCCGCTGGGCCAGGCTGGGGTCGCAACTCGCATCATTGAAGGTCCCGAGGTTGAAGTCCGGTAGCTTGCCGTCGAACAACCGAGGAATGTGCGAGCGGATGGAATGGGCGTCCCAGAGCAGGGCATAGCCGAACGTCTCACGCAAACGTGCCAGCTCATGCCTGATTGCCCTGTGATAAGGGTGCCAGATGTGCTCAAGGTAGTGCTTGCGCTCTGCCGGGCTTGGCGCCAGCCCCTCCTTGAACAAAGGTTCACCTTCAAAGAGCGTGTCCGGATAAAGCCCCGTGGTGGCGCCGGCATACAGCGGCTTGTCGTCCTCTGGGCGATTGAGGTCGATGACGAAGCGCGAATACTCGGCCGTCAGTACACTGGCGCCCAGCGCCTGGGCGAAATCGTACAGACGGGGAATGTGCCAGTCCGTGTCGGGCAAGCTGCGCGCCTGATCGACCAGGCCATCGGCCACTGCCGGGGTCAGCTTCAGGCCCGCATGGGGAATGCTGATCAACAGCGGCAATTGACCCTGGTGAAAGCTCAGTACCTTGTCCATCTCGCCTCGCTCAGATATCCAGTTCATGGCCGCCGCGCACGACGCGCTTGGGCAGGTCGCCGCCAAGCCAGTAGGCCAGGTCGGCAGGGCGTTCTATTTGCCAGGCAACGAAGTCGGCGGCCTTGCCCGCTTCAAGGGTGCCATGGCTGCTTCCCATGCCCAGCGCTTGCGCCGCATGGGTGGTGACACCGGCGAGGGCCTCTTCCGGCGTCATGCGGAACAAGGTGCAGCCCATGTTCAGCATCAGCCGCAGTGACAGGCCCGGTGAGGTGCCCGGGTTCAGGTCGCTGGCCAGGGCGATTTTCACGCCGTGCCGACGCAGGGCCTCCATCGGCGGAACTTGGGTCTCGCGCAGAAAGTAGAACGCGCCGGGCAGCAAGACGGCCACGGTGCCAGCCGTTGCCATGGCCACGGCATCTTCTTCTGTCATGAATTCCAGGTGATCGGCCGACAGTGCCTGGTAGCGGGCGGCCAAGCTGGAGCCGTGCAAGGAAGACAATTGTTCAGCGTGCAGCTTGACCGGCAAACCCAGTTGCTGTGCCTTGATGAACAGGCGTTCAACCTGGACGGGTGAGAAGGCCAGGTGTTCGCAGAAGGCATCCACCGCATCCACCAGCCCTTCTGCTGCCAATGCCGGCAGCATGTCATCACAGATGTGGGCAATGAAGTCGTCGCTGCGTTCGGCGTATTCCGGCGGCAAGGCGTGAGCCGCCAGGCACGTGGCCCGAACCGTGATACCCAGATCGTCACCCAGACGCCGGGCTACACGCAGCATCTTGCGCTCGTTGATCAAGTCCAGGCCGTAACCGGACTTGATCTCCAGGGTGGTCACGCCGTCGCGCATCAACGCCCGGACGCGCTGCCGGGCGCTGGCGAACAGCATGTCTTCACTGGCAGCGCGGGTGGCCCTCACGGTGCTGGCAATGCCCCCGCCCTGCGCGGCGATCTCGGCATAGCTCACACCTTGCAGCCGCTGTTCGAACTCGCCGCTGCGGTTGCCGCCGAATACCGCGTGCGTGTGGCAATCGATCAGCCCGGGGGTCACCCAAGTGCCGCCCAGGTCCACCGTCTGCTCGGTCCCTTCGACTTGCCAGTCGGCACGTGGGCCGATCCACAGGATCCGCCCATCACCGGTCACGATGGCGGCGTCTTCGATGATCGAATAACGGCCTTGGGCCATGGTTGCCACGTGGCAGTGTTGCCAGAGGGTTTTCATGCAGGTTCTCCTTTGCTAGCGATGCAACTCGGCGGCTTCGGCCACCGACGCGCCCTGCCCTGTGCGCGGCTTGCACCACAACAGGTAGGACGCCACCAGAAAGACCAGCCAGACCATGCCGACCAACAACGCCGCCTGGGTGTCCGGGAAATAGCCAAGCACACCGAAGACGAAGACCATGAAGGCGATGGCCAATGCCGGGCCCCAGGGCCAGAACGGTACCGGGAACTTGAGCTCGGCCATCTGCTCACGGCTCATGCGCCGCCGCATCGCCACCTGAGTGATGAGGATCATCAGCCAGACCCAGACGGTGGCGAAGGTAGCGATCGAGGCGATCAGCAGAAACACGTTTTCAGGGATCAGGTAATTGAGCAGTACCCCAACCAGCAGTGCTGCCCCCATCACCACCACCGTCATCCACGGCACGCCATGCCTGGACAGCCGGCTGAAGCCCTTGGGGGCATGCCCCTGCTGGGCCAGACCATACATCATGCGGCCCGCACCGAAGATATCGCTGTTGATGGCAGAAACGGCCGCAGAGATCACCACCACGTTCAGCACCGCAGCCGCAGAGCCGATCCCCAGATTGCTGAATATCTGCACGAAGGGGCTGCCCTGGCTGCCAATCTGCGGCCAGGGGTACAGGCACATCAGCACGAACAGGGTGAGCACATAGAACAGCAGGATGCGCAGGGGCACGGCGTTGATCGCCTTGGGAATTACCCGTTGCGGATCCTTGGCCTCGCCTGCGGTCACCCCGATGATCTCGATGCCGCCAAAGGCGAACATGACCACGGCAAACGAGGCGATCAACCCGGCGACACCGTTAGGCATGAAACCGCCATGCTCGAACAGGTTGCCCACGCCCACGGCCTGCCCGCTGCCCACCTGGCTGAAGCCGAAGACCATGATGCCAAGGCCCGCCAGGATCATGGCCACGATCGCGCCCACCTTGAGCAAGGACAGCCAGAATTCCAGTTCGCCGAATACCTTGACGTTGCACAGGTTGAGCGCACCGATGACCAAGACGATGCCCAGCACCCATGTCCAACGGGCGACCTCTGGGAACCAGAAGCCCATGTAGATGCCGAACGCCGTCACATCGGCGATGGCGACGATGACCATCTCGAACGCATAGGTCCAGCCGAGGATAAAGCCGGCCATGGGGCCCAGGTAGGTGCTGGCGTAGTGACCGAATGAGCCGGCCACGGGGTTGTGTACGGCCATTTCGCCCAATGCCCGCATGACCATGAATACCGCAGCGCCGCCGATCAGATAGGCCAGCAATACCGCCGGGCCGGCCATCTGGATGGCCGATGCCGAGCCGTAGAACAGGCCGGTACCGATGGCAGAGCCGAGGGCCATGAAACGAATGTGGCGGGCAGTCAGCCCGCGCTTGAGACCTTGTGCAGGTTGCATGTCACGTCCTTGAATTGTTTTTGTGGTCGTGAGATACGGGGGCCGCCACCAAAGGCCCCCGAGCGCATTACAGACTTGGTAGCACGCCCGCTGGCAATAGCGCGGTCAGACTGCCTTCGGCCAGCAGGTGCACGGCCTTTTCGATGTCCGGTGCAAAGAACCGGTCGCGGTCGTAGTGCGGCACTTCACGGCGTAATGCCTGGCGCGCCTGTTCGAGCCTGGCGGAGGTCTTGAGCCCCTTGCGCAGGTCCAGGCCCTGGCAGGCGCCCAACCACTCGATCGCCAGCACGCCCCGGGTATTTTCAGCCATTTCCCATAGGCGCTTGCCGGCAGCCGGGGCCATTGAGACATGGTCCTCCTGGTTGGCGGAGGTCGGCAGGCTGTCGACGCTGTGCGGGTGGGACAGGGCCTTGTTCTCGCTGGCCAGTGCGGCGGCGGTGACCTGGGCGATCATGAAGCCCGAGTTGACCCCACCGTTCTCCACCAGGAAGGGCGGCAACTGGGACATGTGCTTGTCCATCATCAGCGAGATGCGGCGCTCGCTCAACGCGCCCATTTCGGCGATGGCCAGGGCGATGTTGTCGGCGGCCATCGCCACCGGCTCGGCATGGAAGTTACCGCCGGAAACCACATCGCCTTCGGCGGCGAACACCAAAGGGTTGTCCGACACGGCGTTGGCCTCGACGCCGAGTACCTCGGCAGCCTGACGCAGTTGGGTGAGGCAGGCGCCCATCACTTGTGGCTGGCAGCGCAGCGAGTAAGGATCCTGGACCTTGTCGCAGTTCTGGTGCGAAAGCGATACCTCGCTGGTGTCCCCCAGCAGGGCCCTGAAGCAGGCAGCGGTGTCGATCTGTCCGCGCTGGCCGCGCACTGCATGGATACGGGCATCGAAGGGCGAGCGCGAACCAAGGGCGGCTTCCACGCTGAGCGCGCCGCAGGTGACCGCGGCGGCGAACAGGTCTTCGCCATGGAACAGCCCGCGCAGGGCATAGGCTGTGGAGGCCTGGGTACCATTGAGCAGGGCGAGCCCCTCTTTGGCGGCCAGGATCAACGGCTCAAGACCGGCGATGGCCAGGGCCTCGGTAGCCGCAAGCCACTGGCCCTTGTAGCGCGCCTTGCCCTCGCCCAGCAGTACCAGGGACATGTGGGCCAGCGGCGCGAGGTCACCGGAGGCGCCGACCGAGCCTTTGAGGGGGATGTGGGGATAGACCTCGGCGTTGACCAGCGCGATCAGCGCGTCGATGACCTTGCGGCGAATACCGGAGAAGCCGCGGCTCAGGCTGTTGATCTTCAGCACCATGATCAATCGGACCAGCGCGTCATCGAGCGGCGCACCGATCCCGGCGGCATGCGACAGCACCAGCGAACGCTGCAGGTTTTCCAGGTCGTGGCTGGCGATACGGGTCGACGCCAGCAGTCCGAAACCGGTGTTGATGCCGTAGGCGGTACGGTCCTGCGCGATGATCTGCTCGACGCAGGCCACGCTGGCATCGATGGCCGGGCCGGCGCTGGCGTCGAGTTGAAGCCGTACAGGGCCTGCATGCACAGTGCGCAGTTGCGCCAGGGTCAGGCAGCCGGGCTTGAGGGTAAGTTCGGTCACGTTGCTACTCCAGTTCGCGAGGCATGACCGGCAGCGCCAGCCCGCCTCTTCTTGTTGTCGAGTATCACCCTTGTGGGGTGCGTTGCAGAGGGAGGTGATCAGCCGGTGATCATCGGCAGGTCCAGCCCCTGCGCTTGCGCGCACTCAATGGCGATAGCGTAACCGGCATCGGCGTGACGCATGACACCGGTGCCTGGGTCATTGGCCAGCACGCGAGCGATACGAGCCGCCGCCTCGTCGCTGCCGTCACAGACGATGACCATGCCCGAGTGCTGGGAGAAGCCCATGCCGACACCGCCGCCATGGTGCAGCGACACCCAGGTGGCACCACTGGCGGTATTGAGCAGGGCATTGAGCAATGGCCAGTCGGAGACCGCATCGGAGCCATCGCGCATGGCCTCGGTTTCGCGGTTGGGGCTGGCGACCGAGCCCGAATCGAGATGGTCGCGCCCGATCACGATCGGTGCCGACAGCTCGCCACTGCGCACCATTTCGTTGAACGCCAGGCCCAGCTTGGCCCGCAGCCCCAGCCCTACCCAACAGATGCGGGCCGGCAAGCCTTGGAAGCTGATGCGCTCGCGGGCCATGTCCAGCCAGCGGTGCAGGTGGGCGTCGTCGGGGATCAATTCCTTGACCTTGGCATCGGTCTTGTAGATGTCTTCGGCTTCGCCGGACAACGCTGCCCAGCGGAAGGGGCCGATGCCCCGGCAGAACAGTGGACGGATGTAAGCCGGCACGAAACCTGGGAAATCGAACGCATTGGCCACGCCTTCTTCCTTGGCCATCTGGCGAATGTTGTTGCCGTAGTCGAAGGTGGGCACGCCCTGCTGCTGAAAATCGAGCATGGCCTGTACATGCACGGCCATCGACTGCTTGGCAGCCTTGACCACGGCCACCGGGTCGGTCTGGGCGCGGTCGCGGTACTGCTCCCACGTCCAGCCGGCGGGCAGGTAGCCATTGAGCGGGTCATGCGCGCTAGTCTGGTCGGTGACCATGTCTGGCCGCACCCCGCGCCTGACCAACTCAGGCAACACGTCGGCCGCATTGCCATGCAAGGCAATGGAAATGGCCTTGCCTTCGGCGGTGTAACGGGCGATGCGCGCCAGGGCATCGTCCAGGTCAGTGGCCTGCTCATCGACGTAGCGGGTTTGCAGGCGGAAATCGATACGGCTTTGCTGGCACTCGATGTTCAGCGAACAAGCCCCGGCCAAGGTCGCGGCCAATGGCTGGGCCCCACCCATGCCACCCAGACCTGCGGTCAGCACCCACTTGCCCTTGAGGCTGCCGCCGTAGTGCTGGCGACCCGCCTCGACGAAGGTTTCGTAAGTGCCTTGGACGATGCCCTGGCTGCCGATGTAGATCCAGCTGCCAGCGGTCATCTGGCCATACATGGCCAGGCCTTTGGCGTCCAGCTCGTTGAAGTGCTCCCAGCTGGCCCAGTGAGGGACCAAGTTCGAGTTGGCGATCAGCACGCGTGGTGCGTTGCTGTGAGTCTTGAACACGCCGACCGGCTTGCCGGACTGGACCAGCAGGGTTTCGTCGTCTTCCAGACGGGTCAGGGTTTCGACGATCTTGTCGTAGCAGTCCCAGTTGCGCGCGGCCCGGCCGATGCCACCGTACACCACCAGTTCCTTGGGGTTCTCGGCGACCTGCGGGTCGAGGTTGTTCATCAACATGCGCAGTGGCGCTTCGGTCAGCCAGCTTTTGGCAGTGAGCGTATTGCCACGCGGGGCACGGATTTCAACGTCACGGTATTTGTTGTTGTCGGTCACGGGAATGTCCTTTGCGGTCGGCTGCAGCAGATGTGTCGTGGAACAATACAAACACATCCTTACTTGTATGTACAAGCATGGACAAGTGAAATTCGCAGACCTTGACGCCGCAAGCGATGCCAGCCCAGGGTCAGCTCAACGGGGATCGAGTTCGATCAGGCAGCACTGCCCCTGTACGTCCAACGCCAGCAACGCTTCGTTACCTTCCAGTTGCAGGCAGTCATGACGCCCCAATTGCAGGGCCTGGTGCCCCGCCGCCACTTCTACCGCTTGGCTGGCGGCAAACAGCAGCACGGTCGAGGCCGAGGTGTGCAGACGGCTGACACCCTCCAGCCACTGCAAGCGCGCCCGATAGCGCTGCGGTGCATAGATGAGGTTGAAATCACGAATCGGCCCGCCGATCAGTTGGCAATCGACCTCGCTTGCGCCGTCGAAGGCAAACCCGTCGAATGGCAGCAGCGGCCGGCTGAGTTGGCCGTCTACCCACAGACGCATGCCATCGCCCTGCAGCACGGTGATGATCCGCTGGTAGCCGGCGAAGCTCGAAAAAGCGCCCGACGCCTGGATATCGGCAATCGACAAGCGCCAGCCAAAACCGTCCAGGCCGTTGCCGTGGTCACGGGCGATTTCCTCGGTGAAGCCAGCGCCGTTTTTCCAGGGCATGCGCGGATAGTCCCGCGCCTGCAACACATGCAATCGGCTCATTTGCCAAAACGTCCTTCCAGGCGATGGCGCGAACCGGGGTGAATCAGGCGCGCGGCCGTGACCGGCTGGCGCCCGGACCAGGTACGGCGGCGGATCAGCAGGCATGGCTCGCCGCGTTCGATTTGCAGGAGCTGGCATTCTTCAGGCTCTGCCAGGATCGCCTCGACCACATGCTCGCCCTCTGTCAGCGGAGCTACCTGGGACAGATAGGCATAAGGCGTCTGACGGGTGAAGTCCTGCAGAAGGTATTCGGGCGCCACGGCCGCATTGACGTAGCGATCTTCGATCTGCACCGGGGTATCGTTCTCGAAATGCACGATCAGCGAATGAAATACCCGTTGACCTTCGCGCATGTTCAAGGCCAGCGCTCGCTCGGAACCTGCAGCTTCCTCGGCAAGCACCACGACCTGGCAGCTATGCCGGTGCCCGCGTGCGGCGATTTCGTCGGCGATGTTGTTCACTTCGAACAGCGCCGAGCGGCCTTTGGGCTCGGCTACGAAGGTGCCGACACCTTGCATGCGCACCAACAGCCCCTCGGCTGTGAGCTCGCGCAGGGCGCGATTGATGGTCATGCGGCTGAAGCCCAGTTGGCTGACCAGTTCGCTTTCCGAGGGCACACGGTGATGCGGCGGCCAGCTACCGTCGTCGATGTGCTGCTTGATCATCTGTTTGACCCGCGCGTACAGCGGCGCCGGGCCTTCGCCCATGGGGGCAACCAGCGCGTTGGCAGGAGGTGTCGGCACGGCCAGAAATCCTTGTGCATAAGAAATGAGCGTTAGCTTGCCGGAGTTTACCCGGCAGGCAAACGCCTGTATATGTATATACAAGCTAACAAGAACAGGAGCCTGCAATGCCCGCCTATTTTGCCCAACGCGCCTTGTTGCCTACGGGGTGGGCCCGAGACGTGCGCTTAGACGTCGGTACGGACGGGTTCCTGACACGCATTGAAGCCGGCGCTTGCGCCGGCGGCGCAGAGCGTCTGGCGGGCCCCCTACTTCCCGGTATGCCGAATGTGCACTCCCACGCGTTCCAGCGGGCCATGGCCGGGCTTGCCGAGGTCGTCGGCGACCCCAATGACAGCTTCTGGACCTGGCGCGACCTCATGTACCGGCTGGTCGGGCAGATCACGCCTGAGCAGCTGCAGGTCATCGCCCGCCAGCTCTACATCGAGATGCTCAAAGCGGGCTATACCGCGGTGGCGGAATTCCATTACGTGCACCATGACCAGGCAGGCAATGCGTATGCAGACCCGACCGAGTTGTCTCGCCGGATCAGCGCAGCGGCCACGCAGAGCGGCATCGGCCTGACCCTGCTGCCGGTACTCTACAGCCATGCAGGGTTTGGCGGCCAAACGCCAAGCGATGGCCAGCGCCGGTTCATCCAGTCCACCGACCACTACCTGCGTTTGCAGGCGCAATTGGCGCCGCTGCTGGCCGCGCAACCGGCGCAGGGGCTGGGCTTGTGCTTTCACTCGCTGCGGGCCGTGACGCCTGGGCAGATCGCCGGGGTATTGGCGGCCAGTGACGACAAATGCCCGGTGCACATTCATATTGCCGAGCAGCAACGGGAAGTCGATGACTGCCTGGCCTGGAGCGGCCTGCGACCCTTGCAATGGCTGTATGAGCACGTGGCCGTGGATGAGCGCTGGTGCCTGGTGCACGCCACACACGCCCAGCCGGACGAAGTGACAGCCATGGCCCGCAGCGGCGCCGTGGCGGGATTGTGCCTGACGACCGAAGCCAACCTGGGCGACGGCATTTTCCCGGCCACAGACTACCTGGCACAGGGCGGGCGCCTGGGGATTGGTTCGGACAGCCATGTCTCGCTAAGCGTGGTTGAAGAGCTGCGCTGGCTGGAGTACGGCCAGCGCCTGCGCGACCAGCGACGCAACCGCTTGCATCGCCGCGACCAACCGATGGTCGGGCGCACCTTGCTCGACGCTGCGTGGGCAGGGGGTGCACAGGCGCTGGGTCAGCCCATTGGCGAACTGGCTGTAGGCAAGCGCGCCGACTGGCTGGTGCTTGATGATCAGGACCCCTACATCGCCATGGCCGACGGTGATGGCATTCTCAATCGGTGGCTGTTTGCCGGCGGTGACCGGCAGGTTCGCGACGTGATGGTCAATGGCCAATGGGTGGTACGCCAAGGCCATCATCTGCAAGAGGAGCAAAGCCGCGCGGCATTCGCTCAGGTACTGCGGCAGCTTTTGGGATGACCCGACCAAGGCCGCTTAGCGGCGGCCGCGATTCGAGCTGAGGCGCTACAGCAGGCCCCGGGTAGGCATGACGTTCGCTTCCGCCCACCACGCCTGCAACCCACTCAGTGCATCTTGACGATCTGCTGGTCGGAAGCTCGCCAGATCAACCGGCTGGTGTCGTAGCCCTGCTGGCGGGCCTTGGCCAGCAAGTGTTCGCGCTCCCAGGCCGGCAAGCTGGGCGTGCGTGACAGAATCCACAAGTACTTGCGGTCCGGGCTGCCGACAACCGCGGTGCGGTAGCGCTCGTCCACATACAAGATCCAGTATTCGCCCCTGGCAACGCCGGGGACCAGGCGTGTGAACCAGTTGTCGAATTCCACCCACAGCCTGTCGGTATGCCCTGGCGCCTCGATGTAGGCATGGCCTTCGGCACGCAGCCACTCGTCACCCAGGGTGCGGCAGCGGTTCAGCAAACCGAATGACCCGTCGGGTTTGAGGTTGTAATGGGCCTCCGACTGTTCGCAGCCGGCCTGATAGCGCATGGGCAAGCGTGCAAGCTCGTACCACTTGCCCTGGTAACGCTTGAGATCCACCTGCCCTGCGGTCTTCGGTGCAAGCGGGTCGTTCATCGACCCCGCGCACCCGCCGAGCAAGAGGGTCAGGCACAGGCCCAACAGTAGCCCGGCAGCCCTCATTTGAGACCCTGCCCCGAATACATCAAGACCTTGTCCGACGCGTACTGCACGCTGATGAAGCTCCGCTCGTCCCCCCACGTGCAACTGCTCATGCCCAAGGCGCCAGAACACTCGGTCGGCGTGCCGAGCAATTGCTCGACCTCGGCCTTGCTCATGCCGGCTTTGAGTTTGGAATAGTTTTCCTGATTGATCTTGCTGCAGGCGGCGAGCACGACACACAGCGACAACAGGGCGAGGGAACGCAACGACATGAAGACACTCCTGAACGAGGGAGCAGGCGAGTGGCCTGCAGTGCCCTTCGACGGGAAAATGCCTCCCAGGTTCCCTGTTGGAACTGCCCAAGACCGCTACCGCTGATCGGGAAAATGACTTATTCGAATGAGCCGCCCGGGGCTTGGTGTGTTCAATATGGGGTTTTACGTGCCTGGGCCGGGTCTGAAACAGCAGACACTAATGGGGCCGCTGTGCGGCCCCAATGGTGTCAAGTCAATCGCATTAGCCCATGGAGGGCGGCCTCAGTCATTGGACGTAGAGGGCTGCTTCAGAACCTGGAACCCGGCTCGAGCAGAAAATCCATCTCTTCACTGGTACTGGGCCTGTCCAGCACGAGGTTGCGGTGCGGGAACCGGCCAAACCGCTCGATTACCCGCTGGTGTTGCTGGGCATAATCCAGGAAGCCTTCGAACAACCGACGGTTGGCTTCAGGTTGCTCGTCAAGCAGCACCTGGTAGCGCTCGACGGACATGTTCTGCCAGTCCAGCACTTCGGCATGCTCGAGCACCAGCAGCACGAATACCCGCTGGATCGGGAGCAACTGATAATCCCAGTCCTTCTGCAACCCCTGCAGGGCGACCACTTGCGCACGCCGATCACCCTCGAACGCACGTGGCGTGTCGCGGTAGATCATGCGTGGCAGCTGATCGAGCAGTAGCAGAAGCCCAAGCCAGCCCTGAGGGCTCTGCTGCCACTCGTCGAGCCCACCTGCCAAGGCCTGGTCGACAAGCTCACCGAACAGCGCCTGGGCCTCGGCGTCGTGATGCTTGCCGAACCATTGGGCGCTCTTCTCGTCAGCCACGGCCTGGGCGCTGGTGCCCCAACCGAACCACCATTCCAGCAAAGGCTGCCAAGGTGCGAGCATGACTTACTCCTTGTGGTAGGCGGTGACGCGCTCAACCTCTTCCTTCGAGCCCAGGATCACCGACACACGCTGGTGCAGGCTCTCTGGCTGAATGTCGAGGATGCGGTCGTAGCCGTTGGTGGACGCGCCACCGGCCTGTTCGATGATGAACGACATCGGGTTGGCTTCGTACATCAGGCGCAGCTTGCCCGGCTTGCTCGGCTCACGGGCATCGCGCGGGTACATGAACAGGCCGCCACGGGTGAGGATACGGTGTACGTCGGCCACCATCGAGGCGATCCAACGCATGTTGTAGTTCTTTTTCAGCGGGCCGGTCTCGCCTGCCAGCAGCTCGCCCACGTAGCGCTGTACCGGGGCTTCCCAGTGACGCTGGTTGGACATGTTGATGGCGAATTCGGCGGTGGTTTCCGGAATGCTGATGTTCTCGTGGGTCAGCACGAAGCTACCCAGTTCGCGGTCCAGGGTGAAGCCCTTGACGCCGTTGCCCAGGGTCAGAATCAGCATGGTCTGCGGGCCATAGATGGCGTAGCCGGCCGCAACCTGCTCGGTGCCCGGCTGCAGGAAGGCATTTTCGTTCAGGGTTTCGTTCTGGCTCAGGTACTCGTTAGGGCAACGCAGTACCGAGAAGATGGTACCGACCGACACGTTGACGTCGATGTTGGAGGAGCCGTCGAGCGGGTCGAAGACCAGCAGGTAGGCACCTTTGGGGTAGCGACCCGGAATCTGGTAGGCGTTGTCCATTTCCTCGGACGCCATGCCGGCCAGGTGACCGCCCCATTCGTTGGCTTCGAGCAGGATGTCGTTGGAGATGACGTCCAGCTTCTTCTGGACTTCGCCCTGGACGTTTTCGGTGCCCATGCTGCCCAGCACACCGCCAAGGGCGCCCTTGGACACGTGATGGCTGATTTCCTTGCACGCACGCGCCACCACTTCGATCAGGAAGCGCAGATCGGCAGGGGTATTGTTGCTGCGGGTCTGCTCAATCAGATAGCGACTCAGGGTAACGCGGGACATGTATGGCTCCAACAGGATTGGGGATGGAAAACCCACGCAGTTTACAGGGAGAGCGGCGGGCTAGCGAGCGATGAGACTCGCCACGGCTGTCAGACGGCACAATGGATCGGGAGTTCAGCGCTCGCCAGGCCGACGGTCGGCACAGGGCTGCCCGGCCCCATGCTGGCGCCGGGCGGCCTGTGATCGCTGCTGCTGGCAACGTCGACGAGCCAGGTGGCGGTGCCCACCTGGCCTGCCCTGTGTCAGTCCAGCGCCTTCCAGATCTCGGTCGCGTATTCGCGGATGGTCCTGTCCGACGAGAACCAGCCCATGCGTGCCGTGTTCAGCACTGCCATACGCCACCACTGCTGCGGCTTGTGCCACAGGTCTTCCACCCGCTGCTGAGCGTCCCAGTAGGCATCGAAATCGGCACAGACCATGAAGCGGTCGTAGCCAATCAGGCCATCGATCAGACCGGTGTAACGCGAAGGGTCGTCCGAGGAAAACACACCACTGCGGATGGCCTGCAACACGTCGTTCAAGCGCCCGGAGGCCGCGATGGCAGCCGAGGCGCCGAAATCGCCGGCGCGCTTGCGCGCTTCCACTTGCTGCGCCGTCAAGCCGAAGATGAACATGTTGTCGGGGCCGACCTGCTCGCTCATCTCCACGTTCGCGCCATCGAGGGTGCCGATGGTCAGGGCGCCATTGAGGCCGAACTTCATGTTGCTGGTACCCGAGGCCTCGTAGCCGGCCGTGGATATCTGCTCGGAAAGGTCCGCCGCCGGGATGATGCTTTCGGCCAGGCTTACGTTGTAATTGGGCAGGAACACGACCTTGAGCAGGCCGCGCACGGTGGGATCGTTGTTGACCACCCGGGCGATGTCGTTGGTCAGCTTGATGATGAGTTTAGCCTGATGGTAGCTGGCCGCTGCCTTGCCCGCGAAGATCTTGACCCGGGGTACCCAGTGCGTACCCGGGTCGTGGCGAATAGCCTGGTACAACGCTACGGTGTGCAGCAGGTTGAGCAGTTGCCGCTTGTACTCGTGGATGCGCTTGACCTGCACGTCGAACATCGCTTCCGGGTTCACCGTAACGCCCACGCGATCCTGGATGATGCTCGCCAATGCACGCTTGCTGTGCAGCCGCTGCGCTGCGAACTGCTTGCAGAAACTGGCTTTGTCGGCGAACGGAACCAGCCCGGTCAGCAGGCGCTCAGGGTCGTCCAGCAGCTCGGGGCCCAACGCCTCCACCAGCATGCCGGTCAGTTGGGGGTTGGACTGATAGAGCCAGCGGCGGAAGGTGATGCCGTTGGTCTTGTTGTTGATCCGCTGGGGGTACAGCTTGTGCAGCTCGGAAAAGACCGTGCTCTTCATCAACTGGCTGTGCAGCGCCGATACGCCATTGACGCTGTGCGAGCCAAGGAACGCCAAGTTGCCCATGCGCACCCGCCGGCCGTTGTCTTCTTCGATCAAGGACACGGCACGCAGCAGGTCGAAATCATGCATGCCTTTGGCACGCAACGAATCGATATGGTAGGCGTTGATCAGGTAGATGATCTGCATGTGCCTGGGCAGCATGCGCTCCATCAGGGCCACCGGCCAGGTTTCCAGGGCCTCGGGCAGCAAGGTGTGGTTGGTGTAGGCCAAGGTGCCCACGGTCACTTCCCAGGCGGTGTCCCAGGGGATTTGATGTTCGTCGACCAGCAACCGCATCAGCTCGGCCACGGCGATGGAGGGGTGGGTATCGTTGAGCTGGATAGCCGCCGCGTCGGGCAGGTTGAGCAAGCTGTCATGCATGTTCAGGTGCCGACGCAGCAGGTCTTGCAGCGATGCCGACACGAAGAAGTACTCCTGGCGCAGGCGCAGCTCCTGGCCAGCCTCGGTACTGTCGGCCGGGTACAGTACGCGGGAGATGCTTTCGGCGCGCGCCACCTCGGCAACGGCGCCCAGGTGGTCCCCTGCGTTGAAGCGCTCCAGGTGCAGTTCCTCCAGCGCCCGTGCACGCCACAGGCGCAAGGTATTGACGCTGGAGCCTCTCCAGCCAACGACCGGCGTGTCGTACGCCACCGCCCGGACGGTTTCGCTGGGAGACCACACCTGGCGCTGGTTGCCATGCGTGTCGCTGACCGTTTCGACGCTGCCACCAAAACTGATGGGGTAGATGACTTCGGCCCGCTCGAATTCCCATGGGTTGCCGAAATCCAGCCAGTTTTCCGTCTGTTCCTGCTGCCAACCGTCCACCATGGCCTGCCGGAACAGCCCGTGCTCGTAGCGGATACCGTAACCATGCGCGGCAATGCCCAGCGTTGACATGCTTTCCATGAAGCACGCTGCCAACCGGCCCAAACCGCCGTTGCCCAGCGCCGCGTCGGGCTCAAGCAGGCGAATGCGCTCCAGGTCCACGTCCAGGCCATCCAGCGCGTCGCGCGCGATGTCCAGCAAGCCCAGGTTGCTCAGGCTGTCATACAGCAGCCGACCGATCAGGAACTCCAGGGAGAGGTAATACACCCGCTTCTGACTGCGTCGGTAGGATTGCCGGGTATGGTCCATCCAGTGATCGACCATATGGTCGCGCGCAGCCAGGGCGATGGCTTCGAACCAGTCATGGTCGAAAGCATGCTCCGGGTCCTTGCCGACGGCATAGGTAAGTTTATCCAGCACTGCAGCGCGAAAATCCGCGACTTCAGCGTCACGCGCTTTGGGTTCCTGGGACATGCGTCATCCTCGGGGCAAATGGACAAGAGCAGAAAGCAAATGTTGAGCCTAGACGCTTCGACCGGCCGCAATCACCAGTGTTCGAGTATTTGCGTGGCCGCATGCAACCGGTCATAAAATTGTTCATAAATTGAGCAATTCCGGTATCATCGCGCGCCCTATACCGTGATCCGCCTCATAAAACGATGAAAACGACCCTGATCGCCGCTGCCGAAGTCGACCGCCTGGAGACTTGGCAGCGCTATGCCAGCCACATGTGCGGCGGCTGCCATTCAACTTGCTGCACCTTGCCGGTGGAGGTCAAGATCAAGGACCTGATCCGCATCGGCGTGGTGGATGAATTCGAAAAAGACGAGCCGCCTAAAAACGTGGCCAAGCGTTTGCAGAAAGAAGGCATCATCGAGCGCTTCAACCAGAAGTCGGGCATCTTCACCCTGACGCGCATGAGCAACGACGATTGCATGTACCTGGATCGTAAGAGCCGCCTGTGCACCATTTATGACAAGCGCCCCGACACCTGCCGCAACCATCCGAAGGTCGGGCCACGGCCGGGGTATTGTGCGTACAAGCCGAAGGTGGTTGGGCGCTAAGACCCAATAGGGGTCGATAACCTGTCGGTATTTGCATACCGCTGGAGCCTAGCTGGCCACCGACAGGACAACGAGTCGCCAGACAAACAAAAACGCCCCCGGCCTTTCGACCGGGGGCGTTTTCATTCAGCCTGAGCTAACTCAGTTCTTGGCTTTCTTGGCAGCGCGGGTACGCTCGCCTTCGTCCAGGATCTTTTTGCGCAGACGGATCGACTTCGGCGTGACTTCGCACAGCTCGTCGTCCTGGATGAATTCCAGGGCCTGTTCCAGGGTGTGACGCACTGGCGGTACCAGGGCGATGACTTCGTCTTTACCCGAAGCACGCATGTTGTCGAGCTTCTTGCCTTTGGTCGGGTTCACACCCAGGTCGTTGTCGCGGCTGTTCAGGCCGATGATCTGACCACCGTAGATTTCCTGACCGTGCTCGACGAACAGCTTGCCGCGCGCTTGCAGGGTTTCCAGGGAGTAGGTCAGGGCCTTGCCGGTTTCGACCGACACCAGTACACCGTTCAGACGGCCGGACATCTGGCCCGACTTCATGGTGTCGTAGCGATCGAAGATCGAGGTCAGAATGCCTGCACCGTTGGTCAGGGTCAGGAACTGGTTACGGAAGCCGATCAGGCCACGGGCCGGGATGTTGTACTCAAGGCGCACACGGCCCTTGCCATCCGGAACCATGTTGGTCAGGTCGCCCTTACGCAGGCCCATCTCTTCCATGACCTTGCCCTGGGATTCTTCAGGGATGTCGATGGTGACGTTTTCGAACGGCTCTTGCTTGACGCCGTCGACTTCACGAATGATCACTTCCGGACGGCCCACGGCCATCTCGAAGCCTTCGCGACGCATGGTTTCAATCAGCACCGACAGGTGCAGCTCGCCACGGCCCGATACCTTGAACTTGTCAGGAGAATCGGTTTCCTGAACGCGCAGGGCTACGTTGTACAGCAGTTCCTTGTCCAGACGGTCCTTGATGTTCCGGCTGGTGACGAACTTGCCTTCCTTGCCGCAGAACGGCGAGTCGTTGACCTGGAAGGTCATGGACACGGTTGGCTCGTCAACGGTCAGTGGCTTCATCGCTTCGACGGCGGTTGGGTCGCACAGGGTGTCGGAGATGAACAGCTCGTCGAAACCGCTGATGCAGACGATGTCGCCAGCCTGGGCTTCTTCAACGTCGACGCGGTGCAGACCGTGGTGGCCCATCAGCTTGAGGATACGGCCGTTACGCTTCTTGCCATTGGTGTCGATGGCGACAACCGGGGTGTTCGGCTTGACGCGACCACGGGCGATGCGGCCAACGCCGATCACACCCAGGAAGCTGTTGTAGTCCAGTGCCGAGATTTGCATCTGGAACGGGCCGTCACGGTCAACCGAAGGCGCAGGTACGTTGTCGATGATCGACTGGTACAGCGGGGTCATGTCTTCGGCCATGTCGGTGTGGTCCAGGCCGGCAATGCCGTTCAGGGCCGAGGCGTAGACGACTTTGAAGTCCAGCTGCTCATCGGTGGCGCCCAGGTTGTCGAACAGATCGAAGATCTGGTCCAGAACCCAGTCAGGACGCGCGCCCGGGCGGTCGACCTTGTTGATGACCACGATTGGCTTGAGGCCAGCTTCGAAGGCCTTCTTGGTCACGAAGCGGGTCTGCGGCATCGGGCCGTCCTGGGCATCGACCAGCAGCAGCACGGAGTCAACCATCGACATCACACGCTCAACCTCGCCACCGAAGTCGGCGTGGCCGGGGGTGTCGACGATGTTGATGTGGTAGCCGTTCCAGTTGATGGCGGTGTTCTTCGCCAGAATGGTGATGCCGCGCTCTTTTTCCTGGTCGTTGGAGTCCATCACGCGCTCGTCGTTGAGCTCGTTACGCTCGAGCGTGCCCGACTGGCGCAGGAGTTTGTCTACCAGGGTGGTTTTGCCATGGTCAACGTGGGCGATGATGGCGATGTTACGCAGATTTTCGATCACAACTGTATCTCGATCAGAGGATTCGGTTGCCGCCAGTGTAGGCGGCGAATAAGTACGTTTGAGGCTCAGCGGGCCCGCAGGTCGGGAGGGCGATGGCGGATGCTGCCGCCATACAGCCCTGGCGTCTTATGCCGGACGATAAACACGCACATTGGCAT
Organism: Pseudomonas fulva NBRC 16637 = DSM 17717; assembly: GCF_000730565.1. Taxonomy (GTDB): domain Bacteria; phylum Pseudomonadota; class Gammaproteobacteria; order Pseudomonadales; family Pseudomonadaceae; genus Aquipseudomonas; species Aquipseudomonas fulva. The sequence goes on along the minus strand of NZ_BBIQ01000010.1, from coordinate 44,348 downwards.
GTCCCTCACTGAGCAGGTGGTGTGCGTGCAGACGGCTCATCACACCTTTGTCGCAATACAGCAAGTACTGGCGCGTGGGGTCCAGGTGCTTGAACTTGCTGTTGATGGCATAGAACGGAAGCGCCTGGACTTCGATACCGTCGATCGCCAGAGGCTCGTCCTCCTGGGCGTCGGGGTGGCGGATATCGATGACGATCTGGCCCGGCAATGCCTCGGCCACTTCTTCGATCTCGATGTCCTTGCCCAGCTCATCGATCACATGGTCGATGGAGATGAACTTGGCGCGCTCGATGGCGCGCTCGAGTACCTGCATCTCGAACTGCTTTTCTTCGTGCTCCATGCGGTGACGCTTGGCATGGGTAGTCGGGTTCACCGAAATCACGCCGCAGTATTCGGGCATGTGCTTGGCGAAATCGGCGGTACCGATGGCGTTGGCCTGGTCGATGATGTCCTGCTTGTGGGTCGCCAGCAGAGGGCGCAGCACCAGCTTGTCGGTGGCCGAGTCGATGATCGACAGGTTCGGCAGGGTCTGGCTGGATACCTGGGATATGGCTTCGCCAGTCACCAGCGCGTCGATCTCAAGGCGCTCGGCCATTCGCGCCGCGGCACGGAGCATCATGCGCTTGAGGGTGACGCCCATGTAGCTGTTGTCGACCTTGTTGAGGATCTCGCCGACCACTTCCTCGAAGGGTACGCTGATGAACAGCACGCGCTGGCTGCTGCCGTACTTCTTCCAAAGGAAGTGTGCCACTTCCATCACGCCCAGTTCGTGGGCACGTCCGCCGAGGTTGAAGAAGCAGAAGTGCGTCATCAGGCCGCGACGCATCATCTGGTAGGCGGCCACGGTAGAGTCGAACCCGCCGGACATCAGGACCAGGGTCTGCTCCAGGGCGCCCAGCGGGTAGCCGCCAATCCCTTGGTGCTGGTTGTGGATCACGAACAGGCGCTGGTTGCGGATTTCGATGCGTACCAGCACTTCCGGGTTCTTCAACGTGATGCCGGCCGCACCGCACTGCTGGCGCAGCTGGCTGCCAACGTAGCGGTCGACGTCCATCGACGTGAAGTCGTGGTGCCCACCGCGCTTGCAACGCACCGCAAAGTGCTTGCCGGCCAGCAGGTGGCCGAAGTGCTGCTTGCACTTGGCGACGATGTCGTCGAAGTCGCCCAGGGGGTACTCCTCGACCTGCAGGAAGTGGGTAATACCCGGTGTACAGGTCAGGCGCTCGACGATCTCGCGCTGAACCTTCTCGTCCTCGATGCGGGTGATTACCTCGAGGTTGTCCCAGACACCATCGACCACGAGCTCAGGATCCAGATCCTTGAGCACGTTGCGGATGTTCTTGGCGAGCTGACGGATGAAGCGCTTGCGCACCGGCCGGCTCTTGATGGTGATCTCTGGGAAGACTTTGACGATAAGTTTCATTGGTTTACAGCGCGCGCAGGGCCTGCCGAAAATGAGGGGCGCGAATTATATCGGAAATTGCTCAGGATTTGACCAACTTTTGAGCAGAAGCTTGCAGAAAAATGCAGGAAGCCAACTTCAGACACCGCACGTCGGGGCTTGAAGGCGGTATCTGCGATCTTGAGCAGACGGCCCATTGCATCCAGTCGGCCTCATACGTCGAGTACGATCCCATTCAACGCCATTCGACCCAATGCACCTTATTGGTGCGACAATTAAAAAAATCGCATCGTAAGGGTGCACATTTCTCCCTGCAGCCCCAGCCAGATGCCCACAAACGCCCCCTTCTGTCCCGACCTCGCCATTTTCGGGCACTGGCATGCAATTTGCTCCCTTGTGAGGCAGGTAAGCTTGGCCGACTATCCGCGCCCGGCAACACCCTTTTTCCAGGGCGGCGGCCAACCGTGCCCTAGACCATCCGGAGGACAACATGTCGAAGTCGGTTCAGCTCATCAAAGATCATGACGTCAAGTGGATTGATCTGCGTTTCACGGACACCAAAGGTACTCAGCACCACGTGACCATGCCGGCGCGTGATGCGTTGGACGAAGACTTCTTCGAAGTCGGCAAGATGTTCGACGGCTCCTCCATCGCTGGCTGGAAAGGCATCGAAGCCTCCGACATGATCCTGATGCCGGTAGACGAGACTGCCGTTCTGGACCCGTTCACCGAAGAGCCGACGCTGATCATTACCTGTGACATCGTCGACCCGTCGAGCATGCAGGGCTACGACCGTGACCCACGTGCGATCGCCAAGCGCGCCGAGGAATACCTCAAGAGCACTGGCATCGGTGACACCGTGTTCGCCGGCCCGGAGCCTGAGTTCTTCATCTTCGACGAAGTGAAGTTCCAGTCGGACATCTCCGGCTCGATGTTCAAGATCTTCTCCGAGCAAGGCTCGTGGATGACCGGTGCCGATATCGAAGGCGGCAACAAAGGCCACCGCCCAGGCGTCAAAGGTGGCTACTTCCCAGTACCGCCATTCGACCACGACCACGAAATCCGTACTGCCATGTGCAACGCACTGGAAGAGATGGGCCAGCTGGTCGAAGTGCACCACCATGAAGTGGCCACTGCCGGCCAGAACGAAATCGGCGTCAAGTTCAACACCCTGGTGAAGAAGGCCGACGAAGTCCAGGCCCTCAAGTACGTCGTGCACAACGTTGCCGACGCCTACGGCCGCACCGCTACCTTCATGCCGAAGCCGCTGTACGGCGACAACGGCTCGGGTATGCACGTGCACATGTCGATCTGGAAAGACGGCAAGAACACCTTCGCAGGTGAAGGCTATGCCGGCCTGTCCGACACCGCCCTGTACTTCATCGGCGGCATCATCAAGCACGGCAAGGCCCTGAACGGCTTCACCAACCCGTCGACCAACTCGTACAAGCGTCTGGTCCCAGGTTTCGAGGCACCCGTGATGCTGGCCTACTCGGCACGCAACCGTTCGGCTTCGATCCGTATCCCTTATGTCGGCAGCCCGAAAGCCCGCCGTATCGAGGCGCGTTTCCCAGACCCATCGGCTAACCCGTACCTGGCCTTCGCGGCCTTGCTGATGGCTGGCCTGGACGGCATCCAGAACAAGATCCACCCAGGCGATGCAGCCGACAAAAACCTGTATGACCTGCCGCCTGAAGAGGCCAAGGACATCCCACAGGTGTGCGGCAGCCTGAAGGAAGCCCTGGAAGAGCTGGACAAGGGCCGTGCGTTCCTGACCAAGGGCGGCGTGTTCTCCGATGATTTCATCGACGCGTTCATCGAGCTCAAGAGCGAAGAAGAAATCAAGGTCCGTACCTTCGTCCATCCGCTGGAATACGAGCTGTACTACAGCTGCTGATCTGATCGGCGCCTGGCGCCGATGACTGGATCGAAACGGCCTCCCTTGGGAGGCCGTTTGCGTTTTGGACTTCAGGCATTTCGGAAGTTACCTACCTCGGTGCGTTGCCCATCCCTCTCAGAATCAGACCTCCATCCCTAGGAGGCACCCTGTATGCGCAATCGACTGCTTTGTCTGTTTACAGCGTTCAGCTTGACTGGCTGCACTGCTGCTGCACCGCAACACCCTGCTCTTGAGCCGTTGTTAGCTACCATTGAGCAGCGCCTGGCCATTGCGCAGGCCGTTGCCTTGCACAAGTGGGACAAAGGGCAACCCGTGCAAGCCACTGAACGCGAGCAAGAGGTCCTGATGCGCGTGCAGGTGGCTGCACCTGTGTTTGGCCTGGCCCCGCACGATACCGAAGCCTTTTTTGCCGACCAGATGGAAGCCAACAAGCTTGTGCAGTACACCCTGCTGCACCAATGGCGCTTGGCAGGACAAGCGCCGCACCACCTGCGGGCGGACCTGCAAACGGTCATTCGCCCGCAGCTGGACAGGCTCGAAAGTCAATTGCTTGAACAGCTTGCGGCATTCAGGCGTCAGGACGGGCGGGCCTGTGCGCAGCGCGTGGCTAGCGCTATTGCAAGCCGGCCAAATGCACCGCTGATGAAGCAGGGCATGATCAGGGCAACTGGCCAGCTTTGCGATCCCTCGTAAAAGCCCTATGCTCCAAAATGGTGCAGCAATTTCCTGGTTGCACCGTTATTTATTCCAAAATGAAGCACCTGAAACGTTAATGCAGCGTCTTCTGGTGCGAATCTGGGCGAAAAGTTACAGGATCCTGTCGAATCTGCCTCTTTTCGGCGCCTTGGTTTGTTTCTTGCATTTCCAGACCAACAGCAACCACTGGATGTGTCGCGCACAGCGCGGCTCCTTTGCCAGCAAGCACCGAAAGAGGTCGACGCCGCACCATGACCATCAGTGATGCACAACACCGTCTGCTTCTGGACAACCTGACCACGGCCACGCTGCTGCTCAACGCCGAGCTGCGGCTGGAATACATGAACCCGGCCGCCGAAATGCTGCTGGCCGTCAGTGGCCAGCGCAGCCACGGGCAGTTCATCAGCGAGCTGTTCACCGAGTCCACCGAAGCGTTGAGCTCGCTGCGCCAGGCCGTGGAGCAGGCACACCCCTTTACCAAGCGTGAAGCCCAGTTGACCTCGCTGACGGGGCAGACCATCACGGTGGACTATGCCGTTACACCGATCCTGCACCTGAGCCAGACCCTGCTGCTGCTGGAGGTCCACCCACGCGATCGCCTGCTGCGCATCACCAAGGAAGAAGCCCAGCTAAGCAAGCAGGAGACCACCAAGATGCTGGTGCGCGGCTTGGCCCATGAGATCAAGAACCCCTTGGGCGGCATCCGCGGTGCAGCACAATTGCTGGCGCGTCAGTTACCCGAAGAGAGCTTGCGCGATTACACCAACGTGATCATCGAAGAAGCTGACCGCCTGCGTAACCTGGTCGATCGCATGCTGGGCTCGAACAAGCTGCCATCGCTGGCCATGACCAACATCCATGAGGTGCTGGAGCGGGTATGCAGCCTGGTGGAGGCCGAGAGCCAGGGCTGCATCACCCTGGCGCGTGACTATGACCCTAGCCTTCCGGACGTGCTGATCGACCGCGAACAGATGATCCAGGCTGTGCTCAACATCGTGCGCAACGCCATGCAGGCCATCAGCTCGCAAAATGAGCTGCGCCTGGGCCGCATCACCTTGCGCAGCCGGGCACTGCGCCAGTTCACCATCGGTCACGTGCGCCATCGCCTGGTGGCGCGCGTCGAGATCATCGACAACGGCCCCGGCATCCCTGCCGAGCTGCAGGACACCCTTTTCTATCCCATGGTCAGTGGTCGCCCGGACGGTACCGGCCTGGGCCTGGCCATTACCCAAAACATCATCAGTCAGCACCAGGGGCTGATCGAGTGTGAAAGCCACGCAGGTCACACCGCCTTCTCTATCTATCTGCCCCTGGAACAAGGAGCCACCGCCTCATGAGCCGAAGTGAAACCGTATGGATCGTCGACGATGATCGCTCCATTCGCTGGGTCCTTGAAAAAGCCCTGCAACAGGAAGGGATGACCACCCAGAGCTTCGACAGTGCCGAGGGCGTCATGGGCCGACTGGCCCGTCAGCAGCCTGACGTGATCATTTCCGACATCCGCATGCCTGGCTCCAGTGGTCTGGAGCTGTTGGCGCAGATACGCGACCAGCACCCTCGCCTGCCGGTCATCATCATGACCGCGCACTCGGACCTGGACAGCGCCGTGGCGTCATATCAGGGCGGTGCTTTCGAGTATTTGCCCAAACCTTTCGATGTGGACGAAGCGGTTGCCCTGGTCAAGCGTGCCAACCAGCACGCCCAGGAGCAGCAAGGGTTGGAAGTTCCACAAAACCTGGCGCGCACCCCTGAAATCATCGGTGAAGCGCCGGCGATGCAAGAGGTGTTCCGCGCCATCGGCCGTCTGAGCCATTCCAACATTACCGTGCTGATCAATGGCGAGTCCGGTACGGGCAAGGAATTGGTCGCCCACGCGCTGCATCGGCACAGCCCGCGCGCAGCCGCCCCCTTCATCGCCCTGAACATGGCGGCGATCCCCAAGGACCTGATGGAGTCTGAGCTGTTTGGCCATGAAAAAGGCGCTTTCACCGGCGCGGCCAACCTGCGTCGAGGGCGCTTCGAACAAGCGGACGGCGGCACGCTGTTTCTCGATGAGATCGGCGACATGCCGGCCGATACCCAGACGCGCCTGCTGCGTGTGTTGGCCGACGGCGAGTTCTATCGCGTAGGCGGCCATATTCCGGTCAAGGTCGACGTGCGCATCATTGCTGCTACCCATCAGAACCTGGAAGCGCTGGTGCAGGCCGGAAAGTTCCGCGAGGACTTGTTCCATCGCCTGAACGTCATCCGCATTCATATCCCTCGGTTGGCGGACCGCCGTGAAGACATTCCCGCCCTTGCCCGCCACTTCCTGGCCCGGGCGGCCCAGGAGCTATCGGTAGAACCCAAGGTACTCAAGCCAGAGACCGAGGAGTTCATCCGCAACCTGCCATGGCCGGGCAACGTGCGCCAGATGGAAAACACCTGCCGCTGGATCACGGTAATGGCTTCGAGCCGTGAGGTATTGATCGGCGACCTGCCACCTGAGTTGTTGAACCTGCCACAGGATGCCGCACCGGTTACCAACTGGGAGCAAGCACTGCGCCAGTGGGCGGACCAGGCACTGGCGCGCGGGCAGACCAGCCTGCTTGACAGCGCCGTTCCGAGTTTCGAGCGCATCATGATCGAGACGGCCCTCAAGCACACCGCCGGGCGGCGCCGAGATGCGGCACTGTTGCTGGGATGGGGTCGCAATACCTTGACGCGCAAGATCAAGGAACTAGGCATGAACGTAGCCGGTGGTGACGAAGAGGAAGGTGAAGACCACCAGGCGTAGACGACTGCAGAACACCTGAAAAGGGCCGCTTCGCGGCCCTTTTTCATTTAGGCGCATGGTTGCACCGTTTCTGTGCCAGACGCACCGCCCGAAGGCACAAATGGCCGCAAACACTGGCCGTTTTCCCCTTTTCACCCTGTTATAGCGGGGCTCAGAAGTTGGCACGGCACCTGCAACAGGACAAATAACATCCGTTTCGGGGGCCCTGGTACAGGCAGGCCAGGTGACCCCTCTTTTATTCGCTCACGCACACGTTTCGGGGACCTTGGTACAGGCAGGCCGGGAATCCCCTCTTTTATTCGCGCAGGTCCACCTGCACCCGCCAGCGTCCAGACACTTCTTCACTGGACCAGTGGCCCTGCAGCGTACGCGCAGCCACCACCGTCAACAGCAGGCCCTCCTGGCTGTCCTGCACCCGCCAGCTGACCGGCTTGCCACGCACGGTCAACTGCCCTCGCTGGGGGCGGCCCTTGGCCTGAAACAGCAACGCCACGGTACCTTCCACATTCTCCCCATGCAGCTTGGGTTCTGCGTTGAACCACAACACCAACCCATCTTGCGCCACGCTCACCTGCTGCAGCTCGCGCTCCACGGGCGCGGTCAGACGGCCAATCATCAAACCGATCATCACGCCCACGATTGCCAGTGAAAGCATCACCCGGGGGAAGGCTTTCGATCGCACGTCCGGTTCAGGGGTAGAATGCTCACCATCTTCATGCTTGGAGCCGTGCATGTTTCACGTCATCCTTTTTCAACCCGAAATTCCACCCAATACGGGCAACATCATTCGCCTGTGCGCCAACAGCGGGTGCGCGCTGCACTTGATCGAGCCCATCAGCTTCGAACTGGACGACAAGCGCTTGCGCCGCGCAGGCCTCGATTACCACGAGTATGCCACGCTCAAGCGCCACCCGAGCTTGGCGCACTGCCTGGAAAGCCTGGGCCAGCCAAGGCTCTTCGCCTTCACGACCAAGGGTTCGCACCCTTTCCATGAAGGGGCCTACCAGCCTGGCGACGCATTTCTGTTTGGCCCCGAAAGCCGCGGCCTGCCGACGGATGTGCTGGACAGCCTGCCCGCCGAACAACGACTGCGACTGCCCATGCGCCCCGGGTGCCGGAGCCTGAACCTGTCCAACACGGTAGCTGTGACGGTGTACGAAGCCTGGCGTCAGAACGGGTTTGCCGGTAGCTGACTAGCGTCAGGCAGCAGCGCAATGCCCTACGGGACCTCCGGCGTGAGGCTGTACGCCAGACAAACAAAAAGCGCCCCTGAGGGCGCTTTTGGTGAAGCGGGCGATCACTGCACGGTGGGTGCTTCGCCGGCTTCCTGCATACGCTGCATTTCTTGCGCATACAGCGCGTCGAAATTGACCGGCGACAGCATCAGGGCCGGGAAAGAACCACGGGTCACCAGGCTGTCCAGGGTTTCGCGAGCATACGGGAACAGGATGTTCGGGCAGAACGCACCCAGGGTGTGGCTCATCGACTCGGCATCCAGGTTCTTGATGAGGAAGATACCCGCCTGTTGCACTTCGGCGATGAAGGCGACTTCGTCACCGTTCTTGACCGTCACCGACAGGGTCAGCACCACTTCGTGGAAGTCACCTTCCAGGGCCTTCTGCTTGGTGTTCAGGTCCAGCCCGACGCTCGGCTCCCAGGTCTGACGGAAGATCTGCGGGCTTTTCGGGGCTTCGAACGACAAGTCACGCACATAGATGCGCTGCATCGAGAACTGAGGGCTGTTGTCTTCTGCAGCAGCGCCGGTGGTCTGTTGGTCAGTCATGGCAGATCCTTATCCTAATGTTTGGGAATGCAGTGCAAAAATCAGTCGGCCAGCAATGCGTCGAGCTTACCGGCGCCCTCCAGGGCATGCAGTTCATCGCAGCCACCGACGTGGGTGCTGCCGATCCAGATCTGCGGCACGGAGGTGCGGCCGGCCTTCTGGGTCATCTCAGCGCGAACCTGCGGCTTGCCATCGACCTTGATTTCCTGGAATGCCACACCCTTGCTTTGGAGCAGGTACTTGGCACGCATGCAGTAGGGGCAGTAGTCGCTGGAATAGACGATGACAGGCTTCATATCACTTCACCAAAGGCAGGTTGTCGGCTTTCCAGCTGGAAACGCCACCGCTGAGCTTGGCAGCGTTGTAACCAGCCTTGAGCAGGTCGCGGCACACGGTGCCGGCATGTTGACCCATCGCGTCCACCACGATCAGGGTCTTGTCCTTGTGCTTTTCGAGCTCGGTCATGCGGGTGGCCAGCTTGTCCTGGGGGATGCTGAGCGCACCGACGATGTGACCGGCAGCATATTCCTTGGCCGGGCGGATATCGATCACCAGCCCTTTGTCGGCGTTGACCAGGGCGGTGAGTTGCCCATTGCTCAGGCTCTGCCCGCCACGGCGGATTTCGTTGACCAGCAAGGCCGCCAGCAGAACGACGAAGATCGCCACCAGGAGGTAGTGGTTTGTCGCGAATTGAATCAGGTTAGCAACCATCTGGGGTGTTCCACGCGATTGAAAATGCCGGCCAGTATACACACCAGCCCGGTGCCACCAAAGCCTGACCGGAGCGCCGATCAAGCGCCGTTACACATTGCCGCATGGGTGCACCGGTCGGGTTCGAGGACGATTATTCGCCCATACCCGGCGCATTTGCCCTAAAATGCGTGTCTTTATCATCTTTGAACAACCGTGAGTTTGATTGATGACGAGCACGCCCAAACCCCTGGTCCTGATCATCCTGGACGGCTTCGGTTACAGCGAAAGCCCTGAATACAATGCCATCCACGCCGCCAATACGCCGGTGTACGACCGCTTGCAGGCTACCCAGCCGCACGGCCTGATTTCCGGTTCGGGCATGGATGTCGGCCTGCCGGATGGCCAGATGGGCAACTCCGAGGTCGGCCACATGAACCTGGGCGCCGGGCGCGTCGTTTACCAGGACTTCACCCGCGTCACCAAGGCCATTCGTGACGGCGAGTTCTTCACCAACCCGGTGCTCACGGGTGCGGTCGATGCGGCGGCGGGCGCTGGCAAGGCCGTGCACATTCTCGGCCTGCTGTCCGACGGTGGCGTTCACAGCCACCAGGACCACCTCGTTGCCATGGCCGAGCTGGCTGCGCAGCGTGGTGCCGAAAAAATCTACCTGCACGCCTTCCTCGATGGCCGCGACACCCCGCCGCGCAGCGCCCAATCCTCCATCGAGCTGCTTGACGCCACCTTCGCCCGGCTGGGCAAAGGCCGCATCGCCAGCCTCATCGGCCGCTACTTCGCCATGGACCGCGACAACCGCTGGAACCGGGTGAGCGCCGCTTACAACCTGATCGTCGACAGTGACGCGCAATACACTGCCGATACTGCCCTGGCCGGCCTTGAAGCAGCCTACGCCCGCGATGAGAGCGATGAGTTCGTCAAGGCCACGCGCATCGGCGAGCCCGTCAAGGTCGAAGATGGCGATGCGGTGATCTTCATGAACTTCCGCGCCGACCGCGCCCGCGAGTTGTCGCGCGTGTTCGTCGAGCCTGACTTCAACGAGTTCCCGCGCGCGCGCCTGCCGAAAGTGGCGGCGTACATCGGCCTGACCCAATACTCGGCCAAGATCCCGGCGCCGGCCGCCTTCGCGCCGGCCAGCCTGCACAACGTACTGGGCGAATACCTGGCGAACAACGGCAAGACCCAGCTGCGCATCGCCGAGACCGAAAAGTACGCGCATGTCACCTTCTTCTTCTCGGGCGGGCGCGAAGAGCCATTCGAAGGCGAAGAGCGCATCCTCATCCCATCGCCCAAGGTCGCCACCTATGACCTGCAGCCGGAAATGAGCGCGCCCGAGGTCACCGACCGTATCGTCGAAGCCATCGAGCAGCAGCGTCACGACGTGATCGTGGTGAACTACGCGAACGGTGACATGGTTGGCCATACCGGTGTGTTCGATGCGGCAGTCAAGGCCGTCGAGGCCCTGGATGGTTGCATGGGCCGCATCGTCGCGGCGCTTGAAAAGGTCGGTGGCGAAGCGCTCATCACGGCCGACCATGGCAACGTCGAGCAAATGGAAGACGAATCCACCGGCCAGGCGCACACCGCGCACACCACCGAGCCAGTACCGTTCATCTATGTAGGCAAGCGCAACCTCAAGGTCCGCGAAGGCGGCGTGCTGGCAGACGTGGCACCGACCATGCTCAAGCTGCTGGGGCTGGAGAAGCCTGCCGAGATGACAGGCACTTCCATCCTGATCGACGCCTGACGGTCATGCCACACGCCACACGAAGCACGTGCCGGTTCACGGCCCCTTCCTGTGGCGTGTAGCGTGCAGCCTGCCGCTCATTCATACTAGGCCAGTCTCCATCCCCGGTATGCCAAACCCATGCTTCGCGCCCTGATCCTTCTCGCCTTGTCTTGCCTGCTCACCCCGGCGTTCGCCGATGAGCGGGCACAGACCCAGCAGCAACTGGACGCCACCCGCCAGGACATCGCCGAACTCAAGAAAACCTTGGGCAAGCTCCAGGAAGAAAAGGCAGGTGTGCAGAAAGACCTAAAGGCCACCGAAACCGACATCGGCAACCTGGAAAAGCAGGTGGAGGCCCTGCAGCAGCAACTAAAAAAGACCGAAGGCGAGCTGGAGCGCCTTGATACCGAGAAAAAAAAACTCCAGAGCGCCCGCGTTGAACAACAGCGGCTGATCGCCATTCAGGCCCGTTCGGCCTATCAGAACGGCCGTGAGGAATACCTCAAGCTGCTGCTCAACCAGCAGAACCCCGAAAAATTTGCGCGAACGCTCACCTACTACGATTACCTCAGCAAGGCACGCCTGGAGCAACTGCGCGCCTTCAATGACACCTTGCGCCAACTGGCCGGTGTGGAACGCGACATCGGCAGTCAACAAGCGCAATTGCTGGCCCAGCGCGCCGACCTCGACACCCGCCGTCAGGCGCTGGAAGTCGAACGGGGCAAGCGCCGCGAGGTGCTAGCCAAACTCAACGGCGATGTGAAAGACCGCGACCAGAAGTTGCGCGCCCGCGAGCAGGACCAGGCCGACCTCTCCAAGGTGCTCAAGACCATCGAGGAAACCCTGGCCCGCCAGGCGCGTGAAGCCGAGCAGGCTCGTCAACGCGCACTGCTGGCCCAGCAGGAAGCGGAAAAACGCCGCCAGCAAGAGGCCCTCGCCGCCGCCGCCCGTGACAAGGCACCCGAGCCGGTCGAGCCACCTCGCAAGGCCCGCGCGACCCTCGGGCCCATGGTTTCGAGCGACGGTGCCAGTTATGGCGGTGCATTTTCTGCTTCCCGCGGAAAACTTCCATGGCCAGTCAATGGTCGATTGCTGGCACGCTTCGGGGATGCCCGCGGCGGTGATTCACGCGCCAAGTGGGACGGGGTGATGATCAGTGCCAACCCCGGTACCCAGGTGCGGGCTGTCCATGGAGGCCGTGTGGTGTTCGCCGACTGGTTGCGTGGCGCCGGTCTTCTGGTCATTCTCGACCATGGCAATGGTTACCTGAGCCTGTATGGCCATAACCAGAGCCTGCTCAAGAGCGCCGGTGACGTCGTCAAGGCGGGCGAAGCCATTTCGACAGTCGGCGACAGTGGTGGCCAGGAGGCTGCCGGTCTGTATTTCGCCATCCGCCAGCAGGGCCGGCCTTCCGACCCCTCCCAGTGGTGCCGCGGCTAGTCAAACTTATGTGGCGCAGCGTGTGCTGTGCCCATGCTCCGAAGGGAGCGTCTACAGGATCAGGAGTTCGTTCGACATGCTGCACTCGCCCCGTCTTACCCAGCTGGCCCTGTCCATCGCCCTGGCGGTCGGCGCACCCCTGGCCGTTGCCGCAGAGCCGACCAAGGCGGCAGCCGTGCCGGCCACAGAGGTAACGGCCAAGGCGCCGCTGCCGCTTGAAGAGCTGCGCACTTTTGCTGAAGTCATGGACCGCATCAAGGCGGCCTATGTCGAGCCTGTCGATGACAAGACCCTGCTGGAAAACGCCATCAAGGGCATGCTCAGCAACCTTGATCCCCACTCGGCCTACCTGGGCCCTGAAGATTTCCAGGAGCTTCAGGAAAGTACCAGTGGTGAATTTGGCGGTCTGGGCATAGAAGTCGGCCAGGAAGACGGCTTCATCAAGGTCGTCTCGCCCATCGATGACACGCCTGCGTCCAAGGCAGGTGTCCAGGCGGGGGACCTGATCGTCAAGATCAACGGCGCACCGACACGTGGCCAGACCATGACCGAAGCCGTGGACAAGATGCGCGGCAAGGTGGGCGACAAGATCACCCTGACGCTGGTGCGCGACGGGGGTACGCCGTTCGATGTGACGCTGGCCCGTGCAGTCATTCAGGTCAAGAGCGTCAAGAGCCAGCTGCTTGAGAACGACTACGGCTACATCCGCATCACCCAGTTCCAGGTCAAGACCGGCGACGAAGTGGGCAAGGCCTTGGCCAAGCTGCGCAAGGACAACGGCAAGAAGCTGCGTGGCGTGATCCTGGACCTGCGCAACAACCCGGGGGGCGTGTTGCAGTCGGCGGTAGAAGTGGCTGACCATTTCCTGACCAAGGGCTTGATCGTGTACACCAAAGGGCGGATCGCCAATTCCGAGCTGCGCTTCTCGGCTGACCCCGCCGATGCCAGCGAAGGTGTGCCACTGGTGGTGTTGATCAACGGCGGCAGTGCCTCGGCCTCGGAAATCGTCGCAGGCGCCTTGCAGGACCAGAAGCGCGGCGTGCTGATGGGCACCGACAGTTTTGGCAAGGGCTCGGTCCAGACAGTGCTGCCACTGGCCAACGACCGTGCGCTGAAACTGACCACTGCCCTGTACTTCACCCCCAACGGTCGCTCCATCCAGGCCCAGGGTATTGTGCCGGACATCGAGGTCCGCCAGGCCAAGCTTACGGCCGAAGCGGACAACGACAACTTCAAGGAAGCCGACCTGCAAGGGCACCTGGGCAACGGCAATGGTGGCGCCGACCGCCCCACAGGCAGCAGCAAGCGCAAGGAGCGGCCCCAGGACAACGACTTCCAGCTGAGCCAGGCCCTGAGTCTGCTCAAGGGCCTGAACATCACCAAAGGCAGCTGAGCCACCCATGCGTTATTTGCTGTATCTGCTGATCGGGCTGGTGGCGGGCGTGGCGCACGCAGCGCCCACCGGCCAGGCGTACATGAGCATCATCATCGATGACCTGGGTCAGAGCCCCGAACGCGACAGCCGAACCCTGGCGCTGCCGGGGCCGGTGACCATGGCCATCATGCCTGACACCCCGCATGCCACCGACTTCGCCCGCCAAGCGCACAAGGCGGGTAAAACCGTCATCCTGCACATGCCCATGGACCCGGCCACCGGGCCCTATGCCTGGCACCCCGGCGTGCCGCTGGCCGAGCTTGCCAGGCGTCTTGATGCAGCCCTGGCCAAGGTGCCTTATGCCGCTGGTGTGAACAACCACATGGGCAGCCGTATGACTGCACAACGCGACGCCATGACCTGGTTGATGGGCGAGCTACAGCGACGCGACCTGTTCTTCGTCGACAGCCGCACTAGCGCCGCGACCGTGGCCGCGGCACAAGCTCAGGCACAGGGTACTGCGAACGTGTCCAGGGATGTGTTTCTGGATGACGAGCGCACGCCAGAGGCAATCACGCGCCAACTGCACCAAGGCATCGCCCTGGCGCGCAAGCAGGGGTCAGCGGTGCTGATTGGCCACCCGTATCCACAAACCCTCGAAGTGCTGGAGCGCGAGCTACCCACCCTCGCGCGACAGGGTGTGAAGCTGATCAACCTGCAACAGATGATTGCCGAACGAAGCAACCTGGCCATGCCCGCCCACGGCAAGCAAGGCCGTTACAGCAATCGTTGAGCGGCGTCGCGTGCGGGCCTGCGAAGCGAGTCGAGCGCGTGCCTTCATGCCAGCGCAGGCACGTCGGTGACGTCTGGACCCTGCCCCCCGGGCGGCGAGCAGAGCACAGGCCATCACAGTCAACAGCGTTACCCGAATGGAATGATGCCCTCTACATCGCCTTTGCGTAGCTGGCCACGGTAGATGGAGAGCACTTCCTGTTTCTTCGCGGCCCGCAACACGGCTTGATGCCCAAGCCTGCGCTGCTCCCACAATTTCAGATGCCCTCGAGAAAATTCTCGATCCGGCGTGTCGACGGCGGGGTAGTGAAAGTGAGCCTCCCAGATAGGCTTGCCTGACGCCCGTTTGATCTCGTAGGTGTCCAAGTAATCGTTTGCCCCCAACGGCACCCTGCGATCGGCTTGACTAATGCTGATCTCACCCAGTCCGTGAAGGAACTTGAGCGCGTTCAAGGTAGGGGTCTTGCAGGTCAGGTAATACGTTTTGAGCAGCTCCTGACGATGGTCTTCGAGCTCGGTGATTGCATGCTCGATTCGCCCTCTCAACGCACTCTCGGCATCCGTTCGGGGCAAAAGCGCCAGATTGCTTTCGAGGTCTTTGACGTGCTGGTCGACAATCGTGGTCAATCCCAGGGGCTCATTCTTGGCGAAAAATTTCTTTGCCATCGCAACCGTGGCATCAACGCCATCGATCAGCTTCTGCGCTTGTCGGCGCAGTTCGCTTAGCCTTATGGCAGGGCCAGGCGAATGTTCGGTCGTGCCTAAGGGCTCGACCTCTTGCCACTGGCTATTCTGCCGGCGAAAGGTTCTCAACACCTTCGCATGACTGTCCACTTGCTGCACCACGGGCAGGCCTGCGTCGTCGACGCTCTCGACACCCACAACGTTACGTCCCTGCTGGGTCCTGACCATTCGACGCACACCGCCGCGCGGCGCATAGACGGGAGCGCGTGGTGCAGAGGTCTTGGTCTGCTCGACCTCACGAAGATTGGCCTGCATTTCCTCGTTGGCCAACAGCTTCAACCGGCGTAGCTCTTCCAGATACTGCTGGAGCTTATCGAGCCGGATAGCTTCAGGTTTGGCGCCGGCCAGGTATTGCGCCATGCCAATGGTCTCTTCGTACGCATCGATCACGTCATTGAGCACAGCGACTCGCTCTTCGCCAGACAGGCTACTGCCAGCCAATTCACCATGTGCACTGCCCGCACTCTTGAGTGCCTTTCCAACCAACATTTCGTTGTACTCGTTGATCTGCTTTTCAGAGGCGCCCCGGAGACGATCAACTGACAGTTCGCCAAGGTCTTCAAGCAGTCGAAACTCAAGATCAATGGCGTTCAATTGGCGCTGTTGAATGATTCTGGTCAGTTCAAGATGCTTGTTTTCGCTCTTGCCATCCTCGTCCTGGAACACAATGTCATTGTCGGCTCGGGTGCTCTCAAGTAGAGGATCAAGTTTAGCGGCCAAGGCCAGCATGTCTTTGGCCCACTGCGTCACGCGTTCGAGCGAGGCGGTCAATTGCTTGTAGCGTTGCTGCTCCTGCTCAGTGGTAGGGAGGACTGCGATTTCCTCAAGCTGTGCGTCTATGGACTCCTCATTGATCATATCCGCCAGCAAGTTGTAATACATCTCGCAGGACCTCAACAGGCCACGTCGGATAATACTGCGTTGATACGCTACCGTGGTCGAGACGAGCTGACTGGAAGGTCTTACCGATCCGCCCGACATGAGCAGAGCGTCGTGCTCGCTGTCGTGTTTGATGAGTGCGTCCAGGTCTTTGCACACATACTGGCGCTGCCTCCTTCTGACTTGGCGCAGTAGACTGATCATTTCCAGCTGCTGTGCATCGGGCGTTTCGACTCGCTCGAGTTCCTCAAGTTTTTCGGTGGTCTTATCCACTTCAGAAGCATGTCGGTCATAGGTCTCGGCCAATGTTTCGCGCGCATACGTCAAGCGCGCATCCTCTTCACGCATGCTCTCTTCGCGGCGCATGTTCTCTTCGCGCACAAGCTGAAGACGGCTCTTGGGCATACCGCCGAGCAAGCGTTGGCCCGAGTCGATACGCCACGCTCCCCCCACATACCTCAACCACGGGCCAGGCTGGCCCTGCGCATCAACGATCCGCACACCTTCGGTATCAACCGATACAGCAAAGGTGCCCATCAGCATTTTTGCGTAGCGCTGCCCATCGACCGTGTAAAGACCTGCGGCCTCCCCGCTGGAAGCGGGCGAGTGCTCTTCCAGATCGATCTGAACGCGCAACCCCAAGACCTTGCTGCGCATTTCGGCCGGCAAGGCATTGAACCCTTCCCCACCAGAGAAGGAGAAATCCATGATCGCCTGCGGCTTGGTGACCGGCCCAGGAAGGTAGACTTTGCCTTGCGTGGGCATATCGGCATCGGCCAGCACTGGGAGTGTAGACCCCGGCGCCAACGTTGAAGGGCGTATGGCATCGGGTAACTCTACCGGCTTGGCGGCAGTTTTTGGTCCGAACACATGCCCCAGTGCCATTACCAGGTTGAGCACGATATCCACAATGGCAGCCGAGCGCTCGAACGCCGTACCTTCTCGGATGGCTTTTTCGTCGGCCGCCGCGGCATTGAGCGTTTGGACCATCCAGGCTATGGCGCCGACGGGCCCTGTTACCACCATAGAAGCGACATCGAACAGCAACCAGGCACCTTGAGTGAGAATCGCCCACTGGCTTTCTGCGTTGGAAACCGAGCTGCGCTCGGCCAAATCGACCAGCAAATCGCGGTTGGCTCTGTACAGCTTGAGATCGACAGCATCCAACCAAGGCTTGGCCCAGAACTGAGCAGGCGCTACACGCCCGGGCAAGATCGAGGTATCGATGATCGAATGCCCCAGATGAGGCTCGCTGAAGCCGCCGTGGTCGTAGACCGGGCGCACTTCAGGCGTGAGCCAGTCAAGGATGCTGGTCTGCAGCTCAGCATCGTCGCGCACCTGAGCCATCAAAGCGTCCGTACTGGTGAATTCCAGCACGGCCTTCCCGCCGTAGAGGGGCCTGTACAGCACAACGGTCCCTGGGGTTTGATTGACCAGGACATACATGCCATGCACCCGATCGTATTGCTCACTGTCCGGCGCACGTCGCAATGCGAACGGCATCAGTGTGCTGGCCGGTTGTGCTGCGTCCAGCCTACCGCCGCAATAATCGGAAATAGCCTGCAGGCCGATTTCGCTCAACTGTTGCGTCAATTTCGCCAGCAAGGCGCTATTGAGCAATGCGCTTCGCCATTCTCCTGCGAAGCGTTTGACCCGCTCAGGTTGGCGCTGCGCGTCGTCGAGATGGGTGACCACATACGCTGGGTAAGTAGCACCGATGTCTACTCGCCAGATAAGCTGCTTGAGGTAATCAACGGTCAACCAATCCATGATCAGCTGATCTTCACGGTGGCCGATGGCGGTGATGGTCGCTTGCCCGAGCGAACTCAGGTTACCAATGGCAAACTCCGTCAACGTGATAGTGCGCTTTTCCACAACGCCGTCGCCGGCGCCTGTACCTGCCCCGCCAGGAACCCCGTAGGCAGTGCTCAATTCCAGAAGCACATCATCGGGAAAGTAATTGGCATCAACCGGATGGTCCTGCAACAGCTGCTTTCGCAATTGCTGACTGGTGTAGCTGTGAAGATCGAGAATCCCGGACAGTGCCCCTTCCCCGTCCGAGTCGGCCTGGGCCAGGGCAATTTCGAAAAAGGCGCTCTGGCAAGCGAAGCTATCGGCTGCTGCCACCCGAAATACACCTACCGGCGCTTTCTTGAAATCGGACGGGTCGACATAACCTTCGATGAACCATTGCGCAGGATCGCTCAATGCAAAGTAGCCGTTTTCCAACTGCGTGACGTCGGTCAATGGCGCCTTGTACAGGTCGTTCACTTGCCCCAGCATGAGTTCCTGCATCATGGCCGTTTGCTGCGCAAAGGGATCCCCTTCAAGCTCATGCCGATGCCAGGCCATCTCTAGCTCGTCCACAAGGCCGGGATATTCCTGCTGCAGGGCCTGCGCGAACTCATCCAGCGTGTCGAACGCCCAGACCACGCCGGACGGTTTGCACCACAGCACTGTCTCACCCTCATCCCACTGCCCTTGCACGATAAGATCGGGCAGGAATCGGCTAACGGTGGTGTTCTGATAGGGGCGGGTCATCTCCACCATGAACACCGTCGGCCGCTCACTGGGGCTGCCCAAGAGTCCACGCAAACATGCCTGCTGCCGAGCGCTCAAGCCTTGAAGTGACAGGTTGTGCAGCAGCGCCGTCTTCAAGACCAGTTGCAGCCAGCGGTCACGGCTGACCCCCATGCTGCCGACAGCACGCCAGTACTCGACCTGCGCCGCGTTGAAGTAGCCATCCAGTAAAAGCAGCAGGTCTTCGAAGGCAGGTTGCAGAGCGAAGAGATCGATTTGATCGCCCTCTGCTGTCTCGAACGGATCTGGGATGGCGAAGAAATGTTTGCCGTCGAGCAGCAGATACTGGTTGAAATTGGCCACTGGCGCGAAGTCCAGCACCCGGTTGTGCAGCTTTGCCTTGAGGATCTCGTCCACGAGCGGAAGGGTCGATACGCTTTGCCCATCGGGGTTAGCTCTGACCAGGCTCAGCTGGTTGGCATCCTTGAGCGTGGGGCGATGGACGGCGATCAGGGGGTAGTGCTCGATCAGCAGACCCATGATCTGCCGGCTGGCTACTTGCCGTAATGTAGGCCTGCCTGAAAATTGCGCGTTGACCTGGGCTTTGAGGTCGTATGAAGCGGCTCGAGCGGTGGGCATGGTGGGCCTCCTTGAATCGGGAGACCCACCGTAGCCACGCACGTGTGGTCATCGGCCGTACATATTGCTAGGCCAGGACCAAGCGTCAGCTGTATACCCGCCCCAACACTTGCCGATGGCTCTCGAACTGGTCCAGTACATCGCGCACGATCTGTTCAGGCGCAAAGCCCATCAGGTCATACTCCTGGCTACCGTCGTGCAAATACACTTCGGCACGGTAGAAGCGTTGCCGTACCTCGGGCTCACCTTCGACCGGGGCTTCTGTCGGTGCAGCCATGTAGCCGTCGAGGCTGACTTCATAGACGAAGGGGTTGCCTTCTTCCATCATCACCCGCAGGCCCATCATGTTGCGCGATTGGCCGACCCGGGTCTCGACGTCGAATCCCTGGGTTTGCAACTGAGCCGCAGCATCCTTCAGCGCAGGGCTGACCTGCTTGTCCATGAAGCGCTGCACCACAGCCTGGGTCGGTTGCAGTTCGAGCTGGGTCAGGCGCTCACTGAAGCCTCGACGGCCACGTGCGGCCAGTTCGGCCCGCTCCTGCTCCATGGCCACGTCCTGCCGCATGGCCTTGTACAAGCCGAACATGAACAGCACCAGCACCACCGAGAACGGCAGGCCTGCCAGTACCACCATGGTCTGCATGGCTTCGAAGTTGCCGGCGAACAACAGGCCGATGGTGACCAGGGTGATGATCACCGACCAGAACACCACCATCCAGTGCGGGGCGTCCTCGTCGACCTTGCCGCCTTTGCACGACAGGTTGGCCATCATGACTGCGCCGGAATCCGCTGGGGTCAGGAACAGGACGAAGCCCACGAACACGGCCACGCCGATCACGATCTTCGCGGCCGGGAAATATTCCAGCAGCTGGTAGATCGACATGGACGGCTGCTCGAGGGCGGTCTTGCCCAGTTCGACGGCGCCATGGTTGATCACCAGGTCCAAGGCTGTGTTGCCGAAGATCGACAGCCACGCCAGGGTGAAGCCCAGCGGGATCAACAGCACACCGCTGACCAGCTGGCGCACGGTACGGCCCTTGGAGATCCGGGCAATGAACATGCCCACGAACGGGCCCCAGGAAATCCACCAGGCCCAATAGAACACTGTCCACAGGCCCAACCAGCGCTCTGACTTGCCCGACTCACCCTCATACACATAAAGGTCGAAGGTTTTCAGCACGATGCCGTTGAGGTAGTCGCCCACGTTCTGCACGAAGCCGTTGAGCAGGTGCAGGGTCTGGCCGCCCAGCAGTACGAAGATCAGCAGCCCGCTGAACAGCGCGATGTTCAGGTTGGACAGGCGGCGGATGCCGTTTTCCACACCCGAGACCGCCGCCACCGTGGCAACGCCAGCCATTACCAGGATCACTACCAGCAGGTTGGTCTTGCTGTGGTCCATGCCGAACAGGTATTCGAGCCCCGATGCGACCTGCATCGAGCCGATCCCGAGGTTGGTGACCAGGCCCAGCAGGGTCACGAACATGCCGAAGATATCCACAGCGTTGCCGGCAGCGCCCTTGACCCAGCGCTCGCCTACCAGTGGATAGAGTGCCGAGCGCAGTGCTAGCGGCTGGTTGTGACGGTAGGCGAAGTACCCCACGGCCAAGCCCACCAGGGCGTAGATCGCCCAGCCGTGCAGGCCCCAGTGCAGGAACGTCAGCTGCAGGCCCTGACGCGCCGCTTCCAGGCTGGCCGGCGTGCCTTCGGGCGGATTGAAATAGTGATCCAGTGGCTCGGATGCGCCGAAGTACAACAGCGAAATACCGATGCCCGACGAGAACAGCATGCCGGCCCAGGCGCCATAGCTGAAGTCAGGCTGATCTTCCTTGCCGCCCAGCTTGAGCTTGCCGTAGTCGGAAAACGCCAGGTAGATGACGAACAGCAAGTAGCCGCAGATCACCAGCATGTAGTACCAGCCGAAACTGCGCGTCAGCCACTGCTGGGCGACGCCCAGTACGCGGCCGGCAGTTTCAGGAACAGCGATAAGCAAGGCAGTCAGAACGAGGATCATCAGCGCCGAGGTGTAGAACACCACGCGGTTGACCCGTACCCTCTCGGCGGGGGGTTTGGTTAGTGAGGCAGAACTCATTGCAAGAAGGCTCCGGGCAGAACGGCAGTGGAGGCTAATCGGTCTTCCTGAGCATTTGGTGGAATACCCCCACTGCATCAGGTGTTATAAAAGCACCCTGGGAATCGCGGTTTCGAACCGATCCGCTGCAACACATACGCCGTTACCACCGCTTCAAACTGCTGCGCACGGTTGCACATGCGCGCATTGGTCACAGGGATATCGCCCGATCCTGAGGCATGTCGCAGGTTGTTCACGCTGCGACGGCGTCTGCGTCCTTTATCGATCGCCCCCGTACAAGCCTTGCCGGCCCTGGGTTTGCGCGATTTCCTAAGGTTTTAATCGATGCCGCTGGCGCCGCCACATGGGCTGTCAATGGCACAAATTGTCGCAGAGCTTATTCTTTATTGATTGAACGTTCAATCAAAACAAAATAGACTGGTCTTCGCCGAGTCAGACGCTTGTCGTCTGCTGGTAGACCTGAGGAGAAAGCAAGATGCCCAAGGTCGGTATGCAACCCATCCGCCGTCAGCAGTTGATCGAAGCCACGCTACAGGCGGTCGATCAGGTCGGTCTGGGGGACGCCAGCATTGCGCTCATTGCCCGTTTGGCCGGCGTGTCGAACGGCATCATCAGTCACTACTTTCGGGACAAGAACGGCCTGATCGCAGCGACGATGGGTTACATCATGAGCATGCTCAACGAAGGCGTGCGAGCGCGCCGCCAGGCGTTGACGGACGATGCGCCGCGCGCCCACCTGAAAGTGATCATCGAGGGCAACTTCGATGCCAGCCAGGTGAATGGCCCGGCGATGAAAACCTGGTTGGCTTTCTGGGCTTCCAGCATGCACCAGCCCGATCTGCACAGATTGCAACGGATCAATGACCACCGTTTGTACTCCAATCTGTGTTGCCAGTTTCGCCGCGTGCTGCCGCTTTACCATGCACGCAAGGCAGCCCGCGGGCTGGCGGCCCTGATCGACGGCCTGTGGCTGCGTGGCGCCTTGTCGGGGGATGCCTTCGACACTGACCAGGCGATACGGATCGCTTACGAATACATGGATCTACAACTGGCCAAGCAGCACACACTGGGCACCGACCCCGCTGCTGAAAAACGGCGCACGGCCTCTGCCAGCACGGCAGGAGCGTGACGCCCGGCCTACTCACACATTGCACTTGCGAGGACACTATGGCCCGTTTCGGAACGCAAAAACTCTACATCGATGGCGGTTATGTCGACGCTGGCACCGATGCCACCTTCGAAGCCATCAACCCGGCTACCGGCGAAGTGCTTGCCCACGTGCAACGCGCCACCGAAGCTGACGTCGAGAAGGCTGTCGAAAGCGCCGAGCGCGGCCAGAAAGTGTGGGCGGCCATGACCGCCATGCAGCGCTCGCGCATCCTGCGCCGCGCCGTGGACATCCTGCGCGAGCGCAACGACGAGCTGGCCATGCTGGAAACCCTGGACACCGGCAAGTCCTACTCCGAAACACGCTACGTCGACATCGTTACCGGCGCCGACGTACTGGAATACTACGCAGGCCTGGTCCCTGCCATCGAAGGCGAGCAGATTCCGCTGCGCGAATCGTCCTTCGTCTACACCCGCCGCGAACCGCTGGGCGTGACCGCAGGTATCGGTGCCTGGAACTACCCGATCCAGATCGCCCTGTGGAAATCCGCACCGGCCCTGGCTGCCGGCAACGCGATGATCTTCAAGCCGTCGGAAGTCACTTCGCTGACCACCCTCAAGCTGGCCGAGATCTACACCGAGGCCGGCCTGCCGGACGGCGTGTTCAACGTACTGACCGGCAGCGGCCGCGAAGTCGGCAGCTGGCTGACCGAGCACCCGCGCATCGAGAAGATCTCCTTCACCGGCGGCACCACCACCGGCAAGAAGGTCATGGCCAGCGCCTCGAGCTCCTCGCTCAAGGAAGTGACCATGGAGCTGGGCGGCAAGTCGCCGCTGATCATCTGCGCCGACGCCGACCTGGACAAGGCCGCCGACATCGCCATGATGGCCAACTTCTACAGCTCGGGCCAGGTATGCACCAACGGTACCCGCGTGTTCATCCCAGCCGAGCACAAGGCCGCTTTCGAAGCCAAGATTCTCGAGCGCGTGGCGCGCATCCGTGCCGGCAACCCGGAAGATGAAAACACCAACTTCGGCCCGCTGGTCAGCTTCCAGCACATGGAAAGCGTGCTGGGCTACATCGCCAAGGGCAAGGAAGAAGGTGCCCGCGTACTGTGTGGCGGCGAGCGCCTGACCGAAGGCGACTTCGGCAAGGGTGCCTTCGTGGCCCCGACCGTGTTCACCGATTGCCGCGACGACATGACCATCGTCAAGGAAGAGATTTTCGGCCCGGTCATGAGCATCCTCAGCTACGAGACCGAGGAAGAAGTGATCCGCCGCGCCAACGACACCGAATACGGCCTGGCAGCCGGCGTGTGCACCAACGACCTGAACCGTGCCCACCGCATCATCCACCAGCTTGAAGCGGGCATTTGCTGGATCAACGCCTGGGGCGAGTCCGCAGCCGAAATGCCGGTGGGTGGCTACAAGCAATCGGGCGTTGGTCGCGAGAACGGCATCAGCTCGCTGGCCCAATACACCCGCATCAAGTCGGTACAGGTCGAGCTGGGCGACTACGCGTCGGTCTTCTGACCGCCCGTAGCACGCCAGCCCATGCTGCAGGACAGCGCCGGTCGTTGACCGACCGGCCCTTGCAGCACTCATCCATTTGCGCGTGAGGCCAGGCTGCACCCAGGTGCAGCGCCAGACGCGCAACTGCTTCCGGAGGAAGCTTCCCCATGGAATACGATTACATCATCGTTGGTGCCGGCTCTGCCGGTAACACCCTGGCTACTCGCCTTACCGAAGACGCAGGCACCACCGTACTGCTGCTCGAAGCGGGCGGCCCTGACTATCGCTTCGACTTCCGCACCCAGATGCCAGCCGCCCTGGCCTTCCCGCTGCAAGGCCGTCGCTACAACTGGGCCTACGAGACCGACCCGGAGCCGCACATGGACGGCCGCCGCATGGAATGTGGCCGTGGCAAGGGCCTGGGTGGCTCCTCGCTGATCAACGGCATGTGCTACATCCGCGGCAACGCCCTGGACTTCGATGGCTGGGCTGAGCTGCCAGGCCTGGAAGACTGGGCCTACCTGGACTGCCTGCCGTACTTCCGCAAGGCCGAAACCCGCGACATCGGCCCCAACGACTATCACGGTGGCGACGGCCCGTTGAGCGTGGCCACGCCCAAGGCGGGTAACAACCCGCTGTTCAACGCCATGGTCGAAGCTGGCGTACAGGCCGGCTACCCGCGCACCGAAGACCTCAACGGCTACCAGCAAGAAGGCTTCGGCCCGATGGACCGTTCGGTGACCAAGAATGGCCGCCGCTCCAGCACTGCCCGCGGTTACCTGGACCAGGCCAAGAAACGCCCCAACCTGACCATCGTGACTCACGCCCTGAGCGACCGCGTACTGTTCGACGGTAAGCGCGCCATTGGTGTGAGCTACCTGGTGGGCGACAGCGAAGAGCGCGTCGAAGCACGCGCGCGCAAGGAAGTGATCGTCAGCTCCGGCGCCATCGCCACGCCGCAACTGCTGCAGCGCTCCGGTGTAGGCCCGCGCGCCCTGCTCGAAAGCCTGGACATCCCGGTCGTTCACGACCTGCCAGGGGTTGGCGAAAACCTGCAGGATCACCTGGAACTGTACCTTCAGTACGCGTGCACCCAGCCCGTATCGCTGTACCCATCGCTGCTGTGGTGGAACCAGCCGGCCATCGGCGCGGAGTGGCTGTTCAACGGTACCGGCATCGGGGCCAGCAACCAGTTCGAGGCCGGCGGTTTCATTCGCTCGCGCCCTGAATTCAAATGGCCGAACATCCAGTACCACTTCCTGCCGGTTGCCATCAATTACAACGGCTCCAAGGGCGTCAAGGAACATGGCTTCCAGGCGCACATGGGCTCGATGCGCTCGCCTAGCCGCGGCCGCGTGCAGGTCAAGTCCAAGGACCCACGCCAGCACCCGAGCATCCTGTTCAACTACATGGCCACCGAGCAGGACTGGGAAGAGTTCCGTGACGGTATTCGCCTGACCCGCGAAATCATGGCCCAGCCGGCGCTGGACCCGTACCGCGGTCGCGAAATCAGCCCAGGCGCGCATGTGCAGACCGATGAAGAGCTGGACAAATTCATCCGGGAGCACGCCGAAACCGCCTACCACCCATCCTGCTCGTGCAAGATGGGTACCGACGACATGGCGGTGGTCGATGGCGAAGGCCGCGTGCATGGCATGCAGGGCCTGCGTGTAGTGGATGCGTCGATCATGCCGATCATCATCACCGGCA
This sequence comes from Pseudomonas fulva NBRC 16637 = DSM 17717, assembly GCF_000730565.1. Taxonomy (GTDB): domain Bacteria; phylum Pseudomonadota; class Gammaproteobacteria; order Pseudomonadales; family Pseudomonadaceae; genus Aquipseudomonas; species Aquipseudomonas fulva. The sequence continues at coordinate 18,547 of NZ_BBIQ01000010.1, read as the reverse complement.
ACCTCAACGCCACCACCATCATGATTGCCGAGAAAATCTCGGACAAGATCCGTGGTCGCAAGCCGTTGCCGCGCAGCACTGCCAAGTACTACGTGGCCAACGACGCGCCGGTCAAAGGCAAGCCCATGCGCGAAGTGAAGCAGGGCTGATCAGCAAAAGGGGCTGCCTGGCAGCCCCTTTTTTTTCGGATCAGCGAACGACGATTCCGCGCGCTGCCATATAGGCCTTGGCCTCAGGCACCGTGTACTCCCCAAAATGGAAGATGCTGGCAGCCAACACGGCACTGGCATGCCCTTGCAAGATGCCATCGGCCAGGTGCTGAAGGTTACCCACCCCGCCCGAGGCGATCACCGGGATGCTCAACGCATCGCTGATGGCACGGGTCACGCCCAGGTCGAACCCGTTCTTCATGCCATCCTGGTCCATGCTGGTCAGCAGGATCTCGCCCGCGCCCAGGCCTTCCATCTTCTTGGCCCACTCTACCGCGTCCAAACCGGTCGGCTTGCGTCCGCCGTGGGTGAAGATTTCCCAGCGCGGCGTTTCGCCAGGGCCGGATACCTGCTTGGCATCGATGGCCACGACAATGCACTGCGAGCCGAAACGATCGGCGGCCTCGCCCACGAATTCCGGGTTGAACACGGCGGCAGTATTGATCGACACCTTGTCGGCACCGGCATTGAGCAGGTTGCGGATGTCCTGCACGGTACGCACGCCACCACCGACGGTCAGCGGGATGAAGACCTGGCTGGCCATGCGCTCGACGGTGTGCAGCGTGGTGTCGCGGCCGTCAACGCTGGCCGTGATATCGAGGAACGTGATTTCGTCCGCACCCTGCTCGTTGTAGCGCCGGGCGATTTCAACCGGGTCACCGGCATCGCGGATGTTCTCGAACTTGACGCCCTTGACCACACGGCCGTTGTCCACGTCCAGGCAAGGGATGATGCGTTTAGCTAAAGCCATGAGAGGGCTCCTGGGAAGCAACTGCAAGCTTGGGGCGACAAGGGATACGCACCGAACGGGCCCCTTGCCGCAGACGCTTAGCGCTGGCCAATGCTCGGGTAGGTGTCACAGAAGGCCTGGGCCTCGGCGACGTCGAGGGTGCCCTCATAGATGGCACGGCCGGTGATGGCGCCAATGATGCCAGGCGCATTGGCCTGTAGCAGTGCCTTGATGTCGCCCAGGTTGTGAATGCCGCCCGAGGCGATTACCGGTATCGACGTGGCTTCTGCCAGGGCCTTGGTGAAGGGCACGTTGCAGCCCTGCATCATGCCGTCCTTGGCGATGTCGGTGTAGACGATCGCCGAGACGCCATCGGCCTCGAAGCGCTTGGCCAGGTCAATGACCTGCACCGTGCTCACCTCAGCCCAGCCGTCGGTGGCGACGAAACCGTCCTTGGCGTCCAGGCCGACGATGACCTTGCCGGGGAAGGCCTTGCAGGCCTCGGCCACGAACTCAGGCTGCTTCACCGCCTTGGTGCCGATGATCACGTAGCTGACGCCAGCCTTGACGTAGTGCTCGATGGTTTCCAGCGAGCGAATGCCGCCACCGATCTGGATCGGCAGGGTCGGGTAGCGCTTGGCGATGGCGGTGACCACTTCACCGTTGACCGGCTGGCCTTCGAAGGCACCGTTGAGGTCGACCAGGTGCAGGCGACGGCAGCCGCCCTCGACCCACTTGGCGGCCATGCTCACCGGGTCATCGGAAAATACCGTGGAATCTTCCATACGGCCCTGGCGCAGACGCACGCAGGCACCGTCCTTCAGATCGATAGCGGGGATAATCAGCATCTTGGGAACCTGTCCGTTCTTGGGGTTTCAGGGCTTCTCGAGCGCCCACAGATCGCTTTCGATGCTCTCGAACCGCTCCTTGAGGTGCAGCTGAACATCGGCGATCGCCCTGTTGTAGTAATGGGGTGCAATGTGATGGGTGAACAGTTCGAGTACCTCGGCGACTTCGAACGACCCCAGCTCCAGCTCGAAACGGTCTTCGAGAAAGCGCTTGAGCGTATCGAGCGCTTCACGCTCCTGCTCGGGGGCCAACGTGAGGATCGGCGCCTTGGTCTTCGAACGGCTCATTTACCAGCGCCCGTCCCAGGCCACGAAGTTCTGCAGCAGCTGCAGGCCATGGGTATGGCTCTTCTCCGGGTGGAACTGGACCGCGAAGCGCGAACCATCAGCCAGCGCCGCGGCGAAATCGACGCCGTAGTGACCGCGCCCGACCACCTGGGTGGGTTTGCCGGCGGCAATGTAGTAGCTGTGCACGAAATAGAAACGCGCCCGGTCGCTGATGTCGTGCCACAGGGGGTGGTCGACGCTCTGGCTGACTTCGTTCCAGCCCATGTGCGGCACCTTCAGGTGCTCGCCCTCTTCTTGCAGGCCTTTGCCGAAGAAGCGCACCTGGCCCGGGAACAGGCCGATGCAGTCGACGCCGTCGTTTTCTTCGCTGTGCTCAAGCAGTGCCTGCATGCCCACGCAGATGCCTAGAAACGGGCGATCCTGGCTCACTTCACGCACCAGGCTGTCAAAGCCCAGGCGGCGAATTTCGGCCATGCAGTCGCGAATGGCGCCAACGCCTGGGAACACCACCCGGTCCGCTTCGCGGATCACCGCTGCATCGCTGGTGACCAGTACCTTGCCGGCGCCGACGTGCTCGAGCGCCTTGGCGACCGAGTGCAGGTTGCCCATGCCATAGTCGATTACCGCTACCGTCTGCATTTACAGGCACCCTTTGGTGGACGGCATCTGCCCGGCCATGCGCTCGTCGAGGGTAACAGCCATGCGCAGTGCGCGGCCGAAGGCCTTGAACACGGTCTCGATCTGGTGATGGGTGTTGTGCCCACGCAGGTTGTCGATGTGCAGGGTGACCAGGGCGTGGTTGACGAAGCCCTGGAAGAATTCCTGGAACAGGTCGACGTCGAAGCCGCCTACGCTGGCACGGGTGTAAGGCACATGCATCTGCAAGCCAGGGCGGCCGGAGAAGTCGATGACCACGCGTGACAGCGCTTCGTCCAGCGGCACGTAGGCGTGGCCATAACGGAAGATGCCTTTCTTGTCGCCGATGGCCTGGGCAAACGCCATGCCCAGGGTGATACCGACGTCCTCGACGGTATGGTGATCGTCGATATGCAGGTCACCCTTGCACTCGATATCCAGATCGATCAGCCCATGGCGAGCGATCTGGTCCAGCATGTGTTCAAGGAACGGCACGCCGATATCGAATCGGGCCTTGCCACTGCCATCGAGGTTGATCGAGCACTTGACCTGGGTTTCCAGGGTATTGCGCTCGACGGAAGCCTTACGTTCGACCATCACCAGCTCCGCAAAATCATTAGGCGAAAGGGCTGCATTATAGGCGCAGATGGCCGCTGCTTGGAACGCGCAAGATAGATGGCAAGCCCAGCAATGACGGGCTCGGATACCGCTACAGGTCTATACAACCGGGAGCGGGGGATCGCTCGTGGGGTGCCTGAAGGGCCGCCATTGAACGCGGCCCTGTTGCACGTGCTGGTAGCATCGACGCCAAGGGGCCAGACGCGACGGCCCCGTGGCAAGGCTTGGATCGGCCCGGATCAGTGGAACAATACGGCGGTCTTCTGCAGGGTCACCCAGACGCCCCAGGCCAACGGCACCACCACCACGGCCCAGGCCAACAGCACCAGCGGCAGGCTGCCAGGCGCAGCCTTCCACTCGAGGGACCGCGCCCCGTCAGCGCCCTTGTCGTGGCTCAACGCACGTTCGGCGGCCAGTTGCGCATCGGACATGAAGTACTTGTCGGCCACCGGGCGGATCAGCATGTTGCAGATGAAGCCCAGCACCAGCAGGCCGGCGAGGATGTACAGGGTCATGTCGTACGCTGCCGCACGTTCAACGCCAGCCGCCAATTGAGATTCTCGCAGGTAGGTGATCAACACAGGCCCCAGCACCCCGGCGGCCGCCCAGGCTGTCAACAGACGCCCGTGGATGGCGCCGACCATCTGTGTGCCGAACAGGTCGGCCAGGTAGGCGGGTACCGTGGAGAAGCCACCGCCATACATCGACAGGATGATGCAGAACGCCGCCACGAACAGCGCCACGTTGCCCAGGTGACCCATGTTCGGGATCAGGCTGTACAGGCCAACGCCCAAGGCGAAGAAGGCGAAGTAGGTATTCTTGCGTCCGATGTAGTCGGAGAACGACGCCCAGAAGAACCGCCCGCCGATGTTGAACAGGCTCAACAAGCCGGTAAAGCCCGCCGCGATGGCGGCAATCTGCGCCAATTGCGCGGCATTGAGCTGGCTGAAGGTGAGTTCATTGCCCAGCAACTTGCCAGCGAACACTTCCTGCAACAGCGGCGAGGCCATGCCGAGAATGCCGATACCGGCCGACACGTTCAGGCACAGCACCAGCCAGACCAGGACGAACTGTGGGGTTTTCCAGGCTACGCTGACGTGCACATGGCGATCGGTGACCATGCCGTTGCCCGCCTTCTTGGCCGGCGCGGTCCAGCCTTCAGGCTTCCAGCCGGTGGGCGGAATGCGATAGGCCAGGGCGCCGGCCGTCATGAACACGAAGTAGATCGCGGCCATGACCACGAAGCTCTGCCACACGCCCACTTCTTGCGCGCTGCCAAAATGACCCATCAGCGCCGTGGCCAACGGTGCACCCACCATGGCACCGCCGCCGAAGCCCATGATGGCCATGCCGGTGGCCATGCCGCGCTTGTCCGGGAACCACTTGATCAGGGTGGACACGGGCGAAATGTACCCCAGGCCCAAGCCAATACCGCCAATCACGCCGGAACCCAACCACATCAGCCACAGCTGATGGGTTTTCACCCCGATGGCGGAGATCAGCATGCCGCCACACCAGCACAGCGCCGAGACCAGCCCGGCCTTGCGCGGGCCGGCGTGTTCCAGCCAGCCGCCCAGCACGGCGGCCGAACAGCCGAGGAAGACGAAGAACAGGGTATAGATCCAGCTGAGCATCGAAATGGGCCAGTCGCACTCGGCGCTGAACAATCGGGCGACGAAGCTCATGTCTGGCGCGCACGCCACTGGCGCCGTGATGCCCAGGGCTTGGGACAACGGCAGCCAGAACACCGAAAAGCCGTAGGCCATGCCGATGCACAGGTGGATGGCCAAAGCAGCCGGAGGCACCAGCCAGCGGTTGAAGCCCGGCCGGGCGATGATGCGTTCCTTGGAGAGGAAGCCTGGCGCACTGGCCAAGGCATCCGCCGTCATGGTGCGGCTCATGGGGATGATCCTTTTTTATAAGTTGTGAAGGCAGGCAAAGCGGCGCAAGGGTAGCAGTATCCGATCACATGAAAGCAATCTGATATCGCCTATTTTAGTTCGGCTGAAACGGTAACGCGCTGTAGCCGATCTTTCTGAACTGCCAAGATCACCGCTGTCGAAAGCCGTAGCATCTACTGAGCACGTGGGAAATGGCCGGTATATCCAGCCGAATCAGCAGGGACGGCCGCTGCGGCGCTATACTCTCGCGCTTGAATTCACATTCCGATAGTTAAGGACTCGCCCATGAAAGCGTTCGGCAAAATCCTGGGCCTAGGGCTTCTCGGGTTGTTGCTGATCATCGTGGCGCTGGGCTTTGCCCTGACCCACCTGTTCGATCCCAACGACTACAAAGACGAGATTCGCCAGCTGGCGCGCGACAAGGCTCACGTGGAGCTGACTCTCAACGGCGACATTGGCTGGAGCCTGTTCCCATGGCTGGGGCTTGAGCTGCATGACGCCAGCATCGCCACCTTGAATGCGCCCAAGGCGCCGTTTGCCGACTTGCAGATGCTGGGCCTGTCGGTGCGGGTGCTGCCGCTGCTGCGCCGCGAGGTGCAGATGAGTGATGTGCGCGTCGAAGGGCTGAACCTGATCCTGACCCGTGACGAACAAGGGCATGGCAACTGGGAGGACATCGGCAAGCCTTTGCCTGCGTCGGCCGAGGGCGAAACCCCTGCACCAGGCAATGCGCAAGGCCCCGAAAACACCGATCAGCGCTCCGGCACTGCCAACGCAGACCGACCGGTCAAGCTCGATATCGACAGCCTGACCGTGAACAACGCACGCGTGCAGTACACCGACGCACGCAGCGGCGTCAGCTACAACGCCGAAAGCATTCAACTCAGCACCGGCGCGGTACACGAAGGCGCCAATATTCCACTCAAGGCCAGCGCATTCATCAGCGCCAGCCAGCCCAATATCAAGGCGCGCACCGAAGTGGCCGGCGAGCTGCGTCTGGACCGTGCGCTCAAGCGCTACAGCTTCGAAGACATGCGCCTGTCGGGCGAAACCTCTGGAGAGCCCACTGGCGGCAAGACCGTAACCTTCGCCGCCCAGGGCCAGTTGCTGCTCGACCAGGCCGCCAACGTGGCGTCATGGAACGGCCTGAAACTGTCGGCCAACCAGCTGCGCGCCCTGGGCGAACTCAACCTGCGCGAGCTGGACAAGACGCCGCAGCTCAGTGGCGGCCTGTCCATTGCCCAGTTCGACTTGCGTACCTTCCTGGACGGTATCGGCCACCCGCTGCCTACCACTCAGGACCCGGCTGCCTTCGGCAAACTCGAGCTGGTCACGCGCCTGCAAGGCACGCCTGCCAGCATCGCCCTGGAAGACCTGTCGGTGAAACTGGACAGCAGCACCTTCACCGGACGCGTGGCGGTTGAAGATTTCGCCAAGCAAGCCCTGCGCCTGCAACTGAAGGGCGACAGCTTCGATGCAGACCGGTACCTGCCGGCCAAGAGCGAAGAGGCCAAGGGCGCCACTGCTGCGCGCAAGGCCCAGGTACAGCAGCAAGAAGCCAGTGCCGTGGCCGGTGCAGGCAGCACACCCCTGCCCGACGCCCCCACCCAGGGCGCCTGGAGCACTGACAAACTGCTGCCGGTGGACCGTCTGCGCGCCCTCGACCTGCAGGCAGACCTGAGCTTCGGTTCGCTGACGCTGGACAAGCTGCCCATCGGCAACGCCCGCCTGACGGCCAATGGCCAGGGTGGGCTACTGACCCTGCAAACCTTGCGCGGTGACCTGTACAACGGCACGTTCGAGGCCAAGGGTACGGTCGACGTGCGCCCCGCCGTGCCACAGCTGGGGGTCAACACCCGCATCCAGCGAGTACCCGTCGAGCATTTCATCAAGACCGACGACAAGGACAAGACGCCGCCGGTCAAGGGTTTGCTGACCCTGTCCAGCGACCTGACCGCCACCGGCAACAGCCAGAAAGCGCTGGTGGACACGCTCAACGGCACGGCCAACTTCACCATCAATGACGGTGTGCTGGTCAACGCCAACCTCGAACAACAGCTGTGCCAGGCCATTGCCACGCTCAACCGCAAGTCGCTCAGCGGCGAGCCGCGCGGCAAGGACACCCCGTTCCAGGCGCTGCATGGCAGCGTGGTGATTCGCAATGGCGTGGCCAGCAACCCTGACCTCAAGGTGCGAATTCCAGGCCTGACCGTCAACGGCCATGGTGACGTGGACCTGCGGGTACTGGGCATGGACTACAACGTGGGTGTTATCGTCGAGGGCGATCAGCGGGCCATGCCCGACCCGGCCTGCCAGGTCAACGAGCGCTACGTGGGCGTGGAAGTGCCGCTGCGCTGCCGTGGCCCGCTGGAGCTGGGCGCCAAGGCCTGCCGTCTGGACAAGGACGGCATGGGCAAGGTCGCCGCCAAACTCGCAGGCAACCGCCTCAAAGACAAGATCGACGAAAAACTCGATGAAAAACTCGGAGACAAAGTGAGCCCGGAACTCAAAGACGCGCTCAAGGGGCTGTTCAAGCGATGACACCCGAGCAGTTTTCCAGCGCTGTGCTGGAGTGGTACGACACGCACGGCCGGCACGATCTGCCCTGGCAACAGGGCATCAACCCGTACCGGGTGTGGGTGTCTGAAATCATGCTGCAACAGACCCAGGTCAGCACCGTGCTGAACTATTTCGACCGCTTCATGCATGCGCTGCCGACCGTGCAAGCGCTGGCCGAGGCGCCCGAGGACGAGGTGCTGCACTTGTGGACGGGCCTGGGCTACTACACCCGCGCCCGCAACCTGCAGAAGGCTGCACGCATCGTGGTCGAGCAGCATGGCGGGGTGTTTCCGCGCAGCGTCGAGCAGCTCACCGAGCTGCCCGGCATCGGCCGCTCCACAGCCGGGGCCATCGCCAGCATCAGCATGGGCATCCGTGCGCCGATCCTGGACGGTAACGTCAAACGAGTCCTGGCGCGCTTCACCGCCCAGGCCGGTTACCCAGGTGAGCCGAAGGTAGCCAACCAGCTGTGGGCCACTGCCGAGCGTTTCACGCCCATGGTTCGTGCCAACCACTACACCCAGGCGATGATGGACCTGGGCGCGACGCTCTGCACCCGCAGCAAGCCCACCTGCCTGCTCTGCCCGGTCCGGCGCGGCTGCGAGGCGCACCTGCACGGCGAAGAAACCCGCTACCCCGAGCCCAAGCCGCGCAAGGCGCTACCCCAGCGGCGCACGCTGATGCCGCTGCTGGCCAACGACGACGGCGCCATCCTGCTGTACCGTCGCCCGTCCAGTGGCCTGTGGGGCGGGCTGTGGAGCTTGCCGGAGCTCGACGACATCGCCCAGCTTGACGACTTGGCCGACCAGCACGGCCTGCGCCTGGGCCGCAGCCGCGCCCTGGACAACCTGACCCACACCTTCAGCCACTTCCAGCTGGCCATCGAGCCTTGGCTGGTGCACGTCGACCCGGTTGGCGAGCACATGGTCGAGGCCGACTGGCTCTGGTATAACCTGGCCACCCCACCGCGCCTGGGCCTGGCCGCCCCGGTGAAGAAGCTGCTCAAACGCGCAGCCGACGAACTGATTGCAGGAGATGCCTGATGACCCGCACCGTGATGTGCCGCAAGTACAACGAAGAACTGCCCGGCCTGGACCGCCCACCCTATCCAGGGGCCAAGGGCCAGGACATCTTCGACCACATCTCGCAGAAGGCCTGGGCCGATTGGCAGAAGCACCAGACCATGCTGATCAACGAAAAGCGCCTGAACATGATGAATGGCGAGGACCGCAAATTCCTCCAGGCCGAGATGGACAAGTTTTTCGCTGGCGAAGAATACGCTCAGGCAGAAGGCTACGTACCGCCCTCGCAATGACCCGGGGGCACGTAAGCGACGGAATTAATTTAATATTTTTTTCAAAAAGTCGTTGACGAGCGGTCTGAAAGTCTATTTAATTCACCTCGTCGCCCAGATAGCTCAGTCGGTAGAGCAGAGGATTGAAAATCCTCGTGTCGGCGGTTCGACTCCGTCTCTGGGCACCACCTTCAGCTTCTGGTGGTTGCAAAGTTACCCGAAGCGACACAAGAAACCCGCCCAGTGCGGGTTTTTTGTTGCCTGTCGAAAAGTGCTGGTGGGTCGCCCTTCGTCGTGGGTAGCCTTCGGTCAGCAGCACTCATCCCGGCCGGGTTGATCAACATCAAAGAGCCAGCGCCCTGTGGTCCTTAGCATTCAAGGTGAACATTCGAACCACCTTGCAAGGACCTCCATGAGCGACGACGCCCCTCTCCAGACTTCCCCACCCCCCAAGAAGGCTACCCCCACGGCCAAGCCCCGCACTCGCCGCCCCCGCCCGCGCAAACCCGAACCGGCCATCACCGCGATCAGCCAGGCACCGACCGCACTTGAAGTGGCCAGCGCTCCCAAGGGCAGCAGCGAAGACAGCACATCGGCGCGCTTGCCATCCGGCTACCCCTACCCGCAGCGCCTGCGTCGACAGGAGTACGAAAGGGCCAAGCACGCCCTGCAGATCGAGTTGCTCAAGGTGCAAAGCTGGGTGAAAGAAACCGGGCAGCGGGTGGTGATTCTGTTCGAAGGGCGGGACGCTGCAGGCAAGGGTGGGACCATCAAGCGGTTCATGGAGCACCTGAACCCCCGGGGCGCTCGCATCGTGGCGCTGGAAAAGCCGTCGGAACAAGAGAAAGGCCAGTGGTATTTCCAGCGCTATGTGCAGCACCTGCCCACGGCGGGGGAAATGGTGTTCTTCGACCGCTCCTGGTACAACCGCGCGGGCGTCGAGAAGGTGATGGATTTCTGCTCGCCCCTTCAATACCTGGAGTTCATGCGCCAGGCACCGGACCTTGAGCGGATGCTGTGCAACAGCGGCATACTGCTGTTCAAGTACTGGTTTTCGGTGAACCGCGAGGAACAACTGCGCCGCTTCATCTCGCGCCGGGACGACCCCCTCAAGCACTGGAAACTGTCGCCCATCGACATCAAGTCTCTGGACAAGTGGGACGACTACACCGCCGCCAAGGAAGCCATGTTCTTCCACACCGACACCGCCGACGCGCCGTGGACGGTGATCAAGTCAGATGACAAGAAGCGTGCGCGCATCAACTGCATCCGCCACTTCCTGCATTCGCTGGACTACCCGGACAAGGACTTAAGCGTGGCCTACGCGCCGGACCCACTGCTGGTCGGGCGGGCATCGCGCGGGTTCGAGGAGGACGACGCGATCGCCAGCTGACAGCCGGCGCTGCGTGCATGGCACTTGGGTTTCGCGGGCAACTGCGCTTCAATACGCGCACTTTCAAGCCCCACCCAAGGATTGCCCATGGCCACCTCCAGCAAGCAACAAAAACGCGCCAAGCGCGCCGCCACCAAGGCCAAGCAGAACCGCATGGTGCGCAGCGGCCAGGCCGTGAAGGCCAGCGCAGGCGATAGCGCCAGCGTCGAGCAGGTGTTCGACAAGGCCATGGCGTCGGCCAGTTACGACCCGTTGTTCAAGAAGATGAAGGAAGCCCAGGAAGGCGGCCTGGTGCCGATGATCTCGGTGTTCCTGGTTGATCCGCTGCTGGCTCTGGTGCTCAAGGGCCACAAGGAAGAACACGCGACCGACTATATCGTGATGGTATTCAACGCCTACCGTGCATGGCTCGATGGCGCGGACGAAGACACGACCATGGCGTGGCTGGAAAGCGATGAGTTCCAGGAGGCTTACCTGGCTGCGTCCGAGCTGGTGGCCAAGCAGCAGCAACAGCAGAAGCAGTTTGGTTGATTGGGTGGCTGGGCTGACGGTTTGGAAACAGCCGACCTGCCCCGCTCCTGAAGACTACCGAATACCTGCGTGAGCGGCCTTGCCGGGGCGCTGGACCGGCCGCGATGGCCGGCCCTGCACACGGGCGAATGGAGTGGCAGCCTTACTTGGCCACCGCTGCCCGTCCACCGGCTTCGCGCTTGCGGTGCACCAGCAGCCCCGCAGCCACCACGGCGATGCTCAGCAGTGCCGTCGCGATGATCTCGATGCGGTGGTCCTCACGCAGTGCCATTACCCCCAGCACCGCCACAATGAAGGCGATGGTCGCCCAGGTCAGCCCTGGGAACAGCCACATCTTGAACGCGATCTGCTCACCACTGGCCTCGCGCTTGGCACGCATGCGCAGTTGCGAAACGGCAATCACCAGGTACACCAGCAACGCGATGGCGCCGGAGCTTGCCAGCAGGAACTCGAAGACCTGGGCTGGCGCAAGGAAGTTGGCGAAGACGCACAGGAACGCCGCCGCAGTGGACAGCAGCACCGCCACGTAAGGGGTAGCCGCCTTGGTGGTGCGTTGGGCCATGGCCGGGGCATCGCCACGCTTGCTCAGCGAGAACAGCATGCGCGAGGACGTGTACAGCGCCGAGTTCAGGCAGCTGGTCACGGCGATCAGTACCACGATATCGACGATCAGCTTGGCGTTGGGTACACCGATGCGGCTGAGCACGGTCTGGTAGGAACCGACTTCGGCCAACGCCGGGTCATTCCATGGCACCAGCGCCACGACCAGGAAGATCGACACCAGGTAGAACAGGCAGATACGCCAGATCACCGAGTTGGTGGCACGGCTGATCTGCTTGCCCGGGTCCTTGGACTCGGCAGCGGCGATGGTGACGATCTCGGTGCCCATGAACGAGAACATGGTCGTCAGCATGGCAGCCAGCACGGCGCCGAGGCCGTTTGGCATGAAGCCTTGGGTATCGAACAGGTGGCTGGCACCGCTGACCTGGCTGTTGGGTACCAGGCCGAACATGGCCACACAACCGACCACGATGAACGCGATGATGGCCAGCACCTTGAGCAGGGCGAACCAGAACTCGAACTCACCATAGTTCTTCACGCTGAACAGGTTGGTCACGGTCAGTGCCAAGGTGATCAGCAGGGAGAACGCCCATAGGTCCACGGCTGGGAACCAGGCATGCAGGATGGCTGCAGCGGCGTTGGCCTCAAGTGGAATCACCAACACCCAGAACCACCAGTACAGCCAGCCGATGGTGAAGCCGGCCCAGCGCCCGATGGCGCGGTCGGCGTAGGTGGAGAACGAACCGGTGTCAGGCGAAGCCACTGCCATTTCACCGAGCATGCGCATGACCAGCACCACCAGCGTACCGGCGGCGGCATAAGCCAGCAGTACCGCCGGGCCCGCCGCTGCAATGGCGTGTCCGGAACCGACGAACAGGCCTGCGCCGATGACGCCAGCAATGGACAGCATGGTCACATGCCGTTGTTTAAGCCCCTGAGCGAGGTCATTGGAATTGTTGCCGCTCATAAAACTACCTTTGCAAGGAGTAGATCACATCGGTTGCGCAAGCGCGGCTCGCGTCTGGAGCATGCACAGCGGCAACCATTGATTGGACACTGGCAATAACCGCGCCATGTGCTACGCGCACTCGGCCCGACCACGCCGGAAGCCAATAACGGCGGGGGCCACGGCAAAAAGGGCCATTAAATGGCCGATTAGCCATCAAAAGCGCTCATTACCGAAATACTCACTTACAAATGCACCAAAGGTGCCCCTCGGTAACACCTGCGCACCATCACAAGGCAAACAGGGCGCAACCCTTCGGTACAACCCTGGACCGCGGCGGGGTTCAGAAAGGCTGCACCGGGGCGCCTCGACAGGCTGCCCGGACAGTCAGGTTTGACGGGCACATGGTCCGAAAGCGCTTCCCTGAGACCGTCAAAACTGGCACCATCGCGCCTTTTTTCATCATGGCTCTGGTGCCGGGCAACCTCCCTTGTGGACATCTGCGCGACGTTGCGCTGCAACGATGCGACAAACTGCCCCACCAATGCCCAGAGTGCCCGGCGACCCTGTTGGCCGTCATAATGCCGCTATGCTAGCTTGGCGCACGCCAGGAAGGCCGCCAACAGCTGGGAACGCACCCGAACACATGAGGACCGCACATGGCTCAGGCCACGCCCGCGCTGGAAATCCGCAACCTGCACAAACGTTATGGCGAGCAGGAAATTCTCAAGGGCATTTCGCTGACCGCACGCGACGGTGACGTGATCTCCATTCTGGGGTCGTCCGGCTCCGGCAAGTCCACCCTGCTGCGCTGCATCAACCTGCTGGAAAACCCGCACCAGGGCGAAATCCTCGTGGCCGGTGAAGCCCTCAAGCTCAAGGCCGCAAAGAACGGCGACCTGATGGCTGCCGACAACCGCCAGATCAACCGACTGCGCAGCGAAATCGGCTTCGTCTTCCAGAACTTCAACCTGTGGCCGCACATGTCGATCCTCGACAACATCATCGAGGCCCCACGCCGCGTACTTGGCCAAAGCAAGGCCGAGGCCGTCGAGGCAGCCGAAGCGCTGCTCAACAAGGTGGGGATCTGCGACAAGCGTCACAGCTACCCCGCCCAGCTGTCCGGTGGCCAGCAGCAGCGCGCCGCCATTGCCCGTACCCTGGCCATGAAGCCCAAGGTCATCCTGTTCGACGAGCCCACCTCGGCCCTCGATCCGGAAATGGTCCAGGAAGTGCTTAACGTTATCCGCGCATTGGCCGAAGAAGGCCGTACCATGCTGCTGGTGACGCACGAGATGAACTTTGCCCGCCAGGTGTCCAGTGAAGTGGTCTTCCTGCACCAGGGCCTGGTCGAAGAGCAGGGATCGCCGCAGCAGGTCTTCGAGAACCCGACCTCGGCGCGTTGCAAGCAATTCATGTCCAGCCACCGCTAACGGAGCAATACATGCACACCTACAAGAAGTTTCTCCTGGCAGCCGCTGCCACCCTGGTCATGTCGGCCAATGCCATGGCCGCGGAAAAACTGCGCATGGGTATCGAAGCCGCCTACCCACCGTTCAACAACAAGGACGCCAGCGGTAATGTCGTCGGTTTCGACAAGGACATCGGTGATGCCTTGTGCGCCAAGATGAAGGTCGAGTGCTCGGTCGTCACCTCCGACTGGGACGGCATCATTCCGGCCCTGAACGCCAAGAAGTTCGACTTCCTGGTCTCGTCGCTGTCGATCACCGACGAGCGCAAGCAGGCGGTGGACTTCACCGACCCGTACTACTCCAACAAGCTGCAGTTCATCGCACCGAAGAACGTCGACTTCAAGACTGACAAGGACTCGCTCAAGGGCAAGGTCATCGGCACCCAGCGCGCCACCCTGGCTGGCACCTACCTGGAAGACAACTACAGCGGTGTGGACATCAAGCTGTACGACACCCAGGAAAACGCCTACCTGGACCTGGTTTCCGGCCGTATCGACGGCATCCTGGCCGACAAGTACGTGCAGTACGAGTGGCTCAAGAGCAAGGACGGCATGAACTACGAGTTCAAGGGCGAGCCAGTGATGGACAGCGACAAGATCGGTATCGCCGTGCGCAAGGGTGACACCAAGCTGCGCGACGACCTGAACAAGGCCCTGGCCGAAATCAAGGCCGACGGTACGTACAAGAAGATCAACGACAAGTACTTCCCGTTCAGCATCGAATGATCCGCCCCGATTGGCGCGCCCCGGTGGCGCGCCTCTCCCTAGAATGACCTGCCCATGAATATCGACTTGCACGGATTCGGTCCGGCCATGATGGCCGGCACCCTGATGACCGTAAAACTGGCGCTGTGCGCCTTGCTGTTAGGGCTGGTGCTGGGCCTGCTCGGCGCCCTGGCCAAGACTTCCCCGCTCAAGCCCTTGCAGTGGCTTGGCGGTTTCTACTCGACCCTGGTACGGGGTATTCCCGAACTGCTGTGGGTGCTGCTGATCTACTTTGGCACCGTGGGCCTGATGAACGCCCTGGGCGAAGCCCTGCACATGCCAGGCCTTGAGCTCAGCGCCTTTGCCGCAGGCGTCATTGCCCTGGGCCTGTGTTTTGGCGCCTACGCCACCGAGGTGTTCCGGGGCGCTATCCTGGCCATCCCCAAAGGCCACCGCGAAGCCGGGCTGGCGCTGGGCATGTCCAAGGGCCGCATCCTGTCGCGGATCATCCTGCCGCAGATGTGGCGCATCGCCCTGCCCGGCCTGGGCAACCTGTTCATGATCCTGATGAAGGACACCGCGCTGGTGTCGGTGATCGGCCTTGAAGAAATCATGCGCCATGCCCAGATTGGCGTGACCGTGACCAAGGAGCCGTTCACCTTCTACATGGTGGCGGCCTGCATCTACCTCAGCCTGACCGTCATTGCCATGACCGGCATGCATTTCCTGGAACAACGCGCCGCTCGCGGCTTCGCGAGGGCCGAACAATGAACTGGGAAGTGATCATCAAGTGGCTGCCGCGCCTGGCCCAGGGCGCCACCCTGACCCTGGAGCTGGTGGCCATCGCGGTGGTGGCCGGCTTGATCCTGGCCATCCCGCTGGGTATCGCCCGCTCTTCGCGGCACTGGTACGTGCGCGCCGTGCCGTTCAGTTACATCTTCTTCTTCCGCGGCACCCCGCTGTTGGTGCAGCTGTTTCTGGTGTACTACGGCCTGGCCCAGTTCGACGCCGTGCGCGCCAGCGCGCTATGGCCGTACCTGCGCGACCCGTTCTGGTGCACCGTGCTGACCATGACCCTGCACACCGCCGCCTACATCGCCGAAATCCTGCGCGGCGCCTTGCAGTCCATTCCCAAGGGCGAGATCGAGGCTGCGCGGGCACTGGGCATGTCCCGGGCCAAGACGCTGGTCTACATCATGCTGCCCCGGGCTGCCCGCATCGGCCTGCCGGCCTACAGCAACGAAGTGATCCTGATGCTCAAGGCTAGCGCGCTGGCCAGTACGGTCACCCTGCTGGAACTGACCGGCATGGCGCGAACCATCATTGCCCGCACGTACTTGCCGGTGGAGATCTTCTTTGCCGCTGGCCTGTTCTACTTGCTGATCTCGTTCATGCTGGTGCAGGGCTTCAAGCTGCTGGAGCGCTGGTTGCGCGTGGACGCCTGCCAAGGGCGCTGATCCGTTACCGGCTGCAGCCGGTTGGCCCGTTTTACCCGGCTGGGTGAAAGCGGGTTCAGCCGGCAGCAAGGCCTGACCACCCTTTATCGACAGCGCTCCCAATGCCTACCTCCCTCCACAGCCACCTTTTGCTCGAACGCTTTCAGGCGCTTGACCGGTTTTTGACCGAGCATCAGGCGCTGTGGAAACCCAGGCCGTTCACCCATCTGCACCTGGATTGGGAAAGCACCTACCCGGAACTTGCGCGGCATCTGCGCCAAAGCACCTTGGCCGAGGCCGAAGGTGACGTCGACCCACACGCACTGCCCGCACCTTATCCACAGTTGGCTGATGCCGCCCAGGCGCTCAGCGCGCTGGGTGCCCTGCCCACCTGTGCGCTCCCCGCCGCCGCCCACCGGCTTGACGTCAATGTACCCGGCCGCAAATGGCACCAGATCGAAGCCTTCGCCCGTCACCTCGCCTTCCGCGCGCCCTCGCGCCACTGGCTGGACTGGTGCTCGGGCAAAGGCCACCTGGGCCGGCGTTTGCTGCACCCCGGCCAGCGCCTGACCTGCCTGGAGTACGACACCGCGCTGGTGGCTGCCGGGCAGGCGCTCAGTGCCCATCACCATTTGCCCGTGCAACACATCCATCAGGACGTGATGGCCCCTGGCAGCGTCGAGCATCTGGATGCAGACACCAGCGTGGTCGCCCTGCACGCCTGCGGCGACCTGCATGTCCGGCTGCTGCGCCTGGCCAGCCAGCAACATTGCCCACAACTGGCCGTGGCCCCGTGCTGCTACAACCGCATTGCCACCGCCCAGTACCAGGCGTTATCCACAGCTGCTCGCGCCTCGGCCTTGCACCTGTCGCTGGATGACCTTGGCCTGCCCCTGAGCGAAACCGTCACCGCCGGCGCCCGCGTACGCCGCCAGCGCGACACGTCCATGGCCCGCCGCCTGGGCTTCGACCTGCTGCAACGCCAACAGCGCCAGACCGACCAGTACCTGCCCACGCCATCGCTGCCGGTGGCCTGGTTGGCCAAGCCCTTCGAGCGGTATTGCCGTGACCTGGCTGCGCTCAAGCAACTGGACCTGGATGGGGATATCGATTGGGCGGCGTTGGAATCGGCAGGATGGAATCGCCTGGCGCAGGTACGCAACCTCGAACGCCTGCGCAACCTCTTCCGCCGCCCACTCGAACTCTGGCTGGCACTGGACCGTGCCCTTTTTCTGACCGAACAGGGCTATGACGTACGTTTGGGCGTGTTTTGCGACTATGCCCTCACCCCACGCAACCTGATGATCCTCGCCGAGCGCGACAGATAGCCGCAGAAAAGCCTGTGGATAAGTCTGTGAACAAGCTTGGGGTTACCTGTTGGTGTACGGGGCCATTCGGACGGATTGGCTTATTCCAAAATGACGTTCAAGACCAGCAAAAACAGGCATTTGCGCAAATTTGGTTTATTGCGGGCGGGGTTATGCCATTGGCACAAACATTCGATGCCGCTTGTGCATAAGCAATTTTTCAGGGGCGATTTTTTGTTGATTTCAGAGACGTTTGGTGCGTAGGGGATCGAGCTGCCATGCCGGAACTGTGAATGCTTCAGTACTCGCGTGTGGCTTTGAAATTCCGAAGTCTGTTTTCCTTGAGCAGTGATGAAAGCATTGGACGGGTGCCTGAGAACGGTTTGTCTATCCGCTTGGCACCCTGGCCCATTGTCATCCATGCCGCCGAGGTTCTGGTTGGCTAGGGGCGTTTGCCTTTGGCGATTTCGATGTCATTCAGCAAGGCGTTGGCCATGTCACAGAGGTAATCCGCCGCACCGAGCAGCTTGTGGTCATCCTCCATGTCCCCCTCACGCACCAGGTGCTTGATGTAACCCATCAGGATGGAGACGTGCTCGTACGCAGCATCCACCGGGATGCCGGGCTGTACGCGAAGGAGGTTTACGGGTGGGGTGCCGGCTTGGAGGAAGGTTTCTACGCCTGCGGTGGTGATAGGGTCCGAATTGCTCGTATCCATGACTTGGTTCCTTATTCGAAAACAGGAGCCGCCACGCAGACCTTCTCACGGATAGGGTGGCAGCCGTACGCAGGGTGAGAAACCGAGTGAATAAGGAACCCCGGCCAGACCAAAGCCTGCCCGCGCACGGCCACCATTGCAGGTAGCGCTTATTCGAAGTCGGGTTCTCACACCCGGTCGCCAGAGCGACGGGGCAAAGGTATCCGTGAGGTATTTCCCAGACAACGGCGATACTTCGGCAGAGCGCGTAGGATACGTCCGATACGTAAATTTGCAGAAGCCTCCAGCAGAAGAGTCCAGACATTTCCTACAAAACCAAGGCCCTCAGACTACAAACCACTCATCCCGTACCATCAATCAAACACAAAACTCCAGCCCAACGTATCCCGGTGTGGG
>NZ_BBIQ01000011.1 GCF_000730565.1 Pseudomonas fulva NBRC 16637 = DSM 17717 | reverse complement strand
GGACTACCGCGCGCTTAGAAGCAAGAGCAAAAGCATTAGCAAGAGCAAGAGCCAAAACAGCGCATTTCTCTGAACTTGAGAGTTGAGCAGCTGCCCAACTTTCTGGATTACACATCACCCCTGTAGGAGCGGTCGGCCCGGTACCCCAGGAAGGCCGCCCCTACAAGCTACTGTGGGTAATTGGCTAAGTACACTTAAGCACCTTATATATACTTGCCACAGATCACCTATACAGTTCCATCACTGGAAGCCCCCATGCTCTAACAGGGATCGCTACTTGATCAAACCAAAAAGATCAGGGCTGCGAGGCGATAGCCTTCTCAATCGCTGTTCTAAACTCGACGTCATCCGGTTTCGTCAAACTCGAAAAACTACCAATCACCTTGCCCTGGCGATCAATTACATACTTGTAGAAGTTCCACTTGGGCGCACTGCTCTGCCTGGCCAATTCAGCGAACATCGGAATCGCATCCTTGCCCCGCACCGCCTGCTCCTTGGTCATGGTGAACGTCACACCATAATTCGCATAACACACCTTCGCCGTCTTCTCGCTGTCCGCATCCTCCTGCTTGAAGTCGTTCGAAGGCACACCCAGCATCTCCAACCCACGGCCATGGTACTGCTTGTACACCGCCTCAAGCCCCTCGAACTGCGGCGCAAACCCACAATAACTGGCCGTGTTGATCACCACCAAGGGCTTGCCGGCAAACCGCTCGCACAAAGCGACCTCACCCTTGCCCCGCAACTCCGGCAACGAACCCTGCAACACGGCCGGGCATTCGGTCGCCCAGCTGGACGCGCTGGCCATCAACGCCAATACCGGCACCACCATCCACTTCACGCTCATGACATCTCGCTCCTGCTCGATCAACCTTGAACTGGCAGCGTAGTGCCTAACAGGCGCCCATGCCCAATTGCATGAGCGCCATGCCGCCCTCGTGCCACCCCCACCAGACCAGCGTCAGCACCAAAAGCGCCGCCACCGCGAGGGCGATACGGATCAGTCCAGGGCTCATGCCGCTGTTGCCTGCAAGCGTGCCACAGGCCGTTCACGAACCGGCCAGTTGAGCGCCGCAGCCAAGACACTCAGCAGGATCGCGATCTGCCAGACCAGGTCATAACTGCCAGTACGGTCATACACCACGCCTCCCAGCCAACCGCCCAGAAACGCCCCAAGCTGGTGGAACAGGAAGACGATACCGCCAAGCATCGACAAGTTGCGCACGCCAAAGACCGTCGCGACGGTACCGTTGGTGAGCGGTACGGTGGACAGCCACAACAGGCCCATCGCAATACCGAACAGGTACGCGCTGAAGGCACTCACCGGCGCCCAGAGAAACAGCACGATGACGACTGCACGCAGCAGGTAGAGCCCGGTCAGCAACCGTGGCTTGGACAGGCGCCCGCCCAGCCAACCGGCCGTGAACGTGCCCACGATATTGAACAGGCCCACCAGGGCCAGCACGGTCGTGCCCGTGGTGGCTGGCAGATGCTGGTCTACCAGGTACGCCGGCAGGTGCACCCCGATGAACACCACCTGGAAGCCACACACGAAAAAACCTAGCGCCAGCAACCAGAAGCCGGCATGCCCACAGGCCTCACGCAGCGCCTCGCCCAGGGTCTGCTCGTTGCCGTACGCGGGCAAAGGCCGGTCGCGCAACAGGCCTACCAACGGCACGATGAAGGCGACCAGCAGGCCCAGTACCAGCAAGGCGGCCGACCAGCCCAGCCATTGGATCAGGCCGAGGGTGCCGGGCAGCATGGCGAACTGACCGAACGAACCGGCGGCACTGGCAATGCCCATGGCCATGCTGCGCTTTTCAGGCGGCACGGCCCGGCCGACGACGCCCAGGATGACCGAAAAGGACGTACCCGACAGGCCGATGCCGATCAACAGACCCGCGCTCAGTGACAACGACCAGGCAGAATCGGCCATCCCCATCATCGCCAGGCCCACCGCATACAGCACGCCGCCCACCATGACCACCCGCGATGCGCCAAGACGATCGGCCAACGCCCCGGCGAACGGCTGGGCCAGGCCCCAGATCAGGTTCTGCAAGGCGATGGCGAAGGCAAAGACCCCTCGACCCCAGCCGAAATCGGCGCTCATCGGCGCCAGGAACAGGCCAAAGCCGTGCCTGACGCCCAGTGACAGCGCGAGGATCAGCGCCGCCCCAGCCAACACCCATCCACTGGTTCGCCATACAGACGTCATTGTTATTGTCTCCAGCCCATCGCAAGGTCGTCAGGTGCTGCCGCTGATAAAACCTGATATTCCAGGGACGGTGACCGCCCTGTACGTCGAGTTATCAAGGAAGCATTTGGTTACAGCATGAACGCTGGAGCCGACTGACAGCAAGCAGGACATCAGCAGACGTCGCCATTGGTCTATGGCCAGTCGTTTGCGTATCGGTTCGAACGCCGGCGTCGCCTGCCGTGGCAGCGGGTCGGGCAACCCCTGGTCGATCGCCTGCCAGTAACGCCAGGGCACTTTGGCGGTACCCAATTCGTAATCCATCCCGTCCCAGCTGTCTTCGCGGAAACTGTAGAACGCCCAGTGCACGCGGTGCTGATCGAGCACGCCCAGTACGTCCTCCAGGTACTGCCGGCAGCCTGACAGGCGGCGCGTGCAGCCGGACTCGCCCACCACCAGGCGCGAACGGGGCACGTTCGTGGCTTCGGCCCTGTTCAGCGGGGCCTGCAGGTACTGCGCCACGCGCTGGCCGTCCCCTTGCTGAGGCTGGCCGGAAGACCGCGCTGCCGCGATTTGCTCAGCGGATCACGACAAGGCCCAGCAGGACGGTGAGCTCAAGCAGTTCCAGCAGTGCACCTGCGGTGTCGCCCGTGGTGCCGCCCAGACGATTGCACATCACCCTGCGCAATGCCACGAACACGACCGCCGTCAGCACCATTGCCCAGCCGGTCAAAGCCAGGCCCAGGCCAGCACAGGTCAACAGTACCCATCCCGCTGCGCGGCGGGGCATGTGATCGGCCAGTGCCTGGCCTAACCCGCCAGGGCGCACATAGGGAGTACACAGGAACAACCCCAGCATCGCTGCTCGACCAATGACCGGTGCAAGCATCAGTTGCAGGCCAGCCCCCTGCTCGATCAGTGCCCACAAGGCGCAGAACTTGAGCAGCAGCACCAAAACCAGCGTCACCACCGCTGCCGGCCCGCTGCGCGGGTCCTTCATGATCTGCAGCGTGCGTTCACGATCACCAAACCCGCCTAGCCAGGCATCTGCGCTGTCTGCCAGGCCGTCCAAGTGCAGCGCGCCACTGAGCAGCACCCAGAGGGTCAATAGCAAGGCAGCATGCAGCGCCGCCGGAACGCCTTCGAGCCAGTGGCTGGCCAGCCACAGCACCAGACCGAACAGCAGCCCGACCAAGGGGTAGTACAACAACGAGCGGCCCACTTGGCGTGGCGTTGGCATGCCAGGCAAGGTGACAGGCAGGCTGCTTAGAAACTGCAGGGCAATCCAGAATGGCTGCATGCTAACCCTCCTCAACCAGCTGGCCATCCTCGCCGACTTGCAAGCGCACCCGTGCGCCATGGCCGACTTCCACCTGCAACAGCTGCGCCCTGGGCAGGCCCCGGGCGCGGGCCAGCAGCAGGCGCATGACACCCCCATGGGTGACCAGCAGTACGCGCTTGCCGGCATGCTGGCGGTACAACCCCTCGATGGCTGTCAGGACGCGCTGCGCAAACGCCTGGACCGGCTCGCCATTGGGCGGCGTATAGCCATAGGGGTCAGCCCAGAACTGCCCAAGCGCCTGTGCGTCGTGTTCCATGATCTGCAACGCCGTACGCCCTTCCCAATCGCCGAAATGCAGCTCTTGCAATGCAGGCTCGCGCTGCACGGGCAGGCCCAGCCTGGCGCCCAATTCATCGGCGAATCGGCCACAGCGCTGCAACGGCGAACTGACCAATGCCTGCCAAGGCCCTGCGTCGGCCACGGCAGCGCGCATTTGGGCCCAGCCCTTTTCGGTCAGGGCGTCATCGAGGCTGCCACGCAGGCCACCTTGCTCGGTTTCCCCGTGGCGCAGCAGGTCGAGCCTCATGCCGGGCGGTCCTCCACGGCAGCCTCGGCAAAGGTCGCCATCTGCGCGTGTAGCGCGCAGGCCAGCCGCAGCAAGGGCACGGCCAGCGCGGCACCGCTGCCCTCACCCAGGCGCAGCCCCAGGGCCAACAGAGGCTCGGCCTGCAAGGCGCTCAGCACCGCCTGGTGACCAGGCTCCGCACCTTGGTGGGCGAACAACAGCCAAGCGCGGCACTGCGGGTTGAGGCGCACGGCCACCAAGGCCGCCACGGTGCAGATGAACCCGTCCACCAGCACCGCCACACCCGCCTGGGCGCATGCGAGATAAGCGCCGACCAGCGCCGCCAGCTCGAAGCCCCCCACACAGCCCAGCGCACGCAGCGGCTCATCGGCCGCCAGGCGGTGCAAGGCCAGGGCTCGCTCGATGACGTACGCCTTGTGCTGCACGCCGGCGCTGTCCAACCCGGTGCCTGGCCCGCTCAATGTGGCTGGCGGACAGGCGAGCAGTACGCTGGCCAGCGCCGCCGCTGCGGTGGTGTTACCGATGCCCATTTCGCCGCCGATGAACAGCTGTGCACCGTGGGCCGCCGCCCGCAGCGCGCTGTCACGACCTGCCTGCAGGGCGGCTTGCAGTTGTGCCTCGCTCAGGGCGGGCTGTTGGGCAAAATTAGCCGTACCGGGGCCAAGGTGCATGTGGCGAACGCCCGGCAATGCGAGCGTCGGGTCGACAGTGCCGAGGTCGACCACCTCCAGGGTGGCGTGCAGTTGGCGCGCCAGTACGCTGATGGCTGCACCCCCACCGACGAAATTGCGCAACATTTGGCCTGTCACGGCCTGAGGGTACGCCGAAACGCCCTCCTCGACCACGCCGTGGTCGCCCGCGAACAGGCTGATGGCGACGTGCTCCAGCGACGGCCGTTCGCAGCCCTGCAGGCCTGCCAACTGAATGGCGAGCGCTTCGAGCTGGCCGAGCGAACCGGCAGGCTTGGTCAATTGTTGCTGCCGCTCGCGTGCTGCGGCCATGGCCGCCTCGTCAAGGGGCTGGCAGGGCATCTGCCACCAGACAGGGTTCATGATGCAGGTCCTTTGAGCGTGAGTGGGAGGCCGGCGACCGTGAGGATCACCTGCTGGCAGCGTTCGGCCACCGCCTGATGCACGACACCGGCCAAGTCGACGTAACGTCGCGTCAGCTCGCCCATGGGCACCACGCCCAGGCCGGTCTCGTTACTGACCAGGATGATGTGGCCGGGCAGGTGCTCAAGGCAGCCCAACAAGGCATCAAGCTCCTCGGCCAGCCGGCGCGGGTCGTCCAGCATGAGCAGGTTGGTCAGCCATAGCGTCAGGCAGTCCACCAGCAGGCAGCGGTCAACGGCCGCTTCGGCCTTCAGTACGGCGGCCAGGGCCAAGGGTTCTTCGATCAACCCCCACTCCACTGGCCGGCGCTGGCGGTGCAGCTGCACCCGCTCATCGAGTTCGCCGTCCAGCGGTTGACTGGTGGCGATATAGGTCACGGGCAGGCCGCAGGCGGCTGCCCGCTGCTCAGCCAGGCGGCTCTTGCCAGACCGGGCTCCGCCGATCACGAACGTACGCACGTCAAGGTACTCCACACAATTGGCGCAGGCGCTGGGTGTCCAGGTGCTTGTCCACCAGGTCAGCCAGGCGTTCGATGTCGCGCTCGCGCAACGCCTCGTAGTCGATCAGTAGCACGTCTTCAAGCCCAGCCCAGCGCAGCAGGGCCGCGCAGGAGGCGCTGCCCTCGAACAACCCGTGCAGGTAAGTGGCCAACACCTGGCCGTCCGTGCTGATGGCACCCTCGCAGCGACCGTCGGCCAGGCGTATAGCTGGTTGCGCCAGCGCAGGGCCAGTGGTGACACCGGCATGGATCTCGTAACCGGTCACAGGCGATGCATCCAGGTGCAAGGTCCCGGCGACGTTGCGCAACTGCTTGTCGGCTTCCAGCACCGTGGCGTAGTCCAGCAGGCCGAGCCCGGGGCTGGAGCCTGCAGCGCCTTCCAGGCCCAGCGGATCGTGCACCTCGCGCCCAAGCATCTGCAGGCCGCCGCAGATACCGATCACCTTGCCGCCATAACGCAGATGGCGTTCGATGGCCTTGTCCCAGCCGCGCGCACGCAGTTGCGCCAGGTCGCCACGGACACTCTTGGAGCCTGGCAGGATGATCAGGTCCGCTGGCGGCACCGGTTGACCGGGGCCGATGAACTGCAGGTCGACCTGCGGGTGCAGGCGCAGCGGGTCGAAGTCGGTGTGGTTGCTGATACGTGGCAGCACAGGCACGATCACCTTGAGCACACGCTGCTGCTTTTCGCCCTGGCGCCGGTCGATGCCGTCCTCGGCTTCAAGGTGCAGGTCGGTGACGTACGGCAGCACGCCGAGCACGGGTTTGCCGGTGCGCTGCTCCAGCCAGTCGAGCCCGGGTTGCAACAGGGCGATGTCGCCCCTGAAGCGGTTGATGACGAACCCTTTGACGCGCGCCTGCTCGCTGGGCGACAGCAGTTCGAGGGTACCGACCAGGTGGGCGAACACACCCCCGCGGTTGATGTCGGCGACCAGAATCACCGGGCAGTCCACAGCCTCGGCAAACCCCATGTTGGCAATGTCGCCAGCCCGCAGGTTGATCTCGGCCGGCGACCCTGCGCCCTCCACCATGACCACCGGCCAGCCCTGGCTCAGGCGCTGGTGCGAGGCCAGCACGGCCTGCATGGCGATGGCCTTGTAATCATGGTAGGCAACCGCGTTCATGCTGGTCACCGCACGGCCATGGATGATCACCTGGGCGCCGGTGTCGCTGTTGGGTTTGAGCAGCACCGGGTTCATGTCGGTGTGCGGCGCCAGGCGACAGGCTTGGGCCTGCACCGCCTGGGCCCGGCCGATCTCGCCGCCGTCGGCGGTCACGGCGCTGTTGAGGGCCATGTTCTGCGGCTTGAACGGCACCACGCCGATGCCCTGGCGCAGCAGCCAGCGGCACAGGGCAGTCACCAGGGTGCTCTTGCCGGCGTCGGAGGTGGTGCCTTGCACCATCAGGGTCGTCATGTAAGGTCCTTGCGGTAGGCACTGAGGGCTTGGGCCAATCGTCGTTCGTCCGCCTGGCTGGGCGGTAACCCGAAACGCAGGGCCGCCGGCTGCTCGAACAGGCGCACCAGCACCCCGTGTCGTGCGAGGTGATCGTGCAACCGGGCGGCATGCTCGCACCGCACGTACTGGAACAGGTCACAGCCGCCGGCGGGCGCCAGCCCTGCATGGGACAGCAAAGCCGCCAGGCGTTCGCTGGCGCCTGCACAGCGCTGGCGCTGCAGCTGCTGCGTGGCCAGGTCGGTCAGGCTGGCCTGGGCCAGCACCCGGCTGGGGCCGTTGATGGTCCACGGGCCGAGCAATTCGGCCAGGCGCTGCAGCACGCTGTGCTCTGCGGCCACGAAGCCCAGGCGCACACCGGCCAGGCCGAAGAACTTGCCGAACGAGCGCAGCACTATCAAGCCCGGGCATTCGGCACGTTTGATCACAGTGTTTGCGGGGCTGTTGTCCATGAAGGCTTCATCGACCACCAGCCAGCCGCCGCGTGCTGCCAGGCGCTGATGCCACCCCAGCAGTGTGGGCGCAGGCACGACGCGGCCGGTGGGGTTGTTCGGATTGACCAAGACCAGCACGTCGAGGTTGTCGATCGCGTCGTCGACCTGGTGCTCATCCAGCTCAAGCAACGTGTGCCCAGTCCGCTGCCAGGCATAGGGGTGCTCGGCATAACAGGGTGTCAGCACTCCGACTCGGCTCGGGCTGCGTAACAGGGGCAGGGCCTGGATGGCAGCCTGTGAGCCCGCCACGGGCAGCAATCGCGTGGCGCCGTAGTAGCTGCACGCCGCCTGCTCAAGACCATCGTCTGTTTCCGGCAGGCGTGCCCAGGCTTCGATAGGGATCGGCGGTATCGGGAAGGACCAGGGTGCAATGCCACTGGACAGGTCCAGCCACTGCTCGCGGGCGATGCCATATTGCCGAACCGCACGCAGCAGCCGGCCTCCATGTTCAAGCATTCAGGTAAGCTCCCAGACACAACACCAACAGCCACAGCCATACCCCACGCTGCACCAGTGTCCAGCCGCCCTCGATGGCATCGGGGCTGGCCGCAGGGCCGTCGCCCAGGCGCGGGCGGTCGTGCAGTTGGCCGTGGTACACCGCCGGCCCGCCCAACTCGACACCCAGCGCCCCTGCCCCGGCCGCCATGACCGGGCCAGCATTGGGGCTGTCCCATAGCGGCCCCTGGCGGCGCCAGCAGGCCAGCGCCAGGCGGGTTTTGCCCAGCACTGCGTAGGTGAGTGCGACCAGGCGCGCCGGCACATAATTGAGTACGTCATCGATGCGCGCCGCGCACCAGCCGAAGCGCTCGAAGCGTTCGTTTCGATAGCCCCACATGGCATCGAGGGTGTTGCTCAGTCGATAAAGCACCACCCCCGGCGCCCCGGCCACGGCAAACCAGAACAAGGCGGCGAACACGGCATCGCTGCCGTTTTCCAGCACCGACTCGGTGGCCGCCCGCGCCACCGCCGTCTCGTCCAGCTCACGGGTTTCACGGCTGACCAGATACCCCACTCGCCGCCGTGCTTCTTCCAGATCGCCCTGGCGCAAGGCCGTGGCCACCGGCAGCACATGTTCGCCCAGGCTACGCAGCCCCAGGGCGCAGTACAGCGCCAGCACATCGACCAGCCAGCCGATCACCGGCAGCCAGGAGAGCATGAGGGCCAGCAAGGTCAGCGGCACCACGGCCAGGAACCAGGCGCTCACGCCATGACTGCGCCAACCGCGCCCGCCGGCATTGAAGCGCCGCTCCAGGCTGCTGGCCATGTTGCCGAAAGCGACCAGCGGGTGGCGCCGCCGCGGCTCACCGAGCAACGCATCCAGGGCCACACCGGCCACGCTCAGCAACGCCACGCTCATACGCCTTCTCCCCACCGGTTTTCAAACAGCATCTCGTGCAACGGTCGTTCTTCGGTCCAGCTCTGCATGACCAGCATGGGCGCAGGATAGAATGCCGCCACCGGCCCCAGGCACAGCACGGCCACGGGTTTGGCGCCGCTGGGCATGCCAAGCAACGCTGCCAGCGCCTGGGGATCGAACAGCGATACCCAGCCCATGCCCAGCCCTTCGGCACGGGCGGCCAGCCACAGGTTCTGGATCGCGCAGGCGAGCGAGGCCAGGTCCATTTCAGGCAGGGTGCGGCGCCCGAAAATGTGAGGCTCACGGTTGTCCATCAAGGCGGCGACCCATAGTTCGGCGCAATCGTTGATGCCCTCTACCTTGAGCTTCATGAATTCGTCCGAGCGCTCGCCCAGCGCTTGTGCAGTCAACGCCCGTTCGGCCTCCACCAGGGCCTGGATGCGCCCACGCAGGGCCCGCTCGGTGATGCGGATGAACCGCCATGGCTGCATCAAGCCCACGCTCGGTGCCTGGTGGGCTGCGCTGAGTAACCGTGTCATGACCTGCGGCGCCACCTCCCCTTGAGCGAAATGGCGCATGTCGCGTCGCTCGCCGATGGCGCGGTAGACCGCGGCACGCTCCTGGTCGCTGAACGCATGCTCGTTCATGGGCAGAGCAGCGCTGCGGCTGCCTCCGGGTTGGAGGGGAAGTAGAAGTGCACGTAGGACGCGGTCAGGCGGCCCAGGCGATAGACCGCTTCGTTGCCGCGCCCACCGTTGGGGCTCAACCCACGTGCCAGCGGCTCGAGCGCGGTGCTGGTCAAGGAGTGGTGGTAGGTATGGCCGCGCAGTATGCCCTCGGGCAGTTCGACCGCCTGCAGAGCCAGGGCCGCCAGGCGCTTTTGCATGGTCGCCTCCCCCGGCAGCAACCCAAGCAACTCGACCCTGTCCCCGGCCACGTCGGTCAGTGCGTCGAGCAGATACAGCATGCCGCCGCATTCGGCGAGCAACGGCTTGCCCTGGGCATGATGGCCGCGGATGGCCTGGCACATCGAGGTGTTGCGCGCCAAGGCATGATGGTGCAGCTCGGGGTAACCGCCGGGCAGGTACAGGCTGTCCACTGGGGGCAATTCGACGTCATGCAGGGGGGAGAAGAACTGCACCTGTGCGCCTAGACGGCGCAACAGGTCCAGGTTAGCGCCATAGAGGAAGGCAAAGGCTTCGTCGCGGGCCACACCGATACGTACGCCCGCCAAGGTGGCCTGGGCGGGTAACGGATCGGCCGGTTCGAAGGTGACCGCCGGTGGCAAGGCGGCATCGCAACTGGCGCCCAATGCCTGGGCGGCAGCGTCCAGGCGTGCGTCCAGGTCGTTCAACTCGCTGGCCTGCACCAACCCCAGGTGACGGCTGGGCAGTTCGATGCCGCGCTCGCGGGACAAGCCGCCATACCAACGCAGGCCCTCGGTGAGGCTGCCTTCGAGCAGTTGCGCATGACGCAGGCTGCCCACCCGGTTGGCCAGCACCCCGGCGAACGGCAGATCCGGCTGATAACGCGCCAGGCCCAGGGCCAGCGCGCCAAAGGTCTGGGCCATGGCCGTACCGTCGATAACCGCCAGCACCGGCACGCCGAAGTGACGTGCCAGGTCGGCGCTCGAAGGGGTGCCGTCGAACAGCCCCATCACCCCTTCGATGAGGATCAGGTCGGCTTCACCTGCCGCCTCCCAGAGCAGCCGGCGGCTTTCCTCGGCACCGATCATCCACAGGTCCAACTGGCGGACGGGGGCACCGCTGGCGCGCTCGAGAATCATGGGGTCGAGAAAGTCAGGCCCGCATTTGAACACCCGCACCTTGCGGCCCAGATTGCGGTGCAGGCGCGCCAGCGCGGCAGTGACCGTGGTCTTGCCTTGGCCAGAAGCCGGCGCGGCAATCAGGACGGCGGGGCAATGGCGGGCCTGGCTCACAGCTCGACGCCCTTCTGGGCACGGATACCGGCCTGGAAGGCGTGCTTGAGCATGCCCATTTCGGTCACGGTGTCGGCCAGCTCGACCATTTCCGGCTTGGCCGCGCGACCGGTGACGATGACGTGCTGCATGGGGGGGCGAGCCTGGATGTCCGATAGCACCTGGTCCAGATCAAGGTAGCCGTGCTTGAGCGCAATGTTGAGCTCGTCGAGCACCACGAACTGCACCGCAGGATCCTGCAGCAGTTGCCTGGAGACGGCCCATGCCGCTTCTGCCGCCGCAATGTCACGCTGGCGGTCCTGAGTTTCCCAGGTGAAACCCTCGCCCATCACGTGATAGCGCACCTGTTCGGGAAAGCGCCTGAAGAACAGCTCTTCGCCGGTACTGTTGCGGCCCTTGATGAACTGCACCACCCCGCACTCCATGCCGTGGCCCAGGGCCCGGGCAAGCATGCCGAAGGCCGAGCTGCTCTTGCCTTTGCCATTGCCGGTGAGCACCAGCAGCAGGCCGCATTCGTTGGGGGAATTGGCAATGCGTTCGTCGATGACCGCTTTCTTGCGCTGCATCCGTGCCAGATGGCGTTCGTCGCGCTCGGTGGCGTCGCTCATGGGAGGTTCTCCGCTGGCTGACACCGCGATCGAGCGCCGTGTCAGGGAATGGGCAGGCAAACGGAGCGCGCGCAGGGGCATTGGCCAAGGCCAGTGGTCACCGCGCATCACCCTCCGTGATGCCGTTGGCAGTATCAGGCCGGTCTCCGGGCTCGTGAGCGGGCCGCTGGCCCTGACCTGCGCGCCTTCCCGGGTATGGTCACCCAGTGGCCCTGCGCGGCCGTCACTCACTTACCGTTGCGGGGGCAGCGCCGGAATCGCACCCTGTGGGCACTCACCGACTTCCCAGTTTCACCCTGGCCAGACGTTGCTGGCGGGGCACCTGAAACACGCGCGAAGGTTAGAGGGTTGCACCCGGAGCGTCAATCGACGCGGCTCGCCTGGCGGCGCAGGAGGGATGGTCGAGCCACCCGCGTCAGCTCCGCCGCCTGTGCGACTGAACCCGCCGCGTTCCACAGCCTCTGAATCAATAGAACCTGCCGAGGACGTCGACCATGAACCGCGTGGCACTGCCTGTTGCACTTCTTGTAAGCCTGGGCTTGGGTGGCTGCGGCGAAACGGCGCGCCTGACAGTGGCCGACGGCACCGGCCCTGCGCCGCAGTTGCCCTCCCCCGCCAAGACCCTGCTCCCCACCGTGAACATCGCGCCAGCCGTCGGCTGGCCCGCCGGGCGCATGCCTCAGGCTGCACCCGGGTTACAGGTGTCGCGCTTTGCCGGTGACCTCGACCATCCGCGCTGGCTGTACGTGCTACCCAATGGCGACGTGCTGGTGGCAGAAACCAACGCACCTGCCAAGTCCGAAGACGCCAAGGGTATCCGCGGATGGGCCATGAAGCGGGTCATGGCACGCGCGGGGGCTGCCGTGCCCAGCCCTGATCGCATTACCCTGTTGCGCGACGCCGACCAGGATGGCGTTGCGGAAATCCGCCATACCTTTGCCGACGGGTTGAACTCGCCCTTTGGTATGGCGCTGGTGGGCAATGATTTTTACGTAGCCGATACGGACAAGCTGCTGCGTTTTCACTACCAGCCCGGGGCACGTCAGGTAACCGGCCCGGCAGAAGTAGTTACCCTGCTGCCAGCCGGCCCGCTGAATCACCACTGGACCAAGAATGTCATCGCAAGCCCTGATGGGCAGCGCCTCTACGTCACCGTGGGCTCAAACAGCAACGTGGGTGAAAACGGACTCGACCAGGAGCAGGGTCGCGCCGCAATCTGGGAGATCGACCCCAGCACCGGCAAGCACCGCCTGTTCGCCACCGGCCTGCGCAACCCTAACGGGCTCGCCTGGGAGCCTAACAGTGGCGCACTGTGGACGGCGGTCAACGAGCGTGACGAAATCGGCAGCGATCTGGTACCGGACTACATCACCTCGGTACACGCGGGTGGATTCTATGGGTGGCCCTACAGCTACTACGGCCAGCACGTGGATGAGCGCGTGCAGCCCCAGGACCCCGCCAAGGTCGCCCGAGCACAGGTACCCGACTATGCCGTTGGACCGCATACTGCTTCACTGGGATTGGCCTTCGCCGGGCCGGATGTGCTACCTGCTCGTTTTGGAGCAGGCGCATTGATTGGCCAGCATGGGTCCTGGAACCGCAAGCCCCACAGCGGCTACAAGGTGATATTCGTACCCTTCGACGCCTCAGGCAAGCCGTCGGGCCGGCCCATGGACGTGCTCGACGGTTTTCTGGATGAAGGCGGCCAAGCCATGGGCCGCCCGGTAGGGGTTGCCCTGGAGGGTCGCGGGGCCGTGCTGGTCGCGGACGATGTGGGCAATGCCATCTGGCGCGTCAGCAAAGCTCGGTAACCCGTCTCAGGGGTTCTGTGCCAGGTGCCCCTGAGGGATGACCCGCTTGGCCTGCAGGTAGGCCTTGGCCCAGTAGCTGTTGGACAAATAGTCCAAACGCACCGTACCGCCAGTGCGAGGCGCATGCACGAAGCGCCCGTCCCCTACATAAATGCCGGCATGGCTCACCTGCGAGCCGCCACTGGTCGCGAAAAACACCAGATCACCCGACTGCAAGGATTTCACATCCACGGTAGGCGCACGCATGCCGATCATCTCGCGCGTGGAGCGCGGCAGGCTGATGCCGGCGGCATCGCGGTAGACGTACTTGATCAGACCACTGCAGTCGAAACCTGAATCGGGCGTATTGCCGCCCCAGCGGTAGGGCGTGCCAACCAGACCAATGGCGCGAATCAGTACGTCATCGGCAGTGGGCGAGAAGCTGGGTTGGCTGTAGGTAACCTGGGGCTGCACAACCCGCACAGGGGCAGGCGCCTGAGGTTGGCTGGAGCAGGCCGCCAATAAGGCTGCCAGGGAAATGAAAGCGAAGCGCGCCATCGTTGTCATGGCCAAAACATCCTGTATGGGAACGCTGGGCCGCAGCGGGATAGAGTTGAGAAATTAGATTAGACGCTTTCTGTAAATACGCACGGCGTCGAGCTTTTTTGCAAAGCAGCGACGCCGTGGTTAGGACACATCAGATTGCCATTAGTTGCGCGCGATATGCGTCGGCGCCATGGCCAAGGCACGCTTGGCCTCGAGGAAGGTCTTGCTCCAGTAACGGTCACCGAGGCTATCGATGCGCACGCCCCCGCTACGGCGGCTGCTGGAGTGAATGAACTGGTTGTCGCCCAGGTAGATGCCAGCATGACTGACACGACCACGGCCGTTGGTGCTGAAGAACAGCAGATCGCCAGGCTTGAGTTTGTTGCGTGCCACCTTCGGCGCATCGACGTTGATCATCTCGCGGGTAGAGCGCGGCAAGGTCATGCCTGCCTCTTCGCGGAACAGGTAGCCGATGAAGCCGCTGCAATCGAAGCCGGACTGCTCCGAGGTACCACCGAAGCGATAGCGGGTGCCGATCAACGACATGCCGCGCTCCAGAATGCTGTCGGCCAGCACTGGCAGCTGATAGGGCTTGCTGCTGGAGAAGACCTCCAGTTCATCGTCAGTAGCCACTTCCTGGGGTTCGCCAAACACTGGCGAAGACGAGGCCTTGGCCTTGATCGCCGGCTGTACGGCGACCGGGGTGTGATCCTGGGGCTGGGATACCGGGCCTTGGGCCGCGCAGCCAAAAAGCAGGGTCACGAGTGCGAGTGGCACGAGGGGTGCGAAGCGCTTGAGCATGGGCACAACCGTGTCTGTAATCCTTTAGTGGGGTGGAACTATGCCCACTATAAGTTCCATTTGCAAATTTTATCGAAAAAGATGTGACTTTTCCGTGGGATGGCTCTGGCCCCGTGTTTTCAGGGGGTCACCAGCCCAGGGTTTCCTTGAGGAAAGGAATGGTGAGTTTGCGCTGGGCTTGCAGAGATGCCTGATCGAGCCGTTCCAGCAGATCGAACAGCGCACTCATGCTGCGCGCGCCGCGGGTAAGGATGAAGTGACCCACTTCGTCGGTCAGGTGCAGGCCGCGCCTGGATGCCCGCAATTGCAAGGCACGTAGCTTGTCTTCGTCGGACAGCCCGCGCATCTGGAACACCAGGGCAAGGGTGAGGCGGGATTTCAGGTCAGGCAGCTTCACCGGCAATTCCCGCGGGGAAGCGGATGCTGCCAGCAGCAGCCGACGGCCACTGTCGCGCAAGCGATTGAACAGGTGGAACATGGCCTCCTCCCAGTCCGGCTTGCCGGCGATGACGTGCAGGTCATCGATGCACACCAGTTCGTACTGGGCCAGGTAGTCCAGAAGACCGGTACCGCGTTCGAGCAGCTGCGCCAAGGGCAGGTAGACGGCAGGCTCGCCCCGTTGCTGGAAACGATGGGTGGCTGCTTGCAGCAGATGCGTGCGGCCCACGCCTTGTTTGCCCCACAGGTAGATGAGGCTCTCGGTCCAGCCGGCGTCGGCTTCGCAAAGCCGCTCGACATACCCCAACGCAGCGGCATTGGCGCCCGGATAGTAGTTGATGAAGGTGGCGTCGTCGCGCAGGCGCACACCCAGGGGCAACTGGATCGGTGGTTTCATGCTCGCGGGCGGTCGACAGGACCGCAGGGGGCCTTTTGTGGACAATCTGCAAAGTCTATACCTGCCAAGCGGGGTGCACAATCACGCCGCTGCAGAGTCCAAGCAAAATCAATGGGTTGCACTCTCCCAGCGCCAACCCGAGACTTACCTGCGCCCTGTCACGGCTGATCGGGTGCGGGGGGATCAAGGGGGACTGGGACTGGAGCATCCCCTGCATACATGTCCGACTCCTTGTACAAGCCGTGCACGTGGCGCAGCAGCACCATGATGACCGCCGCCACCGGCAACGCGAGCAGCACGCCCGTGAAACCGAACAGCTCACCGCCGGCCAGGATGGCGAAGATCACCGCCACAGGGTGCAAACCGATCCGGTCGCCTACCAGTAGCGGTGTCAGCACCATGCCCTCGAGTGCCTGACCGACCATGAAGACCGCAACGATGCCGAGCATGGGATACAGATCGCCACCGAACTGAAACAGTCCTGCCACCAGCGCCGCGCCGATGCCAATGATGAAGCCCATGTAGGGGACGATGGCCGCCAGACCGGCCAGCATGCCGATCAACAACCCCAGTTCAAGCCCGACCAGCATCAAGCCTGCCGAGTAGATGATGCCCAACGCGACCATCACCAGCAGTTGCCCACGCACGAACGCACCCAGCACCTCGTGGCACTCGCTGGCCAGCTCGACGACTTTCGGCTCGCTCTGCCGCGGCAACAAGCTGCGCAACTTGGCCATCATCAAGTCCCAGTCACGCAACAGGTAGAACCCCACCACGGGAATCAGCACCATGTTGGCCACCCAGGCCATCAACGCCAGGCTGGAGGCCGTTGCCTGGGACAAGAGCATGCTGACGATATCGGTGGTCTGCCCCATGTGAGCGCCGATGGCCGCCTTGATCTTGTCGAATTTCCAGAACCCGTCGGCAAGGCCCAGGCGCCCCTGCACCCAAGGCAAGGCGACGTGCTCGAGCCAGTCAAGCACTTGCGGCGCCAGCGCATACAGGCGCACCAACTGCTTGGCCAGCATGGGGATGAGCACGAGCAACAGTGCAAGCATCAGCAACGTGAACAGCCCGAACACCACCACTACGCCCCAGGTCCGTGACAACCCCAGGCGCTCCAGGCGATCGACCAGCGGGTCGGCCAGATACGCCAGCAGAATGCCGACCAGAAAAGGTGTGAGAATGTTGTGCAGGCTATAAAGCAGGGCGATGACGATCAATGCCACGCCCAGCCAGATCCAACGACGCATGTCAGTCATGAACGACCCTCTCACCAACCAAAGCGCAAGCCATCGAACGGTTCGGCACCAGCCGCAGGCGACACTGGTGGCTCGTCTGGGGACGTACCCACTGGCCCAGGGGTCACCTGCGGCGCAGGTATCTGCTCGGCCGGGACTTCCCTGAGCTTGGCCAATGCCAGCTGAGCCCGTAGTTGTTCGCGGCTGGCGGTGACCGAATAGGTCAGCACGTCGCCGTCGACCCGCTTCAACTGCGCGCCGTAGGACTCCAGAACCCGGGCCAGCTCAGCGTAGCGCGGCAGGTTCATGCCCTGGACCTGCATCTGCACTTGGCCACCGGCCCCGGGTCGCGTCACGTAACGCGGTGCCAGCCGCATACTCACCGCAAGCATCACGGCGTCGGCAAGCGCTGCCGGGTCCGCTCCTTCGGCGCTGCCCTGCTCGCGCTCACCGCCCAGCCACAATTGCCATTTACCTTGCCATTTGCCGTCGACCTGCTGGGCGTGCACAGCCA
This sequence comes from Pseudomonas fulva NBRC 16637 = DSM 17717, assembly GCF_000730565.1. Classification (GTDB taxonomy): domain Bacteria; phylum Pseudomonadota; class Gammaproteobacteria; order Pseudomonadales; family Pseudomonadaceae; genus Aquipseudomonas; species Aquipseudomonas fulva. Next base: position 144,930 of record NZ_BBIQ01000011.1, on the reverse strand, counting down.
GCAGAGCATCGGCGCCGTAGCGCTGGGAGACTTCACGCAGCGGCCCCGGGTCCTTGGCGTCGATATGCTTGGCATCGGCCACCAATTGCTCTTGGAGATCGGCCAGAGGCAGGCGCAGCGGCAAGCCCCGGTGACGGGCCGCGCGCCGCAACGGCTGGGCGCTGGGCTGGCCGTCCCCTACCAAGCTGGTGCCGTCAACGCTCTCGACGAGCCACCAACCCAGAATCGACGGGCGATTGCTGCCCCACAGACTAAGGCCCGCCTTGCGCAGGGCACGTTCGGTGCTACCGGGGTCGAACTCGACCCGCACGGTTTCGGGCGGGCCAGCGTCGCTGCCCACCTGGTTGACGATCGGTTGCGGGTCCTTGCGCAGTGCGGCCAGCGCCGGGCTCTGCACGGCCTTGGAGTCGCCGGTCAGGCGCAGCACCAAGGTGTCGAAGGCCTGGCTGGTCGCCGCCGCACGCGCCTCGGCGCCCTGCCCGGCCACTGGCTCGCGTACCTGATAGAGGCCGGAGACGTTTTCGGCCTGGGCCGCGCCTGCGATCAACGCCAGACATCCCATGACCCAAGTAGTGAAGAAGCGCATCGTTGTGTCCTTGTGATCTGGAACGGCGAGTTTCAAGCTTCAGCGCTCACACCTCAAGCGGCACGGTTAAAGGTAGCACCGGCAAGGCCAGGCTTCTGGCGATCTTGCAGGGGCAAGGGCCCTAAATTCACCTGCCCGTCGGCCGGAGGATGGCCGCTGCCCGGCAACCCTGATAAAATCGCGCGCCTTCACAGACCACTGATGTCACGGTTAGCCGCTGCATGGCTGCCGGCCCTTGCCGTCAGGGTCGTTTTTACGAATCCCTCCCTCCTAAAGGCCTGGATCAATGAGCAAGCAACCCTCCCTGAGCTACAAGGACGCCGGTGTAGACATCGACGCCGGCGAAGCACTGGTCGAACGCATCAAGGGCGTGGCAAAACGCACCGCACGCCCTGAAGTCATGGGTGGCCTGGGCGGCTTCGGCGCCCTTTGCGAGATCCCGGCCGGCTACAAGCAGCCGGTGCTGGTCTCCGGCACCGACGGCGTGGGCACCAAGCTGCGCCTGGCGCTGAACCTGAACAAGCACGACAGCATCGGCCAGGACCTGGTCGCCATGTGCGTGAACGACCTGGTAGTTTGCGGCGCCGAACCGCTGTTCTTCCTGGATTACTACGCCACTGGCAAGCTGAACGTGGACGTGGCGGCTACCGTGGTCACCGGTATCGGCGCAGGTTGCGAACTGGCGGGCTGCTCGCTGGTTGGTGGCGAAACCGCCGAGATGCCGGGCATGTACGAAGGTGAGGACTACGACCTGGCGGGCTTCTGCGTAGGTGTAGTGGAAAAGGCCGAGATCATCGACGGCTCGCGCGTGGCCACCGGTGATGCGCTCATCGCTCTGCCATCCTCGGGCCCGCACTCCAACGGTTACTCGTTGATCCGCAAGATCCTCGAAGTCTCGGGCACCGACGTCGAAAGCACCCAGCTCGACGGCCAGCCACTGACCGACCTGCTGATGGCGCCAACGCGCATCTACGTCAAGCCGCTGCTGCAACTGATCAAGAACACTGGCGCAGTCAAGGCCATGGCCCACATCACCGGTGGCGGCCTGCTGGACAACATCCCGCGCGTATTGCCGGCCAATGCCCAGGCGGTCATCGACGTGGCCAGCTGGCAGCGCCCAGCCGTCTTCGATTTCCTGCAGGAAAAGGGCAACGTCGACGAGCATGAAATGCACCGCGTGCTCAACTGCGGCGTGGGCATGGTGATCTGCGTAGGCCAGGACCAGGTCGAAACTGCCCTGAGCGAACTGCGCAACGCCGGCGAACAGCCTTGGGTCATCGGCCATATCACCGAGGCCGCAGAGGGCGCTGCTCAGGTCGAGTTGCAGAACCTCAAGGCACACTGATGCCGAGCAAGCCCTGCAATGTCGTGGTACTGCTGTCGGGTTCCGGCAGCAACCTGCAAGCGCTGATCGACAGCGCCATCCCGGACAGCGCCGTGCGCATCGGCGCGGTCATCTCCAACCGCGCCGATGCCTACGGCCTGCAGCGCGCAGCCGCTGCCGGTATCGAAACCGCAGTACTCGACCATACCGAATTCGAAGGCCGCGAAGCCTTCGATGCGGCCCTGGTGGCGTGTATCGATGGGTTCGCCCCGGACCTGGTGGTGCTGGCGGGTTTCATGCGTATCCTCAGTGGCGGCTTCGTGCGCCACTACCAGGGTCGCCTGCTCAACATCCATCCTTCGCTGCTGCCTCGCTACAAAGGGTTGCACACCCATCGACGCGCCCTGGAAGCAGGGGATGCCGAGCATGGGTGCAGTGTCCATTTCGTCACCGAGGAACTCGATGGGGGCCCGTTGGTCGTACAGGCTGTCGTGCCGGTGGCACCCGATGACACGGTCCAAAGCCTGGCTCAGCGGGTTCACGCACAGGAACACGTCATCTACCCAATGGCTGTTCACTGGTTCGCCAACGGCCGCTTGCGTCTTGGCGAACAAGGTGCATTACTGGATGGCCAGCCCCTGTCGGCCAGCGGTCATTTGATTCGATCCTAGGAGATACTATGCGTCGCGCCCTGCTCTTGGCTCTTGCCGTGCTTGCCCTGCCCCTCCAGGCAGCAGACCTGAAGCCGTTCTCGGCCAGCTACACCGCCGACTGGAAGCAACTGCCCATGAGCGGCACCGCCGAACGTAGCCTGGTCAAGAATGCCGATGGCACTTGGGACCTGAACTTCAAGGCGTCAATGATGATCGCCAGCCTGACCGAGCAAAGCTCGTTGCGCCTGGAAAACGATACCTTGCTGCCGCAGCGTTACCACTTCGAGCGCGGCGGTCTTGGCAAGGCCAAGAAGGTCGACTTGAACTTCGATTGGGCTGCCAAGAAAGTGACCGGTAGCGATCGTGGCGATGCCATCACCCTGCCGCTCAACCGTGGGGTGCTCGACAAGTCGTCCTATCAACTGGCGCTGCAGCACGATGTCGCCGCAGGCAAGAAGAGCATGACTTATCAGGTGGTCGATGGTGACGAGATCGATACCTATGACTTCCGCGTGCTAGGCACCGAAAAAGTCACCACCAAGACCGGCCAGGTGGATGCCGTCAAGGTCGAACGTGTGCGTGATCCAAGCCAGAGCAAGCGCATCACCGAGCTATGGTTTGCCAAGAATTGGGACTACCTGCTGGTGCAATTGCGCCAAGTGGAAACCGATGGCAAGGAATACGTGATCGTCCTGCAGGACGGCACGGTCGATGGCAAGTCGGTCAAAGGTAACTAACGTTCGAGTTTGTCGGCGTTTAGCCGTAATCAACGCAAAGCCCCGCCCTGTGCGGGGCTTTTCTTTGGCCGGGCATAAGGCAGTCGCGCCAGGGCATGCCATGGCTACATGAAACTTGTTTCATGACCGTTTTATTTACTTAGGCTGCTAACAAACTCTATAAATAAGGCGTGCGACAGACTGTCGCACCCAACCCGAAAAAGTGGAGTTTAACGATGACAGTTCAAGTGACCGAACGCGACGAATCGAAAATGTCCCACGAAGGCCTGGCCGCAGGCGTGCGGATCTGGGATGTGCACCAGCAGGGCCAGTTGGTCGGGATGTTCCACAACGAGCACGAGGCGCAACAGTACCGTGTCGAACTGGAAGACCTGGAAAAGCAGCGCACGACGCAGTGACAGCGATCTTCTGAAAAACCATGACGTGAATAGTCGTCGTGGTGCCAGGGGCCGCCTCGCGGCCCAGCGCACACAATGCGGCCCTGCCTAACCGATTCACGATCAGACAGGGCCTTGCAGCGTTACCACATCAGATCGTCAGGGATCTTGTACGCCGCATACGGATCGTCGTCATCGGCTTCCTCGACATGGGTATTGAGCAGTAATACCCGGCCCGGGTCGCGTTCCTGAATCTTGACGGCAGCCTCGCGGGGAATGACCTCATAGCCGCCCCCGTAGGACACCACCGCCAGCGCACCATTGCTCAACTTGCTGCGCATCAGGGCGTTGACCGCGATACGTTTGACCTTTTTGTCGTCGACGAAGTTGTAGTAATCCTCGGTCGTGAGCTTGGGCAGGCGGGTCGCTTCGATCAGTTGCTTGATCTGCGCGGCGCGTGCCTTCTTTTCGGCTTTTTCCTGCTGTTCACGGTTGAGCGCCTGATCACGCTTGGCCTTTTCAGCCATGGCTTCCTTGGCCAGCCGCTGCTGGGTATCGTCCACGTCGACCTGGCCTTTGTGCTCCAGGCGCTTCTGTTTCTTTTCAGCCTTGTTGGCCTGAGAAACCTGTTTCTGGTTGACCAGCCCGGCTTTGAGCAATTGGTCGCGAAGGGAAAGGCTCATGAATGTTCACTCACTTATGCAACAGCTCAGCCGCAGCTGGGCAGGTTCTTTTCCTGACGCTTGGCTTCACCCCAAAGGGTGTCCAGCGCATCAAGGTTACAATCTTCAATGGCAGTGCCGCTGTCACGCAACGCCTGCTCGATAAAGCGAAAACGTCGCTCGAACTTGCGATTGGCTCGGCGCAAGGCGTTTTCAGGGTCATGTTTCAAGTGACGCGCCAGGTTGACCACCGCGAACAGCAAATCGCCTACTTCGTCTTCCAGCGCATCGTTGTCCCCGTCGGCCATGGCCTGCAACACTTCGCCGAGTTCCTCACGCACCTTGTCCACAACCGGCAAGGCCTCGGGCCAGTCGAAACCGACGGTGGCCGCACGTTTTTGCAGTTTGGCCGCCCGGGACAAGGCAGGCAATGCCGTCGGCACATCGTCGAGCAACGACAGCTGCTCTGGTCGGCTTTTTTGCGCCCGCTCCTGCGCCTTGATTTCTTCCCAGCGTGACTTGACCTGCGCATCGCTCAGGCTGGGCGTCTCCAGCGGCGCATACAGGTCCCCGGTCGGAAAGACATGCGGGTGGCGACGAATGAGCTTGCGGGTGATGCCATCCACCACGCCGTCGAACGCGAAACGGCCCTCCTCCCGAGCAAGCTGGCTGTAGTAGACCACCTGGAACAGCAGATCACCCAACTCGCCTTGCAAGTCCTCGAAATCGCCGCGTTCGATGGTGTCCGCCACCTCGTAAGCTTCTTCGAGGGTGTGCGGGACGATGCTGGCATAGTCCTGCTTCAGGTCCCAGGGGCAGCCGTAGTGCGGGTCGCGCAAGCGAGCCATGAGGTGAAGCAGGTCCTGGAGGGTGTAGGTCATTCAGGCAAGTCCTTGACGGTCGGGCTTGGCGGGCAAACCGGCCCCACAGGTGAGGCGGTCTACCCGCAAATCGTGCACACGTGGTTCAGGGCGTACGATTACGCCGTGTCTCGATGATGTTCGGCAACTGCGAGATACGCCCCAGCAAGCGCCCAAGGGCGTCCAAACCGGGAATCTCGATGGTCAGCGACATCAGCGCCGTGTTGTCTTCCTTGTTCGAGCGGGTGTTGACCGCCAGCACGTTGATCTTCTCGTTGAGCAGCACCTGGGAGACATCGCGCAGCAAACCGGGGCGGTCATAGGCACGGATGACGATATCGACCGGATAGGTCTGTACCGGTATCGGCCCCCAGCTGACCTGGATCATGCGCTCTGGCTCTTTGCCGGCCAGCTGCAACACCGAGGCGCAATCCTGGCGGTGGATGCTCACCCCGCGCCCCTGAGTGATGTAGCCGACGATGGCATCGCCAGGCAAGGGCTGGCAGCAACCGGCCATCTGCGTCAGCAGGTTGCCCACGCCCTGGATCTGGATGTCGCCACGCTTACCCCCACGCGGCCCACTGGGCTTGCGCGGCACCAGTTCGATCTGCTCGATGCGCTCGGGCTCCAGCAGCTGTTGCGCCGCGTTGACCAGGTGCGCCAGGCGCAGGTCCCCAGCCCCCAGGGACGCAAACATGTCCTCGGCCGTCTTGACGTTGGTCTTCTCGGCCAGGCGCTCGAAGTCGACCTGCGGCAGGCCCAACCGGCTGAGCTCGCGTTCGAGCAGCGTCTTGCCGGCGGCAACGTTCTGGTCGCGCGCCTGCAGCTTGAACCAGTGCACGATCTTGGCCCGCGCGCGCGAGGTGGTGACATAGCCCAGGTTCGAGTTCAGCCAGTCACGGCTCGGGTTGCCATGCTTGCTGGTGATGATTTCGACCTGCTCGCCAGTCTGCAGGCTGTAGTTGAGCGGCACGATGCGCCCGTTGATCTTGGCACCCCGGCAGTTGTGGCCGATCTCGGTGTGTACCCGGTAGGCGAAGTCCAGGGGTGTCGCCCCTTTTGGCAGGTCGATGGCGTGACCGTCCGGGGTGAATACGTACACCCGGTCGGGCTCGATGTCGACCCGCAGTTGCTCGGCCAGCCCCCCGATGTCGCCCAGTTCTTCATGCCACTCCAGTACCTGGCGCAGCCAGGAAATCTTTTCTTCGTAGTGGTTTGAGCTGGGCTTGACGTCGGTGCCCTTGTATCGCCAGTGGGCACAGACGCCAAGCTCCGCTTCCTCGTGCATGCCGTGGGTGCGGATCTGCACTTCCAGCACCTTGCCTTCCGGGCCGATCACAGCCGTGTGCAGGGAGCGGTAGCCGTTTTCCTTGGGGTTGGCGATGTAGTCGTCGAATTCCTTGGGGATGTGACGCCACAAGGTGTGCACGATACCCAGGGCGGTGTAGCAGTCGCGTATCTCGGGGACCAGAACCCGCACGGCGCGCACGTCGTAGATCTGGCTGAATTCCAGGCCCTTGCGCTGCATCTTGCGCCAGATCGAGTAGATGTGCTTGGCGCGGCCACTGATGTCCGCCTTCACCCCGGTGGCCAGCAGTTCGTTCTGCAACTGGTTCATGACATCGCTGATGAAGCGTTCACGGTCCAGGCGGCGCTCGTGCAACAGCTTGGCGATCTGCTTGTACTGCTCGGGCTCGAGGTAGCGGAACGACAGGTCTTCCAGTTCCCACTTGATATGCCCGATACCCAGACGGTGGGCCAGGGGGGCGTAGATGTCGAACACTTCCCGCGCCACCCGCAGGCGCTTCTCGTCGTCAGCGGACTTGACCGCCCGAATGGCACAGGTGCGTTCGGCCAGCTTGATCAACGCCACGCGAACGTCGTCGACCATCGCCACCAGCATCTTGCGCAGGTTCTCGACCTGCGCCTGGGAGCCGAGCACCAGCGACTGGCGGGGGCTGAGGCTGGCACTGATCGCAGCCATGCGCAGCACGCCATCGATCAGCTTGGACACGACCGGCCCGAAGCGCTGGCTGACTTCGGCCAGGGTGACCTTGCCTTCTCGCACAGCGCGGTAGATGACCGCCGCTACCAGGGAGTCCTGGTCAAGCTTGAGGTCCGCGAGGATCTCGGCGATCTCAAGACCTGCCTGATAGCTCGACGTACCATCGGCCCAGGAATGCTTGGCCGGGTTGCCCTTCTTCTCGACTTCCTGGGCAAACTCGCAGGCCTCTTTGAGCGCTGCGCGGTCGAGCGCCGAATCGACGCTGACCACATGGTCCAACCACGCTTCGAGATTGATACTGCCGTCGGTATTGACCGGCTGGTGCACTCTCACCTGTACCATCTTTGTTTTACCTTTCCATACAGCGCACCCTGCGGGTGCACTGGCAATCACCGCACGGCTGCCATTCCCTGGAAGCCGCACCAAGGGGCCAGCTGGCTAGCCCACTTCGAATAACGCCATGGCTTCGACATGCGCCGTTTGAGGAAACATGTCGAGAATCCCGGCCCTTGTTAACCGGTACCCCTGCCCGACCAGCACTTGGGCGTCTCGCGCCAGCGTGGCCGGGTTGCACGATACATAGACCAGCCGCTTGGCCCCAAGACGGGCGATGCCTTGCACCACCTCCCATGCACCGTCGCGCGGTGGGTCCAAGAGTACCGCAGAAAAGCCCTCGGCGGCCCATTCCATGCCCGTCAACGGCTGCGATAAATCGGCCTGAAAAAACTGCGCGTTATGCACATCGTTGCCGCGGGCGTTGGCCGCCGCGCGATCGACCATGGCCTGCACGCCCTCTACCGCCACCACCTCACGAGCGTGCCGTGCCAGCGGCAAGGCAAAATTGCCCAGGCCGCAGAACAAGTCCAGTACCCGCTCTTCGGGCTGCGGAGCGAGCCAGGCCAGGGCCTGCTCGATCATGGCGGTATTGACCTGGGCATTGACCTGCACGAAGTCGCCGGGGCGCCAGTCCAGCTGCAGCTGCCAAGGCGCCAGGACGAAACCCAACGGCCCAGTGGCATCCACCGGCTGCGGCTCGCCTTCACCCTGCAACCACAGCTGCGCGTTGGCCTCGGCGCAGAACGCCTGCAAGCGCGCTACATCGTCGGGCGGCAACGGCGCGACATGACGCACCAGCACCGCCTCGGCCGTGCCGCTGAACAGTTCCACATGGCCCAGGGCCTGGGGCTTGACCAACGAGCGCAGCACCGTAGGCAAGTGACGCAGGATCGACTGCAAGGGCTGTACCAGCACCAGGCAATCATCGATGGCAACGATGTCCTGACTGGCCTGCGCCCTGAAGCCGACGGCCAACTGGCGGGTCTTGGGGTCCCAGCGCACGGCCACACGGGCGCGACGACGGTAGCCGAAAGCGGCCCCGGTCAAGGGCGCGGCCCACTGCTCGGGCTGCACACCGGCCACCCGTTGCAGTTGCTCGGCCAGGGTGCGCTGTTTGAGCGCTAGCTGGGCCTCGTGGGGCAGGTGCTGAAGGTTGCACCCCCCGCACTGGCCGTAGTACTTGCACGGGGCATCGCGGCGCTCGGGACTGGCCTGGAGCACCCGCTCCAGCCGCGCCTCGACCACTTTGCCACGGGCATTGAGCACCCTCGACTCGACCTCCTCGCCTGCCAGGGCGCCGGTGACGAACCAGGTGCGCCCTTCATGGAAGGCAATACCGCGACCGTCCCCTGACAGGCGCTCGACGACCAGCCGTTGCTTCTTGCCCACGGGAACCTGGGGACTACGATTGCCACCGGCTGGCTGAAAGCGCAGGCCGCTGTTGGTTTTCTTCTTGGACATTTAGCTCGGATCGAACAGGCCAGTGGACAGGTAACGGTCGCCGCGGTCGCAGATGATGGCCACCAACGTGGCATTTTCCACCTCCCGGGACAGGCGCAGCATGGCGGCGACTGCACCACCGGAAGACACGCCGCAGAAAATGCCCTCTTCACGAGCAAGCCTGCGCATGGTCTGCTCGGCCTCGTCCTGGGACATGTCGACGATGCGATCGACCCGGGCTGCGTCGAAGATTTTTGGCAGGTATTCCTGGGGCCAGCGGCGAATACCCGGAATGGCCGCGCCTTCCATCGGCTGCAAGCCGACGATCTGCACCGCAGGGTTCTGCTCCTTGAGGTACTGCGAGCACCCCATGATGGTCCCGGTAGTGCCCATCGAACTGATGAAGTGGGTAACGCGCCCCTGGGTCTGCTGCCAGATTTCCGGGCCGGTACTGGTGTAGTGCGCAATCGGGTTGTCACCGTTGGCGAACTGGTCGAGCACCACGCCACGGCCATCGGCTTCCAGCTGCTGGGCCAGGTCGCGGGCCCCTTCCATGCCCTCTTCCTTGGTCACCAGGATCAGCTCGGCGCCGTAGGCTGCCATCGCCGCCTTGCGTTCGGCCGTGGAGTTGTCGGGCATGATCAGGATCATCTTGTAACCCTTGATTGCCGCCGCCATGGCCAAGGCGATGCCGGTGTTGCCGGAAGTGGCTTCGATCAGCGTATCGCCGGGTTTGATCTGACCGCGCGATTCTGCACGGGCGATCATCGACAGCGCGGGGCGATCCTTGACCGAGCCGGCAGGATTGTTGCCCTCGAGCTTGAGCAGCAAGGTATTGCTGGTCTGGCCAGCCAGGCGCTGCAGGCGAACCAGGGGCGTATTGCCGACGCAATCGGCGATGGTTGGATACTGCAAGGTCATGGTGTCTTTCACAATCCGGACGGCAGGGGCGACCATCATACCGGCAAACCCTGCTTCGCCATATCACGCAATCTGAGGTGCATATAGCTGCAAGCTATAAAGCCTGTGCAATGCCTTGCCCACGCACTGCGCAGGCCCTGTGGACCCATGCCAATGCGCAGGCTGCCCATGCGCACGGAGTTAACTCGTGCAATGGCTGGCGAGGCGGAGTAACGTCCCCGCTTGGCCGCCTTGCAAGGCGGCATCCAGGCACATTGACAGGAGGCGAGTGTGCTCGACCGTTTGGGAATTCGCAGCCGTGTGCTGTTGCTGGCGCTGCTGCCAGCCGGATTGATGGCCTTGGTACTGGGCAGCTATTTCACCTGGCTGCAACAGAGCGACCTGCGCACGCAATTGCTGCAACGGGGCAAGATGCTGGCCGAGCAGCTGGCGCCGCTGGCAGCCCCGGCCATGGCCCGCAAGGCGCCTGCACAACTGGAGCGCATTGCCGCGCAGACCCTCGAACAGGCCGACGTACGCGCCGTCGCCTTCCTGACACCGGACCGTAGTCGGCTGGCCCATGCCGGCCCGAGCATGCTCAACCAACCGCCCAGCGGCGGCAGCGGCACCCAGTTGCTACAACGCAGTGGCAACGATGCCACTCGCTACCTGATGCCGGTGTTCGGCCACCACCGCGACCTGGCCACCGACGCCGTGCCTGCCGAAGCCGAACGCTTGCTGGGCTGGGTGGAAATCGAACTGTCCCATGACGGCACCTTGCTGCGCGGCTACCGCAACCTCTTCACCACGCTGCTCCTGATCCTGGCCTGTTTGGTGGTCAGCGGGCTGCTGGCCCTGCGCATGAGCCGTGCCATCAACACCCCGATCGAGCGCATCAAGCATGCCGTCAACCAGCTCAAGGACGGCCACCTGGAGGAACGCCTGCCGGCCATGGGCAGTCACGAGCTGGACGAACTGGCCCACGGCATCAACCGCATGGCCGAGACCCTGCACAGTGCCCACGAAGAGCTGCAGCACAGCATCGACCAGGCCACCGAAGACGTCCGGCAAAACCTTGAAACCATCGAGATCCAGAACATCGAGCTGGACATGGCCCGCAAGGAGGCCCTGGAAGCCAGTCGGATCAAGTCGGAATTTCTGGCCAACATGAGCCATGAAATCCGCACGCCGCTCAACGGCATTCTGGGCTTTACCCACCTGCTGCAGAAAAGCGAGCTGATGCCACGCCAGGTGGACTACCTGAACACCATCGAGAAGTCAGCTGACAACTTGCTCGGGATCATCAACGAGATTCTCGATTTCTCCAAGATCGAGGCGGGCAAGCTGGTGCTCGACAGCATCCCCTTCAACCTGCGCGACCTGATCCAGGACACCTTGACCATCCTGGCGCCGGCGGCCCATGCCAAGCAGCTTGAGCTGCTGTGCCTGATCTACCGCGATACGCCCTCCTCGCTGATCGGTGACCCGCTGCGGCTCAAGCAGATCCTCACCAACCTGGTCAGCAACGCGATCAAGTTCACCCGCGAAGGCACCATCGTCGTGCGTGCCATGCTCGAGGACGAGCACGAGGACAGCGCCCAGTTGCGCATCAGTGTCCAGGACACCGGCATCGGCCTGTCGCCTCAAGACGTACGTACGCTGTTCCAGGCCTTCAGCCAAGCTGACAACTCCCTGGCCCGCCAGCCAGGTGGTACTGGCCTGGGGCTGGTGATCTCCAAGCGCCTGATCGAGCAGATGGGTGGCGAGATCGGCGTCGACAGTACCCCTGGCGAGGGCTCGCAATTCTGGATCAGCTTGAACCTGCCCAAGGCGCACGACGATGCCGAGGAGCTCCCTTTGCAGCCCTTGCTCGGGCGTCGCGCCGCCATCGTCGATGGCCACGAACTGGCGCGACAGGCTCTGGAGCACCAATTGCAGGACTGCGGCCTGAGCGTCTGTGTCTTTACCTCCTACGAGCAACTGGTGCAGGCGGTGCAAGCTGCCAGCCAGGCGGGGCAGCCGTTCGACTTCGCCGTGCTGGGCGCCAACGTGGGCTCCCTGGCGCCCGAACAACTGGGCCAGTACTACCAGCACCTGGAGCGGCATCATTGCCAGTGCGTGGTGCTGTGCCCCACCACCGAACAGGCGCTCTATCACCCTTACCTGTCCAATGGCCACGGTCAGCTGTTGTCCAAGCCATCCTGCACACGCAAGCTGCGCCGCCTGCTGCTGGAAATGGTCCAGCCCCGCCGGTTGCAGGGCGAGGTCAGCGCCATGGCGGGCCAGCAGCGCCAGCCAAAGGTGCTGTGCGTGGATGACAATGCGGCCAATCTCTTGCTGGTGCAGACCTTGCTGGAAGACCTGGGCGCCCGGGTGACGGCTGTCGACAATGGTTACGCGGCGGTACAGGCCGTGCAGAGCGAACCGTTCGACCTGGTACTGATGGACGTGCAGATGCCTGGCATGGACGGACGCGCCTGTACCGAACAGATTCGCCTCTGGGAAAACACCCAGAGCGGCAACCCGTTGCCGATCGTTGCGCTGACCGCCCACGCAATGGCCAATGAAAAACGCGCCTTGCTCCATGGCGGCATGGACGACTACCTGACCAAGCCGATCAGCGAGCGGCAGCTGGCACAGGTGGTGATGAAGTGGACCGGCCTGAGCCTTGGCCCTTCGCCGCAGATGCCGTCGGGCCTGCCCACCGGGCCTGACGAGTTGAAGGTGCTTGACCATGACGAAGGCCTGCGCCTGGCGGCAGGCAAAGCCGATCTGGCCGCCGACATGCTGAGCATGCTGCTGGCCTCGCTAGAAGATGACCGCGCCGCCATTCTGGGTGCGCGTGAAGCGCGTGACCGTCATACGCTCATCGAGCAGGTGCACCGGCTCAACGGCGCTTCTCGCTACTGCGGTGTACCTCAACTACGTGCCGCCTGCCAACGCAGCGAAACCCTGCTCAAACAGGACAGCCCCTTGGCTGGGGAGGCGCTCGATGAACTGGACAACGCGATCAGCCGGCTGGCAGCCGAGGCCAGGCTGAGTATTTGAAGGCACCCGCCCTTTCCACCGACCAGTGCCCATGCACAAGGAGCCACCATGCGCGCCCTGCTCTTCAGCAGTCAGCACTATGACCAGGAGAGTTTCACCCAGGCCGCCCTAGGCGGCGGCGTGGCACTGCACTTTCAGTCCGCCCGACTTACGGCCGATACCGCGCCGCTGGCCCAGGGCTTTGATGTGGTCTGCCCCTTCATCAACGACGAGCTCGACGCGACGGTGCTGCAATGCCTGGCGCGCGGTGGTACGCGCCTGGTGGCGTTGCGTTCGGCGGGGTACAACCATGTCGACCTGGCTGCGGCCAAGCGACTGGGGATAGACGTGGTGCGCGTGCCGGCCTACTCGCCCCAAGCCGTGGCCGAGCACGCCGTGGCGCTGATACTGGCGCTCAATCGGCGCTTGCATCGGGCCTACAACCGCACACGGGAAGGCGACTTCACCTTGCACGGCCTGACCGGTTTCGACTTGCATGGCAAGACCGTCGGGGTGGTCGGCACCGGCCAGATCGGCGCGGCCTTCGCGCGCATCATGGCTGGCTTCGGCTGCCAACTGCTGGCTTACGACCCCTGCCCCGACCCGCAGCTTGAGGCCTTGGGCGTGCGCTACATGAGTTTGCCAGCGTTGCTGGGCCAGGCACGCATCATCAGCCTGCACTGCCCGTTGACGCCAGGCACCCGGCACCTGATCAACGCGCAGAGCCTGGCGCACCTGCAACCTGGCGCCATGCTCATCAATACCGGGCGCGGGGCGCTGGTCGATACGCCGGCATTGCTCGATGCGCTCAAGAGCGGCCAGCTGGGCTACCTGGGCCTTGACGTCTACGAAGAAGAAGCCAAAGTGTTCTTCGAAGACCGTTCGGACCTGCCCCTGCAGGACGATGTGCTGGCGCGCCTGCTGACATTCCCCAATGTGATCGTGACTGCCCATCAAGCCTTCCTCACCCACGAGGCCTTGCAGGCCATTGCCCAGACGACCCTCGAGAACATTGCCAGCTGGGCGGCAGGCAGGGCGCAGAACCTGGTGACCGGTTAATGCTAGGATACGCGGCATTTAGGGAGGACCCATGGTCGAACACGATTTTCGTTACACCCTCTTCAACCCGCAGCACACGCTGATCGAGTGCCGCGCCCTGGTGCCTGGTCGCTACCAGGTCACAGGCAACGGCGGCTCGATGCACAAGGGCGATACCCTGCTGGTCACCCTCAAGGGCAGCAAGGACTTGACCATGCGCCTGACCGTGGACAGCGTCCGGCACCTGATCAACCCGCGTGGACAGTGGGTTGCCGTGGCCAACGGGCCGGTCTTCCACGAACTGGAGATTCTGGCCTGGCAAGTGGCGTGCGACAGCTGCGATGCGGTACTGGATTTCGAATTTGCGGTCGATGCCAAGCTGGGCAAAGCAGCGCGTCAGCCTGCAGCCAACGCCCGCATCGCCGAACTGGGCTGGGCAAGCCAGGACGCCCGGCACCTCTGCCCCCGTTGCCAGGAGCCTGCACAATGAAACACCTGCTCACCAGCGCACTGATCGTCACCGGCCTGCTTGGCTGCGCGACAGCCCCTTCGGACCTGCAGCAAGACCGCAGCTACGTACTGGAGTGGATCGGGGAGCGCCCCCTGCTCGACGACAGCCACTTGAGCATGACCCTGGGCAGCGACGGGCGCGCCTACGGCAATGCAGGCTGCAATCACTGGTTCGCGGCCTACACCCTCGACGGCGGGCGCTTGAGTTTTGGCAGCGTCGGCAGCACCCGCAAGCTGTGTGCACCGGCCTTGATGGAACAGGAAAAACGCTTCCTGCAGGCCCTTGGCAAGGTGACGCGCTGGGACTTGGCGCCCGATCAGCAACTGCGCTTGTGGCCAACCGACGGCAAGCCGCTGCGCCTGTGGCCTGAAGAGGGCTGATCAGGCGGCCCGTTACCCACGGGGCCTGGCCTGGCGTGACAGGTCAGCGCCCCGTTCGCACCGCCCGTGCCAGTGTCAGCCCTGTTTCAGGGCCTTGATTTTGGCCTTCAAGCCTTCGAGCGTCTGCTCACCGAGCAACTGCTCACGCACCTTGCCCTTGTCATCGATGATGTAGGTCACCGGCAGCGCTTCGCTGCGGGGCAGGTCGTAGCGCTCGGCGGGGTCCTGGGCCAGCACGGTGAAACCGATGCCCAGCGTGTCGGCCGCCTGCTTGAGGTCCGCGCCTTGCAGGCCATCGAAATTCACCCCCACCACCTTGATGCCGTCAGCGGCCCATCGCTTGGCAGCGGCATTGAGCTCGGGAATTTCGGTGCGGCAGGGCCCGCACCACTCCGCCCAGTAGTTGAGCACCAGCCAGTGCCCATCCAGGTGTTCGGCCTTTACCGTGTTGCCATGCTGGTCCACGCCATAATCGGCACCGCAGCCACCAAGCAACAGGCTCGCGGTGATGGCCATTACTGCTGCCAGACGCCTTGCCATGGGTCAATCCTTCTCGAGTTTTAGAGCAAATGGGACAGTCGCTGCGGTTAGAATACCGGTCACACCTTGCCGGATGCGACCCCACATGACTGACCTGACGCTCTATCATAACCCGCGCTGCTCCAAATCCCGCGGCGCGCTGGATCTGCTCGAGGCCCGCGGCCTGGCGCCTACCGTGGTGCGCTACCTGGAAACACCCCCCGATGTGGCCACGCTCAAGGCGCTGTTGGACAAGCTGGGCATGCCGCCCCGTCAACTGCTGCGTACGGGCGAGGACGACTACGCTCAACTGAACCTGGCCGACCCGACACTCAGCGACGCCCAGCTGATCGACGCCATGGCGACCCATCCCAAGCTGATCGAGCGGCCAATTCTGGTAGCCGGCGACAAGGCCGTGATCGGCCGCCCACCCGAAAAAATCCTGGAGATCCTGCCGTGAGCGAACCTTACATCCTGGTGCTTTACTACAGCCGCCATGGCTCGACCAGCGAGATGGCCCGGCACATCGCCCGTGGCATCGAGCTGGGCGGCATGGAAGCACGCCTGCGCACCGTACCGGCAGTGTCCAGCGAATGCGAGGCGGTCGCGCCCGACGTGCCGACCAGTGGCGCACCCTACGCCACCCTCGACGACCTGCGCCACTGCTCGGGGCTGGCCCTGGGCAGCCCTACCCGCTTCGGCAACATGGCCGCTGCGCTCAAATACTTTCTGGACGGTACCAGCCCCTTGTGGCTGGGCGGCGAGCTGGTGGGCAAGCCCGCCGGTGTGTTCACCTCCACCGCGAGCTTGCACGGTGGCCAGGAGAGCACCCTGCTGTCGATGATGCTGCCCTTGCTGCACCACGGCATGTTGGTACTGGGCCTGCCCTACAGCGAGTCAGCCCTGATCCAGACCCGTGGCGGCGGCACACCTTACGGGGCAAGCCACCACGCCGGCGCCGACGGCAAGCGTGACCTCGATGAGCACGAAATCGCCTTGTGCCGCGCCTTGGGGCAACGCCTGGCGACCACGGCCAAAGCTTTGGAGACCACGCGTGGCTAAGGCGCGAAAACCGCTGCCTGCGCAAGCATGGCTGGCACCCCGGGTGCGGGTGACGCGGGCGCTGAGCTTGGCCTTCGTGCTGGGGTTGATCGCGCTGCTGGTGGTCAACAACCTGTGGTTCGCCAACCTGCATGGCGCGCGGGTGAGCGTGATCCTGGCCATCGAACTGCTGCCACTGCTGCTGGTATTGCCAGGCATGTTAAGCGCCAGCGCCCGGGCTCATGCCTGGGCCTGTTTCGTGGTCAACATCTACTTCATCAAGGGGGTGGTGGCAGCGTTCGATCCTGCCCGGGCGCTGTCTGGCTGGCTTGAGCTGTTGCTCAGCCTGGGGCTGTTCACGGCTGCGCTGCTGTATGTGCGCTGGAAGTTCCAGTACCAAAGGCGCCTGGCCGGCGAAGGCAACTGATGGGGGGCGGGCCCGCCCCGCCGGCTCAGTGATTGACGGTGTGGGCCAGCATCACCGACAGCTGGCACAACGGCCGGCCGCTTTGTTCGTGCCACTGGTTGAAGGCGTCCTGCACCAGGGCCAGGTCGCGCTGGCTGGTGGGCTTCTTATCGATGACCTTCTGAGCGATCAGCGCTGCCGACATATCGTCGGTAGGCACGAAGGTGTCCTTGCCGACCATGCGCAGGAAACGTGGCGCGGACAAACCGCCCAACTGGTTGCCGTGCTTGGTCAGGTATTTCCACAAACCCACGATATCGGTGACTGGCCAATCGGCGATGAAGTCGCCGAAGCTGCCCCACTGTTTTTCGATGTCCAGCACCATCTGGGCGTTGCGCGGCACGCTCTTGAGCTTGCCCAGGTGCCGGATGATGCGGGTGTCCTGCATCAGCCGCTCAAGGTGCTCGGCACTCATCAGCACGACCTTTTCCGGGTCGAAGCCGAAGAACACCTGCTCGAAGGCCGGCCACTTGGCGTCCACCAGGCTGTGCTTGAGCCCGGCGCGAAATACACGCAGGGCAAGGGTCGACAAGTAGCGATCAGCGCTGGTCGCCCTTAGCTGCTCCGGGCTACGGGGGTGCGGCAAGGCCGCCTCCAAGGCGCGGGCAGAGCCGAAGCGGTTCAGGCAGAACTCGTGCAACCACTGATAATCACGCATGAGTCAGATGTTCACCACGTCAAGAAAACGCGGGGTGGCGTTTTCATCGATCGTCAGGCTGGTGAAATCGAAGAGATTGCGGTCGGCCAACTGCGACGGCGCAACATTCTGCAGGGCGCGGAAGATGCTTTCGGTACGACCTGGGTGCTTGCGCTCCCATTCGACCAGCATGTCCTTGACCACCTGACGCTGCAGGTTCTCCTGCGAGCCGCACAGGTTGCAGGGGATGATCGGGAACGCCTTCATGTCCGAGTACGCCTGGATATCTTTCTCGCTGCAATAGGCCAGCGGACGGATCACCACGTTACGGCCGTCGTCGGCACGCAGTTTTGGCGGCATGCCTTTGAGAGCACCGTTGAAGAACATGTTGAGGAAGAATGTTTCGACGATGTCGTCACGATGATGGCCCAGCGCCATCTTAGTGGCGCCGATTTCATCGGCGAAGGTGTACAAGGTACCGCGGCGCAGGCGCGAGCAGAGCGAGCAGGTGGTCTTGCCTTCCGGGACCAGCTCCTTGACCACCGAGTAAGTGTCCTTCTCGACGATGTGGTACTCGACGCCCAGTTCCTTGAGGTAGGCCGGCAGCACGTGCTCGGGGAAGCCCGGCTGCTTCTGGTCCATGTTCACCGCCACGATCTGGAACGAGATCGGCGCCACCTTCTGCAGGTGCAACAGAACATCGAGCATGGTGTAGCTGTCCTTGCCGCCGGACAGGCAGACCATGACCTTGTCGCCATCCTCGATCATGTTGTAGTCGGTGATGGCTTCGCCGGCGAGACGACGCAGGCGTTTTTGCAGTTTGTTCTGGTTGACCGAAAGGGTGCCCATAGCGCTTGAATCCGCGAGGTGTGACAAAAGCCGGCTATTTTACGCACAATTCCAGCAGGGCTGTAGGCATTCCGACAAAGACTTCAGGGCGATCACGCTCGAATAACCCGCCGTGTGACCAATGGCTGGGTGAGCGCACTGCCGCTGCGGCATAATGGCCGCCAGAGGATTCATTGCCCCATGCCCGAACTGCTCATCCAACGCGTTGAAACCTGCTATCAGCAAGCTGAACGGTTTTTCGATCGCGCCTTCCCCCGCCCGCAGATCAGTTTCAAGCTGCGCGGGCAAAAAGCCGGGGTCGCTCACCTGCACGAAAACAAGCTGCGTTTCAACCTGCAGCTCTACCGCGAGAACCACGAAGACTTCCTGCGCCAGACCGTGGCGCACGAGGTCGCCCACCTGGTCGCACACCAGGTCTTCGGCGAAGGTATCCAGGCCCACGGGCAGGAGTGGCAGTTGATCATGCGCGGCGTCTACGAACTACCGCCCGCGCGCTGTCACAACTACGCCGTCAAGCGCCGCGTGGTGACCCGCTACCTCTACCGCTGCCCCTGCCCCTGCCCGCAAAGCGAGTTTGCGTTCACGGCGCAGCGGCATGCGCTGGTAGGGCAAGGCCGTCGGTACCTGTGCAAACGTTGCAGGCAGCTGCTGGTCTACAGCGGCCAGACGCGGGTCGAATAGCGGCCTGAGTGATGAAGCAGGCAAAAAAACGGTCCGTTGACGCGGGGTCAACGGACCGTCTGGTCATGCTGAGCGCGCCTTACTTCTCGACGAACGCTCGCTCGATCAGGTAATCGCCCGGCTCGCGCATGCGTGGGGAGATTTTCAGGCCGAAGCTGTCCAGCACTTCGCTGGTCTCATCGAGCATGCTCGGGCTGCCGCAAATCATCGCGCGGTCATCCTGCGGGTTGATCGGCGGCAGGCCGATGTCGCTGAACAACTTGCCGCTGCGCATCAGGTCGGTCAGACGGCCCTGATTCTCGAAAGGCTCGCGGGTAACGGTCGGGTAATAGATCAGCTTTTCGCGTACGGCATCGCCGAAGAATTCGTTCTGCGGCAAGTGCTCTGTGATGAACTCACGGTAGGCCACTTCGTTCACGTAGCGCACGCCGTGGACCAAGATCACCTTCTCGAAACGCTCGTAGGTTTCAGGGTCCTGGATCACGCTCATGAACGGCGCCAGGCCAGTGCCGGTGCTGAGCAGGTACAAGTGCTTGCCAGGGTTGAGGTCGTCGAGCACCAGCGTACCGGTAGGCTTCTTGCTGATGATGATCTCATCGCCTTCCTTCAGGTGCTGCAGCTGCGAGGTCAGCGGGCCGTCGGGCACCTTGATGCTGAAGAACTCCAGGTGCTCCTCCCAGTTCGGCGAGGCGATGGAGTAGGCGCGCATGAGCGGACGGCCGGAGTCCTGCTGCAGGCCGATCATCACGAACTGACCGTTCTCGAAGCGCAGCCCCGGATCACGGGTGCACTTGAAGCTGAACAGCGTGTCGTTCCAGTGGTGCACACTGAGGACACGTTCGTGGTTCATGTTGCTCATCTAATGGGGCTCCTGAAAAAAGTCGCAGCGCGCACGAGGCGCAGAGTTGCGCGATAGTTTAGGGGCAGCGACAATATCTGTTAACTGGATTATCAAGATATGTGTTATCGGTTATATCGATATGCGATTCACACTACGTCAACTGCAGGTCTTCGTGGCCGTCGCCCAGCACCAGAGCGTTTCACGCGCTGCCAGCGTGCTCGCGCTGTCGCAGTCGGCTGCCAGCACCTCCATCACCGAGCTTGAGCGCCAGAGCAGTTGCCAGCTGTTCGACCGCGCGGGCAAGCGCCTGAGCCTCAATGCCTTGGGTCACCAGTTGCTGCCACAAGCTGTGGCGTTACTGGACCAGGCCAAGGAGATCGAGGACCTGCTCAACGGCAAGTCAGGCTTCGGCTCCCTCGCCGTGGGCGCTACGCTCACCATTGGCAACTACTTGGCAACCCTGCTGATCGGCAGCTTCATGCAGCGACACCCCGAAAGCCAGGTGAAGCTGCACGTACAAAATACCGTGCATATCGTGCAGCAAGTTGCCCACCACGAAATTGACCTGGGTCTGATCGAAGGTGATTGCAATCATCCGGACCTTGAGGTGCAGCCTTGGGTGGCGGATGAACTGGTGGTGTTCTGCGCCCCTCAACATCCATTGGCCAGGCAGGGCCGCGCCGACATCGCCACGCTGGCCCGTGAGGCCTGGATCCTGCGCGAGCAAGGCTCGGGCACGCGCCTGACGTTCGACCAGGCCATGCGGCACCACCGCGCACAGCTGGACATCCGCCTGGAACTGGAGCACACCGAGGCCATCAAGCGCGCCGTGGAATCGGGCCTGGGCATCGGATGCATTTCACGCCTCGCCCTGCGCGATGCCTTTCGCCGAGGCAGCCTGGTGGCAGTGGAAACACCCGAGGTGGACTTGATGCGCCAGTTCTACTTCATCTGGCACAAGCAGAAATACCAGACCTCGGCGATGCGCGAGTTTCTGGAACTCTGTCGCCACTTCACAGCTGGCGTCACGCGCAGCGACGAGATCGTGCTGCCGCCCATCGCCTGAGCCGTCCAGGCGCTGCGCCCCACGGTGCAGCTCTACAGCAGGATCACGCCCCACACGATCGCCACCATGCACAACGACACCAGCTGGGCAGCGCTGCCCATGTCCTTGGCGTTTTTCGACAACGGGTGGCGTTCGAGAGAAATGCGATCGATCGCCGCCTCCACCGCCGAATTGAACAGCTCGACGATCAGTCCAAGCAGGCACACCGCGATCATGATCGCCCGCTCCGCACGGCTTACCGGCAACCAGAATGCAACAGGCACCAGCACGACGTTGAGCAGCACCAGCTGGCGGAACGCAGCCTCGCCCTTGAAGGCGGCGCGCAGCCCGTCCAGGGAATAGCCTGCGGCGTTGAGGATTCGTTTCAGGCCAGTCTGGCCCTTAAAAGGTGATGGCGTCATGAGGTTCGCTTAGCTACAAAAAGGCCGGCAGACTAGGCTGGCAAGGGTCAAAAAAGCGTGAAGCCACGTACAGTCAGGTGCTTGCAACCGATTCAAGTTGTTGCAGCAACAAAGCGGCCTGGGTGCGCGTGCGCACGCCCAGTTTGCGGAAAATGGCCGTCACATGGGCCTTGATGGTAGCTTCGGACACACTCAGCTCGTAGGCGATCTGCTTGTTCAGCAAGCCCTCGCAGACCATGGTCAGCACCCGAAACTGCTGCGGCGTGAGGCTAGCGAGGCCTTCGCTGGCAGCCTTCGCTTCGGCAGGCACATCGACCTTCTCGAACGCCTGCGGTGGCCACCACACGTCGCCATCGAGCACTTTGCGCACCGCATCCTGAATCACTTCAAGGGTGCTCGATTTGGGAATGAACCCGCTGGCGCCGAACTCGCGGGACTTGACCACGACCGCAGCCTCCTCCTGCGCCGAAACCATCACCACCGGTATCTGCGGGTACTGCCCGCGCAGCAGGACCAATCCGGAAAAACCATAGGCACCCGGCATGTTCAGGTCCAGCAGCACCAGGTCCCAGTCTGCCTTCTCGCTCAGGCGGTTTTCCAGCTCGGCGATACTTGCCACTTCCACCAGGCGCACGTCCGGGCCCATGCCCAGGGTTACGGCCTGGCGCAGTGCACCGCGAAACAGCGGGTGGTCATCGGCAATCAGGATTTCATATGTGGCCATCGATCTAAGGATCCTGTTCTGTACCAAGGGCCCGTCGACACGGGCACGTTGGCGGGAATCGGCGCCAAGGATGCCGAGCGGCAACGGCAAAGGTCAAGCCAGCCTGCCAGTCGTTCAACCCGCCTCGGCGGCATGCCGGCCATTATGAACCAAAGCCGGTAGGCTGCCCCTTGGACTATAGGAAGGTATGCAGGCGCTGGTGAACAGCATCCTGCTCATCCAGAGGCAGGCGACGCTTGCCACTGAGGTAGTGCAAGCTGAAGACGTCCAGATAGGCATCCAGTGCCTGTGAGGCGAGGTGGTCCCCAGCCAGGTCCAGGCACATGGCGGCTACTTCCGCCGTGCAGAAGTGGTCATCGCGCCGCGAGCGGCGCAGGCGGTAGCGCGACATCTGCTCGGGCTGCAGGCTGAGCACCGGAAAACGCTCCAGGTACGGACTTTTGCGGAACATCTTGCGCGCCTCGGTCCAGGTGGCGTCGAGCAGGATGAACAATGGCCGCTTCTCAGGCGAGCGCACCACGTCCGTCACGACGCGCTCCGGCGCCACGAATTCACCCGGGAACACGATGTACGGCTGCCATTGCGGGTCATCGAGCAATGCCAGCAAGCCTTCGTTTACCGAGGTTCGCAGCCAGCCGAAGGCTGATGTGTCTTCGATCAGGTCAGCGATGAGCCAGCCGGTGTTGGTTGGCTTGAGCGGCTCGGTATCGTGCATCAACAGGCAGATGCCCGACTCGGCACTGACACTGGGCTTCCAGTCACACAGGCAATGCGTGGCGATGACCCGGCAGCCCGGGCAACGCTCGGCACGTGAGCCGCGTGCGACGAAGGGTTTGTTGCTGCGTGCCAGGCGTTCGGCGCGCAGCCGTGCGACGGCATGACTCATGCCGGCACGCGGTGCAGAAGAGAGGTGGCAGTCACAGCAATTGCTCGATTGAAAACGGCCGGCAGTTTACCAGAATGCTGGCCAGTTGCTGTGCAGACGACCAGTGCGCCCCTATACTCGCGATTTCAAGCGCCATACGGGCGGCAGCGATTACGGAACGCCGCCTGTCCTTGCCTGTCCAAGCGCCAGTCACCGAACCAGGAGAGATCCATGCTGCGCCTTATCGCCCCCGCCCTGAGCTTGCTGCTCGCATTGCCACTTGCAGCCCAGGCGGCTTCCAAGCAGGACTATGACCTGAACACGATGCTGCAAAAGGTTGCCAAGGAAAGCAGCGTCGGCACACCCCGCGCCATCAACGAAGACATTCTCGACCAAGGCTATACCGTCGAAGGCAAGGCCCTGATCAATCATCTCAGCGTACGCGCCGACCATGCTGCGCGCATGCAGGCCAACCCTGAGCAGGTGCGTAGCCAGTTGGGCGACAGCGTTTGCCGCAACAGCGGGTTCCGCAACCTGATGTCCAAGGGCGCAGTGATGGTGTACCGCTTCACGGTCTACAAGACCAATCAGCCGTTGATGGATCAGGCCTTCGACAGCGCCAGCTGCGTTGCCGGTAACAAGAAGAAGTAAATCTTCGACTACCGCTCAAGCCCCGTCCGGGCGCCCTCATGCGCCCGACGCCCTGATATGGGCTGGGCGTGACCGGTGCTAAAGGGCTAGATTGATGAGGTGCAGAAGGAGAAGTTGCATGCCCTATCAATCGAATGACCTGCTTTACAGCCACTTCCGCGATCATGACATCGACCTGAGCTACATCGACGCGCAACTCGAACGCGTGGCCCCCGATAGCCCCAACCTGCCCCTCTATCGCGACATGATGCTGACGGTCCTGCGCATGGCCCATGACGATGCCGACCGCTGGAGCACCAAGATCACCCTGCAAGCGCTGCGCGAACTCGACCAGTCCTTTCGCGCACTGCGTCGCCACAAGCATCGCCGCAAGGTCACCGTCTTCGGCTCGGCGCGTACGCCGCTGGAGCATCCCATGTATGCCCTGGCCCGTGAGCTGGGTGCTGCGCTGGCCCGCTCGGACCTGATGGTCATCACCGGGGGTGGTGGCGGTATCATGGCCGCCGCCCATGAAGGTTCAGGCGCCGACAACAGCCTTGGCTTCAACATCACCCTGCCCTTCGAGCAACATGCCAACCCAACCATAGACGGCACCGACAAGCTGCTGTCGTTTCACTTCTTTTTCATTCGCAAGTTGTTTTTCGTCAAGGAAGCAGACGCGCTGGTGTTGTGCCCCGGAGGGTTCGGTACGCTCGATGAGGCACTGGAAGTGCTGACGCTTATCCAGACAGGCAAGAGCCCGCTGGTACCGGTGGTGCTGTTGGACTCGCCGCAGGGTACTTTCTGGCAGGACTGCCTGACGTTCATTCGCCATCAGTTGCAAGACAACCGCTACATCCTCCCAGGCGACCTCAAGCTGCTGCGCCTGGTGCACAGTGCTGACGAAGCTGTCGAGGAAATCAATCAGTTTTACCGAAACTACCACTCCAGCCGCTGGCTGAAACGCCAGTTCGTCCTGCGCATGCACCGGCCACTCACGCCCGAAGCGTTGCACGCAATTGGCGAGCGGTTTAGTGATCTCTGCCTGAGCGGCAGCTTCGAGCAAACGCCTGACAGCAATGTCGAAAACGAGACCGGGGATTTTGGGCACCTGACACGCCTGTGCTTCGCTTTTACCGGCCGTGATCAAGGCCGACTGCGAGAGCTGGTGGACTTCATCAATCTGCCGCAACATTGGGCTGTTGCGCCACCGACCTGCCTTGAACAGCGTTTGCCGGATCTATCCTAGGCGCAGGCTGTGCGCTCAGTCGTCCCAGCCTCGACCACTAAGCAGCCTGCCAATCATGTCCATGGGGAAACCGCGATAAGCGAGGAAACGCATTTGCTGCGCACGCGCCTTGGGGTCTTCAGGGCGTTGCCCGGCATATTTGCGCTGCCATACTTCAAACAGCCGCTCGCCCCAGTCGATTTGACTCTCGCGAAGCGCCGCGTCGATATCACCACGCGCCAAGCCGCGCTGCCCGAGCTCCTCACGGATTCGGGCAGGGCCATAACCTGAACTGGATCGATAGCGAATGAAGCTTTCCAGATAACGAGCTTCACTCAGCAGGCCTTCGTCGCTCAGCCGATCGAGCTCAGGCTCGATCAGCGTCTGCAACGCCCCGCGCTGAAGTAACTTGCGGGTCAATTCCACGCGACCATGCTCACGTCGCGCAAGCAGGTCCATGGCTGCCCGCCGAATGGCGACGGGAGTGTCGAGTACGGCAGGCATGTTCGGCTACGGTCGCGTGATCAATAGCCAGCTTCGGCTTCGGCCACGTCACCCGCATCGGCCTGTGCGGCTGCAGCCTTGGCAGCAGCGGCTACAGCACCGGCATTGAGCAGCTTGTCGCGGATCTGCTTCTCGATTTCGCTACCGATAGCGGGATTCTCATGCAGGTACTTGGCAGCATTCGCCTTGCCCTGACCGATCTTGTTGCCTTGGTAGCTGTACCAGGCGCCCGATTTCTCGACCAGGCCCTGAGACACGCCCAGGTCGATGATTTCACCGTTACGGTAGATACCCTTGCCGTACAGAATCTGGAATTCCGCTTGACGGAACGGTGGCGCCACCTTGTTCTTGACGATCTTGACGCGGGTTTCACTACCCACCACCTCGTCGCCTTCCTTGACTGCACCGGTGCGGCGGATGTCCAGGCGAACCGAGGCATAGAACTTCAGTGCGTTGCCGCCGGTGGTGGTTTCCGGGCTACCGAACATCACGCCGATCTTCATACGGATCTGGTTGATGAAGATAACCAGGCAGTTGGCGTTCTTGATGTTACCGGTGATCTTGCGCAGCGCCTGGGACATCAGACGAGCCTGCAAGCCCACGTGCATGTCACCCATTTCGCCTTCGATTTCAGCCTTGGGTACCAGCGCCGCCACGGAGTCGACGATGATGACGTCGACCGCGTTGGACCGTACCAACATGTCGGTAATTTCCAGCGCCTGCTCACCCGTGTCAGGCTGCGAAACCAGCAGGTCGTCTACGTTGACGCCCAGTTTGCCAGCGTACTCCGGATCAAGAGCATGCTCGGCATCGACGAACGCACAGGTGGCGCCACTTTTCTGGGCTTCGGCGATGACCGAGAGCGTGAGCGTGGTTTTACCTGACGATTCCGGGCCGTAAATTTCGACGATACGGCCTTTTGGCAGACCGCCGATACCCAGGGCGATGTCCAGCCCCAGAGAGCCGGTAGAAATGGAAGGGATGGCTTGGCGCTCATGGTCGCCCATGCGCATGACCGCGCCCTTACCGAATTGACGTTCGATTTGACCCAGGGCCGCAGCCAAGGCGCGCTTCTTGTTGTCGTCCATTGAAATCCTCACGTGTTCGACTTGGCCCTGATGGCCGGATAACTGTATAAGTAGCCAGTATTATTCCACAGGCGAGCGTTCGAGCAAACCCCCGATTTCGATTTAACCGATGCCAAGCTGTAACAAGCCTTCTAAGGCGGCGATGACGGTCTGGCGCCGCACGGCCTCGCGGTCGCCGTCGAACTGACGACGCTCGCTGACGACCTGCTGGCCATCGCTCCAGGCCAACCATACAGTCCCCACGGGCTTGTCGGCCGAACCGCCGCCGGGGCCGGCCACTCCGCTGACCGCCACGGCAAAGCGGGCGCCGCTGGCCAGCTGCGCGCCCTTGACCATGGCCTCGACCACCTCCTGACTTACGGCGCCCACCTGCCCGAACAACGCTTCGGGCACCCCCAGCTGACGCGTTTTTTGCCGGTTGGAATAGGTCACGTAGCCGGCTTCGAACCAGGCCGAGCTGCCGGCAATCCGGGTAATGGCCTCGGCAATGCCGCCGCCGGTACAGGATTCGGCGGTGCTCACATGCGCCCCCAGGCGTTGAAGGTGGTCACCCAGGCGAGTGGCGAGTGTGGTAATCGGGTCCATGCGAGGGCTCCTTGTAGACTGACTACTACCCTATCACCCCAATAGAGAAGCTTGCCCGGCAAACGTTCAGGTTTTCCAAGCCCCTGGCGCGGCACCCATGGTGGGCAGGCACGGCGTTCGGCGCCTGCATCGCACCGAAAAAGCCTGTACCATTGCCGGTTTACCCTTGCCAACCAGATCACCCGCTGTAAGGCCGACCATGTCCGATCTCTCCGCACATACCCCAATGATGCAGCAGTACTGGAAGCTGAAAAACCAGCATCCGGACCAGCTGATGTTCTATCGCATGGGCGACTTCTACGAGATCTTCTATGAAGATGCGAAAAAGGCCGCCAGCCTGCTGGACATCACCCTGACCGCGCGCGGGCAGTCCGCCGGCCAGTCCATTCCCATGTGCGGGGTGCCGTTTCATTCCCTCGAGGGTTACCTAGCCAAGCTGGTCAAGCTGGGCGAATCGGTGGTCATCTGCGAGCAGATCGGCGACCCGGCCACCAGCAAGGGGCCGGTCGAGCGCCAGGTCGTGCGCATCATCACGCCAGGTACCGTCAGCGACGAAGCGCTGCTCGATGAGCGCCGTGACAACCTGATCGCAGCGCTGCTGGGCGACGAGCGCCTGTTTGGCCTGGCCGTGCTCGACATCACCAGCGGTCACTTCGGCGTCCAGGAGATCAAAGGCTGGGAAACCCTGCTGGCTGAACTGGACCGCCTCAACCCGGTCGAGCTGCTCATCCCGGATGACTGGCCACGCGACCTGCCTGCCGAGAAACGCCCCGGTGCGCGTCGCCGAGCGCCCTGGGACTTTGACCGCGACTCGGCGCGCAAAGCGCTCTGCCAACAATTTGCCACCAAGGACCTCAAGGGCTTTGGCTGTGACAAGCTGACCCTGGCCATCGGCGCCGCCGGCTGCCTGCTGGCCTATGCCAAGGAAACCCAGCGTACGGCCCTGCCGCACTTGCGCAGCCTGCGTCACGAGCGCCTGGACGACACCGTCATCCTCGACGGGGCCAGCCGTCGCAACCTGGAGCTGGACGTCAACCTGGCAGGTGGGCGTGACAATACCCTGCAATCGGTCGTCGATCGCTGCCAGACGGCCATGGCCAGCCGCCTGCTGAGCCGCTGGCTGAACCGTCCGCTGCGCGACCTCAAGGTCATACAGGCCCGCCAGGATTCGATCCGCTGCCTGCTCGACAGCTACCGGTTCGAAAAGCTGCAACCCCAGCTCAAGGAAATCGGCGATATCGAGCGCATCCTGGCCCGTATCGGCTTGCGCAACGCCCGCCCACGCGACCTGGCGCGGTTGCGAGACGCACTGGGCGCCCTGCCCGAGCTGCAGAATGCAATGACCGAGCTCGAGGCGCCGCACCTGGCACGCCTGGCCGCGATCACCGGCACCTACCCGGAGCTGGCCAGCCTGCTGGAGCGTGCGGTGGTCGACAACCCGCCTGCCGTGATCCGTGATGGAGGCGTGCTCAAGACCGGCTACGACAGCGAGCTCGACGAGCTACTGGCCATCAGCGAAAACGCCGGGCAGTTCCTGATCGACCTCGAGGCGCGTGAGAAGGCGCGCACCGGCCTTGCCAACCTCAAGGTCGGCTACAACCGTGTGCATGGCTATTTCATCGAGCTGCCTTCCAAGCAGGCCGAGCAGGCCCCGGTCGACTACATCCGCCGGCAGACCCTCAAGGGCGCCGAGCGTTTCATCACGCCGGAACTCAAGGCATTCGAGGACAAGGCGCTGTCGGCCAAGAGCCGCGCCCTGGCCCGGGAAAAGATGCTCTACGACGCGCTGCTGGAGACCCTGATCAGCCACTTGGCGCCACTGCAGGACAGTGCCGCCGCCCTGGCCGAACTGGACGTGCTCAGCAACCTGGCAGAGCGTGCCCTGAACCTGGACCTGAACTGCCCACGCTTCGTCGACGAGCCGTGCCTGCGCATCGAGCAGGGGCGTCACCCGGTGGTCGAGCAGGTGCTCACCACGCCGTTCGTGGCCAACGACCTGGGCCTGGACGACAGTACGCGGATGCTGATCATCACCGGGCCGAACATGGGTGGTAAGTCCACGTACATGCGCCAGACCGCACTGATCGTGCTGATGGCGCACATCGGCAGCTTCGTTCCAGCAGCGCGCTGCGAGCTGTCGGTGGTCGACCGCATCTTCACCCGCATTGGCTCGAGCGACGACCTGGCAGGCGGGCGCTCCACCTTCATGGTGGAAATGAGCGAAACCGCCAATATCCTGCACAACGCAACCGACCGCAGCCTGGTGCTGATGGACGAAGTTGGCCGCGGCACCAGTACCTTCGATGGCCTGTCGCTGGCCTGGGCAGCAGCCGAACGCCTGGCGCGCCTGCGGGCCTACACCTTGTTCGCTACCCACTATTTCGAACTGACCGTGTTGCCCGACAGTGAGCCGCTGGTGGCTAACGTGCACCTCAATGCAACGGAGCACAACGACCGTATCGTGTTCCTGCACCACGTGCTGCCAGGGCCTGCGAGCCAGAGCTATGGCCTGGCGGTTGCGCAACTGGCAGGTGTACCGGCGGTGGTCATCCAGCGCGCCCGTGAGCACCTGTCACGCCTGGAAACCACCAGCCTGCCGCACGACTCGACTCAGGTCACGAAAGCGCAGGATGCACCACAAGTGCCGCACCAGAGCGACCTGTTCGCCAGCCTGCCTCACCCAGCCATCGAGAAACTGGGCAAGCTGCAGCTTGATGACATGACACCGCGCCAAGCTATCGAAATGCTATATCAACTAAAGAACCTGTTATAACGGCAGCCATGACAAGCTGGTAGAATCCGCCGCGGTTTGCTGGTACTGCACGGTTATTAGCCTGGCCTGCAGCCAAAACCCGCAAACCGCGCGGCCCGAGAGGAAGGGCCGCCGCCGTCGCCTGAGGAGAGAACTAGAAATGACCTTCGTCGTCACCGACAACTGCATCAAATGCAAATACACCGACTGCGTGGAAGTCTGTCCGGTGGACTGCTTCTACGAAGGCCCGAACTTCCTGGTCATCCACCCGGATGAGTGCATCGACTGTGCACTGTGCGAACCAGAGTGCCCGGCACAAGCCATTTTCTCGGAAGACGAAGTGCCATCGGGCATGGAGAACTTCATCGAGTTGAACGCCGAACTGGCTGAAATCTGGCCCAACATCACCGAGCGCAAGGATGCCCTTCCTGATGCTGAGGAGTGGGACGGCAAGCCAGGCAAGATTGCCGACTTGCAGCGTTAACGTCGCATGAAAAAACAAAAAGGCCCGCAAGGGCCTTTTTGTTTAGCGCGAAAAACCTGCATGCAGACGTGGCCGCCGTCACGCGGGTTCTGGCAGAGCTGTTCACAAGCGTCATGCAATCTGGCGCTGGAATCGAAAAGCTCAGATCCTGAAAAAAAGGCAAAAAAAAGGGGCGGTTTGACCCGCCCACATTTTTTTCCGTAGTCCCTGCTTGTCCTGTACATCGTCCTGATGAAATCGCTTCTTGCGATGTCCTTGGCGCTCTTCCTGAGTGCCTGTGCGTGTCCGTGTGCACAGTTCGAATACTAGCGATCTGAGCAGGATGTGCAACGCGTCCTCCTCACAGGATGTTGCGACCTACAAACTTTCACACATCTAAATACTTCAGCCTTTTCAATGACTTAAGAAAAGGTTGCTTTTGAAAACGACAATGATTTACCGCCACACCCTTCAAAGGCTTACGCAACGAGTAAGCAAAGGCTTACAGGCCGAACTGTCAGGGTGAGCACATCGCTGAGTACACCTGTGAATCTGCAAACCGGGCCGAGCACCGCTCACCGCAGAGAGCGGGTCGACAGCACGGCTCCCCAAACCCCAAACGCAAAAACGCCCCTTTTTATCGGGGCGTTTCTGTACGCAGCGTAAGACCAGGGACTAACGAAAAAGCGACTCGCTGGATAAGCCGTTCTTTTCCAGAATCTCACGCAGGCGCTTGAGCCCCTCGACCTGTATCTGCCGCACCCGCTCGCGGGTCAGGCCGATTTCCAGACCGACGTCCTCCAACGTACTGCTTTCGTGTCCACGCAAGCCGAACCGGCGCACCACCACTTCACGTTGCTTGTCGGTCAGTTCACCGAGCCACTGATCGATGCTCTGCGACAGGTCATCGTCCTGCAGCAACTCGAACGGGTCAGTGGGGCGATCATCCGTCAGGGTGTCGAGCAGCGTCTTGTCCGAGTCAGGACCCAGAGACACGTCCACGGAGGACACCCGCTCGTTGAGACCCAGCATACGCTTGACCTCGGCAACCGGCTTCTCCAGCAAGGCGGCGATCTCTTCGGGCGAAGGCTCGTGATCCAGCTTCTGGGTCAGTTCGCGCGCCGCGCGCAAGTAAACGTTGAGTTCCTTGACCACATGAATGGGGAGGCGAATGGTGCGGGTCTGGTTCATGATCGCCCGCTCGATGGTCTGCCGAATCCACCAGGTAGCATAGGTCGAGAAACGGAAGCCCCGCTCAGGATCGAACTTCTCCACCGCGCGAATCAGCCCAAGGTTGCCCTCCTCGATCAGATCGAGCAATGACAACCCCCGGTTCACGTAGCGGCGAGCGATTTTCACCACCAGGCGCAGATTGCTTTCGATCATGCGCTTGCGGCCGGCAGGGTCGCCCTTTTGCGACAAGCGCGCAAAATGCACTTCTTCTTCCGGCGAAAGCAGAGGCGAAAAGCCAATCTCGTTGAGGTACAACTGAGTCGCATCGAGGGCGCGGCTGTAATCGATGTACTTGTGTTGTTTAAGTGAAGAGCCTGATTTGGCCCTGGTCCGAACCGAAGGTACAGCAGGTTCGTCTGACACCACATCCGTTTCCAAAACGATGCCCGTCTCCATGAGGAGGACGTCATCGTCGATGTCAAACTCCGGCGCTTCTTTGCTGAGAGCCATTGTTATAGTCCTTTGCTGAGTTCGAACTCAGACTCAAGCGGCGCCTTTCTCCTTGGCAGCGCTGGAGCCTGTCCCCTCCATGTCAGCGGAACAGACCGGAAACAACAATCAACGGCGTGGCAGGAACTGGAGCGGATCGACGGGTTTGCCCTGACGGCGAATTTCGAAATGCAACTTCACCCGATCTGTGCCTGTAGACCCCATTTCAGCAATCGACTGCCCTGCCTTGACCTGCTGCCCCTCCCGTACCAAGAGCCTGCGGTTGTGGCCGTAGGCACTGACATAGGTATCGCTGTGCTTGATGATGATCAGCTCGCCGTAGCCCCTCAAACCACTCCCGGCGTACACCACTGATCCACTGGCCGCAGCAAAAACAGGCTGTCCCAAATCACCGGCGATATCAGTGCCTTTATTCAAACTACCGTTTGAAGCAAATTTGCCGATCAAAACCCCGTTCGCCGGCCAGGTCCAGCCACCGGCCGCACGTTCGGCGGCAGGCACGGTAGCGACTACCGGCGTGCTCGCCGAGCTGGATGTGGTGACGGTCTTGGTGGTCGTGGCAGGAGTAGAGGCCGTGGCACCCACAGGACGGCGGGTGACCGTGGTTCGGCTGGACGAGGACGGGCTGGCCACTACGGTGGTGCTGCCCGAGGCCCCGCTACTGAAGCGAATTGGCTGGCCAGGGCGAATGGTATACGGCGGGGCGATACCGTTGCGGGCCGCCAACTCTTTGTAGTCCCAGCCATAGCGAAACGCGATGGAGAACAGCGTGTCGCCTGGCTTGACCACATACTGACCGGAGGTCACGGTAGGCCGTTTGGGCGCGCTGCTGTTGCGGTCGACGACACGCGCACTGTTGCTGCCGGAGCTCGAGCACCCCACCAACAGTGTGCCCATGGCCAGTACCAGCACCAGGAGCCTGAGACC
The DNA here is from genome assembly GCF_000730565.1 of Pseudomonas fulva NBRC 16637 = DSM 17717. Lineage (GTDB taxonomy): Bacteria > Pseudomonadota > Gammaproteobacteria > Pseudomonadales > Pseudomonadaceae > Aquipseudomonas > Aquipseudomonas fulva. The sequence continues at coordinate 112,144 of NZ_BBIQ01000011.1, read as the reverse complement.
CGAGCTGTCCTTGCGCTGCCGAAAGACTGTGTGACCCACCCGCGCTCCCCTCATGGTGCCGAAAACGTTTCAAGACATGAATGCAATATTGTTGCAATTATAACGAAGCTCGCCAGTCTTGGCAGGCGGCTGCAACACACTTGCGCAACGTGCGTGCACCGCCAGATAGACAGGTCGATCCTGCAAGAATTCGACGCAGGTGCAAAAATAGCCCGTCGATGCCCAGATGAATCAGGTTACCGGTCCATTGAGCAGAGGCACGAAGCGTACCGCCCCAAGCACACGGCGTGAAAACCCATGCTCTTCTCGGACGATGAGCATCAGCTGCTGCACTTCACCGGGTGAACCCACTGGAATCACCATCCGCCCACCCGGCGCCAGTTGGTCGAGCAGCGCCTGGGGCACTTCCGAAGCAACGGCGGTCACGATGATGCCATTGTAGGGGGCCAGTGCCGGCCACCCCTCACACCCATCGCCCCAGCGAAACACCACGTTGCGCAGGTTCAGCTCCACCAGGCGTTCCTTGGCGCGGTCCTGCAAGACCTTGATGCGCTCGACCGAGAACACCCGCTCGACCAGTTGCGCCAGCACGGCGGTCTGGTAGCCAGAACCGGTGCCGATCTCCAGGACTTTATCCAGCGGACCCGCCTCGAGCAGCAATTCGCTCATGTGCGCCACCATGAACGGTTGCGAGATGGTCTGGTTGTGGCCGATGGGCAGCGCGGTATCTTCATAGGCGCGATGGGCCAGTGCCTCGTCCACGAACAGATGGCGTGGCGTGCGGCGAATCACATCGAGCACCTGGGGGCTGGACACGCCCTCCTCGCACAGCCGCTGGATCAGACGCTCGCGGGTGCGCTGGGACGTCATGCCGATGCCCCGACGCAACATATCGTCCTCACGCATCAAAGCAAGCCCTCCAGCCAGCCATCGAGCTGCTCGAAAGCGTCGTTGAAGGTGCGGTCGAGCTGCAACGGGGTGATGGAAACGTAGCCTTGCATCACGGCATGGAAGTCAGTGCCCGGGCCGCCGTCCTCTGCATCGCCGGCGACTGCGATCCAGTAACCTTCCTTACCACGCGGGTTGACCACTTTGGTGGGTGCCGCGGCCCGCGCCCGATGGCCGAGTCGCGTCAGCTGGATGCCACGAATGCGCTCAAGCGGCAGGTTGGGTATGTTGACATTGAGCACGGTGCGCGGCGGCAGCGTCAGGCGCGACTGTGCCTCGACCAGACGACGGGCAATATGAGCCGCGGCCGGAAGGTTGTCCGGCTGGCGCGAAAGCAGTGAGAACGCCAGCGACGTACCGCCCAGGAAACGACCCTCCAGCGCAGCGGCCACGGTGCCCGAGTACAGCACGTCATCGCCCAGGTTGGCCCCCAGGTTGATGCCCGACACGACCATGTCTGGCGTATACGGCAACAGCCCGTTGAGCCCCAGGTGCACGCAGTCGGTCGGCGTGCCATTGAGGCTGATGAAGCCGTTGGCCAGCGTCTGCGGATGCAGCGGCCGGTCCAACGTCAGCGAGCTGCCGGCGCCGCTCTTGTCTTGGTCAGGTGCAATGACCGCGCACTGCGCGTAATCGGCAAGCGCAGCGTGCAGCGCGGCGATGCCTGGTGCAGTCACACCGTCGTCGTTCGAAATCAGAATACGCATGGGCTGTCCGTCTGCCCTGCCGACACCAGATCCACCACCTCGCGCACCACGACGGTGGCGAAGCATCCGGCCGGAAGGACGAATTCCAGTTGCAGGATATCAGGCTCGGGATAATGCCACGTAAGGCCAGCAATAGGGAGCCGCAGAATACGCCGTTCGTGATCCATGCCCGCCTTTGCCAACCACTGGCACAGCGCGGGCTGGGCAGCACCGACCGAATTTTCCAATGCCCGGGTTCGACCGCTGGCTGGCGAATCGCCCTCGCCCCACAGGGGGCCTGTAGGGTGCAGGTCGAGAACGGCTAGGCGAGGATCAGCGCATTCAGCTTCAGCAGCCGGAAAAAAGCTGCGGCTGTCGGTGAATGCCAGCAGATCGCCCACTTGCGCACTGGCCCAGCTGCCATCGGCTACCCGTGCGGCCAGGACCTGGTTGAACAGGTAGCTGCGACCGGCTGAAAGCAGGCGCGAGCGAACGTTACGTTGCTCAGGCAAGGCCTGGCGCTCGGCCCAGGCCAGGGCGTCATGCACATTGCCGCCGGCATGCCCGAAGCGCTGGGTACCGAAGTAATTGGGCACGCCGTTCGCTTTGAGCTGGGCCAGGCGCGCGTCGACTGCCTGATGATCGGCTGCCAGCTGGGTCAGGCGCAGCGTGAAGCCATTGGACGAATGCGCGCCGCGCTGCAACTTGCGCTGGTGGCGCATCTGCTTGAGGACGCGCAGATTGGCATCCTCGGCCCGCGACAGGTCGGGGTCGGCCTTGCCCGGCAAATGCAGGCTGAACCACTGGCGGGTCAAGGCCTGGCGGTCCTTGAGCCCGGCGTAGCTGATCGCGCGCGCAGGCACCCCCGCGGCCCTTGCAAGCCGGCGGGCCGCTTCCTCGGTATTGAGCTCACGCTTTTCCACCCATAGCCACAGGTGCTCGCCCTGGCCAGACAGCGGGATATCAAGCACTTCGTCGACCTGAAAATCTTCGGCAACGGCCTTGAGCACAGCCGTACCGAGCGCTTGCCCCGATGCCTGTGGGCCCAGCAGATCCAATTCGGTCATGCTGGCAGCAACAGGGCAACCGCATGCACGGCGATCCCCTCCTCGCGCCCGGCGAAGCCGAGCTTTTCGGTGGTGGTGGCCTTGACGTTGACCTGGTCCAGGCCCACTTTGAGGTCGTCGGCGATGCGCTGGCGCATGACCTCGATGTGGGGTGCCATCTTCGGCGCCTGGGCAATGATGGTGGCGTCGACGTTGCCGACTTGCCAGCCCTTGGCCCGAACGACATCCAGCACATGACGCAGCAGCACGCGGCTGTCGGCGCCCTTGAACTGCGGGTCGGTGTCGGGGAAGTGCTTGCCGATATCACCCAGCGCGGCGGCGCCGAGCAATGCGTCGCTCAGGGCATGCAGCAGCACGTCACCATCGGAATGGGCCAGCAGGCCGTACTTGTGGGGGATACGCACCCCGCCCAGGGTAATGAAATCACCGTCGCAAAACCGGTGCACATCGTAGCCGTGGCCAATACGCATAAGAAAACGCCCTGAATGAGTCAGGGCGTGATTCTACCTGCATTTGCAACGCCAAGGTGCAGAGCCGGCCAACGTCGCCGGCTGGCTGCCCTGCGGCTACACCCGGCCCAAAGCCACCGCGTGATGACGCAGGTGTTCCTCGATGAAGCTGGCGATGAAGTAGTAGCTGTGATCGTAGCCCGGTTGCAGACGCAGGGTCAGCTCATGACCGCCTTTGCGCGCCGCCTGCTCCAGGGCTTCGGGCTTGAGCTGCTTTTCGAGGAAGTCGTCGCGATCGCCCTGGTCCACCAGCAACGCAGGGCACTGCCCCGACGGGGTTTCGGCCAGCAACACGCTGGCATCCCACTCACGCCAGCGCGTGCGCTCTTCACCCAGGTAGCGGCTGAAGGCCTTTTCGCCCCAAGGGCAATCCATCGGGTTGCAGATCGGCGAAAACGCCGACACCGAGCGATAGCGGCCTGGGTTGCGCAATGCGCAGACCAGGGCGCCGTGCCCGCCCATGGAATGCCCACTGATGCTGCGCTCGCCGGAGGCCGGGAAATGCGCCTCGATCAGGGCTGGCAGCTCCTGCACCACGTAATCGTGCATGCGGTAGTGCTGAGCCCAGGGTTGCTGCGTGGCATTGAGGTAGAAGCCAGCACCCAGGCCAAAGTCCCAGGCACCGTCGGGATCACCGGGTACCTGCTCGCCGCGAGGGCTGGTATCGGGCGCCACGATGATCAGCCCCAGCTCTGCGGCCAGGCGCTGGGCGCCGGCTTTCTGCATGAAGTTCTCGTCGTTGCAGGTCAACCCGCTGAGCCAGTACAGGACCGGCAGCTTTTCGCCCTGCTCGGCCTGGGGTGGCAGGTAGACGGCGAAGACCATGTCGCAACCCAGCACCTTGGAGGTGTGGCGGTAACGCTTGTGCCAGCCGCCGAAGCTCTTCTGGCAGGAAATATTGTCCAGGGTCATGGCAAGCCTCAGAAGTGGATGACGCTGCGAATGCTCTTGCCTTCGTGCATCAGGTCGAAGGCCTTGTTGATGTCCTCCAGGCCCATGGTGTGGGTGATGAAGGTATCCAGCGGAATCTCGCCCTTCTCGGACATTTCCACGTAGCTAGGCAGTTCGCTGCGGCCACGCACGCCGCCGAACGCCGAACCGCGCCAGACGCGTCCGGTGACCAGTTGGAATGGCCGGGTGGCGATTTCCTGACCGGCGCCAGCGACACCGATGATGACCGACTCGCCCCAGCCCTTGTGGCAGCACTCCAGGGCCGCACGCATCAGTTGCACGTTGCCGATGCACTCGAAGGAGAAGTCCACGCCGCCGTCGGTAAGGTCGACGATCACTTCCTGGATGGGGCGATCGTACTCCTTGGGGTTGATGCAATCGGTAGCGCCCAGCTGGCGAGCGATTTCGAACTTGGCCGGGTTGATGTCGATGGCGATGATGCGCGAAGCCTTGGCCTTGACTGCACCAATGATGGCCGACAGGCCGATGCCGCCCAGGCCGAAGACGGCGACGGTATCACCCGGCTGCACCTTGGCGGTGTTCAGCACGGCGCCAATACCCGTGGTCACGCCGCAACCCAGCAGGCAGACCTTCTCCAGCGGCGCTTCTTTCTGGATCTTGGCCACCGAGATTTCCGGCAATACGGTGTATTCGGAGAACGTCGAGGTGCCCATGTAGTGGAACAGCTGCTGACCCTTGTAGGAGAAGCGCGTGGTGCCGTCGGGCATCAGGCCCTTGCCCTGGGTGGCACGGATGGCCTGGCACAGGTTGGTCTTGCCAGACAGGCAGAATTTGCACTTGCCACACTCGGGCGTGTACAGCGGAATCACATGATCACCCACCGCCACCGAGGTCACGCCCTCGCCCACGGCTTCGACGATGGCACCGCCTTCGTGGCCCAGGATGGACGGGAAGATGCCTTCGGGGTCAGCACCGGACAAGGTATAGGCATCGGTGTGGCACACGCCGCTGGCGACCACGCGCAGCAATACCTCGCCAGCCTTGGGCATGGCCACATCGACTTCAACGATTTCCAAGGGTTTCTTGGCTTCGAATGCTACGGCAGCGCGGGACTTGATCATCGCAGGGGCTCCAGACAGGTCAATGAAATCGGCAGACAGTGTAATTCACCCGCAATTGCTGAATAATCGGGTGAAAGACAAAACATTATTGCTGTGCAGGGATAATCATGAGCAACCGCTGGGAGGGCATCGATGAGTTCGTGGCGGTGGCCGAATTGGGGCAGTTTACGGCGGCGGCTGAACGGCTGGGCGTATCCTCGTCCCATGTGAGCCGGCAGATAGCGCGCCTGGAAGAACGCGTGCAGACACGTTTGCTGTACCGCAGCACGCGAAGGGTTACGCTCAGCGAGGCCGGTCAGACGTTCCTGCAGCACTGCCAGCGCCTGCAGGATGGGCGTGAGGAAGCGCTGCGGGCAATGGGCGACCTGGCCAGCGAGCCCAAGGGGCTGCTGCGCATGACGTGCGCCGTGGCCTACGGCGAGCGCTTCATCGTGCCGCTGGTGACCCGTTTCATGGCGTTGTACCCGCAGTTGAGGGTGGACGTCGAACTGAGCAACCAGACCCTGGACCTGCTGCACGAAGGCATGGACCTGGCCATCCGCCTCGGTCGCCTGGCCGACTCGCGCCTGATCGCGACGCGCCTTGCGCCCCGGCGCATGTACGTGTGCGCCTCGCCGGGCTACCTGGCGCGCTATGGCAGGCCCCACAGCCTGTCGGAACTGGCCAGGCACAACTGCCTGATAGGCAGCTCGGATGTATGGGCATTGCAAATGGAGGGGCGTGAAATCAGCCAGCGTGTTCAGGGCAACTGGCGGTGCAACAGCGGCCAGGCGGTGCTGGATGCGGCGCTCCAGGGCATCGGTTTATGCCAACTGCCGGATTACTACGTGCTCGAACACCTGCACAGCGGCGCATTGGTCCCGCTGCTGCAAGCCCACCAACCCCCCAATACGGCAGTATGGGCCTTGTACCCGCAACAGCGGCATTTGTCGCCCAAGGTGCGGCGCCTGGTGGACTATCTGAAAGAGGGCTTGGCAGGTCTGCCTGAGTACCGGGCATGACCGGCGCTCAGTCAGAATGGCGGGTGGTGGGAGCCTGACTCAATCACCGGGGAGTTGAACGGGGCCCTGTCAACGCCGCCCATTCCAGCGTTGGCGCAGCCACTCCAGGTCTTCGGGGCGCGTAACCTTGAGGTTGTCACTGCGGCCTTCGATCAGCCGTGGCGACTGACCGGACCATTCGATGGCCGACGCCTCATCGGTCACCACCACATCCGAGACCAGGCACTCGGCCAGCGCCCGATGCAGCGCCCCTAAACGGAACATCTGCGGCGTATAGGCTTGCCAGATGGTGCTGCGGTCAACCGTGGCGCTGACGCGCCCATGGCCGTCGGATTTTTTGAGCGTATCGCGAGCAGGTACCGCCAACAGGCCGCCCACCGGATCATCTGCCAATTCGGCCAGCAGCTTGTCCAGGTCACTGCGTGCCAGGTTGGGCCGCGCCGCATCGTGCACCAACACCCAGTCATCATCTTGCGCGCCCTGAGCGTGCAACAGCAGCAAGGCATTGAGTACCGAGTCAGCACGCTCGCGCCCCCCGGCAGCCCGGCGGATGCGCGGGTCGCTGGCGCACCCAAGGCCGGGCCAGTAAGGGTCATGTTCAGCGATGCTGACCACGACCCCCTTGAGGGCGGGGTGATCGAGAAAACACGCCAGGCTGTGCTCGATGATGGTCTGCCCCGCCAACGACAGGTATTGCTTGGGGCGATCGGCAGCCATGCGGGCGCCCACTCCCGCCGCAGGGATCACGGCCCAGAAGGCCGGCAAGCGCTCACTCATTTCTGTGGCAACTGAAAGAGGGTTTCGCCTTCCTTGACCATGCCAAGCTCGTGGCGGGCACGTTCTTCGACGGTTTCCATGCCTTTTTTCAACTCCAGTACTTCGGCGTCGAGCACACGGTTACGCTCCAGCAGCCGCTCGTTCTCGGCATGCTGCTCGTCAATCTGCTGCTTGAGCTCGGCCACCTGCGCCAGGCTGCCATTGCCTACCCACAAACGGTATTGCAGGCCGCCCAGCAGCAGAAGCAGGACCAGGAACAACCAATAAGGACTGCGCATCAAGATATCCAGGTTGAAAGACCCTGTTGGTTCAGGGTCTCAGATAGCACGAAGCCTGGCCGAGGCCAGGCTTCTCAAACAGAAACCCGATGGAACGTAGGAAGTTACGGTACGAACGTTCCTACAGCTCCGGCTGCTGTCTTTTTACCATCTCTTGCTTAGCCGCGAAACTCGGTACGGCCACGGTAAACCGCCTTGGCACCCAGTTGCTCTTCGATGCGCAGCAATTGGTTGTACTTCGACACGCGGTCGGAGCGGCACAGCGAACCCGTCTTGATCTGACCGGCCGCAGTACCCACAGCCAGGTCGGCGATGGTGGAGTCTTCGGTTTCACCCGAGCGGTGGGAGATCACGGCGGTGTAACCGGCAGCCTTGGCCATCTGGATGGCTTCCAGGGTCTCGGTCAGCGAGCCGATCTGGTTGAACTTGATCAGAATCGAGTTACCGATGCCCTTCTCGATGCCTTCCTTGAGGATCTTGGTATTGGTCACGAACAGGTCGTCACCGACCAGTTGCACCTTCTCGCCGATCTTGTCAGTGAGGATCTTCCAGCCAGCCCAATCGGACTCGTCCAGGCCATCTTCGATCGAAATGATCGGGAAGCGCTCGGTCAGGCCTTTGAGGTAGTCGGCAAAGCCTTCGGCGTCGAACGACTTGCCTTCGCCGGACAGGTTGTACTTGCCGTTTTCATAAAACTCGGAGGCGGCGCAGTCCAGGGCCAGGGTCACGTCGGTGCCCAGTTTGTAGCCGGCTTTCTCGACGGCTTCGGCGATGGCGCCAAGGGCGTCTTCGTTGGAGGCCAGGTTAGGGGCGAAACCGCCTTCGTCACCCACGGCAGTGTTCAGGCCACGGGCCTTGAGCACGGCCTTGAGGTGATGGAAGATCTCGGTCCCCATGCGCAGGCCGTCGGAGAAGGTCTTGGCGCCCACTGGCTGAACCATGAACTCCTGGATATCGACGTTGTTGTCGGCATGCTCGCCACCGTTGATGATATTCATCATGGGTACCGGCATCGAGTACTGGCCTGGAGTGCCGTTGAGGTTGGCAATGTGGGCGTACAGGGGCAGGTCCTGATCCTGGGCTGCCGCTTTGGCAGCCGCCAGGGACACGGCCAGGATGGCGTTGGCGCCCAGCTTGGCCTTGTTCTCGGTACCGTCCAGCTCGATCATGGCGTGGTCCAGGGCCTTCTGGTCGGAAGGGTCCTTGCCCAGCAGCAGGTCGCGGATTGGGCCATTGATGTTGGCGACAGCCTTCAGCACACCCTTGCCCAAGTAACGGCTCTTGTCGCCATCACGCAGCTCCAGCGCTTCGCGCGAGCCGGTGGAAGCACCGGACGGCGCGCAGGCGCTGCCGATGATGCCGTTGTCGAGCAGTACATCGGCTTCCACGGTGGGGTTGCCACGTGAATCGAGAACTTCACGACCTTTGATGTCGACGATTTTTGCCATTGTTGTAAGCACTCCAGAATTGACGAAAACAACGCAGCTTAGAAAATTCTTGCCGTTCACCGGACGAGGATGCAGAGGCAGGCCCGGCGAAGGGAGCCCCTGACCGAGTGGTCAGGGGTGAATCGGACGGTACTTTACCCGAGAAAAGTGCTTTACGCGGTTTCTACCGTCGGAAAACTTTTCACCAGGTCATCCAGTTGCTTGAGCTGAGCCAGGAACGGCTCCAGCCTGTCCAGGCGCAAGGCACACGGGCCGTCGCACTTGGCGTTGTCCGGATCGGGGTGAGCTTCGAGGAACAACCCTGCCAGCCCCTGGCTCATGCCGGCCTTGGCCAGGTCGGTCACCTGAGCGCGGCGCCCGCCTGCGGAGTCGGCACGACCACCCGGCATCTGCAGGGCATGGGTCACGTCGAAGAACACCGGGTACTCGAACTGCTTCATGACACCGAAGCCGAGCATGTCCACGACCAGATTGTTGTAACCGAAGCTCGAACCACGCTCGCACAGGATCAATTGGTCATTACCGGCTTCCTCGCACTTGGTCAGGATGTGTTTCATCTCCTGGGGTGCGAGGAACTGAGCCTTCTTGATATTGATCACCGCGCCGGTCTTGGCCATCGCCACCACCAGGTCGGTCTGGCGCGACAGGAAAGCCGGCAACTGGATGATGTCGCAGACCTTGGCCACCGGCTCGGCCTGGTAGGGCTCGTGCACATCGGTGATCACCGGCACGTTGTAGGTGCGCTTGATCTCCTCGAAGATCTTCAGGCCCTCTTCCAGGCCAGGGCCGCGGTAGGAAGTGACCGAGGACCGATTGGCCTTGTCGAAGCTGGCCTTGAACACATACGGGATACCGAGCTTTTCGGTAACCCGCACGTATTCTTCGCACACCTTCATGGCCAGGTCGCGGGACTCCAGAACGTTCATGCCACCGAACAGGACGAATGGCTTGTCGTTGGCGATATCGATGTGACCGACGCGGATGATCTTCTGGGGCATGGGTCAGGCCTTGTTCTTCTGGGCGAGCGCCGCCTTGACGAAGCCACTGAACAGCGGGTGGCCATCGCGTGGGGTGGAGGTGAACTCCGGGTGGAACTGGCAGGCGACGAACCACGGGTGGTCCTTGGACTCCACCACCTCGACCAGGGCACCGTCTTCGGAACGACCGGAAACCACCAGGCCTGCGTCCACCAGCTGCGGCAGCAGGTTGTTGTTCACTTCGTAGCGGTGACGGTGACGCTCGGTGATGATGTCCTTGCCATAGCACGCATGCACGTTGGAACCGGCAGCCAGCTGGCAGTCCTGGGCGCCCAGGCGCATGGTGCCGCCCAGGTCCGACGCCTCGCTACGGGTTTCGACCGCGCCGGTGGCATCGGCCCACTCGGTGATCAGACCGACGACAGGGTGGCCGCTGTCGCGATCAAACTCGGTGGAGTTGGCGTCGCTCCAGCCCATCACGTTACGGGCGAACTCGATGACCGCCACTTGCATGCCCAGGCAGATACCCAGGTACGGCACCTTGTTCTCACGGGCGTATTGCACCGCCGTGATCTTGCCTTCGACACCGCGCAGGCCGAAACCACCGGGTACCAGGATGGCATCGGCGCCCTGGAGCAGGCTGGTGCCCTGGTTCTCGATGTCTTCGGAATCGATGTAGCGCAGGTTGACCTTGGTGCGGTTGGTGATGCCCGCGTGGCTCATCGCTTCGATCAGCGACTTGTACGCATCGAGCAGCTCCATGTACTTGCCGACCATGGCGATGGTGACTTCATGCTCCGGGTTGAGCTTGGCGTCAACCACCTTGTCCCACTCGGACAGGTCGGCACTGCTGCACTGCATGCCGAAACGCTCGACGACGAAGTCGTCCAGACCCTGGGCGTGCAAGACACCTGGAATCTTGTAGATGGTGTCGACGTCTTCCAGCGAAATCACCGCGCGCTCTTCAACGTTGGTGAACAACGCGATCTTGCGGCGCGACGATGCATCGACAGGGTGGTCGGAGCGGCAGATCAGCACGTCAGGCTGCAGGCCGATGGAGCGCAGCTCCTTGACCGAGTGCTGGGTCGGCTTGGTCTTGGTTTCACCGGCGGTGGCGATGTAAGGCACCAGCGTCAGGTGCATCAGCATCGCGCGCTTGGAACCCACTTCCACGCGCAGTTGGCGAATGGCTTCGAGGAACGGCTGGGACTCGATGTCGCCCACGGTGCCGCCGATCTCGACTAGGGCCACGTCGGCATCGCCTGCACCCTTGATGATGCGGCGCTTGATTTCATCGGTGATGTGCGGGATGACCTGGATGGTCGCGCCCAGGTAGTCACCACGGCGTTCCTTGCGCAGCACGTGCTCGTAGACGCGGCCGGTGGTGAAGTTGTTGTTCTGGGTCATGGTGGTGCGGATGAACCGCTCGTAGTGGCCCAGGTCCAGGTCGGTCTCGGCGCCATCCTGGGTGACGAATACTTCACCGTGCTGGAACGGGCTCATGGTGCCTGGGTCGACGTTGATGTACGGATCCAGCTTGAGCATGGTGACCTTCAGGCCCCGCGCCTCCAGGATGGCCGCCAGGGAAGCCGAGGCAATGCCTTTCCCCAATGAAGAAACAACACCGCCCGTGACGAATATGTAGCGCGTCATGAAAAACCCTAGAAGTCTGCGTTAAAGCGGCCAGCGCCGCCGGAGATAGCGAAGGAGGGCAAACGCCCCCGATCACCTGCGTCAATCACAGTGCATCTCGAAAAACTGCCGCGTGTGTACAGACCAGGGGTAACCCTGGCAGGGCGCTCGCTCGTCATTTCTAAGAATCAGCCCAGCAAAAAACTGCTTGGTAATCGGCAACTCCTGTGTTTTCGCGGAACCCACAGAAGCTGTATCAAGAAGGGAGGGTAGTCTACCCGAATGTACCCACTAGCTCAAACCTTGCGCGCGCGTCGGCAACTGCCAATGCAGCCGGTAATCCCCCTGAGCCAAACTGGGCAGGTTGGCCACCGCCAGCAGCCGCTCACCTTGGAAAAGCAGAGGCAGGCGCATGCGCAGAAAATGCGGCACTTGCAGCTCATTGAGCAGGCGCTTGAGATCACGCCGCCCGCGTCCTGGGATGTCCAGCCACTCCCCGCCCTGACGGTAGCCGATACGCAGGCCCGTCAGCGAGCCTGCGCCAACAAGTCGCACACTGCCGTTGCCCGGCAAGGCCAACGGCTCATCGGCGTTTTCCCAAGCCATGGCCTGACGCGGCGTTTGCAACCAGTCGCCGCTCAGCCACCAGATGCGCCCTTGGCTGCGCACCAGTTGGCCATCGCTCAGTTGCCACACGGGGCAGGCATCGCCAGCGGCGTCGCGCAGGTCCGCCCAGCCGGCCCAGTGGCGCGTGTCGGGCAAGCGGGTTCGGTGGCTGAGCCAATACTGCAACGCATTGCGTTGGCGTGCAGGTGAAAGCGCGAGCAGGCCGGCCAGGTCCAGCGAATCGAGTCCAGGCCAAACAGCAGGGGCATTTTGGCGTACCGGCGCCAGGTCGCTCTCGGCCAGCTCGTCCAGCAGGCTCAGGGCTTCGCCCAGGTGGTCGGCGGCACGGGCCAGGCTCTGCCCGGCGTGCGGCCAGCGCTGCCGAAGGGACGGCAGAACCTCCCTGCGCAGATAGTTGCGGGCAAACCGGGTGTCGGCATTCGAAGGGTCCTCGACCCAGCCCAACGCGTGCGCCTGTGCATAGTGTTGCAACTGTCGCCGGGAGCAACCGAGCAAAGGCCTGACCAGCCTGCCCTGCCCCATCGCCCGCTCCCTCGGCATCGCCGCCAGGCCGCGCAACCCCGCGCCCCGCAGCAGGCGAAACAGCAGCGTTTCAGCCTGGTCGTCGCGGTGCTGGCCAGTGAACAGCATGTCATCTGCCGCCAACACCCGCTCGAAGGCGGCGTAACGGGCATGGCGGGCAGCCTGCTCCAGGCTCGGGCCCGGGGCGACGTCGACCTCGATGACCTGCAGCTCGATGCCCAGGTCATCGCAGACGCGTTGGCAATGGGCAGGCCACGCCTGCGCGACCGGTTGCAGGCCATGCTGGATGTGAATCGCGCGCAGCGGCGGTGCACGATGGCTGCGGGCGTAGGCGGCGAGCCAGTGCAGCAGAACGGTGGAGTCCAGGCCGCCAGAGAGGGCGACGTACCAGGTGCGGGCGCAAAGCCAGGGGGCGGGATCAATCATCAAGGCTTCCATCAACCTGAGTGACGGATGCGGGTGAGCCTGGGTTCCAGGCTCACCCGAGGGGCCGACAGACGGCCCCGAAGGCGATCAGACGCCGTAGCTCATCAGACGATCGTAACGGCGAGCCAGCAGTGCGTCGTGGTCCAACCCGCTGAGCATGTCCAACTGCTGCACCAGCTCGGCGCGGATGCTTTCGGACATGGCGGCAGGGTCACGGTGAGCGCCACCCAGTGGCTCCGGGATAACCTTGTCGACGATGTCCAGGCTCTTGAGGCGCTCAGCCGTGATGCCCATGGCCTCGGCGGCATCGGCAGCCTTGTCGGCCGTCTTCCACAGGATCGAAGCGCAGCCTTCGGGCGAGATGACCGAGTAGGTGGAGTACTGCAGCATGTTCAGCTGGTCGCACACGCCGATGGCCAGCGCGCCGCCCGACCCGCCTTCACCGATCACCGTAGCGATGATTGGCGTCTTCAGGCGCGCCATCACGCGCAGGTTCCAGGCGATGGCCTCGCTCTGGTTACGCTCTTCGGCGTCGATACCTGGATAGGCACCCGGCGTGTCGATGAAGGTCAGAATCGGCATGCGGAAACGCTCGGCCATTTCCATCAGACGGCACGCCTTGCGGTAGCCCTCAGGGCGCGGCATGCCGAAGTTACGGCGAACCTTCTCCCGCACTTCGCGGCCCTTCTGGTGCCCGATGACCATGACCGGCTTGCCGTCCAGGCGTGCGGTACCGCCAACGATGGCAGCATCGTCGGAGAAGTGGCGATCGCCGTGCAGTTCTTCGAATTCGGTGAAGATGTGCTGCAGGTAGTCCAGGGTATAGGGACGACGCGGGTGACGTGCCAGGCGAGCGATCTGCCAGCTGGTCAGGTTGCCGAAGATGCTTTCGGTCAGGGTATTGCTCTTGTCTTGCAGACGGGCAATTTCATCGCTGATGTTCAGCGAATTGTCGTTGCCTACCAGGCGCAGGCCTTCGATCTTGGCTTGCAGGTCGGCAATCGGCTGTTCGAAGTCGAGAAAGTTCGGGTTCATAGTCATCCGTCTTGGGTCTACGGCCAGGCGGCCGGCCGGTTGATCCGTTTGGCGCCATACCTTAAGGGATCAGGCGCCTTCAGGTCGAGATTAAATGTTGAGCGGCTCAACGGTATTGCAAAAAGACGTTCTCACGTCCGAACTGGTCACGCAGGGTCTGAATCAGCACGTCTGCGGGGTCGATGGCCCACTGGTCGCCAAATTGCAGCATGGCCTTGGCATCGCTGCCGGTATATTCCAGCGTGATCGGGCAGGCGCCGCGGTGACGGGTGATCAACTCACCCAACCACTTGAGGCGATCGCCCTTGAGCGCCTCGTGGGCGACCTTCAGGCGCAGGCTCTCGGCCAGCTTGGTACGGGCATCCTCCAAGGTCATCACCTGCTTGACCCGCAGCCGCAGGCCGCCTGAGAAATCGTCGTTGCTGACCTCCCCTTCGACCACCACCATCGCATCGTTCTGCAGCAGTGACTGGGCCGTGATATAGGCATCGGCAAACAGCGAGGCCTCGATGCGGCCAGACCTGTCATCCAGGGTGACGAACCCCATCTTGTCGCCCTTTTTGTTCTTCATGACTCGCAGGGCGATGATCATGCCGGCGATGGTCTGGGTTTCGCGCGAGGGCTTGAGGTCGATGATGCGCTGGCGCGCGAAGCGGCGGATTTCAGCCTCGTATTCATCGATCGGGTGACCGGTGAGGTAAAGCCCCAGCGTGTCCTTCTCGCCCTTGAGCCGCTCCTTGAGCGTCAGTGGTCGCGCTTTGCGATAACTGGCATACACGTCGGCGTCCGGCTCGTCGAACATGCCGCCGAACAGGTCGATGTGACCGCTGTCGGCCGTGCGGGCCGTCTGCTCGGCCGCCTTGATGGCATCGCCCAGTGCCGCCAGCAGGATGGCCCGGTTGATGTCGATGTGGGCATGGTAAGCCTTGATCTCGTCATGAAAATGCGGGCCGAGCCGGTCCAGCGCGCCACTGCGTACCAGCGCATCGAGGGTGCGCTTGTTGACGCGCTTGAGGTCGATACGCTCGCAGAAGTCATACAGGTCCTTGAACGGGCCGCCCTCGGCACGGGCCTCGACGATCGCCTCCACAGGCCCCTCACCCACGCCCTTGATGGCGCCGAGGCCATACACAATGCGGCCATCGTCGTTGACGGTGAACTTGAAGTCCGAGAAGTTCACATCTGGCGCGTCCAGACGCAACTTCATGGTGCGCACTTCCTCGACCAGCACCACCACCTTGTCGGTGTTGTGCATGTCCGCCGACAACACCGCGGCCATGAACGGTGCCGGGTGGTGGGTCTTGAGCCAGGCTGTCTGGTAGGACACCAGGCCATAGGCGGCCGAGTGAGACTTGTTGAAGCCGTAACCTGCGAACTTCTCTACCAGGTCGAAGATGTTGCCCGCAAGATCCCCATCGATTCCATTATTGGCACAGCCTTCAATGAAACCGCCGCGCTGCTTGGCCATTTCCTCGGGCTTCTTCTTGCCCATTGCCCGACGCAGCATGTCGGCGCCACCCAAGGTGTACCCCGCCATCACCTGGGCGATCTGCATCACCTGCTCCTGATACAGGATGATGCCGTAGGTCGGCGCCAGCACCGGCTGCAAGCCGTCATACTGATAGTCCGGATGCGGGTAGGCCAGCTCGGCACGTCCGTGCTTGCGGTTGATGAAGTCGTCCACCATGCCCGACTGCAGCGGGCCGGGGCGGAACAGCGCCACCAAGGCGATGAGATCTTCGAGGCAGTCGGGCTTGAGCTTCTTGATCAGCTCTTTCATGCCGCGCGATTCGAGCTGGAACACCGCTGTGGTTTCGGCCTTCTGCAACAGCTCGTAGGTCTTGCGGTCATCGAGCGGGATGAAGTCGATGTTCAGGTCGGGCAGGTCTTTCTTGGCCTGCTCACGGTTGATGATCTCCATCGCCCACTTGATGATGGTCAGGGTGCGCAGGCCCAGGAAGTCGAACTTCACAAGGCCCGCCGCCTCCACGTCGTCCTTGTCGAACTGGGTGATCAGGCCACCGCCTTCTTCGTCGCAGGCGATGGGCGAGAAATCAGTAAGCTTGGTCGGCGCAATGACCACGCCACCGGCGTGCTTGCCGGTACCGCGCGTGACGCCTTCGAGCTTCAGGGCCATGTCCCAGATTTCGCGAGCGTCCTCGTCACCCTTGAGGAAGTCGCGCAGGATTTCTTCCTGCTCGTAGGCCTTCTCCAGGGTCATGCCCACTTCGAACGGAATCATCTTCGACAGACGATCGGCCAGGCCGTAGGACTTGCCTTGCACGCGTGCCACGTCGCGCACCACGGCCTTGGCCGCCATGGTGCCAAAGGTAATGATCTGGCTCACGGCATTACGCCCGTAGGCCTCTGCCACGTAGTCGATGACCCGGTCCCGGCCGTCCATGCAGAAGTCGACGTCGAAGTCGGGCATGGACACCCGCTCAGGGTTCAGGAAGCGCTCGAACAGCAGGTCGTAGGCCAGCGGGTCGAGGTCGGTGATCTTGAGCACATAGGCCACCAGCGAGCCTGCACCCGAGCCTCGGCCAGGTCCCACCGGTACGCCGTTGTTCTTGGCCCACTTGATGAAGTCCATCACGATCAGGAAGTAACCGGGGAAGCCCATCTGGATGATGATATCCAGCTCGAACTTCAGCCGATCGAGGTAGACCTGGCGCTTTTGCTCGTAGTCGGGCGTGGTCTCTTTAGGCCACAGCACCGCCAGGCGCTCTTCCAGCCCTTCGTGGGACACGTGCCGCAGGTAATCGTCGATCCCCATGCCATTGGGCGTGGGGAAGTCAGGCAGGAAGTACTTGCCCAGTTGCACCTGGATATTGCAGCGCTTGGCGATTTCGACGGTGTTGGCCAGGGCGTCCGGCAGGTCGCTGAACAGCTCGGCCATTTCCTCGGCCGATTTCAGGTATTGCTGGTCGCTGTACAGGCGCGGGCGACGCGGATCGTCCAGCGTCCAGCCTTCACCGATGCATACACGGGTTTCGTGGGCGTCGAAATCGGTCTGTTTGATGAAACGCACATCGTTGGTGGCCACCAGCGGCGCACCCAGCCGATCGGCGAGGGCCACGGCGGCATGCACATACTCTTCGTCCCTGGGGCGACTGGTGCGCTGGACTTCGACATAAAAGCGCTCGGGGAACATGGCCATCCAGTCCTCGAGCAGCGCTTGCGCCTCCTCACTACGCCCCCCCAGCAACGCCATGCCGATGTCGCCTTCCTTGCCCGCCGAAAGCGCGATCAGGCCTTCGCTGGCCGCGGCAATCCAGTCACGCTGGATGATGACCAGGCCATTGCGCTGGCCCTCGGTCCAGCCCCGGGAAAGCAACTCGGTCAGGTTGCGGTAGCCCAGAGGGTTCATGGCCAGGAAGCAGATACGCGACAGCGGCGCCTGCGCATCTTCACCGGCCAACCACAGGTCCGCACCACAGATCGGCTTGATGCCCGCCCCCATGGCCGCCTTGTAGAACTTGACCAGCGAGCACATGTTGCTCTGGTCGGTGATCGCCACCGCAGGCATGTTCATCCCGGCCAGCGCCTTGGCCAGCGGTTTGATCCGGACCAGACCGTCGACCAGCGAGAATTCGGAGTGGACGCGCAGGTGAACGAAGGAAACCGACATGAATGATCCTGTAGCAGTGCTTAACGACAAGGGCGCGATTGTAGCTCAATTGGGCAGGGGTTTTGAGGGCCGGTTGCCCCTGCGCGACGGCAGGGCGGCCTGAGCAAATGCCCGGGAACGTGGTCCAGCCCGACCCCACAGGGCCTCAAGCCCCTGGATACGGCAGGGTTGGGTATCAGATCAGCGAGGCGGTCACAGCCTCACGCACACCCCAGGCGGCACGCACGGGCGCAAACGATCGACGATGAATGGGCGTCGGCCCGAGCCGTGCCAGTGCCTCCAGGTGGACCGGCGTCGGGTAGCCTTTATGCGCGCCTATGCCGTACCCGGGGTAGATCAGCTCGAAGGCGCCCATTTCGCGATCCCGCGTCACCTTGGCCAGGATCGAAGCCGCCGCGATGGCGGGCACCTTGGCATCCCCCTGCACGACCGGTGCCGAGGGCACCGACAGCTGCGGGCAGCGATTGCCGTCGATCAAGGCCATGTTCGGGGTGATGTGCAAGCCTTCCACCGCGCGCTGCATGGCCAGCATGGTGGCATGCAGGATATTGAGGCGATCGATTTCTTCGACTTCAGCGCGGGCAATGAAAAAGCTCAGGGCCTTGTCGCAGATTTCGTCGAACAAGGCCTCACGGCGTGCCTGGGTCAGCTTCTTCGAGTCGTTCAGCCCCAGGATCGGGCGTGCTGGGTCAAGGATCACGGCAGCCGTCACCACGTCGCCACACAGGGGGCCGCGGCCCACTTCGTCGACGCCGGCGACCAAGTCTTCGACCAGGTTGAAATCCAGACCGAACTGCATCTCAGCGTTTCTCCAGCAGGGCCAGCACGGCGTCGGCGGCCTGATTGGAGGCATCCCGGCGCAACGTGCGGTGAATCTCGTCGAACGAGTCGGTTTGCCCGCTACCGTCGCGCAGCAAGGGCAGCAGCGCATCGACCAGCGCTTCGCTGGTCGCGGCGTCTTGCAGCAACTCGGGCACCAGTGCACGGCGCGCCAGCAGGTTGGGCAAGGACACGTAGGGGCTTTTCACCAGCCGTTTGAGTATCCAGTAGGTAAGCGGCGCCAGGCGGTAGGCGACTACCATGGGTCGCTTGAACAGCAGCGCTTCCAGGGTGGCCGTACCCGATGCGATCAGGACGGCGTCACACGCGGCAAGCGCCTCGTGCGAGCGGCCATCGAGCAGGGCCAACGGCAAGTTGCGGCCCTCGAGCATTTGCTCGAGCTGCGCGCGGCGAGCGGCGTTGGCACAGGGCAGCACGAAGCGCACACCCGGCACCTGCTGCTGCAGACGTTGCGCTGCATCCAGGAACAGCGCACCCAGGCGCCCGACTTCGCCCCCACGGCTGCCTGGCATCAGGGCGACCACCGGGCCATCGCCCAGGCCCAGGGCGGCGCGCGCCGCGGGCCGATCCGCCTGCAGGGCAATGGTATCGGCCAGCGGGTGGCCGACGAATCGCACCGGCACGCCCTGCTCTTCATAGAAGCGGGCCTCGAACGGCAACAATGTCAGCATCAGGTCGCAACCCTGACGTATCTTCAACACGCGCTTTTGCCGCCATGCCCACACTGAAGGGCTGACGTAATGGACGGTCTTGATCCCCGCCTGGCGCAGTTTGAGTTCGATCTCCAGCGTAAAGTCGGGCGCATCGATACCGATGAACACGTCCGGCTTCTGCTCGATGAGTGTCTGGACCAGCAGCTTGCGGCGCTTGAGCAATTCACGCAGGCGACCGAGCACCTCGACCAGCCCCATGACGGCCAAGCGCTCCATGGGGAAGTAGGATTGCAGGCCTTCGGCCTCCATGAGCGGGCCACCGACACCGATGAAGCGCACATCGGGATGGCGCGCCTTCAAGGCGCGCATCAAGCCGGAACCGAGGATGTCGCCGCTGGCTTCACCGGCGACCAGGGCTACGCAGAGCTGGGCCATGTCAGCGAGTGATGCCGCGGGCCGAACTCACGATCGACTGGCGGAACAGCTCGACCTCGGGATGCTGCGCCGCCGGCGCTTCGAGTTCGCGCAATGCATCCTCCACCGTCAGGCCCTGGCGGTAGACGATCTTGTAGCAGCGACGCAGCACATGGATGACCTCGTCGCTGAAACCACGGCGGCGCATGCCTTCGAAGTTCATGCTGCGCGCTTCGGCGGGGCTGCCGAAAACGGTGACGAACGCGGGTACGTCCTTGCCGATGGCCGTGCCCATGCCAGAAAACGCATGGGCGCCGATGTGGCAATACTGGTGCACCAGGGTGAACCCGGACAGGATCGCCCAGTCGCCCACATGCACATGGCCCGCCAGCGCAGTGTTGTTGACCAGAATGCAGTGGCTGCCGATCACGCTGTCATGGCCAATGTGGGCATAGGCCATGATCAGGTTATGGTCGCCGACGGTGGTTTCGGCGCGATCCTGCACGGTACCGCGGTGGATCGTGACGCCTTCACGGATGACGTTGTGATCGCCGATCACCAGGCGGGTGGGCTCACCCTTGTACTTGAGGTCCGGGGTGTCTTCGCCAATCGAGGAAAACTGAAAGATACGGTTGTGCTTGCCGATCCGGGTCGGCCCCTTGAGCACAACGTGTGGGCCGATGAGGGTGCCCTCCCCGATTTCGACATCGGGGCCAACGATCGACCAAGGGCCCACCTCGACGCCTTCGGCCAGCTTGGCCGAAGGGTCGATGATGGCCCGAGGATCAATCGAATTCATAGGGAGCGTTCCGCACAGGTGATTTCGGCCGAGCATACTGCCTTGCCGTCGACCAGGGCACGGCATTCGAATTTCCAGATCATGCTTTTGCGGCTCAGGAACTTCGCTTCCAGCACCAGCTGGTCACCCGGCAGCACCGGCTGACGGAAACGCAGCTTGTCGGAGCCTACGAAGTAGTACAAGGTGCCGTCGGCAGGCTTGGCATCGAGCATCTTGAAACCGAGGATGCCGGCCGCCTGGGCCATGGCTTCGATGATCAGGACGCCGGGCATGATGGGGTGCGCCGGGAAGTGACCGTTGAAGAACGGCTCGTTGATGCTGACATTCTTGTAGGCACGAATGCTCTGGGCCTCGTAATCCAGATCCGTCACGCGGTCCACTAGCAGGAACGGGTAACGGTGAGGCAGGTATTCGCGAATCTCGTTGATGTCCATCATTTCGGGGGGGAAGCCTGTATAAGAATAGGGAGCGCAGGTGCTGACCACACGCTCCTTTTGCAATCCAAAGAGGAGCCAGCTAGCGACTGTTCACTCTTGCTCAGGAAATGGTATCAGCCTTCTGATGTCGGCTGCCCACCTGAGGTCACGGTATCGACGCGTTTTTCCAACTGCTGGAGACGCTTGGCCATGTCGTCCAGGTGGCGGATACGCGCGGCGCTCTTGCGCCAGTCAGCCAGAGGCTGCATGGCAGTCCCGGAAGAATAGCCACCCGGCTCGGTGATCGAGCGGGTCACCATGGTCATTCCGGACACGAAAACGTTGTCGCAGACATCGATATGACCGACCATGCCCACGCCACCGGCGATGGTGCAATGCTTGCCGATACGCGTGCTGCCGGAGATACCCACGCACGCGGCCATGGCCGTATGCTCCCCGATCTGCACGTTGTGGGCAATCTGGATCTGGTTGTCGAGCTTGACGCCGTCGGCGATGCAGGTGTCGGACAAGGCGCCACGGTCCACGGCCGTGTTCACACCAATCTCCACATCGTCACCAATGCTGACCCCGCCGATCTGGGCGATCTTGCGCCACACGCCTTTCTCGTTGGCAAAGCCAAAGCCTTCACCACCGATCACTGCGCCGGACTGGATGACCACCCGCTTGCCAATGGTGACATCGTGATACAGCGTGACCCGCGGCGCCAGCCAGCCCCCTTCGCCGATCACGCAGCGGGCACCGATGAAGCAGTGGGCACCGATGGTGACATGGGCGCCGATACGCGCACCGCTTTCAACGACCGCGAAAGGCCCGACACTGGCCGTCGCGTCTACCTGGGCATCCCCGGCCACCACGGCGCTGGGGTGAATCCCCGCCACAGCCTTGGGTTTGGGGTCGAACAGGTGGGAAATGCGGGCATATGCCAGGTAGGGATCGGCAACGATCAGGGCATGACCGGCGAACGCCTCGGCATCGGCGGCCTTGAGCAGCACGGCAGCCGCCTGGCTCTCGTCCAGGTATTTGCGGTACTGCGGGTTGGCAAGAAAGCTCAACTGACCCGGCCCGGCCTCCTGCAAGGTGGCAAGGCCTGTGATCTGCAGCGTCTCGGGGCCCTTGAGGGTGGCCCCGAGGGTCTCGGCCAGTTGGCCAAGCGTCATGGTCACGGTCATATCAACGGGCTTGGTTCATACGCTCGATAACCTGGCGGGTGATGTCATACTGAGGCTTGACATCAATGACCGCACCGCGCTCGAGCACCAGGTCGTAACCGCCCTTCTTGATCACTTCCTCGACGGCGCCGTCCAGCTTGGGCTTGAGCTGCTTGAGCATGTCGCGGTCGGCAACAGCCTTGGCTTCGTTCAGCTCCTTGGACTGGAACTGGAAGTCACGGGCCTTTTGCTTGAACTCGAGCTCCAGGCGCTCACGCTCCTGCTGCTGCATCTTGTCACCGCCCTTGATCAGGCGATCCTGGATGCCCTTGGCGCTGCTTTCCAGGCCTTTGAGCTTGGTCAGCTGAGGGCCGAACTTCTTTTCGGCATCCACGGCGTACTTCTTGGCGGCATCGGACTCGAGCAGTGCCATCTGATAGTTCAGAACGGCAACCTTCATTTCGGCGAAAGCCGGGGTGGCGACCAGCGCCGCGGCCACTACGGCCATTTGGGTCAACTTGCGCACGATGAACTCCTGGATAAACCGTTGTCGTTAAGCAAGGGCCGACCTTAGAAGGTCTGGCCCAGAGAGAATTGGAACACCTGGGTGTCTGCCTCGTCCGGCTTCTTGATCGGCATCGCCAGGCTGAAGCTCAACGGGCCCAAGGCCGTGATCCACGTCACGCCAAGACCGACCGAACTGGCCATGTCGGAGAAACCGACCTTGGTGCAGTCCGGCTTGTTGCCGCAGTTGGTGTCGAACACGTTACCCACGTCCCAGAAGACCGAGGTGCGCAGGGAACGCTGGTCCTTGACGAACGGCAGCGGGAACAGCAACTCGACGCCGCCCTGGACCAGGACGTTGCCGCCGAATGGAAGCGGGTCTTGGTCGGGGTCAAGCAGAGTTCCGTTCTTCTCGTTAAGTTTACTTGGCGTACTGCGCGGCCCCAGGGTGCTGTCCTTGAAGCCGCGAACCGAGTTGAAGCCGCCCGCGTAGTAGTTCTCGTAGAACGGCAGACCGGAGGTACCCCCGAAGCCGTCACCGTAACCCAGTTCGGTGTGCAGACGCAGGGTGTAGTTCTGGCTCAATGGCTTGAACAGCTGGCCGCGGTAGTCCAGTTTGTAGAACGACAAGTCGCTGCCTGGAATCGTGGTTTCGAGGCTCAGGCTCTGAGAGTGACCGCGTGTCGCCAGCACACCTTTGTTCAACGTCGATTCGGACCAGCCGATCGAGGCTTTGAAGTTGGTGAAGTTCTCGCCTTCCTTGTTGATGAAATCAAAGATCTCGTCAACGGTGTACTTACCGGTCTTGAGCTTGTCCTGCTGCACACTCAACCCATAGGTCAGGCGCGACGTCTCGCTGATCGGGTAACCCAGGCTCACACCGGCACCCAGGCTGTCCACCGCGTAGCTCGCCACGTCGACATCGAGGTCGTCGTAGTTGGTGCTGCGGTAGAAGGCGTTGTAACCCAGGCTCACGCCATCGGCAGTGAAGTAGGGATCGACGAAGCCGAAGTTGTATCGCGACTGGTACTCGGACCGGGTCAGGCCAACGGAAACCTTGTTACCGGTACCCAGGAAGTTGCTCTGGCTGATCGAGCCACCCAGGATCAAGCCTGCGCTCTGGGCAAAGCCGACGCTGGCGGTGATCGAACCGGAGGCCTGCTCTTCGACGCTGTAGTTCACGTCGACCTGATCGTCGGTGCCCGGCACCGGTGGGGTCTCGACGTTCACGTCCTTGAAGAAGCCCAGCCGTTCCAGACGGGTCTTGGACTGGTCGATCAGGTAGGTCGAGGCCCAGCCGCCTTCCATCTGACGCATTTCGCGGCGCAGCACTTCGTCTTCGGTCTTGGTGTTGCCGCGGTAGTTGATGCGGTTGACGTAGGCACGCTTGCCCGGATCGACCACGAACATGATGTCGACGGTGTGATCCTGGTCGTTTGGCTGAGGCACACCGTTGACGTTGGCGAAGGTATAGCCTTCGTTACCCAGGCGGCGGGTGATCAGCTCGGACGTGCTGGTCATCACCTTGCGCGAGAACACCTGGCCCGGCTGCACCAGCAGCAGCGACTTGACCTGGTCTTCCGGCACCTTGAGGTCACCGGAGAGCTTCACGTCACGGACGGTGTACTTCTCGCCTTCGTTGATGTTGACGGTGATGTAGACGTGTTTCTTGTCAGGCGTGATGGACACCTGGGTGGACGCGATGTCCATGTTGATGTAGCCGCGGTCCAGGTAGTAGGAACGCAGACGCTCCAGGTCACCGGACAGTTTTTCGCGGGCATACTTGTCGTCATTCTTGAAGAACGACAACCAGTTGGTGGTCTTGAGCTCGAACAGCTGACCCAGGGTGTCGTCATCGAACACGTTGTTGCCAACGATGTTGATGTGCTGGATGGCAGCGACGGTGCCCTCGTTGATCTTGATCTTCAAGGCCACACGGTTGCGCGGCTGAGGCACCACCTCGGCGTCGACCTCGGCCGAGTAGCGGCCCTGGGCCACGTACTGGCGCTGCAGCTCGTTACGCACGCCTTCGAGGGTAGCACGCTGGAAGATCTCGCCTTCGGCCAGGCCCGATTGCTTCAGGCCCTTCATCAGGTCTTCGGTACTGATCGCCTTGTTGCCTTCGATCTCGATGCTCGACACCGACGGGCGCTCGACCACATTGATGATCAGCACGTTGCCATCACGGTTCAGCTCGATGTCCTGGAAGAACCCGGTCTTGAACAGCGAGCGGGTCGACTCCACCAGGCGCCGGTCATCGGCCTGGTCGCCCACGTTCAGGGGCAAGGCACCGAAGACGCTGCCGGCGGAAACCCGCTGCAGGCCATTGACGCGGATATCGGAGATGGTGAAGGACTCGGCGTGAACTTCAGCGATCATCAGTGCGGAGAGCACCGCAGTTAGCAACAGACGTTTCATGAAGTCCTTTTATTCCAACTGGCAATAAACAACCTGCCGTCATGAACGACAGGTTTCGCAATTGAGCGAAGCTTTTATAGTCGACCCAGATCGTTGATCAGGGCGAGCAACATCACCCCCAAGACCAAACTGATACCGATCTGGACCCCCCAACCTTGTACCCGGTCAGACAACGGACGACCGCGCGCCCATTCAACCAGGTAGAACAGCAAGTGCCCCCCATCCAGTACCGGGATGGGCAGCAGGTTAAGAACCCCCAGGCTTATGCTCAGGTAGGCCAGGAAATTCAGGAAATCCCCCACGCCGGACTGGGCTGAAGCGCCCGCCACTTTAGCAATGGTTATCGGTCCACTCAAGTTTTTTACCGAGAGCTCACCGAACAGCATTTTCTTCAGTGACCCAAGCGTGAGCACGCTCATGTTCCAGGTGCGCGACAGGCCTTCACCCACCGCCTCCAGCGGCCCATAGCTGACTTCACGCAGCATCGAGGCCGGCCATTGACCGGCTTTGACGCCCGCCCCCAGGTAGCCTGCCGCCGCCTCACCCTCGCCCTTCACGCCCAGCGTTACCGGTACGTCCAAGGGCGCACCGTCGCGCTCCACACGCACTACCACCTGGGCGCCGGGCCGCGCGCGCACGCTATCGACCACCTGCTGCCATTCGTTCACCGACTGGCCGCCGATGCCCAGCAACCGGTCGCCGGTCTTCAAGCCCGCCGCCCCGGCCGGCCCCTTGGGGTCGATCTCGGCCAGCACCGGCTCGATGGCCGGGCGCCAGGGTTGAAGCCCCAGCGAGCGAATCGGATCGGGCTCATCGGCGCCCTTCAACCACTGGTCGAGTTTCACCTGGCGCTGCTGCTCGGTACTGCTGCCTTCATCGCGCACACCGATGTTCAGCGTGCCGCTCTCACCCAGGCGGCGAACCAATTGCAGGTTGACCGCCGACCAACCGTTGGTCGGCTTGCCATCCACTGAGACGATTTCCTGACCGGCCGTCAGCCCAGCTGCTGCCGCCGGGCTGCCATTCTCGACGGTGCCGATTACCGGTCGGATCTGCTGGCTGCCTAGCATCGCCAGTACCCAGAAGAAGAAGATGGCCAGCAAAAAGTTGGCGACCGGCCCCGCGGCAACGATCGCGATGCGCTGGCCGACGGGCTTGCGATTGAACGATTGACCCACCAGTGCAGGGGGCACGTCGCCCTCGCGCTCGTCGAGCATCTTCACGTAGCCGCCCAGTGGAATGGCTGCGATGACGAACTCGGTGCCCTGGCGATCATGCCAGCGCACCAGTGGCGTACCGAAGCCCACGGAAAACCGCAGCACTTTCACGCCACAGCGACGCGCCACCCAGAAGTGGCCGAACTCATGGAAGGTGACCAGCACACCCAAGGCGACGAGCGTACCGATGATCATGTAGAGCGCTGTCATGTCCATCTCCGAATGATGAGCAATGGGTCAATAGGGTGCTGTCGTCGATGACCGGGCGAGCCCGCCTCAGCGGCCGTTGCGGTGCAGCCAGGCCCAGGCCAGCTCGCGCGCGCGCTGGTCGGCGGCAAACACTGCTTCCAGCGAAGTCAGCGGCACCACGGGCTCCTGGTCCAGTACCTGTTCGATCATACTCGCGATCTCCGGGAAGCGGATACGGCCCTGGAGGAACGTCTGCACCGCCACTTCGTTGGCCGCATTGAGCACAGCTGGGGCGCTGTTGCCTGCCTGCGCCGCCTGTCGTGCCAGGCGCAGGCAAGGGAAACGCTGCTCATCGGGCGCCTCGAAATCCAGGCGCGCAATGCTGAACAGGTCCAGCGGCGCGACCCCGGAATCGATTCGCTCTGGCCAGGCCAGGGCATTGGCGATGGGCGTACGCATGTCCGGGTTACCCAACTGTGCCAGCACCGAACCGTCGACGTAATCAACCAGGGAGTGGATCACGCTCTGCGGATGCACCACCACCTCGACCAAGCTGGGCGGCGCATCGAACAGCCAGCATGCCTCTATCAACTCCAGGCCCTTGTTCATCATGCTGGCCGAGTCGACGGAAATCTTGCGCCCCATCGACCAGTTCGGGTGGGCGCACGCCTGTTCGGGCGTGACGTCCTGCAGGGCCTGGGTCGATGTCTGGCGGAACGGTCCACCCGAGGCCGTCAGCAGAATGCGGCGCACACCCACAGCGCTCAGCCCGCGCGCGTAGTCGCCGGGCATGCACTGGAAGATGGCGTTGTGCTCACTGTCGATGGGCAACAACACGGCGCCCGACTGACGCACGGCGTCCATGAACAAGGCGCCCGACATGACCAGGGCCTCCTTGTTGGCCAGCAGCACCTTCTTGCCGGCCTGCACGGCGGCCAGGGTCGGCCGCAGGCCGGCGGCGCCGACGATGGCGGCCATGACCGCATCCACTTCGCTGGCGCAGGCGACCTGGCACAACCCGGCCTCGCCTTCCAGCACTTCGGTAGCGCACCCTGCCGCTGCCAGGCCTGCACGCAGGCGCCCCGCCGCGTCGGCGCTCGGCACCACGGCGTAGGCCGGGCGATGCCGCACACACAGGGCCAACAGCTCCTCGACGCGGGTGTAGCCGGTCAAGGCGAAGGCCTGATAGCGCTCAGGGTGGCGGGCAATCACGTCCAGGGTACTCAGACCAATGGAGCCGGTGGCCCCCAGCACGGTAATGCGTTGCACTTGACTCACATCACACCCCATTCAGCCGCCCACAACAGCACGGCGAACAATGGGATGGCCGCCGTCAGGCTGTCGATGCGGTCGAGCACGCCACCGTGGCCAGGCAGCAGATTGCTGCTGTCCTTGATGCCCGAGCGGCGCTTGAACATGCTTTCGGTCAGGTCGCCGATCACCGAGGCCATGACCACCAGCGCAGCGCCTGCCAGACCCAGCAGCAGCTGACCAATGCTCCAGTCTCGGCTGATACCCACCACCAGGGTGATCACCAGGCTGACCGCCAGCCCGCCGTACACGCCTTCCCAGCTTTTGCCAGGGCTGACCTGCGGCGCCAGCTTGCGCTTGCCGAAGGCCCTGCCGGAAAAGTACGCACCGATGTCGGCGGCCCAGACCAGAGCCATGACCGACAGGATCAGCCAGTTGCCCAGCGGCCAGTGCTTGAGCAGCACCAGGCCTTGCCAGGCCGGCAGCAACACCAGCAGGCCGATCAGCAGCCGGCAGGCAGCGCTGGCCCACAGTTCGCTGGTGCGTGGGTACGTCAGCACCAGCCAAGTGGCCAACCCCCACCAGATGACGGCAGCCCCAAGCACCCAGGGTGCAAGCTCCGGCAGGATGTACAGCAGCATCAACGCCCCGGCAACGACCAAGGCATAGGCGACACGCAGGGGCTGAGCCATCAACCCCGCCAACCGTGCCCACTCCCAGGCGCCGAGCGTTACCACCAGACCGATGAACAGGGCGAAGTTGCCCCCCTCGAGCAGGAAGAACCCACCCAGCGCTATGGGCAACAGGATCAGCGCGGTAATGATGCGTTGTTTAAGCATTAAGCACGCGCTCCAGCCTCGACCTGCTCGCTGGTCTTACCAAAGCGGCGCTGGCGCGAAGCGAAATCAGCCAATGCACTGCGCATGGCCTCGTGTTTGAAGTCCGGCCAGTAAAGGTCGGAGAAATACAACTCGGCGTAGGCCAGTTGCCACAACAGGAAATTGCTGATGCGATGCTCGCCGCCGGTGCGGATGCACAAGTCCGGCAAAGGCTGCTCGCCGGTCGCAAGGCACGTCTGCAACAACCCTGGGGTGATGTCGTCGGGGCGAAGATGGCCAGCCTGAACTTCACGCGCCAGCCGCTGCGCGGCCTGGGCGATGTCCCACTGCCCACCGTAGTTGGCGGCGATCTGCAGGATGAAGCGGCTGTTGCCTGCGGTCAGCGCCTCGGCTTCGCGCATGGCAGCCTGCAGCTCCGGGTGAAAGCGCGAGCGGTCGCCGATGATGCGCAGGCTGATGTTGTTGTCGTTCAAGCGACGCGCCTCGCGGCGCAACGCCGAGAAGAACAACTCCATCAATGCACCGACCTCATCGGCAGGTCGCTGCCAGTTTTCACTGGAGAAGGCAAACAGGGTCAGCACTTCGACGCCGGCCTCGGCGCACACTTCGATGACTGCGCGCACGGCATCGACGCCTGCCTTGTGCCCGGCAACGCCAGGCAACAAGCGCCGTTTCGCCCAGCGATTGTTGCCGTCCATGATGATCGCGACGTGACGCGGCACCGAGGGAGGCACCGCTGGCTTGGTCTTTTCCATTAAAAAAACCCGGCCTTAGACGGCCATCAGGTCCTTTTCCTTGGCCTTGAAGGCTGCATCCACCTCGGCGACGAACTTGTCCGTCAGCTTCTGGATGTCATCGGCAGCGCGGCGCTCTTCGTCTTCGCTGATGGACTTGTCCTTGGTGAGCTTCTTCAAGTCCGCCAGGGCATCACGACGCACGTTGCGCACGGCGACCTTGGCGTCTTCGGCAACGCCGCTGGCCTGCTTGGTGTAGCCCTTGCGGGTTTCTTCGGTCAGGGCAGGCATCGGCACACGGATGGTGGTGCCGGCGCTCGACGGGTTCAGCCCGAGGTCGGAGGTCAGGATGGCCTTTTCGATGGCAGCGCTCAGGTTCTTGTCGTGAGCGACGATCTTCAAGGTGCGCGCGTCCTCGACGCTGATCGCAGCGACCTGGTTCAGCGGCATCTCGCTACCCCAGGCAGTGACCTTGACGCTGTCCAGAATGCTTGGGTGCGCGCGACCGGTGCGGATGGCCGCCAGGTTGCGGCCCAGGGCCTCGATGGACTTGGTCATGCGCTCCTGCGCGTCTTTCTTGATGTCGTTGATCATGCTTGGCCTTCCTCGATCAGAGTGCCTTCAGCGCCGCCCACCACGATGTTCAGCAGGGCGCCTGGCTTGTTCATGTTGAATACCCGCAATGGCATGCCGTGGTCACGGCACAGGCAGATTGCGGTCAAGTCCATCACGCCGAGCTTACGATCCAGGACCTCGTCATAGGTCAGGCGATCGAACTTCTCGGCGTGCGGGTCCTTGAATGGATCGGCAGTGTACACACCATCGACCTTGGTCGCCTTCAGCACCACGTCGGCATCGATTTCGATGGCTCGCAGACAGGCTGCCGAGTCGGTGGTGAAGAACGGGTTGCCGGTACCGGCGGAGAAAATTACCACATCCCCGGAGTTGAGGTGGCGAATCGCTTTGCGACGGTCATAGTGATCGGTGACGCCCACCATGGAGATGGCCGACATGACCAGTGCCGGGATGTTCGAGCGCTCCAGCGCATCGCGCATGGCCAGGGCGTTCATCACGGTAGCCAGCATCCCCATGTGGTCGCCGGTAACGCGGTCCATGCCGGCGGCGCTCAGCGCAGCCCCTCGGAACAGGTTGCCACCACCGATGACCAGGCCGACCTGCACACCGATACCGACCAGCTGCCCTACTTCAAGGGCCATGCGATCGAGCACCTTCGGGTCGATCCCGAAGTCTTCGGAGCCCATCAGGGCCTCGCCGCTAAGTTTGAGCAAAATGCGTTTATAGCGAGGTTGGCGACCACTCACCTGCTGAGCCATTGCGAGTCTCTCCTGCGGCGTACTGTAGAAAATTCGTGCGGGCTGTTTGCAGCCTGCTAACTGTAGCGTGGCACCGTTTTGGCGCCAGCGGCGGCAGCGTCGTGTAAACGCCTCGCCGCTTTGACAAAGAGGCTGCGCGCGTGAGCGGGCAGCCTCTTTGGGGCGACAGACGGGGCTGTCTTACTGCTTGGCAGCAGCAACCTGTGCGGCAACTTCGGCAGCGAAGTCGTCGACTGGCTTCTCAATGCCTTCGCCAACCTTGAAGTAGGTGAAGGAAACGATTTCAGCACCGGCTTTCTTGGCCAGCTCGCCGACCTTGACTTCCGGGTTCATGACGAACGCCTGCTCTTTGAGCGAGGCTTCAGCCTTGAACTTGGTGATACGGCCGTTGATCATGTTTTCAACGATGTTTTCCGGCTTGCCGGCAATCTTGTCGGCGTTCAGCTGCAGGAAGACACCCTTCTCGCGCTCGATGGCTTCGGCGGAGATTTCCGACGAGTCCAGGAACTCGGGGTTGGACGCTGCAACGTGCATGGCGATGTTCTTGGCCAGCTCGACGTCACCGCCTTTCAGGACAACGACAGCACCGATCTTGTTGCCGTGCAGGTAGGCGCCGACCACGTCGCCTTCCACACGTACCAGGCGGCGGATGTTGACGTTTTCGCCGCACTTGGCGACCAGGGCTTCACGGGCAGCTTCACGCGAGGCGATCAGCGGAGCGGCGTCGGTCAGCTTCTGGGCGAAGGCTTCTTCCAGGCTTTCGGCGACGAAGTTCTTGAAGTCGTCTTGCAGGGCCAGGAAGTCGGTCTGCGAGTTCACTTCCAGCAGTACGGCGGCCTTGCCGTCGGTCTTGACGGCGATAGCGCCTTCGGCAGCCACGTTGCCAGCCTTCTTGGCGGCCTTGATGGCGCCCGAGGCACGCATGTCGTCAATGGCTTTTTCGATGTCGCCGTCAGCCTTTTCCAGGGCTTTCTTGCAATCCATCATGCCTTCGCCGGTACGCTCGCGCAGTTCTTTGACCAGCGCTGCAGTAATTGCTGCCATTTCAAAATCCTCTTGGAAAGTTTTTCAACCATTCCACCCGTTTGTGACGGGCGTTCAATTCTGCTAATCCGCTGTCTGTGCCTGCATGCCCATGAAAGGGACGGCTGCCGACAGCAGGATTTCAAGGTGGCAAAAAGGGGGCATAGCCCCCTTTTCGCGTGCCAAGTCGACGCTAGCGTCTATTACTCGGCAGCAGGTGCAGCCGCTTCTTCAGCGTAGACTTCGGTGCCGCCAGCAACGTTGTTGCGGCCACGGATGACAGCGTCAGCCATGGAAGTCATGTACAGCTCGATAGCGCGAATGGCGTCATCGTTACCTGGGATGATGTAGTCAACACCTTCCGGGCTGCTGTTGGTATCGACAACGCCAATGACCGGGATACCCAGTTTGTTGGCTTCGGTGATCGCGATGCGCTCGTGATCAACGTCGATGACGAACAGAGCGTCAGGCAGACCGCCCATGTCCTTGATGCCGCCCAGGCTGCGGTCCAGTTTTTCCAGATCGCGGGAGCGCATCAGGGCTTCTTTCTTGGTCAGCTTGGCAAAGGTGCCATCTTCGGCCTGAGTTTCCAGGTCGCGCAGACGCTTGATCGAAGCACGGATGGTCTTGTAGTTGGTCAGCATGCCGCCCAACCAACGGTGGTCAACGTACGGCGAACCGCAACGAGCAGCTTGCTCGGCGACGATCTTGCCGGCGGAACGCTTGGTGCCGACGAACAGGATCTTGTTCTTGCCCTGGGCCAGGCGCTCAACGAACGACAGGGCGTCGTTGAACATCGGCAGGGTTTTTTCCAGGTTGACGATGTGGATCTTGTTGCGCGCACCGAAAATGTACTTGCCCATTTTCGGGTTCCAGTAACGGGTCTGGTGGCCGAAGTGCACACCGGCCTTCAGCATATCGCGCATGTTGACTTGGGACATGATAGTTCCTTGATAAGTCGGGTTGGGCCTCCACGTATCCCAATGACCAACCCACGAACCCTGAAGCTCGGGGCACCCAGGCCATCGTGTCGACACGTGTGTGGGTTTGGATGCAGACGGAGCTGGCTCCGAAAGCGGCGCATGTTATACCACAGGCTGCGCGCAAACAAAACACGAAACTCACCCGCCAACCGCCGGACGGCAGGGCATGTGCGCCAGCGCACGACCAGCGACGGTGCAGGTGTGGCGTGTTTGCAAGGGCTGCGTGCCGCTACGAGCCCGCACCTCTGATAGAATGACGCCTTTCCCGATTTGAACGCGCCGCCTGCGGCGCCGAGTAGAGAGCCTGTAATGACCGTCACCATCAAGACTGCAGAAGACATCGAGAAGATGCGCATCGCCGGCCGCCTGGCAGCCGACGTGCTGGAAATGATCGAGGAGCACGTCAAGCCCGGTGTCACCACCGAGGAGCTCGACCGCCTGTGCCACGACTACATCGTCAACGTCCAGCAGGCCATCCCGGCGCCGCTCAACTACAAGGGCTACCCCAAGTCGATCTGCACGTCGATCAACCACGTGGTCTGTCACGGCATCCCCAATGACAAGCCCCTGAAAAACGGCGATACCCTGAACATCGACATCACGGTGATCAAGGACGGCTACCACGGCGACACCAGCCGCATGTTCCACGTCGGCACCGTGCCGGTGTGGGCCGAGCGTCTGTCCCAAGTCACCCAGGAATGCCTGTACAAGGCCATCGAACTGGTCAAGCCGGGCTGTCGCCTGGGCGACATCGGCGAAGTCATCCAGAAGCATGCCGAGAAGAACGGTTTCTCGGTGGTGCGCGAGTTCTGCGGCCATGGCATCGGCAAGGTATTCCACGAAGAGCCGCAGATCCTGCATTACGGCCGCGCCGGCACCGGCATGGAACTCAAGGAAGGCATGACCTTCACCATCGAGCCGATGATCAACCAGGGCAAGGCCGACACCAAGGTGCTGGGCGATGGCTGGACCGCGATCACCAAGGACCGCAAGCTCTCGGCGCAGTGGGAGCATACCCTGGTGGTCACGGCGACCGGGTACGAGATCTTCACCCTGCGCAAGGACGACACCATCGCCCGCACCTCGGCCTGAGCCACCCCAGCAGCCTTCGATGACAGGAACCTGACCCCATGCTCCAGCTCGACCCCGAACTGTTCGACCGTGGTCAGTTCCAGGCGGAACTGGCCCTCAAGGCCAGCCCCATACCCGCCTTCAAGAAGGCCATTCGCCAGGCGGGCGAGGTGCTGGACAAGCGCTTTCGCGCAGGCCACGCCATCCGCCCGCTGATCCAAGCTCGGGCCTGGCTGGTGGACAACGTCCTGCAGCAGGCGTGGAACCAGTTCGACTGGGGCGAGCAGGGCGGCATTTCCCTGGTGGCGGTCGGCGGCTACGGGCGCGGTGAGCTTCACCCGCACTCGGACATCGACCTGCTTATCCTGCTGGGAGAGGCCGAGCACGAACGGTATCGCGATGCCATCGAGCGCTTTCTGACCCTGCTGTGGGACATCGGCCTGGAGGTCGGCCAGAGCGTGCGCACCGTCGATGAGTGTGCCGAACAGGCCCGCGCCGACCTCACCATCATCACCAACATGATGGAAAGCCGCACCATCGCCGGCCCGGAAGCCCTGCGCCAGCGCATGCTCGAGGTCACCAGCACGGCGCACATGTGGCCGAGCCGCGAGTTCTTCCTGGCCAAGCGCGCCGAGCTGCAGGCGCGCCACCACAAGTACAACGACACCGAGTACAACCTCGAGCCCAACGTCAAGGGCTCGCCTGGGGGGCTGCGCGACATCCAGACCGTGCTGTGGGTGGCGCGCCGCCAGTACGGTACCCTGAACCTGCATGCCCTGGCCGGCGAAGGCTTCCTACTGGAAAGCGAGAATGCGCTCCTGGCCTCCTCCCAGGATTTCCTGTGGCGGGTGCGCTACGCCCTGCACATGCTCGCCGGCCGTGCCGAGGATCGCCTGCTGTTCGAC
The DNA here is from genome assembly GCF_000730565.1 of Pseudomonas fulva NBRC 16637 = DSM 17717. Lineage (GTDB taxonomy): Bacteria > Pseudomonadota > Gammaproteobacteria > Pseudomonadales > Pseudomonadaceae > Aquipseudomonas > Aquipseudomonas fulva. Next base: position 77,788 of record NZ_BBIQ01000011.1, on the reverse strand, counting down.
CACCAGCGCAGCATTGCCGCCCTGCTGGGCTACAGCGACGAAAACCCCAAGCGTGCCATCGAGCAGTTCATGCAGCAGTACTACCGGGTGGTGATGAGCATCAGCCAGTTGTGCGACCTGATCATCCAGCATTTCGAGGAAGTCATTCTCGCCGACGACGACAGTGGTACCACTCAACCGCTCAATGCGCGCTTCCGCCTGCATGACGGCTACATCGAGGCCGTGCGCCCGAACGTGTTCAAGCGCACGCCGTTCGCCATGCTGGAAATATTCGTGCTGATGGCCCAGCACCCGGACATCAAGGGTGTGCGTGCCGACACGGTACGCCTGCTGCGCGAGCATCGGCACCTGATCGACGACACCTTCCGCAACGATATTCGCAACACCAGTCTGTTCATCGAACTGTTCAAGTGTGAAATCGGTATTCATCGCAACCTGCGGCGCATGAACCGCTACGGCATCCTCGGGCGCTACCTGCCGGAGTTCGGGCTGATCGTCGGGCAGATGCAGCACGACCTGTTCCACATCTATACCGTCGATGCCCATACCCTCAACCTGATCAAGCACCTGCGCAAGCTGCAGTACACACCGGTGTCGGAGAAATTCCCGCTGGCCAGCAAGCTCATGGGCCGCTTGCCCAAGCCCGAGCTGATCTACCTGGCCGGTCTCTACCACGACATCGGCAAAGGCCGTCAGGGCGATCATTCCGAGCTCGGCGCGGTCGATGCCCTCAAGTTCTGCGAGCGCCACCAGCTCCCAGCCTGGGACAGCCGGTTGATCGCCTGGCTGGTGCAGAACCACCTGGTCATGTCCACCACCGCCCAGCGCAAGGACTTGTCCGATCCGCAGGTGATCAACGACTTCGCCCTGCACGTGGGGGATGAAACACGGCTGGACTACCTCTATGTGCTGACGGTGGCGGACATCAACGCCACCAACCCCACCTTGTGGAATTCATGGCGAGCCAGCCTGTTGCGCCAGTTGTACACCGAGACCAAGCGTGCCCTGCGCCGTGGGCTCGAAAACCCGCTGGATCGTGAGGAGCAGATTCGCCAGACCCAGTCCTCGGCATTGGACACGCTGGTGCGCGAAGGCACCGACCCAGATGACGTGGAGCAGCTGTGGTCGCAGCTGGGGGATGACTACTTCCTCAAGCACACCGCCTCCGACGTGGCCTGGCACACCGACGCCATCCTGCAACAGCCGGCTGACGGTGGCCCGCTGGTACTGATCAAGGAAACCACCCAGCGCGAATTCGAAGGCGGGACTCAGATCTTCATCTATGCCCCTGACCAGCACGATTTCTTCGCCGTGACGGTGGCGGCCATGTCGCAGCTGAACCTGAACATCCACGACGCCCGCATCATCACCTCCAGCAGCCAGTTCACCCTGGACACCTACATCGTGCTGGACAACGACGGCGGTGCGATCGGCGACAACCCGCAACGGGTCAGGCAGATTCGCGACGGCCTGACCGAGGCGCTGCGCAACCCCGAAGACTACCCCACGATCATCCAGCGTCGGGTGCCGCGCCAACTCAAGCACTTCGACTTCCCGCCGCAGGTGACCATCCTCAACGACGCCCAGCGCCCGGTGACCATTCTCGAAATCACCGCGCCCGACCGGCCGGGCCTGCTGGCGCGGCTGGGGCGCATCTTCCTGGAATTCGACCTGTCGTTGCAGAACGCCAAGATTGCCACCCTGGGCGAGCGTGTGGAGGACGTGTTCTTCATCACCGACGCCGACAACCAGCCCCTGTCCGACCCGCAACTGTGCAGCCGCCTGCAGGAAGCCATCGTGCAACAACTGCAAGCAGGGCAGGCCAGCGCCAGCCCTGCCCGCGTGACCTTTTGACGACATGATTGACGAGACCTTGCGCCAATGAACCCTGCCTTGAGCCAGCTTCAGCCCTACCCTTTCGAAAAGCTTCGTGCCCTGCTGGGCAGCGTTACGCCCGCTGCTGACAAACGCGCCATTGCCCTGTCGATTGGCGAGCCCAAGCACGCCTCGCCACCCTTCGTGGCCCAGGCGATGGCCGACAACCTCGACAAGCTGGCGGTATACCCCAGCACGCTGGGCCTGCCTGCCTTGCGCCAGGCCATCGGGCAGTGGTGCGAGCGCCGCTTTGGCGTGCCTGCTGGCTGGCTGGATGCCGATCGTCATATCCTGCCGGTGAACGGCACCCGCGAAGCGCTGTTCGCCTTTACCCAGGCGGTGGTCGACCGTAGTGCCGATGGCCTGGTGTTGAGCCCCAACCCGTTCTACCAGATCTATGAAGGGGCTGCGCTGTTGGCCGGTGCCACCCCGTACTACCTGCCGTGCCTGGAAAGCAACGGCTTGAACCCCGACTTCGACGCGGTGCCCGACCACGTCTGGGCCCGTTGCCAGGTCCTGTTCCTGTGCTCACCCGGCAACCCCACCGGCGCCCTGGTGCCCATGGACACCTTGAAAAAGCTGATCGCACTGGCCGATGCGCACGATTTCGTGATCGCTGCCGACGAATGCTACAGCGAGTTGTATTTCGATGAGGATGCACCGCCACCGGGGCTGTTGTCGGCCTGTGCGGAGCTGGGGCGTAATGACTTCAAGCGCTGCGTGGTGTTCCACAGCCTGTCCAAGCGTTCGAACCTGCCGGGGCTGCGCTCGGGCTTCGTGGCCGGCGATGCCGACATCATCAAGCCGTTTCTGCTGTACCGCACCTACCATGGTTGCGCCATGCCGGTGCAGACACAGTTGGCCAGCATCGCCGCCTGGGAGGATGAGGCGCATGTGCGCGCAAACCGCGACCAGTACCGCGCCAAGTATGACGCCGTGCTGGCCATCCTCGAGCCGGTCATGGATGTGCAGCGCCCGGACGGCAGCTTCTACCTGTGGGCCAAGGTGCCGGGTAGCGATGCCGACTTCACGCGCGATCTGTTCGAGGCCGAGCACGTGACCGTGGTACCCGGCTCGTACCTGTCCCGTGAAGTGGACGGGGTCAACCCCGGCGCCGGACGCGTGCGCATGGCCCTGGTTGCCCCGCTGTCCGAATGCATCGAGGCGGCCGAGCGTATTCGCGCGTTCTTGCACACGCGCTGAAGCCTTTTAGGCAAGACGGGGCCAGTTCACTTGACCTGGCCCAGGTTAGCCTCGCTCATGTCCAGGTCGCCCAGTACATGCCGCACCACCTCGTCACCGAGCAGGTGCTGGCGGTGCAGGTTGTAGAGCTCCAAGCGCTGGGCCCGCAGCGCACGCAAGCGCAGGCGGCGCTCGAGCAGGTCCATCTGCTCGGCCAAGGCCCTGGCCTCTTCACTGTCATTGTGCCGGTCCAGCTGGTCGCGATACTCAGCCATCAGCCGAGCCTTCAATTCTGTAGCCAGTGTGGCCTGGGCGGCATCCTGCGGCGCGTTGGCATCGACCACCTCCTCGGCCTCCAAGGCGTGAATCGCGGCCTCAGCGGTGCGTCGCCAGGCTTCATGCACCTCTTGCTGCATGCGCTCGTCAGGGCTTTTGGTCACGCCGCGCAGTAAAAGCGGCAGTGCGACACAGGCACCGATCAACGACAGCAGGATGACACCGGCGGCAATGAAGATCAGCAGATCGCGCTCTGGAAACGCCTTGTCCGCGCCCATCAGCAACGGAATCGACATCACACCCGCCAGGGTGACGGCCCCTCGCACACCGCCCAGCGTGAGCAACCAGCACGAGCGTGCGGTGGGCAACATCACCAGCGCAGGCTTGCCGCGCCAACGGCGCAGAACCCCCACCAGGCGCCAGATACTCTGCACCCAGATGAACCGCAGCACGATCAGCGCCGCGAAGATGGCGACCACGTCCAGGCAGCGCCAGGCCAGGGTCGGCCACAGCGTGGTTTCATGGCTGACCACCGCCTTGACGATGTCGGGCAGTTGCAAGCCCAACAACAGGAAGATCAGCCCATTGAACGCGAACTCCAGCAGCGACCACACGCTACGATTGAGCAGGCGGGTGCTGGTCTGGCGTGGCAGCAGGTCGAGCCAGCTCTGCATCATGCCGGCCGCCACTGCCGAGAGGATGCCCGACACCCCGAGGCGCTCGGCCAGCACATAGGCCGCGAACGGCAGCAGCAGCATGAACACCACATGGGTGGCCGGGTCGTCCCAGCCGCGGCCGATCATCCAGGCACGCAGGCGGCCGACCAGCCAACTCAGCGCCACCCCCACGGCCAGACCGCCAAGCGCCACCAGTGCGAAGCTCAGGCTGGCATCGGTCAGTGAAAAGACACCGGTGATGGCCGCAGCCAGGGCGAACTTGAAGGTAACCAGGCCCGAGGCATCGTTCATCAGGGCCTCACCCTGGAGCATGTGCATCAACGGCGTAGGCAGGCGGTCCTGGGTAATGGCCGACACGGCCACCGCGTCAGTCGGCGACAGTACGGCTGCCAGCGCGAATGCCACCGGCAACGGGATGCTCGGCAACAACCAGTGGATGAAATAGCCCGCACCGACCACGGTGAACAACACCAAGCCCACCGCCAGGGCCACCACCGGGCCGCGAATGCGCCACAACGCGCGTTTGGGAATGCGCCAGCCATCGGCGAACAACAGCGGCGGCAAGAACAGAAACAGAAACAGTTCGGGGTCGAGGGCGACATGCAGCCCCAGTGTCGGCCAGGCCAGCAAAGCGCCAGCTGCGATTTGTACCAGCGGCAGAGGCAGGGGAATCAGGCGGCCGACCAATTTCGACACGCTGACCAGCATCAGCAGGATAAGGACGGTATAGGCGGACTGCATCCAGTGGGTCTTCCTTCTTCAAACGGCCCCGTACCCGAGGACAAAACGTACACCTGGATCAGCATGGTAACGGGTGACAAGCGTGCCTGGCCGCTGCACCAAGGTCGCAGGTGGCGAACTAATGTGTAACATGAAGATACATCTACCGCCCAAGGGTTCAGCCGGTATCGGGAAATGACCGGTGGTTTCGCTCAATTGGACGCACGTTCCCGCCCATGAAGGAAGGCAGCACGCGTTTGCAGAAGCAACCGCTGCCCGTTCAGGACAACCTCCCGTGGCGCCGTGCGGAGGGTTATCGCATAATCGCGCGACTGACATTCGGAAATGGAGAGATTGGGGCGACACGTATCCCCGATGCACACAATGACCTACACGCTCTACGGCATCAAAGCCTGCGACACCATGAAAAAGGCTCGCACCTGGCTCGACGACCAGGCCATCGCCTACGAATTCCATGACTACAAGACTCAAGGCATCGACCGTGACAGCCTGAACCGCTGGTGCGACGAGCACGGCTGGGAAACCCTCCTCAACCGCGCCGGCACCACGTTCCGCAAGCTCGACGACGCCAGCAAAGCCGATCTCGACCAGGCCAAGGCCGTCGAGCTCATGCTGGCCCAGCCTTCGATGATCAAGCGCCCGGTACTCGACCTGGGTACGCGCACGCTGGTGGGCTTCAAACCCGACCTGTACGCCGCCGCCCTGGCCTGAGTCCCTACCCTATTTAGCAAGAGGTAACCACATGTCCAATTCCCTGTTCAGCCTGGCCTTTGGTGTCGGCTCCCAGAACCGCCAGGGCGCCTGGCTGGAAGTGTTCTACGCACAGCCCCTGATCGACCCGAGCCCCGAGCTGGTCGCGGCCATCGCACCAATCCTTGGCTATGAGGGTGGCAACCAGGCCATCACCTTCAGCAACGCCCAGGCCGCGCAACTGGCCGACGCCGTCAGAAGCGTCGATGCCGCACAAGCCGCCCTGCTCACGCGTCTGGCAGAAAGCCACAAGCCGCTGGTGGCCACCCTGCTGGCTGAAGACGCCGCACTGGCCTCCACGCCCGAGGCCTACCTCAAGCTGCACCTGCTGTCCCACCGCCTGGTCAAGCCGCACGGCGTGAGCCTGGCCGGTATCTTCCCCCTGCTGCCAAACGTGGCCTGGACCAACATCGGCGCCGTGGACCTGGCCGAGCTCGCCGAGCTGCAACTCGAAGCGCGCTTGCGTGGCGAGCTGCTGGAAGTGTTCTCGGTGGACAAGTTCCCGAAGATGACCGACTACGTGGTCCCGGCCGGCGTGCGCATCGCCGACACTGCACGGGTACGCCTGGGCGCCTACATTGGCGAAGGCACCACCATCATGCACGAAGGTTTCGTCAACTTTAACGCCGGCACCGAAGGCCCGGGCATGATCGAAGGTCGTGTGTCGGCCGGTGTCTTCGTCGGCAAAGGGTCGGACCTCGGTGGCGGCTGCTCGACCATGGGTACCCTGTCCGGCGGCGGCAACATCGTCATCAAGGTCGGCGAAGGCTGCCTGATCGGTGCCAACGCCGGTATCGGCATTCCACTGGGCGACCGCAATACCGTCGAAGCGGGCCTGTACATCACCGCCGGGACCAAGGTGAACCTGCTGGACGAGCACAACGAACTGGTCAAGGTCGTCAAGGCACGCGACCTGGCGGGCCAGGCCGACCTGTTGTTCCGCCGCAACTCGCTCAATGGCGCCGTGGAGTGCAAGACCCACAAATCGGCCATCGAGCTGAACGAAGCCTTGCACGCACACAACTGAAAACCCCACCGGGTATGAAGTGTTAAGATCGGGTCTGGCGCCTCAGCGCCAGACCCGATTTTCATTCCAGGCCCCGCGAATATGTTCCAGCCCTCCCCCTGGCGTGCCGATTTTCCTGCCATCGACGCCCTGCAACGCCAGCACCAGACCTACCTGGACAGCGCCGCCACCGCTCAGAAACCCCAGGCGCTGCTCGACGCTCTAGGCCATTACTATGGCAGCGGCGCGGCCAATGTCCACCGTGCCCAGCACCTGCCTGGCGCGCGGGCAACCCAGGCCTTCGAAGCCAGCCGCGACAAGGTCGCCCGCTGGTTGAATGTCGGACAGACCGGCCAGATCGTGTTCACCCATGGCGCCACGGCTGCGCTGAACCTGCTGGCCTACGGCCTGGAGTCTCGTTTCGAGGCCGGCGACGAGATTGCCATCAGCGCCCTCGAACACCATGCCAACCTGCTCCCGTGGCAGCAGCTGGCACACCGACGCAACCTGCGCCTGGTGATATTGCCGGTCGATGCACGCGGTTTCATCGACCTGGAGCGGGCGCTGCAGATGATCGGGCCACGCACCCGCGTCCTCGCCGTCAGCCAGTTGTCCAACGTGCTGGGCACTTGGCAGCCGCTGCCGGCCCTGCTCGCCCATGCCCGCGCACAGGGTGCACTGACGGTGGTAGACGGCGCCCAGGGTGTGGTGCATGGGCGCCAGGACCTGCAGCAACTGGGGTGCGACTTCTATGTGTTCTCCAGTCACAAACTGTACGGGCCGGACGGGGTGGGCGTTTTGTACGGGCGCGACCAGGCGCTAGGGCTGCTGCGCCATTGGCAGTTCGGCGGAGAGATGGTGCAACTGGCCGAGTACCAGCGCGCGAGCTTCAGGCCGGCGCCGCTGGGCCTGGAAGCCGGCACACCGCCCATCGCCGGGGTGATCGGCCTTGGCGCTACGCTCGATTATCTGGCGAGCCTGGACGCGGCGGCGGTGCTGGCTCACGAGGCCGGGTTGCATGCCCGGTTGATCGAGGGCCTCACGCAACGCGAAGGTATTCGCCTGCTAGGCCTGCCGCAGTGTGCGTTGGCCAGCTTCGTCGTGGAAGGGGTGCACAACGCCGATATCGCGCACCTGCTCACCGAACAAGGCATTGCCGTGCGGGCAGGCCATCACTGTGCGATGCCCCTGCTCCAGGGGTTGGGCCTGGACGGGGCGATCCGCGTGTCGCTGGGCCTCTACAATGACCAGGCCGACCTGCAACGCTTCTTCGAGGCGCTGGACCAGGCGCTGGAGTTGCTGCGATGACCTTGCCAGCACAAGCCGATCAGGCACTGGAGGCCTTTGCGCAGAGCAAGGGCTGGGAGCAGCGCGCGAGGTTGTTGATGCAGTGGGGGGACCGCCTGGAACCGCTGACTGAAGCCGAGAAGACCGAAGCCAATCGCGTTCACGGGTGCGAAAGCCTGGTCTGGCTGGTGGCCGATGCCGTGGACGGCCACTGGCAATTCAAGGCCAGCAGCGATGCACGCTTGCTGCGCGGTCTGCTGGCGCTGCTGCTGGTGAGGGTGCAGGGCTTGAGTGGTGAGGCGCTGCTGGCGCTGGACGTGCAGGACTGGTTCGGGCAACTGGGCCTTGAACGCCAGCTGTCACCCTCACGCAGCAACGGCTTGCATGCCGTGGTGCAGCGAATGGCGGTGCTGGCTTCTGGGCGTTGATGCCACTGCGCATTCACTCCGGCCGGACACGCTCCGATGGCCGCCTGGCGCCCGCTACCAGCTTCTCCACGGCTTTGCTGGCGGCAACCATGCCGAACGTGGCCGTCACCATCATCACCGCGCCAAAGCCGCCGGAGCAGTCCAGCCGTACGCCTTCGCCCACGAAACTCTTCTGCAGGCATACACTGCCATCCCCCTTGGGATAACGCAGCTGTTCACTGGAAAACACACAGGGCACGCCATAGTTACGGCTGACATTGCGCGAGAAGTTGTAGTCGCGGCGCAAGGTCGAGCGCACCCTTGAGGCCAGCGGGTCGTTGAAGGTCTTGTTCAAGTCCGCGATCTGGATCTGGGTCGGGTCGATCTGGCCACCTGCACCACCGGTGGTGACGATGCCGATCTTGCGCCGCCGGCACCAGGCTATCAGGGCTGCCTTGGCCATGACGCTGTCAATGCAGTCCACCACGTAGTCGAACTGTTCGGTGATGTACTCGGCCATGGTCTCGCGGGTGACGAAATCGGCCACCGCGTGGACCTTGCACGCCGGGTTGATGGCCCGCAGGCGCTCGGCCATCACCTCGACCTTGGGCCGGCCCACCTGCCCTTCCAGCGCATGGGCCTGACGGTTGGTATTGCTCACGCACACATCATCCAAGTCAAACAGGGTGATCTCACCCACCCCCGAGCGGGCCAAGGCTTCGGCCACCCACGAGCCCACCCCGCCAATCCCGACGATGCCCACGTGGGCCTGCTGCAGGCGCTGCAGGCCCTGGTCGCCATACAACCGGGCCACCCCTGCAAAACGTGGATCTTCTGTGCTCATGTCAATACCCCAAAAAACCGGCGCGCATTATAGGCCAGCCAGGCCATGCCCTGCACGGTTAGGAAAGACACCTTAACCCTGCTTTAATGTCGTAACACTTCGACACTTATGGACGACAATGTCTTCACGTAAATTCGGCCTGAACCTGGTAGTGGTCCTGGCCATCGCGGCGCTGTTCACCGGTTTCTGGGCGCTGATCAATCGCCCGGTATCGGCACCGGCCTGGCCCGAACAAATCTCCGGCTTTTCCTACTCGCCGTTTCGCCTGGGTGAAAGCCCGCAGAAGGGTCAGTACCCGGACGACAACGAGATGCGTCAGGACCTGGAGCAGATGAGCAAGCTCACCGACAGCATCCGTATCTACACCGTCGAAGGCACCCAGGCGCACATCCCGAAGCTGGCCGAGGAATTCGGCCTGCGGGTAACGGTGGGGATCTGGATCAGCCCGGACCTTGAGCGTAACGAGCGCGAGATCGCCACGGCCATCGAACTGGCCAACACCTCGCGCAGCGTGGTACGGGTGGTGGTCGGCAACGAAGCCTTGTTCCGCGAGGAAGTGACGCCGGAAAACCTCATCCAGTACCTGGACCGTGTACGCGCGGCCGTGAAAGTGCCGGTGACCACCAGCGAGCAGTGGCACATCTGGAAACAGAACCCGCAACTGGCCAAGCATGTGGACCTGATCGCCGCCCACATCCTGCCCTACTGGGAATTCGTGCCCATGAAGGACTCGGTCGAGTTCGTCCTCGACCGTGCGCGGGAGCTGAAACACCAGTTTCCCCGCAAGCCGCTGCTGCTTTCGGAAGTGGGCTGGCCGAGCAATGGCCGGATGCGCGGTGGTGCCGATGCCACCCAGGCCGACCAGGCCATCTACCTGCGCACCCTGGTCAACACGCTCAACCGACGCGGCTTCAACTATTTTGTGATCGAAGCCTACGACCAACCCTGGAAAGCCAGCGATGAAGGCTCGGTCGGGGCCTATTGGGGCGTATTCAACGCCGAACGCCAGCAGAAATTCAACTTCGAAGGCCCCGTGGTCGCCATTCCCCAATGGCGAGCCTTGGCAGTGGCCTCGGTGGTGCTGGCGATGATTGCACTGATGGTGCTGTTCATCGATGGCTCGGCCCTGCGCCAGCGTGGGCGCACCTTCCTGACGTTCATCACGTTCCTGTGCGGATCGGTGCTGGTGTGGATCGCCTACGACTACAGCCAGCAGTACAGCACCTGGTTCAGCCTTACGGTAGGCGTGCTCCTGGCCCTTGGCGCACTGGGGGTGTTCATCGTGCTGCTGACCGAAGCCCATGAGCTGGCCGAGGCGGTATGGACGCACAAGCGGCGGCGCGAATTCCTGCCGGTGCACGGCGACAGTGCCTACCGACCGAAAGTGTCGGTGCATGTGCCGTGCTACAACGAACCGCCGGAAATGGTCAAACAGACCCTCGATGCCCTGGCCGCGCTGGATTATCCGGACTACGAAGTGCTGGTCATCGACAACAACACCAAGGACCTGGCCGTGTGGGAGCCGCTCAAGGCCCACTGTGAAAAGCTCGGCGAGCGCTTCCGGTTCTTCCACGTCGCACCCCTGGCCGGTTTCAAGGGCGGAGCGCTCAACTACCTGCTCCCGCACACGGCCAAGGATGCCGAAGTGATCGCGGTGATCGACTCGGACTACTGCGTCGACCGCAACTGGCTCAAGCACATGGTGCCGCATTTCGCCGATCCGAAGATCGCCGTGGTGCAGTCGCCGCAAGACTACCGCGACCAGCACGAGAGCGCCTTCAAGAAGCTGTGCTACAGCGAGTACAAGGGCTTCTTCCACATTGGCATGGTCACCCGCAACGACCGCGATGCGATCATCCAGCACGGCACCATGACCATGACCCGGCGCAGCGTGCTGGACGAACTGGGCTGGGCCGAGTGGTGCATCTGCGAAGACGCCGAACTTGGCCTGCGGGTGTTCGAGAAGGGCCTGTCGGCGGCCTACGCCCACAACAGCTATGGCAAGGGCTTGATGCCTGACACCTTCATCGACTTCAAGAAACAGCGCTTCCGCTGGGCCTATGGCGCCATCCAGATCATCAAGCACCACGCCGCTGCCCTGCTGCGCGGCAAAGGCAGTGAATTGACCCGCGGCCAGCGTTACCACTTCCTGGCCGGCTGGCTGCCGTGGATTGCCGACGGCATGAACATCTTCTTCACGGTGGGGGCCTTGTTGTGGTCTGCCGCCATGATCATCGTGCCGCACCGGGTGGACCCGCCGCTGATGATCTTCGCCATCCCGCCGCTGGCGCTGTTCTTCTTCAAGGTCGGCAAGATCGTGTTCCTGTATCGCCGCGCCGTTGGGGTCAACCTCAAGGATGCACTGGCCGCTGCGCTGGCCGGGTTGGCGTTGTCGCACACCATCGCCAAGGCCGTGCTGTACGGGTTCTTCACCAGCAGCATGCCGTTCTTCCGCACGCCGAAAAATGCCGACAGCCATGGCTTGCTGGTGGCGATTTCCGAAGCGCGGGAAGAACTGTTCATCATGCTGCTGTTGTGGGGCGCTGCAGCCGGAATTTACCTGGTGCAGGGCTTGCCGAGCTCGGACATGCGCTTCTGGGTCGCCATGCTCCTGGTGCAGTCGCTGCCCTACCTGGCCGCGCTGGTGATGGCGTTTCTGTCATCACTGCCCAAGCCTGAAGCAAAGGCTACGGAAAAGGCTGTCGAGACGCCCTAGGCGTGAGGCCTTGCAGGCCGACCTGCCGGCCATCACCGGCAAGTCGCCTGCAAAAGGACTGCGTATTGTGCGAATGCGTGCAGGGGCGGGCTTGTCGGCGATTGGGCCGTGAAGCCCGGCATCATTTGATATAAGATAACGCCCCTCAGTTTTCCCGCCTTGCCTTGCCCCGGAGTTCCCCATGACGGCCCCTGCCGAGCTCTCGCCTACCCTTCAACTGGCCTGCGACCTGATACGTCGTCCCTCGGTCACCCCCGTCGACGCCGATTGTCAGGCGCAGATGATGCAGCGCCTGGGCGCCGTGGGCTTCGAGCTTGAACCGATGCGCATCGAGGACGTCGACAATTTCTGGGCCACCCATGGCACTCAGGCAGGCCCGGTGCTGTGCTTTGCTGGCCATACCGATGTCGTGCCTACCGGCCCGGTCCAGCAGTGGCAACACGAGCCGTTCCAGGCGCTGATCGATGCCGACGGCATGCTCTGCGGCCGTGGCGCGGCCGACATGAAGGGCAGCCTGGCGTGCATGGTGGTGGCCAGCGAGCGCTTCGTGCGTGACTACCCAGGCCACCGGGGCCAGGTTGCCTTCCTGATCACCAGTGACGAGGAAGGCCCGGCCCATCACGGCACCAAGGCCGTGGTCGAGCGCCTCAAGGCGCGCAACCAGCGCCTGGACTGGTGCATCGTCGGCGAGCCCTCCAGCACCAACGTGCTGGGCGATGTGGTCAAGAATGGCCGTCGCGGCTCGCTCGGCGCCACGCTGACCGTACGCGGCAAGCAAGGCCACGTCGCCTACCCGCACCTGGCGCGCAACCCGATCCACCTGGCCGCGCCAGCGCTGGCCGAATTGGCAGCCGAGCATTGGGACCAGGGGAACGCCTTCTTCCCCCCAACCAGCTTCCAGATTTCCAATCTCAACGCCGGGACCGGTGCAACCAACGTGGTGCCCGGCGAACTGACGGCGCTGTTCAACTTCCGCTTCTCCACCGAGTCCACCGTGGAGGGCCTGAAGGCTCGGGTTTCGGCGATCCTGGACAAGCATGAACTGGATTGGTCGGTGGAGTGGGCGTTGTCCGGCCTGCCGTTCCTGACCGAGCCGGGCGAGCTGCTCGATGCGGTTTCGGCCAGCATCAAGGGCGTCACCGGCCGCGACACCCAACCCTCGACCAGCGGCGGCACCTCCGATGGCCGCTTCATTGCCACCATGGGCACCCAGGTGGTCGAACTTGGCCCGGTCAACGCCACCATTCACCAGGTCGACGAGCGCATCCTGGCCAGCGACCTGGACCTGCTGACCGAAATCTACTACCAGACCCTGGTACGGTTGCTCGTCTGATGCTGACCTGCCCACTCTGCCAGGCTGCCCTGAGCCCGCTGGACAACGGTGTGGTGTGCCCAGCGGGCCACCGCTTCGATCGCGCGCGCCAGGGCTACCTGAACCTGCTGCCGGTGCAGCACAAGAACAGTCGCGACCCAGGTGACAACCAGGCCATGGTCGAGGCACGCCGTCATTTTCTGGACGCTGGCCATTATGCACCGGTGGCCGGACGGCTGGCGCAATTGGCGGTCGAGCGCCAGCCAGGTACTTGGCTGGACATCGGTTGCGGCGAAGGCTACTACACCGCGCAATTGGCCCAGGCACTGCCTGATGCCCAAGGCTACGCCCTGGATATCTCCCGCGAGGCCATCAAGCGTGCCTGCCGCCGCGCACCGGACGTCACCTGGATGGTAGCCAGCATGGCGCGCGTGCCGCTGGCCGATGCCAGCTGCCAGTTCATCGCCAGCGTCTTCAGCCCGCTCGATTGGGCCGAAGCCAGCCGTGTGCTGAGCCCAGGCGGTGGCCTGATGCGCGTAGGCCCTACCAGCGGCCACCTGATGGAGCTGCGCGAAGTGCTCTACGACCACGTGCGCCCCTATGCTGACGACAAGCACCTGGCCCTCGTGCCCCAGGGCATGTATCACGCCCATGGCGAGGTCCTGGAATTTCGCCTGAGCCTGGCCGAACCCCAAGCCCGCGCTGCCCTGCTCGCCATGACCCCGCATGGCTGGCGCGCCAGTGCAGAGCGTCGGGCGCGCGTGATCGAGCAGCCGGAACCGTTCGAGGTCACCGTCTCCATGCGTTTTGACTATTTCGTGCGCCAAGCATGAGCACACCCGGAGGTGTTATGCGCCAACCTGATATCGAGATTTATCTCAAAGACGCCGAAGTCGACCACAAGCAGATTGCAGCCTGGCTGACCCAGGCCATCGGCCCGTGCACCGAATGGAAGCAGAAAGGCCAGACCTACAAGTGCCAGGCCGGTAACATTCCGGTCACTTGGTTACCCAAGGCTGTAGGGAAATGGAACAGCCTGTACCTGGAAAGCGACCAGACGCCCTGGGCCGATGATATCGCCTGTGGTCGTGATGCCCACGCGGCTCTGGGTGTGGAAGTACGCTGTGCACCCGGCGGCTGGGTAGAGGAAGACGGCGAGGAAGATGCTGACCGCTGGGTGCGTATCAGTGCCGACGGCGAAGAGGAAATCACCTGGCGCACGTCGCCCTGATGGGCGTCCCTGAAGCTGCAAGCACAGCCGGCTTGCAGCTTCAGGCTTGAGCCTGGTCGCTCAGAGACCCACGACATCCTCGGCCTGCAGGCCTTTCTGGCCCTGCACGCAGGCATACTCGACCTGCTGGCCCTCGACCAGGCTACGATGCCCCTCACCCCGGATGGCCCGGTAGTGAACGAAGACATCTGCGCCCCCTTCCCGTTGAATGAAGCCATAGCCCTTGGCATCGTTGAACCACTTCACGTTCCCAGTCTCACGAGACGACATCTGCACTACTCCGGATTTTTATTGTGAAAATCGCCTTGCAGACACGAGACAATCGCCCCGAATCAGCGCCGCGTGCGTAAATCTCCTGCAAGCGGCAGGCCTGATCGGTGCTGGCGCATAAAAAAATTGAAGACAGGCCACGTGCACGTCAAGCTAGGCGCAATGCGAACGACTGGCCTATCTGGGCTAACCGCGCAGTGATCGCTGCGCTCGGCACTCTTCACCCTCAACCAGGGCTCTTTTCATGACCCGTTCTCCCCTGCACCGCTTGGTATTCGGCGTTCTGCGCCGGTTCTTGTACCTGTGGGTGCGCTCCGAAACCATCAATCAGTCAGCCCTGACCCTCAAGCTCGACCGCAGTCGCCCTGTGTTCTACGCCTTGCCTTCGCCTGCGCTGACGGACCTGGCGGTGCTCGACCACGAATGCACCAAGGCAGGGCTGCCACGCCCGGTACTGCCAGTGGTCGTCGGCCCCCTGCACGAGGCGGCTGCGTTCTTCTACCTCACCCCCGACCCGGACTGGCTGGGGCGCCATGACAAAAGTGGCGCCCCGCCTACCCTGGAGCGTCTGGTCGAAGTGCTCGGCCAGCACGCCGAGGAAGATGCGCAGATCATTCCGGTCAGTGTGTTCTGGGGGCAATCGCCCGACAGCGAGTCAAGCCCGTGGAAGCTGCTGTTTGCCGACAGCTGGGCGGTGACCGGCCGCTTGCGCCGCTTGCTGACCGTGCTGATCCTGGGACGCAAGACCCGGGTGCAGTTCTCCACCCCGATTCACCTGCGCGAACTCGTGCAGCACAACAAGGGCCACGCCCGCACCGTGCGCATGGCCCAGCGCCTGATGCGCGTGCACCTGCGCAACCTCAAGACAGCGGTCATCGGGCCGGACATCTCCCACCGACGCAACCTGGTCAAAGGCTTGATCCATGCGCCGTTGGTGCGCCAGGCCATCGCCGAGCACGCTGAGCGCGAGCACGTGCCCCAAGCCAAGGCCGAGGCACAGGCCCGCCACTACGGTAACGAAATCGCCTCGGACTACACCTACACGGCCATTCGCTTTCTCGAAGTGGTACTCAGCTGGTTCTGGCACAAGATCTATGACGGCATCAAGGTCAACCACATCGAGCAGGTCCAGGGCATCGCCCCGGGCCACGAGGTGATCTACGTCCCTTGCCACCGTAGCCATATCGACTACCTGCTGCTGTCCTACCTGCTGTTCAAGAACGGCCTGACACCACCGCATGTGGCGGCCGGCATCAACCTGAACATGCCCGTGGTGGGCAACCTGTTGCGCCGTGGTGGCGCGTTCTTCATGCGCCGGTCGTTCAAGGGCAACCCGCTCTACACCGCCGTGTTCAACGAATACCTGCATACGCTGTACACCAAAGGGTTCCCGGTGGAGTACTTCGTCGAGGGCGGCCGCTCGCGTACCGGCCGCATGCTCCAGCCGCGCACGGGAATGCTGGCCATCACCCTGCGCAGCTTCCTGCGCTCCTCACGCACGCCGATCGTGTTCGTGCCTGTCTACATTGGGTATGAGCGCGTACTCGAAGGCCGTACCTACCTCGGGGAGTTGCGCGGGGCGAGCAAGAAGAAAGAATCCATTTTCGACATTTTCAAAGTGCTGGGTGCGCTCAAGCAACGCTTTGGCCAGGTCTACGTCAACTTCGGCGAACCCATCCGCCTGGCCAGCTTTCTCGACCAGCAGCAACCCGGCTGGCGAGACCAGGACCACGGGCCACAGTACCGTCCGGCTTGGCTCAGCGAAACCACGACGCGCCTGGGCGATACCGTCGCCAGGCACCTGAACGGCGCAGCGGCCATCAACCCGGTCAACCTGGTGGCGCTGGCCCTGCTTTCCACCAGCAAGCTGGCCCTGGACGAACGTGCGCTGGTGCGCGTGCTCGACCTGTACCTGGCGTTAATGCGCCAGGTGCCCTACTCCTCACATACCACAGTGCCCGAAGGCGACGGTCAGGCCCTGATCGAGCATGTGCGCGGGATGGACCTGGTGGCAGAGCAGAAGGACGCGCTTGGGCGCATTCTGTACCTGGATGAAAACAACGCGGTACTGATGACCTATTACCGCAACAATGTCCTGCACATCTTTGCCCTGCCGGCCCTGCTGGCAAGCTTCTTCCTGAGTAGCTCGCGCATGAGCCGCGCCTTGCTTGGCCAATATGTCCATGCCTTGTACCCCTACCTGCAGGCGGAGCTGTTCCTGCGCTGGGAACCTGAGCAGTTGGACGAGGTGATCGACCAGTGGCTTGGCGCGCTGGTCGAGCAAGGCCTGCTTCGCCAGGACCACGACATCTTTGTCCGTGCAGCGCCCAGTTCTCGTCAGTTCGTGCTGCTGACCCTGCTGGCGCGCAGCATCACCCAGACCCTGCAGCGCTTCTACATGGCGACTTCGCTGCTGCTCAACAGCGGCCAAGGTACCCTGAGCGCCGAAGCGCTCGAAGCACTGTGCGTGATGATGGCCCAGCGCCTTTCGATCTTGCATGGCCTGAACGCACCGGAATTTTTCGACAAAAGCCTGTTCCGCCACTTCATCCAGACGCTGATCGACCAAGGTGTGCTGCGCGAGAATGCACACGGCAAACTGAGCTACAGCAACAAGCTAGGCGGGTTGGCCGAAGGCGTGGCCAAGCGCGTGCTGTCGGCCGAGTTGCGCTTGTCGATCCGCCAGGTTGCCCTGCACGGGGATGATGGCCTGGCAACGGCGACACTATGAACCTTTTTCTGAATACAAGGACACTGCCATGACCCGCTTCTCCCTGCGTCTGACCACCCTGTGCGCCGGCCTGCTGCTGTCGGCCAGCGCCTTTGCCCTGTCGCTTGGCGACCTCAGCCAGAAGGACGCCACCGGTGGCCTGAAAGACGCACTGACCCAAGGCGCGCAACTGGCCGTCAAGCAGCTGAGCACGCCGGGCGGCTTCAGCAACAACCCGGACGTGCGTATCGAGCTGCCCGGCAACCTGGGCAAGGCGGCCAAGGCCATGAAAATGTTCGGCAAAGGCGACCAGGTGGACGCGCTCGAAGCCGGCATGAACAAGGCCGCTGAGGCGGCCGTGCCGCAGGCCCAGGCGATTCTCGTCAACGCCGTGAGAAACATGACCGTGACCGATGCCAAGGGCATTCTAAGCGGCGGTCAGGATTCGGCCACCCAGTACCTGAACAAAAGCAGCCGCGAGCAGATCCGTGCCAAGTTCCTGCCCATCGTCAAGCAAGCGACCGACCAGGTCGGCGTGGCCCAGCAGTACAACGCCTTCGCCGCACAGGCCAAAGGCCTGGGGCTGATCAAGAATGACGCCAATATCGAGAACTACGTGACGGAAAAGGCAATGGACGGTTTGTTCGAGATGATCGCCAAGCAGGAGCAGAGCATTCGGCAGAACCCTGCCCAGGCCGCCACGAGCCTGGCCAAGAAGGTATTTGGCGCACTCTGATCGCTACCTGAAAGGGGCCCCGCCGCGGGCCCTTTTTACACCGCAGCAAAAAGGCCGCTAGTCGCGTTCCCTGACCTTGAACCAGGCGGCGTACAACGCCGGCAGAAACAGCAGGGTCAAGGCGGTGGCGACGATCAGCCCGCCCATGATCGCCACGGCCATTGGCCCGTAGAACACGCTGCGCGACAACGGGATCATGGCTAGCACGGCCGCCAAGGCCGTCAGCACGATAGGCCGGAAACGGCGCACCGTGGCTTCGACGATGGCCTGCCAGCGCCCTAGCCCGGATGCGATATCCTGCTCGATCTGGTCCACCAGAATGACCGAGTTGCGCATGATCATGCCCGCCAGGGCAATGGTCCCCAGCATGGCGACGAACCCGAACGGCTGGTTGAACACCAGCAGGAACAGGGTCACGCCAATCAAGCCCAGCGGCGCCGTCAGAAAGACCATGACCGTGCGAGAAAAACTGCGCAGCTGAATCATCAGCAGGCTCAACACGACCACGATGAACAACGGCATGCCGGCATTCACCGATTTCTGCCCACGTTCGGCATCTTCCACCGTGCCACCCACCTCTAGCAGATAGCCATCGGGCAACTTGGCCCGGATGCCTTGCAAGGTAGGCTGTACCTGCTTGACCACAGTGGCCGGCTGTACCTTGTCGTAGATATCGGCCCGCACGGTCACCGTCGGCAGACGGTCGCGGTGCCAGATGATGCCTTCCTCGAAGCCGTAGGTCAGCGTGGCCACCTGTGACAGGGCCACGCTACGCCCGTTGTCCGTGGGCAGCGATAAGCTGGCGAGCTGGCTCAGGTCGTTGCGTTCCTGTGAGGTGCCTCGCAGCAGGATTTCGATCAGCTCATCGTCTTCGCGGTACTGACTGACCGCGGTGCCTGTGAGCGAGCTTTGCAGGAAACTGGACAACTGGCGGGTGCTGACGCCCAAGGCGCGGGCGCGGTCCTGGTCGATTTCCACGAACACGGCTTTGCTGGGCTCTTCCCAGTCCAGGTGCACATTGACCACATGGGGGTTCTCCCGCACCTTTTCTGCCACTTCCCGGGCCAGGGCGCGTGCTTGTTCGATGTGCTCGCCTGTCACTCGGAACTGCACGGGGTAGCCCACCGGTGGGCCGTTTTCCAACCGGGTGACGCGCGCGCGCAGATCAGGGAACTGCTGCTCGACCGTGCTGATCAGCCAACTGCGCAAGTCTTCGCGTGCTTGCATGGAGTCAGCCAATACCACGAATTGGGCGAAGCTGGCAGCGGGCAGTTGCTGATCCAAAGGCAAATAAAAGCGCGGCGACCCTGAACCGACATAGGCGACATAGTTGACGATGCCCTGTTGCTGCTTGAGCAACTGCTCAAGCTGCCGGACTTTCTCGCCCGTGTTGACCAGCGATGCGCCTTCGGCAAGCTTCAGGTCGACCATCAGCTCAGGACGCCCGGAGGCCGGGAAGAACTGCTGCGGTACGAAGCGAAACAGGAACACGCTGCCCACGAACGCGGCGATGGTCAGCACGATAACGGTCTTGCGGCGCCGCACGCACCATGCCACCACACGGCGCACACGCTGGTAGAAGGGCGTGGCATACGGGTCCGGTGCAGCGCCGCCGTTACCGTGGCGAGCGGCGTGTCGCTTGGCCAGATCCGGCAGCAACCGCTCGCCCAGGTAGGGCACGAAGAGCACGGCGGCCACCCAGGAGGTGAGCAACGCAATGGTCACCACCTGGAAGATCGACCGTGTGTACTCGCCGGTGCTGGAGGCAGCCGTGGCAATGGGCAGGAACCCGGCTGCGGTGATCAGGGTGCCGGTCAGCATGGGGAATGCCGTGCTGGTCCACGCATAGCTTGCCGCTTTCAGGCGGTCGAAGCCCTGCTCCATCTTGATCGCCATCATCTCCACGGCAATGATGGCGTCATCGACCAGCAACCCCAGGGCGAGCACCAGCGCACCCAGTGAGATCTTGTGCAGGCCGATGCCAAAGTAGTACATGGCGGCGAAGGTCATGGCCAGCACCAGGGGGATGGCCAGCGCCACCACCAACCCCGTGCGCACGCCCAGCGAAAAGAAACTGACCAACAACACGATCACCAGCGCCTCGCACAGCACCTGGACGAACTCGCCAACCCCTGCCTTCACCGCAGCGGGCTGGTCGGACACCTTGCGCAGCGACAAGCCGGCCGGCAAGCCGCGGGCCAGACGCTCGAATTCCGCTTCCAGGGCCTTGCCCAAGGTCAGGATGTCACCCCCATCCTTCATCGACACCGCCAGGCCGATGGCGTCTTCGCCCATGAAGCGCATCCGCGGCGCAGGCGGATCGTTGTAGCCCCGGTACACGCGCGCCACATCGCCCAGGCGAAACGTGCGCTCGCCCACGCGCAGTGGCAACTGGCGAATCTGCTCGACACTGTCGAATCGCCCACTGACCCGCAGTTGCACACGTTCGCTGGGCGTTTCGAAGAACCCGGCCGTGCTCACCGCATTCTGCTCCTGCAACGCCTGCTGCACCGCCTGCAAAGGGATGCCGAGGGTGGCCAGCTTGACGTTGGACAGTTCGATCCAGATCTTCTCGTCCTGCAAACCGATCAGCTCGACCTTGCCCACATCCTTGACCCGCTGCAGCTGGATCTGAATACGGTCCGCATAGTCCTTGAGGACCGCGTAGTCGAAACCCGGCCCAGTCAGCGCATAGATGTTGCCGAACGTGGTGCCGAACTCATCGTTGAAGAACGGGCCCTGCACCTCGGGTGGCAGCGTGTGGCGGATGTCGGCGACCTTCTTGCGTATCTGGTACCACAATGTGGGGATATCGGCCGAGTGCAGAGCGTCGCGGGCCATGAAGGTCACCTGCGATTCACCGGGGCGCGAGAACGAGACGATCTTTTCGTACTCGCCGGTTTCCATGAGCTTTTTCTCGATGCGCTCCGTGACCTGGCGCGCCACCTCCTCAGCGGTGGCGCCGGGCCACAGGGTGCGGATGACCATGGCCTTGAAGGTGAAGGGCGGGTCTTCGCTCTGACCCAGCTTGGTGTAGGACAGCGCGCCAACGCCCGCGAGCAGTATCATCAAAAAGAGTACGATCTGGCGGTTGCGCAGCGCCCAGGCAGAGAGGTTGAAACCCATCCCGAGTTACTCCTTGCCCGTCAGGTCGACTGTACGGTTGGCGCGGTCCACGGGTCGCACCTGCTGGCCTTCGCGCAGCACATGACCGCCGGCTGCCACCACCCAGTCGTCAGCCGCAAGCCCCGCGAGCACAGGCACGCTGTCAGTCCCATAGGCGCCAAGCTGCACCGTGACCCGCTGCACACGGTGCTCGCCAGTGACCCGCCAGACGTACGCCTGGCCGGCTTCAGCCGTGACGGCCGACAGGGGAACCGACAACGGCACCTGCCCTGGGTGGGCGACCAATACCCTGGCGCTCTGCCCCAGCGTTGCCGGCACCTCGTTGGAGGTAAAGGCAACCCGAGCCGCGTAGGTTCTGGAGCGCGGATCGGCGGCCGGCGACAGCTCGCGGATCCGCCCCTCGAAGCGCCGCCCCGGGTGCGACCACAGCTCCACGGTGACCGGCTGGCCCACGGCGAAGCGGGCGTATTGCTGCTCGGGGACGGCGATGGCCACTTCGCGCTCGCCGTCAGCTGCCAAGGTCAATACCGTCTGACCCGCAGCGACGACTTGACCGACTTCGACCAGGCGCCTGGCTATCACCCCTGCCTGAGGCGCGCGCAACACAGCGTAGTCGGCCTGGTTACCCGCCACGTCGAACTCGGCCTTGGCCTGCTTGAGCCTGGCGACCCCAGCGCGATAGAGGTTTTCGGCGTTGTCGTACTGCGAGTGGCTGATCATCTGCTTGTCGAGCAACTTCTGGTAACGGTCACGCTCGGTGCGCACCAGCGCCAGGTTGGCCTCGGCACCGGCTACCTGCGCGCGGTTAGCCTCCAACTGCAGGCGCACATCCTGCGGGTCCAGCTCAGCCAGCGGCTGGTTGAGCTTGACCCGTTGCCCTTCTTCGACAAGCCGCTTGCTGACCTTGCCACTAATGCGAAAAGCCAGTTCCGGCTCCAGTCGCGCCCTGACCTCGCCTGGGTAGTTATCGGCCATCGCCTCGGCTGGCCGCGGCTGAACCACCAAAGCAGGGCGAACCACCGCAGGTAATGCAGGTTCCTGATTGCACGCCGTAAGCATCAAGAGAACCATGGGCAGGGCAAGGCTGAGGGCACGGGGCAACATCGGGAATCCCTTCGCAAAATGCTGATCGAATATTTGAACTGGCCGGTATAGTAAGTCAGCCATCAAGGCACGGGAAGAGCATCCCGAGGTTTTTTTGGAGCGTTTGCGCGCTATTGCGGTCAAGAACAGCGAGCCACGCTCAAGCCGTATAAGATAGGCAACCTTCAAGGCAGATGCAGATCCCAATGTCCAACGACGTCTCCAGCGGCCCAGGCCGCCCAAAGGACCTTGCCAAGCGCCAGGCCATTCTCGAAGCGGCCAAGTCGCTGTTTCTGAGCCTGGGTTACGCAAGTACCA
Source organism: Pseudomonas fulva NBRC 16637 = DSM 17717 (assembly GCF_000730565.1). GTDB lineage: Bacteria > Pseudomonadota > Gammaproteobacteria > Pseudomonadales > Pseudomonadaceae > Aquipseudomonas > Aquipseudomonas fulva. Next base: position 55,241 of record NZ_BBIQ01000011.1, on the reverse strand, counting down.
GCATGGATGCGGTCGCGGCGGCAGCGGGTGTATCGAAGCTCACGGTGTACAGCCACTTCACCGACAAACAGACACTGTTCTGCTCGGCGGTCATGGCCACGTGTCAGTTGCAGTTGCCCGATCAACTGTTCGAATACCCCGAGCACGCGCCGATAGAAGAAGTGCTCTTGACCATCGCCCGCAGTTTCCAGGCCCTGATCAGCAGTGACGAAGCCGTCAAGCTCAGTCGCCTGATCATGGCCCAGGGCAATAGCGATCCAGGCTTTGGCGAGTATTTCTACGAGGCCGGGCCCAAGCGGGTGCTGGCGGGAATGGAGGCCTTGCTGCGCGGGGCCGACGAGCGCGGGCTGTTGCGGATCGATGACCCGCTCAGGGCAGCGGAGCATTTCTTCTGCCTGGTAAAAGGCGCGCCGGATTACCGCCTGATGCTGGGCTGCGCCGAGCCGCTGTGCGGCGAAGCGGCCGAGGCGCATGTGTGCGAGGTGGTCGAGGTGTTTCTGCGCGCATTCAGGCCCTGAGTCGGACCAGACTCGACAACCCACGTTGATCGTCCAGGGTTGCCTGCGGCGCAGGGCCCGGCCACTCTCATGCGGTGCTCAGCCTTTCAAGGCCTTCTTGGGGTAGATGTCATAGCGGCTCGACTTGCCCTCAAGGCCGTGGCTGGGTTTGGGTCCGTCGATGATCGGCGCCTTGCGCGGTCGCTTGACCACCACGCGGTGGGTCGCCAACGCCAGCGCCGCGTCGAGCAGCGCCGGGGCGTCCAGGTCGTCGCCGACCAACGGGCGGAACACGCGCATTTCCTTTTTCACCAGTGCGCTCTTGTCCCGGTGGGGAAACATCGGGTCCAGGTAGATCACCTGCGGCGGCTCGCCTTCCCAGTTGCGCATGCACTCGATGGCGTTGCCCGTCAGCAGGCGCATGCGCGCGACGATTGGCCCGACGTCCTCATCGGCACGGGCCCGCGCCAACCCGTCTTCCAGTAGCGCAGCCACAAGCGGCTGGCGCTCGATCAGGGTCATGTGGCAACCCAGACTGGCCAGCACGAAGGCGTCCTTGCCAAGCCCTGCGGTAGCGTCGAGTACCACCGGCCTCACACCCTGGGCGATGCCCACGGCCTTGGCGATCATCTGCCCGTTGCCACCGCCGAACTGGCGCCGGTGGGCAGCCTGGCCTTCGACGAAGTCGACCCGCACCGGGCCGGGGGCCTGGGGCCCCAACTGCTGGACCTGCAAACCCTCGGGGCCCAGCTGAACGGCGAACTGCGCGTCGTCATCCTGCAAGGGCAAGCCCAAGCGCTGCGCCCATGCCTGCGCCTGGCCCGCATACTCCTCGGACATCGCCTCGACCCTGATCCCCACGCCTTGCTCTTGCATCGCTCACACCTGAAAAAAACAACCTGGCCCTTAATGAACCGGCCAACGCGGCCGATACAGGCAATATCCCGCTATTCTGCCAGAGCACAACGCGCGCGACTGCCATGTCAGAAATTCTTCCTATCGGCTTGACCTACCTGTCGCCTGTCGACAACTACAGTCAGCACAACACCCAGGCACTGGGGGGCGTCAGCCACCTGTGGCAGGATTTCTTCGCCCGGGCAATGGCGGAGCAATCTGAAACGCCCGTCGACAGCGTCAGCCAGTCATTCGTGCAGTACGACCAGGCCAGCGGAGAACCTGTCGGCGGCGCCCGTGCCCTGGCCTTGATCGACACGCAACGCGCCTGCCCGGTGCAAGACACCGTGGTCGCGCCACCCGAGCCGTTGTTCCTGCCCAAGGCCGAACTGGAGGCCAACCTGCTGCCGCCCGCCCCCGAGCCGTTCGGTGCGCTGGAAATGATCGAGCAGCAGCGTCAGCTTGATATCGACAACAGTTGGGTTCGGCCCGTGGTCGCCCGTCAGGGCCAACCCTTAGCTGAACCGGGTCCCGGCCCTGCACCACGGCCTCTGTTCCTGCCGATCGCCGAGTTCGACAGCACTTTGCTGGACCCGGCCCCCGAACCGTTCGATGAACCGACCCTGGCACGCCAGCAGCACGACCTGGCCTTCGACATGCACTGGGCGCGCCCAGTGGTGTTGAACAACGTGCGCGCTTACGCCTGAGGCTAACGGCACACCTGCCAACGGCCCATGTCTACATGAAAGTGATCGCGGTGCGCAGCATTGTACTCCGGCCCCAGCACCGTGCTGAAGTGCTCGCACGCCGCCTGACGTACCTCACGCAAGAACATCGCCTTGTCCCCGGTCCCCTGCCAGTCGCGCGCCAGGACGATGCGTTGGCCGTCCCGCAGACGAAAACCTGCAATGTCCAGGGCGTTGGCGCTGGCATGCTGGCTCAAGCGCCCTGCCTTGCGGTTGTAGACGTTGCGGCAGGCAAAGCTACCCAGGTGATCGACCTGCACCACCGACTGGCCCAGCACGCGCTGAGCCACCGGCTGCAGGCCGTGGCGCTCGAACAGGGCGTAGGCGACCGCCAGCGGGCAGCTGGCCAGGAAACTGCTGCTCAGGCGGGCCTGCCCACCTTCGATACGCCAGACATTGCTCAGTGGGCATTTGGCCGAGGCTGGGCTGTCAGCCTGCGCCCGGTAGCGCAGTTGACTGCTTTGAAGCGCCTGTTGGCAAAGCGCCGGGTCGTCGCGCAGACGCTTGAGCTTGAAGCCAGTCAGCCAGTTGGGCGGCTGGCTGACGTCCAAGGGGGCAAGCGGGTTCCACTGCGCAGGCGGGCGCCAGCCCAGGTGCCACGCCTGGCCGGCGGCCAGCACCAGCACGCCCAGAAGCAGCAGAACGACTTTCATCCGCGGCGGAACAGCTCATTGAGCTGATCGAACGGCAAGGCCTGCTCGGCGTAGCCAAACGTACCCTGTTCACGGATTTCCTGCGCAGCCCGCTGTAAGGCGCCAAAGGCCGCACGCGCCATCGACGAACCGACGCTAACGCGCCGTACACCCAGGTCCTGAAGCTGGTTGACGCATAACGGCACCCCCGCCATGCCCATCAGCACGTTCACTGGGCGAGGCGCCAGCGCCTGCACCACTGCCCGCACTTCCTCGGCCGTACGCAGCCCAGGGGCGTAGAGCACATCGGCGCCCGCCTCGGCGAAAGCCTGCAGGCGCTCGATGGTGTCGTCCAGGTCCTGGCGCCCGTGCAGCAGGTTTTCCGCGCGCGCGCACACGGTGAAGGGAAAAGGCAGGCTGCGCGCCGCCTGCACGGCAGCACGAACACGCTCCACCGCAAGGCCCTTGTCGTAGATAGGTGACGCGGCGCGGCCACTGGCGTCCTCGATGGAGCCACCGACCAGCCCTGCTTCAGCAGCGCGCAGAATGGCCTGGGCGCAATCCTCGGGCAGATCCCCGAAGCCGTTCTCAAGGTCCGCAGCCACTGGCAATGCGGTGGCGTCGACGATTTCGCCTGCGTTGTCCAGCACGTCATCGAGGCTTAGCGCCCCTTCGGCATCCGGGCGCCCCAGGCTGAAGGCAAGCCCGGCGCTGGTGCTGGCCAAGGCCTCGAAACCCAGGCTGGCCAGCAGCTTGGCTGAACCGGCGTCCCAGGGGTTGGCCATGACGAAGGCGCCATCGCGTTGATGCAAGGCCTTGAAGGCTTCGGCTCGCAGGGTTTGCACATCCATGATCAAGCACTCCGGCAATGGGGAAGAAATCAGAGCAGGCCCAGCTGTTCGACCTCCGGCGCTCGCGGCAATTCCGGCAGTGCGGCCAGCCCGGGCAGGCGTAGCATGAGCCGCTGGTGGAAACGTTGCGCCAACGCGGCCGCCAGGCGGTTGTCAGCAGTGTGCAAGAAGATGTACGGGCTGCGCCCCTCTTCGATCCACGCAGCCAACTTGTCCACCCAAGGGGTCAGGAAGGGTTCGTTGTACTCAAGCGCCGGATGGCCGATGAAGCGCACCTGCGGACGCTGACTGAACGCGGCTGGTCGCGGCGGAACGTTGGGCTTCTTGGACTGGGCATGCACGATGGCGGGGTCAGTGGAGGTACAGCTGAACAGCGCCCTGGGATCGAGACACACCCGCTCGACACCCAAGTCGGCCAGCAGGCGGTTGAGCGCGCGTTCATCCTCGCCCTTGGCGAAGAACGCCGGATGGCGCACCTCCACTGCAACGTTTACACCCACCTGCTGCAGGAACTGGCTCAGCTCTGCCAGTCGCCCCGGGCCGTACGAAGCGGGCAACTGCAGCCAGTAAGGGGACACGCGCGGCCCGAGCGGCGCCATCAGGCGAATGAAGTCAAAGGCAGGTTCGAGATGGTCGCGCAGGTCGCCACCGTGGCTGATGTCGCGGGGGAACTTGGCCGTGAAGCGAAAATGCGCTGGCATCGTTGCCGCCCACCGGACCACCGTGGCAGGCGATGGCCTGGCATAGAACGTGGTATTGCCTTCGACGGCATTGAAGACCTGGCTGTACAGCCCAAGCATCTGCGCGGCGCTGGCGTCGGCAGGGTACAGGTACTCACGCCAGGCGTTTTCGCTCCACGAGGGGCAGCCAATGAAATAGGGGATGGACGGCAGGCTCATCCGTCAAATGTACAGGTCTAGCCCCAGTACTTCCATGTCCCAGTCGGTAAAGCCCGCTGTGCTCAGGTAACTGGCGAGTGCCGAGGCGGTGCGCCGGTCACGGGCGCGGGGGAACACCATGTCCTGCTGACGGGCTGGCAGCGTCCCGGTACGGCGACGAGCAGCAGGCTCCTGGGCTGCCATGGCGATCTCTTCCACCAGTTCGCCATCATCGGCCACGTCATCATGCACCGCTGCCTTGCGCGGCGTGCGCTTGATCGGAAAGGACTGTGATGAGAAACCGTCGACACGCATGGCATGAGCACCCAGGACCAATGATGGCAATTTAGCAGCATTGATGGCCCGCCGCTAATGCTCGATTGAGAACTTGACCACACTTTATGCAAAAGGTTGTAGCACTATCGAGCGTGCCCGACGAACAGCCTTACTGCTTTTTGGGCGTTGCCACGTTATCGCGCAGGTAAATCGGCTGAGCCTGCTCAGCTGCGATGGCTTCACCCCGGGCCCAGGCAAAGCGCGCCAGGCTCAGCACATCAAGGGCACTGGGCAAGGCCGAGGGGTCGCTTGCGTCAGCAGTGACCGCCAGGCGCTCGGCATAGCCCCAACCCGTACCTGCTCCGAACCATGGTCCTTGCGCCCCTGCTGGCAACGCCACACATTCGGGTGGCAGCACCGCTTCAGCACCTTGCAGGCGCATTTCCCCGGCTACGGCCTGATAGCAGCCCCAGTACACTTCGTCCATACGCGCATCGATGGCGGCGGCCACTTGCTGGGCACCCTGTTGACGCAGTGCGCCCTGGGCCAGCGCTGCGAGATTGGACACCGGCAACACGGGCCGCTCCAGGGCGAAAGCCAGCCCCTGCACCACGCCGATGGCAATGCGCACACCAGTGAACGCACCCGGGCCACGGCCGAACGCAATGGCATCGACCGTGCCCAGGGCTACGCCGGATTCGGCCAGCAGTTGCTTGATCATTGGCAGCAACTTCTGGGCATGCATGCGTGGGATCACCTCGTAATGGCTGGTTACCTCACCGTTATGCAGCAGTGCAACGGAACAGGCTTCGGTGGCGGTATCCAGGGCCAACAAGGTGGTCATCGAACAGGTATCCAGGTGTGAGTGGGAAAGAGCGCGAGTATAGAGCAGCCGCGCCTTCGTGTCCCAAAGGGCCGCCGTGTGGGCTGCCGGGGATACGCCCACACCGCACAAGGCCAAAAACGACAACGGCCCGCAAGCGGGCCGTCGTTCAATGACAATGTGCCGATCAGCTCAGCGCGGCCAGTACCTTGGCAGTGATCGCTTCTACCGAGCCCACACCTTCGATGTGGCTGTACTTGGGCTTGCCACCGTTGGTCGCCGACAGCTTCTGGTAGAAGTCTACCAGTGGCTTGGTCTGGCTGTGGTAGACCGACAGGCGATGGCGAACGGTTTCTTCCTTGTCGTCATCGCGCTGGATCAGGTCTTCGCCAGTGACATCGTCCTTGCCTTCGATTTTCGGCGGGTTGTACTGGACATGGTAGGTACGGCCCGAGGCCAGGTGCACACGACGGCCTGCCATGCGGCCAACGATCTCTTCGTCGTCCACGGCGATCTCGACCACGGCATCAATGTTCACGCCCGCATCGTCCATGGCCTCTGCCTGTGGGATAGTGCGCGGGAAACCGTCGAACAGGCAGCCGTTGGCGCAATCAGGCTGGGCGATGCGCTCTTTGACCAGGCTGATGATCAACTCGTCGGAGACCAGTTGGCCGGCATCCATGACTTTTTTCAGCTCCAGGCCCAAGGGCGTGCCGGCCTTGACCGCCGCACGCAGCATGTCGCCGGTGGAGATCTGTGGAATACCGAACTTTTCGGTGATGAACTTTGCCTGAGTACCTTTACCGGCCCCGGGAGCTCCCAGCAGAATTACGCGCATCTTGTGCTCCTCAAATTTTTGTATGCAATTCAATGGATTCGGCAACCAGGGCCAAGTCCGGAAATTAGGTATGACCATGAATCGGTCAGAAGGCTGCTCAAGATACACAGCGCCTGCCAGCCCGACAAGCGTCCCAAAGTTGCATGAATGCACCACTTCAGGTCGAGCGGGTCAGTGGTTGCGCCCAGCGCAACCCCCGTGCCGTCGCTGTTCGATGCCCCCCTGCACCTTTCTGAAGCAGCCCCGCCCCCTCCCCTCAACCGGTGTTGCGCAGCCCCGCGGCGATACCGGCGATGGTCACCAGCAACGCCTGCTCCAGCGGGCTGTCCAGAGCGGCCTGGCGGTCACGCGAACGCGCCAGCAGTTCTGCCTGCAGCCGATGCAGCGGGTCCAGGTAGGTGTTGCGCAGGCGGATGAATTCCAGGGTTTCGGGGCTATGCGCCAGTAGCACCTGCTGCCCGGTCAGGCTCAGCACGACCTGGCACGACTGCGACAATAGGTCGCGCAGCTGTGTACCTAAAGGTAGCAGGTGCGGTTGCACCAGACGTTGGTCGTAGGCCTCTGCAATTTGGGCATCGGCTTTGGCCAGGACCATCTCCAGCATGTCGATGCGCGTGCGGAAGAACGGCCACTGCTCGCGCATCTGCGCAAGCAACGGGCCCTGCCCGGCAGCCAGCGCGTTGTTCAGTGCCGTCTCCCAACCCAGCCAGGCTGGGAGCATCAGTCGAGTCTGGGTCCAGCCGAAGATCCAGGGGATGGCGCGCAGGCTTTCGATACCGCCGGCACGTCGCTTGGCCGGGCGACTGCCCAGCGGCAGGCGCCCCAACTCCTGCTCGGGGGTCGACTGGCGGAAGTACTCGACGAAGTCCGGGTGCTCACGCACCACGTCGCGGTAGGCCTTGACCCCATCGGCAGCCATCTGATCCATGAGGTCGCGCCAGGCCGGCTGCGGGGGCGGCGGTGGCAGCAGCGTGGCTTCGAGCACGGCGGCCAGATACAGGTTGAGGTTCTGCTCGGCAATGCCAGGCAAGCCGAACTTGAAGCGGATCATCTCCCCCTGTTCGGTGGTGCGGAACCGCCCGGCGACCGAACCCGGCGGTTGCGACAAAATGGCGGCGTGAGCCGGGCCGCCGCCGCGCCCCACCGTACCGCCCCGGCCATGGAACAGCAGCAACTCGACCTGGTGCTCGGCGCAAATGCGCACCAGGCTTTCCTGGGCGCGGTACTGGGCCCAGGCCGCGGCCGTGGTGCCCGCATCCTTGGCCGAATCGGAATAGCCGATCATGACCTCCTGAGGGCCATGCAGGCCGGCGCGATAACTGGGCAGCGCCAGCAGACGCTGCATCACCGGGCCCGCGTTATCCAGGTCAGCCAGGGTTTCGAACAGCGGCACCACCCGCATCGGACGGGTCAGGCCGGTTTCCTTGAGCAGCAATTGCACCGCCAGCACGTCCGACGCAGCACCTGCCATCGAAATCACGTACGAGCCCAGCGAGGCGCCTGGCGCCGCGGCGATCTCCCGGCAGGTGGCCAACACCTCGGCCGTCTCGTCCTGAGGCTCGAAGTGGGCTGGCAGCAGCGGCCTACGGTTGGCCAGCTCCTGTTCCAGGAAGTCAATACGCTGTTCCTCATCCCAGTCGGCATACCGGCCCATGCCTAGGTACTCGGTGATTTCGCTCAGCGCATCACGGTGACGCGCGGCGTCTTGGCGCACGTCCAGCCTGACCAGGAAGAGGCCGAAGGTCACGGCCCGGCGCAGGCAGTCCAGCAGCGGGCCATCGGCGATGATGCCCATGCCGCAGTCATGCAGCGACTGGTGACACCATTGCAACGGTGCAACCAGCTCGCGGTTGTCCACCAGCACGTCAGGCCCAGGCGGTACGTTGGCAGACAGTGCCGAATGGGCCCAGCTGCGAGTTGCCCGCAAGCGCTCGCGCAGTTGCTTGAGCAGCGCACGGTAAGGCTCCGGGCTGTCGCCCACGTGCTCGCGCAAGGCCGTACTGGCCTGTTGCATGGAAAGCTCGGCCGCCAGCGCATCGATATCGCGCAGGAACAGGTCCGCTGCCATCCAACGCGCCAGCAGCAGGACTTCCCGGGTGACCTTGGCGGTAACATTGGGGTTGCCGTCCCGGTCGCCGCCCATCCACGAAGCGAAGCGGATGGGGGCCGCCGTCAGTGGCAGCCGCTGGCCGGTCGCCTCCTGCAGGGCGTGATCGACTTTGCGCAGGTGGTTGGGGATGGCGTGCCACAACGAGTGCTCGATCACGGCGAAGCCCCATTTGGCCTCATCCACGGGCGTGGGGCGTGTACGGCGGATTTCCTCGGTATGCCAGGCCTCGGCAATCAGACGGCGCAAGCGGTCGCGGATCTGCGCGGTTTCGGCGGGGGTCAGGTCGCGATGATCCTGGGCAGCCAGCTGGGCGGCGATGGCGTCGTACTTCTGGATCAGGGTACGCCGCGAGACTTCGGTAGGGTGCGCTGTGAGCACCAGCTGGATATCCAGGCCAGCCAACTGCCGCGCCAGGTCCTGATCGTCATGGCCGGCCTGCTTGAGGCGGGCCAGCAGCTCCGGCAGCACGCGGGCCTCGAAGGGCTCGGGCTGGTCGGCATCGCGGCGTCGTATCAACTGGTATTGCTCGGCCATGTTGGCCAGGTTGAGGAACTGGTTGAATGCCCTGGCCACCGGCAACAGTTCGTCATCGTCCAGATCACCCAGGGTCGAGCTGAGCTCTTCGCCGGCATTGCGTCGATCAGCTTTCGCGCTGTGACGAATATCCTCGATCTTCTGCAAAAATTCATCGCCATACTGGTGACGAATCGTGTCGCCGAGCAGCTCTCCCAGCACATGGACATCTTCACGCAAACGCACATCGATATCGGTCATTGGCCCTCTCCGTGGCGCAGCTCAAGCGCCTGGCATGCCTTGTTAGGCTCATCGCGCTGCCTGTGAGGCCGCGACCTCATGCCAGAGTGCCAAGAGCAAGGCGGCGATGGCAAGCCATGCACACCCAAAGCAAACTAATGTCGATGCTCACCACTCTCATGCCTTGCATGCCCTAGCAGGCGCTAACAGAGGTCATCATGAAAATTCGTGAACTCGCCCAGCACTGGGAACAGAACGCGGCCGGCACCCTCAGCCGTACCGAACATGTGTTGCACCTTGATCTGGAGTCCGAAGCGCGCCTGGCAGCGCTCATCGACATGTACCCCAAGCGAACCGCCGAAGCGCTACTTGGCGAACTGGTCGGTGCGGCGCTGGAGGAGCTGGAGGCAAGCTTCCCCTATGTCCAGGGACGCCAGGTCATCGCCACCGATGAAGAGGGTGATCCCTTGTACGAAGACGTAGGGCCCACGCCCCGCTTCCTCGCACTTTCGCGTCAGCATTTGCATGCGCTGAACGGGGCGGGGGGAGATGAGAAATGACCGTCGCCCGACCAAGACTTCGGTTGCTGGCCGTAGCGAAAACCGCTTGGGCAGGCAAAAGTTCCGCTGAATTTCAGCTGACCGATTAGTCAGAAAGAGTTACTCGTAATCTGGACTTTTTACTGAACTATTCGAAAATTCTTCCAGTCGGAGCCAATAGCCATCACGCTAAAACCCTGCACACCGGTACTTGTGCGCCATTCAGCTGAAGCGCATGAAAACGGTCCGGGGAATGAGCGATGGACTGCTACGGACATCGTCATTATCAGGAGTGATCCAATGGAGCTGACCACCATGAAAACCCGCACTGTCAAACCTTCATCCACTTACGTGCGCGGGTTCAAGCTGGCCGCGCTGGCCCTGGGCAGTAGCCTGGTCCTGGCTGGCTGTGCAGGCAACCCGCCAACCGAACAGTATGCTGTGACCCAGTCCGCCGTGAACTCTGCCGTCAGCGCAGGCGGCACCGAGTACGCTGCTGTCGAAATGAAAGCAGCTCAGGACAAGTTCAAGCAGGCCGAAATCGCCATGCATGACAAGAAGTACGACGAAGCCAAGCGTCTGGCCGAACAGGCCGAATGGGACGCGCGTCTCGCCGAACGTAAGGCCCAGGCGGCCAAGGCCCAGAAGGCCGTACAGGACGCCCGTCAAGGCGCCCAGGACGTACGTGAGGAAGGCCTGCGCAGCGCTCAATGAGCCCTGCCCTGTCTCCCTTAGCCTTCGCACTCGATCAAAGGATGAACACTATGCGCAAACACGTCATGATTCCCGCCCTCCTGGCCCTGAGCGTCGGTCTCGCTGCCTGCTCGCACGACCCGAACGCCAACCTGGAAGCGGCTCGCACCAACTTCTCTTCCCTGCAGAGCGATCCGCAGGCCAGCAAAGTGGCTGCCCTTGAAACCAAGGATGCCCAGGACTGGCTGAACAAGGCTGACAAAGCCTACATGGACCGCGAAGACGAGCAGAAGGTCGACCAACTGGCCTACCTGACCAACCAGCGTGTTGAAGTGGCCAAGCAGACCATCGCCCTGCGCACTGCTGAAGGCGACCTGAAAAACGCCGCCGCGCTGCGCGCACAGGCCAAGCTGGACGCCCGTGACGCCCAGATCGCCAAGCTGCAGCAAAGCCTGAACGCCAAGCAGACCGAGCGCGGCACCCTGGTAACCTTCGGCGACGTGCTGTTCGACTTCAACAAGGCTGAGCTCAAGAGCAATGCCTACCCGAATATCACCAAGCTGGCTCAGTTCCTTCAGGAAAACCCTGAGCGCAAAGTGATCGTCGAGGGTTACACCGACAGCGTCGGCTCGGCCAGCTACAACCAGTCCCTGTCCGAGCGTCGCGCCGGCAGCGTACGCATGGCACTGGTCCGCGCAGGCGTAGACCCAGCGCGCATCGTTGCCCAGGGCTATGGCAAGGAATATCCGGTAGCGGATAACTCCAGCAACTCGGGCCGCGCCCAGAACCGTCGTGTGGAAGTGACCATTTCCAATGACAACCAGCCAGTTGCACCGCGTTCTTCGATGAAGTAACGCTGCACGGCAGGAACAAGAACCCCGCGCTGGAGCGTCCCTCCAGCGCGGGGTTCTTTTTTGGTGCTACCGGTTAGCCAAGTAGGCCCTATCGCACCTGCTGCGGCGTATCGGCGCCCACGCAGCGTACGGCGCGCTTGCGGCTGTCGACGAGCACGCCACTGAGGCCTTTTTGCTGGGTGTCGAACAGTACCAGCACGCCATCGGCGCACTGGGCTACCTGCGCTGCCGGCTCCAGTGACACCTTGTAGTCTTCGCCCGGTACCGTCTTGAGCATGGTGAAATCCTGCAGCAACAAGGCATCCTCAGGCTTGGCGAAGTGCAGGTAGCCGTAGTACCACAGGGCCCCTACCGTCACGATAATGCTGCCGACTCCTGTCAGGATCAGCGGTATGGCGTTGCGTTCTTCGCTCATTGCGGGTTCTTCTCGTCATAGGCATTGGGCACTTCGGCGAGCCGCCGCAGGCCGGTGAAGTGGCTGGGGTCATCCAGAAAACGCAGCATCACTTCACGCCAGGTAGGGTCGGCGAACGTCTGCACGTGTCCACCTCGGGTCAACTGCAGCACCCGTGGAGGGGGTGCCTGCTGATACAGGCGGATGACGTTGTTCATGGGCACCAGGTCATCATCGATGCTGTGGAAAAAGAGCTTGGGCGGGCTGGTCAGCTGCCCGACGGACTCGATGGCGCTATCGGCATCGGGCACCAGCCAGGACAACGGCACCTGAAGCGGCCAGGTCATCCACGAGGTGCTCAAGGCGTATCGGCCCACCGCCCGGTAGCTGGCCGGAACGCCGTCGAACACCAGAGCGCTGAAGCGTTCGCGCTGCTCGGGATGGGCCGCCAGGTAGTGGATGGCCATGGCACCGCCCAGGCTCTGCCCCAGCAAGACCAGGGGTTTGCCCTTGACCTGCGGAGACTGGTCGAGCCAGGCCATGGCGGCGGCGATATCCTGATAGACCTCAGGTAGCCGCGGCTTGCCATCGGACAGGCCGTAGCCTCGGTAGTCGATCATCAGCACTTGGTAACCCTGCTCCGGCAACCAGTAGCTGCCGCCCAGGTGACCGGGCAGATTGCCCCCATTACCGTGCAGGTGCAGTATCGTGCCCTTGACCGCCACACCTGGCTTGGCCGGCAGCCACCAGGCATGCAGGCGTACACCGTCGGCGGCGACCAGGGTGACATCGCTGTAGGCGAGCCTGGCGCGCTCTGGCGTGAACGCTTGGCCCCGCTCAGGGTAGAACAGCAAGCCGCTGCACCCGCCCAGCAGCACCAGCACCATGCCCGCCGTCAGCAGGCGGAGCCCGTCAAAGGATATTCGCGTAGTCGGTTTCAATACGGTCCAGGCTCAAGTGGTTGAGGAAGTTGGAAAAGCACATCCAGGCCGACAAGGCGTTCAAGTCGCGGAATTGCTCAGGCAGGTACTTGGGCGGCTCCACCAGGCCCTCCTCGACAAGCTGGCGCAGGGTGCGCATGTCTTCGAGGGTGGTCTTGCCACAGAACAGCAGCGGTATCTGCTCCAGCTTGCCCTTCTTCACAGCCAACTGAATGTAGTTGTAAACCATGATGAAGCCCTTGAGGTAGGACAAGTCCTTGGTGAATGGCAAGCCATTGGGCACCGACCCACGGAATACCCGGCTGGCATTGCTGTAGCTTTGCCCCATGTCGAAGCCCTACTCCTGGAAGAACCGGTACACCTGCATGAAGTCCGCACCGTCCTCGACCATGTGTATGGCGCGGGTGCGGTTGGTCAGTTTGCGCAGGCGGCTGGGGTAGGAGGCGAAAGCGATGACTTCCATCAGGATGGCCAGGCCTTCCTGGGTCACCGTCGAGGACGGCGGGCCCTTGGCCAGGAACGTGCAGATAGGCTGGTTCAGGCCATTGAGGGTAGTGCCCACGTGCACCAACCCCTCGTGCACTTCCAGGGCCCGTACATCGCGCGCGTTGAACATGGCATCGGCACGCACCTTGATGTAGTCGGCACCGGCGGCGGCATCGGCCACGATACCGTCGGACTCGAACACGCGAATGGTCCCCTCGGCTTCACCGAACACCTTGTTCAACCGGCACTGGAGGATTTCCACCGCCTGCTTGGCCGTCAGGTCCTTCGGCTCGTCCTTGAGGTCACCGCGTCCATCGATGTTGTTCAGGTAGTCCGACAGCATCAGGCCAAGGTCGGCCAGGGTCGGGTCACCGGCATGGAAAACATCGGAGGCAGCGCCGTACAGCTCCTGGGAAATCAGACCGAAATCTTGCGTACCCCTGGCCTCGAGCATGCGCACGACCATGCGGTACTCGCGGCACATGCGTTTCATGATCTGCCCCACGGGGCTGAACTGGCCAAGCTGGCGAATGATGTCACGCTCGATAGCCTGGAACTCCGCCTTTACAGCGCTGGAGTCGAACCCCAGTGAGCGCGCCTGATAATAGGCACGGTCCACGGCAGGCGGGACCTTGCCCTTGGCCTCGAAGAAGCCGCGACGGATGCCATCGTCCCACTTGACTGCATCGAGCACGCGAATCGGCGTTTGCGCAGCCACGATGCGGTCGGACAGTGCGCGAATGGTTTGCTGGTACTCGTCCACAAAGAAATCCTTATCGGCCATCAGGCCAAGCCATGTCCCGCTCGTGTCAGCCGACTCAAGTGTCGAGCAGCCGAGGCGAGAGTGCGCCCTTGGCGCATCCGCGAATCACCAGAGACTTGCCCTGTCACTGGCCAGCGCGTTTGAAGCGCACTGCCTCCACGAACAGGTCCGAATTCGCTGGGTCGTTGAGGTAGGCCAGGACACGCGCTGGTGGGCTGTCGACCAGCAGACCCTCGCCGTTGTCCTGCGCCACCTCGGTGCTGTGCCCGCTCAATTCCTTGCTGTTCACGGCCTGCTGCACTTGCTGCAGATCGAGGTTATAGACCACCAGCTCCTTGCCATCGACGATATCGAAACCACCGATCACGTAGTTGCCGCCCAGGTCGCCAGGCACTCGCGCCGACAGGTACCAGCGGTTACCCTGCTGGGCCACATTGAATACATAGGTTTGGGCAGATTTGCCCTTGGGTGTGGCCACCGCTTTGTAGGCACCTGCGTCGGCACGCGTGATGACCAGCTTCAGCGGCTCGCCCCAGGCGTCCTTGGTGGTCCAGCTGCCCACCAGCCCCTTGGGGGCCGAGGACTTACCGGGTAGCGGTTCGGAAAAGGTCACCAGACAACCGCCCAGCATCAGGAATGACAGCGTCAACAGCACCACACGCCAGGCTTTCATCAGGTTTCTTCCTCGAAAAGGTCGGGCTCAAGCCGACGCCAGCACCAACTGCAAGTATCGGGTAAGCATCGCCAGCATCGGCCCATCGGCCTGCGCCTCGGCGTGCTTGAGCAGGCCCTGATATTCCATCTGCTCGATAATCGCCGTCAACATCTGTGCATCCTGTTCGGGCTGTCGCGAGCCAACGACCTGCAGCAGTTGGCGCGTACCGTGCAGCAGAATCTGCTCGTGAGCACAGACCAGATCGGCCAGGCGTGGGCACAGCAGCGCTTCCTGGCGAAACGCCTGCTCGGCCATCATGAAATCGCGGCGGGTGAGCAGTTGGCGCTGCACGTAATCGGCCGTCATGCGCGCCACTTCATCGGCCAGTTTTGCCCGTGCCTGGGGACTGCCGTCACCTTGGGCCAGCAGTTGGCGCAACACTGCTTCGGTGTTGAGCCAGAGCTTGGCCATGTAGGCGGCGCTGCGTTCGACGTACTGGGCGAACGTGTCGGTGAGCAGGTCCTCGATGTCCTTGAAGTAGTAGGTGGTGGCCGACAGCGGCACCCCTGCCTCTGCGGCGACGGCACGGTGTCGCACGCCCCGCACGCCATCGCGCACCACGATGCGCATGGCGGCGTCCAGAATCAGTTGGCGACGCTGCTCACTGCCTTGCCGGGCCGTCTTGCGGCCCTGGTAGCGCACGCTTTCGGCAACGGCAGTGGCGATGCCTGCAGCCCCTTGTTGAGCCATGGCGGTTGTCATGGAGTACCTCATGTACGGTGTCTGGTCGGAGCATGCCCGTTCGCGTCCGATCTGCCCCCAGGCGTTGGAATCGCAGATTGCTTCGCAGGCGCTTGGATCGCGAGCGGGCCGGTAATGACAACATAATGCTTCAGGCAAGAAAAAGCCGCCTGAAAAGGCGGCTTTTTCGACTTCACTCAGCCCTGCGGACGCATGTGCGGGAACAGGATCACATCGCGGATCGATGGCGAGTTGGTCAACAGCATCACCAGGCGGTCGATGCCGATGCCCTCGCCCGCCGTTGGCGGCATGCCGTATTCCAGCGCGCGCACGAAGTCGGCGTCGTAATGCATGGCCTCGTCGTCACCGGCATCCTTCTCGGCCACCTGGGCCAGGAAGCGCTCGGCCTGGTCTTCGGCATCGTTGAGCTCGGAGTAGGCGTTGGCGATTTCGCGCCCGCCGATGAACAGTTCGAAACGGTCGGTCACCGCAGGGTTCTCGTCGTTGCGACGGGCCAGCGGCGAGACCTCGAACGGGTACTCGGTGATGAAGTGCGGCTGCTCCAGCTTGTGCTCGACCAGCTCTTCGAAAATCATCACCTGCAGCTTGCCCAGGCCTTCATGGCCCAGCACCTTCGCACCGGCCTTGCGAGCGATGTCGCGGGCGCGGTCGACATCCTGCAGATCGGCAGCGGTGAGCTCCGGGTTGTATTTGAGGATCGAGTCGAACACCGACAGGCGCACGAAGGGCTCGCCGAAGTGGAAGACCTTGTCACCGTACGGCACATCGGTAGATCCCAGCACCAGCTGCGCCAGCTCGCGGAACAGTTCCTCGGTGAGGTCCATGTTGTCGCGGTAGTCGGCGTAGGCCTGGTAGAACTCGAGCATGGTGAACTCGGGGTTGTGGCGCGTCGAAACCCCTTCGTTGCGGAAGTTGCGGTTGATTTCGAAGACCTTCTCGAAACCACCGACGACCAGACGCTTGAGGTACAGCTCAGGCGCGATACGCAGGAACATGGCCATGTCCAGCGCATTGTGGTGGGTTTCGAACGGCTTGGCCGCTGCACCGCCCGGGATGGTCTGCAGCATCGGCGTCTCGACTTCGAGGAAGTCGCGCTCGATGAGGAACTTGCGAATGTGCGAGATGACCTGGGAGCGCACGCGGAAGGTGTGGCGTGTCTCTTCGTTGACCATCAGGTCGACGTAGCGCTGGCGGTAGCGCTGCTCGGTGTCGGTCAGGCCGTGGTGTTTGTCGGGCAGCGGACGCAGCGACTTGGTCAGCAGGCGCACCTGGGTCATTTCGACGTACAGGTCACCCTTGCCCGAGCGAGCCAGGGTGCCCTCGGCGCTGATGATGTCGCCCAGGTCCCAGGTCTTGACCGCAGCCAGGGTTTCTTCGGGCAGGGTCTTGCGGTTGACGTAGACCTGGATGCGGCCGGTCATGTCCTGGATGACCATGAACGAGCCACGGTTGAGCATGATGCGGCCCGCCACCTTGACCGGGATCGCGGCTGCTTCCAGCTCTTCCTTGGTCTTGTCCGCGTACTGTTTCTGCAGGTCGTTGCAGTAGCTGTCGCGACGGAAGTCGTTGGGGAAGGCATTGCCCTTGGCGCGTTCTGCTGCAAGCTTTTCCTTGCGCAGGGCGATCAGGGCGTTTTCTTCCTGTTGCAGGTCTTGCGATTCGGTCTTCAGGTCGCTCATGTCGTCTTTGTTTCCATCAGGTATTCGTTGCCCTTGGCGGGCAGGGCGCGCGCTACCGGCACGAGGCCGGTGGCGCGGCGATAGGGTGTGGCTTACAGCCCCTGTTTGAGGCTCGCTTCCAGGTACTGGTCAAGGTCACCGTCCAGCACTTTCTGGCAGTCGCTGCGTTCCACGCCGGTACGCAGGTCCTTGATGCGCGAGTCGTCCAGCACGTACGAGCGGATCTGGTGGCCCCAGCCAATGTCCGACTTGCTGTCTTCCAGCGCCTGCGAGGCCGCATTGCGTTTCTGCATCTCCAGCTCGTACAACTTGGCCCGCAGCATTTTCATGGCGGTGTCCTTGTTGGCATGCTGGGAGCGTTCGTTCTGGCACGCCACCACGGTGTTGGTCGGCACGTGGGTGATACGCACTGCCGAGTCGGTGGTGTTCACGTGCTGGCCGCCGGCGCCCGAGGAGCGGTAGGTGTCGATGCGCAGGTCCGACGGGTTGATCTCGATTTCGACCTTGTCGTCGATTTCGGGCGAGACGAACACGGCCGAGAACGAGGTGTGGCGGCGGGCGCCGGAGTCGAACGGGCTCTTGCGCACCAGGCGGTGCACGCCGATCTCGGTGCGCAGCCAGCCGAAGGCATATTCGCCCTTGATGTGCACGGTGGCGCCCTTGATGCCAGCCACTTCGCCCTCGGAGAGTTCGATGATGGTGGCGTCGAAACCACGCTTGTCGGCCCAGCGCAGGTACATGCGCAACAGAATGTTGGCCCAGTCCTGCGCCTCGGTCCCGCCGGAGCCGGCCTGGATGTCGAGGTAGGCGTTGTTCATGTCCATCTCGCCGCTGAACATGCGACGGAACTCGAGCTGGGCCAGGTTTTCTTCAAGGCCATGCAGTTCGGTCACGACGTCGCCGACAGCGCCCTCGTCGCCCTCTTCGACGGCCATGTCCAGCAGGTCCTTGCAATCGGCCAGGCCGTTGGACAGCTTGTCCAGCGTCTCGACGACCTGCGCCAGCATGGACCGCTCACGGCCCAGGGCCTGGGCGTACTCGGGCTTGTTCCAGACGTTGGGGTCTTCCAGCTCGCGATTGACTTCGATCAGGCGGTCATGCTTGAGATCGTAGTCAAAGATACCCCCGAATGGACTGGGAGCGGTCGGAGAGGTCCTTGATGGTGTTCAGGATCGGTTGGATTTCCATGGGCAGGCTACTCGTGCGAATTCGGTGAAAAGCCTGCGAGTATAACCGAGTCGGCCGCGTGGCGGCAGACCCGCCTGGCAGGCATCGACAACCAGCCGCCGGGTGCAGCCGCTCGAAAGGAGCACCCCTCGCCCAGCGCGCTAGGCGACACCCACCTGGTTGCGGCCACCGTTCTTGGCCTGGTACAGCCCTTTGTCCGCCGCCGAGATCAATTGCCGACAGAGGCTGCCGATAGCGGGAACCTGCGTGGCCAGGCCCACGCTGACGGTCAGGTACGCTCCGGCAGCCGGTGCCGTGTGCTCGATCGCCAGGCCCAGCACGCTCTGGCGCAGTTTCTCGGCAACCAGCCTGGCGCCACCTGGGGAGGTGTTGGGCAACACCAGGGCGAACTCCTCGCCGCCGTAGCGGGCCGGAAGGTCGCTAGGCCGCGAGCACGAGCCACGGATGGCTTCTGCCACGCGCCGCAGCGCTTCGTCTCCGGCCAGGTGGCCAAAGGTGTCGTTGTAGGCCTTGAAATAATCGACGTCGATCATCAACAGCGACAACTGTTGCTGCTCGCGCATCGCCCGTCGCCACTCAAGCTCCAGGTACTCATCGAAATGGCGTCGATTGGACAGGCCCGTCAAGCCATCGGAGTTCATCAGCCGTTGCAGCATCAGGTTCGAATCGAGCAACTGCTGCTGGCTGACCCGCAGGGCGCGGTAAGCTTCGTCGCGCTGCAACAAGGTCAGGTAGGAACGCGAGTGATAGCGAATGCGCGCCACCAGCTCGATGGTGTCGGGCAGTTTGACCAGGTAATCGTTGGCCCCGGCCGCGAACGCGGCGCGCTTGACCAGCGGGTCTTCCTTGGTCGACAGCACGATGATCGGGATGTCCTGGGTGGCCGGGTTGCTGCGGTACTCACGCACCAGCGTCAGGCCATCGAGCCCGGGCATGATCAGGTCCTGCAGGATCACCGTGGGCTTGATGCGCATGGCCTGCTGCACCGCCTGGTGCGGGTCGGCGCAAAAATGAAAATCGATGTTGTCCTCATGGGCCAGGCCCCGCCGCACGGCTTCCCCGATCATGGCCTGATCGTCGACCAGCAGCACCATCGCCGAATTTTCATCGGCGGCGGCGAACCCTTCGATGGGGAGCTCATTCATGGCTGTTCACCTGAACACTGCCGGCCGGGCGGCATGATTCGTTACGCTTCATCATTGTGAAAAAATTTCCGTCAGACGCCCGGCTATGCCTTCAAGCGGGCGGATTTCCACTGCGGCATCGATCGCCGCAGCAGCCTTGGGCATGCCATAGACAGCACTGCTGGCCTGGTCCTGGGCAATGGTCAGAAAACCCCGTTGGCGCATCATCTTGAGCCCCTGTGCTCCGTCACGCCCCATGCCGGTGAGCAATACCCCCACTGCCTCGCCTGACCAGTAGCGCGCCACGCTTTCGAAGAAAACGTCGATGGAGGGGCGGTAGATTTCATTGACCGGTTCGGCAGTGTAGGCCAGTTGCCCGTTCTGTAGCAGGCGCAGATGGTGGTTGGTTCCGGCCAGCAGCACCTGCCCAGGTTGCGGTGGCTCGCCTTCGCGCGCCAGGCGCACCGGCAGCCCGGCCGCACTGCTGAGCCATTCGGCCATGCCAGCGGCAAAGACCTGATCCACATGCTGGACCAGCACGATCGCGGCCGGGAACCCGGCTGGCACTCTTTTGAGCAGTATTTCCAGGGCCGCCGGACCACCTGCCGAGGAACCGATGGCCACCAACCCTCGTCGCTGGCTCGCTTCACGCAGCGGTGCGGCAACCGGCCTGGGCGTCGGCGGGCGCTGCTGTCCAATCAGCCAGCTGATGTTGAGAATCTTGCGCAGCAATGGCGCGGCGGCTTCGCGGGCGTCGCCCGCACCCAGCGCCGGTGTGTCGACCACATCCAGTGCACCATGCCCCATGGCTTCGAATACCCGGTGCACATTCTGCTTGCGATCGACCGTAACGATGACGATGGCGCACGGGGTGTCGGCCATGATCCGGCGAGTCGCTTCCACGCCATCCATCACCGGCATGATCAAGTCCATCAGGATCAGGTCCGGTTGCAGCTCCTGACAGCGTTGCACGGCTTCGGCGCCGTTGCTGGCCACCCACACCACCTCATGGGCAGGTTCCAGCGCGACGGCCCGGCGCAAGGCCTCCACTGCCAAGGGCATGTCATTGACGATGGCGATCTTCATCCGTGAGCACCTCCGATCAGTTCGACTACAGCATCCAGCAACGCATCGTCGTGGAAACTGGCTTTAGCCAAATAGTAGTCGGCCCCGGCATCCAGGCCGCGCCGTCGGTCTTCCTCCCGGTCCTTGTAGGAAACCACCATGACGGGCAGCGATTGCAAGCGTTGGTCACGGCGCACCAGGGTGACCAACTCGATGCCGTCCATGCGCGGCATGTCGATGTCGGTGATCAGCAAGTCGAAATCGTCGCCGCGCAGAGCGTTCCAGCCATCCATGCCATCGACCGCCACCGCGACGTCATAGCCGCGATTGCCCAGCAGCTTGCGCTGCAGCTCACGCACGGTCAGCGAGTCGTCGACCACCAGGATGCGTTTGCGCGCCAGGCCAGAGGCGCCGGCACCGCCGCGCTCGACGCGCTCGAGCGTACCGGTGCTGAGCAGTTTGTCGACCGAGCGCAAAATGTCCTCCACATCGACAATCAGCACCACCGAGCCGTCGTCCAGCAGCGCCCCTGAAGAAATGTCCTGCACTTTGCCCAGACGCGGATCGAGCGGCATCACCACCAGCACCCGCTCGCCGATCAGCCGCTCGACCGCCACGCCATACAAGCGCTCGCGCTCGCGGATGACCACGACCCGCAGGCTGTTCTGATCGGTTTGCCCGGCCGGCCGGTGCAGCAACTGGCTGGCGGCTACCAGGCCGATGTGCTGGCCGTCATGCCAGAAGTGCTGCCGCCCTTCTATCTGCACGATGTCGTTGGCGTCCACCGCCAGGGTGTGTTCGATATGCGCCAGAGGGAAGGCATAGGCCTCCCCGCCGACTTCCACGACGAGGCTGCGCACGACTGACAAGGTTTGCGGTACCTGCAGGTGGAAGCGGCACCCCAACCCAGGCGTCTGGGTCAGTTCGATTGCCCCGCGCAATTCGCGGATCATGTGCTGCACGGCGTCAAGCCCCACACCCCGCCCGGACACTTCGGTCACCGTATCCCGCAGACTGAAACCCGGCAGGAAGAGGAAGGTGAGCAATTCATCGTCACTCATGCGCTCGACGGTTTCGGCCGGAGACAGGGTACGTTCCACGATGCTGGCACGCAGGCGATCCAGGTCCACGCCGGCACCGTCGTCCATCAGCTCAAGGCTCAGCATCCCGGCGTGGTGCGAGACGCGCAGGCGGATCAGCCCTTCTTCGGGCTTGCCCGCCAACAGCCGCCTGTCTGGCAGTTCGATGCCATGATCGACCGCGTTCCGCAGCAAGTGGGTCAGCGGCGCTTCGAGTTTTTCCAGGACGTCACGATCGACCTGGGTTTTCTCCCCTTCGATGATCAGGCGCACCGGTTTGCCCAGGGCGCGGCCCAAGTCGCGCACCATGCGGCTCTGCCCGGCCAGCACATCGGCAAATGGTCGCATGCGACAGGCCAGGGCGGTGTCGTAGAGCAGTTGTGCACGCTGGCTGGCCTGCCAGCCGAACTCGTCCAGGTCGGCCGCTTGCTGACGCAGGATCTGCTGGGTTTCGGCCAACAAGCGTTGGGTCTGGGCCAAGGCCTCGAGCACCTCGCCACCATGGCCGCTGTCTTCGAGTTGCAGGCGCAGCCCATCGAGCGCCTGCATGCCCTGGCCATGCATGCGCTTGAGACGCTGCAAGGTGGCCAGGTAGGGCTTGAGACGCTGGGTTTCCACCAAGGACTTGCTGGACAGGTCGAGCAGGCTGTTGAGCCTGTCGGCGGTCACCCGCAGCACCCGCTCGCCCCCCTCTACTGTGCGCTTGCCGGCCTTGCGACGCGGCGCAGGCTCAGCATCGTCTGGCGGCTCAGACGCTGGTACAGGCGCCGCCGCCGGTGCCTGGCTCGCCACCGGCGGCGGCGCCATCGGTGCACCGGCCTGTGCGGGAACGGCAGGTGCTGCGCTCGGCCCCCCGGGCTCCAATACGGCGGCCATCAGCACCAGGAAGCCGGGCACATCGTCCTGGGCGGCGGTGTCGCCAGGTGTGGCAATGCGCATCAACAGGTCGGTGCCCTGCAGCAGCGCGTCGATATGCTCCGCGCTCAGGCGCAGGCGACCTTCCTGGGCTGCCACCAGGCAGTCCTCCATCACGTGCGCAACGGTGACACCGGCATCCACCCCAACGATGCGTGCAGCCCCTTTGAGGGAATGGGCCGCGCGCATGCAGGCTTCTAGCTGGTCGGCCTGCGTGGGGTTGCGCTCAAGGGCCAGCAGCCCGGCGTTGAGCACCTGCGTCTGGGCCTCGGCTTCAAGGCTGAACAGTTCGAGCAACGAGGCGTCGCGCATTTGCTCAGGTGTCATGACAGGCTCCGCTGTACGGCAGACAACAGCTGTTGTTCATCCAGCACACGCACGCTGCGCCCGCGCCATTGCAGCACCGCTGCCGTGAAGCGCATGGCGTCGTGAGCAGGGTCCATGGGCCGATCAAGCCGATGAATGCCGTCGATTTCCTCGACGGCCATGACCACCGGGCCACCCTCGGCCGCCAGGATCAGCATGCGCGGCAAGCCACGAGTGCTGCGCTGTTCAGTCACGCTGCCAGGCGTACCCAGCAGCTCCTGCAACGACAGGCACGGCACCAAGGCACCGCGTACATTGGCAACGCCCAACAGCACGCGCGAGCGCTGATGGGGTAGCGAATGCACGGCCTGCAAGGGCGCGATCTCGGCCAGGCATGCGGTAGGCAACGCCAGCCACTCCTCCCCCAGGCGGAACAACAGCATCGAGCGCCCTGTACAGGCCTGCTCGACTGGCTCCAAGTCCGGCTGGGCATCGGTGTCCTGCACCAGTGCATAGCGGTCCAGCAGACGCGTGGCAGCGGCGGCGTACACCTCGCAGTTGCGGCAATGGACATGACGCTCAAGCAGCGGGCACTGCTTGTTGCCATGCACACCGATGCGATTCCAGCAGTCGTCGATGCGCACATCGGTTTCGGCGAGCAGGTCGGTCACAGCCTCATCGTTCATCGGTCAGCCTCCCGACCGGCACGCATGGCACGGCTCTGCAAACGCAGGGCCCCGGCCTGGTCACCTTGGGCCTGCAACAGCGCGGCCAGGTGAACGAGCGCTTCTGGGTGCTGCGGCTCAAGGTACAGCGCCTTGCGGTAGTGAACCTGTGCTTGTTGCAAATCACCTTCGGTGTCGCTGAGCAGGCCCAACCAGTAGTACACCTGGGCCGACGGCGGGTACTGGCGCAGGTAGCGCTGGCAGGCATCACGCGCCTGCTGGCTATTGCCGGCATTGGCATGCTCGGCAATGCTTGCCAGCAATTCGTGGGGGCCGGTCCGGGGGGCTTCGACGGTCTGCCGGTCAGGCACAGGCCCAAGGGACCCGCGCAAGCGCGGCACCGGGGCGCTGGCCGAGCGGTAGCCGGTCAACGGCTTGATGGGGTCGCGTTGAATCGGCACGGCCGGCGCCGGGCGTTGCTGGGTCACATCGTCCTGGCGGACATAGGCAAACGACTGGGCAATACCCACCGGGCGCATGCCAAGGCGAGCCAGCAGGCTGCCTTCGGCAGGCCCGATGAACAGCACGCCTTGAGGATGAAGCAGGCGCTTGAGGGTTTCGAACACCCGTTGCTGAGTAGGCACATCGAAATAGATGAGCAGGTTGCGGCAGAACACGAAGTCGTAGAGGCCCTCCCGGTTGGCCAATGCCGGATCGAGGACATTGCCCACCTGCAGGGTCACTTGCTGGCGCACACGGTCATGCACGCGATGGCCTTCGTCAGCGACATCGAAATAACGTTCGCGAAAACCCAGGTCATCGCCACGAAACGCATTGCGCCCGTAGAGACCCTGGCTGGCCTTGGCCACGGACGCAGGGCTGATGTCCATACCGTCGATCAGGAAGGATGCCGGGGGAATGCCGGCATCGAGCAGCGCCATCGCCAGTGAATAGGGCTCCTCCCCTGTCGAACAGGGCAGGCTGAGCAAGCGCAGTGGGCGAGCGGCGGCCAATTTGGCCAGGCGTTTGTGCGCAAGGCCTGTCAGCGCAGTGAAGGACTCGCGGTAGCGGAAAAACCACGTCTCCGGCACGATCACCGCTTCGATCAGCGCCTGCTGCTCGGCCAGCGATTGCTGCAGGCGCACCCAGTAGTCGTCCAGGCCGCTGGCACCCAGTGCCGCGCTGCGCTGACGCAGGGCACGCTCGACCATCGACGCGCCTACCGATTCGACATCCAAACCTATGCGCTCACGCAGAAAATGAAAGAAATGCCGTTCGTTCATGTGCAGGTCCCGCCCTGTGGGTCAGGGTACAGCACTCGGTGCACGGCCTCGGGCAACACCTGGTCGACCTCGATGCGCTGCACCAGACCCAGGGCATCCTGGCGGACCGGCCCCAGGTAAGGTGCGGGGTCATTGTTTACGCCATAGGGTTTGAATTCATCAGCACGGCAGCGCAGGGTTTCAGTGGCATGCTCCAGAATCAGGCCCAGTTGCAGTGCGCTGCGATAGCGCACCAGCACCAGGCGGGTACTGGTACGCTGCAACGCCGGCCGCCCCACGCACAGGGCAGCCAAATCCACCACCGGCACCAACTGCCCCCGGTAGGCAAGAATGCCCGCCACCCAGTGCGGCGCTTGCAGCACTGGCTTGAGGGGCTGACGGGGCAGCACCTTGATCACGTCCTGCACAGACAGGGCAAAACGCTGGTCACCCAGGTGAAACTGCAGGTACAGCGCACCGTTGTCGTGGCCTGCCGGCACGGCGCGCGGTTGCATGTCGATCATCGCCTTCAGACTTTGAAGCGCGACACGCCGCCGCGCAGGCCGGCGGCGACCTGGCTCAGCTCGTCGATGGCAAAACTGGCCTGGCGCAGCGACTCCACGGTCTGGGTACTGGCGTCGCTCAGTTGCGCCAGCGCCTGGTTGATCTGCTCGGCACCGGTGGCCTGGGCCTGCATGCCTTCGTTGACCATCAGTACACGCGGCGCCAGTGCCTGGACCTGATGAATGATCTGGCTCAGTTGCTCACCGACCTGCTGAACCTCGAACATGCCGCGGCGCACCTCTTCGGAAAACTTGTCCATGCCCATGACCCCGGCCGACACGGCCGACTGGATCTCGCGCACCATCTGCTCGATGTCATAGGTCGCCACCGCCGTCTGGTCAGCCAGGCGGCGCACTTCGGTGGCCACCACGGCGAAACCGCGGCCGTATTCCCCGGCCTTCTCGGCTTCGATGGCCGCGTTGAGCGACAGCAGGTTGGTCTGGTCGGCCACCTTGACGATGGTGACGACCATCTGGGTGATGTTGCTGGCCTTCTCGTTGAGGATGCCCAGCTTGGCGTTGACCAGGTCGGCCGCACCCATGACCTGGTGCATGGTTTCTTCCATGCGCGCCAGCCCTTGCTGCCCGGAGCCGGCCAGGCTCGACGCCTGATCGGCGGCCGAGGTGACTTCGGTCATGGTGCGCACCAGGTCGCGGGAAGTGGCGGCGATTTCACGCGAGGTGGCACCGATTTCGGTTGTGGTGGCGGCCGTCTCGGTGGCGGTGGCCTGCTGCTGCTTGGAGGTGGCCGCGATTTCCGTCACCGAGGTGGTGACCTGCACCGACGAGCGCTGCGCCTGCGCCACCAGATTGGCCAACGCCTCGGCCATTTCATTGAAGCCACCCTGAACCGCGCCGAACTCGTCCTGGCGATCCAGGTTCAGGCGCATGCTCAGGTCACCCGAGCGAAGCCTGTCCAGCGCAGTCACGATGAGGCTCATGGGCGAGGTGATGGCGCGCAGCAGCAGCAAGCCACAGATACCGGCGGCCACGATGGCCAGCAACAGTGACACAACCATGCTGCCCTTGGCCGTGTTCACCGCGCTGACGATTTCTCGGGTGGCCGCGTCGGCGGACAGGCGATTCTGTTCGATCACCTCGTTCAGGTGCTTGCGCCCTTCGACCCAGGTGGGGGTCAGCACTTGGGCGATCAAACGCTGGGCTTCGGCATAATTGCGTTCGCGATACGCACTGAGCACCTGGTTGACGTTCTGCATGTAGGCTTGTTCGAGCTTCACGAAGGCGTCGAAGCGGGCCTGGTCCTCGCCATCGCGAATGGTGGTCTGGTAACTGGCCATGTGTTGCTTGAGCCGGTCTTCGAAACTCTTGAAGAGTTCCATGTCGGCCGAGCTGATCTCGCGCCGGTCAGAAAGCCCGACCAACTGTTGGCTGGTGACGTAACTGTCCACCCATGCGCTGCGGATCATCGAGCTGTAGTAGACCCCTGGAATGCTGTCGGCCCCAACTTCCTGCTCGGCAGATTCGATGGTCACCAAGCGCGAATAGGCCGCCACGATCATCAGCAGCATGATGGCGATGATCACGGCGAAACTTGCCAGGATCCGTTGGCGCAACGTCCAGTTCTTCACATTCAGCCCTCAGGGATTCACTACGAGCAGGAAAAATCGCCGAAGTATAGCCCAGGCGTCCTACAGAATTGCGTGTCATGTTCTGACAGAACGCCCAGACAACGCAGTGACCCTCCCGATCAGGCCAAAACTGCACGCGCGGCTCAGACCTGCCGCGCCTGCTTTTCCAGCTCCTCGCGCAACCCTTGGGCCAACCCCAGCTGGCGCGCCAGTTCGTCCAGATAAGCACGTTCCATGTAGTTTTCCTGATCGACCATCATCACGCTGGCCAGGTACATCTCGGCAGCGATTTCCGGCGTCTGGGCCGCCCGGGCCACCTCGGCCGGGTCCAGCGGCTTGTCGAGCTCCGCATGCAGCCACTGCTGCACTTCACGGTCACCGTCCAGGCGGGTGAACTCCCCCTCGATCAGCGCGCGTTCGCGCTCATCCACATGACCATCGGCCTTGGCCGCAGCGACCAGTGCACGCAGCACCGCCTGGCTGTGCTGCTCCACCTGGGCCGCAGGTACGCGGTCTACCGTCTGGGGCTCTGGGGTGGGGGTCTGTTGGTTGGCCTGCTGGGCCTGCCAGTTGCCATAGGCCTTGTAGGCAAGCACGCCAAGCGCGGCGAGCCCCCCGTAGGTAAGCGCCTTGCCACCAAACTTGCGGGCTTTCTTGCTGCCGAGTAACACGCCCAGCGCACCGCCGCCAAGCAGGCCACCACCTGCGCCTGACAGCAACCCGCCGAGCCCGCCGGCGCCTGCACCCGTCTTGGCCCCGCCTGCCTGCTTTTCTAGCAGTTGCTGGCCGGATTTGAGCAATTGATCAAGCAAACCCCGGGTATTCATCATGCGCATCTCCACATCATGGAAGTCAGCAGCCAGATTAAGACTTGCCCCACAACACGGCACAGAGGATTTGCTTCCAGATGTTGCATCGCCGGAGGCGGCTTGCCGGTGCCTGCACACCCGCCGCCGGCATCCACGTCCTTTCAGTCGCGCAGGTCCGATTCGTGAATTGGGCTCGACCGGCTGGTGGCCCGCTGGTATTGCGCCGGCCAGGTGGCCTGGTGCCCGCCCAGGTCGTCGTCTGCATGCAACGGCCAGTACGGGTCGCGCAGCAGCTCCCGGGCCAGGAAAATCAAGTCGGCCTGGCCTGTGCGCAGGATGTGCTCGGCCTGGGCAGGCTCGGTGATCATGCCCACGGTGCCCGTGGCCATCTCCGACTCCTTGCGCACGCGCTCGGCAAAGCGGGTCTGGTAGCCAGGGCCGGTCGGAATCTCGGCATTGCTGGACGTGCCACCTGAAGACACATCGATCAGATCCACACCAAGCACACGCAGGCGCCGGGCCAGCTCGACGGTTTCGTCCGGGTTCCAGCCGTCTTCCACCCAGTCGGTGGCCGACACCCGCACGAACAATGGCAACTCGGCCGGCCAGACTGCGCGAACCGCTTCGACCACCTGCAAGGTCAGGCGGATGCGGTTCTCGAAGCAGCTGCCGTATTCATCCTGACGCTGATTGCTCAACGGCGACAGGAACTGGTGCAACAGGTAACCGTGGGCAGCGTGCACCTCGACCACTTTGAAGCCCGCGTCCAGCGCACGCCTGGCCGAGGCGACAAAGGCCTGCACCACGTCCTGGATCTGCGCATGGGTCAGCTCACTGGGCACGGTGTGCTCAGGATCGAACGCGATCTTCGACGGCCCGACCGGCTGCCAGCCGCCCTCCTCCAATGTGACGCTGCCATGCTTGCCCAGCCAAGGGCGGTAGGTGCTGGCCTTGCGCCCGGCATGGGCGAGCTGGATACCCGGGATGGACCCTTGAGCGGTGATGAAACGGGTGATGCGCTGCAAGGGGGCGATCTGCGCGTCCTCCCACAGGCCGAGGTCTTCAGCGGTGATGCGCCCGTCGGCCGTGACCGCCACGGCCTCGGTGACGACCAGGCCCGCACCGCCGACAGCGCGACTGCCCAGGTGCACCAGGTGCCAGTCGTTGGCCAGGCCATCGACCGAGGAATACTGGCACATCGGTGATACGGCGATACGGTTCGGCAGGGTCAGCTGACGCAGGGTGTAAGGCTCGAGCAGCATGCTCATGAGGGCACCTCCCAATGGCTGCAAAGTGATCCGGCCGGGCACTCGTTCACACATTCCTGGCCCGGTACCGGTCTGTGTTCAGACTAGACCAGATTGGGTAGGGGGAAGGTTCCATGGGATTTGGCAGTGATGCCCCGGGGCGCTGTGTGAAAAGCCTCGATACGCGGTGAGGCTGGGTTAAATACAGCCAGGCCTCTTCTCGAAACGTTTCACACAGATCCTGGCTCAGCGCGGCTCCATGTGGGCGATCATCAGTTGCACGCTTTCATTGCCGCGGAACTCGTTCACATCCAGCTTGTAGGCCAGCTCCACCCAGCGCACGGTCGGGTTGGGCCAAACCTCGCGGTCGATACCGAAGGCGATGCCGTCCAGGCGCACCGTGCCGCACTCGCTTTTGAGCACGACTTTCAGATGGCGCTCACCCACCACGCGCTGCTCGACCAGCTGGAACACACCGTGGAACAGCGGCTCCGGAAAATGTTGCCCCCAAGGCCCGGCTTGGCGCAGCGCCTTGGCCAGGTCCAGGTGGAATTCCTCCACCGCCAGGCTGCCATCAGACAGCAGTCGCCCGGTGAGGTCGTCCTCGCACAGTTGGCGGCGGACCTCCTGGTCGAAGGCCTCGGCGAACGCGGGATAGTTGGCTTCGGGCAGGGACAGCCCAGCCGCCATGGCATGGCCACCGAACTTGCTGATCAGCTGCGGATGGCGCGCGGCCACCGCATCGAGCGCGTCGCGGATGTGAAACCCCGGCACGGAGCGCGCAGAGCCCTTGAGCATGCCGTCACCGGCATCGGCGAAAGCGATGGTTGGGCGGTGATACCGTTCCTTGAGGCGAGAAGCCAGGATGCCAATGACGCCCTGGTGCCACTCTGCATCGAACAGGCACAGGCCATAGGGCATCGATTCGACCGGCAAGTCCCGCAACTGGGCCAGTGCTTCACGCTGCATGCCCTGTTCGATGGACTTGCGGTCCTGGTTCAGGCCATCCAGTTGCTGAGCCATGTCCAACGCCAGGGCATAATCCTCGCAGAGCAGGCACTCGATACCCAGGCTCATGTCGTCCAGGCGCCCGGCGGCGTTCAGCCGCGGGCCCAGAATGAAACCCAGGTCGGTGGAGGTGATGCGCCGGTGGTCGCGCTTGGCTACCTCCAGAATTGCCTTGAGGCCAGGCCGGGCGCGCCCGGCACGAATGCGCTCCAGGCCCTGATGCACCAGGATGCGATTGTTCGCGTCCAGCGGCACCACGTCAGCTACGCTGCCCAAGGCAACCAGGTCCAGCAGTTCGCCAATGTTCGGCTGCGGCCGGGTGTCGTAGCGGCCCAGGCTGCGCAAGCGCGCGCGCAGGGCCATGAGCACGTAGAAAATCACCCCGACGCCTGCCAGCGACTTGCTCGGAAACGGGCAGCCTGGCTGGTTGGGGTTGATGATGGCATCGGCGTCCGGCAGCGCCTCGCCAGGCAAGTGGTGGTCGGTCACCAGGACCTTGAGGCCAGCCGCCTTCGCCGCCGCGACCCCGTCGACGCTGGAAATCCCGTTGTCGACCGTGACCAGCAGCTGCGGTTGGCGCTGCAATGCCACTTCGACGATTTCCGGCGTGAGGCCGTACCCGTATTCGAAGCGGTTGGGTACCAGGTAGTCCACGTGGGCCGCACCGAGCAGGCGCAAACCCAGCACGCCGACGGTACTGGCCGTGGCGCCATCGGCATCGAAGTCACCGACGATCAGAATGCGCTGGCCTTGGTCGATGGCCTGCACCAGCAGGTCGACGCCCGCGTCCATGCCCTTGAGCTGCTGGTAGGGCAGCAGGCGCGCCAGGCTCTTGTCCAGCTCGGCCTCGCTTAGCACGCCACGGGCGGCGTACAGGCGCGTCAGCAAGGGTGGCAGGTTGCCAAGAAACGGCAGGGTCGGGGGCAGCGGGCGAGATTCGATACGCATGGGATGGTTCAGCCACGCTCCCCCAGCAGCCACTGCAATTGCACTTCGTGCTGGCCACGGTCATCGGTCACGAACACCGTGCCTTCGCTGATCATCACATCCCATTTGATGCTGCGGGGCATGTCGGTGGACAGGGTCTCGAGCACCTCCTGAGGCACGGCCGCGATGCTGAGGTTCTTGAGGTTCTTCACCGCGCTCACCACCTTGCCTTCCCACACACGCAGACTACCGTAGGCCAGCAGGCTGGTGCGTTCGGTACGGCGCGAGCACCAGGTCAGGCGATCGGCATCTGGCTGGCCTACTTCGATCCAGTGCAACACGCGGTCGTCCAGGCTCTTTTCCCAGAGCGCCGGCTCATCGACGTCCGACAGCCCCCGGCCGAATGTCAGGTTTTCGTTGTACCACAGCGCATAGGCCAACAGACGAACCGCCATACGCTCCTCGGTTTCCGACGGGTGCCGCGCGATGGTCTGCTTGACGTTCTCGTAGACATTGCGGTCGAGGTCGGTCAGGTTCAGTTCGAATTTGTAGGTGGTGGACGGCTGGGCCATGGTCGGGGTGCTTCTTGCCTGAAGAAAAGTCGCACAGTCTAACCGATCCAGTCCACGGTTGCGCCGCGGCAGTATCTGCCGCATCGCAGCTGTGATAAAAACACCGCTCTTCATAGCTGCCACGGATGCCCCATGTCGACGTCAAGCAAACCCCTCGCCGGCCTTAAAGTGGTCGAGCTCGGCACCTTGATCGCCGGGCCATTCGCATCGCGCATCTGCGCCGAATTCGGCGCCGAGGTGGTCAAGGTGGAATCGCCCGACGGCGGCGACCCGTTGCGCAAGTGGCGCAAGCTTTACGAGGGCACCTCGCTGTGGTGGTTCGTGCAGGCGCGCAACAAGCGCTCGCTCACCCTCAATCTCAAGCACCCCGACGGGCGCGACGTCCTGCGCAAACTGCTGGCCGAGGCGGACATCCTGATCGAAAACTTCCGTCCGGGCGTGCTCGAGAAGCTCGGTTTTGGCTGGGACGTGCTCCATGCGCTCAACCCACGGCTGGTCATGGTGCGCCTGTCAGGCTTCGGCCAGACCGGGCCCATGAAGGAGCAACCAGGCTTTGGCGCGGTGGGCGAGTCCATGGGTGGCTTGCGTTACATCACTGGGTTCGAGGATCGCCCGCCCGTGCGCACCGGTATTTCCATCGGCGACTCCATAGCGGCGTTGTGGGCGGTGATCGGCGCACTGATGGCCCTGCGTCATCGCGAGGTCAACGGGGGTTTGGGCCAGGTGGTCGACGTGGCGCTGTACGAGGCCATCTTCGCCATGATGGAGAGCATGGTGCCGGAGTTCGACGTCTTCGGTTTCATCCGCGAGCGCACGGGCAACATCATGCCGGGCATCACGCCCTCCTCCATCCATACCAGCGCAGACGGCAAGCATGTACAGATCGGCGCCAATGGCGATGCCATCTTCAGGCGCCTGATGTTGACCATCGGCCGTAGCGACCTGGCCGAGGACCCGAGCCTGGCCACCAATGACGGGCGAGACCTGCGCCGCGATGAGCTGTACGGGGTCATCGATCGCTGGGCCAACGGATTGCCACTGGAGCAGCTTATGCAGGCCCTGACCGCAGCCGAGGTGCCGGCCAGCCGCATTTACTCGGCCGAAGACATGTTCAGCGACCCTCAGTACCTGGCGCGCGAGATGCTTCTGGAGGCGCGCCTGCCCGATGGCAAGGCAGTGCGCATGCCGGGCATCGTCCCAAAGCTATCCGACACCCCAGGCTCTGCCGATTGGGTCGGGCCAGCACTGGGCGAACACACCGACGAGCTGCTAAGCCAGCTGGGCTATGATGCGGCCGCCGTCGCCGCCCTGCGTCAGGCGGGCGCTGTCTGAGCCTGTCGCTGTTCCATTGCCTGCGCCCCGTTAGGTTGGCATGGACGGGTGCCCTACTGGCTGCACTGCTGAGCGTGCCATCAAGCGCTCAGGAGCGATTGCTGTGGCTGATGCGCGATCTGCCACCGTTCAGCGTATCCGAGGGCCCGGAAGAAGGTCGTGGGGTGATCGACCAGCTGTTACCGCAGCTGATCCAGCAGATGCCCGAATATGCCCACAGCACCGTGCGGGTCAATCGTGCGCGTGGCTTGCAGATGCTGCAGGACAGCAGCAGCCTGACCTGTGATCCGATGCTGCTGTGGACTGCCGAGCGCGCTCGCTATGTGCGCTTTTCCATCCCGTTGCTGGGCGTGCAAACCAGCGGCCTGGTCGTGCGCAAGGAAAACCACGCCCTGGTGGCGCCCCACCTCGACGGTGAGGCGGTCGATCTTCAAGGCCTGCTGAGCGACCCATCGCTACGCCTTGGGGTAGTGGCAGAGCGCAGTTACGGGGCTGTGATCGACGATACGCTGAGCCACTTGCCAGATGCCTCCGTCAGCCGGCACTACGGCACGCAGGCCACCGCCAACCTGCTGCAGATGCAACGCTTGGGCCGACTGCGCCTGGTGCTCGGCTACTGGCCGGAAGTTCGCTATCTGATCCAGCAACAGGGCGGATCGCCTGCTGACTACCAATTTCACCCGGTTCAGGGTGTGAAGCCCTACCAATTCCTGCATGTAGGCTGCTCGGCCAGCCCGCAAGGGCAAGCCGCCATGGCCCACATCGATCAGGTCTTGACCCAGCTGCGCCAGACGGTGCTACCGAACCTGTATGCGCATTGGCTCGACCTCGCTCAGCGGGCGGACTACCTTGAACACAGTCGCGCTTTCTTCAGCGAGCACACGGCGGCACACGCCGAACGCCCTGAACAGGACGAGCGCCACGCCGCTGGGCCGATCAACCTTCAAGATCCCCAACCCAGATAAAAAGAAACCCCGGACGCTGGGGAAGAACGTCCGGGGTCAAGCGAAAGCCCTTGGGCTTCCAGCGACAGCAGTGGCCATGCGGGAGCAAAGCAGTGGCCGGCTGTACTGATCAATCTGATGACTCGCTCAGGCAAAGGTTCCCTGAGGTTGCTGACGCTGCTGCAATGCAGCAATCACGCAAGGTTGCAGCCGCCCTTCGGCGATCTGCAGATCACGGTGCAGACCATCGACCATGTCCACCAGCAGACGTTGCTCCTGCAATTGACGCTCGCTGACCGTGCGCTGTAATACCACCCTGGCCAGGTGGTCGTGGACGGTCAATTGCCGGTTACCGTGGCTATCGGCCAGGCCCAAGTGCGCCTGGTAAGGGGTGAGGGCTTGGTTGAGCAGTCTGCAGATTCGTTCCATCCGGATTACTCGCTTGCTTGATGAGTTGTAAGGAGCAGACCTGCAAGCAAAGCGGAAAGTTCTAACCCTTCATGCTGTTGAATGCGCCGTCGGTGCGTTGATGGGTTGCGACCTTTCACGTTCGGACGGGCTTGGCAGTATTTGCAACACCCTTTGCAGGGCCGGGGAAGACAATGGCCATGGCAACTCCGCAATGACTTGCAAGCCAAAAC
This sequence comes from Pseudomonas fulva NBRC 16637 = DSM 17717, assembly GCF_000730565.1. GTDB lineage: Bacteria > Pseudomonadota > Gammaproteobacteria > Pseudomonadales > Pseudomonadaceae > Aquipseudomonas > Aquipseudomonas fulva. Next base: position 20,941 of record NZ_BBIQ01000011.1, on the reverse strand, counting down.
CGCGGGCCTGATCAGCCAGGTTGCGTCGCCGGGCACCTGCCTGACCGACGAACAGCACCGGGCAGGCCATCGGTAGCCGCTTGAGTATCGCAATGCCTGTGCGGGTGGGCATGGCATGGTCGAAAATCAATAAATCCGGGGAGAATGCGCCCGAAAGGCACGCGTCGAGCTCGGCCTTGTCCTGACAGACCCGCACCCGAAACACGCCCTGGGCATTGAGGGCCTGGTGCAGAAGGATCTGGTGGGACGGGCGCACCTGATGAATCAGTACATGGGGCTGTTGCATGAGCCGCTCCTGCTGGGAGGACCGGCTAATCTAGGCGCGATGACGATCGGCCAGAATAGGATTTTTCTGAATTAATGCATCGAAACCACTGAGGCTCCGGATCGGCCCGACCCGGAGCCTGCAAGGTCAGAGCGGCTTGCCGCGATTGCCGTGCTGGCTGACGAAGCCTTGTACTGCCTTGAGGTCATTGGGCAATACGGTGCATCGCTCTTCACGGCTGAACAGGTCGCTCATGTGCACGGGCAATTCAAGCGCCTTGCCAACGCCTGCCTGCTCGACCGCTTCAGGGAACTTGACCGGGTGTGCGGTACCCAGCACAACCATGGGCGTATCCAGGCTACGGCGGCACTCGCGACCGGCCTTGACGCCGATGGCCGTGTGCGGGTCCAGCACCTCGCCGGTCGTCTCAAACACCTCGGCGATGGTCTGGCAGGTCTGTTCATCGGTGACGGCCAGCGAATCGAAGAGCTTGCGCGCCTCGGTCCAGCGGTCCTGTTCGACGGTGAAGCCGCCGCCTTGGCGGAAGTTGGCCATCAACTCGGCAATCGACGCGCCGTTGCGACCGTGCAGATCGAACAGCAGGCGCTCGAAGTTGGACGAAACCATGATGTCCATCGACGGCGACAAGGTGGCGTGCAACTGCTCCTTGACGTACTGGTTGCCGCTCATGAAGCGGTGCAGGATGTCGTTGCGGTTGGTGGCCACCACCAGCTGGCTGATCGGCAGGCCCATGTTGCGTGCCAGGTAGCCTGCGAAGATATCGCCGAAGTTGCCGGTGGGCACCGAGAAGGCCACCGAACGGGCCGGGCCGCCAAGCTGCAGGGCTGCGTGGAAGTAGTAGACGATCTGGGCCATGATCCGCGCCCAGTTGATCGAATTGACAGCTACCAGGCGGGTGCCCTTGAGGAACGACTGGTCGGCGAAGCTCGCCTTGACCATTTCCTGGCAGTCATCGAAATTGCCTTCGATGGCGATGTTGTGGATGTTCTCGCCGAAGAGGGTCGTCATCTGCCGACGCTGCACTTCCGAAACCCGCTGGTGCGGGTGCAGGATGAAGATGTCGACATTGTCGCACCGACGGCAACCTTCGATGGCCGCAGAGCCGGTGTCGCCGCTGGTGGCACCGATGATCACCACACGTTCGTTACGCTTGGCCAGCACGTGGTCGAGCAAGCGACCGAGCAGTTGCAAGGCGAAATCCTTGAATGCCAGGGTCGGCCCGTGGAACAGCTCAAGCACCCACTCGTTGCTGTTGAGCTGGCGCAGCGGGGCAACGGCAGCATGGGCGAATTCGCCGTAGGTTTCTTCGAGAATTTTCTTGAAGTCGGCATCGGCGATGCTGCCCTCGACGAACGGGCGCATGACGCGGAAGGCCAGCTCGTGGTACGGCAGGCCCGCCCAGGATGCGATTTCTTCCTGCGTGAAACGTGGCAGGTTTTCCGGGACGTACAGGCCACCGTCGGTAGCCAGGCCGGCGAGCAATACGTCTTCAAAGTTCAGGGCCGGTGCCTGGCCGCGGGTACTGATATAGCGCATGGGACAAACCTTTGGTTTGAGCGGCAAGCCTGGTTTACCCGCAGCAGAAAAGGGCCGGAGGCCTCGTTCCTGGGCGGCACGCCTTGGCTTGCCGTGACTATAGGGTGTTCTAAAGCCCCTACGCTGCGTATGGCTGCAGCGCCGGGGGTGTCGCTGGGGCTCTGTGCGAGAAGCCCCGGTACTCGGTCACGCATGTCCGAAAACAGCATTGCCGGACGTTCGTCACAAGGCTGTTCAGGCCAACCCTAGTTGAGCTGCTCGACGCGAATGCGCACGACCTGGCCTACCACATCCTGCAGGGCCTCGAGGGCAACGATAGCGTCGTTGATGCCCTGCTCCACCACCCGGTGGGTCAACAGGATCATCGGCACCAAGCCGTCTTGCTCTTCGGCTTCCTTTTGCATGATCGATTCGATGTTGATGCCACGCTCGGACAGAATGCTCGCCACCTGGGCCAGCACCCCTGGATGATCCTTGGCCTGAATACGCAGGTAATAGGCGCTCTCGCAGGCTTCGATCGGCAGGATCGGGTGCGCTGACAGCGAATCGGGCTGGAACGCCAGGTGGGGTACGCGGTTTTCCGGGTCAGAGGTCATGGCACGGACCACGTCCACCAGGTCACCCACCACCGAGGACGCGGTTGGTTCCATTCCTGCGCCTGCACCGTAGTACAACGTCGAGCCGGCGGCGTCGCCGTTGACCATCACGGCATTCATCACCCCATTGACGTTGGCAATCAGGCGGTCGGCCGGAATCAGCGTCGGGTGCACGCGCAACTCGATACCTTCGGCGGTACGGCGTGCCATGCCCAGGTGCTTGATGCGGTAGCCCAGGGCTTCGGCGTAGTTCACGTCCGCCGTGGTCAGCTGGGTGATGCCTTCGGTGTAGGCCTTGTCGAACTGCAGCGGAATGCCGAACGCGATCGATGCCAGGATGGTCAGCTTGTGCGCCGCGTCGATGCCTTCGACGTCGAACGTCGGGTCGGCTTCGGCATAGCCAAGCGCCTGGGCTTCGGCCAGCACATCCGGGAAGGCACGGCCTTTTTCGCGCATTTCGGTGAGGATGAAGTTGCCGGTACCGTTGATGATCCCCGCCAGCCAGTTGATACGGTTGGCCGACAGGCCTTCGCGAATGGCCTTGATTACCGGGATGCCGCCGGCCACCGCTGCTTCGAAGGCGACGATCACGCCCTTTTCACGGGCTCTGGCGAAGATTTCGTTGCCATGCACGGCGATCAGCGCCTTGTTGGCGGTGACCACGTGCTTGCCGTTCTCGATGGCCTTGAGCACCAGGTCGCGGGCCACGGTGTAGCCCCCAATGAGCTCGATGACGATATCGATCTCGGGGTTGCTCGCGACTTCGAACACATCAGCGGTAATGGGGGTACCGGTAATCTGGCAGTTCGGGTTCTGCGAGCGCATGGCGATCTGTGCCACTTCAATACCGCGCCCGGCACGGCGGGCAATCTCCTCGGCGTTGCGCTGAAGTACATTGAAGGTTCCGCCACCGACGGTCCCCAACCCACAGATGCCTACTTTGACCGGTTTCACTGTGAACTCCCCATTGAACGGCCGACACCTTTGCCGACCGTGAAACATGCCGTCACCCCATGACGACGGCGTATAGAACTGTATTACTTGGCAAGCGCCAGCTTGGCGACCTGCGGTGCAGGCTGGTAACCCGGAATCACCTGGCCATTTTCGAGCACGATGGCCGGTGTACCGTTGACGCCGATCGACTGCCCCAGCTGGAACTGCTTGCTGACCGGGTTGGTGCACTTGGCTGCCTTGATTTCATCACCCTCGACCATCTTGTCCATGGCTTTGCGACGGTCGCTGGAGCACCACACCGCCTGCAATTGCTGGTCGCCGGCCGAGCCCAGGCCCTGACGCGGGAAGGCGACGTAACGCACTTCGATACCGCGGCGGTTGAGTTCGGGCACTTCGGCATGCAGCTTGTGGCAGTACGGGCACGTGGTGTCGGTGAAGACGGTGATATGGGACTTGGTTTCGCCCTTGGCCGGATACACCACCATCTCACCTGCCGGAATGCCATTGATGAGCTTGGCTATGCCCAGGCGCTCGGCTTTTTCGGTCAGGTTGACGGGCTTGCCGTCCTGGATCTGGAACAGGTAGCCCTGCATCACGAACTGGCCATCAGCGCTGGCGTACAGCACACGCCCGCCTTGCAGCTTGACTTCGTACAGGCCGCTGACCGGGCTGCTGGCCACGCTCTCGACAGGCACTTCCAGGGACAGGTTCTGCAATGACTTGCGAATGGCCTGCTCGGCGCCGACTGGCGTATCGGGCGCCGCAGCCACGGCAAAGGTGCTGGCCAGCGCCAAGGCGGCGGCGGCGAAAAACGGGGTCACGCGCATGGATACTCCTGAGGGCGGACAGGGGCCGCAGAGCGTCACCTGAGTAAAACGACGAGGTGACTGGGCGGCCCTTGGTGCTAACCGCCCAAGCCTACCACATCACGCCTGGCTTGAAGCCGCCGCAGACTGCCGGTTGGGCGAACATGAAAAACATTCATCCGCGTGGATGGTGCTCGGCGTGCAGTTGCTGCAACCGTGCCTTGGCCACGTGGGTGTAGATCTGCGTGGTCGACAAATCGCTGTGGCCCAGCAACAGCTGCACCACGCGAAGGTCCGCACCGTGGTTGAGCAGGTGCGTGGCGAATGCGTGTCGCAGCGTGTGCGGCGACAAGGCCTTGTCGATGCCCGCCATCTGGGCATGGTGCTTGATGCGATGCCAGAAGGTCTGCCGGGTCATCTGCTCGCCGCGCAGGCTAGGGAACAGCACATCGCTGGGACGGCCGTTGAGCAATTCGGCACGGCCGTGGCGCAGGTAGCGCTCCAGCCACACCACCGCCTCCTCGCCCATGGGCACCAGCCGCTCCTTGCTGCCTTTGCCCATCACCCTGAGTACGCCCTGGCGCAGATTGACCTGATCGAGCGTGAGGCTGACCAGCTCGGTGACGCGCAGGCCGCAGGCATACAGCACTTCGAGCATGGCGCGGTCGCGCTGGCCGATGGCCTCGCCAAGCTCCGGGGCTTGCAACAAGGCTTCCACATCGGCCTCGGACAGCGACTTGGGCAGCGGTTTGCCCAGTTGTGGCATGTCTACCTGAAGCGTCGGGTCGATGGCGATGAGCTTTTCGCGCAGCAGGTAGCGGAAGAAACCGCGTAGCCCGGACAGGAAACGTGCGGTCGAGCGCGGCTTGTAGCCTTGGTCCAGGCGCCAGGCCAGGTGGTCGAGAATCAGTTCGCGGCCCGCATCGGGGAGGTTGACCGAGTGTGCTTGTAGCCAGCCGTTGAACAGGGCGAGGTCGCTGCGGTAAGAGGTGCGAGTATTGTCGGACAATCCCTTTTCGAGCCACAGGGCGTCCAGGAATTGATCGATGAGCGGGTGGTCCAGGGCGGGCATGCTGGGGGCTATTTGCGGCTGTGGGGGCGGTAGTGTTTCATAGCGATTGGCGGGTTGTCTGTATTTGGGGTGGGCTGGCTTGCAGTGCTTATCGAGGTTCGCGGGTTTTTATGGACCGGCGGCGAAGGGGGCGCGGTGAGATTAAATAATCGGTATGAACGTTTGAGCGCCTTGGGGCCTTGGCGCCTTAGCTTGGGCGTATGTGGCAAGTTGGTATTCATTGGCGAGGGGGGCGCACAGTCACCCTTCCGCCCTTACGGCGGCTCACTTTTTGTCTTGGCAAAAAGTAAGCAAAAACCGCCTGCTCCTGTCATCCGGCCCCTACGCTGCGCTCCGGGGTTCCCTCGCTCCGGGCTTGCTCCCGGGAGGACCGCGCTGCAGGCCCCATCCTGGGGCCCAGCGCTTGACAGGCATCCATGCCTGTCACCTCCCTGCGCAAGCCCTGCGCTCGGCCTCCTGAAGTCGCGATCTGCGGTGCCTGGGCTACCGCGCGCTTAGAAGCAAAAGCTAAAGCAACGGCACTGGCACTGGCACTGGCAAGAAGCCTGTCGAATTTCGTGCGGGAGCGGCGCTCCGGCGACGCCTTGCCTATGCAGGTTTTGATATTTCCTGCAGTACCGGCACCGGACGCTTGTCCTCGTCGATGGCAACGAAACTGAAGACGCCGTGAATCGCCCGCTCCCGGCCATCGAGATACATGTTTTCGACGAAGACATCCACCTGCACCTGCAAGCTGGTATTGCCTACCTTGATCACCGTACCCACCAGCTCGACGATTGAGCCCGCCGGGATCGGGTGCTTGAAGTCGATGCGATCGGTGGAAACAGTCACCAACGGCAAGCGGCAGAAACGCGTGGCCGCGATGAAGGACACTTCGTCCATCCACGCCAGGGCCGTGCCACCGAACAAGGTGTTGTGATGGTTGGTGGTGTTGGGGAACACCGCCTTGGTCACGCGGGTGACCGAAAGCTCGGTGCGGCGCTGAATTTCCTGGTCTCGGGTGGTCATGGCTGTCACCTGTACGAAGTTCAAAACGCAAAAAAGCAGCCCGAAGGCTGCTTCTTTCTCGCTAGGCGACCTGGGCCGCCGGGCAAACTGTACTCAGGACAGTTTTTCCTTGATGCGAGCGGCTTTGCCGGACAGATCGCGCAGGTAGTACAGCTTGGCTTTACGCACGTCACCACGACGTTTCACGGCCAGGCTGTCGATCTGTGGGCTGAAGGTCTGGAAGGTACGCTCTACACCAACGCCGCTGGAGATCTTGCGCACGGTGAAGGCGCTGTTCAGACCACGGTTGCGCTTGGCGATAACGACGCCTTCGAACGCCTGCAGACGGGAACGCTCACCTTCCTTCACTTTAACTTGAACGACAACGGTGTCGCCGGGTGCGAAGGTCGGGATTTCCTTGCTCATCTGCTCGGCTTCGAGCTGCTGGATGATCTTGTTGGTCATGCTGTGCTCCTAAGATGGATCGTGATCCACCATCGATACGTTTAACTATCGTCCCGCTCGTGGAGGTATTCCTCGAGCAGCTTCTTCTCTTCTCCAGAAAGCGAGCGACTTTCCAGAAGATCGGCGCGTCGTTCGAAGGTCCTACCAAGGGACTGCTTCATTCTCCAACGCCGGATGTGTGCATGGTTGCCACTAAGCAACACGTCGGGAACACGCTGATCCGCATACACCTCAGGTCGGGTGTAGTGCGGGCAATCAAGCAGACCATCGGTGAAAGAGTCTTCTTCCGCCGAGTCCACATGCCCTAAAGCTCCGGGCAGCAGCCGTGTAACCGCATCGATCAGTACCATGGCCGGCAGCTCGCCACCGGAAAGCACATAGTCGCCAATCGACCACTCCTCATCGACATGAGCTTCAATGAAACGCTCGTCGATGCCTTCATAACGACCGGCGATCAGGATCAATGATTCCTGTTCGGCCAGGCCTTTGACCGCCTGCTGAGTCAGCTTGCGGCCTTGTGGCGAGAGATAGATCACCTTCGCCGCAGCTCCGGTTGCCTGCCTGGCGTTGACCAGGGCATCTTCCAGAGGCTTGATTTTCATCACCATGCCAGGACCACCGCCAAACGGCCGATCATCTACCGTATGGTGACGATCTGTGGTGTAGTCCCGCGGGTTCCAGCACGTTACCTGAAGCAACCCCTGTTTCACCGCGCGGCTGGTAATGCCGTACTCCGTGATGGCCGAAAACATCTCGGGGAACAACGTGATGACGTCTACGCGAAGGTTACCCATCGATTAGAAGTCCGCGTCCCACTCAACCCGCATCACGCCTGCATCCAGGTCGATATCGAGCACGCATTGCGCCGTATAGGGCAACAAACGCTCGCGATCATCCAGGCTGCCTGCACACGGCTTGACCACCATTACATCGTTCGCACCGGTCTCCAACAGATGATCGACCTTGCCGAACAGGTGTTCGTCCTGGTTGATGACCTTCAGACCTACCAACTGGTACCAGTAGTACTCATCGGCGGCCAGGTTGGGCAAAAGGCTCCGCGCAATGCAGATTTCGTAACCGCTCAGAAGACGGGCTTCGTCACGATCCTCGAGACCTTTCAGTTTCACGACCAGGCCCTTTTGGGAGCCACGACCGCTGACCAGCTCGACCTGCTTTACCTTGCCTTCGTGCCGAAGCGTCCAGCTTGGATAATCCAACAGGTTTTCAATCGGATCGGTAAAGGAATACACCTTCACCTCGCCGCGAACGCCGTGAACCGAAAAAATCTTGCCAACGACGATGAGGTCGTCAGCCTTTTCTGGCGTCGCGTTCATATTGCTCAGGCGGCAGCCTTGGCAGCGTCCTTCAGCAGCTGAGCAACACGCTCAGACGGCTGTGCGCCCTGGCTCAGCCAGTAGGTGACGCGCTCTTGGTTGACCGACAGCTTGACTTCGGCGCCAGCAGCGATCGGGTTGAAGAAACCTACGCGCTCAACGAAACGGCCGTCACGGGCGTTACGCGAGTTGGTCACGGTCAGGTGGTAGAAAGGGCGCTTTTTCGAGCCGCCACGGGCCAGACGAATGGTTACCATGTGAACATCGTTCCTATAGTCGGTGCTGCAGTTGGTACTGCAAATCTGAATGCCAAATAGGCACACGGGTGCCCAAAAGGCCGCATATTCTCAAGGAATACACGGACATTTGCAAATGACTTTTTCGGTCGAAGCTTGCCCGACCGTCCAGACTTGCTGCGTAAGCCGCGAAAATCGCGACCGTTGTCCCGCTTGCGCGGGGTGAGGGGCCGGCACGAAGACGGTCTGCCCCGAAAACTTCACAGCTTGGGCATGCCGCCGCCCGGCAGCATGCCGCCGAGCCCTCGCATCATCTTGGCCATGCCGCCTTTGCTGGAGAACTTCTTCATCATCTTCTGCATCTGCTTGTGCTGCTTGATCAGCCGGCCGATGTCCTGCACCTGGGTACCGGAGCCTAGGGCAATGCGGCGCTTGCGCGAGCCGCTGATCAGGTCGGGATCGCGGCGCTCGGCCGGCGTCATGGAGTTGATGATCGCCTCCATCTGCTTGAACTGCTTCTCGGCAGCGCCCTGGGCATTGCCCATCTGCGACAGGTTGACGCCGCCGATGCTCGGCAGCTTGTCCATCAGCCCGCCCAGGCCGCCCATGTTCTTCATCTGCTGAAGCTGGTCACGGAAGTCTTCAAGGTCGAAGCCCTTGCCCTTCTTCAGTTTCTTGGCCAGCTTGTCGGCCTTGGCCTTGTCGATGGTCTGCTCGGCCTGCTCGATCAGGCTGAGCACGTCGCCCATGCCCAGGATGCGCGAGGCCACCCGGTCGGGGTGGAACGGCTCGAGCGCTTCGCTCTTCTCGCCCATGCCGATGAATTTGATCGGCTTGCCGGTGATGGCGCGCACCGACAGCGCCGCACCACCACGCGCATCACCATCGACCTTGGTCAGCACCACGCCGGTCAACGGCAAGGCTTCCCCGAACGCCTTGGCGGTGTTGGCGGCGTCCTGGCCGGTCATGGCATCGACCACGAACAACGTTTCGATGGGCTTGACCGCGGCGTGCAGGGCCTTGATCTCGTCCATCATGTCGGCGTCGATGTGCAGACGGCCTGCGGTATCGACGATGACCACATCGATGAACTTGAGCTTGGCTTCGCGAATGGCGGCTTCGGCGATGGCGACCGGCTTCTGGCTGATGTCGGACGGGAAGAAGGTGACGCCGATGTCGTTGGCCAGGGTCTCGAGCTGCTTGATAGCCGCGGGACGATAGACGTCGGCAGACACCACCATCACGCTCTTTTTCTTGCGCTCTTTAAGGAAGCGCGCCAGCTTGCCGGCGGTGGTGGTCTTGCCCGCACCTTGCAGGCCGGCCATCAGCACCACGGCAGGCGGGGCGGCATTGAGCGCCAGGTCCTCGTTGGCCGCCCCCATCAGGCTTTCGAGTTCGGCCTGGACGATCTTGACGAAGGCCTGGCCTGGGGTGAGGCTGCGCGACACTTCTGTGCCGACGGCACGTTCCTTCACGCTGTTGACGAAATCCTTCACCACCGGCAGGGCAACGTCGGCCTCGAGCAGGGCCATGCGCACTTCGCGCAGCGTGTCCTTGATGTTGTCTTCGGTCAGCTTGGCCTTGCCGGTGACATGGCGCAGCGTCTGTGACAGGCGGTCGGTCAGGTTTTCGAACATGATGATCCTTTCTGGCCCAGTAAAAGCCGAGGTTGTCAGGCGCCCGCGGGGAAATGCACACCCGCCAGGCACAGCAAGGCGGCGATTATAGCGAAGTGAAGCGACCGCGCACACCTTCAGTGGCACTCGCCAGTCGCGACGTGGGTTTGCCCCGTGCCTGCGCCGCCTCCGCCTTGCGCGCCCGTCAGTCTTCCTAGAGCGGCGCGGTTTATGCCAAACTCCGTCTCTTTAAGGCTCGCCCACCAGGACTTATGGTCTCCTCTCCCAGCCTCATCCCCAACCTGATTGCCGCTGCGCTCTACATCGTCGCGGCCATCTACCAGGGCTCATCCCTGGCCAAGGGCCGCAAGATCGACAAACGGCTACCCGGTCTGTTGGGCACCATTGCCGTGATCGCCCAGGGCGGTGCGCTGTTCTTCCAGCTGATCACCCCGCTTGGCCTGAGCCTGGATTTCTTCAGTGCCGCCAGCCTGATCGCCGTGGCCGTCATCGCCCTGACCTTGCTGGCATGCCTGCGCATCCCGGTGGAGAACCTGCTGGTGCTGTTGTTCCCGCTCGGTGCGGTCACTGCGCTGCTGGCCCAATTCGCGCCGCCGGGGACCGTGCCGCTGATCGATGAGGAACCGGGCATTCTTGCCCATATCCTCTTGTCGATTCTGGCCTACGGGCTGTTCACCATCGCCGTGTTCCAGTCGTTGCTGTTGCTGGTCCAGGACCATCAACTCAAGCACAAGCACCCCTCAGGCCTGATTCGAAACTTCCCGCCACTGCAAACCATGGAAAGCCTGCTGTTCGGCTTTCTCTGGGCAGGCTGGTGCCTGCTGTCCCTGTCGCTGGTGTCCGGCTGGTTGTTCTTTGACAACCTGTTCGCCCAGCACCTGGTGCACAAGACGTTGCTGGCCTGCGTGGCCTGGGTTGTGTTCAGCGTATTGTTGTGGGGGCGTACCCGCCTGGGCTGGCGGGGCCACAAGGCCATCCGCTGGACCCTGGCAGGCTTCTGCCTGCTGATGCTGGCCTATTTCGGCAGCAAGCTGGTTCGCGAATTCATCCTGCACATCTGACGGCCTTACATGAACATCCTGCCGTACGCACCTCTTCTCGGCACCTCGGCAATCGCCCTGCTGTGGTCTGCACTGCTCACCGCCATCGAGACCGCACGCCTGCACACGATGGTGTCGGGCGGCGAGAATGACAGCCCACCCAAGCTCTCGGGCCCTGCCCTGGTCCTGGGCGCCAGCCTGGGCAAATGGCTGGTGCTGGCGCTGGCCTGCCTGATCGGGCTGCGCCAAGGCGGTGACAATGGCCTGTGGCAGGCAGGCCTTGCTGCCGCTGCCGTTCTGTTGGTGTTCGCCGAGTACCTGCCGCGTCGCCTGGCCAGACGCAACCCGCACGTCTTCGTCAGCCTGGGCGCCTTGCTCAAGCCGCCACTGGTACTGCTGCAACCGCTGGCCGGTGTACTCGACGGCTGCGCCAAGCTGCTGCTGCGCCCACTGCGCAAGCAGCCCGCCGCAGTCGCCCTGCACCCCGAGCAAGCCGACGCCTTCGAGGACGACGAGCACCCGGAAACACCACGACGGGGCTTGCTCGACGGCATCCAGTCGCTGGACAAGATCACCGTCAACGACATTCTGGTGCCGCGCAACGAGGTCGATGGCATCAACCTCGACGAGCCGATCGCGCGCATCATCGAGCAACTGATCGTCAGCCGCCACACCCGTCTGCCGGTGTATCACAACGACATCAACCAGGTTGAAGCCATCCTCAACACCAAGCTGATCAGCCACTTGTTGCCGCAGGCCGAGCTGACCCTCGAAGCACTGCGCCAGGCGTGCTACGAGCCCTATTTCGTGCCCGAAAGCACGCCCTTGAACCTGCAGTTGCTCAATTTCCACAAGCAGCAGCGGCGCCTGGGCGTGGTGGTGGATGAGTACGGTGAAGTACTGGGTATCGTCACCCTGGAAGACATTCTCGAGGAAATCGTCGGCGAGTTCGAAGATGACCAGAGCCTGGGCAATCCCCATGTGCACAAGCAGCCTGACGGTACCTATGTCATCGACGGCACGGCCTCGCTGCGGGAGATCAACCGTAGCTTGGGTTGGCACCTGCCGTGCGATGGCGGACCAAAGACCCTCAACGGCCTTGTGACCGAAGCGTTGGAAAGCATCCCGGAGAGTGCGGTGTGCCTGAAAATCGGCCGCTATCGCCTGGAAATCCTTGAAACCGAAGACAATTGCGCCAGCAAGGTACTGGTATGGACGGCAACCCGATAGCTATACTCGGGCAACGCTTACCCAGCCCTGCCGTCCCGCCTGCTACCCGCACTCGGCGCTCCACGGTCAGTCCGCTTCGCTGAAACGCCCTGCGGCCCTGCTTCACCATCCTGAGCAGTGTCCGCCCGCCCCTATCCCCTTGGGCTATCGTCAGCCAGGCGAACACAACAACAATCGCGCCAGCGCCATGCGAACCGCTGTTCAGCCGGCTGCAATCGGTGTGTCCGTTGCAGGCTGACAGAGCACCATGGCGTTGCCCCAGACTGCCAGGGACCTTTGAATGACAACCAGCACCTACGCCGGCGCACCTGCCGCGCCGGTCAACTCGCCCGCGCGGGTTGCCACTGCCAGCTTCATCGGCACCGCCATCGAGTTCTACGATTTCTATGTCTACGCCACGGCAGCCGCATTGGTCATCGGGCCGGTGTTCTTCCCGTCCGGGTCCGGCACTGCCCAGATGCTGGCGGCCTTCCTGACCTTTGGCATCGCCTTTCTGGCCAGGCCACTGGGCTCAGCACTGTTCGGTCACTTCGGCGACCGTATCGGACGCAAGTCCACCCTGGTTGCCTCACTGCTATTGATGGGCGTTTCCACCACCGCCATCGGCGTTTTGCCGGGGTATGACAGCATTGGTGTGTGGGCACCGATCATCCTTTGCCTGTTGCGCTTTGGCCAAGGGCTGGGGCTGGGCGGCGAATGGGGCGGTGCGGCACTGCTGGCCACCGAAAATGCACCGCACGGTAAACGGGCGTGGTTCGGGATGTTCCCACAACTAGGCCCTTCGATCGGGTTTCTGGCAGCCAATGGCCTGTTCCTCACGTTGGCACTGACGCTTAGCGACGAACAGTTCCGCGAGTGGGGCTGGCGCATACCGTTTCTGCTCAGCGCCGCCCTGGTCCTGGTGGGGCTGTATGTGCGCCTGAAGCTCGAGGAAAGCCCGGTGTTCGCCAAGGTGGTGGCCCGCCAGGAGCGCGTGAAGCTGCCGGTGGTGGACCTGTTCGCCAAGCACTGGCGCCCGACCTTGCTCGGTGCCGCCGCCATGGTGGTGTGCTACGCACTGTTCTACATCTCCACCGTCTTTTCCTTGAGCTACGGCGTAAGCACGCTGGGCTACAGCCGTGAAACGTTCCTGGGGCTGTTGTGCTTTGCGGTGGTGTTCATGGCCTTGGCGACGCCGCTGTCGGCCTGGCTCAGCGATCGCTACGGACGCAAGCCTGTGCTGATCGTCGGCGGCCTGCTGGCCGTGGCTTCGGGCTTTACCATGGAACCGCTGCTGACCTCGGGTTCGACCACGGGCGTGGCGCTGTTCCTGACCATCGAGTTGTTCCTGATGGGCGTGACCTTCGCGCCGATGGGCGCCTTGCTGCCAGAGCTGTTCCCGACCCATGTGCGTTATACCGGCGCTTCGGCAGCCTATAACCTGGGCGGTATCGTGGGCGCGTCGGCAGCGCCGTTCTTCGCTCAGAAGCTGGTGAGCATGGGCGGCCTGAGTTGGGTGGGCGGGTATGTTTCAGCGGCGGCCGTGATCAGCTTGATTGCCGTGCTGTGCCTGAAGGAGACGCGCAATACCGAGCTCTAGGACGCTCAGGGTGGCCTCATAGCAGGAGCGTTGGGGCCGCCTGAGCGGCCCCAACGGCCTATCAGAACTCTACTTGCACGGCCTGGGCCGCACGGGTCGCCTTGGCGCGCGCCGCTTCGATGGATTCGTCACGGGCCAGGCAAACACCCATGCGACGAGTGCCGCTGATCTCAGGCTTGCCAAACAGGCGGATCGCGGTATCCGGCTCGCTCAGCGCAGCGCCGAGATTGGTGAAGGCGGTCTGCTTCGAGTGCCCCTGCGGAAGGATGACAGCCGAAGCACTTGGACCGAACTGGCGCACTACCGGAATCGGCAACCCGAGAATGGCGCGGGCATGCAGGGCAAACTGCGACAGGTCCTGGGAGATCAGGGTGACGAGGCCGGTGTCGTGCGGGCGTGGCGACACCTCGCTGAACCAGACCTGATCGCCCTTGACGAACAGCTCGACACCGAACAGCCCTCGCCCGCCCAGGGCATCGGTGACCGCCTTGGCAACCCGCTGCGACTCGGCCAGCGCCTTGGGGGTCATGGCCTGCGGCTGCCAGGACTCCTGGTAGTCGCCTTTTTCCTGACGGTGCCCAACCGGCTCGAGGAAGGTGGTGCCCCCGACATGACGCACGGTCAGCAGGGTGATCTCGTAATCGAAATCGATGAAGCCTTCGACGATCACCCGCCCCTTGCCGGCGCGCCCACCTTCCTGTGCGTAGGCCCAGGCGCTCTGCAGGTCGGCATCGCTGCGCAGAAGGCTCTGCCCCTTGCCGGACGAGCTCATCACAGGCTTGACCACGCAGGGGTAGCCGACATCGGCGACAGCCACCGCATAGTCTTCGTAGGTGTCGGCAAAGTGGTAGGGCGAGGTGGGCAGGTCCAGTTCTTCGGCAGCCAGACGACGAATGCCTTCACGGTTCATGGTCAGTTGCGTGGCGCGTGCAGTGGGCACCACGTTGAAGCCTTCGTTTTCCAGCTCCACCAGCGTGGCGGTGGCGATGGCTTCGATTTCCGGCACGATGTAATGCGGCTTCTCGGCCTCGATGACAGCGCGCAGCGCCACCCCATCGAGCATGTTGACCACGTGGCTGCGGTGGGCCACCTGCATGGCCGGCGCGTCGGCGTAACGGTCGACGGCGATCACTTCCACACCCAGGCGCTGGAGCTCGATCACCACTTCCTTACCCAACTCGCCACAGCCACAGAGCAGTACACGGGTCGCGGTCGGCGACAGGGGGGTTCCGATACGGGTCATTTCAGGTCCTCGAAGGCATCCGGGGCCGCGCCTGACTCGGCACCACCCGCTGAAAAAGGACCGCTATTCTACACCATCAGCCCGCCACGGCAGCCCGTCGGGCGCGAAATGCCATGGCCAGCCAGACGGCCGTGACGCCGGCGAACTTCGACGCCATGGCGGTACCGATGACCATGGGTGTGAGCGCACCGATCATGCCGAAGAAGATGAACGTATCGACCGGGATGCTCAAGGCCGAGCTCAACCACAGCCGGTCGCGCAGCGGGCGTCGGGTGACGCTGAAGACCAGCCAGTCGATCAGCTCGGAGACGAAGAACGCCGTGGCGCTGGCCAGGGCGATAGCGGGTTCGGAGGTGACGTAGGACAGCACCAGGGCCGCCAGCATGGCCACCAGTGCCCCATGCCCGAAGCGGGTCTGCACCATGTCGCGCAGGATGAAGACCAGGCCACCCCAGGCGGACCAGATGACGTCCAGGTGCGGGGCGCTGGAGAAGGCGTAGTTGATCAGCACGACACTGCTGATATAGGCAATCAGAAAGAGCATGGCGGGTAGTCTTTGGGCAAGCGGCACAGATTACCGTCGCCCGCCCTGGGAGGCAACCGCAGGACCGCTAGAGCACCAGCCCGGCTTCGGTAGCGCGCTCGTGGCAGCGCCTGAGCACCCCACGCCGCTCGTCGTTGCTCATCCGGCCCCACTGGCCGATCTCTGCAACGCTGCGCTGGCAGCCGGTACAGATATCCTGCTCATCCAGGGCACAGATATTGACGCACGGGGACGCCACGGGGCGCTCGCTCACCTCACTCATCGTCGGGCACCAGTTCCTTTGCGTAGCGCTGGGCGTTATGGACATAGTGCGCTGCGCTGGCCTCGAGCATGCGTTTCTGTTGCTCGGTCAGCTCGCGCACCACCTTGCCGGGCGAGCCCATGACCAGAGAGCCATCGGGAATTTCCTTGCCCTCGGCAATCAGGGCATTGGCGCCGATGATGCAGTGCTTGCCAATACGCGCACCATTGAGCACGACGGCGTTGATGCCAATCAGGCTGTAGTCGCCCACCGTGCAGCCATGAAGCATGGCGTTATGCCCAACGGTCACACCTTTACCCAGGGTCAGGGGCGAGCCCATGTCGGTATGCATCACGGTGCCGTCCTGCACGTTGCTACCTTCACCGATGTCGATCAGCTCGTTGTCGCCACGCAGCACAGCGCCGAACCAGACGCTGGCATGGGCCTGGAGACGGACATTGCCGATGAGCGTGGCGTTGGGCGCAGCCCAGCTGGTGGGATGAGTCTCGACCCGCAGGTCGCCCAGGCGATATTTCATGGTTGCTCCTCAGGCTGGGGTGCAGATGGCAGGGTGGGCCCTGCTCGTTTGTCGGTAGGACGTACAGGGGGATGGTGCAGGGAGATTCCGGCGTCGAACAACAGGTTGACCAGTTCGACGATCATGATTGCCGACAGCCCCCAGATCTTGTATTCGCCGTAGCGGTAACTGGGCACATACCAGCTGCGGCCCTGGTAATCGATGCGGTGGGTATGGTCACGTGGGTCCTGGCGAAAGAACTCCAGCGGAACAGTGAACACCGCCGCGATCTCGGCATCGTTGGGGCGGTATTCGACGAAGTCGGGAATGACGCCGACGTACGGCGTTACCTTGAGGCCATGCAGAGATATCAGGGGGCTGAGCGGGCCAAGCACCTCTACCAACCCCGGCGGCAGGCCAATTTCTTCTTCAGCCTCGCGCAGGGCGGTGAAGACCAGGTCCGGGTCTTCGGGATCGCGCCGGCCACCCGGGAATGCGACTTCGCCACCGTGGGTCGAAAGCCCCTTGGCACGCAGGGTCAGCACGAGCTCAGGTACTTCGCTGCGGGTAATGGGCAAGAGTACCGCCGCTTCCGGGAACCGCCGATCCGATTCCAGGGTTGCAGGTTGGTGGTTGCTCATTCGGCGAAGTAGCTCGTCCAGCATCGCGCTCACTCGTATCCAAGGCCTGCCCTGCATGATGCACGAAAGCCGTCAGCCACCCAACCCCTGCTGCTTGCGGCGACCGACCCGCCGCGCCAAGATAGGCCACGACAAAAGGAAGCCTCCATGAATTTCTGCAGTGCGTGCGGTCAGCCGGTCATCGAGCAGATCCCCCAGGGCGACACACGGTTGCGGTACGTCTGCCCCGCGTGCCACACCATCCACTACCAGAACCCCAACGTGGTGGCCGGTGTACTGCCTACCCATGGCAGCCGAGTGCTGCTGTGCCGCCGCGCCATCGAGCCGCGCCGTGGTTTCTGGACATTGCCAGCCGGCTTCATGGAAAACGGCGAGACGCTCGACCAGGCCGCCCGTCGCGAGACCATCGAAGAAGCCTGCGCGCGTGTAGGCTCGATGACGCTGTACCAGCTGTTCGATTTGCCGCACATCAACCAGGTGCATGTCTTCTTTCGCGCCGAGCTGGCGGACCTTGAGTTTGCCGTCGGGGTCGAGAGCCTGGAAGTAAGGCTGTTCGAGGAGCATGAGATCCCCTGGGATGCCCTGGCTTTCCGGACCGTGGCGCGGACATTAGAATGCTACTATCGCGACCGAATCGAGCAGCAGTTCCCCATAGGCCATGAATACCTGCCGCCGATGAACGTGTCGCCCACACCCCGTTAGGGTTTACGAAATGCCGCCCGGTGATGATTACCGCCGCGGGCCTTTCGCGAAGCCCGGCACAGAGCCTTCAGGATATTGCTACATGCGCTGGTTGCTTGCCCTCCTCTGCCTTGGCGTTGCCTCGATGTCCCAGGCGGCCTACACCGAAACCATCATCCGCAAACCGGTCTCGGCGGTGCAGACGGGCTCGCCTGCGCAACCGGCCGTGCAGCCTCAGGTCGACAAGGTACTGGTCATCAAGTCCGAGCGTCGCCTGCAACTGATCAGCCGCGGCGAGCCAATCAAGACCTACCGCATTTCCCTGGGCAAGCAACCGAAGGGCCCCAAGCAGCGCGAAGGCGACAAGAAAACCCCGGAAGGCTTCTACTGGCTGGACTGGCGCAAGCAGAGCGAGCGCTTCAACCTGGCCATGCACATCGACTACCCCAACGTCAGCGATGCGGCCCGGGCCAGCCAGGCAGGCGTGAAGGCCGGCAGCATGATCATGATCCACGGCACGCCGATCAATGACGAATACCCCGAGTGGTATTTCCATACGCTGGACTGGACAGACGGCTGTATCGCCATGCGTAACCGCGACATGCAAGAAGTCTGGAGCCTGGTGCGCGATGGCACGATGATCGAGATTCGGCCCTGATTTAGCGCAATTCATCTGTTTTTGCAGGAAAGACCCCACCTATTTGCTGGAACCTGCCTGACAGTGTCTTAGGCACGGGACGGCATCCAAGTGAATGCAGCGGCTTAAAGCATCCACGCAATCGGGTACGAGGCCCGTACCGCATCGCATGCCGTGCATGGGCGTTGCCCAGATCAACGCGCTGCTCTAGGTCACCACCGAAGGCTGCCCAGGGCTGAAACGCGGTGGATCCTGGGCTGATCCGCACCAGTAGGCATAACCGCTCTGAGCAGTGGGCATCGAGCCTGGGCGCCAGGCGCCACTTAGCAACCTTGGGACGGCGCCCTTCTCCGAGGCTCCTGCCAGATACACCACAGGGTTGCAACGTCCGTTCATGGTTCTGCAAACGAAATATCACAATTGCCCACTAGAGTGCGGTCTGGATCAATTCTGCAACCCAAGGACATGTGATGAGTCGTGATACCGGCGACAACCTGGACCGAAACCCCGGCACCAACACGGCCATGGCCACTGTCATGGACATTTACCTGAGCCGACGCAGTGTGATGCGCGGCGGTCTGGCCGCCGCCGTCACCTTGATCGCCGGCACCGGCTTGGGCGGTTGTGTCAATGGGGCTGAGATTCGCAGGCCTGCCGGCCCTGGTGTGTCGGCCAGCGGTAACGCTGCCAGGTCAGGGCTGACGCTGGGCTTCGACTCGATCCCCGGGTCACGCACCGATGCGTGCACCATTGCCAAGGGCTATCGTGCACGCGTCCTGGCCCCCTGGGGAACACCACTCAACCGGAAAGCCGCGCCCTGGAAGCCTGACGGCAGCAATACCGCTGTCGACCAGGCCAACGCCATGGGCATGCACCATGACGGCATGCATTTCTTCCCCATCGATGGCAGCTCGGATGATGGCCTGTTGGCCATTAACTTCGAGTACATCGACCCTGCAGCTTTGCACCCGGCCGGCCCCACCAGGGCAGCTAACGGCAAGCGGCCGGCAGAAGAAGTTCGCAAGGAAATCAACGCACATGGCGCTGGCGTGGTACGCCTGCGCAACGTGCATGGCCACTGGCAGGTGGTGGAGAACGATCCACTGAACCGGCGTTTCACCACCGCCTCGCCCATGCACATCAGCGGCCCGCTGCGCGGCACCGCTCATGTCAAGACCCCATACTCCACTGCCGGCACCCACTGCCGTGGCACCAACAACAACTGTGGCAATGGCTACACGCCTTGGGGCACCTACCTCACCTGCGAAGAGAACTGGCCAGGCATTTTCGTCAACCACGGTACGTGCCCGGAGGATCAGCGCCGCTTGGGCGTGGCCACCTCCAGCAGCCAGTACCAGTGGGAAAGCGCCGCGGGTGATAGCGGTGAAGACGCTGGCGAGTTTGCCAGATTCGATGTAACGGCCAAAGGCACCAGTGCACTGGAGGATTACCGCAACGAAGCCAGCACTTACGGCTACATCGTCGAAATCGACCCGTATGACCGCACCACCCTGGCCACCAAGCGCACGGCGCTGGGTCGCTTTCGTCACGAAGGCTGTGCACCGGGCGTGCCAGTCGCTGGCAAGCCTCTGGTCTGGTACATGGGTGACGATTCGAACAACGAGTACCTTTACAAGTGGGTGTCGCAGGCACCGTGGGACCCCGCCGACGCTCAGGCTGCCAACCGCCTGGCCACAGGGGCCAAGTACCTCGACCACGGCACGCTGTACGTGGCTCGCTTCGAGGCCGATGGCACGGGGGTATGGTTACCGCTGGACGTGCTTACCCCTACCACCGGGGGTGGCACGCTGGGTGCACGCTTTGGTGACCTGCCGGGCATCTTGCTCAATACCCGTGGCGCTGCCGACGCCGTGGGCGCTACGCCGATGGATCGGCCGGAGTGGACCACTGTCAATCCGCTCAACGGCGATGTGTACCTCACACTGACCAATAACAGTACGCGCACGCCGGACAAGGTCGACGCGGTCAATCCACGCGGGCCCAACCGTCATGGCCATATCATTCGCTGGCATGACAGCGACGATCACCTGCGCTTGACCTGGGACATCTTCGTGTTTGGCGCCAATGCGGGCGGTGGGGCCGAGATCAACCGTTCTGGACTGACGGAACTCAACCAGTTCGCCAGCCCTGACGGGATGCGATTCGATAGTCGCGGGGTGCTGTGGTTCGAGACGGACAACAGTGAGTCGACGGTCAGTGACTACACCAACGACCAGCTGTTGGCGGTGATTCCAGGTCTGCTGGTGGATGCGGCGGGGCGGCAGGTGCCGGTCAATGGGCAGAACCAAGGGGGGTTGCGGCGGTTTTTCGTGGGGCCCAACGGGTGTGAGGTGACGGGGATTGCGTTTACGCCGGATAACAGGACGTTGTTTGTCAATATTCAGCATCCGGGGAATTGGCCAGTTTCGGAGGATGCTACCGAGGGGGCTGTTGGGGGGAAGCGGGTTAGGCCGCGGTCTTCCACGGTGGTGATTCAGCGGGAGGATGGGGGGGAGATTGGGACGGTTTGATTGGGTTCTGGGGGACTACGTAGGTTATTCAACCTTAAGTTTCAAGTTCCAGATTCTATAGTCCATGTTTTATGTGAGATAGGAATTTTGGCGGGGGCGCTTGTATCGATTAGATATTCAGTGGCGGGGGTGGCGCACAGTCACCTTT
>NZ_BBIQ01000012.1 GCF_000730565.1 Pseudomonas fulva NBRC 16637 = DSM 17717 | reverse complement strand
GATGAACCGAAAGTTCGCAACGCATCACAAACATCACATATCCGAATTCGCTGGGCTGTCCAACAGGACATTCTGGCTACAGAATTTCTTGACGACCATAGAGCATTGGAACCACCTGATCCCATCCCGAACTCAGTAGTGAAACGATGCATCGCCGATGGTAGTGTGGGGTTTCCCCATGTGAGAGTAGGTCATCGTCAAGATTCATTTCGCAAAACCCCTATCTGCGTATGCAGGTAGGGGTTTTGTCTTTGCGTCTCAGACAAACCCGCCGGCATTGCTCCTGTGAAGGGCGCGAGGGCCGGCGGTCTGGTATCTGAGCGGGAGCTGTGCAGCGCACCCGGCTGCCCCCAATCGCAAGCCCTTGTCCTATGCAAGGCAATCCCCCATAGCTATCATGCCAGCCTCATTCGAAGTCGAGACGCGCATGCTGAAGTTGTTGAATCTCCTCAAGGATGGCCGATTCCATTCCGGAGAAGCTCTGGGGGCGGCTCTGGGCGTCAGTCGCAGTGCGGTGTGGAAGCAGCTGCAGCACTTGGAAAGCGAGCTGAACCTCAGTATCCACAAGGTACGTGGCCGTGGCTATCAGCTAGCTTCACCGTTGGTGCTGCTGGACGGTGCGGCGATCGCGGGCCATGCAGAGGCGGCGCCCTGGCCCACATTCATCCATGAGTCCATCGATTCGACCAATGCCGAAGGTATGCGCCTGGCGGCTAACGGGCAACTGGCGCCCTTCGTGGTATTGGCGGAGCAGCAGAGTGCCGGTCGCGGGCGACGCGGTCGGCAATGGATCAGCCCTTTCGCGCAAAACCTATACTTCAGTCTGGTGCTGCGCATTGACGGTGGCATGCGTCAGCTTGAGGGGCTGAGCCTTGTCGTGGGATTGGCGGTCATGCGCACATTGCAGACATTCGGGGTAAAGAATGTAGGCGTGAAGTGGCCTAACGACGTGCTGGTCGATGGTCAGAAGATAACGGGCATTTTGCTTGAGCTGATCGGTGATCCGGCAGACGTATGCCATGTGGTTCTGGGAATTGGCATAAACGTGAATATGCAGGCCAATACGCAGGTGGATCAACGATGGACCTCCATGCGTCGAGAATTAGGAGCGTCTGTAGACCGCAACCATTTAGTGGCGGTGCTGAGCCACCACTTGGAGCATGAGCTGGGGCGTCACCGCCGTTATGGGTTTGCGGCTTTTCAGGAAGAGTGGGAGCAAGCGCACCTCTGGCAGGGGCGCAATGTAACGCTCATTGCCGGAGCCACCCAGGTACAAGGAGTGGTCGCGGGCGTGGACGGGCAGGGCGGTTTGCGCATGCGCGTGGATGGCGTGGAGAAAGTCTTCAGCGGCGGCGAGCTTAGTTTGAGGTTGAGTGATGATTCTTGAGCTCGATTGCGGTAACAGCTTCATCAAATGGCGGGTAATTCATCTTCACGATGCAATGATTGTGGGTGGCGGGATCGTGGATTCCGACCAGACACTCATGGACCAGATCAGAGTGCTGGCAGGCGTTCAGATTACGGCTTGTCGTATCGTCAGCGTGCGCAGTGAGGAAGAAACCGACGCCTTGACGACCCTGATTGCCCAGGTATTTGCCGTCCAGGCTCAAGTCGCACAGTCAGCGCCGGAGATGGCGGGCGTGCGCAACGGCTATGCGGATTATCAGCGCCTCGGGATGGATCGTTGGCTGGCAACACTGGGCGCATTTCACCTGGCCAAGGGCGCTTGCCTCGTCATTGACCTGGGCACTGCGGCCAAAGCAGACTTCGTCGCCGCAAACGGCGAGCATCTAGGCGGCTATATCTGTCCAGGCATGCCGCTGATGCGTAGCCAACTGCGCACGCACACGCGCCGTATTCGCTATGACGATGCATCCGCCGAGCGTGCATTGGTCAGCTTGACCCCGGGTCGCTCGACGGTGGAGGCGGTCGAGCGAGGCTGCGTGCTGATGCTGCAAGGCTTCGTACGCACACAACTTGAGCAGGCGCGTGAAATATGGGGTGAGGATTTTACTGTTTTCCTGACGGGAGGGGACGCCCCGCTAGTCAAGGACTCGTTGCCTGACGCGCGCGTGGTGCCTGACTTGGTCTTTGTAGGCTTGGCCATGGCCTGCCCACTGAATTGAGGTGCCTATGCGCTGGTTGTTCTTGTTGCTGCTGATCCTTAACGGTGTGTACTACGTCTGGAATCAACAGGAGGCGCCGCTCAAGGTCAAGGATGTAACGCCGCTTTCGCTTTATAAAGGCAGTCAGCAGGACATTCGCCTATTGCGGGAAGCAGGCGTGGCGGCACCTGAGCGACGTCGCGAGGAGTGCCTCATAGTCGGAGGCGCAATGACGCCCGATACGCTTGAGTCGCTTCGTCAGCGGCTGACCAGCCTGGACATCGCCACGGCCCAGGTCCGAGGGCAGGTCGCAGGTGCCCAAGGGCGTTGGCTGAAAGTAGAGCCTGCAAGTGAGCGTTTGTTGGACCCAGCGACCCTCGACTCGCTTTCCAATGATTTCAAAGACTTAAAACATCAAATTATTTTCTGCCAGGGTATTGCAACTGGTGAATAGCTTGATAGAATGGCGCCCGCTTCGCAGGGAACACCACTCAGGTGGTTGAGTTGCAAGCAGTGTCACAGTAGCTAAGTTTCAGATTTGATTGAAAAAATTTGAAAAAGCGCTTGACACTAGGACGGCAGATGAATAAAATGCCGGCCACATCTGGAGGGATTCCCGAGCGGCCAAAGGGGACGGACTGTAAATCCGTTGCGAGAGCTTCGAAGGTTCGAATCCTTCTCCCTCCACCAGTTTTAGCGAGAGCCGCAAGCCTCGCGGGTATAGTTTAGTGGTAGAACCTCAGCCTTCCAAGCTGATGATGCGGGTTCGATTCCCGCTACCCGCTCCAAGTTTGCTGGTTATTGCACAATGTGTTTCGCTCTTGTAGCTCAGTTGGTAGAGCACACCCTTGGTAAGGGTGAGGTCAGCGGTTCAAGTCCGCTCAAGAGCTCCATATAAACAAGGCAGATATGAAAATATCTGCCTTTGTTTTATCAGCGCAAGACTATTTCTTCTGCGGAGGATTGTATCGATGGCTAAGGAAAAGTTTGATCGTTCCCTTCCCCACGTTAACGTCGGCACTATCGGCCACGTTGACCACGGTAAGACCACTCTGACCGCAGCTCTGACTCGCGTCTGCTCCGAAGTATTCGGTTCGGCAGTCGTTGAGTTCGACAAGATCGACTCGGCTCCGGAAGAAAAAGCGCGCGGTATCACCATCAACACCGCTCACGTTGAGTACAACTCGACAATTCGTCACTACGCTCACGTTGACTGCCCAGGTCACGCTGACTACGTGAAGAACATGATCACCGGTGCTGCCCAGATGGACGGCGCGATCCTGGTTTGCTCGGCCGCCGATGGTCCGATGCCACAAACCCGTGAGCACATCCTGCTGTCCCGTCAGGTTGGCGTTCCGTACATCGTGGTCTTCCTGAACAAGGCTGACCTGGTAGACGACGCTGAGCTGCTGGAACTGGTCGAGATGGAAGTTCGCGACCTGCTGTCCACCTACGACTTCCCAGGCGACGACACCCCGATCATCATCGGTTCGGCTCGTATGGCGCTGGAAGGCAAAGACGACAACGAAATGGGCACTACCGCTGTTAAGAAGCTGGTAGAAACTCTGGATTCCTACATCCCTGAGCCAGTTCGTGCCATCGACCAGCCTTTCCTGATGCCGATCGAAGACGTATTCTCGATCTCGGGTCGTGGTACCGTTGTAACCGGTCGTATCGAGCGTGGTATCGTCCGCGTGCAGGATCCGCTGGAAATCGTTGGCCTGCGTGACACCACCACCACCACCTGCACCGGTGTTGAGATGTTCCGCAAGCTGCTGGACGAAGGCCGTGCTGGCGAGAACTGCGGCGTTCTGCTGCGTGGTACCAAGCGTGACGACGTTGAGCGTGGCCAGGTTCTGGTCAAGCCAGGTTCGGTCAAGCCGCACACCAAGTTCACCGCAGAAGTCTACGTTCTGTCGAAAGAAGAAGGCGGTCGTCACACTCCGTTCTTCAAAGGCTACCGTCCTCAGTTCTACTTCCGTACCACTGACGTGACCGGTAACTGCGAACTGCCGGAAGGCGTTGAAATGGTAATGCCAGGTGACAACATTCAGATGACTGTTACCCTGATCAAGACCATCGCAATGGAAGACGGTCTGCGCTTCGCTATCCGTGAAGGCGGTCGTACCGTCGGCGCCGGCGTCGTAGCCAAAATTATTGAATAAGTAGTTGATTTACTTGATTGGGCCGGTATAATAGCCGGCCTGATACAGCGTTACAGGTCAGTAGCTCAATTGGCAGAGCGACGGTCTCCAAAACCGTAGGTTGGGGGTTCGATTCCCTCCTGACCTGCCATTTCACCTCGGTGTGATGGCTTTCTTCTTACAGGATCCTCCTCGATGACCCCCAAAACTGAAGCCCAAGAATCGCGTTTTGATCTGTTCAAGTGGCTGGCTGTAGTGGCTTTGGTGGTTGTTGGTGTAGTGGGTAATCAGTATTACTCCGCTGCTCCAATTCTGTACCGCGTACTCGCACTTCTTGCTCTGGCTGCTGTTGCAGGCTTCGTTGCCTTGCAGACCGCGAAGGGTAAGTCGTTCTTTATGCTGGCCAAGGAAGCGCGTACCGAGATTCGTAAAGTCGTATGGCCGACCCGCCAAGAAACCACCCAGACCACGCTGATTGTTGTGGCTGTCGTGCTGGTTATGGCTCTGCTGTTGTGGGGGCTCGATTCCCTGCTCGGCTGGGCGGTCTCCTTGATCGTAGGCTAAAGGTGCCCCGTGGCTAAGCGTTGGTATGTTGTGCATGCTTACTCGGGTTACGAGAAGCATGTGATGCGCTCCCTGATCGAGCGCGTCAAGCTGGCTGGCATGGAAGACGGTTTCGGCGAGATCCTGGTTCCGACCGAAGAAGTCGTTGAAATGCGTAATGGCCAGAAGCGCAAGAGTGAACGCAAGTTCTTCCCGGGCTACGTGTTGGTCCAGATGGAAATGAACGAAGGGACTTGGCACTTGGTCAAGGATACCCCGCGCGTGATGGGCTTTATCGGTGGTACGGCAGACAAGCCCGCACCCATCACTGATAAAGAAGCTGAGGCAATCCTGCGTCGCGTTGCCGACGGCAGTGACAAGCCGAAGCCTAAGACGCTGTTCGAGCCAGGTGAAGTGGTTCGAGTCATTGACGGTCCGTTCGCAGACTTCAATGGTAGTGTCGAAGAGGTTAACTACGAAAAGAGCCGCCTGCAGGTTGCAGTGCTTATTTTCGGTCGCTCTACGCCTGTGGAGCTCGAGTTCAGCCAGGTCGAAAAGGTCTAGGCGGACGAAGCATCCCATACCCCGCAGCCCTGTGTGCTGCGGGGTTTTGTCGTCACTGGGATAAAACGCAAGTCATCCGGGGAGCCAATAGGCGTTCGTACCCGATATTGGAGTAGCTCATGGCTAAGAAGATTCAGGCTTACATCAAGCTGCAAGTTAAGGCCGGCCAGGCCAACCCAAGCCCACCCGTTGGTCCAGCACTGGGCCAACATGGTGTGAACATCATGGAATTCTGCAAGGCCTTCAACGCCCGTACCCAGGGTCAAGAAGCCGGCCTGCCGACTCCAGTGATCATCACTGTATACAGCGACCGTAGCTTCACCTTCGAGACCAAGAGCACCCCTGCCTCGGTTCTGCTGAAGAAAGCTGCTGGCCTGACCAGTGGTTCGGCTCGCCCGAACACCGTTAAAGTCGGTACCGTTACCCGCGCTCAGCTGGAAGAAATCGCCAAGGCTAAACAAGCCGACCTGACTTCCGCTGACCTGGACGCAGCTGTACGCACCATCGCTGGCTCTGCCCGCAGCATGGGCTTGAACGTGGAGGGTGTGTAATGGCTAAGCTGACCAAGCGCCAAAAGGCAATCGCCGAAAAAATCGAAGCCGGCAAGGCCTACAACTTCGAAGAAGCGGCAACTCTGCTGGCTTCCCTGCCAGCCGCCAAGTTCGTCGAGTCTTACGACATCGCGGTAAACCTCGGTGTAGACCCACGTAAATCCGACCAGGTCGTTCGTAGCGCTACCGTGCTGCCACACGGCACTGGCAAGACTGTACGTGTTGCTGTCTTCACCCAGGGTCCAGCTGCTGAAGCCGCTCTGGCTGCCGGCGCTGACCGCGTAGGTATGGACGATCTGGCTGCTGAAATGAAAGGCGGCGACCTGAACTATGACGTCGTCATCGCATCGCCTGATGCCATGCGTGTCGTAGGTCAGCTGGGTCAGGTTCTGGGCCCACGTGGCCTGATGCCTAACCCGAAGGTTGGTACCGTAACTCCAGACGTAGCCACTGCCGTGAAAAACGCCAAGGCTGGTCAGGTTCGCTACCGTACCGACAAAAACGGTATCATTCACACTTCCGTTGGCAAAATCGGCTTCGAAGCCGGCAAGCTGAAGGAAAACGTTGAAGCACTGATCGCTGACCTCAAGCGTATCAAGCCAGCTTCTTCGAAAGGTATCTACGTCAAGCGCGTTACCCTGAGCACCACTATGGGCCCAGGTCTGGTCATCGATCAGAGCTCGCTGGACGTGTAAGAACATGGTGGTGTGACCTGTCACGCCACCAGCAAAAATTGGGGTCCCTGCCTGGCGGGGGCTATCCAAGACCGTAGGCGGCGCAAGCCTTAAAACACCAGCCCACGCAGATGGTGCTCCCGATTCGTTACCGAATCAGACACCAAAACGACATCCGGCTTCGGCCAGATGAAACGGTAAAAACCAGGAGTAAACCCGTGGCAATTAAACTCGAAGACAAGAAGGCCATCGTCGCTGAAGTCAACGAGGCTGCCAAAGTCGCTCTGTCCGCTGTCGTGGCCGATGCCCGTGGTGTGACTGTAAGCGCAATGACCGGACTCCGTAAAGAGGCCCGCGAAGCTGGCGTATACGTGCGTGTCGTACGTAACACCCTGCTCAAGCGCGCTGTTGAAGGCACCGAATTTTCGATCCTCAACGATGCGTTCAAAGGCCCGACCCTGATTGCTTTCTCCAACGAACACCCGGGCGCTGCTGCTCGTCTGTTCAAAGAGTTCGCCAAGGGTCAGGACAAGTTCGAGATCAAGGCAGCTGCGTTTGACGGCAATTTCATTGCAGCGAACCAGATCGACGTGTTGGCTACCCTGCCGACCCGCGACGAAGCTATTGCAAAACTGATGAGCGTGATCCAAGGCGCTACCAGCAAGCTGGCTCGTACTCTGGCAGCCATTCGCGACCAGAAAGAAGCTACCGCTGCCTAAGGCAAGCGAAACTCTTTCAAAATCATTCGTTTAATTTGATGGCTGCGTAGGCTGTCACCCCAATACAGGATTTAAGTCATGTCCCTGACTAACGAGCAAATCATCGAAGCAATCGGCCAGAAAACCGTTCTGGAAGTTGTTGAGCTGATCAAAGCTATGGAAGAAACCTTCGGCGTTACCGCTGCTGTTGCCGCTGCTGGCCCAGCTGCTGCTGCTGCCGTTGTTGAAGAGCAGACCGAGTTCAACGTTGTTCTGGTTGAAGCTGGCGACAAGAAAGTGAACGTGATCAAGGCCGTTCGCGAACTGACCGGTCTTGGCCTGAAAGAAGCCAAAGAGAAAGTCGATGGCGCTCCTCAGGTTGTAGCTGAAGGCGTTTCGAAAGAAGCCGCTGAAGACGCTAAGAAGAAGCTGGAAGAAGCAGGCGCTAAAGTCGAGCTGAAGTAATCTCGACCTTGCGACGCCAGTCCGAGCGTTGAGCAAAGGGCTGATGGCTGGTGGCTTATGCCACCGGCCTTTTTCCGTTATTGGCGGTCGGTCAGGCCGGCCCCGATAACAAGCTGCAAGACACCCATGTGGGTGGCGCAAACCAAGGGTTTGCACGATTTTCTGGCTGCTCCCGCCGGGAGAAGCCAAACAAGCAGGTGACCAAGCTGGGGAACGCTGATGGCTTACTCATACACTGAGAAAAAACGTATCCGCAAGGACTTTAGCAAGTTGCCGGACGTGATGGATGTGCCTTACCTCCTGGCCATCCAGCTGGATTCGTATCGCGAATTCCTGCAAGCGGGAGCATCCAAGGATCAGTTCCGCGACGTCGGTCTGCATGCGGCCTTCAAATCGGTATTCCCGATCATCAGCTACTCCGGCAATGCTGCCTTGGAGTACGTAGGCTATCGCCTGGGCGAACCCGCCTTCGATGTGAAGGAATGTGTCCTGCGTGGCGTGACCTTCGCGGTCCCACTGCGGGTCAAGGTGCGCCTGATCATCTTCGACAAGGAATCGTCGAACAAAGCGATCAAGGACATCAAAGAGCAAGAAGTCTACATGGGTGAAATTCCCCTGATGACTGAGAACGGTACCTTCGTAATCAACGGTACCGAGCGTGTGATCGTTTCCCAGCTGCACCGCTCGCCGGGTGTGTTCTTCGACCACGACCGTGGCAAGACTCACAGCTCGGGCAAGCTGCTGTACTCCGCTCGCATCATTCCTTACCGCGGTTCCTGGTTGGACTTCGAGTTCGACCCGAAGGACTGCGTATTCGTGCGTATCGACCGTCGCCGCAAACTGCCGGCTTCCGTCCTGCTGCGCGCGCTGGGCTACAGCACTGAAGAAGTGCTGAACACCTTCTACACCACCAACGTGTTCCATGTTTCCGGCGAGAACCTCAGCCTGGAACTGGTGCCACAGCGTCTGCGTGGTGAAGTCGCGGTCATGGACATCCATGACGAAAACGGCAAGGTCATCGTCGAGCAAGGCCGCCGCATCACCGCGCGCCATATCAATCAGCTCGAAAAAGCCGGTGTCAAACAGCTCGACGTGCCGATGGAATACGTCCTGGGCCGTACGACTGCCAAGGCCATCGTGCACCCTGCAACCGGCGAGATCATTGCCGAGTGCAACACCGAGCTGACGACCGAACTGCTGGTCAAAGTCGCCAAGGCACAGGTAGTCCGTATCGAGACCCTGTACACCAACGACATCGATTGCGGTCCGTTCATCTCCGATACCTTGAAGATCGACACCACCAGCAACCAACTGGAAGCTCTGGTCGAAATCTACCGCATGATGCGTCCAGGTGAGCCGCCGACCAAGGATGCTGCCGAGACCCTGTTCAACAACCTGTTCTTCAGTGCCGAGCGTTACGACCTGTCCGCCGTCGGCCGTATGAAGTTCAACCGTCGTATCGGTCGCACCGAAATCGAAGGTTCGGGCGTGCTGAGCAAGGAAGATATCGTCGAGGTTCTGAAGACCCTGGTCGATATCCGTAACGGCAAAGGCATCGTCGACGACATCGACCACCTGGGTAACCGTCGCGTACGTTGCGTCGGCGAAATGGCCGAGAACCAGTTCCGTGTAGGCCTGGTGCGTGTAGAGCGTGCGGTCAAGGAACGTCTGTCGATGGCTGAAAGCGAAGGCCTGATGCCTCAGGACCTGATCAACGCCAAGCCGGTTGCGGCGGCGGTGAAAGAGTTCTTCGGTTCCAGCCAGCTTTCGCAGTTCATGGACCAGAACAACCCGCTCTCCGAGATCACCCACAAGCGCCGTGTTTCCGCACTCGGCCCTGGCGGTCTGACCCGTGAGCGTGCTGGCTTCGAAGTTCGTGACGTACACCCGACCCACTACGGCCGCGTGTGCCCGATCGAAACCCCTGAAGGTCCGAACATCGGTCTGATCAACTCCCTGGCTGCGTATGCTCGCACCAACCAGTACGGCTTCCTGGAAAGCCCGTACCGTGTGGTGAAGGAAGGCGTTGTCAGCGACGACATCGTATTCCTGTCCGCCATCGAAGAGGCCGATCACGTGATCGCCCAGGCTTCGGCCGCGATGAACGACAAGAAGCAGCTGATCGATGAGCTGGTCGCTGTGCGTCACCTGAACGAATTCACCGTCAAGGCGCCGGAAGACGTCACCCTGATGGACGTTTCGCCCAAGCAGGTAGTCTCGGTCGCCGCGTCGCTGATTCCATTCCTCGAGCACGACGACGCCAACCGTGCGTTGATGGGCTCGAACATGCAGCGTCAGGCTGTACCGACCCTGCGTGCCGACAAGCCGCTGGTAGGTACCGGCATGGAGCGCAACGTTGCCCGTGACTCCGGTGTCTGCGTAGTTGCCCGCCGCGGTGGCGTGATCGACTCGGTCGACGCCAGCCGTATCGTGGTCCGTGTAGCGGATGACGAAGTGGAAACCGGCGAGGCAGGTGTAGATATCTACAACCTGACCAAGTACACCCGTTCGAACCAGAACACCTGCATCAACCAGCGTCCGCTGGTGAGCAAAGGTGACAAGGTGCAGCGCGGCGATATCATGGCCGATGGCCCGTCCACCGACATGGGTGAGCTGGCGCTGGGTCAGAACATGCGCATCGCGTTCATGGCGTGGAACGGCTTCAACTTCGAAGACTCCATCTGCCTTTCCGAGCGTGTGGTTCAGGAAGATCGCTTCACCACGATCCACATCCAGGAACTGACCTGTGTGGCCCGTGACACCAAGCTTGGCCCAGAAGAGATCACTGCAGACATCCCGAACGTGGGTGAGGCTGCACTGAACAAGCTGGACGAAGCCGGTATCGTTTATGTAGGTGCCGAAGTTGGCGCTGGTGACATCCTGGTCGGCAAGGTAACGCCAAAAGGCGAAACCCAGCTCACCCCTGAAGAAAAACTGCTGCGCGCGATCTTCGGCGAAAAAGCCAGCGACGTTAAAGACACTTCCCTGCGCGTGCCTACCGGCACCAAGGGTACTGTCATCGACGTTCAGGTCTTCACCCGTGATGGCGTCGAGCGTGACAGCCGTGCGCTGGCCATCGAGAAGATGCAGCTCGACGAGATCCGCAAGGACCTCAACGAGGAATTCCGCATCGTCGAAGGCGCGACCTTCGAGCGTCTGCGCTCTGCGCTGGATGGTCAGGTGGTCGACGGTGGTGCAGGCCTCAAAAAAGGCACTGTCATCACTGATGAAGTCCTCGCCGGTCTGGAGCACGGTCAGTGGTTCAAACTGCGCATGGCCGAGGATGCACTGAACGAGCAGCTGGAAAAAGCTCAGCAGTACATCGTCGACCGTCGCCGACTGCTGGACGACAAGTTCGAAGACAAGAAGCGCAAGCTGCAACAGGGCGATGACCTGGCACCAGGCGTTCTGAAAATCGTCAAGGTTTACCTGGCAATCCGCCGTCGCATCCAGCCGGGTGACAAGATGGCCGGTCGTCACGGTAACAAAGGTGTCGTCTCGGTGATCATGCCGGTCGAAGACATGCCGCATGACGCCAATGGCACACCGGTCGATGTCGTACTGAACCCGCTGGGTGTACCTTCGCGTATGAACGTGGGTCAGATTCTGGAAACCCACCTGGGCCTCGCGGCCAAGGGTCTGGGTGAAAAGATCGATCGCATGATCGAAGAACAGCGCAAGGCCGCAGAGCTGCGCGTGTTCCTGACCGAGGTCTACAACGAGATCGGTGGTCGTCAGGAAAGCCTCGACGAGTTCAGCGATGAAGAAATTCTCGCCCTGGCTCACAACCTGAAGAAAGGCGTGCCAATGGCAACGCCAGTATTCGACGGTGCGAAAGAGAGCGAGATCAAGGCCATGCTGAAGCTGGCCGATCTGCCTGAGAGCGGCCAGATGGTGCTGTTCGATGGCCGTACCGGCAACAAGTTCGAGCGTCCTGTGACCGTTGGTTACATGTACATGCTGAAGCTGAACCACTTGGTGGACGACAAGATGCACGCGCGTTCCACTGGTTCTTACAGCCTGGTTACCCAGCAGCCGCTGGGTGGTAAGGCGCAGTTCGGTGGTCAGCGTTTCGGGGAGATGGAAGTGTGGGCGCTGGAAGCATACGGCGCGGCATACACCCTGCAAGAAATGCTCACAGTGAAGTCGGACGACGTGAACGGCCGTACCAAGATGTACAAGAACATCGTGGATGGCGATCACCGTATGGAGCCGGGCATGCCCGAGTCCTTCAACGTGTTGATCAAAGAGATCCGTTCGCTCGGTATCGATATCGATCTGGAAACCGAATAACACGTGACGTGAAGGGGAGTGGGGCAGGCAGTGCCCGCTCCCTGCTCCGCCAGGAGGAAAGGCCTTGAAAGACCTACTGAATTTGCTGAAAAACCAGGGTCAAGTCGAAGAGTTCGACGCCATCCGCATCGGTCTGGCGTCACCAGAGATGATCCGTTCGTGGTCGTTCGGTGAAGTTAAGAAGCCGGAAACCATCAACTACCGTACGTTCAAACCAGAACGTGACGGCCTGTTCTGCGCCAAGATCTTTGGCCCAGTCAAGGACTACGAGTGCCTGTGCGGTAAGTACAAGCGCCTGAAGCATCGTGGCGTTATCTGCGAGAAGTGCGGCGTTGAAGTTGCCCTCGCCAAGGTCCGTCGTGAGCGCATGGCTCACATCGAGCTGGCTTCGCCTGTCGCACACATCTGGTTCCTGAAGTCGCTGCCGTCCCGTATCGGCTTGCTGATGGACATGACCCTGCGTGATATCGAGCGCGTGCTCTACTTCGAGAGCTACGTCGTTATCGATCCAGGCATGACTACGCTTGAAAAAGGCCAGCTGCTCAACGACGAGCAGTACTTCGAAGCGCTGGAAGAGTTCGGTGACGACTTCGACGCCCGCATGGGTGCCGAGGCTGTCCGCGAGCTGCTGCACGCTATCGACCTGGAGCACGAGATCGGTCGCCTGCGTGAAGAGATTCCGCAGACCAACTCGGAAACCAAGATCAAGAAGCTGTCCAAGCGCCTGAAGCTCATGGAAGCCTTCCAGGGCTCCGGCAACCTGCCTGAGTGGATGGTCCTGACCGTCCTGCCAGTGCTGCCGCCGGACCTGCGTCCGCTGGTACCGTTGGATGGCGGCCGCTTCGCGACCTCCGACCTGAACGACCTGTACCGTCGGGTGATCAACCGTAACAACCGTCTCAAGCGCCTGCTGGATCTATCGGCGCCGGACATCATCGTGCGCAACGAAAAGCGCATGCTGCAGGAAGCGGTCGACGCCCTGCTGGACAACGGCCGTCGCGGTCGCGCCATCACTGGCTCGAACAAGCGTCCGCTGAAGTCCCTGGCCGACATGATCAAAGGTAAGCAAGGTCGCTTCCGTCAGAACCTGCTCGGTAAGCGTGTGGACTACTCCGGTCGTTCGGTCATTACCGTAGGCCCGACCCTGCGTCTGCACCAGTGCGGTCTGCCGAAGAAAATGGCCCTGGAGCTGTTCAAGCCGTTCATTTTCGGCAAGCTGGAAATGCGTGGTCTGGCGACCACCATCAAGGCTGCCAAGAAGATGGTCGAGCGCGAGCTGCCAGAGGTGTGGGACGTTCTCGCCGAAGTGATTCGCGAACACCCCGTATTGCTGAACCGTGCACCGACCCTGCACCGTCTGGGTATCCAGGCATTCGAGCCGGTCCTGATCGAAGGCAAGGCCATCCAGCTCCACCCGCTGGTCTGCGCTGCGTACAACGCCGACTTCGACGGTGACCAGATGGCCGTTCACGTGCCGCTGACGCTGGAAGCTCAGCTCGAAGCGCGTGCGCTGATGATGTCGACCAACAACATCCTGTCGCCAGCCAACGGTGAGCCAATCATCGTTCCGTCGCAGGACGTCGTACTGGGTCTGTACTACATGACCCGTGAGGCCATCAACGCCAAGGGCGAGGGTCGTGTCTTTGCCGACCTGCAGGAAGTCGACCGCGTATTCCGCGCTGGCGAAGCTGCCCTGCACGCGAAAATCAAGGTTCGTATCAACGAGACCGTGAAAGACCGTGATGGCAGCGTCACCAAGAACACCCGCATCGTCGACACCACCGTTGGCCGTGCGCTGCTGTTCCAGGTTGTACCTGCTGGCCTGCCTTACGATGTCGTCAACCAGCCAATGAAGAAAAAGGCGATCTCCAAGCTGATCAACCAGTGCTACCGCGTGGTTGGTCTGAAAGAGACCGTCATCTTCGCTGACCAGCTGATGTACACCGGTTTCGCCTACTCGACCATCTCCGGTGTTTCCATCGGTGTGAACGACTTCGTCATTCCGGATGAGAAGGCGCGCATTATCGGTACGGCTACCGATGAAGTGAAGGAAATCGAAAGTCAGTACGCCTCCGGCCTGGTCACCCAGGGCGAGAAGTACAACAAGGTCATCGACTTGTGGTCCAAGGCGAACGACGAAGTGTCCAAGGCGATGATGGCCAACCTCTCGAAAGAGAAGGTCATCGACCGCGAGGGCAATGAAGTCGACCAGGAATCGTTCAACTCGATGTACATGATGGCTGACTCGGGTGCGCGTGGTTCTGCTGCCCAGATCCGTCAGCTGGCGGGTATGCGTGGTCTGATGGCCAAGCCGGACGGCTCCATCATCGAGACGCCGATCACCGCGAACTTCCGTGAAGGTCTGAGCGTACTCCAGTACTTCATCTCGACTCACGGTGCTCGTAAGGGTCTGGCGGATACCGCACTGAAGACCGCGAACTCCGGTTACCTGACCCGTCGTCTGGTAGACGTGGCGCAGGACCTGGTGGTGACCGAGATCGATTGCGGCACCGACCAAGGCCTGGTCATGACCCCGCACATCGAAGGCGGCGACGTTGTCGAGCCGCTGGGTGAGCGTGTTCTGGGTCGTGTCATCGCCCGTGACGTGTTCAAGCCGGGCACCGAGGACGTCATCGTTCCTGCCGGTACGCTGGTAGACGAGAAATGGGTCGAGTTCATCGAGCTGAACAGCATCGACGAAGTGGTCGTGCGCTCGCCGATCAGCTGCGAAACCCGCTTCGGTATTTGCGCCAAGTGCTACGGTCGTGACCTGGCGCGCGGTCACCAGGTGAACATCGGTGAAGCGGTCGGCGTCATCGCCGCCCAGTCCATCGGTGAGCCTGGTACCCAGCTGACCATGCGTACGTTCCACATCGGTGGTGCTGCAAGCCGGACCTCGGCTGCTGACAGCGTTCAGGTGAAGAATGGCGGTATGGTACGTCTGCATAACCTGAAGCAGGTTGAGCGCGCAGACGGTAACCTGGTTGCCGTATCGCGTTCGGGCGAGTTGGCCATTGCCGACGAATTTGGTCGTGAGCGTGAGCGTTACAAGCTGCCGTACGGCGCTGTGATTTCGGTCAAGGAAGGTGACAAGGTCGAAGCTGGCGCCATCGTCGCCAAGTGGGACCCGCACACCCACCCGATCGTGACTGAACTCAAAGGTACCGTGACCTTCGTGGGCATGGAAGAAAACATCACCATCAAGCGTCAGACCGATGAACTCACCGGCCTGACCAACATTGAAGTGTTGGACGTCAAGGATCGCCCTGCCGCAGGCAAGGAAATCCGTCCGGCCATCAAGATGGTGGATGCGTCTGGTAAGGACCTGTACCTGCCGGGTACCGAT
Organism: Pseudomonas fulva NBRC 16637 = DSM 17717; assembly: GCF_000730565.1. GTDB lineage: Bacteria > Pseudomonadota > Gammaproteobacteria > Pseudomonadales > Pseudomonadaceae > Aquipseudomonas > Aquipseudomonas fulva. Next base: position 143,605 of record NZ_BBIQ01000012.1, on the reverse strand, counting down.
GTACCTGCCCAGTACTTCCTGCCGGCTAACGCCTTGGTTGGCGTGGCCGACGGTGCACAGATCGGTGTCGGTGACGTTATTGCGCGTATTCCGCAAGAAACGTCCAAAACCCGTGACATCACCGGTGGTCTGCCACGTGTTGCCGACTTGTTCGAAGCGCGTCGTCCGAAGGAAGCGTCGATTCTGGCTGAAGTCAGCGGTACCATCGCCTTCGGTAAAGAAACCAAGGGCAAGCGTCGCCTGGTGATCACTCCGACCGACGGTAGCGATCCTTACGAAGAGCTGATTCCGAAGTGGCGTCACCTGAACGTCTTCGAAGGTGAGCAGGTAAACCGCGGCGAAGTTATCTCCGACGGCCCAAGCGATCCGCACGACATCCTCCGTCTGCTGGGTGTCAGCGCACTCGCCAAGTACATCGTCAACGAGATTCAGGACGTTTATCGTCTACAAGGCGTTAAGATCAACGACAAGCACATCGAGACCATCCTGCGCCAGATGCTGCGCAAGGTCGAGATTTCCGAGTCGGGCGATTCCAGCTTCATCAAGGGCGACCAGATGGAACTGACTCAGGTACTGGTAGAGAACGAGCGTCTCGCCGGCGAGGACAAGTTCATCTCCAAGTTCACCCGTGTGCTGCTGGGTATCACCAAGGCGTCGCTGTCGACCGAGTCGTTCATTTCCGCGGCTTCCTTCCAGGAAACCACCCGCGTACTGACCGAAGCGGCCGTGACTGGCAAGCGCGACTACCTGCGTGGTCTGAAAGAGAACGTGGTCGTGGGTCGCCTGATCCCGGCTGGTACGGGTCTGGCTTACCACAGCGAGCGCAAGCGTCGCCGTGATGCAGACAAGCCGCTGCGTGTGAGCGCCAGTGAGGTGGAAGCCGCACTGACCGAAGCACTGAACTCCAGCGGTAACTGAGTACAGGGCAGGGCCCCGGTTTACCCCGGACGGTCGTCGGCGACATGAAATGTTGCCGATGATCGGGCGGGGAGGGCCGGGGCCTTGTCTTGACTGGGTGCAAGATCCTCTTTAGACTTTTGTACCCTTAAATTTGGTGAGGCTCCGTCTCGCCAATTTTTGGCTTTCTTGCAAGACAATAGAGTCGCAAGACAATCAGTGGAGCTAGTAGATGGCAACTATCAACCAGCTGGTACGTCAGCCGCGTAAGCGTTCGGTCGAGAAGTCCGACGTTCCTGCGCTGCAGAACTGCCCGCAACGTCGTGGCGTGTGCACCCGTGTGTACACCACCACGCCGAAAAAACCTAACTCGGCACTGCGTAAAGTATGCCGTGTGCGTCTGACCAACGGTTTCGAGGTTTCCTCGTACATCGGCGGTGAAGGCCACAACCTGCAAGAGCACAGCGTCGTCCTGATCCGTGGCGGCCGTGTAAAAGACTTGCCAGGTGTTCGTTACCACACCGTTCGCGGCTCTCTGGATACCTCGGGCGTTAAAGGCCGTAACCAGGGTCGTTCGAAGTACGGTACCAAGCGTCCGAAGTAATCGGCCGTTTGCAGACATCCATTTTTTTGAGTCGATAAGAGTAAGGTCGGGCGGGGGTCGTAGACCCAGGTCCCGGGCTAACCTGAAGACCGTTTGAGGGCTTATCATGCCAAGACGTCGTGTAGCAGCAAAACGTGAGATCCTTGACGATCCTAAGTACGGATCGCAGATTCTCGCCAAGTTCATGAACCACGTGATGGAAAGCGGCAAGAAGGCCGTAGCCGAGCGCATCGTTTATGGTGCCCTGGATACCGTCAAAGCACGCAAGAACAGCGACCCCCTGGAAATCTTCGAGAAAGCTCTCGACGCCATCGCTCCGCTGGTCGAAGTTAAGTCCCGTCGTGTCGGCGGTGCCACTTACCAGGTTCCGGTTGAAGTTCGTCCATCCCGTCGTAACGCTCTGGCAATGCGCTGGCTCGTAGACTACGCCCGTAAGCGCGGCGAGAAGTCGATGGCCCTGCGCCTGGCCGGTGAACTGCTGGATGCTGCCGAAGGCAAGGGTGCTGCAGTGAAGAAGCGTGAAGACGTTCACCGTATGGCTGAAGCCAACAAAGCGTTCTCGCACTACCGCTTCTAATTCAAGCATCAATCACTTTGCGAGGGCTTTATGGCTCGTACTACAGCAATTAACCGCTACCGTAACATTGGTATCTGTGCCCACGTTGACGCGGGCAAGACCACCACTACCGAGCGGATCCTGTTCTACACAGGTCTGAGCCACAAGATGGGCGAGGTGCACGACGGCGCCGCGACCACCGACTGGATGGTGCAGGAGCAGGAGCGCGGTATCACCATTACCTCCGCTGCCGTGACCACCTTCTGGAAAGGTTCTGTTGGTCAGTACGACAACTACCGCGTAAACGTCATCGATACCCCCGGCCACGTTGACTTCACCATTGAAGTAGAACGTTCGCTGCGCGTACTCGACGGCGCGGTCGTTGTGTTCTGCGGCACCTCCGGTGTCGAGCCTCAGTCCGAAACCGTATGGCGTCAAGCCAACAAGTACGGTGTTCCACGTGTTGTTTACGTGAACAAGATGGACCGTGCCGGTGCCAACTTCCTGCGCGTCGTAGGTCAGATCAAGAACCGTCTGGGTCACACCCCGGTTCCGGTTCAGCTGGCCATCGGTTCGGAAGATAACTTCCAGGGTCAGGTCGACCTGATCAAGATGAAGGCTATCTACTGGAACGACGACGACAAGGGCACCACCTACCGCGAGGAAGAAATTCCTGCGGACATGCTTGAGCTGGCTGAAGAGTGGCGCAACAACATGGTTGAAGCTGCCGCTGAAGCCAACGAAGAGCTGATGAACAAGTACCTGGAAGGCGGTGAGCTCACCGTTGACGAGATCAAGGCAGGCCTGCGCGCGCGCACCCTGGCCAGCGAAATCGTTCCAGCTGTTTGCGGTTCGTCGTTCAAGAACAAGGGTGTTCCCCTGGTTCTCGACGCCGTCATTGACTACCTGCCTGCTCCTACCGAGATTCCTGCCATCCAGGGTATCAACCCGGACGACAAGGATCTGGACAAGGAAGACCCGGCGGTTCGTAAAGACGAGCGTCACGCCGACGACAACGAGCCGTTCTCGGCTCTGGCGTTCAAGATCGCGACCGACCCGTTCGTAGGTACTCTGACCTTCGTTCGCGTCTACTCGGGTGTTCTGAGCTCCGGCGACTCCGTGATCAACTCGGTCAAAGGCAAGAAAGAGCGCGTTGGTCGTATGGTGCAGATGCACGCCAACCAGCGTGAAGAGATCAAGGAAGTGCGCGCTGGCGACATCGCCGCTCTGATCGGCATGAAAGACGTGACCACCGGTGAAACCCTGTGCAACGCCGATCATCCAATCATCCTTGAGCGTATGGACTTCCCGGAGCCGGTAATCTCCCTGTCCGTCGAGCCGAAAACCAAGGCCGACCAGGAGAAGATGGGTATCGCACTGGGCAAGCTGGCCCAGGAAGACCCGTCGTTCCGCGTCAAGACCGACGAAGAAACCGGCCAGACCATCATCTCCGGTATGGGTGAACTGCACCTGGACATCCTCGTTGACCGCATGAAGCGCGAATTCAACGTCGAAGCCAACATCGGTAAGCCTCAGGTTTCGTACCGCGAGAAGATCACCAAGTCCAACGTCGAGATCGAAGGCAAATTCGTTCGTCAGTCGGGTGGTCGTGGTCAGTTCGGTCACTGCTGGATCCGTTTCTCGGAGCCGGAAGTGGACGAGAAAGGCAACATCACCGAAGGTCTGGTGTTTACCAACGAAGTCGTTGGTGGTGTGATTCCGAAGGAATTCATCGCCCCGATCCAGAAGGGTATCGAAGAGCAGATGAAGAACGGCGTCGTTGCCGGCTATCCTCTGATCGGCCTGAAGGCCACGGTATTCGACGGTTCGTACCACGACGTCGACTCCAACGAAATGGCGTTCAAGATCGCTGCATCGATGGCAACCAAGCAGCTGGCCCAGAAGGGCGGCGGCGTGGTTCTCGAGCCGATCATGAAGGTCGAAGTTGTAACCCCGGAAGACTACCTGGGTGACGTGATGGGTGACCTGAACCGTCGTCGTGGTCTGGTACAGGGTATGGATGAGTCGGTCTCTGGCCGCGTCGTCCGCGCTGAAGTTCCGCTCGGGGAAATGTTCGGTTACGCGACCGACGTTCGTTCCATGTCTCAGGGTCGCGCAAGCTACTCCATGGAATTCTCCAAGTACGCTGAAGCTCCGTCGAACATCGTCGAAGCTCTCATTAAAAAACAAGGCTGATTCAGCCCCTTTAGGCTAGGAGTTCACTGTCGTGGCTAAAGAAAAATTTGATCGTTCCCTTCCCCACGTTAACGTCGGCACTATCGGCCACGTTGACCACGGTAAGACCACTCTGACCGCAGCTCTGACTCGCGTCTGCTCCGAAGTATTCGGTTCGGCAGTCGTTGAGTTCGACAAGATCGACTCGGCTCCGGAAGAAAAAGCGCGCGGTATCACCATCAACACCGCTCACGTTGAGTACAACTCGACCATTCGTCACTACGCTCACGTTGACTGCCCAGGTCACGCTGACTACGTGAAGAACATGATCACCGGTGCTGCCCAGATGGACGGCGCGATCCTGGTTTGCTCGGCCGCCGATGGTCCGATGCCACAAACCCGTGAGCACATCCTGCTGTCCCGTCAGGTTGGCGTTCCGTACATCGTGGTCTTCCTGAACAAGGCTGACCTGGTAGACGACGCTGAGCTGCTGGAACTGGTCGAGATGGAAGTTCGCGACCTGCTGTCCACCTACGACTTCCCAGGCGACGACACCCCGATCATCATCGGTTCGGCTCGTATGGCGCTGGAAGGCAAAGACGACAACGAAATGGGCACTACCGCTGTTAAGAAGCTGGTAGAAACTCTGGATTCCTACATCCCTGAGCCAGTTCGTGCCATCGACCAGCCTTTCCTGATGCCGATCGAAGACGTATTCTCGATCTCGGGTCGTGGTACCGTTGTAACCGGTCGTATCGAGCGTGGTATCGTCCGCGTTCAGGATCCGCTGGAAATCGTTGGTCTGCGTGACACCACCACCACCACCTGCACCGGTGTTGAGATGTTCCGCAAGCTGCTGGACGAAGGCCGTGCTGGCGAGAACTGCGGCGTTCTGCTGCGTGGTACCAAGCGTGACGACGTTGAGCGTGGCCAGGTTCTGGTCAAGCCAGGTTCGGTCAAGCCGCACACCAAGTTCACCGCAGAAGTCTACGTTCTGTCGAAAGAAGAAGGCGGTCGTCACACTCCGTTCTTCAAAGGCTACCGTCCTCAGTTCTACTTCCGTACCACTGACGTGACCGGTAACTGCGAACTGCCGGAAGGCGTTGAAATGGTAATGCCAGGTGACAACATTCAGATGACTGTTACCCTGATCAAGACCATCGCAATGGAAGACGGTCTGCGCTTCGCTATCCGTGAAGGCGGTCGTACCGTCGGCGCCGGCGTCGTAGCCAAAATCATCGAGTAATCACTCGACCGATTGAAAAGGCCCCCGCTCAGCGGGGGCTTTTTTTATTGGGTTGACACCAAATGGGGGCATCTATAGAATCACGCCTCCTTTTAGCGGGCGTAGTGCGTCCGTTGGGAACAGCCTGGAGTCTGAAATCCAATGCAAAATCAGCAAATCCGTATCAGGTTGAAGGCTTTCGACCATCGCCTGATCGACCAATCCACCCAGGAAATCGTGGAAACCGCGAAACGTACTGGTGCACAAGTGCGTGGTCCAATTCCACTGCCTACCCGCAAAGAGCGTTTCACCGTTCTGGTCTCCCCGCACGTCAACAAAGACGCGCGTGATCAGTACGAGATTCGCACTCATAAGCGTGTTCTGGACATCGTCCAGCCAACGGATAAAACCGTTGACGCGCTGATGAAGCTTGATCTGGCGGCAGGTGTGGAAGTACAGATCAGCCTCGGCTAAGACTTCGGTCTGGTCGTGTAACGCTCTGAAATGGGCGGCCATAGCGGGTGAAAGCCCCGTACACTCATGAGGTTTACAACATGACTATTGGTGTAATCGGTCGCAAGTGCGGTATGACCCGCATTTTCACCGAAGAAGGTGTCTCCATTCCGGTCACGGTCATTGAGATCGAGCCGAATCGCGTCACCCAGTTCAAAACTGAAGAAACCGATGGCTACCGTGCAGTGCAAGTCACTGTCGGCGAGCGTCGTGCTTCGCGCGTGACTGCCGCTCAGGCAGGCCACTTTGCCAAGGCCAACGTTGCTGCTGGTCGCGGTGTTTGGGAGTTCCGTCTTGAAGAAGGCGATTTCCAGGCTGGCGATCTGATCAAAGCTGAACTCTTCACTGCAGGCCAGCTGGTAGACGTTACTGGTCAGTCCAAAGGTAAAGGCTTCGCCGGTACCATCAAGCGCTGGAACTTCCGTGGCCAGGACAACACCCACGGTAACTCCGTGTCGCACCGTGTCCCAGGTTCCATCGGCCAGTGCCAGACTCCTGGTCGTGTGTTCAAGGGCAAGAAGATGTCCGGTCACATGGGCGCCGAGCGCGTGACTGTTCAGTCCCTGGAAGTTGTTCGCGTAGACGCTGAGCGCAACCTGTTGCTGGTCAAGGGTGCCGTTCCAGGCGCTACTGGCGGCGACGTGGTTGTACGTCCAGCTGTCAAGGCTCGCGGTTAAGGGGAAACTGACATGCAACTTAATGTAAATGACGCTCAGGCGATCGAAGTTTCCGAACTGACTTTCGGTGGCGAATTCAACGAGACGCTGGTACACCAAGCAGTCGTGGCCTACATGGCCGGCGGCCGTCAGGGCACCAAGCAGCAAAAGACCCGTTCCGACGTGGCTGGTGGCGGTAAGCGCCCATGGCGTCAGAAGGGTACTGGCCGTGCTCGTGCTGGTACCACTCGTGGTCCGATCTGGCGTGGCGGTGGTGTAACCTTCGCAGCTCGCCCTCAAGATCACTCGCAGAAGCTCAACAAGAAGATGTATCGCGCAGCTCTGCGCTCCATCCTCGCTGAGCTGGTGCGTAGCGACCGTCTGGTCGTGGTTCAGGACTTCGCTGTTGAAGCACCGAAAACCAAAGATCTGCTGAACAAGCTGAACGGCATGGGTCTGAGCGATGTGTTGATCGTTTCCGACGCTGTTGATCAGAACCTGTACCTGGCTGCTCGTAACCTGCCGCACGTCGACGTTCGTGACGTACAAGGTTCCGACCCGGTCAGTCTGATCGCATACGAGAAAGTGTTGATCACTGTCTCGGCCGTGAAGAAATTCGAGGAGCTGCTGGGATGAACCAGGAACGCGTATTCAAAGTCCTCCTTGGCCCGCACGTTTCCGAGAAGGCTACCGTTCTGGCTGAGAAGAAAGGCCAGTTCGTATTCAAGGTTGCTACTGACGCAACCAAGCTGGAAATCAAGAAAGCTGTCGAAGGCCTGTTCAACGTAAAAGTTGAAAACGTGTCGACCGTTAACGTTCTGGGTAAAACCAAGCGTACCGCACGTGGTCTGGGCAAGCGTAATGACTGGAAGAAGGCGATCGTCTCCCTTCAGCCAGGCCAAGATCTCGATTTCAGCAGCAGTGCTGAGTAAGGAAGGGGTGCATCATGGCAATCGTTAAATGCAAACCGACTTCCCCTGGCCGCCGTTTCGTGGTCAAGGTGGTCAACAAGGAGCTGCATAAAGGCGCTCCTCACGCACCGCTGCTCGAGAAAAAATCGAAGTCTGGTGGTCGTAACAACAATGGCCGCATCACTACGCGTCACGTAGGTGGTGGTCATAAGCAGCATTACCGTCTGGTCGACTTCCGTCGCAACGACAAAGATGGCATCCCAGCCACTGTCGAGCGTATCGAATACGATCCAAACCGTACTGCTCACATCGCCCTGCTGTGCTACGCAGACGGTGAGCGTCGCTACATCATCGCCCCTAAAGGCGTGAGCGCTGGCGACCAGCTGATCGCAGGTGCCCTGGCCCCAATCAAGGCCGGTAACTCCCTGCAGCTGCGCAACATTCCAGTAGGTAGCACCATTCACGGCATCGAACTGAAGCCGGGTAAAGGTGCACAGATCGCTCGTTCCGCTGGTGCTTCGGCTCAGCTGATCGCTCGTGAAGGTGTCTACGTGACCCTGCGTCTGCGCTCTGGTGAAATGCGTAAAGTCCTGGCTGAGTGCCGTGCGACCCTGGGCGAAGTCTCGAACTCCGAGCACAGCCTGCGTTCGCTGGGTAAAGCTGGTGCCAAACGCTGGCGCGGCGTTCGCCCAACCGTTCGTGGTGTTGCCATGAACCCGGTTGACCACCCACATGGTGGTGGTGAAGGTCGTACCTCCGGTGGTCGTCATCCGGTATCGCCATGGGGCTTCCCAACCAAGGGTGCTAAAACCCGTGGTAATAAGCGTACCGACAACATGATCGTCCGTCGTCGCAAGTAACTAGAGGGATACGACAGTGCCACGTTCTCTGAAAAAAGGTCCTTTTATCGATCTTCACCTCTTGAAGAAGGTCGAAGTGGCGGTGGAGAAGAACGATCGCAAACCAGTTAAAACCTGGTCGCGTCGCTCGATGATCCTGCCACAAATGGTCGGTCTGACCATCGCGGTTCACAACGGTCGCCAGCATGTTCCAGTTCTCGTGAACGAAGACATGGTCGGCCACAAACTGGGCGAGTTCGCCGGTACCCGCACCTATCGCGGGCACGTGGCTGACAAGAAAGCCAAGCGTTAAGGGGTAAGGAAATGGAAGTAGCCGCTAAGTTGTCGGGCGCTCGAATCTCCGCCCAGAAAGCCCGCTTGGTCGCCGACCAGATCCGCGGGAAGAAGGTGGGCGAAGCGCTCAACCTGTTGGCCTTCAGCAGCAAAAAAGCCGCTGAAATCATGAAGAAAGTCCTCGAGTCGGCCGTAGCCAACGCCGAACACAACGAAGGCGCAGACGTTGATGACCTGAAGGTCTCCACCGTCTTCGTCAACGAAGGGCGTTCGCTGAAGCGCATCATGCCACGTGCCAAAGGCCGTGCTGATCGCATCGTCAAGCGGTCTTGCCATATCACTGTCAAGGTTGCGGACAAGTAACGGAGTCGATCAGATGGGTCAGAAAGTACATCCCACTGGCATTCGCCTGGGAATCGTCAAGGAGCACACCTCCGTCTGGTACGCAGACGGTGCTACTTACGCAGATTACCTGTTGAAGGATCTGAAAACGCGTGAGTACCTCCACGACAAACTAAAAAGCGCGTCCGTAAGCCGTATCGATATTCATCGTCCGGCTCAAACTGCACGCATCACCATCCACACCGCTCGTCCAGGTATCGTTATCGGGAAGAAAGGTGAAGATGTCGAGAAGCTGCGCCAGGACCTGACCAAGCAGATGGGTGTGCCTGTGCACATCAACATCGAAGAGATCCGCAAGCCGGAACTCGACGCCATGCTGGTTGCGCAAAGCGTAGCTCAGCAGCTGGAACGCCGCGTTATGTTCCGTCGCGCCATGAAGCGCGCCGTACAGAACGCCATGCGTATTGGTGCCAAGGGCATCAAGATCCAGGTGAGCGGTCGTCTCGGCGGCGCTGAGATTGCTCGTACCGAGTGGTATCGCGAAGGTCGTGTGCCTCTGCACACCCTGCGTGCCGATATCGACTACAACACCTACGAAGCTCACACCACTTACGGTGTGATCGGTGTGAAGGTTTGGATTTTCAAAGGCGAAGTTATTGGTGGTCGCCAAGAAGAACTGAAACCACAAGCACCAGCGCCTCGTAAAAAAGCTGCTAAGTAAGGGGTACGCCAAATGTTGCAACCTAAGCGTACAAAATTCCGCAAGCAGATGACTGGCCACAACCGTGGTCTGGCACTGCGCGGTAGCAAAGTCAGCTTCGGCGAATTCGCCCTGAAAGCTGTTGCTCGCGGTCGCCTCACCGCCCGCCAGATCGAGTCCGCACGTCGTGCGCTGACCCGTCACGTAAAACGTGGCGGCAAGATCTGGATCCGTGTATTCCCGGACAAGCCGATCTCCAAGAAACCTCTCGAGGTTCGTATGGGTAAAGGTAAGGGTTCCGTTGAGTACTGGGTTGCCCAGATCCAGCCAGGCAAAGTCCTGTACGAGATCGAGGGTGTTTCTGAAGAGCTGGCGCGCGAAGCTTTCGCTCTGGCCGCTGCGAAGCTGCCTCTCGCCACCTCCTTTGTTAAGCGGACGGTGATGTGATGAAAGCGAATGAACTTCGTGAAAAATCCGCACAGCAACTGAACGAGCAACTGCTCGGCTTGCTGCGCGACCAGTTCAATCTGCGTATGCAGAAAGCAACTGGCCAGTTGGGGCAGTCGCACCTGCTCTCGCAAGTCAAGCGTGACATCGCTCGCGTGAAGACTGTGCTCAACCAGCAGGCAGGTAAGTGATCATGGCTGAAGCTGAAAAAACCGTCCGTACGCTGACTGGCCGTGTCGTCAGCGACAAAATGGACAAGACCATCACCGTTCTGATCGAGCGTCGCGTTAAGCACCCGATCTACGGTAAATACGTTAAGCGTTCGACTAAGCTGCACGCGCACGACGAAACCAATCAGTGCAAGATCGGCGACAAGGTTTCCATTACCGAAACCCGTCCGCTGGCCAAGACCAAGTCCTGGGCACTGGTTGAAGTCCTCGAACGCGCTGTTGAAGTCTAAGGGCTAGGGGTCGGAGAAATTTTATGATTCAGACTCAATCCATGCTCGATGTGGCCGATAACAGCGGCGCTCGTCGCGTCATGTGCATCAAGGTGCTCGGCGGTTCTCACCGCCGTTACGCCGGCATCGGTGACATCATCAAAGTTACCGTCAAGGAAGCAATTCCGCGCGGTAAGGTCAAAAAAGGCCAAGTGATGACTGCTGTTGTCGTGCGCACCCGTCACGGTGTTCGTCGCGCTGACGGTTCCATCATTCGTTTCGACGGCAACGCTGCTGTTCTGCTGAACAACAAGCAAGAGCCGATCGGCACTCGCATCTTCGGGCCAGTGACCCGTGAACTTCGTACTGAGAAGTTCATGAAGATCGTCTCGCTCGCCCCTGAAGTGCTGTAAGGAGATCCGACATGCAAAAGATTCGTCGTGACGACGAGATCATCGTGATCGCCGGCAAAGACAAAGGTAAGCGCGGTAAGGTGCTGAAGGTTCTCGCTGACGACCGTCTGGTCATCGGTGGTGTGAACCTGGTCAAGCGTCATACCAAGCCTAACCCGATGGCGGGCGTTCAGGGCGGTATCGTCGAAAAAGAAGCGCCTCTGCACGCTTCCAACGTTGCCATCTTCAACGGTGAAACCAACAAGGCTGACCGCGTTGGTTTCAAAGTAGAAGACGGTAAGAAAATTCGTGTCTTCAAGTCGACCCAAAAAGCGGTTGATGCTTGAACACTGCTAGGTAGAAGACCATGGCACGACTGAAAGAGATTTACCGGAACGAGATCGCTCCTAAGCTTAAGGATGAACTTAAGCTGTCGAACGTGATGGAAGTTCCGCGCGTTACCAAAATCACCCTGAACATGGGTCTGGGCGAAGCGATCGGTGACAAGAAGGTCATCGAGCACGCTGTTGCCGACCTGGAAAAGATCACCGGTCAAAAGCCGGTCGTGACTTTCGCTCGCAAATCCATCGCTGGCTTCAAAGTCCGCGAAGGCTGGCCGATCGGCGTCAAGGTGACCCTGCGTAGCGACAAGATGTACGAATTCCTGGACCGCCTGCTGGCGATCTCCCTGCCTCGGGTTCGCGACTTCCGCGGCCTGAATGCCAAGTCCTTCGACGGTCGTGGCAACTACAGCATGGGCGTGAAAGAGCAGATCATCTTCCCGGAAATCGACTACGACAAGATCGATGCTCTGCGCGGTTTGGACATCACCCTGACCACCACTGCTCGTTCGGACGACGAAGGCCGCGCTCTGCTGCGTGCTTTCAAGTTCCCGTTCCGCAACTGATTGGAGTAGGAAAATGGCCAAGAAGAGCATGAAAAACCGTGAGCTGAAGCGTCAGCAAACGGTAGCCAAGTACGCTAAAAAGCGCGCTGAGCTGAAAGCGACCATCGTCAATCTGAACGCCTCTCCTGAAGAGCGTTTCGCTGCCGTTGTCGCTCTGCAGAAGCAGCCTCGCGATGCTAGCGCTGCACGCCTGCGCAACCGTTGCCGCCTGACCGGTCGTCCTCACGGTGTATACCGTAAGTTCGGCCTGGGCCGTAACATGCTGCGTCAAGCGGCAATGCGTGGCGACGTACCAGGTCTGGTCAAGGCCTCCTGGTAATCGCTGCAGGTTGAGTCGTCGGCGTAGGGGGTTAATCTTCCGACCGCCGGTGACGCTTCCCACGAACAAGCCCCTACATGGGGCTTGTTTCGTTTCTGGCTTGTGTCTAGAATGACCGGCTCACCTGAGCCTGGGCTTCTTGCCCTGCCTGTTCAGGTGGTTGTGATAGCCGCAAGGCTAATAATTCTTGTATCAGGAGCATCTAGCCCATGAGTATGCAGGACCCGTTAGCGGACATGCTAACTCGCATCCGTAATGCCCAGATGGCTGAAAAGTCCGTCGTAAGCATGCCTTCCTCCACCCTGAAGGTCGCGGTTGCCAAAGTTCTGAAAGATGAAGGTTACATCGCTGGTTACCAGGTAACTGGTGAAGCCAAGCCTTCCCTGTCGATCGAACTCAAGTACTTCGAAGGCCGTCCGGTCATCGAGGAACTGAAGCGCTCCAGCCGTCCAGGCCTGCGCCAGTACAAGTCCGTCACAGATCTGCCGAAAGTACGTGGCGGCCTGGGCGTGTCTATCGTCTCCACCAACAAAGGTGTGATGACTGACCGCGCTGCGCGCGCTGCCGGTGTCGGCGGCGAAGTTCTGTGCACAGTGTTCTAAGGGGAGATAGGCATGTCTCGCGTCGCTAAGAACCCCGTTAAGCTGCCAGCAGGCGTCGAAGTAAAATTCGCCGGCCAGCAGCTTTCGGTGAAGGGTGCCAAGGGCACTCTCGAACTGAACGTTCACTCGTCTGTTGAAGTTACCGAAGAGTCCGGCGAACTGCGCTTCGTCGCTCGCAACGGTGATCAGCAAGCTCGCGCCATGGCCGGTACTACCCGCGCTCTGGTGAACAACATGGTCCAAGGCGTAAGCCAAGGCTTCGAGCGCAAGCTCCAGCTGGTCGGTGTTGGTTACAAGGCACAGGCAAAAGGCACCGTCCTGAACCTGGCTCTGGGCTTCTCGCATCCAGTGGACTACGAACTGCCAGCCGGTATCACCGCAGAAACCCCAAGCCAAACCGACATCCTGATCAAGGGTATCGATAAGCAGCTGGTGGGTCAGGTGGCCGCTGAAATCCGCGATTTCCGTCCGCCAGAGCCTTACAAAGGCAAGGGTGTGCGTTACGCGGACGAAGTAGTCCGTCGTAAAGAAGCCAAGAAGAAGTAGGGCCTAGCAAATGACCGACAAAAAAGTTACTCGACTGCGTCGCGCTCGCAAAGCACGTCTCAAGATGCACGAACTCGAAGTCGTGCGCCTGTGCGTGTTCCGCTCCTCGCAGCATATCTACGCCCAGGTCATTTCGGCCGACGGCAGCAAGGTTCTGGCAAGCGCCTCGACCTTGGACAAAGACCTGCGTGATGGCGCCACTGGCAACATCGACGCGGCCACTAAGGTTGGCAAGCTGGTAGCTGAGCGTGCGAAAGCCGCCGGTGTATCTCAAGTTGCCTTTGACCGTTCCGGCTTCAAGTACCATGGCCGCGTCAAAGCGCTGGCTGATGCTGCTCGTGAAGGCGGGCTGGAGTTCTAAGTTATGGCAAATAACGATCAAAAGCGCGACGAAGGCTACATCGAGAAGCTGGTTCAAGTTAACCGCGTTGCCAAAACCGTAAAAGGCGGCCGTATCTTCACCTTCACCGCGCTGACCGTGGTGGGTGATGGCAAGGGTCGTGTTGGCTTCGGCCGTGGCAAGTCGCGCGAAGTACCTGCCGCGATCCAGAAAGCCATGGAAGCTGCTCGTCGCAACATGATTCAGGTAGACCTGAAGGGCACCACTCTGCAGTACGCCACCAAGGCCGCCCACGGCGCCTCGAAGGTTTACATGCAGCCTGCCTCGGAAGGTACCGGTATCATCGCCGGTGGCGCAATGCGTGCTGTCCTGGAAGTTGCTGGTGTTCAGAACGTTCTGGCCAAGTGCTACGGTTCGACCAACCCAGTGAACGTGGTTTACGCCACCTTCAAGGGTCTGAAAGCCATGCAATCTCCTGAATCCATTGCTGCCAAGCGCGGCAAGAGCGTCGAGGAGATCTTCTGATCATGGCAACCGTTAAAGTAACGCTGATCAAAAGCACCGCCGGCCGTCTGCCTAACCACATTCTGTGCGTTAAAGGCCTGGGTCTGCGTCGCATCGGTCACACTGTAGAAGTCCAAGATACTCCCGAGAACCGCGGGATGATCAACAAGGCTTACTACATGCTGAAGGTCGAGGGTTAATCAATGAAACTCAATGATCTGAGTCCAGCGCCGGGTTCCCGTCGCGAGAAGCATCGTCCGGGCCGTGGTATCGGTAGCGGTTTGGGTAAGACTGGTGGCCGTGGTCACAAAGGTCAGACCTCCCGTTCCGGTGGCACCATCGCTCCGGGCTTCGAAGGCGGTCAACAGCCGCTGCACCGTCGTCTGCCGAAGTTCGGCTTCGTTTCCCTGAAAGCCATGGACCGCGCAGAAGTGCGTCTGTCCGAGTTGGCCAAAGTGGACGGCGACGTGATCTCCGTGCAATCCCTGAAGGATGCCAACGTGATCGGCCAGAACGTACAGCGTGTGAAAATCATGCTGTCTGGCGAAGTCACTCGCGCAGTCACCATCAAGGGTATCGCAGCCACCAAGGGTGCGCGTGCGGCTATCGAAGCAGCTGGCGGCAAGTTCGAGGAATAAATGGCTAAGCAAGGTGCTCTCTCTTCGCTCGGTAAGGGCGGGATGTCGGAACTCTGGGCTCGTCTGCGCTTTCTGTTCATGGCGATCATCGTCTATCGGATAGGTGCGCATATCCCGGTTCCCGGCATCAATCCGGACCGTCTGGCGGATCTGTTTCGGCAGAATGAGGGGACCATTCTTAGCTTGTTCAACATGTTTTCCGGTGGCGCGCTTGAGCGCATGAGCATCTTTGCATTGGGGATCATGCCGTACATTTCGGCATCGATCATCATGCAGCTGATGACCGCGGTCAGTCCGCAACTGGAGCAGTTGAAGAAGGAAGGTGAAGCTGGCCGTCGCAAGATCAGCCAGTACACCCGCTACGGCACCGTTATCCTGGCGCTGGTCCAAGCCATTGGCATGTCCATTGGCCTGGCCAACCAGGGCGTGGCGTTTTCTGTAGGCCTCGGCTTCCATGTCGTTGCCGTCTCCACCTTTGTGGCAGGCGCAATGTTCATGATGTGGCTGGGCGAGCAGATCACCGAGCGCGGTGTGGGCAACGGTATCTCGATGTTGATTTTCGCAGGTATCGTTGCCGGTCTTCCGAGAGCAATCGGGCAGTCTTTCGAGTCTGCACGCACGGGTGATATCAACATTTTCGCCCTGGTCGCTATCGGTTTGCTGGCAGTAGCGATCATCGGTTTCGTGGTGTTCATCGAGCGTGGTCAGCGGCGTATTGCCGTTCATTACGCCAAGCGCCAGCAGGGCCGCAAGGTCTTCGCTGCGCAGACCAGCCACTTGCCGCTGAAGGTGAACATGGCGGGGGTTATCCCGGCCATCTTCGCGAGCAGCATCTTGCTGTTTCCGGCTTCGCTGGGTGCCTGGTTCGGTCAGTCCGAAGGTATGGGCTGGCTGCAGGACATCTCGCAGTCGATCGCTCCTGGTCAGCCGTTGAACATTCTGCTGTTTAGTGCAGGGATCATTTTCTTCTGCTTCTTCTACACAGCATTGATGTTCAATCCGAAAGACGTAGCGGAAAACCTGAAGAAGTCCGGTGCCTTTATTCCGGGTATCCGTCCTGGTGAGCAGTCGGCGCGCTACATTGATGGCGTTCTGACTCGTCTGACCATGTTCGGTGCTCTTTACATGATGGCCGTCTGCCTTCTGCCCCAGTTCCTGGTGGTGGCAGCAAATGTGCCGTTCTACCTTGGCGGGACCTCGTTGCTGATTGTGGTAGTGGTTGTGATGGACTTCATGTCCCAAGTACAATCGCACCTCGTTTCGCACCAGTACGAATCCCTGATGAAGAAAGCCAACCTGAAAGGCTACGGTGGCAGCGGTTTGCTGCGCTGATAAGCCCCTAAGGTTCGAGGAGTCGGTAATGAAAGTTCGTGCATCGGTGAAAAAGCTGTGCCGCAACTGCAAGATCATCCGTCGCGAAGGCGTCGTACGAGTGATTTGCAGCGCGGAACCGCGTCACAAACAGCGCCAAGGCTGAGTGTGATTCGCGCTTCAAACCCAGCAGCTAGTGTGCTGCTGGGTTGATTATTTGTTTCTACAGCGATATTATCTCGCGCCCTATTTCTTGGCTTCCGGGGCGTAGGTAGCTGTCAATTGGAGTCCCACTGAATGGCCCGTATTGCAGGCGTTAACATTCCAGATAACAAGCATACTGTTATCTCGCTGACCTACATCTATGGTGTCGGTCGCACTACTGCACAGAAAATCTGTGTAGATGCTGGTGTAAATCCAGCCGCTAAGATCAAGGATCTGAGCGACGAGCAAATCGAAACCCTGCGTGGCGAAGTCGCGAAGTTCACCACCGAAGGTGACCTGCGCCGTGACGTAAACATGAAGATCAAGCGCTTGATGGACCTGGGTTGCTACCGCGGCCTGCGTCATCGTAAAGGTCTGCCGGTTCGCGGTCAGCGCACCAAGACCAACGCACGCACCCGTAAGGGCCCGCGTAAGCCGATCCGCAAGTAATCGCCCAGGAATATAGACATGGCAAAACCTGCTGCTCGTCCTCGTAAAAAAGTCAAAAAGACAGTGGTTGATGGCATCGCCCACATCCACGCTTCTTTTAACAACACCATCGTGACCATCACCGACCGTCAGGGCAATGCTTTGTCCTGGGCGACCTCCGGTGGTTCGGGTTTCCGTGGTTCGCGCAAATCCACCCCGTTCGCAGCCCAGATCGCTGCTGAGCGTGCTGGTCAAGCTGCGCTGGAATACGGTCTGAAGAACCTCGACGTAAACGTCAAGGGTCCAGGTCCAGGTCGTGAGTCCGCCGTTCGTGCATTGAACAGCTGCGGCTACAAGATCGCCAGCATCACCGACGTGACGCCAATCCCGCATAACGGGTGCCGTCCGCCGAAGAAGCGTCGCGTGTAATCAGGAGACAGATAAATGGCACGTTACATTGGTCCAAAATGCAAACTGTCTCGTCGTGAAGGCACCGATCTGTTCCTGAAGAGCGGCGTTCGCGCTCTGGAATCGAAGTGCAACATCGAAGCAGCCCCAGGTATCCACGGCCAGCGCCGTGGCCGTCAGTCCGACTACGGTACCCAGCTGCGCGAGAAACAAAAAGTCCGTCGTATCTACGGTGTTCTGGAGCGTCAGTTCCGCGGTTACTACCAGGCCGCTGCCTCGAAAAAAGGCGCAACCGGTGAGAACCTGCTGCAACTGCTCGAGTGCCGTCTGGATAACGTCGTTTACCGTATGGGCTTCGGCTCGACTCGTTCCGAGTCCCGTCAGCTGGTTTCGCACAAAGCGATCAGCGTCAACGGTAAGACTGTAAACATTCCATCCTACCAAGTTCGTCCGGGTGACGTGGTCGCGGTTCGTGAGAAGTCGCTGAACCAGCTGCGCATTGTTCAAGCCCTTGAACTGTGTGCCCAGCGTGGCCGCGTTGAGTGGGTTGACGTGGATGCTGCCAAAAAGTCGGGCGTTTTCAAGAACGTTCCTGCTCGCAGCGACCTGTCTGCCGACATCAACGAAAACCTGATTGTCGAGCTCTACTCCAAGTAAGGGCTAGAAAATAGGTGCATCCATGCAGATTTCGGTAAATGAGTTCCTGACTCCCCGCCACATTGATGTGCAGGTAGTCAGTCCGACCCGCGCCAAGATCACGCTCGAGCCTCTCGAGCGTGGCTTCGGCCATACCCTGGGCAACGCGCTGCGCCGCATCCTGTTGTCCTCCATGCCTGGCTGTGCAGTAGTCGAGGCCGAGATCGATGGCGTACTCCACGAGTACTCCGCGATCGAAGGTGTACAGGAAGATGTCATTGAAATCCTGTTGAACCTGAAAGGCCTGGCTATCAAACTGCACGGTCGTGACGAAGTTACGCTGACCTTGTCGAAAAAGGGTTCGGGGGTGGTTACCGCTGCCGATATTCAGCTGGATCACGATGTCGAGATCGTCAACCCCGATCACGTAATCGCGAACCTGGCGTCGAATGGCGCCCTGAACATGAAGCTCACTGTAGCTCGTGGTCGCGGTTACGAGCCGGCCGACTCCCGTCAGACCGACGAAGACGAAAGCCGTAGCATTGGCCGTCTGCAGTTGGACGCTTCGTTCAGCCCTGTGCGTCGTATCGCCTATGTGGTCGAAAACGCACGTGTTGAACAGCGTACCAACTTGGACAAGCTGGTCATTGATCTGGAAACCAACGGCACCCTGGATCCTGAAGAGGCTATCCGCCGCGCTGCGACCATCCTGCAACAGCAGTTGGCCGCGTTCGTCGACCTCAAAGGTGACAGTGAGCCTGTCGTAGTCGAGCAGGAAGACGAGATCGATCCGATCCTGCTACGTCCGGTTGACGACCTGGAACTGACTGTACGTTCGGCCAACTGCCTGAAGGCGGAGAACATCTACTACATCGGCGACCTGATTCAGCGTACCGAAGTAGAGCTGTTGAAGACTCCTAACCTTGGCAAGAAGTCCCTGACTGAAATCAAGGACGTCCTGGCCTCTCGTGGTCTGTCTCTCGGCATGCGCCTCGACAACTGGCCGCCTGCAAGTCTTAAGAAGGACGACAAGGCGACCGCCTGATCGTCGTAATCACCGAACGTAGTGTTTGGTAAGGAATGAATCATGCGTCATCGTAAAAGTGGACGTCACCTGAGCCGCACCAGCTCTCACCGCAAGGCTATGTTCCAGAACATGGCAGTGTCGTTGATCGAGCACGAGCTGATCAAAACCACCCTGCCGAAAGCCAAGGAACTGCGTCGCGTTGCCGAGCCGCTGATCACCCTGGCCAAGGAAGACAGCGTTGCCAACCGTCGTCTGGCTTTCGACCGTACCCGTTCGAAGTCCGCTGTTGGTAAACTGTTCAACGATCTGGGCAAGCGCTACGCCACCCGTCAGGGCGGCTACCTGCGCATCCTGAAGTGCGGTTTCCGCGCTGGCGACAACGCGCCAATGGCGTACGTCGAGCTGGTTGATCGTCCAGTCGGTGGTGCTGTAGAAGCTGCCGAGTAAGACGTTTTGTCTGCTACAAAGAACCGGGCCTAGTGCCCGGTTTTTTGTATTTCAGGTTATTAAAACTATCTATCACATTCAGTAATTCAATAAATTTCCAGGTGGGGCCAATTCTGCTGATAATCCTCTCAAGCCGATAAACAGGCATTTGAGACTGATCGAGGAGAGCCCATGAGCAAAACGCTTACTACCGCCAGCGGTGCCCCTGTAGCGGACAACCAGAACTCCCGTACCGCAGGTCAACGCGGTCCACTGCTGCTCGATGATTTCCACCTGATCGAGAAGCTGGCGCATTTCAACCGCGAAAACATCCCTGAGCGACGTGTGCATGCCAAAGGCTCTGGTGCCTACGGTACGTTCACGGTGACGCGCGACATTACTCACCTCACCAGTGCGAAACTGTTTGAGCAAATTGGCAAGCAGACCGAAACGTTTCTGCGATTTTCCACGGTAGGTGGGGAGCGTGGCTCGGCCGACACAGAGCGTGACCCACGAGGGTTTGCGGTCAAGTTCTATACGGAAGAAGGCAACTGGGACATCGTCGGCAATAACACGCCGGTGTTCTTCATCCGTGATCCACTGAAGTTTCCAGACTTCATTCACACGCAAAAACGCCATCCTCAGACCAATCTGAAAAATGCCCAGATGATGTGGGACTTCTGGTCTCATTCGCCGGAAGCGCTGCACCAGGTCACGATCTTGTTTTCGGACCGCGGTATCCCCGACGGTTATCGGCATATGCACGGCTTCGGCAGCCATACCTACAGCTTGATCAGCGCCGACGGTCAGCGTACGTGGGTCAAATGGCACTTCAAGACCCAGCAGGGCATCAAGAACCTGGCGCCTGCTGAAGCTGCGCGTCTGGCCGGCACCGATCCGGATTACGCCCAGCGCGACCTGTACGAGGCCATCGAGCGTGGCGACCACCCGCGCTGGACGGTGTGCATTCAGGTCATGGCTGAAGCAGAGGCCGCGAACCGTTCCGAAAATCCGTTCGACGTGACCAAGACCTGGTCGCAGAAAGATTACCCGCTGATCGAAGTGGGTGTACTGGAGCTCAACCGCAACCCACTGAACTACTTCGCCGAAGTCGAGCAGGCTGCATTCGGTCCGAGCAACATGGTGCCTGGGGTGGGGCTGTCACCTGATCGCATGCTGCAAGGCCGCGTGTTCGCCTATGCCGATGCGCACCGCTATCGGGTAGGCACCAACCATCAGCAATTGCCGGTGAATGCTCCCCGGTGTGCTGTCAACAGCTACCAGCGTGATGGCTCGATGGCGCTGGGTACCTACGGTGGGGCACCCAATTATGAGCCCAACAGCTACGCGGATGCTCCCAAGCAAT
The DNA here is from genome assembly GCF_000730565.1 of Pseudomonas fulva NBRC 16637 = DSM 17717. Lineage (GTDB taxonomy): Bacteria > Pseudomonadota > Gammaproteobacteria > Pseudomonadales > Pseudomonadaceae > Aquipseudomonas > Aquipseudomonas fulva. The sequence goes on along the minus strand of NZ_BBIQ01000012.1, from coordinate 122,952 downwards.
CGCCGCGTCATGGTGAGCCTGGGCTTGCGCTGAATGGTTTGGCCGACCGGTATGATCATCGCGAGGACACCGATTACTTCAGCCACGCGGGCGCCCTGTTCCGGCTGATGAGCCAGGCGCAGCAGGAGCTACTGGTCAACAACATTGCGGGGGCCATGTCCGGAGTTACCGACGATGTCATCCAGCGTCAATTGCAATACTTCTTCAAAGCCGATCCCGCTTACGGGGCAGGTGTCGCAAAGGCGCTTGGGATGAATATCGCCTAAGTCGAAGTGATAAGAATAACCGCCCTCATTTGGGCGGTTTTTCAATGAATATCACTACCGTTTGCCCGATTTTTTCCAGTGAGTCGCGCGGTTTTCAGTGACCAAGCGCACAACGTGGTTCACACTATGCGGCATACACGCTTTCACATGGAGAACCCCGGCGATGCAAGGCCACCCAGACGTCATCAATTACCTCGTCATGCTGCTGAAGGGCGAACTGGCTGCACGTGACCAGTACTTCATTCACTCGCGCATGTACGAAGACTGGGGCCTGACCAAGCTCTACGAGCGCATCAACCATGAGATGGAAGAAGAGGCGCAGCACGCTGACGCTTTGATGCGCCGCATTCTCATGCTCGAGGGCACCCCGGACATGCGTGCGGACGATCTCGAAGTGGGAACCACTGTCCCTGAAATGATCGAAGCGGATTTGAAGCTCGAATACAAAGTGCGAGCGGCGCTTTGCAAGGGGATCGAGTTGTGCGAACTGCACAAGGATTATGTGAGCCGTGACATTCTGCGCGCGCAATTGGCCGATACCGAGGAAGATCACACCTATTGGCTCGAGAAGCAGCAAGGCTTGATCAAGGCGATCGGTCTGCAGAATTACCTGCAATCACAGATGTAATGCTTCGATTGCATTGTGCTTGGGCCTTGTAGTGGCTCTAGCATGAAAGCGATGAGCCGATAAGAAAGGGGCGCCTAGGCGCCCCTTCACGTTCATCACGCTCGGTCTCGCTCCAGCAGAGGCTTGAGGTAGTGCCCGGTGTAGGATTGTTTCATCTTGCTCAGTTCCTCGGGCGTACCGCATGCGATGATCTGCCCACCCTTTGAGCCGCCCTCTGGCCCGAGGTCCACCAGCCAATCGGCTGTCTTGATGACGTCCAGGTTGTGCTCGATGACCACCACGGTGTTGCCATGGTCACGAAGCCGGTGCAGAACGTCCAGCAGCTGCTGGATATCGGCGAAGTGCAGGCCCGTAGTAGGCTCGTCCAGGATATACAAGGTCTTACCGGTATCGCGCTTGGACAGCTCCCGTGACAGCTTCACGCGCTGGGCTTCGCCCCCCGAAAGCGTCGTCGCCGATTGACCTAGCTTGATGTAGGAAAGCCCTACGTCCATCAGGGTCTGGAGCTTGCGCGCCAATGCAGGCACCGCATCGAAGAACTCACGCGCATCCTCGATGGTCATTTCCAGCACCTCGTGGATGTTCTTGCCCTTGTACTTGATCTCCAGGGTTTCGCGGTTGTAGCGCTTGCTCTTGCACACATCGCAAGGCACGTAGATGTCCGGGAGGAAATGCATTTCCACCTTGATCAGGCCGTCGCCCTGGCACGCTTCGCAGCGCCCGCCTTTCACGTTGAACGAGAACCGGCCTGGGCCATACCCGCGCGAGCGTGATTCAGGCACCCCAGAGAACAGCTCGCGGATCGGCGTGAAGATCCCTGTGTAGGTGGCAGGGTTGGACCGGGGGGTGCGGCCAATGGGGCTCTGGTCGATATCCACCACCTTGTCCAGGTGCTGCAACCCGTCCATGCTGGCATGGGGCGCCGCTTCCAGGCTGCTCGCGCCGTTCAGGGCGGTGGCTGCGAGCGGGAACAGGGTGTTGTTGATGAGCGTGGACTTGCCGGAGCCTGAGACGCCGGTCACGCAGGTCAGCAGCCCGATGGGGATTTCCAGATCGACGTTCTGAAGGTTGTTGCCACGTGCGCCCTTGAGCTTGAGCTGCAGCTTTTTGTCGCGCGGTGTGCGCTTGGCAGGGACCACGATCTTTCTACGGCCGGACAGGTACTGGCCGGTTACGGAGTCCGGGTGGTCCATGACTTCCTGAGGCGTACCCTCAGCGACGATCTTGCCGCCATGCACGCCGGCCCCTGGCCCAATGTCCACCACGTAGTCCGCCAGGCGGATCGCATCCTCGTCATGCTCGACGACGATTACGGTGTTGCCCAGATCACGCAGGTGATTGAGGGTGGCGAGCAAGCGATCGTTGTCGCGCTGATGAAGGCCAATGGACGGCTCGTCCAGGATATACATCACCCCCACCAAGCCTGCGCCGATCTGGCTGGCGAGGCGGATGCGCTGAGCCTCACCACCGGACAGGGTTTCTGCGCTACGGTCAAGGGTGAGGTAGTCCAGGCCCACGTTCACCAGGAACTGCAACCGTTCGCAGATTTCCTTGAGAATCTTGGCCGCGATTTCGCCACGGCGACCGGTCAGGGTCAGCGTGCTGAAGTAGCCACTGGCGTCACCGATCGGCATGTTGGCGACCGCCGGCAGCGTCTTCTCACCGACCCACACATGACGCGCCTCGCGCCGCAGCCGCGTGCCACGGCAGTCCGGGCACGGCTGGGTGCCCAAGTACTTGGCCAGTTCCTCGCGTACGGTATTGGACTCGGTTTCGCGGTAGCGGCGTTCCAGGTTGGGGATGATCCCTTCGAACGGGTGCGAGCGCTTGACGATGTCACCCCGGTCGTTGAGGTACTTGAAGTCCACGCTGTGCTTGCCGCTGCCTTGCAGGATCACCTTCTGATGCTCCGGCGCAAGCTCGCCGAATGCTTCGTCCAGGCTGAAGTCATAATGCGCAGCCAGCGACCCCAGCATCTGGAAGTAGTAGACGTTACGGCGATCCCACCCGCGAATGGCGCCTTCGGCCAAGGTCAGTTCCGCATTGACCAGGCGCTTGGTATCGAAATACTGCTTAACGCCCAGGCCGTCACAGGTCGGGCAGGCACCGGCCGGGTTGTTGAACGAGAACAGCTTGGGTTCCAGTTCGCTGATCGCATGACCGCAAATGGGGCAGGCAAAGCGCGCCGAAAAAATGGTCTCTTCGCCTTTCTCGTCGTCCATGGGAGCGATCAGCGCGATACCATCCGCCAGCTTCAACGCGGTCTCGAACGACTCGGCCAATCGCTGCTGAAGATCGGCACGCACTTTGAAACGATCGACCACCACATCGATACTGTGCTTTTTCTGCTTGTCCAGCTTGGGCAACTCGTCCAGTTCGTAGAGTTTGCCGTTGACGCGGGCGCGGACGAAGCCTTGGGCGCGCAGCTCGTCGAACACCGCCAGGTGCTCACCCTTGCGCTCACGGATGACCGGGGCCAGGAGCATCAACTTGCTGCCTTCCGGGCGCTCCAGTACCAGGTCGACCATCTGGCTGACCGTTTGCGCTTCCAGTGGTATGTCATGGTCTGGGCAGCGGGGTGTCCCGACCCTGGCGTACAGCAGGCGCAAGTAGTCGTAGATCTCGGTGATGGTGCCGACGGTGGAGCGGGGGTTGTGTGAGGTGGATTTCTGTTCGATGGAAATGGCCGGTGACAGCCCTTCGATGGTATCGACGTCAGGCTTTTCCATCATCGAGAGGAACTGGCGGGCATACGCCGACAGCGATTCCACATAACGACGCTGGCCCTCGGCGTACAGCGTATCGAAGGCCAGGGATGACTTGCCCGAGCCCGACAGGCCGGTAATGACGATGAGCTTGTCCCGGGGCAGGGTCAGGTCGATGTTCTTCAGGTTGTGGGTACGTGCCCCACGAATCAGGATCTTGTCCACTGCGGCCTCGCTCGGCGGGCATAAACGAAGAATTATACGGCGCCCTGCCAGTACGCGGCAAAGCGTCGCGTAGATGCCGTCAAGCTGTCGGACTGATAGAATCGCCGCCGGTTCACACGAGATTAATCCATGCACGACACCCACAACGAGCGCATGAGCGGCAATGAAACCCGCGCCGCCGGCGGTCTGGCTCTGGTCTTCGCTTTTCGTATGCTGGGCATGTTCATGGTCTTGCCGGTCCTGGCCACCTATGGCATGGACCTGGCCGGCGCCACGCCCGCGCTGATTGGCCTGGCCATTGGCGCCTATGGCCTCACCCAGGCGGTGTTGCAGATTCCCTTCGGGATGATTTCAGACCGCATCGGCCGTCGACCCGTCATCTACCTGGGCTTGATCGTGTTTGCCCTGGGCAGCGTCCTGGCAGCCCAGGCCGATTCCATCTGGGGCATCATCGCAGGGCGCATCCTGCAAGGGGCCGGCGCCATTTCGGCGGCGGTGATGGCGCTGCTGTCGGACCTGACCCGGGAACAGCACCGCACCAAGGCCATGGCCATGATCGGGATGAGCATTGGTCTTTCCTTTGCAGTGGCAATGGTCGTCGGGCCTTTGCTGACAAGTGCCTTTGGCTTGTCAGGATTGTTCCTTGCAACGGCCGGCTTGGCCTTGGTTGGCATCGCGTTGATTGCCTTCGTGGTACCTGCCACGCACAACATTCTGCAGCATCGCGAATCGGGCGTTGCGCGTCAGGCCATCGGCCCGACCCTCCGTCACCCGGACCTTCTACGGCTGGATGTGAGCATCTTCATCCTGCATGCCATTCTCATGGCCAGCTTCGTCGCGCTGCCTCTGGCCTTCGTCGAGCGCGGCGGACTGCCCAAGGAACAACACTGGTGGGTCTACCTGACCGCGCTGTTCGTCTCATTTTTTGCAATGGTACCGTTCATCATCTACGGCGAAAAAAAGCGCAAGATGAAACGTGTGCTGGCCGGGGCCGTCAGCGTACTGCTGTTGGTCGAGCTATTCTTCTGGCAGTGGGCTGACGGTTTGCGCGGACTGGTGATCGGCACCGTGGTATTCTTCACCGCATTCAACCTGCTGGAGGCTTCGTTGCCTTCGCTGGTCAGCAAGGTGTCGCCAGCAGGTGGCAAGGGAACGGCGATGGGGGTGTACTCCACCAGCCAGTTTCTCGGTGCTGCGCTAGGGGGCATCCTGGGTGGCTGGCTGTTCCAGCATGGTGGGCTGAACACCGTGTTCCTTGGCTGCGCGATACTGTGTGCCATCTGGTTGGCCGTTGCCTTGAGCATGAACGAGCCACCGTATGTGACCAGCTTGCGCATGCCTTTGTCGCCGGAGGCCGCCAAGGATGCTGGCCTGGCTGCACGGTTGATGGCCGTGCCCGGCGTGACCGACGCCGTTGTGGTCTCGGAAGAATCAGCCGTCTATATCAAACTGGATACGAAAATTTTGGACCGTACGACCCTGGAGCGCCTGATCAATCCGGCCTCAGCGGCGTGCGAAGCCTAGGAGAACGTTATGGCCCGTGGGGTTAACAAAGTCATTCTGGTCGGTACCTGTGGCCAGGATCCCGAAGTCCGCTACCTGCCCAACGGTAATGCCGTGACCAACCTGAGCCTGGCAACCAGCGAGCAATGGACCGACAAGCAGTCGGGCCAGAAGGTCGAGCGTACCGAATGGCACCGTGTGTCGCTGTTCGGCAAGGTTGCCGAGATTGCCGGCGAGTACCTGCGCAAAGGTTCGCAGTGCTACATCGAAGGCAAGCTGCAGACCCGTGAGTGGGAAAAAGACGGCATCAAGCGCTACACCACTGAAATCATCGTTGACATCAACGGCACCATGCAGCTGCTGGGCGGCCGTCCGCAGAACCAGCAAGGCGGCGGCGACCCGTACAACCAGGGTGGTGGTAACAACTACAACCAAGGTGGCGGTCAGCAGCAACAGTACAACCAGCAACCTGCGCGCCAGCAGGCCCCGCGCCCGCAACAGCAACAGCGCCCGGCGCCGCAGCAGCCAGCGCCGCAACCGGCGGCTGACTTCGACAGCTTTGATGATGATATTCCGTTCTGATTTGAACGGTAGGGCATCGCGCTACAGTAAAAACCCGGGGCCATTGCTCCGGGTTTTTTTATACCTGGGGCAGGGTCAACTATTAAGTTTGTTGGCGAGTAAGAACAGTACTCAATGAACTTTCTCCTTCTGCCGTAGAGTCTTTCCCAAGTTTGCATGACACCGGCTATGCAGTGCCAATATTGCTTAGTATCTCAGCTTTAACAAGGAGAGGCTCATGCAATCAGGAACTGAACAGCGGGAGATAAAACTGACGGCGTCGACTGGGGACTATCACGTTTCGGGATTCAGCGAAGACTACGCGGCATTTCTCAAGGGTCGCGATAGAGGTGCTGAATATTCTGGCTCGTTCGTGATGGCGGTAGGTATCATCATCGCCTTGGTGGGCTTCGGTACGCTCGTTCTAGGCCCTGAAACGATTACGTACAACAGAGTGGCAGGCCCTACCTTGCTGCAGTACATACAGATGTACCCTGGGCCAATATTCAGTGTGGGTGGCGTCCTGTTTGCAATTGGTACCCGACTTCACGCCAGCAGCGAGGTCAGCCAGGAAGCGTTTCTACTGTCACGTTACAAGTTCATTGCTCCGGACGGCACATACGTCAATGACGACGTTAAACTTAGTTACTTGGGAGATGACAATTTTTCTATAACTACCCAATGATCTTTCAACTGACCACGCGGCCACTGCGGGGGCTACTGTCCGTCTCAATATCTGAGCGCCAGGTAGGGTACGGAGAAAGGCAACGTAAACACCGCATGGAGCAAGTCAGTGAGACCATCACGGCATGACTTCTGCGAGCTTGTCGAGACCCGTTCCAAGGGGGCGATCTTTTTTCAGCCAGCCGAACATGCGCTCGATGGACATGGTGTTGTCGGTATTTGCGCCGGTCGAACAACCTGGGCAAACCCGGCTTAGGCTTGCGCTTCATCGAGCGCTTCGGAATGACGGGCTGTATGCGGCACCGGTCGAAGTACTGACGCAACGCTTGTGCGTCATAGCCTTTGTCGGCGAGCAGCCACGTGCTGAGATGTATGATCTATCTTCAGCCTACCTGACCCACGTCATCGCACCTTTTCGATTCCTTGCTAGTCTTACCTGTTGGCGGTCATCAAACCGCCGTCACCGTGACTACCAAGAGGCGCCGGCCATGTTCCGTGCGTCCAAATCTGATCAGGAGTGCACGATGGATCTCAACCGTCGGCAATTCTTCAAGGTCGCCGCCGTCGGCCTTGGAGGCTCGAGCCTTGCGGCGCTGGGCATGGCCCCAACGCCTGCGTTCGCCGAGCAAGTGCGCCACTTCAAGCTGGCGCATACCAAAGAAACCCGTAACACCTGCCCCTACTGCTCGGTCGGCTGCGGCTTGATCCTGTACAGCCAGGGTGATGCAGGCAAGAACGTCAAGCAGAACATCATCCACATCGAAGGTGACGCCGACCATCCGGTGAACCGCGGCACCCTTTGCCCCAAAGGCGCAGGTTTGCTCGACTTCATCCACAGTCCAAGCCGTCTCAAGTACCCCGAGGTGCGCAAGCCGGGTAGCAACGAGTGGGTACGCGTCAGCTGGGACGAAGCGCTCGATCGCGTGGCCGCCTTGATGAAGGAAGATCGCGACGCGAACTTCATCGAGAAAAATGCCCAGGGGCAGACGGTCAACCGCTGGCTCACCACCGGTTTTCTTGCCGCTTCCGCCGCCTCCAGCGAGGCCGGCTACCTGACTCACAAGGTTGTTCGCGCAACAGGCATGCTGGGGTTCGATAACCAAGCACGTGTCTGACATGGCCCGACGGTGGCAAGTCTTGCCCCGACGTACGGCCGTGGCGCCATGACCAACCACTGGTCCGATATCGCCAACGCGAATCTGGTCCTTGTGATGGGTGGCAACGCAGCAGAAGCGCATCCGTGCGGCTTCAAATGGGTGACCGAGGCCAAGGCGCACAACAAGGCGCGGCTGATCGTGGTCGACCCAAGGTTTACCCGTACCGCTTCGGTGGCCGATTACTACGCGCCCATCCGCACCGGTACCGACATCGCGTTCATGGGCGGGTTGATCAATTACCTGCTGAGCAATGACAAGATCCAGCACGAATATGTGCGCAATTACACCGACGTATCCTTCATCGTCAAGGACACCTATGGCTTCGAGGATGGCCTGTTCAGCGGCTATGACGAGAGCAAGCGCATTTATGCCGACAAGTCGGGCTGGGGTTACGAGCTGGGCGAGGACGGTTTTGCCAAGGTAGACCCGACACTTCAGCACCCACGCTGTGTGTTCCAGCTGATGAAGCAGCACTACAGCCGCTACACCCCAGAATTGGCGAGCATGACCTGTGGCATGCCGCAGGACGCCATGATGAAGGTTTGGGAAGAGATCGCCACCTGCTCGGCGCCGGGCAAGACCATGACGATCCTGTATGCGCTGGGGTGGACGCAACATTCGATCGGCGCGCAGATCATCCGCAGCGCGGCGATGGTGCAGCTGTTGTTGGGCAACGTGGGCATGCCAGGTGGGGGCGTGAATGCCTTGCGGGGTCACTCCAACATTCAGGGCCTGACCGACCTGGGGTTGCTGTCCAACTCGCTGCCGGGTTACCTGACACTTGCCGGCGACGCCGAGCAGGACTACGCCGCGTTCATCGACAAGCGTGCGTCCAAGCCGCTGCGCCCGGGGCAGCTGTCCTACTGGCAGAACTACGGCAAGTTCCACGTCAGCCTCATGAAGGCCTGGTACGGCCCCAACGCCACCGCCGACAACAACTGGGGCTACGATTGGCTGCCCAAGCTCGACGTGCCTGCCTACGACGTGCTGCGCATGTTCGAGATGATGAGCCAAGGCAAGGTCAACGGCTACATGTGCCAAGGTTTCAACCCGATTGCCGCCCTCCCTGACAAGAACCGCGTGACCGCGGCACTGGCCAAGCTCAAGTGGTTGGTAGTCATGGACCCGCTGGCCACCGAGACGTCCGAGTTCTGGCGCAACGTGGGGCCGTTCAACGATGTGGACACGGCCGGTATCCAGACCGAGGTGATCCGCCTGCCCACCACCTGCTTCGCTGAAGAGGACGGCTCGCTGGTCAACAGCAGCCGCTGGCTGCAATGGCACTGGAAAGGCGCCGACGGCCCGGGTGAAACCCGCACTGACGTGCAGATCATGAGCGAGTTGTTCCTGCGCTTGCGTCAGCGTTACCAGAAGGAAGGGGGTACCTACCCCGATCCTCTGCTGAACATTCACTGGCCCTACAAGATCGCCGAAGAGCCGTCACCTGAGGAGCTGGCGAAGGAGATGAACGGCTGGGCCGTGACGGACTTCACCGACCCGACCGGTGCGACCGTCAAGTCCGGTCAGCAACTGTCGGGCTTCGGCCAGCTCAAGGATGACGGCAGCACGGCTTCGGGCTGCTGGATCTTCGCCGGCTGCTGGACCGAGCAGGGCAACCAGATGGCGCGCCGCGACAACAGCGACCCCTACGGCATGCATCAGGTCCAGAACTGGGCGTGGGCGTGGCCGGCCAACCGACGCATTCTCTATAACCGTGCTTCCAGCGACCCGCAGGGCAAGCCTTGGGATCCGGAGAAGAAGCGTCTGGTCTGGTGGAACGGCAAGGCGTGGGGCGGGACCGACGTGCCTGATTTCAAGGTCGATTCGCCGCCGGAAGCGGGCATGAACCCATTCATCATGAACCCCGAGGGTGTGGCGCGTTTCTTCGCCATCGACAAGATGGCCGAAGGGCCGTTCCCCGAGCATTACGAGCCTTTCGAAACACCGATTGGCATCAACCCCCTGCACCCGAACAACAAGAAGGTCGTCAGCAACCCGGCAGGCCGCATCTTCGATTCGGTGTGGGAAACCTTGGGCACACATGATGAATTCCCCTACGCGGCCACCACCTATCGCCTGACCGAGCATTTCCACTTCTGGAGCAAGCATTGCCGGCTCAACGCCATTGCCCAGCCTGAGCAGTTCGTCGAGATTGGTGAAGTCCTGGCCAATGAAAAAGGCATCAAGGCAGGCGACAGGGTGCGTGTATCGAGCAAGCGCGGGCATATCGATGCGGTTGCGGTAGTGACCAAGCGGATACGTCCGCTGCAGGTCAACAACCAGACGGTGCATCAGATCGGCATCCCGCTGCACTGGGGCTTCACCGGGTCCACGCGGCACGGGTACCTGACCAACACCCTGGTTCCGTTCCTGGGTGATGGTAATACCCAGACACCGGAGTCCAAGTCGTTCCTCGTCAAAGTGGAGAAACTCTGATGGCCAGCCAAGACATCATCGCCCGGTCGGCCACCACCACAGTGCCGCCTTCGGTACGCGAGCAGGAGCAGGTGGCCAAGCTGATCGACACCACCAAGTGCATCGGCTGCAAGGCCTGCCAGGTGGCGTGTTCGGAATGGAACGAGTTGCGTGACGAGGTTGGGCACAACCACGGGACTTACGACAACCCTCAGGACCTGAGCGCCGAAACCTGGACATTGATGCGCTTCACCGAGCACGAGCGCGACGACGGCAACCTGGAGTGGCTCATCCGCAAGGATGGCTGCATGCACTGCGCAGATCCCGGTTGCCTGAAGGCGTGTCCAAGCCCAGGTGCGATCATCAAGCACGCCAACGGCATCGTCGACTTCAACCAGGACCATTGCATAGGCTGCGGCTACTGCATCACCGGCTGCCCGTTCAATATCCCGCGCATTTCCCAGAAGGATCACAAGGCCTACAAGTGCACGCTGTGTTCCGACCGTGTCAGCGTAGGGCTGGAGCCAGCTTGCGTTAAAACCTGCCCGACCGGCGCCATCGTTTTCGGCAGCAAGGACGAGATGAAGGTGCATGCCGATGAACGCATCGTCGACCTCAAGTCCCGAGGCTACGAGAACGCTGGGCTGTATGACCCCGACGGGGTAGGGGGCACCCATGTGATGTACGTATTGCACCATGCCGACACACCTAAGCTGTATGCCGGGCTCCCGGACCAGCCGGTGATCAGCCCGCTGGTGGGGCTGTGGAAGGGCTTCACCAAGCCGCTGGCCTTGCTGGCCATGGGGGCGGCGGTGCTGGCCGGCTTCTTCCACTACGTACGGGTCGGGCCGCAACGTGTCGAGGAGGACGAGCAGCCTGTAGCGTCCGACACCAGCGTGCACCAAGTCGACCCGGCAGTGCATGTGTTCGATCCGAACAAGCCTGATGGGCAAGGGGAGCAGCGGCCATGAACGACAACAAGCCTATCCTGCGTTACACCGCCAACGAGCGCAGCAACCACTGGGTAGTGGCGATCCTGTTCTTTCTGGCGGGCCTGTCGGGGCTGGCGCTGTTTCATCCCGCCTTGTTCTGGCTAAGCAATCTGTTCGGCGGCGGTCCATGGACACGCATCCTGCACCCGTTCCTGGGTGTGGCGATGTTCGTTTTCTTCCTGGGCCTAGTGGTGCGTTTCTGGCGTGCCAACTTCATTACCGCCAACGACCGCCTGTGGTTGCGCAGAATCGATCGGGTCATGCGCAACCAGGAGGACGGTGTGCCTGCCATCGGCAAGTACAATGCCGGCCAGAAACTGCTGTTCTGGACGCTGCTAGTGTGCATGCTGATCCTGATGGTCAGTGGCGTGGTGATCTGGCGTGCTTACTTCAGTCACTACTTCGACATCGGCGCCATACGCCTGGCCACCTTGCTACACGCCTTCGCGGCGTTCGTGCTGGTGCTCAGCATCATCGTGCACATCTACGCCGGCATCTGGATCAAGGGGTCGGTAGGCGCCATGCTGCATGGCTGGGTCAGCCGGGCCTGGGCGCGCAAGCACCATGAACTGTGGTATCGCGACGTGACCGGTGACAAAACGCCGACCGAGCACCGACGAAAAGAAGGATGAACGCTTGAGTACCGTACTTGAACCTGGGCAGATCGAAGCGTCGGCCGTCATGCCGCCGTTTCTGCACCTGCCACCAGGCAACCTCTTCGACGTGCGAGCGGCTCGCCTGGAGCGCTTGGCCCAGGGCCATGCCATGGGCGACTACCTGCTGTTGATCGCGCGGCTTTGCCGCATCCAACAGCAGCTTGTGGATAACCCGCCGAGTGCGCTGCCTGTTGCCGAGGACCGTCAGCGTCTGTGCATAAGTCACGGGCTGCCGCCCCTGGCTGCTGACAGCCTTGTGCGCGAAGGCGCATGGCTGGCGTGGTTGCAGGCGCTGCTCGATCATATCGATGAGTCGGGCCAGGGGGCCCTGCAAGATGCACTGCACAGGCTGCGCATCAGTGACGATACCCAGCGCAAAGGTTGGGCAATTGCCCTGCTCAGCGGCCAGTACGATGCAGTGCCCCCTGCACTGGTGCCGTTCGTGGGCGCAGCCTTGCAGGCGGCCTGGTCAAGCTGGTTGCTGGCGCTGCCAAGCACCGAACTCAAGCCCGCTGCCAGCCTTGCCCAATGCCCGGCATGCGGCTCGCCGGCCATGGCGGGCGTGGTACGCAACCGTGGCAAGCACAACGGCTTGCGTTACCTTGCCTGTTCGTTGTGCGCCTGTGAGTGGCACGTGGTGCGGGTCAAGTGCGTGTACTGCGACTCCAGCAAAGACCTGCGCTACAGCGCGCTCGACGATGACCGTCACGGACCCGGCAAGGCACCGCTGCGTGCCGAGTGTTGCCCAGGGTGCAACAGCTACCTCAAGCAGCACTACCTGGAAAACGACGCAGCAGCCGAAGCGTTGGCCGACGACTTGGCCAGCCTGGCCCTGGACATGCGCCTGGACGAGGAGGGGTACCATCGTCTGGCACCCAACCTGATGGTCTCGCCCGGCTAGCGGTTGATTGTCTACACTGTGAGACCGAGTTGCCTTGCCCAGGCAAGCGTCCTTGACACGGGTTTCGAAGGTTCCCGGACCTGCGGATGCCTGCGTTACCGTCGCTTGCCTGCCACAAGGCCAGCAGACAATGGACCCGTCCAAGGTAGTACCGCATGCCCTCCAGCTTAGCCAGCGTCACGCCTCGCCTGCCTTCCATCGATACACTCCTGCGCCACACCGCCTGTCTTGCGCTCATCGAGCGTTACGGCCGTGAAGCTGTTCTGTCGACCTTGCGCCACTTGCTGAATGATCTGCGCGACCTTGTCCGCAATGGCCAGCTGAATGCTGCCGAGGTGGCGCCGGAGGTACTGCTGGGCCGCGCCGGCGAACGCCTCGACGTCCAGCAACGCAGCCAGGTTCGCCGCGTGTTCAACCTCACCGGCACGGTGTTGCACACCAATCTGGGCCGCGCCTTGCTGCCCGAAGAAGCCATCGAGGCCATGGAGTGCGCAGCGCGCTACCCGCTGAACCTCGAGTTCGACTTGAGCACGGGCAAGCGCGGTGATCGCGATGACCTGATCGAAGGGTTGATACGCGAACTGACAGGCGCCGAGGCCGTCACCGTGGTGAACAACAATGCAGCCGCTGTGTTGCTGGCGCTCAACAGCTTGGGCGCCCGCAAGGAAGGCATCATCTCCCGTGGCGAGCTGATCGAGATCGGGGGCGCCTTCCGCATACCCGACATCATGGCCCGGGCCGGCGTCAGGCTGCACGAGATCGGCACCACCAACCGCACCCACGCCCGCGACTACGAGGCGGCCATCAGCCCGCGCACTGGGTTGCTGATGCGCGTGCACTGCAGTAATTACAGCATCCAGGGCTTTACCACCCAGGTACCCACCCCGGAGCTGGCCCGCATTGCCCGCCAGCACACCCTGCCGCTACTCGAGGACCTGGGCAGTGGCAGCCTGCTGGACCTCACGCGCTGGGGGCTACCCGCCGAACCGACGGTGCGCCAGGCACTGAGCGATGGCGCCGACATTGTCACCTTCAGTGGCGACAAACTGCTGGGCGGTCCGCAGGCAGGGATCATCGTCGGGCGTAAGGACTTGATCGCCAGGATCAAGAAGAACCCGCTCAAGCGCGCCCTGCGCGTGGACAAGATCACCTTGGCCGCCCTGGAGGCCGTATTGGCGCTGTACCGCAACCCTGATCGCCTGGCCGAGCGCCTGCCCAGCCTGCGCCTGCTCACGCGTGCCCAGGCGGAGATTCACACCCAGGCCCTGCGCGTGGCGCCCGCGATGCAAGCCTGCCTGGGCGAGCAGTGGCGCGTCAGCGTAGAGCCGACGCTGGGCATGATCGGCAGCGGCAGCCAGCCTGTCGCCCGCTTGCCCAGCGCCGCCTTGTGCCTGCGTCCACAGGTGTCCAAGCGGCTGCGCGGGCGCAGCTTGCATGCTTTGGAGCGAGCGCTGCGTGAATTACCGGTGCCTGTGCTTGGGCGCATCGACGACGATGCGTTGTGGCTGGACTTGCGCCAGCTGGACGATGAACCCCAATGGCTGGCGCAGCTGCCAAGCCTGCAGTTGGGGGCCTTGCAGTGATCGTCGGTACCGCCGGGCACATCGATCACGGCAAGACGGCGCTGCTGCAGGCGCTCACCGGCCAAGCCGGGGACCAGCGTCAGGAGGAACAGGCCCGCGGCATGACCATCGACCTGGGTTATCGCTACGCGTCGCTGGCCGAGGAGGCGCCACTGACTGGCTTCATCGACGTGCCGGGCCACGAGCGGTTTGTCCACAACATGCTGGCCGGTGCCCACGGCATCGACCTGGTATTGCTGGTGGTGGCGGCAGACGATGGCGTCATGCCGCAGACCCGCGAGCACCTGGCGATCATCGAACTGTTGGGCATTCCCCAGGCGCTGGTGGCCATCAGCAAGTGCGACCGGGTCGAGCCCGCACGCGTGGAAGCGGTGAAGCAGCAAGTCAGCCAACTGCTGGCGCCTGGCCCGTATGCCGATGCGCTGCACTTTCCCGTATCCAGTACCGTTGGTACCGGCATCGACGCCTTGCGCCAGGCCCTGCTGGCGGCAGCGCCCCATGCCCGCCGTCGCAGTGTGGCCGGAGGCTTTCGTCTTGCCGTGGACCGGGCGTTCGCCGTTACGGGCGCGGGGGTAGTGGTGACCGGCACGGCGCTTGCGGGGCGGGTGACTGCTGGCGACACGTTGCTGCTGGGCAAGGCTGGCAAACCGGTGAGGGTGCGCGGGTTGCATGCTCAGAATCAGCCCGCGCTGGTGGCTGAGGCAGGGCAGCGTGTGGCGCTCAACATCGTCGCCGAGCGCCTGGCGGTGGACCAGATACGCCGCGGCGATTGGCTGGTGCCGCAGTGGTTGCACGCGCCTAGCACACGCATCGATATCACCTTGAGCCTGCTGCCTGGCCAAGCCCGTGCCTTAGAGCACTTCAGTGCAGTGCACGTGCACCTGGGTACTCAGGACGTGACAGCCAGGGTGGCTTTGCTCGAGGGGCAGAGCTTGGCGGCGGGGCAGCGCATGTTCGCACAGTTGCTGCTCAACGCGCCGTTGCAAGCGGTGCATGGCGACCGTCTGGTGCTGCGCGATCAGCGCGCTCAGTACACGCTGGGCGGCGGCACGGTCCTGGACCCGTTCGCCCCCAGTCGTCAACGCCGCAGCGTCGAAAGGCTGCAACAGTTGCAGGTGCTGCGCGACTGTACAGGTCTTGAGCAGGCCTTGCCGGGTTTGCTGGCCAGCGCACCGGGTGGGCTAGATCCACAGCGCCTGGAGCGGCAGTTCAATCGCCTGCGTGACAGCTGGCAGTTACCCGACGACGTACGCGTGATCGCCACCCGCCAAGGCCAGTTGTTGTTCGCTGCAAGCCAGTGGCAGGCGCTCAAGCAACGTGTGCTGGCCCAGCTGGCGGCCTTTCACGAGCAGGAGCCCGATCAATTGGGCCCGGACCGTGACAGGCTGCGCCGTTTCGCGGCGTTGCCACTGGACAGGCCGGGGTTCGTCAGTTTGCTCGAGCAGTTGCTGGCCGAAGGCGCCGTAGCCGGCAGCGGCCCCTGGCTGCATTTGCCTGATCATCAGGTTCAGCTCAGTGCCGCGGATGAGGCGCTCTGGGCGCGCCTGCAGCCAAGGTTGCAGGCTGGCGCTTACGATCCGCCTTGGGTAAGGACATTGGCGAGCGAGGAAAAATGCGCCGAGGCCGATGTACGCCTGCTGCTGCGCAAGCTGGCGCGACTGGGGTTGGTGCATCAGGTGGTGCGGGACCTGTTCTACCCAGAGTCGACCCTACGCCGCATGGCAGAGCTGCTACAGCATCACATAGGTGACACGCCGGTAGTGCAGGTTGCTGCATTTCGCGATATGTTGGGCATCGGTCGCAAGCGCAGTGTGCAGATTCTAGAGTATTTCGACCGCATCGGTCTGACCCGCAGGGTCGGCGATCAGCGGTACATTCGCAGTGACAGTGCCCTGGCCCGCTAGCAGGCCAGGCACCGATTTCAAGGAAGGCAATCGCGCCCGGTGGCGCGGCCGGGCTTCAAACCCGGTTGGGGACGGCATCCGTTCCCGGGCAGGTTCGACTCCCGCTGCCTTCCGCCACTTCTAGCGTTCGCCGCACAAGTCCAGGGCAAACCAGTGCTCGGCCTCTTTCACGTCCAGCCCGGCACCCAGTAGCGCGAACATCTTGCCAAGGGCCGCCTCCCGCGTCATGCCGCCCCCGCTGACCAGGCCTGCTGCCCGCAGGCGGCTACCGGCGGCATAGGTATCGAACACCACGTCGCCTTCCGGGCACTGGGAAATGGCCACCAACATGACGCCACGCTGGCGTGCAGCACGCAAGGTGTCGAGCAGCGCCTGATCATCTGACGGCCCAGTGCCGCTGCCATAGCATTCCAGCAACAAGCCCTGCACGCCGCTGCCGAGCAAGGCTTCCAGATGACCTGCCTGCAAGCCAGGGAACACCGGCACTACCGCAAGGTTCACGCGCTGACGGGGCTGCTGGTAACCCAAGTGCGCCGGCAAGGGGGCTACGTGCTCACTCTGGCGATGGCGCGGCAAGGCCGCAAAGGCATCGAACGCTTCGCTGCGCAGCTTCGAGGCGCGGCAACCGTGCAGCAGCTTGCCCGCGAAGTACAGTTGCACACCCGCTTCGAGGGGATGATCGAACTGGCGCAGTGCGCCGCACAGGTTGTCCCAGGCGTCGCTGCCAGGTGCCCCTGCCGGCAGCATCGAGCCGGTCAGCAGGATGGGAACCGGCAGCCCCAGCAACAGGAACGACAGTGCCGCTGCACTGTAGGCCAGGGTGTCGGTGCCATGCAGCACCAGTACCGCATCATGGCCACGGACACGCACGGCATCGACGATCGCATCACGCATCGCCAGCCAGTTGTGCTGCTGCATGTTGGCACTGTCGAGCAGTGGGTCCAGTTCCTGGAGTGTCCAGGTGACTTCGGGGGCGTCTGCCATCATGGCGAAGTGATCGCGCATGCGGGACTCGAAGCCGCCGGATGGGGCCAGGCCTTCCGGCGTTTCGAGCATGCCGATGGTGCCACCGGTGTAGAGCACGAGGAGGTTCTTTACTGCGCGCATGGAAAGCGTCCGTAGCGATGAACGGGAAAGAAGAGCCGCGCTTTGCAGGGAAGGCTAGTGGGGCCGCAATGCGGCCCCTGGTGACTCAACCGACTGGCACAACCCTCGCTGGGGCGGCTGGCGATGTCAGCCTATCAGCGCAGCGGCTGAGCCTGGCCGACAGCTTTGTCAGCGGCTGTTTCCACCTGCGGGTTGGCAGGCCATGCAGTGCGGTCCAGGTCCAGGTCGGCGAACTTGGCCGAATCGAACACAGGCTGCTTGATGCCAGCCTTGCGCTGGTCATCGTAGTCGCGCATCACACGCAGGCCGACCTTGAACAGCAGGGCCAAGGCCATCAGGTTGACGAAGGCCAGGCACGTCATGGTGATGTCAGCGAAGGCGAACACGGTGGTCAGGTCCTGCATGGAGCCCCACACGACCAGCGCCAGCACCAAGGCACGGAAGCCCATCAATACTGCCCGGTTACGGGTGAGGAACTGCAGGCTGTTCTCACCCAGGTAGTAGTTGTAGAGGATGCAGGTGAACACGAACAGCGACAGGGCCACGCTGACGAAGATACGGCCCCAGTCGCCTACCACGGCAGCCAGCGAGTTCTGGGTCAGGACAATGCCATCGCCCTCGAAGCCAGGGGTGTAGAAGCCCGACAGCAGGATCAGCAGCGCGGTGCAGGTGCAGATCACGAACGTATCGAGGAACACGCTGAACGCCTGTACCACACCCTGGGCACCTGGGTGCTTCACGGCTGCGACGGCGGCCACGTTCGGTGCGCTGCCAAGGCCGGCTTCGTTGGCGAATACGCCACGCTTCACGCCCATGACGATGGCGCTGCCCAGCAGGCCGCCAAACGCCGGGTCAAGACCGAAAGCGCTCTTGAAGATGGTTTCGAGCATGGCCGGCACGTGTTCGATCTGGGTACCGATCACGTACAGGGTCACGCCGATGTAGGCCAGGGTCTTGATCGGTACGAGCAGGTCGGACACCGCCGCGATGCGCTTGATGCCACCAATGAAGGTGATGGCCAACAGCACTGCCAGCACGATGCCGGTGTGGCGCGGGTCGAAGTGGAAGGCGTTTTGCAGCGAGTGGGTCACGGTGTACGACTGCAGGCCGATGAAAGCGAAGCCATAGGTGACCAGCAGCAGAATCGAGAAGACGATCGCCATGCCCTTGTACTTCAGGCCATGCTGAATGTAGTAGGCCGGGCCGCCACGGTACAGGCCGTCGCCGTCGGCGCGCTTGTACACCTGGGCCAGGGTACATTCGAAGAAGCTGCTCGACATGCCCACCAGCGCGGTGACCCACATCCAGAACACGGCACCTGGGCCGCCCAGCGTCACGGCGATGCCGACACCTGCAATGGTACCGGCGCCCACGCGGCCGGCCAGGCTCAGCATCAGGGCCTGGAATGAACTCAGTTGGCCTGCCTGGCCACGCAGCGATTCCTTGAACACACCGAACATGTGTACGAAGTGGCGGAACTGGACGAACCGGGAACGGAGGGTGAAGTAGCTACCCAGCCCCACGATCAGCACGATGAGCAGTTTCCCCGAGAGGAAATCGTTGAGTACTTCGAGCATTGGAAAATGACCTCGATTCTTATTCTTCGTGTGGAAAGACCAGCGGCCGGCAGGCGTACCGCTATTCGTTGGGGCGCATGGTTGGCCATGACAAGAGTCGTTACAATTTCGCGGTTTGGTCTTAATTGATGCGACTTGATGCTAAACTGGCGTCATTCGCGTCACGTAGGCCTTTGTCATGAGCGAGCATTTCGCTACCAATCTCAAGCTGGCTTGCAGCCACTACCGCTCTATCTCCGAAGTTTGCCGCCAACTGTCGATCAATCGCGCCCAGTTCAACAAATACCTGAGCGGCCAAAGCCGCCCGACGGCTTACAACCTCAAACGCATTGGCGATTTCTTCGGGGTGGAGGAATACGAGCTCGACCTGCCCGCCGATCAGTTTTCACGCTTGATCGGCGCGCGAGTGCCGTCTTCGGTCGAGCAAACCGGCGATCCGATCAGCGAGCTGTTTCGGCCTCTGCATGATCACGCGGGCAACCTGTCGCGTTACTGCGGGTATTACTTCGAGTACTCCAACTGCATGTCGGTGCCGGGTACGGTCCTGGTGTCGCTGGTGCATCTGTGGGAGGAGGGCGGTCGCTTCCTGTTCGAGCGCCAGGAGCGTCAGGAGCGGTCTACCGCGACAGACCAGCACGCCGAAGTGCGCTGTCGTTACCTGGGGGCTGCCTTCCAGTTGCAGGACCGGGTGTTCCTGATCGACTACGAATCGCTTACCTTCAACGAAATGAGCCAGACCATTCTCATCCCAAGCTTCAAGAGCCGTATCACCCGCCTCAATGGCCTCAAGGCCGGCGTGTCCAGCGGGGACCGGCGCAATCCTGCCTGTACCCGAGTGGTGTGGGAGTACCTGGGGCAAGAGATCAATCGCATCAACGCGTACCGCCAGGTGAAACTGTACCGGCCTGATGATCCACGCATAGATGAAGACATCCGCGAGCGGCTGGATGTGGGCCCGCTCAGGAATGGGTTGTTTGAAGTCGAGTAGGGGGAGCCGCGTCATGCGTGGTAGAGGATGAGGTCGGCCACGGCGCAACCTTCTCCGCCGCAATGATCATACGGCCCCACGTTGGACTTCCCCGCCCGGAAACCGCAAAATGGCTGCTTTCTCTTACAACCTCCGGATCTGCTGACTCTATGCGTATGCGCCTAATGCTGTTGGGTGGTGGCAATGCCCTCGGGCAAGCGCTGATTCGTCTTGGGGCCGAGGAGGACATCGCTTTCATGGCGCCGCGCCCTCCAGAGGAGGGCTGGGCGCCTGCCAGCCTCACCCAGTTGCTCGACGATCATCGCCCCGACGCCGTGGTCAACCTGGCGTATTACTTCGACTGGTTCCAGGCCGAGTCGGTCAGCGAGCAGCGTCTGGCGCTTCAGGAGCGCGCGGTGGAGCGGTTGGCAGAGTTGTGCCAGCACCACCAGATCACACTGGTCCAGCCCTCGAGCTACCGTGTGTTCGATGGCTCGCGTGCCACCGCCTACAGCGAGAAGGACGAGCCATTGCCGCTTGGCCTGCGTGGGCAGGCCCTCTGGCGTATCGAACAAAGCGTGCGTGCGGCCTGCCCGCAACATGTGCTGTTGCGCTTCGGTTGGGTGCTGGACGAAAGCATCGATGGCCTGCTTGGCCGTTTCCTGACGCGCGCCGAGCTCCCCCAGGAATTGCTGCTGGCCGATGATCGCCGTGGCAACCCGACACCCGTCGACGATGCGGCCAGGGTCATTCTCTCGGTGCTCAAGCAGCTGGACTGCAATTCGCCGCTGTGGGGGACCTACCACTACGCCGGGAACGAAGCGACCACCCCCGTGGCGCTAGGCCAGGCGATTCTCGCCGAGGCCGGCCAGCATCGTCAGCTCGCGGTACAGACGCCAACGCCGCAGGCTCATGCCGCGCGCCCGGATGCCAGCGAAGAGCCGCAGAACGCCGTGCTGGCCTGCAAGAAAATCCTTCATACCTTCGGTATCAAGCCCCGTGCCTGGCGTGCAGGCTTGCCGCCTCTTCTGGACCGGTTCTATCGCCATGGCTGATGCCCCCATCCTGATCACCGGCGGTGCCGGCTTCATCGGCTCCCACCTGAGTGACGCCTTGCTGGCGCGTGGCTACGCCGTGCGCATCGTCGACGACCTCTCCACGGGCAAGCGCGACAACCTGCAACTGGACCACCCCCTGCTTGAGCTTGTCGAGGGGGACGTTGCCGACGCCGAGCTGGTCCAGCGCGCTGCGGCGGGCTGCCAGGCCGTGGTGCACCTGGCTGCGGTGGCCTCGGTGCAGGCTTCGGTCGACGACCCGGTGCGCACGCACCAGAGCAATTTCATCGGCACGCTCAACGTGTGCGAAGCCATGCGTGTTCACGGGGTGCGCCGCGTGTTGTTCGCGTCCAGTGCAGCGGTCTACGGCAATAACGGTGAAGGCCAGTCCATCGCCGAAGACACACCCAAGGCGCCGCTGACACCGTATGCCGTGGACAAGCTGGCCAGCGAGCAGTACCTGGAGTTCTATCGACGCCAGCATGGCCTTGAGCCTGTAATCTTCCGGTTCTTCAATATCTTCGGGCCGCGGCAGGATCCTTCCTCGCCTTATTCGGGCGTCATCAGCATCTTCAGCGAGCGTGCAGTGCAAGGCCAGCCAATCACCGTGTTCGGTGACGGCGAGCAGACGCGGGATTTCCTGTATGTAGGTGACCTGGTGCAGGTCATGGTCCAGGCGCTCGAACAAGCGCAGGTCGAGGAAGGGGCCGTGAACATCGGTCTCAACCAGGCCACGTCGCTGAACCAGATGCTCGCTGCGCTCCAGCAGGTGGTGGGCAGCTTGCCAGCAGTCAGCTACACCACGCCGCGGTCGGGCGACATCCGCCATTCGCGTGCGGACAACAGGCGGTTGCTGGCTCGTTTCGACTTCCAGCGGGCCACCTCGATGGCGGAGGGGCTGGCCCGGTTGCTGGGCAAGCTCCGTTAGCAATCGAGGGGCGCTCTATTGGGCGTTCAGCAAGACGGTAACGAAAAAGGGGCGGCCTTGGCCGCCCCGTGCGTTTTGCAGCGGTCGATCAGAACTTGTAGCCCAGGCCGACCATGTAGACCCAAGGGTCAACGTCCACGTCGACCTTGGTCTTGCTATAACCCAAGGCGCTCGGGCCGTTCACGCTGGCCTTGGTGTCGATGTCCACGTACCAGACGGCGGCGTTGACCAGCAGGTTGTCGGTGATCATGTAATCCATGCCCAGCTGGCCGGCGAACCCGACCGAATCCTGCAGTTTCAGATTGCTGAACCCTTGCTGCTTGCGGTTGCTGCTCAGGTCTTCATCGAAGAACAAGGTGTAGTTGATGCCCACGCCCGCATAAGGTTGGAACTTCGACGACGCCTCCATCGGGTAGTACTGCAACGAAAGGGTCGGCGGCAGCTGCTTGATGTCGGCCAGCTTGCCATCCAGCCCGCCGCCCAGCCCTTTCACGCCTACCGTGTGCTTGAACGGCGTGGCTGCCAGCAGTTCCAGGCCAACGTGGTCGGTGAGCATGTAGGCGAATGCCAGACCCAGCTGGGTATCGCTGTCCAGGGTCGCCTTGGTGCCTGCCACCTTGTTGCCGTCGAACTTCAGGTCGCTGCTGCTCTCGTTGGGCGCAGTGGTGATGGCGCCTGCACGTACGATGAAATCACCAGGCTGATACGCGTGCGCAGCCGGGGCGGCGAGTGCCAGGGCCACGAGTGAGGCACCGAGCAAGGACTTGTTCATGGAAGCTCCCAAAGGACGTTGATAATCGTGTAGTCCAATGGTACGGATGCGATTAAACAGAAAGTTTGACCCAGCTCAACGAAGCGTCTGCACCGGCCTTCGGAAGGCTCATCTGAGTTCGTAGGCGTAGATCTTCTCGGCTTCCATCTGGTAACCCGCCTCAGCCAGTTCGCTGCTCGAAGGTTTGACGTGCATCGTGCCCTCTATCCAATAGGGCTGGTACAGATCCTCTACCCGTACGCCCATTTCACTGACGATGTGCACAATCTGGTTCGACGGGGGCGGGGGCACATGGATGCACGCGCCGTAGTACGGCACCAGCAGAAATTCGGTGGTGCGGCCTTGCTCATTGACTTCCAGCGGCACGATGTAGCCCGGCAGCTTGATCTGCTGGCCATCGAGGCTGTTCACCACCGGTGCAGCGGGCGCCTGCTGGCGCGCGGCTGGGGCGGACTCGGCAGACAGCGCATCGCTGAGCTGCGACATGTCATGCAGGGGTGCCAGTTGCGGTGCGACGACCGGTGCGCCCTCGGGGATCAGGGCGGGCCAGTCGAGCTCCCGGGGCTGCGATGCCCACGCAGGCACCGCGAGCATCACGAGCAGCGAACACAGCAGGCGCCGGGCGGGGCTGCTGATTGACAGGCCGGCGCCAAAACGGCCAGTCCATGCGCTTGCTAGCGCGTCGCGAGCCACGAAGCAGGTGGTGAGAAATCGCATCATCACAGGCTCTCAAAGGTGGATCGACAAGCCATCTGCCAACGACTGTCGATAGGCTCGCCATGCCGGAACGCTGCCCATCAACAGCGCTGCGCCAAGGATGATAGCCAGCAACGACCATTCATGCGTGCTGGGCCAGGCCAGTGGCAGGTACAAGCCATAGTTGGCCTGCACGTAACCCTGGGCCAGGGCGATACCGGCGTACAGCAGGCCAAGCCCGGCAACGATTCCGGCAGTCGCCAGTGCCAGGGCCTCAAGCACCAGCAGCCCGGCGATGTGCCATGGCCGTGCACCGACCGAGCGCAGGATCGCCATTTCCCGGCGGCGCTCGTTCAGGCTGGTGAGAATCGCCGTGAGCATGCCAATCAGGCCAGTGAGCACGACGAACAGCGACACCACGAACAGGGCCTGTTCGGCAGTGCCCATCAGGCTCCACAACTCCTGCAACGCCACCCCTGGCAAAATCGCCAACAGCGGCTCGTTCCGGTACTCATTGATTTCGCGCTGCAGGCTGAAGGTGGCGATCTTGTTGTTCAAACCCAACATGAACGCCGTGATCGCAGCGGGTTGCAGGTCCATGCCACGCGCCTGTTCTGCACTGATGCGTCCCGCACCTCGGGCCGGCACGCCGTTGTGCCAGTCGATATGGATGGCCTCCATGCCGGCCAGGCTGATGTGCAAGGTGCGGTCAACCGGCGTGCCGGTGCGCTTGAGTACACCGACCACGGTAAAGGGTTTGTCGTCGTGCTTGACCAGGCTGATCGCCGCCACGCCATGGGCCAGCACCAGTTTGTCGCCCAGCTTGTAGTGCAAGGCATCGGCAACCTCTGCACCCAGTACCACCTCGAAAGGATCGTCGGCAAATTCCCGACCCTGGCGCAACGTCAGGTGCTGCTTGCGCCCGTACTGATAGTGGTCGAAATAGGCGCCGGTGGTGCCCATCACCCGGTAGCCGCGGTGCGAGTCGCCCAAGGAGATGGGGATCGCCCACTTCACCCGTGGGTCCTGGGCGTAGTGCTGGTAGCTGTCCCAGCGGATGTTGTTGGTGGCATTGCCGATGCGAAACACCGAGTACAGCAACAGGTTCACCGAGCCTGAACGCGCCCCCACAATCAGGTCAGTACCACTGATGGTGCTGGCAAAGCTGGCGCGGGCTTCGGTGCGCACCCGCTCGACGGCCAGCAGCAGGCACACCGACAAGGCGATGGCGAACGCGGTGAGAAAGGCGGTGAAGCGGCGGTTGGCCAGGCTGGCCAAGGCAAGACGAAGCAGGTACATCATGCCTCCCGGGGTTTAGCGGCGCGATTGAGCTCGGCCAGGGACAGGTGACGGTCGAACAGCGGGGCCAGGCTTTGGTCATGACTGACGAACAGCAAGCTTGAGCCTGCTGCGCGGCATTCGTTGAACAGCAAGGCGATGAACGCTTCGCGGGTATCGGCATCCAGCGCTGATGTGGGCTCATCGGCGATCACCAGCTCGGGCTGGCCGATCAAAGCGCGGGCGGCGGCGACGCGTTGCTGCTGGCCGATCGACAGGCTGTCGGCTCGCCGCGCCAGCAACTGCCTATCGCCCAGGCCCAGATGGGCGAGCAATTCGCTGGCGGCCTGGTCGACGCTACCGTGGCGCTCGATGGCACGCTGGGCGCGGCTGCGGGAGAAACGACAGGGCAGCTCGACATTTTCCCGTACCGAGAGAAACGGCAGCAGGTTGAATTGCTGGAAGATGTATCCGGTGTGGTCCACACGGAAACGGTCACGGGCACCTTGGCCGAGTAAGGCCAGGTCCTGCCCAAGCAGTTGGATTCGCCCACGGGCTGGCCGGTTGACCCCGCCGAGCAAGCCCAGCAGGGTGGTCTTGCCACTGCCGCTGGGGCCCTTGAGAAACACGGCTTCACCGGCTTGCAGGTCAAAGGCGGGGATATCCAGCAACGGCGGTTGCCCCGGCCAGGCGAACTCCACGCCTTGCAGGTGGATCAGCGGCTGGTTCATTCAGAGTGTGACCACGGCCTTGGTTGGCGCGGTTTCCACTCCCTTCTGGCCGTTCGGGCCGATCAATTGCACATTGATTTTCTGCGTGGCGGGGAAGGCCTTGAACAGCGGCGACAGGTCGATCTGGGTGAGCTTTTCGGGCGCTGCGCAGGTGAATTGGTAATGGGCGTTGATGTCGCTGTGGACGTGGCCTTTCTCGTGCTCGTCGCCATCGTCGTCAGCCTTGGCCGCATCCCCGAACAGTGGGCTTTGCAGTTCTTGCTGGTCTGGCGTGCAACCAGCGGCCGCCGTCAGGGCGAACAACTTCAGGGGCTGTTCCAATTGCTGACGCACGGCGGCTACCTTGGCCTTGTCGGCATCGCTGCTGGCCATGTGCTCGAAGCCGACCAGGTTCATCGCCGGGCTGTCCAGCTCAAGCTCTAGGGTTTTGCCGTCGAGCACGGCATTGAGCTTGGCCACACCATGCTCATGGGCGGCAAGCGTGCCATGGCCGTGATCATGCTCATGTTCATCGTGGGCATGGGCCATCATGGCCAGGGGCAAGCAGGCGAAGGGCAGGGCTAGCAGCAGACGACGCATGGATGACTCCAGGAGCAGGTCAATAGAAGTGGTTATGTTATAACGATTGTTTGGCGGGCCGCCAGCCTCGTGGCTCAGGTTTCATGTTGCGGTAGCATGGCGACAATGACTTGAGTGAGGACCTACAGTGAGAATTCGTGGAACGATCGGTGAGTGGCCGGTGGACTTGACCATTGAGCTTGATCCCCAGGAATGGGCGCAGTTGGCGCGGCCAACCGAACAACTCCCCGCTTCGACACCCCAGCCAGCTGCCGCGATGCCTCCCGCAGCGACGAAGGATGACGGGCCATGGCGGGTAGCCTGCGAGTTGTTGCGCACGGCTGGCCGTATGGAGGGGCCAGAGCTGCTTGAGCAACTGCAGGGCGTCACGGGGGACTTTAGCGCAGCCAAGCGGTTGCTGGTGCGGTTGCGGCACCATGGGCAGGTACGGGTGTTCAGTGAGGGCGAAACGCCGGTGTATGTATGGCAGACCGACGAAAAGGCGTAGATGACCTTCAAAGGCGTGACAGGTGTACCTATGGCCGGCTCGCGGGTCATGGATGAACAGCCCAGGCAACGGGTGCTGTGCAGTCATCGTCAAGCTGTAGCCCTCATCAGCCTCCAGCCATTCTTAGCCCTCGGCGGGCATGAGCAAGGCGGCGTGCCTCACTCGTGCCTTTCACGCCTGCTAAGCGTCAGTACATCGCAGCGAACAGCTTACGGCGATACGTACCCACCAGCGGATGGGCACTGCCGAGCAACTCGAACACCTGCAGCAATGCCTTGTGCGGTAGCCCATTTTCGTAACCGCGATTGCGCTGGAACAACTTGAGCAGGCTTTCAAGCGCGGGCTCGTACTGCTGGCGTGCCAGCTGCTGGATGCACAGTTGGTACGTGGCCTCGTCATCTTGTGGGTTCTGTGCCAGACGGCTTTTCAGGTCTGCAACCTCCGGCAGGCTGGCGGCCTGGCGCAGGAAAGTCAGTTGCGCCTTGGCGCCGGCCAGGGCGGCCTTATGGTCCTCGGTCTTGACCGCGTCTAGCACCACCTGGGCCTCGCCCAGCTCACCGCGCTCGGCCAGGCAGCGGGCGTACAGGATCAGGCCTTCGGCGTTGCTATTGTCTTCTGCAAGCAATTGCTGCAGCACCGCTTCGGCTTCGCCAAAACGGCTTTCGGCGAACAGCGCCTGAGCCTGTTCCAGCGGCGAGGCGGTGGGTGGCGCCGGCAGTTGCACATGTGGCTCGAGCATGGTGCGGATCGCCGATTCCGGCTGAGCACCGGCAAAACCGTCGACCGGCTGGCCATCCTTGAACAGCACCACGGTTGGCAGACTGCGGATGCCGAATTGCGCCACGACCTGTTGCTCGACGTCGCAGTTGATCTTGGCCAGCAGCAGTTCGCCCTGGTACTCCTCGGCAATTTTTGCCAGAAGCGGCATCAGCGCTTTGCAAGGCGCGCACCATTCGGCCCAGAAATCGACCAGCACTGGCTTGTGGAATGAATTCTCGATCACCAGCTGCTGGAAGGTGGCATCGGTGGCATCGAAGATATAGGGGGTGTCCTGGGTCATCGCGACTCTCGCAAATCCGTGAATGGCACCACTATAAAGGCTCGCGGCTGGCGTGGTACAGGCTGACCCGGCGGAATTCGTGCGGCTCGGCCAAGTCCGGCAGGGTCAAGGCGTCGAGCACCCCAAGTGGTCGGTACAACGGGTGGCTGAAGTCCCGTACGCGAGAGTCGGCCACCAGTGCCTGTCGGCCCCGGTCGAGGAAGGTATCGAGCAGCGGCAGGTTGGCGCGGTCGTAGAGTACATCGGCCACCAGGATCAGGTCGAAACGGTCATCCTCGGCAAAAAAGTCGCTGCTGTAGCCCAGTTCCACCTGGTTCAAGGCGGCGTTGGCACGGCAGGCGTCCAAGGCCAGCGGATCAAGGTCGCAGGCCACGACCTCCAGCGCACCTGCACGGGCAGCGGCGATGCCGGCGATACCGGAACCGGCGCCAAAATCGAGCACCCGCTTGCCGGCTACCCACTCCCGGTGCTCGGCCAGGTAGCGCGCCATGGCCAGGCCACTGGCCCAGCAGAAGCTCCAGTACGGCGGATCTTCGAGAATGCGCCGGGTTTCTTCGCTGCTAAAAGCGCGGTCCATGTTCTGATCATCGATCAGCCATAATTTCAACGCACAGTCAGGCAGGTCGCTGATCACCAGCCGTGCCTCGCCAATCAGGCCGCTCAAGGCCTGTTGCAACGCCACTGGCGCCACTTACGGTGCCTTTTCGAACTGCAGCGGGCCGGTGGCCTGGGTCTGTGCCTGGGTGATGCGCAGCGGCGGCAAGTGCATGATCAACTGGCCTGAGCGGCTGGCTCGTCCACGCAGCTCTACCCTGGCGCCGGCCGGAAATGCCTCGGGGTTGAAACGCAGCTGGTAGGGCAAGGCCTGGCCGGTACCCGGCAAGGTGCTACTGGCCAGTAGCTGTTGCGGCCTGTCGCGGTCATCGATCACCAGCAGGGCAAGTTCTACCTCTGCGCCGGCGGGGATGCCCAGCAACGTGCCGCTCAGCTCGCGCTGATAGGCCGGCAAGGGGCCAAGCGGCTGGGCCTTTTTGGACACTTTGGCGGGCGCCGGAGCAGGCGGTTGTTCGGTCTTGGGCTGGTCACTGCCGCAGGCGGTGAGCAGGGCGGCGCAGCACAGCACGGCAAGCGCTCGAAGTGGCATGGGGTAGTCCTTCAGGGGCAGAATTGCATGGATGTTAACCCCTTTGGCTTGTCTTGCCAGTGGGATGCGCTACCATGGCCCTCCCTTTTTTTGTTGCCTGCCACCATGCACTGTCCCTTTTGCGGTGCCAACGACACCAAGGTCATCGACTCGCGCCTGGTCGCCGAGGGCGAGCAAGTGCGGCGCCGTCGCGAATGCGTCGCCTGCGGCGAGCGCTTCACCACCTTCGAGACCGCCGAGCTGGTACTGCCCCGGCTGATCAAACAGGACGGTACTCGCCAGCCCTTCGACGAAGACAAGTTGCGGGCCGGCATGCAGCGTGCGCTGGAAAAACGCCCTGTCAGTGTCGAGCGCCTCGAGGCCGCCCTGGCCCACATCAAGAGTCGGCTGCGCGCCACCGGCGAGCGCGAGGTCAAGTCGCTGGTGGTGGGCGAGCTGGTGATGGGCGAGTTGCGCAAACTCGATGAAGTCGCCTACATCCGCTTCGCCTCGGTTTATCGGCGCTTCCAGGACCTTGACGAATTCCGCGAAGAAATCGACCGCCTGGCCCGTGAGCCGGCCAAAGAGTGAGCATGCAAACCCCCGCAGCTGTGCTTGACGCCCATTACATGGCCCGCGCCCTTGAGTTGGCGCGCAAGGGGCTCTACACCACCCACCCCAACCCGCGTGTGGGTTGCGTCATCGTCCGTGATGGCGAGGTGGTGGGCGAGGGCTGGCATGTGCGCGCCGGGGAGCCCCATGCCGAGGTGCATGCGCTTGCCCAGGCAGGCGAGCGTGCGCGGGGCGGCTGTGCCTATGTCACCCTCGAACCCTGCAGCCACCATGGCCGTACGCCGCCGTGTGCCGAAGCCTTGGTCAAGGCCGGTGTGGCGCGCGTAGTGGCCGCCATGCAGGACCCCAATCCCCAGGTGGCTGGGCGGGGCCTGCAGCGACTTGCCCAGGCCGGTATCGACGTGGCCAGCGGGGTGCTCGAAGAGCAGGCGCGGGCACTCAACCCCGGGTTCCTCAAGCGCATGGAACAGGGGTTGCCGTTCGTGCGCGCCAAGCTGGCCATGAGCCTGGATGGTCGTACCGCCATGGCCAGCGGCGAAAGCCAGTGGATCACCGGCCCTGCGGCGCGTTCTGCCGTGCAGCGTCTGCGCGCGCGCTCCAGCGTGGTGCTGACCAGTGCAAGCAGCGTACTGGCTGACGGTGCCCGCATGACGGTGCGTGGCGCCGAGTTGGGCCTGGACGCCGAAACCACCGCGCTTGCCCTGAGCCGGGCACCGCTGCGGGTGCTGGTCGATGGCCGTTTGCGCTTGCCCTTGCAGGCGCCCTTCTTCCAGGCCGGCCCCGCGCTGGTGGTGACCGCCGTCGCAGATGACCCACGTTATGCCGCTGCCGGCCATGAACTGCTCAGCCTGCCGGGCGACAATGGCCATGTGGACCTGCGTGCCCTGCTTCAAGCTCTGGCCGCCCGTGGCGTCAACGAAATCCTGCTGGAAGCCGGCGCCGGCCTGGTCGGGGCCTTCGCCCAGCAAAGCCTTGTCGACGAGTACCAGCTGTTCATGGCAGGCACCTTCCTTGGCTCAAGCGCACGCCCGCTGCTGGACTGGCCACTGAACCGCATGAGCGAGGCACCGCGGCTGAAGATCACCGACATGCGCGCAGTAGGCGATGACTGGCGGGTCACAGCCGTGCCGCTGCCTGCGCCCGGCGTATAATGCGCGGCTTGCCCCGCGCACACCGTTTTGAGGAAGACCCATGTTCACCGGCATCATCGAATCCATCGGCACTATCCGCAGTCTGACGCCCAAAGGTGGCGACGTGCGCGTGCACGTCGACACCGGCAAGCTTGACCTGGGTGACGTCAAGCTCGGCGACAGCATCGCCGTCAATGGCGTTTGCCTGACGGCGGTGGAATTGCCTGGCAACGGCTTCTGGGCCGATGTGAGCGTGGAGACCCTCAAGCGCACGGCTTTCGTCGACTTGAAAAGTGGCAGCAAGGTCAACCTTGAAAAAGCGCTGACGCCAACCACCCGCCTGGGGGGACACCTGGTCAGCGGTCACGTCGACGGTGTCGGCGAAATCATCTCGCGCAGCGATAACGCCCGCGCCATCCAGTTTCGCGTGCGTGCGCCGCGAGAACTGGCCAAGTACATCGCCCACAAGGGTTCGATTACCGTCGATGGCACCAGCCTGACGGTCAACGAGGTCAATGGCGCCGAATTCGAGCTGACCATCGTCCCGCACACCCTGTCCGAAACCATCATGGCCGACTACCGCGCAGGGCGTCGGGTAAACCTTGAGGTCGACCTGCTGGCCCGTTACCTGGAGCGCTTGCTGCTGGGCGACAAGGCGGCCGAGCCGAGCAAGGGCAGTGGCATCACCGAAAGTTTCCTGGCCGCCAACGGCTTCTTGAAATCCTGATTGAGAAGGGGGTGCCGCGTGGCGCTCAACAGCATCGAAGAACTGGTCGAAGACATCCGCCAGGGCAAAATGGTCATCCTGATGGATGACGAAGACCGTGAGAACGAAGGCGATATCATCATGGCAGCCGAATGCTGCCAGCCCGAGCACATCAACTTCATGGCCAAGCACGCCCGTGGCCTGATCTGCATGCCGATGACCCGCGAACGTTGCGAAACCCTCAAGCTGCCCCTGATGGCGCCGCGCAATGGTTCAGGCTTCGGCACCAAGTTCACCGTTTCGATCGAGGCGGCCGAGGGTGTCACCACCGGCATTTCCGCCGCCGACCGTGCCCGCACCGTGCAAGCGGCTGCCGCCAAGGACGCCAAGGCCGAAGACATCGTCAGCCCTGGGCACATCTTCCCGCTCATGGCTCAGCCAGGCGGTACGCTGGCTCGCGCCGGGCACACCGAGGCAGCCTGCGACCTGGCACGCATGGCCGGGTTCGAGCCCAGCGGCGTGATCTGCGAGGTGATGAACGACGACGGCACCATGTCGCGCCGCGCCGAACTGGAAGTGTTCGCTGCCGAGCACGGCCTGAAGATCGGCACCATCGCCGATCTCATTCACTACCGCATGATCCACGAGCGCACCGTGCAGCGGGTTTCCGAGCAGTCGGTGGAAAGCGAGCTGGGCGAGTTCAACCTGGTCACCTACCGCGATGCGGTTGAAGGTGACGTGCACATGGCCTTGACCCTGGGCGCCATCTGCGCCGAAGAGCCCACCCTGGTGCGCGTGCACAACATGGACCCGCTGCGCGACCTGCTGCTGGTCAAGCAGCCGGGTCGCTGGAGCCTGCGCGCCGCCATGGCCGCCGTGGCCGAAGCCGGAAGCGGTGTGGTGCTGCTGCTGGGGCACCCGCTCGATGGCGATGTGCTGCTTGCGCATATTCGCGAAAGTGCAGGCGATGCACCGGCCAAGACCCCGACCACCTACAGCACCGTGGGTGCCGGTTCGCAGATCCTGCGTGACCTCGGCGTGCGCAAGATGCGCCTGATGAGTTCGCCGATGAAGTTCAATGCGATATCCGGATTCGACCTGGAAGTTGTAGAATACGTGCCCTCCGAGTGACTTGAGGCGGCAATGACGCCCTGCAGCTCGAGTCCATACCCCTGTCGAGGCCGCCAGCAAGCGGCCTTGCGTTTGAAGATGAGAATATCGCAATGACCCTGAAGACCATCGAAGGTACCTTCATTGCCCCCAAAGGTCGCTATGCTTTGGTGGTTGGCCGCTTCAACAGCTTCGTCGTCGAAAGCCTGGTAAGTGGTGCCGTTGATGCCCTGGTACGCCATGGTGTCAGCGAGAACGACATCACCATCATCCGTGCGCCTGGTGCGTTCGAGATTCCGCTGGTTGCCCAGAAGGTCGCCCAGCAAGGTGCTTACGACGCGATCATCGCGCTGGGCGCTGTAATCCGTGGCGGCACCCCGCACTTTGAATACGTGGCGGGCGAGTGCACCAAGGGCCTGGCTCAGGTGTCCATGGAGTTCGGTGTTCCTGTGGCGTTCGGCGTACTGACCGTCGACTCCATCGAACAGGCCATCGAACGTTCCGGCACCAAGGCCGGCAACAAAGGTGCAGAAGCTGCCCTGTCTGCCCTGGAAATGGTAAGCCTGCTGGCGCAGTTGGAGGCCAAGTGATTAGCGACGAAAGCGATCGTTTCAACCCGCGCGATCCCAAGCCTGCGGATGCCGGCAAGCCATCGAAAAGCGCCAAACGCCGTGAAGCCCGCAAGCTCGCGACCCAGGCACTGTATCAATGGCACATGGCGCATCATTCGTTGAACGAGATCGAAGCGCAGTTTCGGGTCGATAACGATTTTGCAGATGTCGACGGCGCCTACTTCCGTGAAATCCTGCATGGCGTTCCGGCCATCAAGGGCGAAATCGACGGTGCGCTCGAGCCCTGCCTGGACCTGAGCCTTGACGAACTCGACCCGGTCGAACTGGCCGTGTTGCGTCTGTCCACCTGGGAGTTCATCAAGCGCATCGACGTGCCTTACCGCGTTGTGATCAACGAAGGCGTCGAGCTGGCCAAGGTCTTCGGCGCCACCGACGGTCACAAGTTCGTCAACGGCGTGCTCGACAAACTGGCACCGACGCTGCGCGAAGCCGAAGTCAAGGCGAACAAGCGCTGATTGCGGCGCAGCCTGGCCATGGGTGAGTTCGAGCTGATCAACCGTTACTTCGCCTCCGCACACTGTGCAGTGCACGGCGAGGGCGAAGGGGTGGCGCTGGGCATCGGTGACGACTGTGCTCTGCTGGATCTGCCTCCCGGTGAGCAGTTGGCCGTCTCGACCGATACTCTGGTAGCTGGTGTGCATTTCCCTGCCGTCTGCGACCCGAAGCTGCTGGGTCAGCGCTGCCTGGCAGTCGCCGTCAGTGACCTGGCCGCCATGGGCGCTACCGCGATCGGTTTCACGCTGGCCCTCACCCTGCCTGACGTCAGCCACGCGTGGTTGGAGGAATACTCGGCAGGGTTGAGCCGCATGGCTCACCGTTGCCGCATGAGCCTGATTGGCGGGGACACGACCCGGGGTCCGCTGAGCATCACCGTGACGGTGTTCGGCCGTGTGCCGGCCGGGCAGGCATTACGCCGCACTGGCGCCCAGCCGGGCGACCTGCTGTATGTCGGTGGCGTGCTGGGCAAGGCCGCTGGCGCCTTGCCTCTGGTGCTCGGGGAGCGCCAGGCGCCGCCGGACGTGGCAGAGCCGCTGCTGGCCCACTATTGGGCGCCCATGCCGCAGCTCACCCTCGGTGCCTTGCTCAGAGGGCACGCCACGGCGGCACTGGATATTTCCGATGGGTTGCTGGCCGATTGCGGTCATATCGCCAAGGCCTCTGGCGTGGCGCTCGAGGTGAACCTGGCGCAGGTGCCAGTGTCCCCCGAAGTGGAGGCGTTCCTGGGCCGCGAGGCAGCCGTGCAGGCAGCGCTCGCCGGTGGCGACGACTACATACTGGCGTTCACGGCACCTCCGGACGCCTTGACGCACCTTGCGCACTTTGGCTTCATCCAGGTCTACCCCATTGGCCGCGTGCTGCAAGGGCAGGGCGTGTCCCTGCGCGATGCGCACGGTCAGGACATCACGCCTCGGCAGCGGGGCTATCAACACTTTAGGGAGATACCGTGACCGACCACCCCAATCAGGTGCCTGCGGAGTTCGTTCCGCCATCGGTCTGGCGCAACCCTTGGCACTTCATCGCGTTCGGGTTCGGCTCCGGCACCTTGCCCAAAGCGCCCGGCACCTGGGGCTCGCTGGTGGCGATACCCTTCATTCCGCTCTGGCAGATGCTGCCCGATTGGGGGTATTGGCTGGTACTCGGGATCACCATGCTGTTCGGCTTCTGGCTGTGCGGCAAGGTGGCC
This sequence comes from Pseudomonas fulva NBRC 16637 = DSM 17717, assembly GCF_000730565.1. Classification (GTDB taxonomy): domain Bacteria; phylum Pseudomonadota; class Gammaproteobacteria; order Pseudomonadales; family Pseudomonadaceae; genus Aquipseudomonas; species Aquipseudomonas fulva. The sequence goes on along the minus strand of NZ_BBIQ01000012.1, from coordinate 88,577 downwards.
AATGACTTGCGCGTGCATGACCACGAAGGCATCGTCTGGGACGAAATGGTCGGCATGTGGATCACGCTGTGGTTGGTGCCCGATGGCTGGCAGTGGCTGTTGGCGGGTTTTTTGATGTTCCGTTTCTTCGACATCCTCAAGCCTTGGCCCATTCGCTGGATCGATCGTCACGTGCATGGCGGCGTTGGCATCATGCTCGATGACGTGCTGGCCGGCGTCTTCGCCTGGTTGGGCATGCAGGTTCTGGTATGGGCTGTCGCGTAGAACGGGGGCTGCCATGGTGCTGAAGGGTGTGCTACTGGCATTGTTGATGGCCGCTGCCCCATGGGCGGCTGCCGGCGACAGCCAGCCTGGCCAGATTCGCCTGGTCAGCGAGGAGTGGGTCGACTACACCAACGCAGATGGCACCGGTGTGGCCTGGGACGTGATGCGCAAGGTGTTCCAGCCCGCAGGGATCGAGGTCGTGCCGCAGAGTGCGCCGTATAGCCGTGCCATTGGCCTGGTCAAACGTGGCGAGGCTGACGCCTGGGTTGGCTCGTACAAGGACGAAAGTGAAGACAACCTCTACCCTCGCTGGCACTTCGACGTCGACCATATCTACGCCCTGGGGCTTGCCAGCAAGCCGGCCCCCACACTGGCAACCATAGGCGATTATCGCCTGGCCTGGGTGCGTGGCTATGCCTATGGGAAATACCTGCCCCGCGTGCGGGAGTACCGTGAAATCCAGCGACGCGAAGGCATTCTGCCCATGCTGGAGCATGACCGGGTGGACTTCTATGTCGACGCCATGACCGAAGTGGACTACGTCATCGGGCAAAGCTCGCAACCTGATCGATTCCGGCGCACCCATGTGGTCGAGCTGCCCATGTACCTGGCGTTTGCCCGCAGTCAGCGGGGTGAGGCACTGCGTGATGTGTTCGACAAACGCATGGCCGAACTGGTGCGCAGCGGCGAACTCAAGCCGATATTCGAACGTTGGAAACAGCCGTATCCTTTCGATGCCAGTACCAAACCGTAGCGCGTGGTACATGCCCGCAACCGCTACGCATCGAGGTTTTCGATAATAACCGGCGGTATACTGCGGGAGCACTGCCTGTAAGCTGCTGATACAATCGGTCCATTGAAATTCCCACTTATCCCAGGAGCACAACGTGCCCGTTGTCTTTGTTGCCGCCTCTAAACTCCCGACGCCTTTCGCGACTTTCACCATGCACGGCTTTCTGGATGAAGCCACTGGCCGCGAGCATGTGGTGCTCAGCCTGGGTGATATCGCCGATGGGCAGCCGGTACTGGGGCGCCTGCATTCCGAATGCCTGACCGGCGATGCCTTGTTCAGTCAACGCTGTGATTGCGGGTCGCAACTCGAAGCTGCCCTCCAGGCGATCGCCCGAGAAGGTCGTGGCGTGCTGCTTTACCTGCGCCAGGAAGGCCGTGGCATTGGCCTGCTGAACAAGATCCGCGCCTACGAACTGCAGGACGGAGGGGCGGACACGGTCGAAGCCAACGAGCGCCTCGGGTTTGCTGCGGATCAGCGCGACTATGCCATCTGCCTGCCGATGCTCGAGCACCTGGGTGTCAAGGCGTTGCGCTTGATGACCAACAACCCGCGCAAGGTCAAGGCCTTGACCGACATGGATATCGTGGTGGCCGAGCGTGTGCCGCTACACACCGGGCACAACCCGCACAACAGCCATTACCTGGCAACCAAGGCCGGCAAGCTGGGCCACATGCTGGGCAATGAACACCAGGGCGAGGTGCCCCAGGCGTGACCCGCGCCGAGGTCAAGCGGCGCCTCGCCCTGGCTTGGTGGCAGTACCTGGCGGTGGGGCTTGTGCCGCTGCCGGTCATGGCCTGGGCCTTTGGCGGTGGCGAGGCGATGATTCCCATGTTGGCCATGCCGCTGTTCATCGCTGGCGCAGCCACGTTGTTTCTCACCTTGCCGCGCTTCGGTGCCTACAAGCGCGCGCTGATTGCCACCTCCAAGGCGCTCGGTACCGAAGCCGAGCCTGCTGCGTGGATCGAACTGGCTCGCGTGCGGCGCCTGGCCATGACCTATGCCTGCTTCCCCGCCTGGGTAGCCGCCGTGTCGGTACTGGTGGGCCTGGAAACCGTCCCACAGGTGCTACTGGCCTTGTCCACCGTGGTCTTGCTCTACTTGTACCGTCTGCCGTCTCAGCTCGGCTGATGCGTCGGCTCATAGCGGGGCTGGCGCTACTGGCCTGCAGCCTGGCGAGCGCTGGGCCACTACGCGTCGTCAGCCTGGCACCGTCGTTGACGGAAATCATGCTCGAACTGCAGGCAGGCGACCTGCTGGTGGGGGTGCTCGATGGGGGTGAACGGCCACCGGCGTTGCGAGCGTTGCCCTCGGTGGGGCGCTATGGCCAGCTGGACATGGAGCGTTTGCTCAGTCTGCGCCCTGATCTGCTGCTGCTGTGGCCGGGCAGTGTACCGCCCGCGCAGCGCGACCAGCTCAAACGTCTGGGCATCCCTGCCTTCAGCGCAGAGCCCCACAGCATCGAGCAGTTGATTGGCCAGATCGAAGAAATCGCTGAACACGTAGGCCACGCTGACCAAGGCCGCCGCTACGCTCGCGCCCTGCGTGCACGATTGAAAACACTGCGCCAGCAGTACCGTCGCGACAGGCCCCTGCAGGTCTTCTACCAGGTCTGGGATCGCCCCTTGTACACCTTGGGTGGTCAGCAAGTGATCAGCGATGCACTGGCCGTCTGTGGTGCGCGTAATGTCTTTGCGGATTTGAACCCGGCAGCGCCCCAGGTGAGCGTAGAGTCGGTCATTGCGCGCGACCCCGACATCATCCTGGCCGCCGATGCGCAACAGTTGGCCAGTTGGAAGGCCTGGCCGACGCTGCGCGCGGTGGCGCAAGACGGGTTACTGGTGGTGCCGGACAACGGCATCGAGCGCCCCAGTGGGCAGATGATCGAAGCGACGGCTCGTCTGTGCGAACTGCTGGCCGCTAGAGCGCCGGTGCCCACGTCACGCTGAACAACAGCGTGCGCCCTTCTTCCTGGTAGGCATGGGGGCTGCCCTCGTAGCTGTACAGGGCGCGGCTGTAGCCACGGTCGAACAGGTTGTCCAGCTTCGCCTCCACGGTCAGCGCCTCGGTGGCTGCCCAACTGCCGCGCAGGCCCAGCAACCCATATCCACCCAAACGGTTGCGGTTGGCTTCATCATCGTAGCTGCTGCTGACAGCCTGTACGCTGGCACCGATGCCGAAGGGTCCCACACGGCGGTCCAGGTCCAGGCTCAGGGTGCGGCGTGCCCGTCGGGCCAATGTATGGCCACTGTCGCGGTCACGTGGGTCGATCATTGCCAGGCCCAGCTGGCTGCTCCATTCGCCCCACTGTTGGGCCAGGGCCAGCTCTACGCCGTCGACGCGCGCCGAGGCCACGTTGCGGGGAATGGCGTCCTGACCGAACACGATCGCATCGCGCAGGTCGGTGCGGTACAGGGAAGCCTCCAGGCGGGTGTCGGTAGACAGCTGGCTGCGCCACTGCACTTCATAGGTCCTGGCGTGCTCGGGGTCAAGGTCAGGGTTGCTGAACTGCGGGTAATACAGGTCGTTGAACGTCGGGGCCCGGAAGCCTTCGCTGTAGGACAGCACCACATCATTGCGATCATCGAGCGCAACGCTCACGCTGCCACTCCAGGTGGTGTGAGTGCCGAACTGCTCGTTGCGGTCCTGGCGTACGCCCGCTTCGGTGGAGAACAGCGGGCCTTGATAGCGGTGCTGAAGAAACACCGCCCGGTTCCAGCGGCTGTCCTTCTCGAAGTCGGTACTGGCGTGCACGCGGTCCTGATACCAGTCGGCGCCGGCGAGCAGGCTGTGCTGGTCGTTCAGGGCCAGGTCGTTCTGCCAGGTCATCTGGTCGCGGTAGGTGTTGAACACAAAGCGTTCTGAGCTCAACGTGTCGCGCTTGTCGTCACGGTTTTCGCTGTGCGCCACCTCCATCCGCGTGTGCCAGTTGTCGGTGAGCTGGGCGTCGAGGTAACTGCCCAGGCTGGCGACGGTGAAGTCGGTGTACGGCTGTTGGCCGACGCTTTGGAAGGTGACAGGGTCGAAGCCGCCGAATGGATTGTCGTATTGACTGCGGCCCTGACTGTGCAGCAGGTTCAGGCCGACTTCGATGCGCTCGCCGAGCGTCTGGCTCAGGCTGAAGTTGAGCGATTTGTTGCGGTAAGCGTCATGGTCGGCGTCACTGCTGAACGACGGTCCGGTTGAATCGATGCCTGCCGTTTCGTCCAGGCTTGCGCCCAGGTTGAAGCGCGTTGAGCCATCGGCGCCCGACACACCCAGGCTGCGCTGGAAGGTTTTTCGGCTACCGGCAGCCAGGCGCACGCGCGGGTGCAGGCCGTCACCGAGGCTCCGTCGGGTGAACACTTGGATGACCCCGCCAATGGCATCGCTGCCATATACCGCCGACCGAGAGCCGCGAAGCACTTCGACACGCTCGATCTGGTCGACGTTGAGAAACTGCAGGCCGCTGTCGCCTGAGGTCGCGTTGGCGATGCGTACACCATCGACCAGCACCAGCGTTTGCGCGGTCTTGGTGCCGCGAATGAAAAGGCCTGGCAAGCTGCCGCGCCCGCCGGTCGGTGCCACTTGCACGCCCGGCACGCGGCTGAGCAGGTCCATGACGCTACTCGGTTGCAGGCGGTCGATATCGGCTCGGGTAAACACGGTGTTCGCAGCACTGGTGGCGGTGCGCGATTCGACCTGGCGGCTGGCACTGATGAGCACGTCAGGCAGTTTCAGGGCGTCGTCGCGTTCGGACGCCAGCAAGGGTAGAGGGAGGCAAAGCAGGATGGCAAGGGTCGGGTTTTTCACGGGCGGTACATATCTGCGAAGTCTGCGCACTCCAACACAGCGGAGCCCAGCGCAGAAAGGCCCTTGCCCTCAGAGTCGCCATGAACGAAAAAGAAGCCGGCAATCACAGACCCCGTTGGGTAAATGACTGCCTGCTCGTTTGGCTGAGCACCCGGGCTGCAGCGCAGCCCTGCACATCAAAGCCCCAGCTTGACCATGCGGGCCTTGACGCTAGCTTCGATGCCCGCTGCATCCAGCCCACACTCTGCCAGCATCTGCGCGGGCTTGGCGTGTTCCACATAAAGGTCCGGCAAGCCCAGGTGCAGCAACGGCTTGACCACCGCTTCCCTGGCCAGGCACTCACCAACGGCAGCACCGGCGCCGCCCATGATGGCATTTTCTTCGATGGTCACCAGCAGTTCGTGGCTACCTGCCATTTCCAGCACCAAGTCTTCATCCAGCGGCTTGACGAAGCGCATGTCGACGACCGTGGCGTTGATCTGTTCGGCTACTTGCAGGGCTTCGGCCAGCTGCACGCCAAAGACCAGCAGCGCGACCTTTTTACCCTGGCGACGCACCACGCCCTTGCCAATCTCCAGCGGTTCCAAGCCCTCGTCGACAGCAGCGCCAGGGCCTGTACCGCGCGGATAGCGCACGGCAGCCGGGCCGTTATAGAGGTGGCCCGTACTGAGCATCTGGCGCAACTCGCTTTCGTCACTGGGGGTCATCACCAGCATGCCAGGGATGCAGCGCAGGTAGGACAGGTCATAGCTACCGGCATGGGTCGGGCCGTCTTCACCCACCAGACCGGCGCGGTCGATGGCGAACAGCACGTCCAGGTTCTGCACGGCCACGTCATGAATCAACTGGTCATAGGCCCTCTGCAGGAAGGTCGAGTAGATAGCCACTACCGGTTTGCTACCTTCGCAAGCCATGCCCGCCGCGAGCGTAACGGCATGCTGCTCGGCAATCGCCACGTCGAAATAGCGTTCAGGGTAGCGTTCGCTGAACGCCACCAGGTCGGAGCCTTCCTTCATGGCCGGCGTGATGCCGACAAGGCGATCGTCGGCGGCGGCCATGTCGCAGAGCCACTGGCCGAACACGGCGGAATATTTCGGTCCGCTGGCCTGTTTCGGCGCAACCGGCTTGTCCACAGGCTCGAGCTTGGTGATGGCGTGGTAGCCGATCGGGTCGATCTCGGCCGGGGCGAACCCCTTGCCCTTTTTTGTCACCACGTGCAGGAACTGCGGGCCTTTGAGGTCGCGCATGTTGCGCAGGGTGGCGATCATCGTGGGCAGGTCGTGACCATCGATGGGACCGATGTAGTTCCAGCCCAGCTCTTCGAACAGCGTGCCGGGTACCAGCATGCCCTTGGCATATTCTTCGGTACGCCGCGCTATTTCCCACGCACCTGGCAGGCGCGACAGCACTTTCTTGCTGCCTTCGCGCATGCTGGAGTAGGTGCGGCTGGAGAGGATCTTGGCCAGGTAGTTGGACAAGCCTCCCACATTGCGCGAGATCGACATGTCGTTGTCGTTGAGGATCACCAGCATGTCGGCGTTGACTTCCTGGGCGTGGTTCAACGCCTCGAACGCCATGCCTGCGGTGAGTGCGCCGTCGCCGATGACCGCAATCGACTTGCGAGCGCTGTTTTGCAGGCGCGCCGCGATGGCCATGCCAAGGGCTGCGCTGATCGATGTGCTGGAGTGTCCGACGCCGAAGGTGTCGTACACGCTTTCGCTGCGGCGCGGGAAGGCGGCTACGCCGTCCTTCTGGCGCAGGCTGAGCATGCGGTTGCGGCGCCCGGTCAGAATCTTGTGCGGGTAGGCCTGGTGGCCCACGTCCCATACCAACCGGTCATCGGGGGTATCGAAGACGTAGTGCAGGGCGATGGTCAGCTCTATGACGCCCAGGCCGGCACCGAAGTGCCCACCGGTCTGGCCCACGGTATACAGAAGTTCCTGGCGCAACTCGTCGGCCAGGGTCTCCAGGTCGGCTTCGGCCAGACGGCGCAAGCCATCTGGCGTGTCAGCGCGGTCGAGCAGCGGCGTGACCGGGCGTTCGCGGGGGATCTCTTGAAACGTCGTGGGCATCAGGCGAGTCGTTATAGGTGTATTAAGACGCGGCAGTTTACCCCATTGTAGGAAAAGCTGCCCATTCAGACGGGTGACGCGCTGGCGGCTTAACAGCCATCACGCGGTACTCGCCAGGTCAGTTGCGGCGTTCGACGATGTAGCACGCCAGGGCTCGCAGTGGCTCGGCCTTTTCGTCGAACCTTTCCAATGCGACCAATGCCTGGTCGCGCAGTTCGATCGCGTAGGCCTTGGCCGCCTCCATGCCCAGCAGGGCGGGGTAGGTCGGCTTGTCGCGGGCGATGTCGGCGCCCTGGCGTTTACCCAGTGTAGCCGTATCGCTTTCCACATCGAGGATGTCGTCCTGAACCTGGAAGGCCAGGCCGATGGCCTGCGCATACACCTGCAAGGCATCGAGCTGCGCCTGGTCGGCGCGGGCACTGGCCAGCCCGCCCAGGCGGACGCTGGCCTCGATCAGTGCACCGGTCTTGTGCCGGTGCATGAACGCCAAGGCTTGCTGGTCCAGCTTCATGCCCACCGAGCCCAGGTCGATGGCTTGCCCGCCCACCATGCCAGCGGGGCCGGCGGCCGAGGCCAAGGCCTGCACCATGGCCAGGCGAAGTGCGTCGGTCTGGGGGCTCAGGCGGGGGTCGAGCAATGCGCTGAAGGCCAGGCTTTGCAGGCCGTCACCGGCAAGAATGGCACAGGCCTCGTCGAACGCCTTGTGCGTGGTCGGCTGGCCGCGGCGCAGGTCGTCGTCATCCATGGCCGGCAAGTCGTCGTGGACCAGCGAGTAAGCGTGGATGAGCTCGACGGCGCAAGCGGCGCCGTTGGCATGCTCCGCCGGAGCGCCCAAGGCCTCGCAGGCCGCGTAGGCGAGCAGCGGGCGTACGCGTTTGCCGCCGTTCATCACGCTGTAGCGCATTGCGGCGTACAGGCGTTCAAGCTCGGCCGTGGGGGCGATGAACAGCGGCTCGAGTGCGCCATCGACGCGTGCCTGGCAGGCGGACTGATAGGCACCGATCATGCCTCGGGCTCCACGTCGAAGGGCTGGGCAGTCAGCTCGCCATCGCGCTCCAGCAGAACCTGCACCTTCTGTTCGGCCTGAGCCAGTGCGCCTTGGCAATCACGCGTCAGGGCAATGCCTTGTTCGAAAGCGGCAAGCGAGTCCTCCAGGGACAACTCGCCGTTCTCCAGGCGCTCGACCAGTGCCTGCAACTCGGCAAGGGATTGCTCGAAATCAAGGGAAGCTTTTTTGCGGGCCATGGCGGCAGTCTCGGCGGTAGTCTGAACGCCGCGACACTAGCAGAGCGGGGCGGGGTGAGCAAACCGCCATTGGCACGGCAGCGCCGGGTTGGCGCTACCGTTCAGGCCCTGGCGTGGCCAGGTCGATCAGATCGCCGCAGCCGTTTGCGCCTGCAGCGCCAGTCGATACTGCGCCAACTCGTCGATGGTCAGCATGGGAAGGTTGTACTGGCGTGCATAGACGGCCACTTCCTCACCGCGAGCCATCGTGCCGTCAGGGTTCATCAATTCGCACAAGACGGCTGCCGGCCGCAGTCCGGCCAGGCGGGCCAGGTCAACCGACCCTTCGGTGTGACCGCGACGCGTGAGCACACCGCCATTGCGCGCGCGCAGCGGAAACACATGCCCAGGGCTGACGATATGCCGTTGCTCGGCCGAAGAGCGCAGTGCAGCGGCAATCGTGGTGACCCGGTCCTGGGCGCTTACGCCAGTGCTGATGCCCTCGGCAGCTTCGATGGTGACCGTGAACCCGGTGCCGTGGCGGGCCTGGTTGTTCTGGACCATGGGTGCCAGTTGCAGCTCATCGACCGTTGCCTCGTCCAGGCACAGGCAGACGATACCGCTGCAATCGCGGATCATCATGGCCATGGTCTGCAACGAAATGTTCTCGGCAGCGGCAATGATGTCCGCTTCATCTTCACGGTCGTCATCGTCAAGCAGCAGCACAGGGCGACCGGCCTTGAACGCGGCGATGGCGGCGGTGACATTGGGAAAGTGCACAGGGTGCAAGGTAGACATGAAACGCTCCTCGTAAGTGATCGATGAACGTCTCGGGGCGAGCAAAATGCGTGCGCAAGGGTGCCCGTGGGGCCCCTGCCTGACGCCTTCTTTCATCCGGACTATGACCGTCGGCCCTGGAATCTCACCAGGTCTGCTGACCTCCGGCATGACCGGAGCGCTCGCGGGCTCATCTTTCGATTTACCGCCGGTGGGGACTTTCACCCCGCCCTGAAGACCGGGCAAGCATACCGCACCCTGTGCCTGGGTTGGCAACCCGCCGTTATGATCTAGACCGCTGTCAGCGGCTGGGCGAGGTGCCCTGCGGTGCTGCTTTGCTCAAGGTGTCGATCACCCAGTGCAGCGACGCCGGAAGCATCGGCCCATGCCCAAGGCCGTCGAACTGCTTGAAAGACACCTGCACGCCCTTGAGCTGGGTCAGGCTGGCGGCGAGGCTCCGTGCCGTCTGATCGGCGTGGGGCTGGGCCGGTTCGCGGGGGCTGGCCGGCTCCAGTGAGCCGCGCATCAACAGCACCTGCGGTTGGGCATCCCCCAACCGCGCCGGCAGGCTTGCCGCTTCGCGCAGGATCGCGCCGTCATGCCACCACAGCGATGGGCTGGCCGCCGCATAGACGGCGAATGACTTGGGCCGGGTGAAGAGGGCATGGAGCACGGCCAGGCCGCCATACGAGTGCCCCCACAGCGTCTGCTGCTGGGGGTCGATGCTCACCAGTGCTGCCAGCCCCGAGCGCATGCGGGTCTCCAGCAGGTCAAGAAAGGCATCCACCCCGCCGCTGGGTAACCCGGTGAGTGGGTCGCGTTGCTCTGTCTGCCCGGCCAGCGCCGGCGTGTAGTCGTAGGTTCGGCTGGTTCTGTCGATGCGCTGGCGGGTCTGGTAACCCACGGCGACCAGTACGGGGGCCTGGCCGGCGGCCAAGGCATCGAGTCGTTGTGGGTCCAGTGCGCTCAGGGCTGCATTGCCGTCGAGCATCCACAACACAGGGTAGCCGGTTGCGGGGGCGGCGCGCTTGGGCAGTCCTATCCACAGCCGGTAGTGACGCGCGCCGTCTGCCGAGTCGAGGTCCAGGTGGGTGAATCGATAGGCCAGGTCCTGGCGTGCCAGCAGCGTCGTATCCATCGGCTGGTCATGCTCGGGCTGGGCCGTGGCGGCACCGGTCACAAAGGCCAGCACAAGCGCCAGGCCCCGGATCATTCTGTTCATCAGGCATCTCTTCACGGCATTGCAGGCGCTGCAACTCAAGCAGCCAGATGATAATCAGCCTTTGACATGCGTAAAGCGCCTTAACTTTCTAAACCGTTGACGCTGGCCGGCAGGGTAAGGTGCAGGCGTAAGCCTGGGTGAGCATTGCAGGCCCAGAGTCTGCCACCCTGCAATTGGACGGCGCGGCGGGCAATGGCCAGGCCCAGTCCGAAGCCTGCGCCGCTGGCGGTCAGCCGCTGGTACGGTTGGAAAATGCGCTCAAGCGCGGCCTCAGGCACGCCGGGGCCTTGATCGCGCACGCACAGGTGCCAATGCGTACCCTCGCGCCAGCCCTCCAGGCAGACGGTTCCCTCGGGCGGAGAGTGCCGGATGGCGTTTCGCAGCAGGTTCTCCAGCGCCTGGGCCACGCTGTCCAGGTGCACCTGGACCACGCAGTCCTGCCCGAGTGTGCACGGCAGGCGTGCGGGGCTCCAGCCGCTTTCGAAGCAGATGTCCTGGCACAGCGCCTCCCACAGTGATGCCATCAGTACCGGTTCGGTGGCCAGGACGGGCTGCTCGGTATCCATCCAGGCCAGGTCGAGGGTGTCTTCCAGCAGTTTCTGCATATGGCTCGTTTCATAATCCATGCGCGCGCGTAACTGGGCGGCGGGCAAGTTGCTGTCATGGGCAATACGCAGGCGTGCCAGCGGCGTGCGCAGTTCGTGGGACAGTGTGCGCAGCAGCAGCCGCTGCTGTTCCAGGCTCTGGCGCAAGCGATTGGCCATGTGATCGAAGGCCTGCGCCAGTTCGCCCAGCTCATCGCGCCGGTCTTGCAGGGGCAGGCCTGGGCTGTCCAGGTCGTTGGCCCGCAGCGCATCGGCGCGGTCACGCAGGCGGTTCAACGGGGCGACAAGGTGACGGTAAAGTGCCAGCCCCATCAGTAGGGCCAGCAAGGCCGGCGCCACACCGTGGGTAACCAGGTGAGTCCAAGGCGTCAGCCCGGTGGGCAGCAGCCGCTCGGGCAGTTGCATCACCAGGCGACCGTGCTCGGGATGGCGCGGGAAGGTAATGCTGACGTAAGGCAGTTCGCCTTGCAGGCGGCGGCTCATGGGCCAGTTCAGCTTGCGCATGAAGGTCAGGTGACCCGCTTCCTCGGCTGTGAGCTGTGTGGTCCCCAGGCTTTGCAGGTAAGGGCCGACGACGGCTGCCCAGGTGTCCTCGGCCCTTTGCACCTGCTTACGCCAGGTCTCGACCCCCACGGCGCCTCCTTGCTCCCAGGCGAGCTCGGCCTGCCGGGCATAGCGGGCCAGGTAGTCCTGGTCGGCCTGAGCCAGGAAATAGGTGCTGCGTTCCACCGTCAGGCCCCAGGTCCAGATCAACCAGGTGAGCAGCAGGCAGAAGCTGACCTGCAGCAGGGCCAGCTTCCACAGCAGCGGATGACGCCGCATCAGGCCGGGCTCTGCACGACCAGGACATAGCCCTGACCACGCACAGCCTGGATGAGCAGATGCTGTATGCCAATGTCCGCCAGCTTGCGGCGCACGTTGCACACATGCACATCCAGGCCCCGATCCAGGCGCGTGTAGCCACGGTGCAGGACGGTCTGGTACAGGAAAGGCTTGCTCAGCGGCTCCCCGGCATGGGCGTGCAGCGTGATCAACAGGCGGAACTCCGAGCCAGTCAACCCCGCCGGCATGCCGTTGTGCATGACGTCCTGGGCCGCGTGGTCGAATACGGGCTCATCAGCGCGGGTTGCCAGGGGCGGCGTGCTGTGGAAGGCGACCCGGCGCAACAGTGCGTCTACCCGCGCATCCAGTTCCGCCAGGCTGAAGGGCTTGGGCAGGTAATCGTCGGCGCCGCGGGTGAATCCGGTGATGCGGTCCTGCTCGGCACCCAATGCCGACATGAGGATCACCGGTACGGCCTGCTTGCGCCGCAGTGCATCGAGCAGGCTCAGGCCATCGAGACCTGGCAGCATGATGTCCAGCAGCGCTAGGTCGAATGCGCATCGCCGGGCATTGGCCAGCGCCGCTTCTCCCGTCGCGCATGCATGTACCTCGAAGCCACGGTCGATGAAATGGCGGTAAAGGTCGTGGCGTAAGCGTGGGTCGTCTTCGACCAGCAGCAAGGAGGTGGGCACGGCGAGCCTTGAATGAGAATTTATATCAGTTGCAAATCATCCCACCGGACTCGGCCCTAGGCAATGGCCCCAATGTGTTAAGAAGGTTAATGCTGCTGCATGCCCTGTACCTGCTCCGGTATCGTTCGCAAAAAGCAATATGTTTCGTTTGCGAATTACTATCATATGGGCGAAGGGTGCGGCATGAATGTTTTCAGTGGGGCAGGGCGCGCGCGGCGCGTGCGGGGATGGCTGGTGGCAGGGCTGGTGGCGCCGTTTTCACTTTCGGCGTTGGCGCAAGACGTAGCCGTGGTGGTCAATGCCGATGACCCCCTTGACCTGCCTGCATTGACCATCGAAGGCAATCGGCTATACGACATGCTGCCCTCCGAAGCCACTGGCGGGTACAGCGTGGACGCCGCCACCGTGGGCACCAAGACGCCAGCCGCCTTGAAGGACATCCCGCAGTCGATCACCGTCTATACCCAGGATTACGTCAAGGATCGGCAGTTTGTCCACCTCGATGACCTGGCCAAGTACACGGCCGGCTTGCGTACCCTGACCAACGACAGTGGTCGGTCGTCGATCTACGCCCGTGGCTATGAGTACAGCGAATTCAACATCGACGGCCTGCCAGCACCGATGGCGAGCATCTTCGGGACCGTGCCATCGCTTGTGGCCTTCGACCGTGTCGAGATCATGCGTGGCCCGGCCGGACTATTCAGCAGCACCAGCGAACTGGGCGGTATCGTCAATATGGTGCGCAAGCGGCCGACGGCGGACTTTCAGGGGCATGTCGAGGGTTACTACGGCACCTGGGATACCAATCACCAGGAACTGGACCTGAGCGGGCCGCTGGACGAAAACGGACGGGTGCGCGGTCGCTTCATCGCCTCGCGCGACGACACCAATGGCGAAGTCGACTACAACGCCAACACCAGCAACAGCTACTACGGCGCGCTCGATGTCGACCTGGACGAGGCCACCACCTTGTCGTTCGGCCTGATCCACGAGGTCAAGAACATCACGCCGCACAACGGCTACCCGGCAACGCTGGACGGCAAGGTCCCTGACTTCAGCCATTCCCGCTTTTTGGGCGCAGACTGGAACGCGTTCGACGGCAAGACCACCGATCTGGTCGCTGAGCTGACCCATCGATTCGACAACGGTGGTTATGGCCGCATTGCTGCCCGCGGGTCGCACCGCGATACCAACTATCTCTACGCCTTCACGGCCACGAACCCTACCACGGGCAAAAACTCCGAACGCGCCAGTGCACGTGATTTCACCCAGGACACCTACGCGGTCGATGCCAGCTACAGCCAGCCCTTCGAAACCTTTGGCCAGGTCAGCGAGTTCGTCGTCGGCAGCGATTACAAGAACTACGATACCGAGTACCTGAACGGGGCCACGACGCTGGGCAACATCAACGTCAACACCTACTCGCCCAAGCAGTTCGCTAAACCAGCTGCGAACTACACGACCGAGACGGGCATGCAGGAAGAGGAGTACGGCTTGTATTCCAAGGTGACCTTCCGCCCGGTCGAGCGCCTGGCGTTGATTGCCGGTGGGCGGTTCAGTTGGTACCGCGGCGATTTCTACACCACGACCCTCAAGAGCGGTGTCACTGCGGACGACAGCAAGCAGGTCGATGGTCATTTCACACCCTATGCGGGGGCAGTCTATGACCTTTCCGAAAACCATGCGCTGTATGCCAGCTATTCCCAGGTGTTCAAGCCGCAATCGGCAACCGATGGCGACGGCCGGGTACTCAAGCCACGCGAAGGCGAGCAGTACGAAGTGGGCATCAAGAGCAGCTACTTTGGTGGCGCGCTCAACACGCGCCTGTCGGCGTTTCGCCTGACCGACGAAAACCGCGCCACCACCCGTTACGACAGCGAAGGCGTTGCGACCAATGACTCGGTGGCTGCGGGCAAGACACGGGTCAAGGGCGCGGAAGTGGAAGTCAGCGGCAAGCTGACCGATAACTGGGAGCTGCTAGGCGGCTACACCTGGATGGACACCGAAACCGTGAAGGGCGATGCCGAAACCACGTTCTTCATCATGCCGCGCCACCAGGCGTCGCTGTGGAGCAAATACACCATCAGCCGTGGCGCGCTCACCGGGCTGGCCATCGGTGGCGGCGTTTCGGCAATGAGCAATTTCCACTCGGAAAACGGCGGGGTACGCATCGACGCGCCGGGTTATGCCACCGTGGACGCCATGCTTTCCTACCCGGTGACCTCCAGGCTGACTGCCACCGTCAACGTCAACAACCTGTTCGATCGCGATTACCTGTCGCGGGTGGGTTCGACTTCCACGTTCAACTTCTACGGCCCGTCGCGCAGCGTGCTGGTGGGTGCGCGTTACGATTTCTAGAGGCGTGTACCGACGGGTAATGCGGCGCCGCCTGAGCGTCTCGCCGCATTTTCCTGGCTGAAAAACAGGCATTAAAAAGCCGGCTTGTGGCCGGCTTCTCGGGGACGCTTCCGACTAATTTATGGTAAGCCGCAATCGCCTTAACGGTGTGGCCAAAAGAGGCCTGAAAGAGATGGCTGATGCCCGTATGGGGTATCGCCGAGCCCTCTGGACTGCGGCTTGGGCCGGTCGGGGCTGATGTGCGCGTAGCATACAAGGGCATGCACCTGATGCCCAGCAAAAAATGGCACAGGGTGTTTCAGCCAGGCCGCTGCCGTCGAAAATGGGACCAGTGATAGACCCATCCCAGGATATCTAGCCCTTGCGCCTGGCGCTGGCTGGGGGTCAAGCGCTCGACGGCATAGTTGTGCCGGTCATGGCTGTGTAGGTAAAGCGTGCCGTGCTCACCCATGGTCAGGTTGTGCACGCGCAACGCACCATTGATCAGCAGGGCATAGGTTTCGCCCTCCACGATCTGGGTCATGCTCATGTCGATGGCCAGGGTCGCTTCGACGGGGATCAAGGGGGCCATGTTGCCGCCTGGCATGGCCATGCAGATGGACGTGTCGTGTTTGACACCCAGCATTCGCAGTGCGTTGGCCGGCAGGCGCAAGGCACGCCCCGACACCTTGCACAGCAGGCCATTGCGCACCTCGTGGAACGGCACGTGCACTACGCGCCCGCGATGAACCGCACGCGGAATGGGAGCATCTATCGGCACAGGGCGTGGCGGACAGGTGCGCAGGATGGCATTGGGATGCTTGGCGCCTTCACCCGTGCGCAGCCAGCGACGGTGCACGCAGAACAGGTCGGCAAGCTCGTCCAGGCGAGCCAGCGGGACCCCGCGATTGAACCAGTTGTTGACGTGCTGAGGCGTCACGCCGCGCTGTGCGGCGAAGTCGGCAGGGGTCAGTCCGCATTCCTGAAGAAGGGCTCTTAAACGTTCACCAGATGTGTTCATGGGGAAAGTTTAGCGGCACGGTGCCACCAAGGGTATGAACAAGATGTTGATGGGCAAAGGGGAAACGTAGGGCAGTCAGACGCGGGTGTAGGACGTTGTAGGACGCTTGCGCCGCGATTGGCTGTAAAGCGTATTGCGCGCCAAAAAAAACCCGCCGAAGCGGGTTTTTCGTGCAATCAGGATCAGCCTTTGTAGGCTTCGACCGACTTGGTGATCGCAGCGCGGGCGGCGTCAGCGCCGTCCCAGCCTTCGATCTTGACCCACTTGCCTTTCTCGAGATCTTTGTAGTTGGCAAAGAAATGCTCGATCTGCTGGATCAGCAGGGCAGGCAGGTCGGTGTACTCCTTCACGTCCACGTACAGCTGCGACAGCTTGTCGTGGGGGACTGCGATGACCTTGGCGTCGCCGCCGCCATCGTCGGTCATGTTCAAGACACCCACCGGGCGGGCGCGGATGACCGAACCTGGGGCCACTGGGTAAGGGGTAACCACCAGCACGTCCAGCGGATCACCGTCGTCAGCCAGGGTGTTGGGGATGAAGCCGTAGTTGGCCGGGTAGAACATAGGGGTGGCCATGAAACGGTCGACGAACAGCGTGTCGCTGTCCTTGTCGATCTCGTATTTGATCGGCGCGTGGTTGGCCGGGATCTCGATGGCGACGTAGATGTCGTTCGGCAGGTCTTTGCCCGCCGGAATCTTGCTGTAGCTCATTGGGCAGTGCCCCCGTGTTTGACCAAAAAAGTGGCGGCGATTATAGGCATATTCCGACGGGGCATGCCACGTCTGGCCCAATGAACCGGGCGCTAGACGGGGGGATGGCGATAGTCGGGATGCTCGCTTTGCAACCGGGTCAGGCGTGCAAGCGGGTTCTGCCGGTAGAACAGCGACAGTTGCTGGTAGACCTCGGGGTAGGCCTGGTGCAGCAGGTCGGGGGCGCTGAAGAAGTACTCGCTGGTTACGGCGAAGAACTCGGCGGGGTTTTCGGCGGCATAAGGGTCGATCGGCGTGTCGGCTTCCGGGTCCCGATCGAGTTGCCGGTTGAGGTCGTCGAAGGCGTGTTGCATGGCATTCGCCCAGCGTTGCACAGGCATGTCGCTGTGCAGGGGAGGCAGGCCATTGGCATCGCCATTGAGCATGTCCAGCTTGTGCGCCAGCTCATGGATGACCAGGTTGTAGGCTTCCCAGCCGCCGCTGCCGAATACGCCATTGCAGGCCAGGATGATCGGGCCCTGCTGCCAGGCCTCGCCACTGTGTTCGCCGTCCCAGGCGTGCTCCACGCCGCTGGCGTCCCGGTGGCGCTGCGGGCTTTTGAAGTCGTCGGGGTAGAGGATGATTTCGTGAAAGCCCTGGTACCAGTTCAGGTCGCCCAGGTGGAGTAACGGCAGTTGAGCTTGCGCTGCCAGTACCAGGCGTTGCTCATCGTCGAGCTCGACGCCTGGCAGGCACGTCAGGTGCTTTTCGTTCAGGAACAGGATGCTGGCCTCGCGCAACCATTGGTCTTCGGCCTCGTCGATACCGTCCAGTATGGGCAAGCGCTCGCGTACGGCTTGCCACTGCTGGACGCTGATCGGGAAGCGCGCCAACGTGCGCTTGCGCCGCCAGGCGCTGAACGACCACATGCCCGCTCAAGCGCCTCAGTGCGCTTTGGCCGTGCGGCCCAGGCGGGTGCGCAGCAGGCCGAGAATCATCGGGACCAGCGACAGCAGGATGATGCCCACTACCATCAGCGACAGGTGCTGCTTGATGAATGGCACGTTGCCGAAGAAGTACCCCAGCGTGACCAGGCCACCTACCCAGAGCAACGTACCGGCAATGCTGAAACCGAGAAAGCGCGGGTAGTGCATGCGGGCAATACCGGCCACGAACGGCGCGAACGTGCGCAGGATGGGCAGAAAACGCGCCATGGTGACCGTCTTGCCGCCGTGACGCTCGTAGAAGTCGTGAGTGCGCTGCAGGTAGTCGCGGCGGAAAATCTTCGAGTTCGGGTTGCTGAACAGGCGCTCGCCGGCCGTTCGCCCGATCACGTAGTTGGTGCTGTCGCCCAGGATGGCAGCGATCATGAGCAACCCGGCCAGCAGGACAGGGTCCATGCCGCCGCCGGCAGCGACTGCACCGGCGATGAACAGCAAGGAATCGCCTGGCAGGAAGGGCATCACCACCAGGCCAGTTTCGCAAAATATGACAGCAAACAAAATGGCATAGATCCAGGGCCCGTAATTGGTAACCAACAGATCAAGGTACGCATCGAGATGCAGGATGAGGTCCAGCGGGTTGAAATCCATGTACAGCACCTGTGGTCTGGGTCGAAGGCTCGGTTACCTGGAGGAGTGAAATTTCACACATGACAAGTGGGCCATTATACGGCGAAGTGAGGATCACGCCCGCACAGTTTGTAGCGAGGGATTACGGCAGTAGGAAGGCGTAAGCCGCGTTGTAGTAAGGCAGACAGACACTGAGGCCATGGGCATCGTTCATCGTCCACGTTCGACGCACGGAGGCTTCGACGAGCGTGTTCAGTCGCCCGTCTGTAGCGCGCAGCAGGGCAGCGGGGGCACCGCCATCCTCCTGCGCAGGTGCTCAGCCCTTGCCCAGCAGAAAATTACCTTTCTGGCTGGCCAGTTCGTCACTTTCCAGGCTGTGAACTTCAGCCTCATCCTTGAGGTTCACGCCTGACAGCTGGCGCCGACAGGCTTCACGCATCAGGTACAGCAGCCGATGCGCGGCCATGCCGTAGCTCAACCCCTCCAGGCGAACATTGGAAATGCAGTTGCGGTAGGCATCGGTCAGCCCGACCCTCGGGGCGTAGGTGAAGTAAAGCCCCAGGCTGTCCGGTGAACTGAGCCCTGGCCGCTCACCGATCAGCATCACGGTCATGCGAGCCCCGAGCAGCTCGCCGACCTCGTCTGCCACCGCCACGCGTCCTTGCTGAACCAAGGAGATGGGCGCGCAGGTCCAGCCTTCGGCATTGACCTGCTCCTCAAGGCGCGTCAGAAACGGGAGTGTATGACGGTGTACCGCCAAGGCAGACAGCCCGTCGGCAACCACGATTGCCAAATCGACCCCGCCGGGGTTGGCCTGGGCATGCTGGCGCAAGGTGGCGACCGAATCCTCGTTCAGGCGCCGGCCCAGGTCGGGCCGCTGCAGGTATTGATGACGGTCGCTTGCGGCGCTGTGCAACACGAGGCTGTCGCGCCCGCGTTGATCGAGCTGTGCGGTCAGCTCAGCCACGTCGAATGGAAGGTGCACGGCGTCCCGAGCCTGGGCATGGGCGAACTGGAAGTCCAGTTGCGCACTGGTCGGAAGGCTGGTGCCCACGCGCCCCAAGGCGATACGCGCGGGGGTGAGGTTGCGCAGGGCCAGCCAAGGGTTTTCGGGGGTGGGGGTGCGGTTGTCCATGATCGGCGATTCCTATGCAAGCTGTGCCAAGGCCTGCCGGAAGGCTGGCGGCAGGTTGTCACCAAAGCGTATCCGGCCGTCGGCCTGGGTGAAGATGCCGGTCCGTGCCAGCCATGCTTCGAACTCAGGCCCAGGCTTGAGGCCCAGGGTTTGGCGGGCATACAGGGCGTCATGGAACGACGTGGTCTGGTAGTTGAGCATGATGTCGTCCGAGCCGGGAATGCCCATGATGAAGTTGATCCCGGCGACCCCCAGCAGCGTCAGCAGCGTGTCCATGTCGTCCTGATCGGCTTCGGCGTGGTTGGTGTAGCAGATGTCGCAGCCCATCGGCACGCCCAGCAACTTGCCGCAGAAGTGGTCTTCAAGGCCCGCGCGAATGATCTGCTTGCCGTTGTAGAGGTACTCCGGGCCAATGAAACCGACCACGGTATTGACCAGAAACGGTTTGAAGTGGCGGGCGACGGCATAGGCGCGGGTTTCGCACGTCTGCTGGTCGACACCATGGTGGGCATTGGCCGACAGCGCACTGCCTTGGCCGGTTTCGAAATACATCAGGTTCTGCCCCAGAGTACCGCGCTTGAGCGACAGCCCTGCTTCATACCCTTCCTGCAACACGTTCAGGTTGATGCCAAACCCTGCATTGGCCGCCTCGGTGCCGGCGATGGACTGGAAGACCAGGTCCAGTGGCACGCCCCGGTTGACCGCCTCGATCGAGGTGGTGACATGGGTGAGCACGCAGGACTGGGTCGGAATGTCGTAGCGCTGGATGATGGCATCGAGCATTTCCAGCAGCGCGCAGATGGAGGCGGTGCTGTCCGTGGCCGGGTTGATGCCGATCATGGCATCGCCATTGCCGTACAGCAGGCCGTCGAGAATGCTCGCCGCGATACCGGCCGGTTCGTCGGTAGGGTGGTTGGGCTGCAGTCGCGTCGACAAGCGCCCGCGCAGGCCCATGGTGCCGCGAAACTGGGTGACGACACGGATCTTCTGGGCCACCAGCACCAGGTCCTGGACGCGCATGATCTTCGATACGGCAGCGGCCATTTCCGGCGTCAGGCCCGGCGCCAATGCGCGCAGGCTGTTTTCGTCGGCCTGCTCGCTCAACAGCCAGTCACGCAAGCCGCCCACGGTCAGGTGGCTGACCGGTGCGAACGCCTGTGCATCGTGGGTATCGATGATCAAGCGGGTGACTTCGTCGTCTTCGTAGGGGATCAGCGCTTCGCTCAGAAAATGCGAGAGCGGAATGTTGGCCAATGCCATTTGCGCAGCCACACGCTCGCCATCGCTTGAAGCCGCGACCTCGGCGAGGTAGTCGCCGGAGCGTGCCGGGCTGGCCTTGGCCATCACTTCCCTGAGGCTGTCGAAGCGATAGACCAGGTT
This sequence comes from Pseudomonas fulva NBRC 16637 = DSM 17717, assembly GCF_000730565.1. GTDB lineage: Bacteria > Pseudomonadota > Gammaproteobacteria > Pseudomonadales > Pseudomonadaceae > Aquipseudomonas > Aquipseudomonas fulva. Next base: position 68,184 of record NZ_BBIQ01000012.1, on the reverse strand, counting down.
GCCTACGGTGTGTACGAAACTTGCCATGCAGATTCTCCAAAGCCGCGGGGCGCCCCGCGGCGAGTGTCGTCGATCAGTGCAAGGCCTCTTCGGCCTTCTGGATCGCGGCGAATTCCTCTTCTGGCGTGCCCGCTACCAAGTGGTGACGGCTGTAGAACGCAAAGTACGCAATCAGCACCGCATAGATCACGGCAGCGCCAATCACCACGCGCGGGTCGACCAGGAAGCCGGCGACCACGGCGATGCAGGCCAGCACCAGGGCCAGGCCCGAGGTGAAGATGCCGCCTGGGGTGCGGTAAGGGCGCTCCATTTTCGGGCGACGGATGCGCAAGGTGATGTGCGCCGCCATCATCAGTACATAAGACAAGGTAGCCCCGAACACGGCAACCAGGATGAGCAAGTCGCCTTGACCTGTCAGCGACAGGGCAAAACCGATGATGCCTGGGATCACCAACGCCATGACCGGTGCCTTGCTCTTGTTGGTCTCGGACAGTTTGCGCGGCAGGTAACCGGCTCGCGACAGCGCGAAGATCTGGCGCGAGTAGGCATAGATGATCGAGAAGAAGCTGGCGATCAGGCCTGCCAGGCCCACCAGGTTGACGAAGCTGCCCATCCAGGTGGAACCGCCGTAAGCCTTGGCCAGCGCCTCGACCAGCGGATTGCCGGAGGCCTTGAGTGCTTCGGAGCCTGCGCCGCCGGGGCCGACGATCAGGATCAGCAGGGCGAACGCCACCAGCACCAGCATCGCGCCAATCAGGCCGCGTGGCAGGTCGCGCTTGGGGTTCTTGGTTTCTTCGGCAGCCAATGGCACGCCCTCGACTGCCAGGAAGAACCAGATCGCATAGGGAATGGCTGCCCACACGCCTACATAGCCAAACGGCAGGAAGCTGCTGGCCCCTGCGGCATCGGTGACGGCGATGTCGAACAGGTTGGCTGCATCAAAATGGGGCACCATGGCCACGAGGAACACGGCCAGTGCAACGGCGGCGATGGCGGTGATGATGAACATCAGCTTGAGCGCCTCGCCCACGCCAAAGATGTGGATGCCGATGAACACCACGTAGAACGCCAGGTAGATCATCCAGCCGCCGATGCCGAACAACGACTGGCAATAGGCGCCGATGAAGGTGGCAATGGCCGCCGGCGCGATGGCGTACTCGATCAGGATGGCGGTGCCGGTCAGGAACCCGCCCCAGGGCCCGAAGGCGCTGCGGGCGAACCCATAGCCACCGCCGGCAGTAGGGATCATCGACGACAGTTCGGCCAGGGAGAAGCACATGCACAGGTACATGGTGGCCATCAGCAGGGTAGCGAGGAACATGCCGCCCCAGCCACCCTGGGCCAGGCCGAAGTTCCAGCCGGCGTAGTCGCCGGAGATGACGTAGGCAACGCCTAGGCCGACCAGAAGCACCCAGCCGGCGGCGCCTTTCTTGAGTTCACGCTGTTGGAAATAGTCGGAACCGACTTTCTCGAAATCTACGGAAGAGCCTGCCGGGCTACCGGCTGGTTGTTCGCTTGGCATGGTTTCACCTGTTCTTTTTCTTGGTGGCCGGAAGGGGTTCGGGCCGATGGTGATCTGTACTGCAGGAAGCGAGCCAGAGCGGTTGGTGCATGACAACCGCCCTGAACAGAGGGCCAGTCAACGCCGGCCTTTGCACCGTAACCGGTGAAAAGACCGGCGCAGGGCTTAGAAGAAGCCCAGTGGGTTGATGTCGTAGCTCACCAGCAGGTTCTTGGTCTGCTGGTAGTGATCGAGCATCATCTTGTGGGTCTCACGGCCAACACCGGACTTCTTGTAACCCCCGAAGGCCGCATGCGCCGGATACAGGTGGTAGCAGTTGGTCCACACACGCCCGGCCTTGATGCCGCGGCCCATGCGGTAGGCACGGTTGATGTCGCGGGTCCAGACCCCGGCGCCCAGGCCGAACTCGGTATCGTTGGCAATGGCCAGGGCTTCGGCCTCGTCCTTGAAGGTGGTCACGCTCACCACCGGGCCGAAGATTTCCTCCTGGAACACGCGCATCTTGTTGTTGCCCTTGAGCAGGGTCGGCTGGATGTAGTAACCGGTGGCCAGCGCGCCTTCGAGTTTCTCGACCTTGCCCCCGGTCAGCAGCTCGGCGCCTTCCTGCTGGGCGATCTCGAGGTAAGACAAGATCTTCTCGAACTGCTGTTGCGAGGCCTGTGCACCGACCATGGTGTCGGTGTCCAGCGGGTCGCCGCGCTTGATCTGCAGCACCTTCTTCATCACCACTTCCATGAACTGCGGGTAGATCGACTCCTGGACCAGGGCTCGGGATGGGCAGGTGCACACCTCGCCCTGGTTGAAAAATGCCAGGACCATGCCTTCGGCAGCCTTGTCGATGAAGCTCGGTTCGGCCTGCATGATGTCTTCGAAGTACACGTTCGGCGATTTACCGCCCAGCTCCACCGTCGACGGGATGATGTTCTCGGCCGCGCACTTCATGATGTGCGAGCCCACGGGCGTGGAGCCTGTGAAGGCAATCTTGGCGATGCGCTTGCTGGTGGCCAGCGCCTCGCCCGCTTCACGGCCATAGCCTTGCACCACGTTCAGCACGCCCTTGGGCAGCAGGTCGCCGATCAGCTCCACCAGCACGGTAATGCCCAGTGGCGTCTGTTCGGCGGGCTTGAGCACCACGCAGTTGCCTGCTGCCAGCGCCGGCGCGAGTTTCCAGGCGGCCATCAGGATCGGGAAGTTCCACGGGATGATCTGACCGACCACCCCCAGCGGCTCATGGATATGGTAGGCCACGGTGTTTTCGTTGATTTCCGCAGCGCCGCCTTCCTGGGCGCGGATGCATCCGGCGAAGTAGCGGAAGTGGTCGACGGCCAGCGGGATGTCGGCATTGAGGGTTTCCCGCACGGGTTTGCCGTTGTCCCAGGTTTCGGTGATGGCCAGCACTTCGAGGTTCTGCTCGATACGGTCGGCGATGCGCAGCAACACGTTGGAGCGGTCCTGGACGGACGTGCGGCCCCAGGCATCGGCAGCGGCGTGGGCAGCGTCCAGGGCCTTGTCGATGTCTTCGGCGGTGGAACGGGGGAATTCGGCAATCGGCTGCCCGTCCACGGGCGATGTGTTGGTGAAGTACTCACCCTTTACCGGAGGAACGAACTCACCACCGATGTAGTTGCCGTAGCGGCTTTTGAAGGAAACCTTCGCGCCTTCGGTACCGGGATGTGCATAACGCATGGTGTGTCTCCTGGCTATTGTGTTTGTGTGGAGTGCAAAGCGTAGAGCAAAGGTTGGGCCATCGTTTTGCGCTTCAATGAAATCAAGCAGTTGGCGCCGCACAGCGCCCACTGGCCACCCGCGATGTGCCGTGTTCGATACAGGCTTGAGTGACACTGTGTACCGTCGATGACACGCCTTGTGGCGGGTGCATTGCAAACCGGCCTGCTGTGGAGGATGCTGGCTTTAGCCTCTATCTGCGGAGAACCACAATAATGCAGAGCAATCCATTTACCCGGCATGCCAGGCAAGTGCACACGGTCGCCCATGGCGGCGGTGTCGAAGGCGGCAGCGACCCGTCCATTGCCCGCTCCTGGCTGCGCTGCCTGGAGGACTATCATCTGGATCCCGCGCTGGCCGAAGCCCCGGTGGTCCTCGAGCATGGCCGCCTGCTGGAAAGCCGCGAACGCATGCGCCAGGTGCTGCAAATCGCCGATCAGGAAATGAACAGCCTGCACCAGCAGCTTTCCGGTGCCGGCCATGCGGTGCTGCTCACCGATGCCCGTGGTGTGATCCTCAATTGCGTCACCGCTCCTACCGAGCGGCGCAGCTTCGAGCAGGCCGGGCTGTGGCTGGGCGCTGACTGGAGCGAGGCGCGAGAGGGCACCAACGGCATCGGCACCTGCCTGGTCGAACGCCAGGCGTTGACCATTCACCAGCACGAACACTTTCGTGGGCGGCATACGGGGCTGACCTGTTCGGCCAGCCCGGTGTTCGACCCTCACGGGCACTTGCTGGCCGTGCTGGATGTGTCTTCAGCGCGGCCCGACGTCTCGCGCCAAAGCGAATTCCACACCATGGCCATGGTGACCCTGTCGGCCAAGATGATCGAAAGCTGCTATTTCATGCGCCAGTTCGAACACCACTGGCTGCTGCGTTTTCACCTGCAGGCCGAGTCGGTCGGGCTGTTCAGCGAGGGGCTGCTGGCAGTCGACGGCGATGGCCGTATCTGCGCGGCCAACCAGAGTGCGCTGAACCTGCTGGGCCGCGTGCGCGCCGGCGTGGAAGGGCAGACCCTGGAGCAGTTTTTCGCCTGCACCCATGACGAGCTGTTCAGCCGTGCCATGCCCGATGGCAGCGCAGCCTGGCCGCTGCTGACCCTGGACGGGCGGCAGGTGTTCGCCAGCCTGCGTGGCCAGGCACGTACGCCGGTCTGGACCGTGCCCGCCGGGCATGCGCGCCGCGTCGTCCGGCAGCCTGCGCAGGTCTGCCTGCTGGACCCGGCACTGCAACACGATTTTCGCCGCAGTGTGCGGGTGTTCGAGCGCAATGTACCGCTGCTGCTGAGTGGAGAGACGGGCTGCGGCAAGGAAGCCTTCGCCCAGGCCGTGCATCAGGCCAGCGAACGCCGGGACAAGCCCTTCGTGGCCATCAACTGTGCATCCATCCCCGAAAGCCTGATCGAAAGCGAGTTGTTCGGCTATCGGGCCGGCAGCTTCACCGGGGCGCGCAAGGAGGGCATGCGCGGCAAGCTGCTGCAGGCCGACGGCGGCACCTTGCTGCTCGACGAGATCGGCGACATGCCCTTGGATCTGCAAACGCGGCTGCTGCGCGTGCTCGAAGAGCGGCAGGTGGTGCCAATCGGCGGCGAGCCGCAGGCTGTGGATGTACGCATCATCAGTGCCACCCACCGGGACCTGTTGCAACGAGTGGCCCAGGGTACATTCCGTGAAGATCTTTACTACCGCCTCAATGGGCTCGAAGTCGCATTGCCTGCCGTGCGCGAGCGCAGCGACAAAGCGCAGTTGCTGGACGTGCTGCTGCGCCAGGAAACCCAGGGCCAGCTGATCGAGCTCGAACCCAAGGCGCGTCAGGCACTGCTGGACTACCCCTGGCCTGGTAACGTGCGGCAGATGCGCAACGTGCTGCGCACCCTGGCAGCCTTGTGCGACGAGGGTCGCGTCACGCTGGCAGACTTGCCTGCCGTGGTGCGCACGCCGCGTGGGCAAGACGCCGCGCCCGTGGCCATGTCGGGCTTGCCGAATGAGGGTTCATCGGTACCTGGGAACAAGACCACATTGGAGGCGGCCGAACGCCATGCGCTGCTGGCCGTTCTCGAGGCCCGGCATTGGCAGCTTACCCGGGTAGCTGAACATCTGGGCATCAGCCGTAACACGCTGTATCGCAAACTGCGCAAGCATGTCATCAGTCGGCCCTTGTAACGAAACAGCGGGTGCGATTTGTCGCGCCCTGGGCTACCCTGCCTCGAAGTTTTGCGAGGTCGACCATGCACATTCACATTCTCGGTATTTGCGGCACTTTCATGGGCTCGCTGGCGGTGCTGGCCAAGGAACTTGGCCACCGCGTCACCGGATCGGACGCCAACGTCTATCCGCCGATGAGCACCCAGCTCCAGGCCCAGGGCATCGAGCTGACTCAGGGATATGACCCTGCCCAGCTGGAGCCGGCTCCCGATCTGGTCGTCATTGGCAACGCCATGTCCCGTGGCAACCCGGCGGTGGAGCATGTGCTCAACAAGGGCCTGCCTTATGTGTCGGGCCCGCAGTGGTTGGCCGACCATGTGCTGCAGGGTCGCTGGGTGTTGGCAGTCGCCGGTACCCACGGCAAAACCACCACCAGCAGCATGCTGGCCTGGGTGCTCGAGCATGCCGGCATGAGCCCTGGGTTCCTGATCGGTGGGGTGCCGCAGAATTTCTCCGTATCGGCGCGGCTGGGTGATACGCCGTTCTTCGTGGTCGAAGCGGACGAGTACGACAGCGCCTTCTTCGACAAGCGCTCGAAGTTCGTGCATTACCATCCGCGCACGGCAATCCTGAACAACCTGGAATTCGACCACGCCGACATTTTCCCTGACCTTGCCGCCATCGAGCGTCAATTCCATCACCTGGTGCGCACCATCCCCAGCGAAGGGCTGGTGATCCATCCCACGTCCGAACACGCGCTGGCCCGGGTCATCGAGATGGGCTGCTGGACGCCCGTGCAGACCACCGGTGACGGCGGTCAGTGGCAGGCACGCCTGCTCAGCCCGGACGGATCGCGTTTCGAGGTGCTGTTCGACGGGCACGTGCAAGGCGTGGTGGAGTGGGCTCTGACCGGTCAGCACAACGTGGCCAACGCCTTAGCGACCCTGGCGGCCGCTCGTCACGTTGGCGTGGCACCGGCGATGGGCATCGAGGGCCTCAGTGCGTTCAAGAGCGTCAAGCGGCGCATGGAAAAGGTCGCCGAAGTGCAAGGCGTGACCATCTTCGATGATTTCGCCCATCACCCCACGGCCATCGCCACCACCCTGGACGGCCTGCGCAAGCGCGTGGGTGATGCAGCGGTGATCGCCGTCATCGAGCCGCGCTCCAATTCGATGAAACTGGGCGCGCACCGCGATGGCCTGCCTGAAAGCGTCAACGATGCTGACCAGGTGATCTGGTATGCCCCGGCCAACCTGGGTTGGGACCTGGCAGCCACGGCCGCGCAATGCAAAGTCCCCAGCGTAGTGGCCGACAGCCTCGAGGCGATCATCGAGCAGGTCAAGCGCCAGGCGCGACCCGGTACCCAGGTGGTGATCATGAGCAACGGCGGCTTTGGCGGCCTGCACGGCAAGCTGGCCGAGGCGCTCAAGTGAACGGGCCGCAACGCATTACCCTGGCGATGACCGGGGCGTCGGGTGCGCAGTACGGCCTGCGCCTGCTCGATTGCCTGGTGCGCGAAGATCGGGAGGTGCACTTTCTGATTTCCAAGGCGGCACAGCTGGTCATGGCGACCGAAACCGACGTCCTGCTGCCTGCCAAGCCGCAGGCGATGCAGGCGTTTCTGACCGAGTACACCGGGGCTGCCGACGGGCAAATTCGGGTGTACGGCAAGGAAGACTGGATGTCGCCCGTGGCCTCGGGTTCCGGCGCACCGGCGGCCATGGTCGTGGTGCCATGTTCCACCGGCACGCTGTCGGCGATCGCCACCGGTGCGTGCAACAACCTGATCGAGCGGGCTGCCGATGTCACCCTCAAGGAGCGTCGGCAGTTGATCCTAGTGCCTCGTGAGGCGCCGTTTTCTACCATTCACCTCGAGAACATGCTCAAGCTGTCGCAGATGGGTGCGATCATGCTACCGGCCTCGCCTGGCTTCTATCATCAGCCACAGACCATCGACGATCTGGTCGACTTCGTGGTGGCGCGCATCCTCAACCTGCTGAACATCCCTCAGGACATGCTGCCGCGTTGGGGTGAACATCACTATGGGGTGGATGATTGAAAAGAGGGCTGGCCGGGACATTGGCTGTGTTGATGCTTGGTGGGTGCGCCACGGTACGCACCCTGGATGGCACCAAGCCAGGGGCGCCCGTGGTCTATGCAGGCACCCGGCTGGATTGGTATGCGATCAGCGGTGGCTGTTGCCCCCAGGCCCGCTTCGGCGTCGAGGCGCCTCGGTTCGCCTCCCTCGATCTGCCGGCGAGTTTTCTGCTCGATACCTTGTTACTGCCGTTGACCCTGCCAGCTGCCGCCGGCATCTACTATCACGGCAGCGGCGGCTTCTGAGGGCTGCACCTAGCCGCTTGCGAGCAGGCAGCGGCTCAGTTTTTCCCCAACTTGCGCAACTCGTCCGACTCCACGATCCGGATACCGTCCTCTTCCTCCAGCGCCAGGCGCCACAGCGCTCGCGCCAGGGTGCAGGCCTCTATGCCCCGGTACTTGCCAGGAATCAGCTTGGAAAAGGGAGCGGCCAGGGTTTCAGTGAGCCTTGGCTCGGTGCGTTCCCCGAGCAACAGCGACGGGCGGACGATGGTCAGTTGAGGCCAGTCCTGGGCTTTGAGGGCTTCTTCCATCTCACCTTTGACGCGGTTGTAGAAGATCGAGGATGTCGGGTCGGCACCCACGGCACTGATTACCAGCAAGTGCCTGGCCCCCATCTCGCGGGCTCGCTTGCTGAAGGCCACCACCATGTCCAGGTCCACGGCCTTGAATGCAGACTCCGAGCCTGCCTGCTTCAATGTCGTGCCCAGGCAGCAGTAGGCAATGTCCACGCGGCCCTCCAGCTGGGGTAAAAAGACAGCCGGATCGCCCACGGGGTTTTCCAAGTGTGGATGTTCTGCCAAAGGCCGGCGTGTAGGCGCCAGCACCCGGGTGATGGTGGGCTCGTTGAGCAGGCGGTCGAGCAGGTGCTCGCCAGTCAGGCCGGTCGCTCCGGCAAGCAAGACATGCTGAGGCGTCAAGTACATGATGTCTCTCCCTTGTTACACACAAGCTTAGTGGGTGCGCGGCGTTTTCGCCTGTGCCCCCACCGCGGCCTGTGTCGTATTGCGCAAGGCCTCTTCGGCTTGATGCCGGCGTAGGCGCTGCCAGTGCTCCAGTACGTTTGGCGGTGCCCACAGCTGCGGTTCGGACGCTTCGAAGCCTTCGTTTCGTTCACGTTCGGCAACGCGGGTGCGCGCCAGTTCAAACGCCTGTTTCAGATCGTCCGTCTGGTTCAGCGCCTGCGCGAAAAGGGCATCGCCAAAATAGGTGAAGTCGGCTTCTTCCGAGCAACCGAAGGAAACCCGGTCGGCTCGGGCTGCTGTCATCAGAAGTGTGCGCGAGTCCTTCAGGGCATCGATGTAACCACCGGAATAACACGCGGAAATGACGATGACCTTGTCACGATTTTTCAAGGGGGCCAGTGCATCGGCCAACTCGTCGGCGGAAATATCGGCCAGTTGCAGGCGTGGTTGATCGAGGACCAGTTGGTGGTCCTGACTGCCGTGGCTGGTGAGGTAGATAAACAGCAGGTCTTCCGGGCCGCTGCGCTCGGCCAGGGTGCTGGCTGCGCGGGTGATGCTTTGCCGCGTGGCCATGGGGCGCGTCGCCATGAAGTCGCGATGGTTGACCAGCGTCACCTGCCCTTTGGCACCAAAGCGTACCTTCAGCAGGTTGCTCACGTAATCGGCTTCGCGCAGAAAAACGCTCTGCTGCCCGTCGCCACCCACCACCAGGCTGTACAGCTCGACCGCCGGCTGGGACCGGGGCACGGCGGCCAAGGCTTCCTTCAGCAAGCGCCCTTGATTGAGCAGTGCCATGTCGAGCGGGTCCGGCAGCAAGGTGCCGTGTTCATCGCGGACCCGAACGCCATTGGCCCAGATACCGCCTTGTACCTTGCCGTCAGCCAGCGTCAGGCGCCCCTGCCCGTGGTAGGCATCATCGAGCATGTGGCCCACATATTGACTGCCATCCGCCAGTTGCAGGCTGCCCTGGCCCGACATGCGCCAGTCGAGGAAGGTGCCTTTGTAATGGCTGCCATCGCTGCCCAGCATTTCACCCTCGCCGCTGAGCGAACCGTCCTTGAACTGACCGATCCACACGTCGCCTTCGGCGTTTTCATAGCGCCCGCGGCCTTCGAGGCGGTTGTCCTTGAACTCGCCGATGTACTGCTCGCCTTCGACGCTGTCGTAGGTGCCAGTGCCTTGCAATTGGCCATCCACGAACCTGCCGCTGAACTGATTACCGCTGGCGTCGCTGCGCACGCCGGCGCCGTTGGGCTTGCCCTTGGCGAACAGGCCCCGGTAGCGACTGCCGTCGGCCAGCTCCAGTTCGCCTGCGCCGTCGTAGAGGTCGTCCTTGAACTGCCCGCGGTAGGTTTGCCCGGTCTGCTTGAGGGTGCCTTCGCCATCGCGCCTGCCATGGCGGAAGGTACCCGCATAGTGGCTACCCGGAGTGGTCAGGTCGCCAAGCCCTTCGAACAGGCCAGCGGCGAACTGGCCGCGGTAGACTTCGCCGTTCTGCCCATGCCATTCCCCCTGACCGTGCCACAAGCCGTCCTTGAAGCCGCCGGCATACCAGCTGCCATTGGGGTAATCGATACGTCCTTGGCCCTGCAGCAAGCCGTCGACCACCTGGCCACGGTAGCGGCCGCCGTCCGGCAGGCGTGCATCGGGTGGGCTCAGGGATTCGCCATCCCCACAGGCAGCGAGCAACAGGAGCAGGGTCAGGGGAAGCAGTGGACGCATGGCGAGGACCGGGCAGTGAGTGCGCCGATTATGACTCAGATCGGGCGCCTGAAACAGCGAGTGGTGCGGGCGGGGCGAGGGGGCTTTGCGCCACGTTTGCAAGCTGTGGGGGCCTTGGGTAGAAGCGGCCTTGCCGGGGCGCCGGACCGGCAAGGCCGCTCTAGAGGGAGCTTCGATACCGTGCGCTTAGCGACCCAATCCCGGCGACACAATGATCTTCACGTTTTCCTCCTTGTTGTTAACCAGTTCCTCGAACCCCAGCTCGACGATTTGCTCCAGCCCGATGCGGCCGGTCACCAGCGGGCGTATGTCCAGCCGACCATCGGCGATGAAGGCGATCACGTCGGCGAACTCGCCGTTGTAGGCCAGGGCGCCGATCACCTGCTTCTCGGTGGACACCAGTTCGAAGAAGTTGAATTCACTCGGCTCTTCGAAAATCCCCACCATCACACACTTGCCGGCCTTGCGAAGGGTGTCGATGGCCAGCTTGGCCGTGTGCTTGTTGCCGATGCACTCGAAGCTCACGTCAGCCCCCAGCCCGGCGGTGAGCACGCGAATCTCGGCCAACACATCGCACTGGTTAGGGTCCAGGACCACGCTGGCGCCCACTTCCAATGCCTTGGCCTTGCGCGCCGAAGACATTTCCAAGGCGATCACCCGCGCCGCGCCTGCCGCCTTGGCGCACATGATGGTGCACAGCCCGATGGTACCGGCGCCCACCACCACCACGGTCTGGCCCAGCAGGCTGCCCGCTTTTTTCACCGCGTGCATGCCGACCGCCAGCGGTTCGATCAGCGCCCCTGCCTCCGCTGGAAAACCGGGCGGCAGCCGGTAGAGCAGATTGGCCGGCACATTGACCCGCTCGGCGAAGGCGCCATTGTTCATCAGTCCGGTGAACGCCAGTCGCTCACAGATGTTGTACATCCCATGGGTACAGTAATAACAGGTCCCGCAGTGCTGGCAGGCGTCCGCCGCCACCGGATCGCCCACCGCATAGCCCTCGACCCCTGCGCCGAGCTTGGCGATCCGGCCGCAGAACTCGTGGCCGAGGATGCACTGGCCCTGAATACCGGTAAGAGGATGTGGCGCGTCTACCGGGATGAAGACCGGCCCGGCCATGTATTCGTGCAGGTCCGAGCCGCAGATGCCGCACCAGTCCACCTGGATCTGCACCCACCCAGGTGCAGGATCGGCCGGCAGAGGCACCTGCTCGACGCGGATGTCGTTGCGCCCGTGCCAGACCGCCGCGCGCATGTGTGGGTTGCTCAAGTCGTTCATAGGAATCTCCAGAAGCCAGGAAGGGTCAATGGCTGCGCAGGAAAGCGAGCAGGTGCTGGTTGACCGCGTCGGCGGCCTCCATCTGCACCATGTGGCCAGCGTCCGGCATGACCACCACCTGGGCTTCCAGGCCCTGGGCGTGACTGGCCGGAATGATCGCGTCCTTGCCGCCCCAGATCACCAGGGCGGGGTGCTGGCCCAGGACGCCGCGCAGGTCGTGGCGTTGCCGATCGCCCTCGGCCAGGGCCGAGGCCAGCACCTGCAGCGCCTGGTCTACGCCCTCAAGACGCTTGAACTTGAGCATGTCTTCGAGCAGCTGCCGCGTGACCAGGGCTGGATCGGCGAACAGTTGCACCATCTGCGGTTTGAGGGCGTTGCGGCTACTTGCCGCGACGAACCCTTGCAGGTATTGCCCATTGATCGCCTCGCCCAGACCCGCGCTGGCGATCAGGCCGAGGCTGGCCACCCGGTGCGGTGCCAGGCGCGCAAGGCCCAGGCAAACCGCGCCGCCCATGGAGTGGCCGACCAGGTGCGCCCGGGGAAGGTCCAGGTGATCGAGCAGGGCCAGCACCGTTTCGCTCAGTTCCTCCAGGTCACCGCGCTGCAAGGCTTTCGCCGACTCGCCATGGCCCGGCAAGTCGAGGGCGATCACGCGTCGCTCGGTGGCCAGGGCAGGGTGGTTGAACAGCCAGTTGTTGAGGTCGCCGCCAAAGCCATGTACCAACACCAAGGGCGTCCCGCCTTCGCCCAATTCGAACCAACGCAACAAGCGACCCTTCACCTCGGCTTTCTGGGGCGCCGGGCCTTGGGCCTGGTCGGTACTACCTTCGGCCACGAACTCGGCCTGGAAGCGCTGTACCACAGCGTCGATGTCGGCGTCGTCGGCTTCGCCTTCAACCACCACGGCCAACAGCGCACCTACCGGCAGGGTCTCATCCGGCCTGGCCACCAGGCGGCGCAGCACGCCACTGAACGGTGCCTCGACGCTGCTGCTGATCTTGTCCGTCTCCACGTCCAGCACTTCGTCGCCCTTGGTGATGACGTCGCCTTCCTGTTTGAGCCAGGTGTCTACCCGGCCTTCGGTCATCGACAAGCCCCATTTGGGCATGGTCAGGGTATGGATCTGGCTCATGCGGCGCTCCTTGTAGCGTCGAGGACGGTGCGCACGGCTGCTTCGATTTTGGCAGCGTCGGGGATATACAGGTCTTCCAGGGCGTCGGAAAACGGAACGGGCGTGTGCGGCGCCGTCACCATTTCGATGGGCCCTTTCAGCGCGCTGAATGCCTTCTGCGCAACCAGGGCGCTGATGTCCGTGGCCATCGAACAACGGGGGTTGGCCTCGTCGATCACCACCAGGCGCCCGGTCTTCTCGACACTCTCAAGGATGCTGTCTTCATCCAGTGGACTGGTGGTGCGCAGGTCCAGGACTTCGCAGTCGATGCCCTGGCGGGCCAGGTTGTTGGCGGCTTCCATGGCCACATGCACCATGCGGCCATACGTCACCAAGGTGACATCGCTGCCATCGCGCAGGTAGTTGGCTTCGCCGAACGGCACCGTGTACACCTCTTCCGGTACGTCGCCCTGCATGCTGTACAGCAGCTTGTGCTCGCAGAAGATCACCGGGTCGTTGTCGCGGATGGCCTGGATCAGCAGGCCCTTGGCGTCATACGGTGAGGACGGGCACACCACCTTCAGGCCTGGGATATGCGTCCACAGCGAGGTGAGCATTTGCGAATGCTGGGCCGCGGCGCGCAGCCCGGCACCGTACATGGTGCGCATGACCAGCGGCGTCACGGCCTTACCGCCGAACATGTAGCGAAACTTGGCCGCCTGGTTGAGGATCTGGTCCAGGCAGCAGCCGGCGAAGTCGACGAACATCAGTTCGCAGACCGGGCGCAAGCCCTGGGTGGCCGCACCAACGGCAGCGCCTACGTAGCCGATCTCCGAGAGGGGCGCATCCAGCACGCGGCCTGGAAACTGGTGGTACAAGCCCTTGGTCACGCCCAGCACGCCACCCCAGGCATCGTCTTCGCCTGGCGCGCCTGCACCGCCGGCCACATCTTCGCCAATGATGAACACGGTATCGTCACGGCGCATTTCCTGAGCCAGGGCTTCGTTGATGGCCTGCTGGTAACTGATCTTTCTTGCCATGGTGGTTCTCCTGTTGTTCTTGTTCTGAGCGGCTCAGGGATAGGCGACGTAGACGTCGGTGAGCAGGTCGGCAGGTTGTGGCTTGGGGTCGGACTTGGCGCGTTGCACGGCGTCTTCGATCAGGTCCTCGACGCGGGCGTCGATGCTGTCCAGCTGCCCTGCTTCGAGCAGCCCCGCGCGCACGGTCTTGTCGCGGAACTGCAGCAGGCAGTCACGGGTTTCGCGCAAGTTCTTCACCTCATCGGGCGCGCGGTAGGTTTGCGCATCGCCTTCGAAGTGACCGTAGTAGCGGCTGAGCTTGACCTCGATCAGCGACGGCCCCTGGCCGGAGCGTGCACGCTCGATGGCGGCACCGGCGGCTTCGTGAACCGCGAAGAAATCGAAACCGTCGATGGTGACCCCTGGCATGCCGAAGCCGGCGGCGCGGTCGGCTATGTGATCGCAGGCCACTGACCAGTTGGACGCCGTGGCTTCGGCATAACCATTGTTCTCGGCGACGAAGATGCACGGCAGGTTCATGATCGCGGCCATGTTCATGGCTTCGAACACCGCGCCTTCATTGGAGGCGCCATCTCCGAAGAAGACCACGGACACATCGTCGCGGCCCTTGAGCTTGGCTGCCAGCGCAGCGCCCACCACCAACGGTGCGCCGGCGCCGACGATACCGTTGGCGCCGAGCATGCCCTTGCCCAGGTCGGCAATGTGCATCGAGCCGCCCTTGCCGCCGCAGACCCCGGTCTTCTTGCCGTAGATCTCGGCCATCATGCCGTACACATCCACGCCTTTGGCGATGCAGTGGCCATGGCCGCGATGGTTGGAGGCGATGCAGTCGCTGTCGCGCAGGTGGGCCATCACCCCCGCCGCGCTGGCCTCTTCACCCGCGTAAAGGTGGACGAAGCCGGGTATTTCGCCTGTGGCGAACTCGACGTGCAGGCGTTCTTCGAAGGCACGAATGGTGCGCATCACTTCATAGGCATGCAGCAGTTGTGCAGAACTCGGTTGATTGGACATCTTGTTGTTCTCCGGGGTTGTCTCAACGGGTCGCGGGGTGCAGCGGGTGGCCCAGGGGTACAGCCAGCAGACGATGCTGGGCGGCATGCGTGAGCACCGCCTGCACGTCCACACTCAAAGGGCCCAGGTGATCGAGGGTGATGGTGGGGGTGTCATGGGCGCAGAATTCGATTTCCCGCTCGCCGTCCAGCGCCAAGGTGCCCTGGACGAGGACCGGGCGGTACGGCGCGTCAGGCGCCATGTAGCCCGAGGCAGTAATGCCGCAGGCTTGCAGCACGCCGGGTGCCACGGGGGCCAGCAGTGCCTGCCCGGCGTCTTCGCCCAGGCGCACCCAGGCCCCGTGAGGCGCTTGCCGCGAGACCGGGCTCCACAGGCCGCACAGTGCCGACAAGCCGATGGCGTGGGGCTCGGCAAAGCAGGCGAAGATTTCGCTCAGGTCCTCGCTGCGGCTCAGGGCCCGCGCACCAATGAAACGCTGAGGCGATACCGCGACCTCCACCAGCGCCCATTCGCTCAGTTGCTGTTGGGGCACCCTGACCAGCAAGCGTTTGTTGCGGCGCAGGCCGATGGAGGTTGGCACCTTGCCGCTGACCACCAGGCCGCCTGCAAGGCCCGCACTGGTGGCTTCGCGCAGCTCTGGGAAGGCGTTGTTGGTGCCGGTGGACAAGGTCAGCAAGGGTACGTCGCCAGCTTCTGCCGCGACGGCCTTGTGCGTACCGTCGCCCCCCAGCACAGCGATCATCGACACCCCCCGCGCCACCATGTTGCGCGTGGCAAGGCGGGTGTCGCTGACGGTCTGGGTCAGCGGCAGGTCGAGTATCTCGAGGGCAGGCCAGTGTTGATCGCGCGCCATCGGCCCGGCGCAGGCTTTGACCACGGCGGCGGCGATGCCAGTCATGTCGCTGGGCATCAGCACGTGGCCGACACCTGTTGCGCCGAATGCGGCGAGCAGGCGCGCGATGGCAGCGGCTTTGTCAGTGCTGGAGTACAAGCCGGCAGTGGCTGTCAGGCGACGCAGGTCTCGGCCTGAAGCAGGGTTGGCAATGATGCCGACCAGTGGGGCGGGTAGCGGCATGGCGCACCTCGTGTTCTTGTTTGCAAGGACAAGAGCAAGCGCGGTGCCAGCTTTGAATGAAATCCCGCAAAGGCCCGCCGCAGAGGCCTGGGATCGTCTTGCCTGCTGCCAGGCGGGTCGCCGTGCTGAGACGCCAGGTGCCGCTCTGGGCGTTGTGCGGCGAGACGCTGAGACGCTGCGTCTCAATCACACCTTTGATCACACCGTGCTTGTCCATGCCTGCGCGCAGGCGCTTAATGGCTGCACAACCACAAGAACAGCAACGAGAACCGGAGGGCCCGAATGCTTGCCGCGAACTCCCGCGCTCATGTCGACTGCGTCAGCAGGGTACTGAAGAACGCCGACCGTCTGCCCCAGGCGCCAGTACCGCCGTTGATCCTCGATTCCTGGCGTCGCTCCATGGAGCTGTACCGTCTCGATCCCGCCTCCGAGCAAGGGCCGCGTATCCTTTCCCAGGCCCTGCTCAACGAATGCCGAGAGCGCTCGGAGCTGTTCCTGCGCATTGCCGGGGATGCCGTGGCGCGCTTGCACGAACAGGTGCGCGAGGCCGACTACTGCGTGCTGCTGACCGATGCCCAGGGCCGCACCATCGATTACCGGGTCGAGTCGGCCATTCGCACTGACTGCCGCAAGGCCGGCCTGTACCTGGGCACCTGCTGGTCGGAAGGAGAAGAGGGTACCTGCGGGGTGGCGGCGGTGCTGACCACCAAGGCACCGGTCACCGTGCACAAGCGCGATCACTTTCGCGCTGCCTTCATCGGCCTGACCTGTAGCGCGGCGCCTGTTTTCGACCCCTTTGGCGAGTTGCTGGGGGTGCTGGACGTCTCTGCGCTGCGCTCGCCCGACGACCGCCGCAGCCAGCACCTGATCCGGCAATTGGTCGAGCAGACCGCACGCGAAATCGAAAACGCCTTTTTCATGCACAGCGCCCAAGGCCACTGGGTGATGCGTGCCCACGGCACCCCAGGCTACGTGGAAAGCCAGCCTGACTATCTACTGGCCTGGGACGCCGACGGTCGCCTGCAGGCGATGAACAGCCTGACACGGCAACGCCTGATGCAGCGCCTGGGACGCTTGCCTGCTCACATTGGTGAGCTGTTCGACCAAGAGCAATTGCGACGGGTCAGCAACGCGTCTGCGCAACGTCTGCCAGGGTTGGGCGAGCTGTATGGCCGGGTCAGCGCCCCCCAGCGCAAGCAGCCGGTCGAGCCCTTGCTGCAAGGCTTGGACCGGCGCATCGAACAACACTTGCGCCTGGCCACACGGGTCAAGGACTGTAACCTAGCAGTACTGGTGCAGGGTGAGACGGGTACAGGCAAGGAAGTTTTTGCTCGCCAGGTGCACCAGCAAAGCAAGCGCGGCACCGGCCCGTTCGTCACGCTCAACTGCGCCGCCATCCCCGAGAACCTGATCGAGAGCGAGTTGTTTGGTTATGTCGCGGGCGCCTTTACCGGGGCTTCGAGCAAGGGTATGCAAGGGCTTGTACACCAGGCCGATGGCGGCACGCTGTTTCTGGACGAGATTGGCGACATGCCACTGAGCCTGCAGACCCGCCTGTTGCGGGTACTGGCAGAAGGTGAGGTAGCCCCCTTGGGGGCTGCGCGGCGCCAGCGCGTGGACATTCAGGTGATCTGCGCCACGCACCGCGACCTCGCGGCGAGGGTGGAGCAGGGACAGTTTCGTGAGGACTTGTATTTTCGCCTGGCCAACGCCCGCTTCGCGTTGCCGGCGCTGCGCGAGCGCGAAGACCGGCTGGGGCTCATTCACCAGTTGCTGGCCGAAGAGGCCGACGCGTGTGGCGTGAGCGTGGCGCTAGCCGACGATGCCTTGCAGGCGTTGCTGGAGTACCGCTGGCCGGGGAACCTGCGCCAGTTGCGGCAGGTGTTGCGTTATGCGTGCGCTGTGAACGAGGGTGGGCAGCTGCGCCTGCTTGACCTGCCTGAGGAAGTTCGTGGGCAGGAGGTTGGCCGAGTCACGAGCGAAGCGTCCTGCCCGGCGCGGCAGCGGTTGTTGGATGCGTTGATCCGGCATCGTTGGAAGCCCGCCGAGGCTGCCCAGGCGTTGGGCATTTCGCGTGCGACATTGTATCGGCGCGTGCACGAGCATCGCATCGAGATGCCTCGTATGAAAGGGTAGCGTCGTGGCGGCATCTTTTTGCTGTTGTTGCTGACCGCGCAATCGTTCAGGCGCCGCAGCTTGCCGCTTCAGAGCCGTGCCCTACGCACAGGCTGCGTTCGGCCTGCTGAAGTCGCGAAGATCAACAGCACAATACACATGGCTGGAAGCAGCGTTCAGTGAATAACCCATGTGGAGTGATCATAGCCAAGAGAAAAACTTCAAGTTGATATCAGCCCGATGAGCCGTCCGCACGATGTGTTTCACCGGAGATATCGTTTTGTAGGCACGCGGTGGCAATTTCGGTCTTTGGCTTACGGGTAGAGGTGCGTTTCTTTCTCTGCGGGCGTTTGCCTGGGCGAGTAGCCCATAGGTAAGCGTTTTCACGCAACCGTGCTTGGATAGCGGGTGGATAATCATCAAGTGTGGTCAGCGGCGGGACGGGTTTTCCGGGCAAACCGGCTTCACGAATGATCCTGGGCCAGCGCGGTTTCCAGCACAGCATCAGGCTTAGCCAATGGCCGGTGCCGATGATCAGGAAGGCGGGCGAGATCAAGACCAGGCCGAGTTTGGTGATTCGAGAGGATTTTCGAAAGTAGTGGGTCAGGCCTTCGAATTGAGGCGTGAAGGCTTGCCAGGGCCAGGGAAAATGCGAGGTGATAGACGGGCGCGGCAGGCCCTCAGGGCCCTCGTCCATGAAGCGGCGGATGAACTCCCACTCGGATTGCTGCTCCGCAAAGTTGTTGGAGGCTTTGCCGACGTGGACGAGTTCTGGATGAAGTGTGCCGGTGAATGAAGGCGGCCATAGGAGTTCCAATGGAAGGCCTACGCCTGCGGCTGTAGCGTATTTTTTATCTGAGCCACTGGAGGTGACGCCGTGCCAGGGAAGTGTGGCGATACCCCCACAGGACGTCGGACGATGCAGGTAGACCTGTTGGGTAATTCGGTTGAAGCGTACTAGCAAATGGCGGGATGTGAACATTTCCAAACGTGAAATACGTAAGCCATATTTTACGTAAGGTATGAAAATCAATAGCGCCAAGCTGGTACTAAATAGCGCTATGAATAGCTGGGGTCCGTATGACTCATCCTGAACGCTTTTATCCATTTCCAACAGTCGCATCAACGATATTGCCGCCATGTATAAGAAAGATGCGGCCGTACCTATGACAGTAGCGGAAATCAGGCTGATAAGTCCGCGTTTATCCTCCCACATGCCACTGCGTATTTCCAGAACGTGCTCGTTATAAATATAAATTGGTCCGCGACTTTTAGGGATATTGCTGGCTGATTTCTTCGCGGCCTCAATCATTTCCTGATCGTCGCTTTCATACACGATTTTTTTTCTGGTTTTTTTATGTCGCTTTTCGAAAGCTTCGCGCTCGTCCTTCGGATCGGTGTAGGCAAGCCATGTAAGCCACTCAAAAAGGTACACTAGGTGGTCTCCCAGATTGCGCTGAACAGGTCTTTGAGTTCTTCTGAGTCTTCGGCATAACCTTTGTCAGATAGTTGAATGCGAAAGCAGCATTTGTTGCACCATTTTTCAAGGGCGTCTTTGTCGATAATAAGTAAGACGGTACTGCTAATGAGCACGATGGCGCCTCCGAACCAGCTCAGGCGACTAAGCCAAAGCATGGCAGCATTGTTCGCGGCCAGTCGTGCTGATAATAGTGACAGCGTAGTGCTTAAGCTACTTGTGTATGTGCTTTTGACGCTGATGGATAGCCAACTTAGAAGCGCACTAGCCTGGGAAAACGCTATTCCTCCTTGTCCCGTGAGTAAGGCAAGAGTAGCGCCTATCCTGGCGCCATAAGCTGCTACTGATAACTGTTCAGATTTAGCTTGTGCATCAAGGGCATCGGAATAGTCCCACCTAATGCTTATGATTCCCCCCACCGCCGCCAAACCAGCCCCCCACAACCGATACCGTCCCAGGCTAACTTGCGCGCCCCGCGCAGTGACGCTGTTCCCACCAACACCCCTGAGTGTCAGTTCAGTGCCCACTGCAAGCAGCTCCATCCCCGCAGCCGCACTGGTAAATGCGGCCGCAGTCACTTCGCTCCAGAAGCGTCGGTCCTTGTCATCCCGTCTGCCTTGTAACAACAGCAGCCCGGCCTCCAACAGCAGCAATCCGCTGGCGACCCGCAAGCGATAGAACTGATTCCCGTGCACCCCGTTCAACGTCTCGGCATAAGCTCGATCAAGCCGGCGCACGATGGGGGCCGCGACGCGACCGGGCGAGGGCGTTTTACCGTCCAGCGCCTGCTCACTCAAGCGCAGTTCCACGGCTTGCTTACCCAGTGAGGCAATGAGGTAGGTGCTCAGGCGTCGATACAGCAACCGGTCAGTGCTACCGGGCGCACCTACTGACAGGCTCTGGCGCCCCAGCTGCCCGAGCCAGGCCAGCGCGCCAGCAGTGTTGGTGGGGCTGTGTTGCGTGAGCTGGTCCAGGTGGCTGTCCAGCCGGCTGAAGTGTGCGGCGAGCTCTTTGGCTTGTTTGAGGGCCGCCTCCAGTTGAAGAATAGGGTCGCTGCCCGGTGCCAGTGCGTCCAGCGCTGTGCGTGTCTGCGCAAGCACCTCTGCGATCTCGCGCTGATTATGGACAAACGAGCGCAGCGCCAGGTTGTCGGGGGTGATAGCGTCGGCGCGCCACCATTGAGCAAGCAGCGCTGCGCCGGATGGCACGCCTTCGAGGCCGGCTACGCACAGCCCTGTCTGGTGCGCAAAGCACAGGCCATTGGCAGGGTCGTTTTCGTCGTAGTGGGCAAGTGCGTCCACCAGCGCGGACGACTTCAACCATGCGAGGTGATCTGCCGCTCTGGACTCGGCGAGACGTTGGGCTTCGGCGCTCTGCGCCTCAAACACATCAAGGTGCTGGTACATACCTTTTAGGTTAACGAGTGACAGATAGCGCTCTTCGAATTGCTTGGCAAATTCTCCATTTTTAGCGCGCGTTTCGAGTTTCTGCCTTTCAAGTTCAGCGGCGCTGTCCAGAATGTGCTCTTTAGCTGTTGCCCACCACTCGGCCATGTACCGTGGAACCGCCTCGTCGCTGCCGAGATAGCCGCGCATCGCCTCTCTGCGGCGATCGACCATTGCGGCAACCTTCCGCTCCGTGAATTGCTGATGCAGTTCGGTGAATGTTTGCGCAACCAACACCTTTCGCTCGTTACTAGGGCCACCGCTCTCAGTGCTGGCTTCCAGCCAATGCTTGAGGTGTTCCATGCCAGCGTTGCGCCAGGCATTGAGTTCCTGGGTAATGCCGATGGCATCCTCCACCACCACGGCAACGCCCCGTGCTTCAGGTTTACTGCCCAAGGGGCCCAAGGCTTGGCGGGCCGCCGCCAGCGAGCTGATGCTTGGTGTACTGAAGACCTGAGCGTCCAACAGCGTGCGCAACACGTCGTTGGATTCCGCGGCAAAGTCGGCGACAAGGTTCAACTGGTCATGACGTATCGTGTAGGGCCTGGGCATTGGGCAGCTGGGGCTGGCGAAGGGCGCTATGTCTACGGCAGGCAGCAGGTCGCGTCGACGCAGCAATTGCCGCTGCGCCGCGATGGTCAACGGATCGGGGCTGTAGAACAGGCGAAGCTCGAGCAAGTCGTCGAGATCATGAACCGTGAATGCCCAGGTCATAGCGCGCACGACATCCTGGAATGTGGAGATGCCAGGCGGTTTTGGCTCTGGATGTTCAGGGTCGAAGAGCGACAGGGCGCCGTTCGCGGCGATTCGGTAGGGAGGGTGAAGGCTGTATTGCCCACTGAGCCTGCGCTTTTCCATGACATACAGGAAACCTTCACGCAGCGGGCGAATGGCATAGTCCGCCTGATGCAGCGCGGCGGTGCGATGCGGGTGGCGCAGGTGTTGAGGCAGAGTAGGGAGCTGCTGACGCTGGTGGGGATTACCGCCCACGGCGGCATAGCGTAATGGCAGAACGGTGAAGGTGCGGGTGCATGAGACGGCGGGCCCTATGGATAAAGGGTCTTGCAAGGCTTCGCAGTTCTGCCGATTGATTTCCATCAGCATCTTCAGATCGAACATGAGGGCCTCTGGCGAATTAAACGGTGCAGGTGTGTTTGAAGGCATTGGGCAAGTGGCAGGCTTTGCTCGAGTGATTCTTCATGGCAGCCTGCCAAACGGAATCGCAAGTCGGTTTTTCGCAAGCAGTACCGAGTAGGCCTGCCGTCTCAACGCCGCATTAACCAGGTACTCATCGAGTCGCTTTCCTGCACTCAATTTATATTCGAAGGTACTGTTTTCGTCTTGCCAGGAAGTTCCCAATGCTCAGTAGGAATTTTCGTTGCAGGGCACGCTTCATACTCAAGCGGCATCGGTGCTTGCTCTTTGCGGCAAGCCAGATCATCAAGTCATGCAAGTTAGAGAGGGCGGCGGGAATACGCAGATTGCTCTGCTAGGTCGGTAGACACCGTTTGCTGGGTGATCGCCATTTGCACAGTGTTTGGCCGCAAGCACCCTGAAGGGCCGTATCAGCCATTAATGAAGCCTAACAGGCAATAAAAAACCCCGGAGCCAGTCCGGGGTTCTTGTACGTCACACTACGCGATCAATCCTGGTTGGCCAGTTTGTGCTCGAGGTAGTGAATGTTGACGCCGCCTTTGCAGAAGCCTTCATCACGCACCAGATCACGGTGCAGCGGGATGTTGGTCTTGATGCCATCGACGACGATCTCGTCCAGGGCATTGCGCATGCGGGCCATGGCTTCGTCACGGTCCTTGCCCCAGGTGATCAGCTTGCCGATCAGCGAGTCATAGTTCGGCGGAACCGAATAACCGCTGTACAGGTGCGAATCGACGCGCACGCCGTTGCCGCCTGGTGCGTGGAAGTGCTTCACCTTGCCGGGGCTTGGGATGAACTTCTTCGGGTCTTCGGCGTTGATACGGCACTCCAGCGAGTGGCCGTGGACCACCACGTCCTCCTGGCGGAACGACAGCTTGTTGCCAGCGGCGATGCTCAGCATCTCCTTGACGATGTCGATGCCTGTGACCATCTCCGACACCGGGTGCTCAACCTGCACACGGGTGTTCATCTCGATGAAGTAGAAGCGGCCATCTTCGTACAGGAACTCGAACGTTCCCGCACCGCGGTAGCCGATCTCGATGCACGCGTCCACGCAGCGCTTGAACACTTCCTGGCGCGCTTTCTCGTCGATGCCTGGGGCCGGAGCCTCTTCCAGCACCTTCTGGTGGCGGCGTTGCAGCGAGCAGTCACGGTCACCGAGGTGTATCGCATTGCCCTGGCCGTCGGACAAGACCTGTACTTCCACGTGACGTGGGTTGGTCAGGAACTTCTCCAGGTACACCATCGGGTTGCCGAAGGCTGCACCGGCTTCGGTACGGGTGAGCTTGGCCGAGGCGATCAAATCCTCTTCCTTGTGCACCACGCGCATGCCGCGACCACCACCGCCACCGGCGGCCTTGATGATCACCGGGTAGCCGACGTCGCGGGCGATGGCCAGCGCGACTTCTTCGTCTTCCGGCAGCGGGCCGTCGGAGCCCGGCACGGTCGGTACACCCGACTTGATCATCGCGTCCTTGGCCGACACCTTGTCACCCATCAGGCGAATGGTGTCGGCTTTGGGGCCAATGAAGGCAAAGCCGGACTTCTCAACCTGCTCGGCAAAATCGGCGTTTTCCGCCAGGAAGCCGTAACCGGGGTGAATCGCGGTCGCGCCGGTGACTTCGGCAGCGGCGATGATCGCCGGGATGTGCAGGTACGAATCCTTGGACGATGCAGGGCCGATGCAGACCGACTCGTCTGCCAGGCCCAGGTGCATCAGTTCACGGTCAGCGGTGGAGTGCACGGCGACGGTCTTGATACCCAGCTCTTTGCAGGCACGCAGGATCCGCAGGGCAATTTCCCCGCGGTTGGCGATCAGGACTTTTTCGAGCTTCCCAGACATCGTTGGCTCTCCGCGATTCAAACGATGGTGAACAGCGGCTGGTCGAACTCAACCGGCTGGCCGTCTTCTACCAGGATGGCGTCGATGACACCGCCGACATCGGCTTCGATGTGGTTCATCATCTTCATGGCTTCGACGATGCACAGGGTGTCGCCTTTCTTCACGCTCTGGCCCACTTCAGCGAAGTTCGGCGAGGTCGGCGAAGGTTTGCGGTAGAAGGTGCCTACCATTGGCGAGCGGATGACGGTGCCCTTGAGGGCCGGGGCAGCGGCGGCAGCTTCGACAGCAGGGGCGGCAGCGGCGACCGGGGCAGCGGCAGGCGCAGCCATCGGGGCAGGTGCGTAGAACTGCTGGGCAGCTGGGGTCTTGCTGTGACGGCTGATGCGAACCGACTCTTCGCCTTCCTTGATCTCCAGCTCGTCGATGCCAGACTCTTCCAGCAGCTCGATCAGTTTCTTGACTTTACGGATATCCATTAATCATCAACTCCCAAAGGTTCGGTCAGGGGGCGAAATTGTTAAAGCGTGTCGACACGCTTCTCTTGACCCTGGCCACCGAGGCCAGGGCTTTCATCATTTGGGCTGTGCGTTGGCAGCCAGCTGTTCCAGCGCGGACTCCAGGGCCAGGCGATAACCGCTGGCGCCCAGACCACAGATCACCCCTACGGCTACATCGGAAAAGTAGGAGTGATGACGGAACGGTTCGCGTTTGTGCACGTTGGACAGGTGCACTTCGATGAATGGGATGCTCACCGCGAGCAATGCGTCACGTAGTGCAACGCTTGTGTGGGTGAATGCAGCCGGATTGATCAGGATGAAATCCACACCCTCGTTGCGTGCCGCATGAATGCGATCGATCAACTCGTATTCGGCATTGCTCTGCAAATACTGCAAATGGTGGCCCGCGGCGCGAGCACGTTGCTCCAGGTCCTGGTTGATCTGGGCCAGGGTCACGGCGCCATAGTGGCCGGGCTCGCGCGTACCGAGCAGGTTCAGATTGGGGCCGTGAAGCACCAGTAGCGTTGCCATCTGCGAGTTCCTTGGATTTGTAGGGCAATTCGACACAGCGCGGCGAGTGTGCCTAAAGCGACGGCAAGTGTCCAGTTCCCGGCAATAGCCAGCACGATGACCGAGATTCGCGCGAAGTATGTGACCGGATAGCAGGATCCGGTCACTGATCGCCGATATGTTCCTATGCCAGCGGGCCGTTACAGGCCTGACGTGTCGCGAACGCGGGACAAAATGGACGCAAAGTTCTCGGCATTTATCTCGCCTATCACCCGATCAGCGGTCAGTTCGCTGCCGTTGGCGGCAAAGAACATCAACGCTGGCGGGCCGAACAACCGATAGCGGTCCAGCAGGGCTCGCTGGGCCGCATCGCTGCGCGTCAGGTCCAGGCGCAACAGTTTGAAGCCCGCCAGTTGCGGCAGTACCTGAGGTGCATTCAACACCTCGTGCTCGATGACTTTGCAACTGATGCACCAGTCTGCGTACCAGTCCAGCAGTACCGGCTGGCCTGCGGCCTTGGCATCGGCCAGTGCAGCATCGAGCGCCTCGGCGGTGGTCAGTGTTTGCCACGCCTGGGCAGGGGGCGCAGCCTGACCAGCCATGCTCTCACCAACCGGAGGCAACGGCCGCAGCGGATCACCCTGGCCGCTGAGGGCGCCATACCCGCAGGCCAGGGCGTAGACCAGCAGCGCCAGGCCAAGCAGTTGGGCCAGGCGTTGGCGAGGCGTCTTGACGACGAATTCCAGTGTCCCCAGGAACACGGCCACCCCGGCCGCGAGCAACCCGATCAGCCCCAAGGTGACGGGCCCTGGCAAGACCCTGCTGAGCAAACCGATGGCCAGCCCCAGCAACAGGACGCCGATGGCGTTCTTGACACTGTTGAGCCATGAGCCGCTTTTCGGCAGCCAGGCGGCGCCACCGGTTGCGACCAGCAGCAGCGGGGCACCCATGCCCAGGCCCAGCGCGAACAGTTTGAGCGCACCGCCCAGGGCGTCTCCACTGGCACTGATATACAGCAGAGCACCGGCCAGCGGCGCCGAAACGCAGGGTGAAACCAACAGGCTGGACAACACGCCCAAGGCCGCGGCGCCCAGCAGCGAGCCGCCTTGGGTGCGATTGGCGACGCCGTCCAGACGGTTGCTCAGGGCCTGGGGCAGCTTGAGTTCGAACAAGCCGAACATGGCCAGGGCGAAAGCCACGAAGAACAGCGCAAAAGGCACCAGTACCCAGGCCGACTGCAGGCGCGCCTGCAGGTTGAGGCCTGCGCCGAACAGGCCCATCAAGGCCCCGAGGGCGGCGAAGCTGGCAGCCATGGACAGCACATAGGCCAGTGACAGCGACAGCCCGCGCAGCCCTCCTGTCTGACCGCGCAGTACCACACCCGAGAGAATGGGCAGCATGGGCAGCACGCATGGCGTGAACGTGAGGCCTACGCCGGCGATGAAGAACAGCAGGAGCGCTTTCCAGTCCCAGACGTGCGTGGCCTGGCTGCTCGGCGCGCTATCACCGTCAATGCTCAGCCGTTCGGTTTCAGGTGGATAGCACAAGCCTTTGTCAGCGCAGCCCTGGTAGCCCACCTGCAAGGTGAAAGCCCTGGAATCATTGCGTGGCAGCTCGATGTCGACGATGCCGTGATACACCTCCACATCGCCGAAGAATTCGTCATGCTTGGCCTCGCCCTTCGGGATGACCGGCGTGCCCAGAACAATGTCGGCCGGCTCGGTTCGAAACACGAAACGGTGGCGGTACAGGTAATAGCCGTCGGTGGCCACCAGGCGCAGCTTGATGGCATGGGCGTCGGCCTGGATCAGGCTGAGCTTGAAGGCTTCGTGTACCGGGAGGAAGTCGGCATTGCCGGCCAGTGAGGAGGCGCCGAGGGTGGCGCTGGGGCGATTGTCCAGCAACCCCGTGGCGAACACCGGGCTGGCCAGCAGTAGGCACAACAGGAAAAACAGGCGGTGCATGGTGAACTCGCAAGAACGAACGTGCCGCGCATCATAACGGAGTTGACGCTCAGGGAACCATGCGTGGGCCTGCCCGTCTTGCCGGTGATGGTCTAAAGCTATTTCGTGGAGCCAGGGCGGTCGGTTCAGGCCCTGAAGGCACCCACCGCCTGGTTCAGTGCGCTGCCAAGGCTAAGCAGGTGGTCGCCTTGCTCGCGTCCTTCACCGATGCGTTGCAGGTTATCTCCGCCCAGTTGATGAATCCGCTCGCTGTGGTCACGGATCTCGCTCACCGCTGCGCTTTGTTGCGCCGTCACTTCGGCAATGCGCAGGGCAGTGTCGGCAATGGTGCGGATCGCGCACACGATTTCGTCCAGTGCACCGTCGGCGGTCTGGGCCTGGTTGGCAGTGGCCTCGGCATGCTCCAGTTGTACCCGCGTACCGTCCACGGCGCCCTTGGCTGCCTGCTGCAATCTGTCGATCAGGGTCTGGATTTCCCCAGTAGCGCCGGTGGTGCGTTGGGCCAGGGTGCGGACTTCGTCGGCTACCACGGCGAACCCGCGACCCATTTCACCGGCGCGGGCGGCTTCGATGGCGGCATTGAGTGCCAGCAGGTTGGTCTGTTCCGCGATGGACCGGATCACTGTCAGCACGCCACCGATCGTGGCCGATTCTTCTGCCAGTTGCTCGATCATGCGCGCGTTGCCCTGCACCTCGTCGACCAGCGTGCGTAAACCCGACAAGCTTTGCCCGATCACCGCCTGGCCCTGTTCCACTGCCCGGCCTGCGTCACGGCTGGCCAGGGCTGCAGCGCTGGCGTCGCCAGCCACCTGCTGGATGGTCGCTTCCAGTTCTCCAAGCGCGTCGCGAATCTGCCCGGTATCCCCGGCCTGTCGTTGTGCGCCATCGTGCAAGGCAGCACTCATGTCGGCCAGCGCATGGCTGCTGCCGGCCACTTGCTCGGCGTTGTGCCGCAGGGCGCCTACCAGTTCGACCAGGTACTGGCGCAGGCGATTGAGCGAAGCCTGGATGTCATGCAGCTCGCGGTTGGTCCTGCCCATTTCGACAGGCTGGGTAAAATCGCCCTCGGCCCAGCGCGACAGCGCAGGCGCCAGGCCGGTGAGTGTGCGTGCAAGACGACGTTGCAGGGTGTCGATGAGCAGGGCGATCAGCAGGATCATCACGATCATCCCCCCTTGCAGGGTGCGCACTTCGCCCGCGATCGTGCCATGCAGGCTGCGCACCTCTGGCTCCAGGGCCGCGATGGCCTGGCGCACTGCCTCCAGTTGTTGCGTGGCGCGGGTCGCCAGGGCGGCGCGCTGGGCGATCTGGGCACGGGTACGTTGCAGCTCGGCCGGATAGCGCCCAACCAGGCTTTGCAACTCGCGCTTGAGGCCTACGGCGACGTCTTCCTGCTGGGCACGGGTATCGGTCTGCAAACCCATCAGCGCGGCAAAGTCATCCGCGCCGGATTCGGCAGCACGGGTCACGCCCAGCAGCGGCAAGCCTTCGATGACGTGCGCCTGGGCCTGAATCGATTGCAGCTCGCGTTCCAGCTCGTTCGCAAGTTCCGGCCGGCCGCTGCCCACCAGCTTTTCCCGCGCCAGGCCAAGCCTGCTCAGGTGCAAGGTCGCCTCGACAAGCGGCAGCAGGTATCGCCCAGCGTCGGGGCTGGTGCTGTCGCGCGCATAGGTGGTCAGTTGCTCCAGATTGGCCCCCAGCTCGCGCTCGGATTGCAGCAACAGCGCCTGGGGGTCACCGGCCAACTTGCCGGCGGCCAGCAACTCACCCGCGCTGAAGGCCTGGAGGTCGTCCAGGCTGGGGCGCAGTTGGCTGGCCATCGCCTCGGGCCATTCGGCCAGCGAGGCTTGCAGTTGAACCGTGGCCTGCAGTGCCGCGGCATGGCGCACGGCATCGCCGTTGCCAAGATAGGCCTGGATGTTCTCGGCCGCCTCAGTCTGGAAATGGCGCGACAGGGTCAGGTAGCGCTCCATCATCTGGTAGGGGCGCTCCAGCGCCCGCTGCGACCACCACAGCGTGACGCCCAGGGCGATGCACACCGTCACCAGTAACAACGTATTCAAATTGGTCAGCCACTTCAGGCGCATAGCCGCGAGCTTCCTGCGGGGGAGGGAGGAGTCAGGGGCCTGAAGTTATTGCGTTCGTGTGACGCGATGATGACGGCGGCACGCAGTTGAATGGCAAAGTGCCTTTATCCTTTGCCCGGCTTTTCAGGGCTCCACACGCACCACGCAATTGCGTCCCGCATGCTTGGCCCGGTACAGCGCCTCGTCGGCCGCGCTGGCCATGGTCAGCGCATCGAGGCCGTCATCGAGTTGCACCACGCCCGCGCTGAACGTACAGCGCAGGTCATGGGGCTGGGCTGGGTAGAGGATTT
Organism: Pseudomonas fulva NBRC 16637 = DSM 17717; assembly: GCF_000730565.1. Classification (GTDB taxonomy): domain Bacteria; phylum Pseudomonadota; class Gammaproteobacteria; order Pseudomonadales; family Pseudomonadaceae; genus Aquipseudomonas; species Aquipseudomonas fulva. Next base: position 39,111 of record NZ_BBIQ01000012.1, on the reverse strand, counting down.
CGGCAAAACGCCCGCGGATGTCATCGAGCACCTTGTACGCCGCCTCCAATGGGGTATTGGGCATGACGATCGCGAATTCCTCGCCGCCGTAGCGTCCGATGAAATCGGTCTTGCGCAGGCGTTGCTTGAGAAACAGCGCCAGGCTCTTGATTACCCGGTCGCCCATGGGATGGCCGTGGCGATCGTTGATTTTCTTGAAGCGGTCGATGTCGAGCATGGCAAAGCTCAACGGCTGCTGTTCGCGCCGGGCACGGAAGCTGCAATCTTCGAGCAATTGCAGGATATGGGTGTGGTTGTACAGCCCGGTCAGGCTGTCGCGGACCATGCGCGCCTTCAGGTGCCGAGCGCGGGCCGCGCGGTTGCGCACCGTGGTGATCAGGTGGCGCGAGCGAAACGGCTTGGTCAGAAAGTCATCACCGCCTTCGCTCATGGCCTCAAGTTGCTTGTCCAGGTCATCCTCGGCCGACAGGTAGATGATCGGAACACTGACGTAGCGGTCGTTATGGCGAATCACCTTGGCCAGTTCAGGGCCGGTGCACGCCGGCATGTACAGGTCAAGGATGATCAAGTCAGGCTGGAAGTCAGCCAGCTCGGCCATGGTAGCGATCGGGTCGGTCAGGCTGCGGGTGATCATCCCGGCGCCTGCCAACACCCGTTCCGTGAACAGAGCCTGGGTGCGTGAGTCATCGATGATCAGCACGCGCAGGGGATCGTACGGCGCGGCATCGGTCAGTAACTCGACTTTCTCCAGCAGACTGGAAGCCTCCAGTGTCCCGGTGAGGAAATCGCGACCGCCCGCCCGCACGGCGGCCAAGCGCGTCGGGGTATCGGTTTCGTGGTGGCTGAAGAACAGCAGCGGCAGGGGTTTGGTCTGCCGCGCCTGGGCTTCGGCCGCCAACGTCAGGCCCTGGCCGACCCCATTGAAGTCGACGTCCATGATGACCGCCGAAGGCGGGCATTCGTCCACCGATGCGCGAAAGGCATCGGCAGTGGGCAAGGCCTGTACGCCCAGGCCGAAGAATTCCAGTTGCTGGGCCAGGCGCTCGGCGCGGTCGTGGTCCTGCAAGAGGATATAGACCGGCCTGCGCTGGGGCGCCAGCAGCAACTGATCCTGTGGATCGTCCTTGCGCAGGCCACTACGCGCAACATGCTCAGCGGGGCACTGCGGGCTCGGCTCAACTGCTTGGCTCATGTCCTGGCTACTTGTCGTTAGGGGTATGCAGGGGCAGTGATGGCTCTATGCTAGCAGCTCTTGAGCTGCGTATGCGTGGCCCCTTTCAACAAACTGGGCTGAATGACTATTCAGTTCTCGACCCAGGGGTCGCTTATGCGTAAGGCGGTGTCTGCTTTATAGTGCTGTCAGGCGGGCTTGCCGTGGCACCCTGGCGTAGGCCTGTGGTCAAAGCCCCTGAACCGTCGTGACTGATCAAGGATATAGCCATGCTGGACTGGAAAAACCGCGAGGCCAAAGCCGAGCCCCGCGAGCGTGTCGACGGCCGCGGCGCTGCCGCCCGTAGCTATTTTGGTGGCCTGTGGGGCCGCTCACTGTTGGCCCTGATCGGGCTCTACCTGCTGGTGTGCATCGGTCTTGCCTGGTACTGGAGCCAGGAACCCGAATTGTTCCCGGTGCAGCAGAACGCCCAGAGCGCAGCCGAGCGTAACGGCCAGCAGATGGTAGTGGGCTACACCACCGTCGAAACGCTCAAGACCGTGGCGAGCACCTTGTTGAACAAGCCAGGTGGCTATATCGCCAATGACCGTCTCCCGCCAGGCCTGTGGATGGACAACATGCCCAACTGGGAGTACGGCGTACTGGTCCAGGTGCGTGACCTTTCCCGCGCGCTGCGCAAGGACTTCGCCCGCTCCCAGTCGCAATCGACTGAAGACGCCGACCTGGCCAAGGCCGAGCCGCGCTTCAACTTCGATTACAAGAGCTGGATCCTGCCGTCCAGCGAATCGGAATTCGAAGAAGGCATCAAGTCGCTGGCGCGCTATCAGGCTCGCCTGGCTTCAGGCGACAAGGGCGCGATCTTCTATACCCGTGCAGACAACCTGAACAACTGGCTGGGTGACGTCGCTACCCGCCTGGGCTCGCTGTCGCAACGGCTCTCGGCCAGTGTAGGCCGCGTGAAGCTCAACACCACCCTCAAGACCGAGTCCGTGGTGGCTGGCCAGGCGCCGCAGGTAGATGAGGAAGTGGTGGAAACCCCATGGCTGCAGATCGACGACGTGTTCTATGAAGCCCGCGGCCAGGCCTGGGCGCTGTCGCACCTGCTGCGTGCGATCGAAGTCGATTTTGCCGACGTGTTGGCCAAGAAGAACGCCACCGTGAGTGTGCGTCAGATCATCCGGGAACTGGAGGCCTCGCAAGAGCCTCTGTGGAGCCCGATGGTGCTCAACGGCAGTGGTTTCGGCATGTGGGCCAACCACTCGCTGGTCATGGCCAACTACATCTCCCGCGCCAACGCGGCGGTCATCGACCTGCGCCAGCTGCTGTCGCAGGGTTGAGATGAGCTTCAGCCCTGATGAAGCCGCACACCGGGCGGCTTCGGACCGGGAGCAGGTTACCTGGGTGGACGAACACGACCAGGTGCTCGGCGCATTGCCCAGGGCGCAGTTGCGCGAGCGCGGGCTGATCGGGCGCTGCACGTTCATTCTGTTGTTCAATGGTGCCGGTGAACTGTGCGTGCACCGGCGTACCCTGAGCAAGGCGCTGTACCCCGGCTACTGGGACGTTGCCGCCGGCGGCATGGTGGCCGCTGGTGAAACGTACGCCGAATCGGCTGCGCGCGAGCTGGCCGAGGAACTGGGCGTCGCCGACGTGACCTTGCGCTTTCACGAGCGGTTTTTCTTCGATCAGCCTGACAATCGCCTGTGGTGCGCCTTGTACTCGGCAGTGTCCGATGCGCCGCTGCGGCTGCAGCCCGAGGAAGTGATCGAGGCACGTTTCATCGGTATCGACCAGGCCCTGGAGGACAGTCGGCTCAGGCCTTATTGCCCTGACTCGATGGCTGCGTTGATCCGCTACAGGAACAGCCTCGTCTAGCCGCTGCAGAGCGGGTCGCAAAACATTCGCAAAATGGCGCAATCCAGTACTTAGCAACTGCACCGTTTATCGTTACACTGCGCGGCCTTTTCGGGCTGCCGCACGTGTTGCGGCAGTAGCGCCGCCCCTGCCAGAGTGGGGCTTCGCGGTCGGCCTCATGTGCAGGTACGACCAGTTTTTGTCCTCAGCACCGAGGCACAAAAGTGGCCAAGAAAGCTTCTTCCCTCTCCGCCCTCGGCGGTCTCGTTTATTCGACCGATACCGGTCGTCGTTGCCCTGACTGTGGCCAGCCCGTGAATGCCTGTACCTGCAAGCAGCAGGTCATTCCCGAGGGTGATGGTATTGCCCGCGTGCGCCGCGAGAGCAAAGGCCGTGGCGGCAAGACCGTGACGACCGTCACGGGTGTGCCGTTGCCGGCCGATCAGCTCAAGGAACTGGCTGCCACCCTCAAGCGCCGCTGTGGTACCGGTGGCGCGCTCAAGGACGGCGTCATCGAGATCCAGGGTGATCATGTGCAATTGCTGCTCGACGAGCTGAGCAAGCAGGGCTTCAAGGCGAAAAAGTCGGGCGGCTGAGTCGCTCGGCAGGTTTTCGTCCTGCGCTTTCTAAACTCGTCGCAGTGACCAGGGTCTACCCCAGAGCACGGGCGAACCGTCATTTTTGGCTTCTACACTGCTTCCCCGGTTTGACCGGCAGTGTCTTGACTCAATTTATAGGGGACTTGAATGTCCGTACGACGCACACGCAAAGACGATGGTAGCCAATGGACCGTGGCCGACAGCCGCAGTGTTTATGGCATCCGCCATTGGGGCGCTGGGTATTTCGCCATCAATGAAGCCGGGCGCGTCGAAGTGCGCCCCAACGGCCCGGACAGCTCGCCGATCGACCTGTACGAGCAGGTTGACCAGCTGCGCCAGAGCGGCCTGTCGCTGCCTTTGCTGGTGCGCTTCCCCGACATTCTGCAGGACCGCGTACGCCAGCTGACCGGCGCCTTCGACGCCAACATCGCGCGCCTGGAATACCAGAGCCAGTACACCGCCCTGTACCCGATCAAGGTCAACCAGCAGGAGGCGGTGGTCGAGAACATCATCGCCACCCAGAACGTGTCCATCGGGCTGGAAGCCGGCTCCAAACCCGAATTGCTGGCGGTGCTGGCCTTGGCGCCCAAGGGCGGTACCATCGTCTGCAACGGTTACAAGGACCGCGAGTTCATCCGCCTGGCGCTGATGGGACAGAAGCTGGGCCACAACGTCTTCATCGTCATCGAGAAAGAGTCCGAAGTGGCCTTGGTCATCGAGGAAGCGGCCGACCTCAAGGTCAAGCCGCAGGTGGGCCTGCGCGTGCGCCTGTCGTCGCTGGCATCGAGCAAGTGGGCTGACACCGGGGGCGAGAAGTCCAAGTTCGGGCTTTCTGCCGCGCAGCTGATTTCCGTGGTGCAGCGTTTCCGCGATGCCGGCCTTGATCAGGGTATCCGCCTGCTGCACTTCCACATGGGCTCGCAGATCGCCAACCTGGCGGACTACCAGCACGGCTTCAAGGAAGCCATCCGCTATTACGGCGAATTGCGCGCCCTGGGCCTGCCGGTGGACCACATCGATGTGGGCGGCGGCCTGGGTGTGGACTACGACGGCACTCACTCGCGCAACGCCAGCTCGATCAACTATGACATGGATGACTATGCCGGCGTGGTGGTAGGCATGCTCAAAGAGTTCTGCGACGCGCAGGGCTTGCCGCACCCGCACATCTTCTCGGAGAGCGGCCGTTCGCTGACGGCTCACCATGCCATGCTGGTCATCCAGGTCACTGACGTGGAGCGACACAATGACCAGGTGCCGACCATCGAGAACAAGGACGCGCTGCCCGAAACCGTGCAGTGGCTGGCCGATCTGCTGGGGCCCACCGACATCGAGATGGTGACCGAAACCTACTGGCGCGCCACCCACTACATGGGCGATGTAGCCGCCCAGTATGCTGACGGCAAGATCAGCCTGGCCGAGAAAGCCCTGGCCGAGCAGTGCTACTACGCTGTGTGCCGTCGTCTTTACAACTCGCTGAAGGCTCGCCAGCGCTCGCACCGTCAGGTACTCGACGAGCTGAACGACAAGTTGGCGGACAAGTACATCTGCAACTTCTCGGTGTTCCAGAGCCTGCCGGACACCTGGGCCATCGGTCAGGTGCTGCCGATCATCCCGCTGCACCGCCTGGACGAAGAGCCCCTGCGGCGCGCCGTGCTGCAAGACCTGACGTGCGACTCCGACGGCAAGATCAACCAGTATGTCGATGAGCAGAGCATCGAGACCAGCATGCCGGTGCACGCCCTGAACGAGGGCGAGGACTACCTGCTGGGCGTGTTCCTGGTCGGTGCCTACCAGGAGATTCTGGGCGACATGCACAACCTGTTCGGTGACACCGACTCGGTCAACATCTACCAGAATGCCGATGGCAGCGTGTACCACGCCGGTATCGAGACCCACGACACCATCGAGGACATGCTGCGCTACGTGCACCTGTCCCCCGAGGAGCTGATGACTCACTACCGCGACAAGGTGGCCAGCGCCAAGATCACCGCGCGCGAGCGTACCCAGTACCTGGATGCGCTGCGCCTGGGCTTGACCCGTTCGTCCTACCTCTCGTCCTGAGCAGCGTCAGCCCGTGAGGCCTCATTGCCGTCACGCCTTCGCGGCGTGGCGGCAGTGAACACTGGCTTCGAATGCTCACGGGTCCACGCCACTGATCTCACGCCACCCAGGCGTCGTTGCTTTGCAGGCGCCCCGCCACCCAAGCCAACGTCAGGGCGCGCACGCCCATGAAGACGAGAAACGCCAACCACAGGCCATGGTTGCCCAGCCCGCTCAGGGCAAAGGCCAGCGGCAATGCAATCGCGAGCGATGCCAGCATGGCGTTGCGCATTTCCCGAGCACGTGTGGCCCCGATGAACAGCCCATCGAGCAAATAGCTCCACACGGCGATCAACGGCAGGCACGCCAGATAGGGCAGGTACGGGTAAGCCGCCGCCCTGACACTGTCGATATCGGTTTGCAGATCGATGAACAGGTGTCCTCCCACCCAAAACAGACCGGCAAAGACCGAACTCGCAATCAGCGACCATCCACCGGCCACCACCAGCGCACGGCGTAACGTGTCGCGGTCCCGAGCGCCAATGGCGTGACCGCACAGCGCCTCGACCGCGTGCGCCAGGCCATCGAGGGCATAGGCCGTAAGCAGCAGGCCGTTGAGCAGCAGTGCATTGGCCGCCACCGTGGCCTCGCCCAGGCGTGCGCCCTGTACGGCGATTAGTAGAAAGACCAACTGCAAGGCAAGGCTGCGCAAAAAGATGTCGCGGTTCACCGCCAACAGCGGGCGCCAGGCCTGCCAGCGTCTGAGTGCTGCCCAGGCGATGTGGCCCGGATAGGCGCGCAGGGCCGGACGGGTAAGCGCCAGGCCCAGCAGGGCCGCGCACCATTCGGCAATCACCGACGCGCGTGCCGAGCCCAGGACGCCCCAATCCAGGCCGAGCACGAACCACAGGTTCAGCACGATATTGAGCAGGTTGGTGGTCAGCAGGATCGCCAACGGCGCCCGGGCATTCTGTGTCCCCAGAAACCACCCGACCAAGGCGTAGCTGGCCAGTGCCGCCGGCAGGCCCAGCAACCGGGTGTGGAAAAAGGTTTGCGTAGCCTGCCCCAGGGCCGCACTGGGCTGCATGGCGTGCAGTGCCAACTGGCTGAAGGGCATGGCCAGCAGGCCGATGAGCCATGCGAAGCCCACTGCCAGCATCAGGCCCTGAACCAACACCTGGCGCAGGGCGGCGCCATCCCCTCGGCCGGCGGCCTGGGCGGCGAAGCCTGTCGAGCCCATGCGCAAGAAGCCCATCAAGCCGACCATGAAGGTAAACAGCGTAGCGCCCACGGCCACTGCGCCGAGTTGATGGGCATGGGGCAGGTGGCCAATGACGGTGCTGTCGACCAGCGCAACCAGTGGCACCGAGACATTGGACAGGATCATGGGCGCGGCCAGCCCCCACACCTTGAAGTGGGTGGGGCGGTGGTGCCAGTCGGCGAAGAATCGGGGCATGTTCATTCCAGCGAAAACGGGGGCTGCAAACGCTCGAACGGACGCGCGCCAGGCGGCAATGCAAGCCAAGGGCGACAGTGTAACGGCCACGCAACCATTGTGTGCGATCAAGGTCTCATCTGGCGCACAACGCTGGGTGCAGCACTCGGCCTTGCGCTATAGTTGCTGCCTTCATCTACACCCTGCCTTCGAGTGTCTACTCCATGTTCAACAAAGGATTGTTGCTGGCCTGCGCGCTGGCCTTGCTCAGCGCCTGTGACGCCTCAACGCCCGACGCCTCGGCCCCTGCCCAGAAGCCAACCGCCAGCGCTACCGCCAAGACAGCGCAGCGCGAAGACCCCGCCGTGCTTGCCAAGCGCTACGAGGGTCGTGAGCTGACGGTACTGGATGTGTCGGAAGTACAGCTCGATGGCGCGGCCACGCTGTCGGTCAGTTTCTCGGCGCCGCTGGATGCCGACCAGGATTTCGCCAACAGGGTTCACCTGGTGGACACGGTCAAGGGCAAGCTGGACGGTGCCTGGGAGCTGTCCGACAGCCAGATGGAGCTGCGCCTGCGTCACCTGGAACCGCAGCGCAAGCTGGTGCTGACCGTGGACAAAGGCCTGCTGGCTGTCAATGGCAAGGCCTTGCAGGAAGAGTCGATCACTCGCCTTGAGACACGCGACCTGCAACCCACCGTTGGCTTCGCCAGCCGGGGCTCGCTGTTGCCGACGCGGCTGGCAGAGGGACTGCCGGTCATCGCATTGAACGTGGACAAGGTGGATGTGGAGTTCTTTCGCGTCAAACCGGACATGGTCTCCTCGTTCATGGCCAACTGGGGGCGCAGCAGCAGCCTGGAGTACTACCAGTCCAAGGACACGCTGAGCATGGCCGAGCTGGTCTACAGCGGCCGCTTCGACCTCAACCCTGCACGCAACACGCGTGAAACCGTGCTGTTGCCCATTGCCGGCATCAAGCCGCTGCAGGAGCCCGGTGTGTACCTGGCCGTAATGCGCGCCTCGGGTACCTACGATTACTCCCAGCCAGCTACCCTGTTCACCCTGAGCGACATTGGCGTGTCGGCCCACCGCTACCGCGATCGCATCGATGTGTTCGCCCAGGCCCTGGAGGGGGGCAAGGCGATGGATGGCGTCAACATCGAGCTCCACGACAAGAAAGGCAAGCTGCTGGCCCAAGCCAGCACCGATGGCAAAGGCCATGCTGAACTGCCGATCACAACGAAGGCCGATACCCTCATCGCCACCCAAGGCGTGCACACGACCTTGTTGCGGCTCAATACTGCGGCGCTGGACCTGGCGGAATTCGACATCACCGGTCCCCAGGCCAATCCGCTGCAACTCTTCATCTTCGGCCCGCGCGACCTGTATCGCCCAGGCGAAACGGTGCTGTTGAACGGCTTGCTGCGCGACCAGGACGGCAAGCCCGTCAAGGCGCAACCGGTGAACGTCGAAGTACGCCGGCCGGATGAACAAGTCAGCCGCAAGTTCGTCTGGGAAGCAGACGATAACGGCCTGTTCCAGTACCAGTTGCAACTGGCCACCGAGGCGCCGACCGGCCGTTGGCAACTGCTGCTCGACCTGGGCGGCGGACGCAAGCAGGTCTACGAGTTCCTGGTCGAGGACTTCCTGCCTGAGCGGCTGGCCCTCGAACTCAAAGGCAGCAGCAAGCCCCTGGCCCCTGATCAGGACGCGCGCATCGAGGTGACTGGCCGCTATCTATACGGTGCGCCGGCCGCTGGCAATCGCCTGAGTGGCCAGGCCTATGTGCGCCCGCTGCGTGAAGCGGTACCTGCACTGCCGGGCTACCAGTTCGGCTCGGTTACCGAAGGCGAACTGGAGCAGGACTTGGAGCTTGATGAAGTCACCCTCGACCAGGCAGGCAAGGCGGTCCTGGATATTTCCAGCCGCTGGGCAGAGGCGCGTTCGCCGTTGCAACTGACCGTGCAGGCGAGCCTGCAGGAGTCCGGTGGCAGGCCCATCACCCGTCGCCTTGAGCAACCTGTTTGGCCGGCCGAACGCCTCCCAGGCCTGCGCGGGCTGTTCGACGGTGATGAAGCCGACAGTGAAGGCCCGGTGGAATTCGAGTTTCTGGTCGCTAACCGCGAGGGCAAGAAACTGGCCGCCGACGACCTGAAGGTCAGGCTGATCCGCGAGCGACGGGATTACTACTGGAATTATTCGCAAGGTGATGGCTGGAGCTACGCCTACAACGAAAAATTCCTGACCCAGGTGGAAGAGACGGTAAGCGTCAAGGCCGACGCCACGGCCAAGCTGAGCTTCCCGGTCGAGTGGGGCCCCTATCGCGTTGAGGTCGAAGACCCGCAGACCGGCCTGGTGTCCAGTCAGCGCTTCTGGGCAGGCTACCGCGCCCAGGACAATGCCGAGGGCGGAGCGGTACGCCCCGACCAGGTCAAGCTGGCCTTGGACAAGCCCTCCTACGCCGACGGTGCAACGGCCAAGGTCACGGTTACGCCACCAGCCGCCGGCAGTGGTTACTTGATGATCGAGTCCAGCGACGGCCCGTTGTGGTGGCAGGAAATCCAGGTGCCTGCAGAAGGAAAGACCTTCGATATCCCGCTGGACAAAGCCTGGGCACGCCACGACCTTTACCTCAGCACCTTGGTGGTGCGCCCAGGTGAACGCAAGGCCAATGCCACGCCCAAGCGTGCGGTAGGCCTGTTGCACCTGCCGCTCGACCGTGCCGAGCGCAAGCTGGCGGTGACGTTGCAGGCACCGGAAAAAATGCGTCCCAAGCAGCCACTGACGGTGAAAATCAAGGCGGCAAACGCCGACGGCAGCGTGCCTGCACAGGTGCGTGTGCTGGTGTCGGCGGTGGACGTCGGCATCCTCAATATCACCGACTTCAAGACCCCGGATCCCTTTGCAAGCCTGTTTGGTCGCAAGGCCTACGGTGCCGATCAGCTCGACATCTACGGGCAACTGATCGAAGCCGGGCAAGGGCGTCTGGCCAGCCTGGCATTCGGTGGTGACGCGGCGATGGCCAAGGGGGGCAAGCGCCCTAATACCATCGTCACCATCGTGGCCCAGCAGAGCCTGCCGGTGACCCTGAACGAGAAGGGGGAAGGGCAAGCCACGGTCGATATCCCTGATTTCAACGGTGAGTTGAGGCTCATGGCCCAGGCCTGGACCGAGGATCACTTTGGCATGGCAGAGGGCAAGACCGTGGTGGCCGCACCGCTGATTGCCGAACTCTCGGCCCCGCGGTTCCTGGCAGGCGGCGATCAGACGCGTTTGGCGCTGGACCTGGCCAACTTGTCGGGAGCTGCCCAACAGCTGACCGTGCAAGTGACCACCGAAGGGCAAGTGAGCCTGACCGGCAATGCCATGCAGTCTGTGGCGTTGGCCGAAGGCCAGCGGTCCACCCTGATGATTCCGGTGCAGGCCCAAGGTGGCCTGGGGCAGGGCAAGGTGCATGTGCAGGTGACCGGCCTGCAGTTGGCCGGCGAGGCGCAGACCACGTTCGAGCGCGAATGGACACTGGGCGTGCGTCCGGCCTATCCCGCCATGCTCAAGCATTTCCGCGTGGCCTTGAAGGATCAGCCCTGGACGTTGCCCGAGGCGGACCTTGCTGCTTTCGAGCCTGCCGGCCTCGAGGGCACGCTGGCCCTGTCGAGTCGCCCCCCGCTCAACCTCGCCGAACAGATCCGCGCGCTGAAGGCTTACCCGTATGGGTGCCTCGAGCAGACCACCAGCGGGCTGTACCCATCGTTGTATGCGGACGCCGATACCCTAAAACGGCTCGGCATCGAGGGTGAACCGGCCACAGTGCGCAAGCGCAAGATCGAGATGGGCATCGAGCACCTGCTGGGTATGCAGCGCTACAACGGCAGCTTTGGCTTGTGGAGTGCCGACAGCGAAGAGGAATACTGGCTGACGGCCTATGTCACCGACTTCCTTCTGCGTGCCCGCGATCAAGGCTACGGGGTACCCGCCGAGGCGCTGAAGAAAGCCAGCGAGCGGTTGTTGCGCTACCTGCAGGAGCGCAACCTGATCGAGGTGGACTACAGCGAGGACGCCGATCACACCCGGTTCGCCGTGCAGGCTTACGCCGCGCTGGTGCTGTCGCGCAGTCAGCAGGCGCCCTTGGGCGCGCTACGCGGGTTGTTCGAGCGCCGCGCCGATGCGCGTTCCGGTTTGCCGTTGGTGCAACTGGCCGTGGCGCTGGACAAGATGGGTGACAAACCTCGTGCCGACCAGGCCCTGCAGGCAGGGCTCGCCGTCAGCCGCGGCAAGCACTGGATGGCAGACTACGGCAGCCCCCTGCGTGACCAAGCGTTGATCCTGGCACTGCTGCAGGAAAACAAACTTGCCAGTGGCCAGGTGGACCAGCGGCTCTTCGCCCTGTCCGACGAAGTGGCGGCCAATCGCTGGCTGTCCACCCAAGAGCGCAACGCCTTGTTCCTGGCCGGACGTGGCCTGCTGGGTACGCCTGAAGCCAAGTGGCAGGCCCGCCTGGACAGCGCCGGTGAGCTGCGTGATTTCAATAACGCCGAAGCCGGCATGAAGCTGGAAGGGCCCCTGCTGGCATCGCCGCTGACGGTGCAGAACCAAGGCAGCCAGACCGTCTACCAGCAACTGACCCTGTCGGGTTACCCCCGCCAGGCGCCGCCTGCCAGTAGCAATGGCATGCAGATCCGCCGCGAGTACTTGGGCATGAAGGGCCAGCCGCTGGACCTGGCGAACCTGCGCAGCGGCGATCTGGTGCTGGTGCATCTTGCCCTCAAGGCCGATGAGCGCGTTCCCGATGCGCTGGTGGTCGATCTCTTGCCAGCGGGCCTGGAGCTTGAAAACCAGAACCTTGCGCAAAGTGCAGCCAGCCTGGATAACGCCAGCGGCGCAGTGAAGCAATGGCGCGAATCGATGCAAAATGCCAACGTGGTTCACCAGGAGTACCGCGACGACCGTTACGTCGCAGCGCTCAAGCTGGACAGCTACGCAACCACTCACCTGCTGTACCTGGCGCGAGCGGTGACCCCAGGTACCTACCGGGTACCGCCACCGCAGGTCGAGTCGATGTACCGCCCCAACCTGCAGGCCGTGGGGGAAGGGCAGGGTGAAATGACGGTCAAGCCTCGCTAGGGGCAAGCCTTGTGCGGCGATCAGGGCTTTCACCTGTTCGTCGCACGGCCACTCAATGAATCACCCAGCTCATTACCCACAGGCCCAATACCAGCCAGATGATGCCGAGGATGATCGAGGCACGCATGAAGGCGCGGATCGCCGAAAACAGCAACATCAGGCCCACGATCAGGGCCAGGATGCTGACCAGCGAGGTGTCCATGCCCAAGGTGCGCGACAGGCCATCGACGAAGTTGCCGCCCGCATTGGCCAACAGGTTGAACAACCCGCTCAGCGCGTCGACGACGATGCGGATCAGCGATCCCAGTGCTTGCCCCAGCCATTCGAAAAAACCTTCTACATGCATAGTTGCTTCCTGATCAACATGGCGGCGTTCTTGCCGTTTTCAGTGCTTTGGCCCTTGTCGGGGCAGGTCGGTTCCCGATGCCAAGCTTAGCCCGTTGGCGGCGATCGCGAACCGGCAAGGCAGTGCGTGCCCTGGTGATTGGCGCGGTGGCCTTGATGGGGCTGCTGTGGCTGGCCGACCGGATCTGGCCTTTGCCCATGCCTTCCGACGACCTGGCCCGGGTCGTGCTGGCCGAAGATGGCACGCCGTTGTGGCGATTCGCCGATGCCGACGGGGTGTGGCGCTATCCAGTCAGCCCCGAGCAGGTGTCGCCTCTATACCTGCAAGCGTTGCTGACGTACGAGGACCGCTGGTTCTACCATCACCTGGGCGTGAACCCGATGGCTTTGGTCAGGGCGGCGTGGTTGAACGCGCGGGGCGGCCGCGTGGTGTCAGGCGGCAGCACGTTGTCGATGCAGGTAGCGCGCCTGCTCGATCCCCATGATCGCACCGTGGCGGGCAAGTTGCGGCAGCTGTGGCGCACGCTGCAGCTGGAATGGCACCTGTCCAAGCGGGACATTCTGCAAATCTACCTGGACCGCGCGCCGTTCGGCGGCACCTTGCAAGGTGTTGCCGCTGCCAGCTGGGCTTATCTGGGCAAGTCGCCCTTGCACCTGACGCCGTCGGAGGCAGCCCTGCTGGCGGTGCTGCCGCAAGCGCCCAGCCGCCTGCGTCCCGACCGCCACCCCGAGCGCGCCGAACGCGCGCGCAACAAGGTGCTGCAACGGTTGGCGCAGTATCGAGTGTGGCCCGAGCAGCGCCTGCGTGAAGCAGCTGAAGAACCGCTGGTGCTGGCACCGCGCCAGGAGCCGGCATTGGCACCATTGCTGGCCCGCCGTCTGAACACCCCTGGTAGCCCGCCGTTGATCCGTACCACCGTGGACGCCGGGTTACAGCGCCGGCTGGAAGACTTGCTGCTGGGATGGCGAGCGCGCCTGCCGGAGCGCACGTCTGCCGCAATCCTGGTGGTCGATGCGCAGACCATGGCTGTACGCGCTTACTTGGGCTCGATCGACCTCACGGACGCCCGGCGCTTCGGGCACGTGGACATGGTGCGGGCGTTGCGCTCGCCTGGCTCCACGCTCAAGCCGTTTCTGTATGGCCTGGCGATGGATGACGGGCTCATTCATTCCGAGTCGCTGTTGCAGGACGTGCCACGCCGCTACGGTGACTACCGTCCGGGCAATTTTTCCAGCGGCTTCAGCGGGCCGGTGTCGGCCAGTTCGGCATTGGCCCTGTCGCTCAACTTGCCCGCCGTGCAGTTGCTCGAGGCCTATGGCCCGAAACGCTTCGCCGCGCAGCTGCGCATGGGCGGCTTGCCGCTGACGCTACCGCCGCTGGCCGAGCCGAATCTTTCGCTGATCCTGGGCGGTGCCGGTAGCCGCCTGGAAGACCTGGTAGGCGGCTATGCGGCCTTGGCCCGGGAGGGTAAAAGCGCCCAGGTGCGGTTGCAGCCCCAAGCACCCTTGGTGGAGCACCGGCTCTTGTCGCCGGGTGCGGCGTGGATCATTCGGCGCATCCTTGGTGGCCAGGCTCGGCCCGACCGCGATCGGCATGCCGAACTGGTACGTCGCCCCCAACTGGCCTGGAAAACCGGCACCAGCTACGGCTTTCGAGATGCCTGGTCGATTGGCGTCGGCCCTCGCTACCTGATCGGGGTATGGATTGGCCGGCCGGACGGCACCCCTGTGGCCGGGCAGTTCGGTCTGGCCTCGGCCGCCCCGTTGATGCTGCAAGTGCACGACCTGCTCAGCAACCGGGACAGCCAGCGCGGGTTCGAAGCCCCGGTGCAGCGAACGCCTGCCAATGTCGGGGTGGCGGCGATCTGTTGGCCTTTGGGGCAAGCTATGAGCCGCCAGGACGACAACTGCAGGCGCCAGCGCTTTGCCTGGACCCTGGACGGCACCGTTCCCCCTACGTTGCAGGCGGCCGATCAGCCGTTGGGCCTGGGTTTGCGCGAACACATCTGGGTCAACGACCGCGGTTTGCGCGTCGACAGCTCTTGCCCAGGCGCCCAGGCGCGCGAGGTAGCCCTGTGGCCCGCCCCCCTGGAACCCTGGTTGCCTCGAGCTGAACGGCGGGCTGCCCGTCTACCGGCCATGGACCTCACATGCCCACCGCAAGGTCCGGTCAGTGCCCCGCCGCTGGCCATCGTCGGTATTCGTTCTGGTGACCATCTGCGTCGCCCCGCCACCAGTGGTGAGCCGCTGCAAGTGCCAGTGTCGGCGCTGGGCGGTGGTGGGCGGCGTTGGTGGTTCCTCAATGGGCAACCGCTGGGGGAAACCAAGGGGCAGGACAGCCTGCTGGTGCGCCTGCCGCAGGCAGGGCAGGCCGAATTGAGTGCGCTGGACGAAAGCGGTGAGACCGCGCGGGTCGTGTTTCAGGTCAACGAGTAGTACGGCGGTGTGCCGGTGCCTTGGCACCGGCACCTGTCAGTGCGCCGTGAAGCGTTGATTCACCGGGGAGGAGCCTGGTGTCAGAGCCAATGCCAGTTGCGTGCGGTTGTGCATATGGGTCAGGCGCAACACCTGGGACACGTACAGTTTCACTGTGTTTTCGGTGATACCCAATTCACAGGCGATCTGATAATTGGTCTTGCCCTTGCCCACTAGCCGCGCCACCTCCAATTGACGGGGCGAGAGCTTTTCGAACACCGAGGGCAGCTCGGCCTCGGCTTCCTCCGTGTCGCCGGCGCGCCGGTGAGCCCCCTGCCCGCGGGCTTTTTCCAAGTCCTGATACAATTCGTCGACGGACTCTGCCAGATCCTGCAGGCGCTGATTGAGCCCACTGAGGTCGTGGAAACCGCGCTGACGTTCCTGCAGCACCTGCTCCTGGCGGCGTACCCCTTCGAGCAGCTCGTCAAGGTCCATCGGTTTCTGGTAGTAGTCCGCAAAGCCTTCGCGCAGCGCCCGAATGACGTCCTGCTTTTCGGCACGGCCGGTCAACATGATCGCCTCGAACATGCGCTGATTGCCGTCGATCTGCTTTAGAGCCCGCATCAGTTCGATGCCATCGCGTCCGGGCATGTGAAGGTCGCAGATGATCAGACCGATGGCTGGGTCGGCCTTATAGTGTTTTACCGCCTCATCCGTGGAGAGTGCCGATACGCAACTGTATCCCTTGGCTTGCAGGAACTCGCACAGCTGTTCGACGATGACCGACTGATCATCGACTACCAGCACTTTCATTTCACTTACAGGTTTGGACACGATCAACTCCCTGTGAATATACGGCCCTGCTCCCGGGCTAGACGCTCTGGCAGATTAAAAGTAGCCGTACCTCTCGTAGTTGTACAAGGTGTGTACAAGATTAGGGACCGCTGGTTTCTTCATTGGATCCATACAGCTGTCAGAAGGTAGCCAGCCAGCACATAGGGGACGAATGCCTGCTTGTCGCCCATGGCTTCGGTCAGGGCCTGCAGGCGTTTTTTCACCTTGGGGTTGAGCAGCGTCCATAAGCGCCTACGGGTAGTCAGCCAGATCAACAACGCGATCCCGGCCCCGATAAAGGTGCCGAGCACATGATCGGTGCCGGTAGCCAATGCCAGCGCGCCCATCAGTTTGACGTCATCGGCGCCGAAGTGGCCCAGCATGTAGCCGGGCAAGGTGAGGAGCATGACGATGGCCAGCCCCCAGCCTGCCGAGCTAGGGTCGGCGCCAAGCCAAGTGTGGCCGGTTGCGAACAGCCATAGCAGAGCCCCTACGGCCACACCCAGCGTCAATAGATCCGGGAGCTGGCGCTGGCGCACATCCTGTTCGGTACACAAGGCAAGCCACAGAAGAAGAACAATGCTTTGCATCGACAGGTCGCCTTTCCTGGTAGATGAACACTTACCCGTTCAGTCAGGTTTCCTTAGTCAAGATAGACCGGAACCTGCATGACGGCCGTGTGCCGCGAGGAAAAGGCGCTGGGAGAATGAGTTTTGTCGCAGTCGTCGTCTGTCGAGAGGGGCGGTCGGCCTCTGCCTGCACCCCGCCACGGGGCGAGGCAGGCAGAACATGCCCCGCTAGCGTTTGCTGCCAGGTGGATAATTGCCCAGCACCTGAGCCACCGTTTTTTGGATGGCTTCGTTGCGTTCCTGCGGGCTTGGCGGGTAGTTGTTCATGATCTGCTCGGCACTGCCGCGCCAGACCAGCTTGCCATCGCGCCCATCAAGCAAGTCGACCTGGATGGTCGCGACCTTGTAGTCGACGCTGCGGGTTTCGTTGTACATCGGCCCGCCCCAGTAACCTCCCCAATAGCCACCCCACCCGCCGCCGTAGTTGGTGGTGACCTGTTGCTGGCGTTGCTCCACTATCAGATAGGTGCGCACGTTGAGGTCCGCTCGCGTGCCAGGGGGCGCTGGGCGTAGGCCACGCTGATCAAGCTGTTCGCTGACCGCCTGACGGATGCGCTGCTCGGTCAGGTCGCTCTTGATGCGTGGATCGTCAGGACGATATTGCAGGCCGGGCTCCTGCCAGGCCCAGTTGCGGTAGGCGGCAAAATCACGACTCGCGTCGTAGTCCTGCTGCACATTATGGCTTGAGCAGGCAGCCAGCAAGGCCGCGAACGACACGAGTAACAGGCGGCGAAACATGATGAATCTCCGTTAGGCGTTAACTGGGAGGATAGCCGCTGAGGGCCTTGCGCACGGCGTCGCGCACGGCATTTTCACGGTCTCGCGGGGAACCCTGGTCGTTGCCGCTTTCGGCGCTGGCGCTCCAGACGGCCTGGCCGCTGCGGCTGTCGTACAGGTCGATGCGCACCACCATGACCTCAACCTGATAGGTGCGCACCACTGGGGTACTGGCATAACCCCCAAAACCGTTGCGGTAACCGCCATAGCCTACGTTGCCGTAGGGCCCGTAGTAGGGGTCGTAGCCGTCGTAGTCGCGCACTTGGCGCAGGCGTTTCTCACGGCGGATATCGGCGCCGACAAGCAGGTCGCCAACGCCGCTGCGGGCGGGGCGCAAGCCCTGCTGATCGAGCGCTGCGGCGACGGCATCGGCCAACTGCGCAGGATCGGCATTGGCCGAACCGCTGGGCAGGTGGCCGTCACGCCAGCTCCAGCTGCGGTAGCGGCCGTAGTCCCGTGTCGGTGCGGGGTAAGCGCTTGCGTCGAACGTGGTCGCTGCCTGAGGCGGGGCTGGTGGCAGTGGGCGGCTGCTGGCGACGTAGGGATTGGTGCCCTGGCATCCGGCCAGAACCAACGGCAGCAGGGCCAGTGGCAACAGACGGTACGGCATGCTTGCTCCTCACGGCAGGTCAACGTGGGCGACAGACCCAGTGCAGGTAACGGCCCAGGCCGGCGAAACTCGGATGGCGGCGGTGAGCGAGCTCCATTTCCAGCAGGTCCAGCAGCTCGGCGCGGTCCTGAAATTCCTTGGGCATGTAGTCATGGAAAACACGTATGCCACTTTCACTTTCGACCTGCCACAGAGGTTCAAGTTGCGCCCTGAGCGCCCGCGGATCAAGTGGTTTCTGCGGGGTAAGGCTCTGCTTTTCACCTTCGAGGCGATTGCTGCGCAGTTTGCGGAAGTGGCCCTTGAGCAGGTTGCGGTAGACCAGGGCATCGCGGTTGTAGAACGCCAACGACAGCCACCCTTCGGGGGCCGTGAGTTGATGCAGAACTGGCAGGATACTTTCCGGCTCAGCCAGCCATTCAAGTACCGCGTGGCACACGACCACGTCGTAGGGCTCGGTCAGCTCGCCCAGCAACGCTTGCCAGGGTGCCTGGATGAACGTTGCCGCCTGACCCGCTGCGGCAAAGCGGGCCCGTGCCCCTTCGAGCATGGGCTCGGCAGGTTCGGCCAGGGTAAGCTGGTGCCCGCGCTGGGCCAACCATAGCGCCATGTGGCCAAGGCCAGCACCGATATCGAGGATGCGCAACGGGCGATCCGGCAAGGCTTCGGCCAGGTCGGCCTGCAAGACTGCCAGCCTGATCGCACCCTTTGCGCCGCCATAGATCTTTTCGGCAAAACGGGTGGCCAGTTCATCGAAATGACGGTCGTTCATCGTGCGAAGCGCCTTTCACTGTCGGCCAGCTTGGCGCGCACCACCTGGTCCATGTCCAGCCCCAGTTCACTGCACAACAGCAACAGGTAGAGCACGACATCGCCTACTTCCTGACCGGCGTGGGCCAACTGTTCGGGTGGCAGGCGACGTGACTCGTCCTCGCTGAGCCACTGGAAGATTTCAACCAGCTCGGCCATTTCAACGCTGGCGGCCATGGCCAAATTCTTTGGGCTGTGGAAACGTTGCCAGTCATTGGTATCGCGGATTTGATGCAGGCGTTGAGTCAGTTCTTGCAGGTTCATCGGGTTCTCCTCATGGCGCATAGCTTCCGCGCAGGGCCGTTGCAAAGCAAGCTTCCCTGCACGGGGGCAGCACGCGCGAGTCAGCCCTGCAAGCAGGCCCAGCGGCCGAGCATATGTACCACGTCCGCCTGGCCGTCCAGGCGCAGTTCACCCACAGGGCCGGCCTGGCTGGCGCTGAGCACCACCTCCGAGGGCAAGCGCACGGGTTTGTGGAAGTCCACTTCGAACCGATAGCCACTGTGGGGCAAGTGCCCGTGCAGCGCGGCCATGGCCATGGCCTTGCTCCACATGCCGTGGGCGATGGCAGTGGGAAAACCGAACAGCTGGGCGCTGGGGGCGCTGAGGTGAATGGGGTTGTAGTCGCCGCAGACCTTGGCATAACGGCGGCCGATATCACTGTCGGCATACCAGCGCGTGACTTCAGGCAAGCTGCTGGTCTGTTCCTCGGCCGTTTCTGCAGTTTCTGCAGTTTCT
The DNA here is from genome assembly GCF_000730565.1 of Pseudomonas fulva NBRC 16637 = DSM 17717. Lineage (GTDB taxonomy): Bacteria > Pseudomonadota > Gammaproteobacteria > Pseudomonadales > Pseudomonadaceae > Aquipseudomonas > Aquipseudomonas fulva. Next base: position 19,737 of record NZ_BBIQ01000012.1, on the reverse strand, counting down.
GCTTCTACGGGGTCGCCGTCGAGCTTCAGCCCGCGCACGAGCATGCGGCTGGTTTCCCGCCAGAGCACGCCGATACCGTCCGCCGCCTCGGTGACCAGGTCGAACGTTCCACCTTTGGGGTGGGGCTGCAGGTTGTCGGCGTGAACCGCCATTCGCAGCGACTCGATGCCCCCAAGAGGGCGAATGACGTCAATGCGGTTGTGCAGGTGGACCAGCCCCAGTAGCGGAAAGGGAAACTGCTCGGCGGTCATCAGCTGCAGTTGCAGGTTGAACGCCATGATGTGCGGATACGTGGCAGGCAGCCGGCCATCGTCGACGAAACGACACAACTGCCGGTAGGCATGCAGTTGCTTGGGCTGAACCGCCAGGGTGCAGCGCAGCCCGTGCATAGGCAGTTGATCACCGGTGATGCGTCGTTTGCCCGCTGCGCGCAGGTACAGGCTGGCGCGGCTGGCGGGTTGGTGCAGGTCATGCCATTGTCGTTGCATGCTCAGGCCCCCATCAGTGCTTGGCCGCACACCCGCAGCACCTGGCCGCTCACGACACCGGAGCCAGGTTGGCTAAGCCAGGTGATGGCTTCGGCCACATCCTGGGGCTTGCCGCCCTGGCCGAGCGAACTCAGGCGTCGCCCTGCCTCGCGCAAGCCCATGGGCATGGCGCCAGTCATATGGGTCTCAATGAAGCCAGGCGCCACTGCGTTGATGCTGATGCCTTGCTCGGCAAGCGTCGGTGCCCAGGCCTGAGCCAAGCCAATCAGCCCAGCTTTGCTGGCCGCATAGTTGGATTGCCCACGGTTGCCGGCGATGCCGCTGACCGAAGCCAGCAGGGTGATGCGGGCGTCCGCGTGCAACGCGCCGTTATCGAGCAGGGCCTGGGTCAGCACCTGCGGAGCCTTGAGGTTCACCGCCAGCACGGCGTCCCAATATTCGGGGGTCATGTTCGCCAGGGTCTTGTCACGGGTGATGCCTGCGTTGTGCACCAGGATGTCGAGGCCATCGGGCAAGGCCGCCAGCAACTGTTCGGCGGCGTCACTGGCGCAAATGTCCAGTGCTAGCGCCTTGCCACCCAGGCGCGCAGCGAGCGCCTGCAATGGCTCGCTGGCCTGGGGCACATCGAGCAGCAACACGTCGGCACCGTCGCGGGCCAGGGTTTCTGCAATGGCGGCGCCGATGCCGCGGGCAGCCCCGGTGATCAGCGCACGCTTGCCGCTAAGCGGCCGTGTCCAGTCCTCCACCTGAGCCTGGCAGGGCTGAAGGCGCAGCACCTGCCCCGACACGAAGGCGCTCTTGGGTGACAGGAAGAAGCGCAAGGCGCCTTCGAGTTGAGATTCGGCGCCATCACCCACGTACAGCAACTGTGCAGTAGCGCCGTTGCGCAGCTCCTTGGCCAGTGACCGGCTGAACCCTTCAAGCGCACGCTGGGCGACGCTGGCCATCGGGTCAGCGACGGCCTCAGGCGGGCGACCCAACACCACGATATGGGCGCAGGGCGCCAGGTTGCGCAGCAGCGGCTGGAAGAATTCGCGCAACTGCGTGAGCGCATCGCTGTCGGACAAGTGACTGGCATCGAACACCAGCGCCTTGATCTTGGGGCCCAACCCGGCGACCCAGGGTTCGCACTGGAGGCCTTGGCCGTTGAAACCGTAAACCGCGTCGGTCAACCGCGCTGCGAGTGTTTCGACCTGGCGTGCCAAGGGGCCGCCGCCAAGGACCAACGGCCCGTCCACTGGCCGCATGCGGCCCGCTTCCCAGCGCTCCAGGGTGGCTGGACGAGGCAGGCCCAGGCTGTCGACAAGTTTGCGGCCGAGGCTTGAGTTGGCAAAACCAAGGTAGCGATCACTCATGGTGGGTCCTCCGAAAGCAAGTCTGACAGTGTGGACCAGGATTGTGGCCAGGTCGTTCGAATGCAGCAAAAACACCTAGGCTCTACGGATCAAATTGTTTCAGGAGGAACATGCGCATGCGCTCACTTCGCCGGGTCGCTATCTTGGGCGGCAATCGAATCCCATTCGCCCGTTCCAATGGTGCGTACGCCACCGCCAGCAATCAGGACATGCTGACTGCCGCACTCGAGGGGCTCATCGAGCGCTACCGCCTGCACGGCCTGCGCCTTGGCGAAGTGGTGGCAGGGGCGGTACTCAAGCATGCCCGGGACATGAACCTTACGCGCGAGTGCGTGCTGGGTTCACGCCTGTCGGCCTCGACCCCCGCCTATGACATTCAGCAGGCCTGCGGCACCGGGCTTGAAGCTGCATTGCTGGTGGCCAATAAAATTGCCCTCGGGCAGATCGACTGCGGCATCGCCGGCGGCGTCGACACGACCTCCGACGCACCCATCGCCGTGAGCGAAGGGCTGCGCCGAATGATGTTGCAGGCCAACCGGGGCAAGACGCTGGGTGACCGACTCAAGCCTTTTCTGGGCTTGCGGCCTCACCATCTCAAGCCGTCGCTGCCGCGCAACGGCGAGCCACGCACCGGGTTGTCGATGGGCGAGCACTGCGAACGCATGGCCAAAACCTGGCGCATTGGCCGGGACGAGCAGGATGAGATGGCGCTGCGTAGCCATCAATGCCTGGCACGTGCCTACGAAGAAGGTTGGCAGGACGATCTGATGACCCCTTTTCGGTCGCTGACCCGGGACAACAACTTGCGCCCCGAGCTGACACGGGAGCAACTGGCCAAGCTCAAACCGGCCTTCGACCGCAGCGATGAGGGCACCTTGACGGCAGGCAACTCCACGCCGTTGACCGATGGCGCCTCGCTGGTGTTGCTGGGGACTCAGGAGTGGGCAGACCAACATGGCCTGCCGGTGCTCGCCTACCTGGTCGATGGCGAAACAGCCGCGGTGGATTTCGTCGACGGCCGCGAGGGCTTGCTGATGGCGCCCGTGTATGCGGTGCCGCGATTGCTGGCCCGCAACAACCTGACGCTGCAGGATTTCGATTACTACGAGATCCATGAGGCATTCGCGGCCCAGGTACTGTGCACCCTCAAGGCCTGGGAGGATGACCAGTACTGCCGGGACCGCCTTGGGCTGGATGAGCCGCTGGGGGCGATCGACCGTTCTCGGCTGAACGTGAAGGGCAGCTCACTTGGGGCAGGCCATCCATTCGCCGCAACGGGTGGGCGCATCCTGGCCAACTTGGCCAAGCTGCTGTCGACAGCGCCCCAAGGGCGAGGCCTGATCTCGATCTGCGCCGCAGGCGGGCAGGGCGTTACGGTCATCGTCGAGCGGTGAGCGTCGGTGTTGATCCGGCTGGGTGACCGAAGGTGGCCATCGAGCCGGATAACGCCGAGGGCGCCTGGGCTGTTAGGCTTGTCCGATCATCATGATAAGAAGTCGCCATGCCTGCCATCGGACATCCCCGTCCCATTCCAACGCTCGATTGCCTGCCTCGACCACTCTATGCCCGCGCCGAGCGACTGGTCGCCGGCTCGTGGACGACGTCGCATCAACACGACTGGGTGCAGTTTTCCTATGCCATCAGTGGCGTATTGGGGGTGTACACCCAGGCAGGCAGTTACTTCGCCCCGCCGCAATGGGGCGTGTGGATACCCGCGCAGGCCGAGCATGCGGTGTCCAGTTCGATGCAGGCTGAAATGCGCAGCCTCTACATACGCCGCGATGCCTGCCCTTGGGCGGCTGAGCGTTGCCGTGTGCTGGAAGTGACCCCCTTGGCCCGTGAGCTGATCAAGCAGTTCTGCCTGTACCCTGCACATTACCCAGAAGGCGATAGCGCACAGGCGCGTCTGGTCGCCGTGCTGCTTGACCAGTTGCAAGCGTTGCCAGAGGTGGCGTTTTCGTTGCCGCTGCCGCAACACCCAGGCTTGCTTGCCCTGTGCAATGGCCTGATCGCTGCACCGGAGCAGCCGCAGACCTTGCAGCAATGGGCGCGCGAACTGGGGTGTTCGGAAAAGACCCTGATGAGGTTGTTCCAGCGCGAGACCGGGTTGAGCTTTCGCAACTGGCGCCAGCGCATGCGCCTGCTGTCGTCCTTGACCGCGCTCGAGGCGGGGCACACGGTCACTGACGCGGCGCTGGGCTGCGGGTACGACTCGACCTCCGCCTACATCGCCGCGTTCAAGCAGCTGTTCGGTGCCACGCCAGGCGAGCTTAAACTCTAGCGGCTTACCTGGTGCGGCGCCCCGCGGGCCGGGTGAACGTGCACGCCCGATACTCGCGAGGCTTTTGCCGTCAGGTACGGAACCTGCGGACCAGCGCGTCCAGCTCGTTGGACAGGCCGGCGAGGCTTTCGGAGTCCTGGCGGGCTGCCTGGGCCAGTTCTGCCACCAGCTGGGCATCGCCGTGGATCTGGCTGATGTGCCGGTTGATGTCCTCGGCTACTTGGTGCTGCTCTTCGGCTGCCGTGGCGATCTGCGTGTTCATGTCACGGATAACGTCCACCGACTCGCGTATTTGACCAAAGCTGTCGCGGGCCATGCCGATACGGCTCACCGATTGCTGCGAAACTTCGAGGCTGGCGTGCATTTGCGCCGCCACCTCGGCCGTACGCCCGGCCAGGTTGCCCAGCAGGCCGTCGATTTCGGCCGTGGAGTCGGCGGTTCGCTTGGCCAGGGCGCGCACTTCATCTGCCACCACTGCGAACCCACGCCCTTGCTCACCGGCACGGGCCGCTTCGATGGCGGCGTTGAGCGCCAGTAGGTTGGTCTGCTCCGCAATGGAACGGATAGTGCCCAGGATCGACTGGATGGCGTTGCTGTCGCGCTCAAGCTGCTGAATCGACTGCGCCGACTGTTCGATCTCGTGGCTCAGGCGGTCGACGCTGCTGACGGCGGCATCGATCTGCTGCTGGCCTTCGCGCGCCTGCTGCTGGCCGCTGTCGGCCGACTGCGCCGCCTGGCTGCAGGAACGTGCGACCTCGTTGGCAGTGGCGACCATTTCATGGAAGGCGGTGGAGACCATGTCGACTGCCTCACGCTGGCGCCCGGCGGCCTCGGCCATGTCGCTGGACACGCGTGTCGAGCTGGTGGAGGTGTTGAGGATATTGCCGGCCGCGGCGCTGATGTGCTGGATAAGGCTGCGAATGGCCCCCAGGAACTGGTTGAACCAGCTCGCCAGCTGGGCAGTTTCGTCACGGCCGCGGATTTCCAGGTTGCGGGTCAGGTCCCCTTCGCCCTGGGCGATGTCCTCAAGCCCGTTGGTGACGCTGTTGATCGGGCGCACGATCAGTTTGGCGAAGGTGGCACCCACGACGGCGAACACGGCAGCCAGTACCAGCGCGACGATCCCGATCAGCCAGGTCAGGCGGGTGGTGGTCTGCATCACCTCGCGCTGCTCGATCAGCCCGATAAGCGTCCAGCCCAGCTGTTCGTCCGGGTAGATGTTGGCCATGTAGCGAACACCGTCCAGCTCGACTTCAGCCAGGCCCTTGCCGTGCTTGGCAAGCTCGGCGTAGCCGTCGCCGAAGCTCGCCAGTTGTTTGAAGTTGTGCGCGGTATCCCGTGGGTCTACCAAGACGTTGCCGTTATTTTCGACCAGCAGCAGGTACCCACTTTCGCCCAGCTTGATCTGCTTGACGATTTCGGTGAGGCCTTTGATGGAAACGTCGACGTTGACTACGCCGCCAGGGTTGCCCAGCTGGTTGGCCACGGCACGCACGGTGCTGACCAGTACGGCATCGTCGGCGGCCCAGTAGTAGGCACCGGTGCGCAGGGTCTTGCCAGGGTTGGCCATGGCCAGCTGGTACCAAGGGCGCGTACGCGGATCGTAGTTGACGAACTTCTGCCCTGCCGGCCAGCCGACGTAGCCCCCGTCGGCGACCCCGTAGGAGAGGTAGGCATAGGCAGGATGAGCATTGGCCAGGCTGGTCATGAACGCCAGAATCTTGCTCGATTGCTCGCCCAGCTCGTAGGACGGCGTGGCGCTCGTGTACTTGGTCAGCTCGTTGCCAGTGGCCGCCACCAAGGGTTGCGAGGCCATGTACTCCACGTTCTGGCTGATGCCTTGGAAGAAGATGTTCATCGCGTTGCTGACCTGACGGATTTCTCGACTGCTGCTGTCGAGGAAGCCGTCCCTGGCCTCGCCGCGTAGGTTGAGTACCACCAGGGTGGCCACCAGCACGATGGGCAGGGCGGCGATGATCGCAAAAGCCCAGGTCAGTTTCTGTTTGATGCTCATCGGCGCTCCCGAATTATTGTTGTCGACACATGAGGCAGGTACCTAATGCATCGGCAGCAACCGAATTTTATGTAGGAAAACGCCCGTAATTATTGGGCGAAGTCGCTATTGATGCCTATTCGGTCGCGTTTGGACGGGTATGCCCTATGAGCTTGGTTGCACGGGTGCCGGGAATGCTCAGCGGCAGCAGCGCCCCGGCGCTTCGTTGGCCAGTTCCTTGAGAATCGGGCAGTCCGGGCGGTCATCACCGTGGCAGCTGGAAACCAGCTCGACCAAGGTGTCGCGCAGGCTAAGCAGTTCGTCGATACGTTTGTTCAACACATCGATATGCTGGTTGGCCAGTGCTTTGACATCAGCACTGGCTCGCTGCCGGTCCTGCCACAAGGTGAGCAGCTTGCCGACCTCCTCGAGGGAAAACCCCAGGTCTCGCGAGCGCTTGATGAAGGCCAAGGCGTGCAGGTCGGCAGGCTGATAGATCCGATAACCGCTGTCGCTGCGCAGGGCAGGCTTGAGCAGGCCGATGGATTCGTAATAGCGGATCATCTTGGTGCTGAGCCCGGTCCGGGCCGCCGCTTGGCCGATATTCATGGTGCCTCCTGATCGAGGGCGGGCTTCCAGGCCTTGAGCAACAGCGCATTGCTGACCACGCTGACGCTGGAGAGCGCCATGGCCGCGCCGGCCATGACCGGGTTGAGGTAACCGAAGGCAGCCAGCGGGATGCCGACGAGGTTGTAGATGAACGCCCAGAACAGGTTCTGGCGAATCTTCGCGTAGGTTCTACGGCTGATTTCGAGGGCTGCCGGCACCAACCGCGGATCCCCGCGCATCAGGGTGATGCCGGCGGCCTGCATGGCCACATCCGTGCCACCGCCCATGGCGATGCCAATGTCTGCAGCCGCCAATGCCGGTGCGTCGTTGACGCCGTCGCCGACCATGGCTACGGCACCACCCTGCTTGAGGGTCTCCACGGTGGCGGCCTTATCCGCTGGCAGCACCTCGGCGTAGACATCGGTAATGTCGAGGGCGGCCGCCACGGCCATGGCGCTGCCCCGGTTGTCGCCTGTGAGCAGGTGGCTGCTGATGCGCTGGCTGCGCAGCGTCTGGACCGCCTGACCGGCTCCGGGCTTGAGGCTGTCACCGAATGCGATCAAGCCAAGCACGCTGGGCGAAGTCCCGCGCTGGACGAGCCAGGACAAGGTGCGCCCTTGTGCTTCCCAGGCGTCAGCCGACGCGGCCAGTTCGCCGGGTGCCAGGCCAAGGTCTTGCAGCAGGCGGCGATTGCCCAGTGCCAGGTCACGTCCATCGACACGCCCGGCAATGCCGCGGCCGGTCAGGGATTGGCTGTCAGTTACCTCGGGCACCCGCAGGCCACGCTCGGCGCAGGCGTCCAGCACGGCCTTGGCCAGCGGGTGTTCACTGCCGCGCTGAAGCGCGCCGGCCAATCGGTAAAGGTTGTCCGTATCGCCGTCCAGTGCTTGGCTATGCACCACGTTCGGGCTGCCGGAGGTGAGCGTGCCTGTCTTGTCGAACACGACGCGGTTGACGGCCTGCGCGCGTTCCAGTGCTTCGGCATCTTTTATGAGAATGCCGTGGCGTGCGGCAACGCCTGTACCCGCCATGATCGCGGCCGGCGTGGCCAGCCCCAGCGCGCATGGGCAGGCGATGACCAGAACGGCCACGGCGTTGATCACAGCGGTTTCGAACGGGGCACCGGCCAGCCACCACCCCATCAAGGTGATCGCGGCGAGTATCAGTACGGCGGGCACGAACACCTGGCTTACCCGGTCGACCAGTTTCTGAATGGGCGCTTTGGCGGCTTGGGCGTCTTCGACCAAGCGGATGATGCGCGCCAGGACGGTTTCGGTGCCAAGCGCCTGGGTGCGGACCAGCAACCGGCCTTCGCCGTTGATCGCACCCCCGGTGACGCTGTCCCCGGGTTGCTTGGCGACTGGCAGGCTTTCGCCGCTGATCAGGGCCTCATCGGCATGGCTGTGGCCGTCTTCGACGATACCGTCGACCGGAAAACGCTCACCTGGTTTGACCATGACCAGGTCACCCACGCGCAGCTGGGTGATGGCGACCTCCTGCTCCACGCCATCGATGACCCTTAGCGCACGCTCGGGACGCAGCGCTTCCAGCGCGCGTATGGCGCTGGCGGTCTGGCGCTTGGCACGGCTCTCCAGGTACTTGCCCAGCATGACCAGGGCGATGACCACTGCACTGGCTTCGAAGTAGAGGTGGGGTGTGCTACCCGATGGCGCGTTGGCCCATTGATAAAGACTCAAGCCGTAACCAGCACTGGTCCCGAGGGCGACCAGCAGGTCCATGTTGCCGCTGCGCGCACGCACGGCCTTCCAGGCCGCAACGTAGAAGCGGGCACCCAGGATGAACTGCACCGGCGTTGCCAGCAAAAACTGCGCCCAGGCCGGCAGCATCCAGTGCAGGCCCAACGGTTGTACCAGCATAGGCAACACCAGGGGAGACGCCAGCAGCAGCGCCGCAGCGACTGCAAGCCGTTCCCGGCGCAAGCGGCGCTGGATCGTCGCTTGTTCATTCTCGGGCGCGCGCGGCAGGCTGGCGTCATAACCGGCTTGCCCTATCGCATCGATCAGCGCCGCGTCCGGCACGCCGTCGAGAACGTCCAGGTGGGCACGTTCGTTGGCCAGATTGACGCTGACCTTCAGCACCCCCTGCACCTTGGCCAGCGCACGCTCGACTCGGCCGACGCAGCTGGCACATGTCATGCCGGCGATCTGCAATTCCACCGTATGACTGGGTACAGCGTAACCGGCTGCGTGGACGGCGTTGACCAGTGCATCCAGGCTATCGGCCGGCGCCTGCACACGGGCCTGCTCACTGGCAAGGTTGACGGTGACGTGATCTGCGCCGGTGACCTTGCGCAAGGCACGCTCCACTCGGCCAGCGCAGCTGGCGCAGGTCATGCCGGAGACGGGCAGGTGATAAGTGACGGGCGTGGACATGGTTTCCTCCTTGGGCACGCTGCCAGCATCAACCTTGCCACCTGGGGAAGGTCAATAGTCCAGCGGCGTTCGCTTGAGCTCCATCCCATAGTGGCCCATCGCGATGCGGTACTTGTTGATCTGCCCGGCTTGCAGGTTCAACCGGGTGCTACGTTGATCCTCAAGGCCCGGGGCGCAACCGGGTGTCTGCCCAGGCAGCAGGCGCAGGCGTACATCGACGGGGCCCGCAGGCAGGTTGAACGACGTGGACTGTTCCTGGAACAGTCGCCCCGCCAGTTGATCGTTGAGGTAGACACCGATCTCGCAACTGGTGGCCACTTCAAGCCGTTCGCGGGAAATGATCAGTACGCTGTAGGCCGAGTTGTCTTCGGCGGTGGCCGGCGGCACTGCAGCGAGCGCACCCAGCAGCCCGATGAAGCCCATTGCTGTCCTGAACATGAACACTCTCCTGCTTGCCTGTTTCAAAGTCGCAGCTTGGCCGAGGTGGACGCGAATTGCCACCTCCAGACACGCCCGCTTGACCTTGCCCCCATGGCAAGCTTGAAACTCGCTGAAAACCTTGAGGAGGTGTTTCCATGCACGTATTCACTGTAGAAGGCATGACCTGTGGCCATTGCGTGAAGGCGGTCACCCAAGCTGTTCAGGCGCTCGATGGCGCTGCCAAGGTCGATGTCGATTTGGCCAAGAAGCAGGTTCGCGTCGATAGCAGCGCCGACCCAGCGCAGATACGGGCGGCCATCCAGGAAGAGGGTTTCCAGGCCGAAATTGCGTAGGCGCTCAAGCTGGCAACGCTATTGTTGGATTGTTTTGCGCAGCACGGGGTCCACAGCAGGTAGAATGTGCAACTTTGTTAGCTTGCTATGGATTCCCGATGAACCTGCGAATGGTCCTTATCCTGGGCGCACTCAGTGCGTTCGGGCCTTTGGCGATCGACTTCTACCTGCCTGCCTTTCCGGCGATAGCCCAGGCGTTCGCCACTGATGAAAAACACGTCCAGACCACTCTGGCTGCCTACTTTCTCGGGTTGTCGATCGGGCAGCTCCTCTATGGCCCGGTAGCTGACCGTTTCGGTCGGCGCAAGCCGTTGCTGTTTGGCGTGGCGCTTTTTACCCTGGCATCGCTGGGATGCGCCTATGCGCCCAACCTGGACACCCTGATTCTGGCGCGCTTTGTCCAGGCACTGGGCGGCTGCGCGGGTATGGTGCTATCCCGGGCGATCGTCAGCGACAAGTGCGACCCGGTGGCTTCGGCCAAGGTGTTCTCGCAGCTGGTGCTGGTCATGGGCTTGGCGCCGATCCTTGCGCCCATGCTCGGCGGCGTGCTGGTCAACCATGCTGGGTGGCAATTCATTTTCCTGTCCTTGAGCCTGTTCAGTGCCGGTTGCCTGCTCGCCGTCAGCCTCGGGCTGCCTGAAAGCATGCCTGATCATATTCCCCGGCAGCCATTGTCAGGGGCTTTGCGTCAGTACCTGCGCCTGCTCGCCGACCGTGTGTTCCTGGGGCACGCCTTGACGGGCGGTATCGCCATCGCCGGCATGTTTGCCTACATCGCAGGCTCGCCGTTCGTGTTCATCAAGTTGTACGGAGTACCTGCCGAGCATTACGGGTGGTTCTTCGGTGCCAATGCTGCGGGGTTCATCCTGATGGCTCAGGTGAACGCACGCCTGCTGGCTAAACGCGGGCCCGCCTGGCTGCTGACCCGGGCGGTATGGGTATACCTGGCAGCAGGCCTGGTTTTGCTGAGCATGGCGGCAATCAGGCCCCCAGCGCTCTGGCCGCTATTGGTACCGCTATTCGTGTGCATAGCGAGCCTGGGCTTCATTCTGCCCAACGCCTCGGCTTGCGCCATGAGCGGGCAGGGCGCTCGGGCTGGCAGCGCGTCGGCCATGATGGGCTGCGTGCAGTTCAGTGTTGCCGCTGGGGCCGCGGCGTTGGTGGGTTTGCTGCACGATGGCAGCGCGGTGCCCATGGCGCTGGTGATGAGCCTGTGTGGGGCATTGGTGGTCACGGTTGCGCTGTTGACGCGGCGCTTGCAATTTAAACGCTCGGTATGAGGCGTGAAGAACCTTCGATTATATCTGCGCTATTTGGTGAAGACGGCTGTGGGCATCTTCCGAATTTGCAATAAGTGATATGCCTTAACTCACTCCATGCTGGGCCATGTTTCCTGTCAAACCGCCGATATACAGGCTGTTTTGCGAACATGCCGTTGAATAAGTCTCCTGCAAAGGGTAGCCCTACCCAGTGCATTTTTGCGACAACTAGGCCTGGGAGTGGCGCCAGGGTGGCTCCAGGTGCGGCTTATACTGACGAGCCAGGCCGGCGCGAGCGAGGGCGTTCGTGGGCCAGGGTCGGCCATCGCACCTACACAGTGAATATGCAGGAGTCACAGGGACATGAAAGCAGCCAGCAGCATCAGCCAGATCGCCAGCCTGATGGCCGACCCCAAGCGCAGTGCCATGTTATGGGCCTTGATCGATGGCACCCCCCGCCTGGCCAACGAGTTGGCCATCATGACCGGGCTCAGCGCCTCATCGGCCTGTGCACATCTTTCGCTGCTTTCTTCAGCGGGCTTGCTTCGGCATGAGGCCAGGGGACGCAAGCGTTATTTCCGCCTGGCAACGCCTCAGGTGGGCGCCGCTGTAGAGGCCCTTGCCAGCGTGCAACTCGAACAGGCAAGAAACCGTCATGCCCACACGCCGCGCCCTTCATTGCCCATGTCCGTGCGACGCGCCAGGCGGTGCGGCGATCACCTGGGCGGTGAGCTTGCAGGCGAACTCTACCATCGACTGGTAGTGGCTGGATGGCTGGATGGTTGTGGGCGGCAGTTGGTGGTCAGCGATGAGGGGCGAGCGCAACTGGCTCGCCTCGGCGTATACATCGATGCGCTGGCACCGCATCAGCCCCGAGCATGCACGATGTGCCGCTGCACCGAGTGGCACGACATGGAACCGCACCTGGGGGGCATTCTGGGCCAGGCGCTGTTCCGGCTGTTCCTGCAATCAGGGTGGATGCGCGAGGCCGAAGATACCCGGGCGTTGCACATATCACCGCTGGGTATCCAGCAGATCAATCGCATCGCCCGGGTCGAGACGCTGCAGGTGGGCTGAACGCGTCAGACCAGGCGCGCATCCAGGCTGTTCTGGGCAAGCCGGCGAGCTTGCTCTTGGGTCATACCCAGGTGAGTGTGCAGGGCGTGGAAGTTTTCCGTCACGTAGCCACCGAAATAGGCTGGGTCGTCCGAGTTGACGGTGACCTTCACGCCTTTTTCCAACATGTCGAGAATGTTGTGTTGGCTCATGTGGTCGAACACGCACAGCTTGGTGTTGGACAGTGGGCACACGGTCAAGGGGATCTGCTCCTCGACGATGCGCTGCATGAGGCGCTCGTCCTCGATGGCGCGCACACCGTGATCGATACGCTTGATCTGGAGCATGTCCAGCGCTTCCCAGATGTACTCGGGCGGGCCTTCCTCGCCGGCATGCGCGACGGCCACGAAGCCTTCGCTGCGTGCCCTGTCGAACACACGCTGGAACTTGCTCGGTGGGTGGCCCATTTCGGAACTGTCCAGCCCAACGGCAATGAATGCGTCGCGAAACGGCAGGGCCTGGTCCAACGTCTTGTGGGCTTCGTCTTCGCTCAGGTGACGAAGGAAGCTCAGGATCAGGCCGCTGCTGATGCCCAACTGGTCACGGCCATCCTTGAGTGCCTGGTTGATGCCATTGAGCACCACTTCGAAAGGGATGCCGCGGTCGGTGTGTGTCTGTGGATCGAAGAAGGGCTCGGTGTGAATCACATTCTGCGCTTTGCAACGCTGAAGGTAAGCCCATGTGAGGTCATAGAAGTCCTGTTCGGTGCGCAGAACGTCGGCACCCTGGTAGTACAGGTCGAGAAACTCCTGCAAGTTGTTGAAGGCGTACGCACCGCGCAACGTCTCGACATCAGCCCAAGGCAGGGCAATCTTGTTGCGCTCGGCCAGGGCGAACAGCAACTCGGGTTCCAGGGAGCCTTCAAGGTGCAGGTGCAGTTCGGCCTTGGGCAGGGCGTTCAACCAGTCATACATATAAGGTGATCTCAATCAGGTACGGTTGCCGCCATTCTACAGGGCCCGGCCCGGCCGTGCGCCCCAATGGCGGCAACCTGCCCAATCACCAGACCAAGGGTTCGCCCTTGTAGTTGATGAAGCGCAGGCCCGCCGTTCCACCCTGGGCCTTGATCTGCTCGAGCATGCCACGCGTGCTGGTCAACACGTCGATCTCCGCGTTTTCTCCGCCCATGTCGGTTTTCACCCATCCTGGGTGCATGGCCAATACGCACAGGTCATGGCGCTGCTGGGCCACCACAAAACTGTTGATCATGGAGTTGAGGGCCGCCTTGCTGGCTTTGTACAAGCAAATCTCCCCGCCATCAGGCACTGCGACACTGCCCAGAATGGAGCTCATGAAGGCGAGTACGCCGGTATGTTCACGTACATATTCAACCAGGCGGCGTGCGACACGAATCGGTGCAACGACGTTGGTCATGAACAGGTCACCGATTTCTTGGTGTGTGACGTTTTCCACATCCTGTGGGAGAGGGCCCATGACACCTGCGTTGATAAACACCAGGTCGAATAGCTGGCCGGTCAGACGCTCGGCCAGGGTGTCGAGTTGGGCTGGGTCATTCATTTCCAGCTGTTCGATACGCACGCCTGGAACATCAGCCAGAGCGCCTGGTGTTTGCAGAGTGCGTACGGTGGCGGTGACCTCCCATCCGTCTTCGTACAGGCGGTTGACCAAGCCTAACCCCAGGCCACGTGAGGCCCCGATGATCAGAGCGGTTTTTGAATCGGCCATGAGCGTGCTCCGTATGATTGTCAGAGCCACTGAGCATAATCCATAGGGCGCGGGGTCGTGCCAGGTCATTCGTGTTGTTGCTCGGGAGAGCGTTGCTGCTCGAAAAATGAGCGAACCTCGGTGCGGCCTTGTGCAACAGGCGCCCTGTCGTTCCACTCACGGGTTATCCACAGGCTGCTCCACAATTAATGTGTGCAAACCGCAGCGGTCCAACCTTATTGCCACCTGCGCATGGGGATAACTCGGGCCGGCTTTGGTCAAGCCGCCGATCCAGCAACCGTGGTCAAATTTTGAACAAACCTGTGGAGGGCTCATGCTTATTGGGCTCTAGGCGTATGCCCCAAGCTTATCCACAGCCAGGCCCACAGTTGCTGTGGGCAATACTCAGCAACTCTCCAACAGGATCCGGCCGCGGCTCAGGTCTGCCAATTGCTGCTGCAGTGGCTGCCTGTGGGCATCTTCAAAGGCAAGCCTCAGGTCTACACCATTGGCGGTGAAGTGCTCTTCAAGCACCAGACCCTGAACGTCGGCGATCCGCAGTTTCACCAATGCCAACTCGCTGAACGCACAACTGCAAGTGAACTCGCTGCGCTGTACCAGCAGGCGCTTGGGGGCCTGCTGCAGGCATTTGTTGGCACCGCCGCCGTATGCCCTGGCCAACCCGCCGGTGCCAAGCTGAATGCCACCGTACCAGCGGATGACCAGTACTACTACCTGATCGCAATCCTGTGCCTCGATGGCTGACAAGATCGGGCGCCCGGCCGTGCCGCCGGGTTCACCATCGTCGCTGCTGCGGTATTGAGCACCGATTTTCCATGCCCAGCAATTGTGGGTGGCGTCGGGGTCGCTGTGACGCTCGATGAAACTCATGGCATCGCTGGCACTGTCGATGGGCCCGGCCAGGGTAATGAAGCGGCTTTTGCGAATGTCCTCGCGGTATTCGCAGAGGTCGAGCAGGGTAGAAGGCATAAATGTCGGTCAGGCAACTGGCGCGATGCCGCATCCTTTGAGAATGATGTGGATAAGGTTGGTGCTGGCATCTTCCATGTCTTGCTTGGTCAACCGGCTGCGGCCAGTGACTTGGCAGATCTGCGTGGCGAAGTCGGCGTAATGCTGGGTACTGCCCCATAGCAGGAAGATCAGGTGGACGGGGTCGACAGGGTCCATCTTGCCGGCGTCCATCCAGGCCTGGAACACTGCCGCCCGGCCCCGGAACCACTCGCGGTAGTCAGCGCTGAAGTATTCGGTCAGGCATGAGCCGCCGCTGATGACTTCCATGGCGAAGATTCGGGACGCCTGCGGGTTGCGCCTGGAGAACTCCATCTTCGTGCGAATGTACCGGCTAAGCGCCTCGCCCGGGTCGTCCTCGACGCTCAAGGCGTTGAAGGTGCTGTCCCATAGCTCGATGATGTTGCTGAGTACGGCAATATACAGGCCCAGCTTGTTGGTGAAGTAGTAATGCAGGTTGGCTTTGGGCAGCCCCGCCTTGAGGGCGATGGTGTTCATGCTGGTGCCCTTGAAACCATGACGGGCGAACTCGTCTTCGGCGGCCTTGATGATGGCCTGTTCGTTTTTCTGTCGAATACGGCCTGCGGGTTTGCCGGAGGCGGATAGGCGATGCGCAGGGACTTCTAATGTCATGAACGATTCCGTGCAGGGGGATGGCTGCGTCTGTAGGACAAGATTACCTTCCCACGGCAAAGTAACAAGCATTGGCGGCAGAGAGTGGCATCAACGTGTCGCAGCCAGACTTTCCAGAAAACTCTCAAGCACCAGGTTGGGCCGTCTGCCTTTTCGCGTCACCCAGCTCAAGCTCAGGTCATAGAAACGTTGCTGCGGCTTGAGCGCTCTCAGCCTTCCTTGCTGGACCCAGAGCGCAGCGTAGTGATCAGGCAAGTAACCCATGTAGCGCCCTGTCAGGATCAGAAACGCCATGCCTTCGCGATCAGAGGCGCTGGCCGTGCAGTTGAGCACCTGGTAGTGGGCCTGGACTTCGGCAGGCAAGCGGAAGGTTGGGGTAATGGCTTCCTGGCGATTGAGGCGCTCATCGTCGAGCAGATGGTCATCGGCGTAGAACAGCGGATGACCGACGGCGCAGTACAGCAGCGAGCGTTCGCTATACAGCGGTTGATATTCCAGCCCCGACAACGGGCTGGTCTGGGGGACGACGCCCACATGCAGGCTACCATCTAGAACGCCGTGCTCCACCTGGCTGGGTGCAATCATGCGGATCTGGATACGCACGTCCGGACCTCGGTCCTTGAGTTCAGCCAGCGCATGGGTGATGCGCATGTGCGGCAGGGTGACGAGGTTATCGGTCAGGCCGATGTTCAACTCGCCGCGCAAATGCTGGTGCAGGCCGTTGACTTCGGTACGGAAGGTCTCCAGTGCGCTCAGCAGTTGCAGCGCCGAGTGATAGACCTCTCGGCCTTCCTCGGTCAACGAGAACCCTGCACGCCCGCGCTGGCACAGGCGCAAACCCAGACGCTGCTCAAGATCGTTCATCTGCTGACTGATAGCCGATCGCCCGATACCCAGCACGTTTTCCGCGGCGGAAAACCCGCCACATTCCACCACGCTGCGGTAGATTTTCAGCAGGCGAATATCGAAGTCGCTGACTTGGGCAAGCGGATCGGGGCGTCGGCTCATCAGTTTAGTCGTGGCCTGTGTAAAGGTTAGAAATGCAGGCTTTTTCAGACTTTATCGCCGTGCCAAGTTAGCTGCAACAACATCCATCGTTGCCTAATCGTCTCTCGAGGAACCGCCGATGAACATGCTCCAAACCGCGCCTGCCGGTATCGCCAGCCAGCTCAAGCTGGATGCGCACTGGATGCCCTATACCGCCAACCGCAATTTCCAGCGCGATCCTCGGCTGATCGTGGCGGCCGATGGCAACCATTTGGTGGACGACAAGGGGCGCAGGATTTTCGATGCCCTGTCAGGTTTGTGGACATGTGGCGCGGGCCATACCCGCAAGGAAATCACCGAGGCGGTGTCGCGTCAGATCGGCACCCTGGACTATTCGCCGGGGTTTCAGTTCGGGCACCCGCTGTCCTTCCAGCTGGCTGAAAAGATTGCCGAACTGACCCCGGGTGACCTGAATCATGTGTTCTACACCAACTCAGGCTCCGAATGTGCCGATACGGCGCTGAAGATGGTGCGCGCCTATTGGCGCTTGAAAGGCCAGGCCACCAAGACCAAGATCATTGGCCGCGCCCGTGGCTACCATGGGGTGAACATCGCGGGTACCAGCCTGGGCGGTGTCAACGGCAACCGCAAGATGTTCGGGCAGTTGCTGGACGTCGATCATCTGCCCCACACCGTATTGCCGGCCAACGCGTTCACCAAGGGCCTGCCGGAAGAAGGCGGCATCGCGCTGGCTGACGAGATGCTCAAGCTGATCGAGTTGCACGACGCGTCCAATATTGCAGCGGTGATCGTCGAGCCGCTGGCGGGTTCGGCCGGCGTGCTGCCGCCGCCCAAGGGTTACCTCAAGCGTTTGCGTGAAATCTGCACTCAGCACAATATCCTGCTGATCTTCGACGAAGTGATCACCGGCTTTGGCCGCATGGGCGCGATGACCGGCGCCGAGGCCTTCGGCGTTACGCCTGACCTGATGTGCATCGCCAAGCAGGTGACCAACGGGGCGATCCCCATGGGGGCCGTGGTCGCCAGCAGCGAGATCTATCACACCTTCATGAACCAGCCGACGCCGGACTATGCCGTGGAATTCCCCCATGGCTATACCTACTCCGCACACCCGGTCGCCTGCGCGGCAGGTCTTGCCGCACTGGATCTGCTGCAAAAAGAAAACCTCGTGCAGTCTGCTGCCGACCTGGCACCGCATTTCGAGAAGCTGCTGCACGGCGTCAAAGGCACCAAGAATATCGTCGATATCCGCAACTATGGCCTGGCAGGCGCCATCCAGATCGCCGCCCGGGACGGAGATGCCATCGTTCGCCCTTATGAAGCGGCCATGAAACTGTGGAAAGCGGGCTTCTATGTGCGGTTCGGTGGCGACACCTTGCAGTTCGGCCCAACCTTCAATACCAAGCCCGAAGAGCTGGACCGTCTGTTCGATGCCGTGGGCGAGACCCTGAACCTGATCGACTGATTTCCTGCGTTCAAGGCAGGCGTTTGCCGCAGGCACGCCTGTCACGCCTCTTTTTTTCTGGAGTGTTACATGAGCATTGTTCAGCACCTGATCAACGGTGACCTGGTTACCAAGGGCGAGCGCACCGCCGATGTGTTCAACCCTTCCACTGGCCAGGCCATTCGCAAGGTCGAACTGGCCAGTCGTGCGACCGTGCAGCAAGCCATCGATGCCGCCAAAGCCGCGTTCCCGGCCTGGCGCAACACCCCGCCGGCCAAGCGCGCGCAAGTCATGTTCCGTTTCAAGCAGCTGCTCGAGCAGAACGAAGCGCGAATCGCACAGATGATCAGCGAGGAGCACGGCAAGACCCTGGAAGATGCCGCCGGTGAGTTGAAGCGCGGTATCGAGAACGTCGAGTTCGCCTGTGCTGCACCTGAATTGCTCAAGGGCGAGTACAGCCGAAACGTAGGACCCAATATCGACGCCTGGTCCGACTTCCAACCGCTGGGCATAGTGGCGGGTATCACGCCCTTCAACTTCCCGGCGATGGTGCCGCTGTGGATGTATCCACTGGCAATCGCATGCGGCAACGCATTCATTCTCAAGCCGTCGGAGCGCGACCCCAGCTCGACGCTGTTCATCGCCCAGCTGTTGCTGGAAGCGGGCCTGCCCAAGGGCATCCTCAATGTGGTGCACGGTGACAAGGAAGCGGTGGATGCCCTGATCGAGGCACCGGAGGTCAAGGCGCTGAGTTTCGTGGGTTCCACGCCGATCGCCGAGTGCATCTACGCTGAGGGTACCAAACGTGGCAAGCGCGTCCAGGCACTGGGCGGCGCGAAAAACCACGCAGTGCTGATGCCCGATGCCGACCTGGACAACGCCGTCAGTGCGCTGATGGGGGCTGCCTATGGTTCGTGCGGTGAGCGTTGCATGGCCATTTCGGTCGCGGTATGCGTGGGTGACCAGGTGGCCGATGCGCTTATTGCCAAGCTTGAGCCGCAAATCAAGGCACTGAAGATCGGTGCGGGCACATCGTGCGGCCTGGACATGGGGCCGCTGGTCACGGCGGCTGCTCGCGACAAAGTGGTTGGCTACATCGAGGAAGGCGTAGCGGCGGGGGCCAGGCTCGTTGTCGACGGTCGCGGCTTGCGCGTATCGGGTAATGAAGAAGGCTATTTCGTTGGCGGCACCTTGTTCGACAAGGTGACCCCGCAAATGCGCATCTACAAGGAAGAGATTTTCGGGCCGGTGTTGTGTGTAGTACGGGTCGACAGCCTTGAACAGGCCATGCAACTGATCAATGATCACGAGTATGGCAACGGTACCTGCATCTTTACCCGTGACGGTGAAGCGGCGCGGTTGTTCTGCGATGAGATCGAAGTAGGCATGGTGGGGGTGAACGTTCCGCTGCCGGTCCCTGTGGCCTACCACAGCTTCGGCGGTTGGAAGCGTTCGCTGTTTGGTGACCTGCATGCCTACGGGCCGGACGGCGTGAGGTTCTACACCCGGCGCAAGGCCATTACTCAACGCTGGCCGCAACGTGCCAGCCATGAAGCATCGCAGTTCGCGTTCCCTAGTTTGTAAGCGTGCTGTAAACGAAGAAGGAGGCCACGGGGCCTCCTTCTTCTATATAGCGTCATGGTTCATTCATGTACGGCGTCTTTCCCACCCACGGCCTGAATATTTCAAAT
>NZ_BBIQ01000013.1 GCF_000730565.1 Pseudomonas fulva NBRC 16637 = DSM 17717 | reverse complement strand
TGGCGCCTGGACTATCGCGCGCTTAGAAGCAAGAGCAACGGCAACGGCAACGGCAACGGCAACGGCAACGGCAACGGCAATGGCAATGGCAATGGCAATGGCAATGGCAATGGCAATGGCAACGGCAATGGCAGCATCAGCATCAGCATCAGCATCAGCATCAGCATCAGCATCAGCATCAGCATCAGCATCAGCATCAGCATCAGCATCAAGGATTGCAAACCACTTAGGCTATTTGGTCAATGCCTCCGATTCCAGCTGCCGCAGACGCCGCCCGTCCGGCAACATGATCTCAACGGTCGTCTCGGAGACGCGCCGCTCAGGCTGGACCGCCTGTTGCTGCGCCTTGCGCGCTTCAACCCTGCGCTCGATCATGCTGGGGTAGCGAGACGCCAACAGGCCAAGCGCAGCAACAAACAGGACCACCCACACTATCGCACCGGCATCACCCTGAGCGCGACGCCTCTTCATCCTTGAACCACCGTGCAAATCACTGCAAAACGCCCCCTGTCAACGATCCTTGAACTGCGCTTCACGCTTGGCAATGAACGCGGCCATGCCCTCTTTCTGATCTTCGGTCGAGAACGCCGCATGAAACACTCGCCGCTCGAACCGCACACCTTCGCTGAGCGTGACCTCGAACGCGCGGTTGACGCTCTCCTTGACCATCATGCTCACCGGAATGGACTTGGCAGCGATGGTGGCGGCCACGTTCAGCGCCTCCTGCAACAGCTCGTCCTGCGGCACGACACGCGCCACCAGCCCTGAGCGCTCCGCTTCCTCAGCACCCATCAGGCGACCGGTCAGGCACAACTCCATGGCTTTGGCCTTACCCACCGCACGGGTCAAGCGCTGCGTTCCACCCATGCCCGGCAACACCCCCAGGTTGATTTCCGGCTGACCGAACTTGGCATTGTCACCCGCCAGAATGAAGTCGCACATCATCGCCAGTTCACAACCACCGCCCAGCGCAAACCCCGACACTGCGGCAATGATCGGCTTGCGCCGATTGGCAATGCGGTCGGCATCGCTGAACAGGTCGTCCACGTAGATTTGCGGGTATTTGAGCTCAGCCATTTCCTTGATGTCAGCGCCAGCTGCAAACGCCTTCGCCGAACCTGTGAGCACCACGCAGCCAATGCCAGGGTCGCGCTCAAGCTGATCCAAGGCCTGGTTCAGTTCGCTGACGATCTGCGCGTTCAAGGCGTTGAGCGCCTGCGGGCGATTGAGCGTGATCAGGCCAACCTTGCCATGAATGTCCAACAGGATGGTTTCGAATGCCATGTGGTCTGCTCCTTCAAAGATTGCGCGCAATGACCATGCGCTGAATATCGCTGGTGCCTTCGTAAATCTGGCAAACCCGCACGTCACGATAGATGCGCTCCAGCGGGAAGTCGCTCAGATAGCCATAACCGCCCAGGGTCTGCAAGGCATGTGAGCAAACCTTCTCGGCCATTTCCGAGGCAAAGAGCTTGGCCATGGACGCTTCCATCAGCGCAGGCTGCCCCGCATCGCGCAAGGCGGCAGCGTGCAACACCATCTGCCGGGCGACGGCGACCTGGGTTGCCATGTCCGCCAACCGGAAAGCCACGGCCTGATGCTCGATCAGCGGTTTGCCGAAACTCTGCCGCTCCTTGGCATAGTCACGGGCCACTTCGAACGCGGCGCGCGCCATGCCTACGGACTGCGCCGCGATGCCGATGCGTCCGCCCTCGAGATTGGCCAAGGCAATCTTGTAGCCTTCACCCTCCTCACCCAGTCGGTTGGCCACAGGCACGCGCACGTTCTCGAACACGATCTGACAGGTGTCGGACGCATGCTGGCCGAGCTTGTCCTCGACGCGGGCCACCTGATACCCCGGTGCGTCGGTCGGCACGATGAACGCGCTGATGCCGCGCTTGCCTGCCTGCGGATCCGTCACGGCGAACACGATCACCACCCCGGCATTCTGGCCGGAGGTGATGAACTGTTTGCTGCCACTGAGCACGTAGTCGTCGCCCTCGCGGCGCGCACGGGTTTTCAGGCTGCTGGCATCGGAGCCTGCCTGAGGCTCTGTCAGGGCGAACGCCCCAAGCATGGCGCCGGTTGCCAGCGGCGTCAGGTACTCGCGCTTTTGCTGCTCCGAGCCAAAACGCAGAATAGGCACACACCCTACCGAGTTGTGCACGCTCATGATGGTCGAGCACGCACCATCGCCGGCAGCGATCTCCTCCAAGGCCATGGCATAGGCCACATAACCGGTGTCGCTGCCGCCCCACTGCTCAGGCACCAGCATGCCGAACAAGCCGAGCGCTGCCATTTCCTCGATGGCTTCGCGCGGAAACCGATGGTCCTTGTCCCATTGTTCGGCAAACGGTCTCAACCGTTCCTGTGCAAAGCTGCGCACAGCATCGGCGATTTGTTGTTGTTCCTCGTTGACCAGCATGGTTCACCTCACTCCAGGCATTCGACAGCCATGGCCGTGGCTTCACCACCGCCAATGCAGATGGCCGCCACCCCGCGACGCAGGTTGTTCTGGCGCAGGGCATGCAACAGGGTGACCAGAATGCGCGCCCCTGAGGCGCCGATCGGGTGGCCCAAAGCGCAAGCGCCGCCATGAATGTTGACCTTATCGTAGGGCAGGTCCAGATGCTTCATGGCTGCCAGGGTCACAACCGCGAACGCTTCGTTGATTTCGAACAGGTCGACATCGCTCAGCGCCCATCCCGTACGCTTGATCAGCTTGTCGATGGCCCCAATAGGCGCGGTCGGAAACAGGGCCGGGGCATCGGCGAAGGCCGCATGGCCGTGGATGATCGCCATCGGCTTCAGGCCTCGCTTGTGCGCCTCGGAGCGACGCATCAGCACCAGCGCTGCCGCACCATCGGAAATGGAGCTGGCGTTGGCAGCCGTCACCGTACCGCCGTCTCGAAACGCCGGGCGCAATTGGGCGATCTTGTCCAGGCGTGCCTTGGGCGGCTGCTCATCGTCTTTGACCAGACGGCGTTGCTTGCCTTGCGTCACCTCCACCGGCACGATTTCATCCGCAAAGCGGCCACTGAGGATGGCCTGTTGGGCACGGGTAAGCGATGCGATGGCGAAGTCGTCCTGGTCTTTACGGCTGAAACCATTGGCCTGGGCACAGTCCTCGGCAAACGTGCCCATCAAGCGACCCTTGTCATAGGCGTCCTCAAGACCATCCATGAACATGTGATCGATCACCTTGCCATGGCCCATGCGGTAACCGCCGCGGGCCTTGTCCAGTAGATAGGGGGCGTTGCTCATGCTCTCCATGCCGCCGGCGACCACCATGTCGGCGGTGCCTGCCGCCAGCAGGTCATGGGCGAGCATGGCGGCCTGCATGCCGGACCCACACATCTTGTTGAGCGTGGTACAGGTGGTGTGCTTGCCCAGGCCAGCACCCAGTGCAGCCTGACGCGCCGGCGCCTGGCCAAGGCCAGCCGGCAACACGCAGCCGAACAGCACCTGATCGACGCTGTGCGCCTCCACGCCCGCGCGCTCAATCGCGGCGCCAATGGCCGCGCTGCCCAACTGCACGGCAGAGAGACTGCTAAGCTCGCCTTGTAATCCACCCATCGGGGTTCGTACTGCGCTGACGATGACGATGGGATCTTCGCGGGTGTTCATGGGTGTAACCCTCACTTGGCTGCCATGCGCAAGGCACCGTCCAGACGGATGACCTCACCATTGAGCATGCTGTTCTCGATGATGTGGCGCGCCAGCGCCGCGTATTCCTCTGGACGCCCAAGCCGCGGAGGAAAAGGCACACCCGCTGCGAGCGAGTCACGAACCTCGGGCGTCATCCCGGCCATCATCGGCGTTTCGAAAATGCCTGGCGCGATTGTCATTACACGAATACCGTAACGCGCCAGCTCGCGCGCGGCGGGCAACGTCATGCTGGCAATGGCCCCTTTGGACGCTGCATAGGCACATTGCCCGATCTGGCCGTCGTAGGCCGCGACGGAGGCCGTGTTGATGATCACGCCCCGCTCGCCTGCGTCGTCCGCCCCTCCCTCGGCCATGGCCTGGGCACATAACCTCAGCAGGTTGAAGCTGCCCACCAGGTTGACATTGATGACGTGGGCAAAACTGCTCAGACGGTGCGGGCCTTGCTTCCCCACTACCTTTTCAGCGCCCACGATGCCTGCGCAGTTCACCAGACCGTGCAGGCTACCGAACGCTGCCAGTGCCGCCGATACGGCCGCCTGCGCAGCGGCTTCGTCACTGATGTCGGCCACGCTGAAGCGCGCGCGCTCGCCCAGCTCGTGGGCTTTGGCTTGCACGGCGTCGCCGTTGAGGTCCACGAGCATGACCGAAGCGCCTGCCTCGATCAGCATGTGCGCGGTAGCGGCGCCCAGACCGGAGGCTGCGCCGCTGACGATGAAGTGTTTGTTGGCTATTTGCATGATCGGTTTCCTCTCAAACGCCGGCCGTGGTGGCGAGCTGCGCGTGTTGTCGAGCTACTTCCTGATTGCGCAGGATGAAGCGTTGCAGCTTGCCGCTGGGTGTCTTCGGCAACTCGCTGACGAACTCGACTTCTCTGGGGTAGGCATGGGCGTAGAGGCGCTGGCGGACATGCTGGCGCAATTGCTCTTCAAGTTCGGCGCTGGGGCCGTAACCCGTGGCCAGCACCACGAATGCCTTGATCACCTCGGTGCGTTCAGGATCAGGCTTGCCGACCACTGCCGCTTCGATGACGGCCGGGTGCTCAATCAGTGCGCTCTCCACATCGAAGGGCCCAACCCGATACCCGGACGTGGTGATTACATCATCGCTGCGCCCGACGAAGCTGATGCTGCCATCGGGGTTCAGTTCGACGGTGTCGCCGCTCAGGTAGTACTTGCCAACGAAGGCCTTGGTTGGCAGCCCGTGGTAACCGGCGAACCAGCACAGGGGCGATCGTTCGCGATCCACCGCCAGGATACCCGGCTGACCGGCGGGCAGTTCGCGTCCCTGCTCATCGAGTACGACAATGCGATGCCCCGGTATGGCAAAACCTGCAGATCCCACGTGCACCGGGTGGGCCAGGCCGTGATGGTTACACAGCACCATGCCCAGCTCCGTCTGCCCATAGTGGTCATGAATGGTTACCCCGGCATGCTCGGCGAACCAGCGGATCACTTCAGGGTTCAACGGCTCTCCTGCACTGCTCACCACGCGCAGGCGTCCTTTGACTGGGGTGCTGAACTGATCACCGGCTGCAATGAGCAGGCGAAAGGCCGTTGGCGAGCCGGCCAGGTTGTTGATGCCCAGCTGGGTAATGACCTTCGTACAGCTGTCGACACTAAAGGGGCCGTTGTAGAAGGTGGTCGCCTGCCCGAGTGAAAGCGGCCCGGTCACTGCGTAATAAAGTCCGTAGGCCCAGCCTGGGTCCGCCAGGTTCCAAAACCTATCCTCTGGGCGCAGATCGATGGCATCACGCATGTAGCCTTGGAACGCTACGATGGCCCGTAGCGGGACCTCAAGGGGTTTGGCAGGGCCGGTGGTTCCGGATGTGAACATCAGCAGGAAGGGATCGTCACCTGTGAGCATGACCGGTTCACATTCAGGCGAGGCGTTTTCAAGGCACTCCTGAAAGTCCAGCTCGCCGTCACGGGCATCGACCGTTATCGTGAGCGGGCAGCCGTGGACGTCATCGAGCTTTATCCGGTTGCTGCGGTCAGTCACCACGACACGGGCATGCGACTGGTGCAGTCGATGTTCGATGGCAGCAGGCCCGAAGGCGGTGAACAACGGCTGATAAACGGCACCCAGACGCCAGGTGGCTAGAATGGTGATCAACAGTTGCGGGGTGCGCGGCAACAGCCCCGCTACACGGTCGCCCGCACTCACCCCGTGGGCGCGCAAGACACTGGCAAAGCGGGTGGCCAGTGCCTGCAGGTTGTCGAAACTCATCTGTTCGCAGTTGCCTTCGCTGTCCAGCCAGTTCAGGGCCAGCTTGTCGAAGCCAGTGTGGCGATCACAACATTCGACACAGGCGTTGAGGGCCTGCAGTTCGCCCTGCAGGGCAGCCTGCGCGGCCCCAAGGTAATGGAACGAGCGAACGGCCTCGGCGTAATCACGCATCGTCAGACTCCTGCTTTTTATTGTTGGAGTGCACTGTCAAGTCAGGATGATGTTCGCGCCGCTCAGGGGTAACCACAATGGCCAAACCATTCATTGTGAATGATCGGTTTGGCCACAACGGCGGTTAAGACAATCCGCGTTCGCGACCTATAAGAAACTGCCGAGTCAGTTCGAACACCAGCGACTGGTCCTGAGTGGCTTGTTCGGTGTCCAGGCTGTCTAGCAGAAGCTGATAATCGATGGCATCCAACGTTGATTGTCGCAAGGCCAATGCCGATCGACGTGCGGCGAACTGAGCGTGCAGCGCCTCGAACACCTCGGTATGCCGCTCATGGATATAATTCGCCCAGAACACACGTTGGGACAGGCTCATCGACAGCGCATCAGGGGTCATCGCTGCGATCACCTCACGGTAGGCGTTCTCAAGCTGAGTGCTGGTCAGCTCGGCAGCATCGGCGTAGAGCATGCTATGGGGCTGACACGGCAGGTTCAGGCGAGCCCGCAACCTCACACGGTAAGCCAGGCTGACGGCAGCCTGATCCACCCTCTCCAGCGCTGCGAGGCGCTGCAACACATCTCGCCTGGCGACCTGCTCAAGCCGGTCCAGACGAAACAGTTGCTGCCCGATACCCAATAGCTCATTACCGCGCTCCGGCGCGACGTTGTGCTCAGACCTATCGATAAGTGCTCTGACTTGAAGCTCACTGAACCGATCAGCAACGGTGTTCATGCAGGTTAACGGCAGGCGAGCCAGACTATGGATTCTCTGGCGCAGCTGCTCATTTGCGTCAACTGCTTCGAGTAATGCCCACACTCGCTCCGCCAGCTGGAACGGTGCAGTGTCGTAGTCGCCGGTATCCCCGAGAAGCCCCAGCAACCGTACCAGACCATCGCTGCCCGGATCAGCCACCAAGCGTGACCAAAGGGCCTGACGGCTGACGCGCAAATGCGGATCGCCTGCATCGAGCCATAGATCACGGGTCACCTGCCGGTCGATTACGCGCCGTGGCTCGGGAAGATGGAAATGCTCGGCGATCGAATCAAGGGCAAACAGCCGCTGCATCTCGACGCTGCTCAACCGGTTTCGCTCCACCATGAAACCCATTCGGCGGGCATGTGGCAGCTGTACAATTTCCGCTGGCACAACGTGCAAGAGGTTGTCACGCAGGTCGGCGCGTTCCAAGGTGCTGCACAACTCCAACCCCGAGGGCCACGCACCCAACCTGCAGCGACGCAAGTTCAATTCGACAAGGCGCGTCAACTGGTTATAGCGCATCTCGAATGCCCCCAGCGGGTTGTAGCTCAGATCCAGGTGAGTCAACTGCGGCAGGCGGGTCAATGCGTTCAAGGCCTGATCGTTCAGCCGAATGTTGTTGCGTGCCAGGCGCAGGGTGCGCAAATCGACCAGGTAGGCGACTTCTGTAGGCACGCCGAGCAGGCCGGTGCTGCTCAGGTTCAGCTCTCTTAAGCGGGTGAAGCTTGAAAGAAACCCAGTAGGCATATGCGTGATCGGCACATCACGGATGACCAATGAGCGTGTCAGCTCGAACTCGATATGGGCAGGCAGTTCGGGCAGACTGCCGACATTCAGGTTGATAATGCTCAGCCGTTGACCAGCCGCCTCATCGCCCAGAGGTTCGCCCATCTGTCGCCAGGCGCGGCGGATCTGATCGGCGACCTGCCGACGAGCCCGCTGACGGGCCGGATTGGACTCAAAGCCTGTCCAGCGGCTCAGGTGTCTTTCAAGGTCAGCATGGTCCTCTTCCAGTTCCAGCAAGGCGTCATAGGCAGCATGAGGGCCTGTAAGCAAACGCGCCAAACGGTTGTCGATCGCACTGTCGTCCAGGCCAGGGTACAGGTTGCGCAAACGGCTTCGCAGCAGGCTGTCGGGGTTACGTCGTCGAGCCGGGCTACCACTGAGTGGGTAGCCTATGCGACCGTCGGGCATACGACGGCCTGGATTGAACCAACGATCTTGTCGAGGCCAGCCCAGCAGTTGCTCGACTTCGGCGTGCGTTTCAGGCAACTGCTCAATCAGGCGATCACGCAAGGTCGAGGCAGCGTGATCGCCATCCAGATCAAGCGCAGTACGCTGGGAAGGCTCCAGCAATGCGAGCAGCGTCTGGTAGAAGTCGTTCGACTCATCGACCACGGCTCCATAGCCTGCTTCTGGCTCTTCGATCGCCCGGAAACGCCCCTCCTTGTGAACGATCTTGACCAGATTGGCGCCCGGCAGCTGATTACCTACCGCCGCAATTCGGCGCGCACCCGGGCCGTCTGTCCAGAGCTCGATGTGACGGGCCGGCCATGCATCCAATCGCTGCAGCAGGGCCAACGCGAGTTCGCCCGCTTCATCGCAGTAAGCGTTAGGGAGGTACACACCGCACATGGCCCGGGTCAACCTGGCAACACGCAGCAACGAAGCACCCTGGCGTAGGCAACGCAACGGCAGTTTTCCCATGCTCAGAGCAAGATCGCGCTCGGTTCGCCCTACGTCCGCGGCCAACGCTTGAACGTAACGCTCGGGCAAACCCGGCATGCCTGTTCTGATGACGGCCGACAACGGGTCATCGACCGCTGGCACCTGGCACAGGTGCTGGAACATTAGCCCACGTAAGCGATCTGCATGCTCAAGTAGGTTTTCCTGCAGCTGCACAAGGCTACCGCTACCGGTTTGTTCCAGGCACCACTGCACCAACGGGCTTTCATCTCGCGGGCTCGCACCGTGTTGAAGGGCGGTAAAAAACCTGCTGACACGCGCATTGGCTTCGAAACGCTCCAGGCTGTCACACAAACTGGCTGGAATGTCCCGCGCCTCCACCAGTAACCCGCGAAGTGCCGCGACATCCATTCCGGCGGCCTGCATCACCCTGCTGGCCTGCTGATGAGTGAGCGATCTAGGCTGAGGCCAAAGCTGTTCAAGCATGAGATCAGGCTGATCCATTTCCACTGCTCGACCAGCGTTCAACTGCCAGCTTCGCTCGCCGAAGTGCTCCAGAACTGGCCCAAAGCCTGCCGGACGCCGAGCATGACGCAAGCGCCATGGCTCATTTGGATCAGGGCGATGCGCCTGGAAATAACGTTTGCCACTACGGAAAAAGGCTCGCCCCCAGTCTCTGTACAGACCGTCGCTGTGCAATTGCGGGTCCTCCGGCAAGCTGGCATAGACCTTGAGGTCGTTGGCCCATAGCCGCGATTTCCCATCGACCCCGCGCACGGGTTCCAGCCCTTCTACGAAATCAGTGGCCGCATAGCCTCTGGCCAGAACATTGGCTCCGGCGCCGACAACCGCAGTCACCGCCAGCGTCTCGGCCACGCCAAGCATCTGCTCCAGAGCCTCGTGCTGATGACCGTGATACCAATCAGTTGCACCCTCGAAGACTTCCGAAAGCGTTTGCACCACCAACTGCCCAAGCAGCATCGCGCCCACCACAGGTATGAAAAGCCCGGCCAGGTTGACCAGATTCCAGCCCAACGAGCGCCACTGCTTGCGTCGCGCTTCAGAGGCGTCTCGGTCCACCTGTGCGGTGGGTACCAACAGCAGACGGGCGTCGTCTTTGATTCGCTGAACCTGTTGGTCGACCAGCCTGGAGAAGATATCCTCAGGTCCCGTGACGCCTTCAAGGGAAAGGTCAGACACGGCGTCGCTCAAGCGCTTGCTCAATGTATCGAGGAAGCGTGCGCGCTCTTCCACAGACACCAACTGACTGAAGTAAGCCCGGTAATCCTCCTTCTGCAGAGCGGCCGCGAGCACGGTGTTCATTTCCTGAATGGACGTGAAATGGCGCAATGCCTGGCCAGGATCGCTGGGTCTGTAGAGTACGATCCCTCGATCCACACCTTGCCGATCGCGCAACTGGACGACTACGACATCGCTCAGGGTATGCCCCAGCATGCTCAGCATACCCGGATAGGCACCCAGCTCAGCGTGAGAGACCTCATCGTTTGCCAAGCCCGCCAACGCAATCTGCTGTCTTGCCGTTAAATCACCGCGCAGCGCCGCCACTTCGGTGGCCAACGCAAACGCCGCTCGCTTGTCTGCAATCAGCGCTTGGCAGGTGTCATCGGTGAATACCTGCGACAAGAGCTTCTGGTAACGCCCGCCCGCATCCAGGTCCCGGCACGCTTGCACCAGTGCATCCGTGCCCGCAGTGAGCAGGGCGTCTTCACCTGTACTCACCAAACCGGTGCCCAGATAGAAGCTGGCCTGCTCGTTAAAATTCTGCATCAGGCGCAAGACGGCAGGCTCTCTCACCTCGATGACCTCATCGACAGGCAGGACCATGCCATGCGGGACCTTGAAATTGCGCCGTATCTCCCGCCACTGCAGCGCATCCAGGGCCGGACTGCCCGGCAGGTGTGCAACCAGCCTCTGCATATGCAGCTCAGCGAAGCTTTGCAGTGGAATCAACCGCCGAGTAAAGGCGCGCACACGCTCCTGGCTGCCCTGGTGGGCCTTGAAGCGATCACGCAGCCGGTTGAGTTGAGCGGGAGAACCCCGCTTGAGCCACTCAGGTAGGCGCGCGGCTATGAAGTCATGTGTAGCGCTGGCGACCTTTGCAGAGGAGGGATTCGGGCCGGGAGCGGTCGTGAGAGAAGCTGTCATCGTGTAGTCCTGTCGATGCTGATTCAACCTCGACTGTGTGATGGGCGCTCAGCGACTGGCACACGGAAACCCCACCTAACCGACCTTCCCTGCACCCAGGGCCAACGTTCGATAGTGACCCGGATTGCAACCAAACCACTTGCGGAAGGCCTTGTAGAACGAACTGCTGTCGGCGAAGCCCAGACGCGCTGCAATTTCCAGCATCCCCACCTGCTCTTGAGCCAGCCAGCTGATAGCCAATTGACGCCGCACGCTGTCCTTGAGGGCCTGATAGCTATGCCCCTCCTCTGCCAACCTGCGCCGTAGCGTGGAGGCCGACAGGCATAACTGGCGGGCAAGTTCATTCGCATCGGGCCACGACGCTGGGTCGCGCTCGCTCAGATCGCGTCGAATGCGTCGAGCGAGGCTGTCAGGGTCCCGATACTTGACCAGGATATTGGCCGGCGCCTGGGCCAGAAAACGGTGCAGCTCATCGTCGCTGCGCCGGATGGGCTGATCGAAGCAGTCGGCTGCCAGGATCATGCGGGTGCGCGGGCGCGAGAACTGCAGGTTTTCCGAGAACATGACACGGTAGTCATCGCAGAACGCAGGTTCGGTGCAGCGCAACTCGATGGCCAGGATCGGGATGCGACGCCCTGCCAGCCAGCACGCTACACCATGGACGATCATCCAGAAGGTGAAGTAAGTGAATGCTCGTCGAGGCTCATCACAGGGCTCGACGATGACGATCTCGGCCAGGCTTTGCTGCCGAATCAAGTGGGGCTGTAGATGATCCAGGGTCAACGACAGGAAAGCCAGTGCGGTTTCGATACCTGCTCCGATCGTCGGTTGTCCCCTGCTGGCACGGCAGAGAAATGCCAGGCTGCCGCTGCGTAGCCCGCGCGGGTCCATGGCAAAGAACTCATCGTTGCAGCGCCGC
Organism: Pseudomonas fulva NBRC 16637 = DSM 17717; assembly: GCF_000730565.1. Taxonomy (GTDB): domain Bacteria; phylum Pseudomonadota; class Gammaproteobacteria; order Pseudomonadales; family Pseudomonadaceae; genus Aquipseudomonas; species Aquipseudomonas fulva. The sequence continues at coordinate 138,835 of NZ_BBIQ01000013.1, read as the reverse complement.
GCCAGCAGGCGCCAGAGGCGTGCGTAAGCAGTTGCCGGCACGCGCGCACCTGGCATCGTGAGCAGATGCGGCTCGATGCCTGCCTTGCGCAGCACCAGAGGCGCGTCGCCTGCTTGATGACAAGCCTGCAACAACGCCTCGCGTACCAGTTCGATGGAGATAGTGTCCTTGTCGCTCATTGACGGCCCAGTTTGCTCGAATGCAGCCATCTTAGGACCACAGCGCCAAAAGGCTAGCATTTGATCACCACAGGCCCAATCACCCTGGTAAGGCTTCACCCTCCCGGGCCAGTGCTTGGCGTGTGAGTTCGAGCGCCTTGGCCTTTACCGCCTCATCACACGCCTTGGCGATTGCCCTGGCCTGGGTATCGTACTGGGCATCTGTCAGACTCTCACGCCCTGCATAGAGCGCCTCCATCTGCTGCACGAACGGCTCGCATAGAACGTCAAAGGCTGTGCGGTACTGGCGTTGCAGGTGATCGAACCAAAAGCCACGCTCACTGATGTCCATGGCCAGATCATCGCTGGCCTCGGCCGCGCGAACCGCTGCTTCGGCTGCGTTCAGGTGCTCTTCCGTGACCCCTGCAATCGTCCTGAACTGCATGGTGGTTGCCTGACCTGGCAACTCCAGCGTCCGCGCCAGCCCCACCCTGTAGGCAAGGCTGACTTCGATCTGATCCACCTCCTCGCCACGGGTTTCGCGACTACTCATGTCTTGGCGGGCGTAGGCCTCCACTTGGTCCAGGCGGAAGAAACGTCGCGCCAGACTCAACAGTTCGCCTTCTGCGTGTTCTCCAGCGGCCGCCTCGACCGACGCACTCAGCAACCTGATCTCAAGCAAGCCGAAACTGGATATGACACTGTCCACGCACGTACGAGGTTCACTGGCCAAGGCAAAAGTTTGTTCGCGCAGTGCGGTGTTACTCTCGATTCTGTCTAGCATTGCCCAGACCCTGGCCTCCAGATCGTCCCTGGCCAGACGAAAATCACTCGTGTCAGTGAGTTCACCTATGAGCGTGAAGAAATCGCCACTGCCAGACTCATCCACCAGACGGTTCCACTGGGCGGTACGAGCGTCCTGTTGTGCTGGGCTCAAGCGCTCGACCCAACGGCTGAGATGAAACGCGTCACCGTCGGCACTGACCTCGCTTTCGGAGGTGCGACTGGCATCGATCCACAAGTCGCGGTAAAGGGCAGGCAGAGGGTTGCCCGTCAATGCCAATCTGCTTCGCCAATGGTTTCGCTGAGCCCGCAAGGGCAAGGGCAGCTCGCCGATATGGTTGTCACGCAGGTCTACATACTCCAGCGAAACCGCTCGCTCCAGATGGACCGGGACTTGCGTCAACCCCACTCTACGAAGCCCCAGCTGACGCAGGCGAGGTAATCGGTCCATGGCAATCGTGAAATGGCCGATACTGTTGTCGCTCAGGTCAAGCACACTCAGCCTCGGCATGCCCGCAAGCACTTCTAAACCAGCATCGTCCAGATGCAGGCTATTGCGCGAAATCGTCAGCTCCTGTAGCTCACGCAACTGCGAAAGCCCAGAGGGGAGCCGGGTCAGGGCGTTGTTGTCCAGGTTCAGCGTCGTAATGCCATGAAAGGGCCTGAGAAAGCGTTCGGGCACTTCACCCAGCCGCATGTTGGCCAACACGACCTCGCTGACATGGCCGAAACCCTCCACCGCGCTCAAGTCGGGCAGCTCGCCAGCACCAATATCCGATAGCGATAGCAGCATACCTGGGTCCCCATTGGTCTGCCGCCTACCTGCGTGCCCCTGAAAGCGCCAGCAGCGCCTTAGCTGGTCGCTGACTCTACGTCGCAGCGCTACATTGGCCGCATCGGCAGGCAGTGCAGTCCATTGCTCAAGGGTCAGGTCCAGGCGCGAGTATTGGCCCTCAAGCTCCAGCAAATGGGTGAAAGGCGAACCGGGCTGCTCCTCAAGCACTTGAAGATAGAGTTCGAGTTGTTGTGCGCTGAAACCTGGATACAGGCTGCGCACGCGATCCTGAAGCGTCCGCTCGGCCAGGTGGTTGACGCTGCCGCGACCACTTAGCAAGTAGCCATAGCGATGATCAGGCAGGCGGGCGGGTGGGCGAAAGGTCGGCTGGCTCACCTGCATGCCCATCAGTTCCTGCACAGCCCTTCTTTGTGCCGGAATGCGCGCTTGCAAGCCTTCCCGCAGCGCTTTCACACCATCGGTTGTTGACCACCCCAAGCGACTACGCTGGTCTTCAGGCAGAAGCTGCCAAAGCCTCTCAAGCAAACCGCAGGCGCCAGGCACGTCTTGTGGAACGGGTTTGCCCCCCTCATAGACCGACATCTGCCCATGCTCCCACACCAGCACCTTCACACTGGCGGGATCCGTCACCGGGTACAGCTGTGCCAATACGCGCCCTGTGGGTGACGCTTCGCGAACCTGGACATTGTGGGCCATGGGCCATGCAGGTTCTTTTCGCAAGAGTCCGAAGACCAGCGACGCCAGGTCAGGGTGATAGGCATTTTCAAGGTACAGGCCCTGTAATGCGCGACAGGCGCGGGCCTCCTGTAATGCCAGGCGCGCCTTCTCGGCAAGCCCCAGATCAAGACGGCCCTGCGCGAGCAATCGCTCACACTGCTCGGCAGTGCCATTGGCTATTACCCCTTCAGCGTAAGCATCGGGTAACCCTGGAAAATCACGTTGGATTGCCGCCGCTTCGGGACTAATGGCAAGCCTGTGCGTCAAGTGGCTCATCAGGCCCTCACGCAAGCGAGGCGCCTGCGCGAGGATCGACGCAGATACGGAGGCAGGTGCGCGCTGTTGCTCGGTCAGCTGATCGAGGCACCATTGCAACAGAGGGGGATCGTTCTTGCCCTGGTGGCTCGCGAATGTGGCGAAGAAGTCTTCGATGCGCTTATCGGCTTCAAACCGTTCCAATGTGTCGCGCAGACGTACCGGCAACGCCCTCTGCTCAGCGACCGCCCGGCGCAACTGAGCCTGGTCCACGTCGGCGACCTTGAGTATCTGAGTCACACGTCCCGAATCCAGGTCGCCAGTCACGGGCCAGAGATGACTCAACAAGGCTCGCTCGCCACTCCACAATTGCGGTCGCTGCCAGTTCAGCCGCCAGCCATGCTCACCGTTCCAGTCCAACGCCGGCCCGAAGCCCGTCTTGCCATCGTTGCGCACTAGGCGCCAGGGGGATGACGCAGTCTTTCTGCTGACGGCGTAATAAGCGCCTTCATGAACCCACCAGTGCCTGTCGCCGTGCTGGAACAGACCATTCTGGCCTCGTACGGCATTGTGAGGCACGTCAACTGCTCGATAGCGCCTCAAGTCTTCAGCCCACAGCCGAGGCGATGCATTATCCAGTTCGACTGGCACCATCTCGTCAACGAAGGCGCTGCGCATGAAGCCGCGTGCAACCGCCGCGCCACCTGCCGCCGTCAGTGCGGTAACTGCAACCGTTTCGGCCACACCCAGTACATGCTCCAACGCTTCGTGCTGATGGCCCCGCGACCAGTCATACACCGCTACGCCAATTTCACCCAGCACGTCGACTACGGTCGCGGCCAACATCATCGCGCCCAGCTCCGGGACGAACAACGCTGCCATCTGTGCCAGGTTCATTCCCACCTGTTCAAGCGTCTGCAGCCGTTGAAGCCTTTGCAGCCTATCTACCTCTTCGACAGGCACCAGAAGAAACAGGGCGTCCGCTTTGATGCGGGCCACTTGCAGCCCAGCCAGCTCGGCAAACAGCGATGCGCCGGCGGTTTTGCCGGTCACTTCAAGATCAGGGGCTGCATCACTCAGACGCTTTTTCAGCACTGTCTGAAACGCTGCCCGGGCATCGGCCGCCACTAGCCTCAATAGATCGAAGGCATGCGCTGGCGTTTTGAACAGGTTCACCATGTGGGCCTTCAAACTGTCCAGATCGTCAAACTTCTTCAAAGGCCCATGGGGCAGGTAGAGCACCACCCCTGCACCCGGGCTGGCCTGGCCGCTGGCCCCGCCGGCGGACAGTTCGATCACCAGCGCCCCGATCAGTGCATGTCCGAGCACATGAAGGTGCTTGACCACGACTGCCAGTTGCTTCGGATCAGGCGCCACCACCTTGTCAAAGGTTTGCCCCAGGGCAGCGGCATCCACTTCGCTGATGTCGCCTCGCAGCCCGGCAACGTCAACGGCCAACGCAAGGCGCGCGCGCTGGCCCTGGGCGAGCAGCGTGCAGGCGGCGTCGTCAAAGAAGCTTTTGAGGTAGTCCTGATAGCGCTTGCCCGTGTCCACCAAGCGGCAGGCAGTGGCCAGGCTCGCACTGTTCACCAGCAGTGGCGCGGTCAAAGACATGCCATGAGCCCCGGAGATGATGCCACTGCGGGCGTCGAAGCTCGATCCGGAGGGAAAATTCTGCATCAGGTGAGCCATGACAGGGTGAAACGTGTAGTGATGACGTAGCGTCTCGCCCCCAAGCACGCTATAGCTGTCCCAGCGCTCTCGCCAGAGCGCATGCGTCAGATCCACCTGCACGCCCAGCTTCTGCTCTATCGTGGCAGTCAGCATCTGCTCTGCGTACCACTTCGGCGAGACCATGCCTTTGAACAGTGACGCCAGGCGCTGCTCGATACGGCGGTTTTCTTCAGCGTGCATGCGCAGGGCTTGTATCTGCCCTAAAGAAGCGGCACGCAGCCATTCAGGCATGTGCTGTGCGATGAATCTGTCGGTATGGTTCGAAGGCGTAGTGAGGACGGCCATGCTAGGCTCCAGGTTAAGGGTTGCCGCGCACCTTTACCGAACCTTGCGAATCAATACAGAGGGAACTCGATCACCTCACACAGCCGCATTGCCCTTCTGCGAGGCAGGATGCCAAGGGGCAGACCTGGCAGCCAACCCCTTTACCTCCAAAGCCAGTACCTGGTTGGCGGTTATCGCGGTAGCTGCACCTGAGGCTTGCTCGAAGCAAAGATCGCCCAACTGGAGATGAACAGCGCGGCGATCAGCGGGCCGATGACGAAACCGTTGAGGCCGAACACCGACAGGCCGCCCAGAGTCGATACCAGGATCAAATAGTCGGGCATGCGGGTGTCCTTGCCGACCAGGATAGGCCTAAGCACGTTGTCTACGAGGCCGATCACCAGCACGCCGAATGCGGTCAGGATCACGCCTTGCAGGATTGCGCCGGTCATCAGGAAGTAGATCGCCACCGGCCCCCAGACGATGCCTGCGCCAACGGCAGGCAGCAGCGAAAGGAAAGCCATCATCACCGCCCAGACCAGCGCGCTGGGGATCCCCAGGATCCAGAAAATCAAGCCGCCCAGCGCCCCTTGGGTGATGGCCACCAGCACGTTGCCCTTGACCGTGGCGCGCACCACACGTTTGAACTTCAACTGCAGGCGACGCTTCTGGTGTTCAGGCAGCGGCACGGCCATGCGCACCTTGCGCACGACCTCGGCGCCCTCGCGCAGAAAGAAGAACAGCAGGTACATCATGATGCCGAAGCCAACCACGAAGTCGAATGTGCCCTGGCCAAAGCTGAAAGCCTGGGTAGCCAGAACCTGGCTGCCTTGGGAGGCCCAGGTGGTGATCTTGTCACGCAAGGCTTCCAGGTTGCCCATGCCCAGGTTATCCAGCGCGTTCTGGGCGAACGTTGGCAGCATGTCCTTGCCCCGCTCGACATAACCTGCGATGTCCAGCTGGCCGCTCTGGATGCGTTGATACAGCGTTGCCCCCTCCTGCACCAGCAGACCGCTGATGATGATCACCGGCAGTACCGCCACCAGTAAGCAGATGAGCGTGGTCACGGCAGCGGCCACATTGCGTCGGCGCCCGAAGCGCATGAGCAGGTTGCGTTGCAACGGCGCGAACAGGATGCCAAGGATTACCGCCCAGAAGATGGCGCCGTAGTAAGGCAGCAAGATCCAGACGAAGGCAATGGTGACCAGTGCCAGGAGCACCGCCAGCGCCTTGTTCTGCAAAGCAGTTTCGTTCATTTCCGGTCCTCGGATGGGTTCTGGGGTATTAGTGCGTGGTGCTGGGGTAAAAGTGCCACCTGCCCCTTGATTCAGATCAATAAGGCCCAACCGCAAGCGGCTTAGCATCCGCGCCCTTTAACCGGTGTATTCATGAACTCCGTTGCCAAGCCCGAATTGCTGGCGCCTGCCGGCACGCTCCACACCATGCGCTACGCCTTCGCCTACGGTGCTGATGCGGTCTATGCCGGCCAGCCCCGCTACAGCCTGCGGGTGCGCAACAACGCCTTCGACCATGCCAATCTGGCGTTGGGCATCCAGGAGGCGCACGCGCTGGGCAAGCGCTTCTATGTGGTGGTCAACATCGCGCCTCACAATGCCAAGCTCAGGACCTTCCTCAAGGACCTGGCCCCTGTGATCGCCATGGCACCGGACGCGTTGATCATGTCCGACCCGGGCCTGATCATGCTGGTACGCCAGCATTACCCGCAGATGCCCGTGCACCTCTCGGTACAGGCCAACACGGTCAACTGGGCCAGCGTGCAGTTCTGGCAGCAGCAAGGCATCAGCCGCGTCATCCTCTCGCGCGAACTGTCGCTTGAAGAAATCGAAGAAATTGGCCAGCAGGTGCCTGGCATGGAGCTGGAAGTATTCGTGCATGGGGCACTGTGCATGGCCTACTCAGGCCGCTGCCTGCTGTCGGGCTACCTGAACAAGCGCGATGCCAATCAGGGCAGCTGCACCAACGCCTGTCGCTGGAAGTATGATGTTACGCCGGCAACCGAGAGCGTCACAGGCGATATCGTGCGCGAAGTGCAGCCGACCTTGGGCCAGGGTGCGCCCACCGACCAAGTGTTCCTGCTGCAGGAAAGCGAGCGTCCCGGTACCGAAATGCCCGCATTCGAGGACGAGCACGGCACCTACATCATGAACGCCAAGGACCTGCGGGCCATCCAGCATGTCGAGCGACTGGCGCGCATGGGCGTGCACTCGCTGAAGATCGAGGGTCGCACCAAGTCGCATTTCTATTGCGCACGGGCCGTGCAGTCCTACCGAAAAGCCATCGACGATGCGGCCGATGGGCAGCCTTTCGACCGCACCTTGATGGACAACCTCGAATCCTTGGCGCAGCGGGGCTACACCGAGGGCTTTCTGCGCCGCCATGTGCACGACGAGTACCAGAACTATCAGCGGGGCAGCTCGGTTTCCGAGCGCCAGCAGTTCGTGGGTGAACTGACCGGACAGCGGGTAGACGGCTGGGCCGAGGTCAAGGTCAAGAACCGCTTTGCCCTGGGCGACCACCTGGAGCTGATGACACCGCGCGGCAATTACCACTTCGACCTGAATCAGTTGCATGACCGGCAGCAGCAGGCCATCGAAGTCGCACCCGGGGATGGCCATGTGGTGTACCTACCAGTACCTGAACAAGTGTCGTTGGCGTTCGGGCTACTAATGCGCGACCTGAACGGTGACCAGGCCGCTGGCTGACGGAACTGTAATGCGCCGGTCAGCAGGTTGAAAGCCAGACGGGGCGACCCTGGCGCCTTGCGCGTTTGGACCAGGCCGTGCGCTATGCTGGGCGCAGGTCACACGTTTATCAGGAGCTCATCCATGCTGCGATCGAATCGGCTGGCCCTTGGCCTGCTGGCCTTCACCACCCTTGCACAGGCCACCGACACCATTGATGTCTACCGCGACCCCAACTGTGGGTGCTGCAAAGCCTGGATCAGTCATCTCAAAGACAACGGCTTCACTGTGAACGACCATGTCGAAACGAACATGAGCGCCGTCAAGCAACGCCTGGAAGTCCCGCAGCGGCATGCGTCGTGTCATACCGGCGTCATCGCTGGCAAGTTCGTCGAGGGCCATGTCCCCGCAACCCAGGTGCATGAGCTGGCTAGCCGCAGTGACCTCAAGGGCATGGCCGTTCCCGGCATGCCGGTCGGTTCGCCGGGCATGGAAATGGGCGAGCGCAAGGATGCCTATCAGGTCATCGGTATCGACACTGAAGGCAAGGACTCGGTGGTCGCCGATTACTGACCCGGGGCTGGTTTCACGCTTGGTAACACCTTGCGCCTCTATGGCAACTGCCCGGCTGCTACAGTCGAGTCTTCCTACTTGATCTGACATGGAGTGCCTCATGCTGCGAGCATCCGCCCTGGCCATGGTGTGCCTGGCCAGCAGCCCGGCCATTGCCGCCGAATCGCCTACCTATGGCGCCCAGCTCGAAGGGTTCGACTACCCGCATACCCTCAAGCATTTCGACTTCGAATCACAGCGCCAATCGCTGCAGATGGGTTACATGGACGTCCCGGCTTCGGGTAATGCCAATGGCCACACGGTCGTGCTCATGCACGGCAAGAATTTTTGCGCAGCCACCTGGGAAACCAGTATCGATGCCCTGACCAAGGCAGGCTATCGCGTCATTGCCCCTGACCAGATCGGCTTCTGCACCTCCAGCAAACCTGCCCACTACCAGTACAGCTTCCAGCAACTGGCCAGCAACACCCATGCACTGCTCGAACACCTGGGCGTGAAGCAGAGCATCGTGCTGGGGCATTCGACCGGGGGCATGCTCGCCACCCGCTACGCCTTGATGTACCCGCAGCAGGTCACGCGCCTGGCCATGGTCAATCCGATCGGCCTTGAAGACTGGAAAGCCCTGGGGGTGCCCTACCGCACCGTTGACCAGTGGTACGACCGCGAACTCAGGCTCGACGCAGCCGGGGTGCGCGAGTACGAGCGCAAAACCTACTATGCCGGCCGCTGGAAACCTGAATATGAGCGCTGGGTGCAGATGCTGGTGGGCCTGAACCAGGGCCCAGGGCACGAACGGGTCGCGTGGAACTCGGCCTTGATCTACGACATGATCTTCACTCAGCCGGTTTATCACGAGTTCAAGGACCTGCAGATGCCGACCCTCTTGTTGATCGGTGACAAGGACACTACGGCAATTGGCAGCGACATCGCGCCACCGCAGCTCAGGGCCAAGCTGGGCAATTACGCCTTGCTCGGCCCGCAGGTGGCCAAGCTCATTCCAAAGGGCGAACTGATCACCTTCGAGGGCATGGGCCACGCGCCGCAGATCGAGGAACCCAAGCGTTTCAACCGCACGCTGATCCAATGGCTGAACCGCTGATCGGGCGCGGCCGCATCAGGCAAAGCGCTGCAGCTGCATTTCACGCAGCCGGCTGAGGGTGCGCTGGTAGGGAAAGGCGAGATACCCCTGCGTGTACAGCGCCTCGAGCGGCACTCCTGCTTCCAGGTACAGCGCCACCCGGCGGTCGTAGCATTCGTCGACCAGGGCGATGAAGCGGCGCACGGCATCGTCCTTGGGCGAGAGTGCCGGCAAGTCGCGGTCGCCCGCTAGTACACGCGAAGCACCGTCCTCCGTGCCGCGGGCAATGCGTCCGGTCTGTTGCTGACCACTTAGAGCCGGTATGTCCGACACCAGGATCGCCGCGAAACGGTCACACAGCATCATGAATTCCTGGGTAGCCATCGGTTGTTCGCACAACGCGTCGAAACGGCACCAGATGGCCTTCGCACTTCGGCGCACTACCTGTACCTGGCGACTCCCCAACATGAGGGGCCGGTCGGTGCCTGGATCGTCTGGGCTCAGCCGCTCGAAGACCGCAGCCAGGTGACTGCCCCGGTCGTCGGTCACCCAGTAGCGCTGGCACGGCAGACCTGGGTGTTGCCGGTGGTCTTGCTCGCCCGCTACCGGCAGCACACGCATGTGCCGCTCGATGGCAGCGATGGCGGGCAAGAAACGTTCGCGGTTGAAACCGTTGCAATACAGTTGGCCGGGCGGTTGATTGGACGTGGCAACCACGACCACGCCCAAGTCGAACAGGACCTGGAACAAACGGCCTAGGATGATCGCGTCGGCAATGTCGCTGACAAACAGCTCGTCGAAGCACAGCACGCGAATCTCGCTTGCCAGCCCCTCTGCCAGCGCCATCAAGGGGTCCGGCGTGCCGTTGAGCTCAAATAACCGACGGTGCACCCAGGCCATGAAATGGTGAAAATGCTGGCGGCGACTCGGCACGGTCAGGCAACGATGAAACTGATCCATCAACCAGGTCTTGCCACGCCCTACTGGCCCCCAAAGGTAAAGGCCGTGCGTGGATCGTCCACGTTCGACAGTCTCGAAGCAGGCCTGGAGCGCCTCGATGGCAAGGCGCTGTGCAGGGTCAACGACAAAGCCCTGGGTTTCCAGGGCTTGCTGGTAGCGCTGCAAGGGATTGGTGGTCATGGCGCATTGTACCTGTCGCCTCCTTGCCGACGACAGTGCTGCTTCAGTCTGGCTGCGCCAGCCCCACCTTCAGCAGCTCGCCATCCTTGTCATCGGTCAACACGTACAGGTAACCGTCTGGTCCTACCCGAACATCACGAATGCGCGCTTTCAAATCGCCCAGCAGGCGCTCTTCGTGTACCACCTTGTCGCCCTCGAGCTGCAGGCGGATCAGCTCCTGCGTGGCCAACGCGCCGATGAACAGGTTGTGATCCCACGCCGTGAACACGGGGCTGTCATAAAATGCCATGCCACTAACCCCGGGCGACTTTTCCCACACGTGGTTCGGATCGACCATGCCATCGACATGTTTACCCTTCGCCTCCGGAATGGGCAGCATCGAATAGTTGATGCCGTGGGTTGCGATGGGCCAACCGTAGTTCTTGCCCGGCTTCGGGATATTGATTTCGTCACCACCGCGGGGACCGTGTTCGTTAGTCCACAAAGCGCCAGTCCAAGGATTCAACGCAGCACCCTGCTGGTTACGGTGGCCAAACGACCAGATTTCCGGCCGCACGTTTTTCTGGCCATAGAACGGATTGTCCTTGGGTACTTCGCCGTCTGGCAGGATGCGCACCACCTTGCCTTGCAGCTTGTCCAGATCCTGAGCCGTCGAGCGCTGATTGTTCTCGCCCAGGGCGATGAACAGGTACCCGTTGCGGTCGAACACCAGGCGCGACCCGAAATGGTTACCCACCGACAGTTTGGGTTGCTGACGGAAGATGACGGTGAAGTTTTCCAGCCGGGCACGATCGGTCGACAGCTGGCCGCGGCCCACAGCGGTCCCCGCCTTGCCGTCGCTGCCCTCCTCGGCATAGGACAGGTAGACCGTGCGGTCCTTGGCGAACTCGGGCGACAAGGCCACATCCAGCAAGCCGCCTTGGCCCTCGGCCCAGACTTTAGGCACGCCATTGATGGCCGGGCCGACCTTGCCTTCGGCGTTGATGACGCGCAGGTTGCCTGGGCGTTCGGTGACCAGCATGTCCTGGCCGCCAGGCAGGAACGCCAGCGCCCACGGCGTACGCAGACCATTGGCCACGGTATCGACGGTAAGGGTGCCCTCTTCACTTTTGAACGTCTGCTGGGCAGCGGCATTGGCCAACAGAGGCGATAACGCGGCAGCGGCCAGGGTAACCAGCCAGGTTGCTCGAGACATGCGAAGTTCCTTTGACATATACAGGGTACTGGAGTCAGGGCGCGCGCGGGTTATCCCGCGGGGGCCGCACAGGCTCCAGATTGGGCGTTTGCTGCTGACGGCGCAGGTTTTCACCGTTGCCGATGCCGCGGTTCTCTACCGTCGGGGTGCGCGGTATGGGCTGGGTAGACGGACCGCGCACAGGCGGCGTCGCCGGGACGCTGCCCTGGCGGCTGTTGGGATTGGCACGCTGTACGGGGCTGTTGTAGGGGTTGTTGCCATTGGCGGCAACGTGCAGCCACGGCTGCGCGGTCGCATGGGTAGGTAGCCAGACGGCCATGCCTACTACCAACAACGGTATTGTCAGTTTCATGCTTCACCTCCGTACGAAAACGCCTGGCCTGGTGGCTTTGATAGCCTACGGCGCAAAGGGTTCGAGTCAAAAGGCTTGGCGACGCTACAGGTGATTCACGATGTTTCAGCCAGCGCCCACTGATCGGGGCGCCGGTGTGGGTTAGGCCGTGCGCAACGGCCTCAGTAGGCCAGGCTCCAGGTCAGTGTGTAGGTCCTGCCTCGACCTTGATAATCGTAGAGGTAGGCAGGCCCATAGGTGGGCGCGTAGAACAGCGTCGCACGCTGGCCCCATACGGTGCTGTACTGCTTGTCCAGTAGGTTCTGGACACCTGCGCTGAAGGTGCCGTAATCGGTCTCCTGGCTGCCCAGCAGATCGAGCGTGGTGTAGCCATCGATCTTGTGCTGGGCGTCGTCCTTCAAGCTGAAAGCGCGATTGGCCTGCAGCCGCGCACTGCGCCCGTCATCCTTCCAGCCAATGAAAGCGGTGGCTTTGGACAAGGAGGCATAACGCGCATCGCGCTTGCGCCACCCGCCGCCGTCTGCCTCTTCCTCGGAACGGGTGAGGTGCAGCGTGCCGCCGGCTTCCCAACCTTGGTCGAAGTGGCGCGTGAGTGCCCCCTCGAAGCCAAAGTCGCGACTCTTCTGGTCTTCGACGTCAATGGTGAGGGTTTGCGAATCCACATTGATGATCTTGTCCGACCAGATGTAGTACAGCGCAGCTTGAGCGTCCCACTGCACGTCGGCATAGCGCCAGCCCACTTCCACCTGGCGGCTCTTGATCCCAGCCAGCGGGTTGTCCCCGACACTGAGGCCGGGCTTGCCGTAGTACTTGGCCGGATCGGGCAAGTCAAAGCCTTCACCGTAGTTGGTCCACAGCTGATGGCCGTTCTTGAAGTCGTAGATCGCCCCCAGGTTGTAGAGATTGACCTGGTAGTCGTTACTGCCGCCCGGAACGCCTTTGTAGTCACCCACCTCCACATCCATCTGCTGGCGCCGGGCCCCGCCGGAAAACGTCAGGTTGTCGGTGGCGCGCCATTCGAGCTGGCCATACAGCGAGACCCCATCGACGACATAACTGGGGTAGCGCGCAGCCTTGCTGGCCTTGTCCAGGTCCAGCCCGCCACTTTCGGAGGACACACGTGCATCGAACACGGTTTGGTCAGCGTTGAAACGTTCCCGGTCAATGTCCACGCCATAGGTGAACTTCAGCGTGTCCCACTGCTTGGCGAACAACCCTTTGAGGCTGGTGACCTCGAAGTTCTGCTGCGAGGCTGCAAAATACACCCCGCGCGAGCCGGTGGGTGTCCCTCGGTTGTAGTAAGGGAAAGGGTAGAAGTTGTTGTTTTCCTTGCGGTAGGAAGCCTGCAGGTAGAAATCCTGGCCCAGCACATCATTGTGGTGGTAATTGGCGTTGAGCAGCAGGCGCCGGGTGCGTGGGTTCAGGTCGGACGAGTACCCACTGCGCAACTGGGCCTCTTCCAGGTCGGAGGGGCCGTTGTAATTGAGGTTGGGAAACCAGATGCCGGTGCTGCCATGGTTGCCGGAATCATAGTACTGGGCCAGCAGGTCAAGGCTCTGTTGCTCATCGAACTGCATGCCCAGGCTACCAAGCAGGTCCAGCGTGCGGTTGTATTGCAGGTCGGTCTGGGTATTGTCGATGAAGATCTGATCGCCTGCCCCATCGTAGAACGCCTCGTTCTGCTCGCCGGACACACCAAGACGGGCGGTGAAGCGCTCGTTGCCACCGCTGACCGACTGGGCAAAGCGGGTCGCCAGATCATCGCTGTTGTTGAAGCCGCTGCTGGCGCCGAGCTGGGTTTCGAAATGCGCAGGGCCCGCCTCGCCCTTTTTGGTCACGATATTGATGATGCCCCCGGTCGCACCGCCTCCGTAGATGGCGCTGGCGCCGGACAGTACTTCGACCCGCTGGACGTTGAACGGCGAGATACTGTCGAACTGGCGCGACAGGCCTCGCGAGCTGTTCTGGCTGACGCCATCGATCATCACCAGCACGCTGCGCCCACGCATGTTCTGCCCGTAATTGGTGCGCCCCTCCGGCGCCAGGTCAAGGCCAGGCACCAGTTTGCCGATGGCTTCCTTGAGGCTTACGCCACTGTCGATCTGCTCGCGAAGCTGCTGCTGATCGACCACCCACACGGTGCCTGGGATCTCGCTGATGGCGGTGCTGGTACGCGAGGCCACGCTCACTTCGATCGGCTTGAGGTTGATGGCTTCCAGGGTGGAATCGCGCTTGCGCAGCGTCACCGTGCGCGCATCGGTGAACTGCCAGCTCAAGCCGCTGCCTTCGAGCAACCGCTGCAAGGCGTGTTCGACACTGTAGGCGCCCTGCAAGGTCGGGCTCTGCAGACCCGCCACATCAGCCGTGGTGTACAGCAAATGCAGGCCGGCCTGATCGGCAAAGCGCGTCAACGCCTGGTCCAGCGGCTGCGCCGGGACGTTCAGCTGAACCTGCGCGGTCTGCACCTGCCCTTGCTGTGTCGCCGCAGCGACATGAGCAGGCAGCGTGCCGGCCAACACGGCCAACGCGCCGCACGACATCAATACAGGTGGCAGAAAACGGCAGCGGCTATTCGAGGGCTTGGGCATGAGAGGCACGAGAAAAGCTTCCAGGCAAGTCGTGAATGGGAATGGTTTGCGGCTTAGCCCCACTACGACGATCCAGCTCACAAGAACTTGCAGTACCGATGGAAAATTTTTCGGGTGAGTCTCGAAACGGCCGCTGCGAGGATCAATACACCACTGCGAGCCACGGCAAGTAGGAGACTTTCAGGCCATATCGCTGCTCCAGGGTGCGCAGCATGGCTTGCGGTTCGTCCAGGTCGAACACGCCACTGACCTCAAGACCCGCCAGCTGTTGGTCGGACAACACGATGCGCCCAAGGCGGTAACGCTCAAGCTCAGCGAGCACCTGCCCCAGAGGCTTGCCATTGAAGATCAACTTGCCCCGTTGCCAGGCCAGCTGCGCCTCGGCATCGGGCGCCACGCTCAAGGGCTGGGCGCCCTGCCGAGCAGCCCCCTGGCCAAGCACCACATGCCCGTCGCGCCGCACGCTGAACCTCGCGCCGGTGCCGTCTACCGGCAGCCCTGTCGTTTCGACCACGAAAGGACGGGCATCGGCGGACGTCTCGAACAGCGCTTCGCCAGCCACGACCACCACCCGACGTTCGTGCGCGTCGAATTCCAGCTTTATGGCACTGGCGCTGTTGAGGGTGACACGGGTGCCATCGGGCAAGGTGAGCATGCGCCGCTCGCCGGTACTGGTGTGATAGTCGGACAACCACACAGGTGCCTGCTGCCACGCCATCCAACTGCCCAGCATCAACGCCATGCACGCGGCAACGCCTGCCTTCTGCAGCCATCCCCGGCAGTGCCGCAGCGCCTGGCCGATGTATTTGGCCACCATGCTTTCGGACACGCCGAGCCTTTGCGCGACCTGCCTTTGCGTCAACCCTTCCACGCGGTTGAGCAAGAGCGCCTGACGCGCTTTGGGGGGCAGTTGCAGCAGGGCCTGGTCAAGAATCATCAGGCGCTCGCTCGCCAGCAGCGCCGCCTCCGGTGCCGGCGCGCCACAGGCCACGTGTGCCATGCCCTCGCTGTCGTCGTGGCACGCGGCGAGGCGCTGATCACGACGCAGGGCATCGATCGCAATGTTTCCCGCCACGCGAAAAATGAAGCGGCGCGGGTGCAGCACCGGCACGCCGTGCGCATCGATCTGCGCAAGCCTCAGGTAAGTTTCGTGGGCAACGTCCGCAGCGCGCTGGCGGTCACGCATGCGCCGTGTCAGAAACTGCAACAAGTCGTCATAGTGTTCCTGGAAACTTGCCAGCAGGCCCGGCACGTGAGACGTCAGCATGGTTAGGCAACTACACAGTAAGAGAAATTGTCGGGCGTTAATGAGAAACAGTATCTTTCATCTTCACCGACACTTTCAACGCTGCCGAGCATTTGCCACACTGCCGGACGATTCTTCCCAAGGCCTGCCCCATGACCCTACGCCCTTTGCGCCTCACCCGTCTGCTCACTGTCCTGCTGATGTCGGCGACCTTGAGCGCGTGCGCGCTGTTGCAACCCCGGGATCCGGTTTCGATCAGCGTAATCGGCCTGGAACCCTTGCCTGGACAGGACTTGGAAGTGCGCATGGCGGTAAAGCTGCGGGTACAAAACCCCAATGAAACACCGATCGAGTACAACGGTATTGCAGTGAACCTGGAGGTCAACGGCCAGCCCTTGGCAGCGGGCGTCAGCGACCAGGGCGGACAGATTGGCCGGTATGGCGAGGCTGTGGTCCAAGTGCCGGTGAGCATCACCGCGTTTGCGTTTCTGCGCCAGGCGTATGGGCTAGGCCAGTTGAACACGCTGCAAGGTCTGCCCTATACGCTGCGCGGCAAACTGGCCAGCGGCCCCTTCGGCACGGTGCGGTTCAGTGACAAAGGCACGCTGGACCTGCCCAAGGGCAGCGAGTGGTAGGGCGACACGTGCAGGGCTTAGCGAGCAGCGCTGGCAGCGGCCATCAGCTTGTTGACTTCGCTGCGCACCATGCTGGCGTATTCAGGGGGCGTCATGGTGTCCAGCTCATTGCGCACCCATTCGGCCCATTTGCCCTTGCGCCGAGGTTTTTCAGCGATCAGCCGGGCCGCCTCGCCCTTGGCCTTACCCAGGTTTGCTTGCCACATCTCGAACAGCCGGGCTTTCTCGGCCTCGATCTGTGCCCGTTCCTCGTAGCTCATGTTGGCCAGATTGAAACTCATGGATCACCTGCCTGATGGAAATGACCGGTATCTTACACCAAGGCGCCAGCGCCCACTGCGAGGCAACTTTTCTGGCGCACGAGTATCCATTGTTCTAACGACCCGTCCAGGAGGAGCATGGCATGGCCCGTAAAAATGCCGCAGTACCCGACAGCGACCAGATCAAGGACCAGGTATTCAGCGAGCTACAGGCGCTGATCGAGGAATCCGAGCGGTTGCTCAACGACAGCGCCGCGCTGGTGGGCGAAGAAGCCGAAACCCTGCGCACCCAGATCAGCCTCAAGCTACGTCAGGCCCGCGAAGCCGCCGGTAACCTGCGTGACAAGGCAAAGCCCATGGTCGCGGCCACCCAGGATTACATTGGCGGCCACCCTTGGCAGACCGTGGCTCTTTCAGCGGGCGTCGGCCTGGTGGTGGGCCTGCTGCTGGGTCGACGCGACTGACACCCACCCTGCCGCCTGCTGAGCTCAGGCGGCCTGTGCCAGCGGTATGCCGCTGTGAAAACGCAGCTCTTGATCCGCTGAGGCGATGAGTTCCGCTTCTGCGGCGCGTACCAGTTCAACCCGACGCGCGATGTCCGCCTCATCGCCATAGTGATGCGCCAACTTGAGGTAGCCCTGATAGTGGCGCGCTTCACTTTTGAGCAGGCCGTGATAGAAACGGCCCAGCTCTTCATCCAGGTGCGGCGCCAGGGCCGCAAAACGTTCGCAGCTGCGTGCCTCGATGAATGCCCCGACCACCAGCGTATCCACCAACTTGACCGGCTCGTGGGCGCGCACCAGACGACGCAGGCCCGAGGCGTAGCGACCGGCCGACACAGGGCGCAGCGGTACGCCTCGACGCTTCATCAGCCGCAAGACCTGCTCGTGATGAACCAGCTCTTCGCGCGCCAGGCGCGACATCATGTTGATCAGGTCAAGATGGGTGTTGTACTTGGCGATCAGGCTCAATGCCGTGCTGGCCGCCTTGAACTCGCAATTCTTGTGATCGATCAGCAGCGTTTCCTGATCGGCCAGCGCCGCCTCGATCCAGGCATCGGGTGTGGGGCAGCCCAGGAAGGCGTCGATTTCAGGGATCAGGGACATAAGCGATACGACCATACGGAGACAGGCAGGGGCGGCGATTATAGCGGCGGCAGCCAGCGGCGTCAGTGGCTATGCTTGATGTGCATCAAGCGTCAGCGCAACGCGCGCGGCCTATAGTCTGGCACCGCCTGCCCACCTTCCAGGGAGTACACGCCCATGCAAGCCGTTCGCAGCATTCTCGTCGTCCTCGACCCCGAGCACGCCCACAGCCGGGCGCTGACGCGCGCCAAGCTGATCGCCAGCGTCACGGGCGCACGCCTGCACTTGTTGATGTGTGACAAGCGGCACGATCACAGTGCGCTGTTGAGCCTGCTGGGCAACCAGTTGCAGGAAGACGGTTTTGACCACGTCACCCACGAAGCGGCGTGGCGAGACAACCTGCATGACACCATCATCCACGTGCAGCAGCGCGAAGGCTGCGAGTTGGTGATCAAGGAGCATCGTCCCGACAATCCACTGAAGAGGGCTTTGCTCACCCCTGGCGACTGGAAGCTGCTGCGCGCTTGCCCGTGCGCGGTGCTGATGGTCAAGAGCGAGCGACCATGGACGGGCGGCAATGTTCTGGCAGCGGTGGATGTGGGCAACCAGGACGAGGATCACCAGCGCCTGCATGCCAGCATCGTCGACCATGGCTACGAGATTGCCAGGCTGGCCAAGGGGGCGCTGCATGTGATCAGTGCCCACCCTTCGCCCATGCTGTCGGCGGCCGACCCTGTCTATCAGCTGAGCGACACCATCGAACAGCGTTATCGCCAGGCGTGCGCTGCTTTCCAGGCACAGTACGGTATCACCGACGAGTGCTTGCACGTGGCCGAAGGCCCGGCCGATGTGCTGATTCCCCATACCGAAAAACAGCTGGATGCGGTGGTGACGGTGATCGGTACCGTGTGCCGCACAGGGCTTACCGGCGCATTGATCGGCAATACTTCCGAGGTGGTACTCGATGCGTTGGAGGGGGATGTACTGGTATTGAAGAGTGAAGAGGCGATAGCGCATCTGGTGGGTTCGGCGCGGGGGTGAACCGTATGCAGTCCCTGTTGTGCCGTCTCGACCCTCAAATCGCGCTTGCGAGGTGAGGGTCAAGAGGGTATCTACACGGGGACCTCGCTAGCTGCCGGAGGCGGCGTCAGAGAGCTGTATATGCTAACTGCAACGGCAGCTAGCACCTTTCAGCCCAGCGCCTCCTTCACCTTGGGATCCAACCCCTCCCCCGCCTTATTGGCCTCAATCCATTCTCCCAACTGCCGGCGCATGGCCGGCGTCCAGAAGTTGTGTAGATGCTGGCGAACGCCCTGCACAGCCAGGTCCCGATTCGGCTCGCTGTCGAAGTAATGGGCAATCTGGTTGGCCATCTTCACCAAACTGTCCTGGCTCATTGGCGCACCTCGGCTTTCTCGGCGGTTCGGCGTTCCTGCAACAGCCGACGCTGCTCGTCGCTGAAGTCCTGGTAGCGCTTCTGCCACTGGGATGGCTGGAACACCTTGACCACCTCCACTGCCGTGACCTTGTATTCCGGGCAGTTGGTCGCCCAGTCCGAGTTGTCCGTGGTGATCACGTTCGCACCCGACTCCGGGAAGTGGAAGGTGGTGTAGACGACACCTGGCGCCACGCGGCTGCTGACCTTGGCGCGCAGCACGGTCTGCCCGGCACGGCTGCCGATACCGACCCAGTCACCGTCCTGGATGCCACGGCTTTCGGCATCGGTCGGATGGATCTCGAGGCGATCGGCATCGTGCCAGGCGACGTTGCCTGTGCGCCGGGTCTGGGCGCCGACGTTATACTGGCTGAGGATGCGCCCGGTGGTCAGCAGCAGCGGATAGCGGCTGTTGACCTTCTCGTCGGTCGGTACGTACCCGGTCAGCATGAACCGCCCCTTGCCCCTGACGAACTGGTCGATGTGCATGGTAGGAGTACCATCGGGCGCTGCATCGTTGCACGGCCACTGCAGGCTGCCGTGGCGCTCGATTTCGGCATAGCTCACCCGGCGGAAGGTCGGCGTCAGGCGCGCGATCTCATCCATGATCTCGGAGGGGTGCCGGTAGTTCATCGGGTAGCCCAGCGCATTGGCCAATGCCACGGTCGCCTCCCAGTCGGCCTTGCCCGCCAGTGGCTCCATGACCTTGCGAACCCGGGAGATCCGGCGCTCGGCGTTGGTGAACGTGCCGTCCTTTTCCAGGAACGAACTGCCCGGCAGGAACACATGGGCAAACTTGGCGGTTTCGTTGAGGAAAATGTCCTGCACCACCACGCACTCCATGGCCAGCAGGGCGGCGGTGACGTGCTGGGTATTCGGATCGCTCTGGGCGATATCCTCGCCTTGGCAGTACAAGGCCTTGAAGCTGCCATCGAGGGCTGCTTCGAACATGTTGGGGATGCGCAGCCCCGGATCAGGGTGCAGCGTCACACCCCATGCCTGCTCGAACTCGGCCCGTACACCTTCGTTGGAAATGTGCCGGTAACCCGGCAGCTCGTGAGGGAACGAGCCCATGTCACAGGAACCCTGGACGTTGTTCTGGCCGCGCAGCGGGTTGACCCCTACCCCTTCACGCCCGATGTTGCCGGTGGCCATGGCCAGGTTGGCAATGCCCATCACCGCAGTGCTGCCCTGGCTGTGCTCGGTCACGCCCAAGCCATAATAGATGGCCGCGTTGCCGCCGGTGGCATACAGCCGGGCCGCGGCGCGAATCTGTTGCGCTGCAACGCCACACACCTCGCCCAGCACTTCAGGGGCATTTTCCGGCAGGCTGACGAAGTCGCGCCAGCGGGCGAATTCTGCGGTTTCGCAGCGCTCGTCGATAAAGCGCTGGGCCAGTAGTCCCTCAGTCACGATCACGTGGGCCAAGGCGTTGAGCATGGCCACGTTGGTGCCGGGACGAAGTTGCAGGTGCAGCTCGGCCCGGGCATGGGGCGAGTCCACCAGGTCGATGCGGCGAGGGTCGATCACGATCAGGCGCGCCCCTTCACGCAGGCGGCGCTTGAGCTGTGAGCCGAACACCGGGTGCGCATCGGTCGGGTTGGCGCCAATGACCAGCACCACATCGGCCTTCATCACCGAATCGAAGCTCTGGGTACCAGCCGACTCGCCCAGTGTCTGTTTCAGGCCGTAGCCGGTGGGGGAATGGCAGACTCGCGCGCAGGTGTCGACGTTGTTGTTGCCGAAGGCCGTGCGCACCAGCTTCTGAACCAGATAGGCCTCCTCGTTGGTGCAGCGACTGGAGGTGATACCGCCGATGGAGTCCCGGCCGTACTTGAGCTGGATGCGGCGCAACTCGCTGGCGGCATAGGCCACCGCCTCGTCCCAGCTCACCTCCTGCCACGGATCTTCCAGGCGCTTGCGAATCATGGGCTTGGTGATGCGGTCCGGGTGCGTGGCGTAGCCCCAGGCAAAGCGGCCTTTGACACAGGCATGGCCGTGGTTGGCCCCGCCGTTCTTGTCCGGGACCATGCGCACCAGTTGGTCGCCCTTCATTTCGGCACGGAACGAGCAGCCAACGCCGCAATAGGCGCAGGTGGTGATCACCGCACGTTCCGGCTGGCCCAGTTGCACCAGGCTTTTCTCGGTCAGCGTCGCGGTCGGACAGGCCTGCACGCAGGCGCCGCAAGACACGCACTCGGAGGTCAGGAAATTGTCGCCGCCGGCCGCCGCCACCCGGGATTCGAAGCCGCGCCCGGTGATGGTCAAGGCAAAGGTGCCCTGGATATCTTCGCAGGCACGCACGCATCGGCTGCAGACGATGCACTTGCTGGGTTCGTAGTCGAAGTACGGGTTGGAAATGTCCTTCTTTTCGGTCAGATGGTTCGCACCGTCATAGCCGTAGCGCACCTCGCGCAGCCCCACCTGCCCCGCCACGGTCTGCAGTTCGCAGTTACCGTTGGCCGAACAGGTCAGGCAATCGAGGGGGTGGTCGGAGATGTAGAGTTCCATCACGTTACGGCGCAGGCCCGCCAGGCGCGGCGTTTCAGTGCGCACGACCATGCCTTCGGTGACCGGCGTGGTGCAGGAGGCCGGGTAACCGCGCATGCCCTCGATTTCCACCATGCACATGCGGCAGGAGCCGAAGGCTTCGAGGCTGTCGGTGGCGCACAGCTTCGGGATGGTCGTGCCGAGCATGGCTGCCGCACGCATCACCGACGTGCCAGCCGGAACGCTGATCGCGCGGCCGTCGATGTTCAGGCTGACCTGCACCTCGCTGTCGCGGGCGGGGGTGCCCAGGTCAGTTTGCGGATCGAAGATATGGATCATTGCGCGGCCTCCGCTTGGGTCAGCCCGAAATCGGCAGGGAAATACTTGAGGGCGCTGGCGACTGGGTAAGCGGTCATGCCGCCCATGGCGCACAGCGAGCCGTATTGCATGGTGTCGCACAAATCGCGAAGCAGCAGTGCATGGTCATGGCGCTCGGTGATGTCATCACTGGCGATCAGCCGGTCCACCACTTCCATGCCACGGGTCGAGCCGATACGGCACGGGGTGCACTTGCCGCAGGACTCCTCGGCACAGAACTGCAAGGCGAAGCGGGCCATGCTGGCCATGTTCAAGGTGTCGTCGGCAACCACCACGCCGCCGTGGCCGAGCATGGCGCCCACGGCCGCGAAGGCCTCGTAGTCCAGCGGTGTGTCGAAATGGCTGGGAGGTACCCAGGCGCCCAACGGCCCACCCACCTGTGCGGCCTTCAGCGGCCGGCCACTGGCCGTGCCACCGCCGTAGTCCTCCACCAGTTCACGCAGCGTCAAGCCGAAGGCACGTTCCACCAGGCCGCCATGGCGAACATTGCCCGCCAACTGGAACGGCATGGTGCCCAGCGAGCGGCCCATGCCGAAATCGCGGTAGAACGGCGCTCCCTTGGCCAGGATGATAGGCACCGAGGCCAGGGTCAGCACGTTGTGCACCAAGGTCGGCAGGCCGAACAGGCCTTCGAGGGCCGGGAGCGGCGGCTTGGCGCGGACGATGCCGCGCTTGCCTTCGATGGATTCGAGCAGCGCGGTTTCTTCACCGCAGATGTAGGCACCTGCGCCCACGCGCACTTCCAGGTCGAACGCCTTGCCGCTACCGGCCACATTGGTGCCCAGGTAGCCTGCCTGGCGTGCGATGACGAATGCCTGATCAAGTGTGCGGATGGCGTCGGGGTATTCCGAGCGCACGTAGATGTAGCCCTTGTCGGCACCCACCGCGAGGCCCGCGATGATCATGCCCTCGATCAACAGGTACGGGTCGCCTTCCATCAGCATGCGGTCGGCAAACGTGCCGGAGTCGCCTTCGTCGGCGTTGCACACCACATACTTCTGGGCAGGCTTGGCGTCGCGCACGGTGCGCCACTTGATGCCGGCAGGAAACGCAGCCCCGCCACGACCACGCAGGCCGGAATCGAGCACGGCAGCCACCACCTCGGCGCCGTCCAGGGCAACGGCCGCTTCCAGCCCGGCAAAGCCGCCATGGGCGCGGTAATCATCCAAGGACAAGGGTCGGGTGATGCCGGCGCGCGCGAACAGCAGGCGCTGCTGGGTCTTGAGATAAGGCATGTCTTCGACAGCCCCCAGCGCCAGCCGGTGGTCTGCCTCTGCACCGATCATGGCATCCAGCAGGCCGGGCACGTCCTGTGGCGTCACCGGCCCGAAACCCTGGCGCCCCTGCTCACTGTCGCACTCAAGCAGCGGTTCGAGCCAATAAAGCCCACGAGAACTGGTGCGCCGAATGTCCAACTGCACATTGCGCCGCTCGGCCTCGCGCTGCAACGCCTCGACCACTTGGTCTGCGCCGACGGCACGGGCCACCGAATCACCGGGTACATGGACCTTCAGCATGTGGCGCCCTCCTGGCAACCCTTGACCAACTCGCGTAGCCGCTCGGGCGTGAGCCGGGCGTGCACCTGACCGTCCAGCTCAAGGGCCGGCGAACAGGCACAGGCGCCCAGGCAATAGACCGGGCGCAGGCTGATGGCACCGTCGGCGCTGGTGCCATGGTCATCGAGCGCCAACTGCTCGCGCAGCTGTGCGGCCAGGGCCTCGGCGCCACGGCTCTGGCACGACTCGGCCCGGCACAGGCGCAGGGTGTGCCGGGCAGGCGCAGCGGTACGGAAATCATGGTAGAAGCTGATGACGCCCTGGACCTCGGCCCGGCTCAGGTTGAGTGCATGGGCGATCTCACCGAGGGCGGCATCGGGAATGTAGCCGACGGCATGCTGAATGGCGTGCAGGATCGGTAGCAGCGCACCAGGCGTTTGCTGGTGATCGGCCACGATACGTTGGACAGCGGGCAGGTTGAACATTTGATCAGGCATACAGCGGACCTCGGCATCACGGCCCGCCCCTGTTGTTGTATTGGCGGGTTCCGGCGTGTTCTGCTGCGGCGCATCAGCCACGTCACGGTGGCGTGGTGCTGACGGCCTCCTTGCCATCGACCGTGCGTCTGCGCGCGGGTC
Source organism: Pseudomonas fulva NBRC 16637 = DSM 17717 (assembly GCF_000730565.1). Classification (GTDB taxonomy): domain Bacteria; phylum Pseudomonadota; class Gammaproteobacteria; order Pseudomonadales; family Pseudomonadaceae; genus Aquipseudomonas; species Aquipseudomonas fulva. The sequence continues at coordinate 114,837 of NZ_BBIQ01000013.1, read as the reverse complement.
CGACGGCATCCTGCAAGCATGGCACTTGCAGCGCCAGAAGGTTGCGCGCGAACGACCAGGCACATTCTGAAACCGACGTCCGGTTCTTTCACTTACGGTGCGATCGTCGGACGGCGCAGCACAGGGCTGTGCACCCTGACGGTCCAGCGGGTGCAAGAACCGCTTCCCGGGTACCTGCTACCGACACGCGTGGCCAGAACCGGCTCGACTACCTTTGGCGCTGCGTTTAAGCTGGCGCCTTTTCGTACGCATGGAATCGCGTTTGTCCAGCACATACCAAGGAAGCTGCCTTTGCGCGGCAATAGGTTATGAGCTGCTTGGCCCGCCCAGGGCCATCAGCCACTGTCATTGCAGCCAGTGCCGCAAAGGCCACGGTGCTGCATATGCCTCATACGGTAGTGTGCCGCGTGAGGCGCTGCGCATGCTGCGCGGCGCCGACCGGCTTGCGGCTTACGCCTCGTCGCCCACAATCCTGCGCCAATTCTGTTCATCCTGCGGCTCGAGCCTGTTCTGGTCACGCAGTGCAGGCCAATACGCCGATTGGATCTCGATCGCCCTTGGCACCCTCGATACCCCCTTCATACCGACACGTGATACCCACCTGCATCTCGACGCCGCGGCGCCATGGCACCTGCCATCGACCCGGTCTGAGATCGACCCACTGAAAAGGAAGCCCAATGCGTAAACTCAAACTCGCCCTCGCCGCCCTGCCGTTCTTCGTCATCGCCGGTTGCGGCAATGACGCCCTGGAAGGCACCTATGAGCAAACCACGACCGTGATGGGTATCCAGAGCCCGAAACAGACGTGGGAGTTTTCCAAGGACTACATCATCACCAACGGCAACAAGCTGAAGGTGGATGAATGGGAGCGCAAGGATGACATGGTCACCGCCCGCAACAAGGATGGCATGGCGTTGATCAACGTACGCGTGCTCGACGGCGGCAAGCGCCTGGAGGCCGTCGGCGGTAGCGACATGGCCAAGAACGTCTTCGTGCGCGTCGACTAAAAAGCCTGCGCCCCGCCCACCGCCGATAAGTGCATTACGGCGGTGGGCGGGGCATGCCACGCTACAGATCGTCTACGCCCTGCTCAGAGCTTGAAGGTGCTGACCATGTCGTTGAACGAGATGGCCAGGCGCGACAATTCCTGGCTGGATGCGCTGGTTTGATGTGCACCGGCCGAGGTCTGGGTCGACAAGTCCTGGATGTTGATCAGGTTGCGGTCCACCTCGCGGGCCACATGGGCCTGCTCTTCGGACGCCGTGGCGATCAGCAGGTTGCGATCGTTGATCTGGGCGATGTTCCGGGCGATCCGCTCCAGCGATTCGCCGGTCGCCTGGGCCAAGGCCTGGGTGCTGTCGGCCAGGTTTCGGCTGTTGCCCATGGCCTTGACCGCATCGTCGGCACGCGACTGAACGCCTGTGATCATGGCTTCGATCTCACCCGTCGAGGCCTGGGTACGCGCCGCCAGTGCCCGTACTTCGTCTGCCACCACCGCAAAACCTCGGCCCTGCTCGCCAGCGCGTGCCGCCTCGATGGCCGCGTTAAGCGCCAGTAGATTGGTCTGTTCGGCAATGCCCCGGATCACATCGACCACCTTGGCGATTTCGCGCACGCTACCGGCCAATTCCCCCACGATGACCGTGGACTGCCCGATTTCGCTGTTCACGCTGGTGATGGCCTGCACGGCTTCCCGGGCCTGGTCGCGGCCACTGGCCGCTTCCTCGGACGTCTGCCGGGAGGCTTCGGAAGTGGAGGTGGCGTTGCGAGCCACTTCCTCGACTGCCGCACTCATTTGCGTGACCGCCGTGGCGGCGAGCTGAATTTCATCATTCTGGCGCGTGAGCCCGCGGGTGCTCTCATCTGTGACGGCGTTGAGTTCTTCGGCCGCAGAGGCGAGCTGATCCGCTGCATTGGCGATTTGCTCCAGGGTGCGTTTGAGGCCTTGCTGCATGCCCCCCAGGGCATTTAGCAGTTGCCCGGTTTCGTCGGCGTGACCTGTGGCCACGGGTTTGCTCAGGTCGCCGCCTGCAATGCGCTCGGCCGTGTTCACCGCCAGCGCGATCGGTTTGCTGATGACACGGCTGATGAACATGCCAAGCAAAATGGCCGCCACGAACGCCGCACCGATGCCCAGGTACAGGTTGAGCTTGGCCGCCGCCTCGTTATGTTTTGCCGCTCGCGCGCCTTCATCGATCTGCCGGTTATTGGACTCGACCATTGTGGTCAATTCGTCGAGCACGGTACGAAACGCCTGATGCAATTCGCCGGCCATCAATTGCCTGGCTTCAGCCAGATCACCTCGTGCGATGGTGGCTACCGTCCGATCCATGATGGCCTGGTAGGCTGGCCAGTCCTTTTCCATGCGATCGCCGGCAAGGCGTTCATCATCGGCCAGGGGCGTGGCTCGGTAGACTGCAAATGCCTGCTCGCTGCTCTGCCGGTTTTCTTTCATCGACGCAAGAATGGCAGCGCGTTCAGCTTGCGGCGCATTGATGGCGGTGGCCGCCACTAGTCGGTAAAGGTCGCGGCTCTGGGCAATGGCACTGGAGCGTGCCTCTGCAACTTGTGCCACGGACACGAGGTTATTGGAAAACACCTGTTGCAAGCTGGACGAGAGCGAGCCGATTCCTTGGCTACCGACAACTCCAACACTCAAGGTGATCAGTGCGCACAGCGCGAAAGCGAGGTACAGCTTGACCGACAACCTGGCATCGTAGAACCAATTCATGAGTTGAAACCTGAACGAAGTGAGAGAAAACAACAGTGTCAAAAGAGCGGGTGCAACGGACCTGTAGACGTAGCTTGGGCACCTGGCCTGCCAGCTGTCAGCCGCGCATCATGTCGGCCGCCTGTTCAGTGGCCTCCGTCGTGCGCGTGGCCAGCTTGCGTACTTCATCGGCCACCACTGCAAACCCCCTGCCCGCTTCCCCGGCACGTGCTGCTTCAATGGCCGCGTTGAGTGCCAGCAGGTTGGTCTGGCTGGCAATGCTCTGAATGGTGCCGACGATCTGGGTGAGCTTGGTGATGTTGGATTCCAGGGTGCGCTGGTGCGCAGCCTCCGTCTCGCGCATGGCCGACTGCTGATGCTCCAGGTCCACGTCCACCAATGCCCCGACCACACGTAATGGCGCGCCATAAGGGTCGCGCTTGGTCTGGCCACGGGCGCGGAACCAGCGGTACTCCCCGCTTTTCATCTTGAGTCGGTACTCGATATCGAACGGCGTCTTGCCTGTACGGTCGTTCAGGTGCGCCTGGAAGGCTTCCAGGCTGTAGGCCTTGTCCTCCGGGTGCAGGCGTGAGGCCCAGCTGTCCAACACATCCGGAAATTCCTCGACGGTTTCGAAACCCAGCAAACGCCGAAACTGGGGCGACCACCAGAAGGGGTTCTTGGGGTTGACCGGGTCACCGGCGATCACTTCCATGTCCCAGAGCCCGTCGGAGAGCATTTCCCGCGCCAGTTCGAAACGGGTGATGATCACGTCGTGCTCTTGTTCACGTTGCAACTCATCGTGGATGTCGCGCAAGGCGCCAGCAACGCGCAAAGGCACGCCACGTGCATCGCGCAGGGTTTCGCCCTGGGCGAAGAACCAGCGGTAGCTGCCGTCTTTCATGGCCAGGCGGTTGCGCACCCGGTAGGGGGTCATGCCTGATTTGTCGTTCAGGTGGCGGGCAAAGGCGTCCAACGTGGCGGCCTTGTCTTCCGGGTGCAGGCGATCAGCCCAGCTGGCCAGGACATTGGGAAAATCGCGCTCGTCGCGAAACCCCAGCATTTCGCGAAATTGCTGCGACCACCAGAAGCGGTTGCGCGGGTTGACCGGATCACCTGCCACCACTTCCATGTCCCACAGGCCTTCGCTGGAGGCACGGTTGACTAGGTCAAAACGGGTTTCCGAGGCGCGCGCATTGGCGTCGGCCTCGGCCAGCATCAGCCGGGCGTTTTCCAGCTCGCGCTCGAGCTCGGCAATACGGCCTTCACGCGCAGTGGCATGCAACTCACGCGAGGTCCACTCACGTTGCACGTCTGTCCATCTGGGGGCAGTGCGGCCACCGTCAGTGTGGGTTTGCGGGAGGGACGCAGCCAGCTGCGTGAGCGCCTGACGCTCGCCGCGGTTACGAAAAAGATGAAGCATGGGTCGGTACTCGGAGGAAGACGAAAAAGACCAATCCCTGGCTTCAATACTGGGTCACGCACAGCAATCGCAGGTCGCGATCACTGCTGCCTGACCGGTAGTGCGTACTACGACAGCAGCACAACGACAAAGGTTGCGCGGCAATGACATCATTACGATATCAGTTATGTGAGGGTGCCAAGCAAGCCCCGCGCGGGCCGCTAGCGCCGGCCACCCACACAGGCCAATCAGCCGGCCGGATCGATCAAAGACGCTTGTCGCCCTGGGCCCTTTTGGCAGCCAGCTCAGCGGCAGTACGCTTGCGGCTACGGTGCTGACGGTAGTAACCCATGCCCGCCTGGTAGGCAATCACTGCCAGAATCACCACCGAGGCGACCAGCCAACCGGTGGATGCCATGGCGCTGAAAAATCCGGCAAGCACAGGCTTGGGCCAGTAGCTGACGATGGCCAGGCTCAACCAGGGTGCAGCGATCAAGAACAGGACTGGCGCCCAAAAACCCCAGAAAAGAATCTCTCCCAACACCACGAAATTTTCGTTCCAGGACGGGCCTGGGGATAACGGTTTTTTTTTGGCCATGAATGCTCCTGCTTTCCACGTCGGCACAAGCGGTGCCGTTCCATGCACAGGTTGACGGCAAGGGTGCGGAGCAGGTCACAGGCCAGGTCTGCGGTAAATCGGACGGTGGCCATCAAGGGGGCGCTCGTCGGCAACGGCTGGCGATGCCATGTAGGCCCCGGAGAAACATCGCAATGGCATTCGTCGAAATCGAACCCGAAACAGCCTGACTTCAGATTCCCTTCAGATAAGCACTCGACACTGTCTCCCATCGAACCTGCTGGGAGACGTTTCATGACCCACCGTGACTGGAGCCACCTGCTTCCACTGGCCATCGGCAGCCAGGCCGATCGTCAGGCAACATTGTCGCTACACCTGGCAGACGACCCGGGGCGAATGGCCCTCGAGCGGTTCATACATCAGTGCTTTGCGCTAAGCCATCAGGCCGACATTCAGCATTTCCTGCCGCAATTACTGGCGTTTCACGACAGCCAAGGCCGGTTGACAGCCGCCGCGGGCATTCGCCCAGCCAATGACGGCCCCCTATTTCTGGAGCGCTACCTCGACATGCCTCTGGAAGACGCCGTGTCCCGTGTGGTCGGGGCAACCCTGCCGCGCAGTTGTATGGTCGAGGTGGGTAACCTGGCCTCGCTCAGCGCCGGCAGCGCGCGCTTGATGATCGCTGCGGTCACGTGGCTGCTGGCCTCACGCGGCCTGCACTGGGTCGCATTCACCGGCGCGGCGACGCTGATCAACAGCTTCCAGCGACTGGGGTTGACGCCCGTCGTCCTGGCGCCAGCCGATCCTGCTCGCCTTGAGGACCAGGCTGAAATATGGGGCACCTACTACAGCCATTGCCCTCAGGTGTTTGCCGGAAATATCCGTTACGGCTTCGATGCCTTGACCCGGTCAGGCGTCTTTCAGCGCCTTGGCTTTCCGGTCCTGACAGAGGAATCCGGTCATGCGGCATGAACTGAACCGCTTCAAGGCCTTGCTGAAGGAACACGCCCAACGTCAGCCTGACGCCATCGCCGTGCAAGGTGCCGACCAGCACCTGACCTATCGCGCCTTGTTCGAGGCGGTCGAGGTACGCGCCGCCTGGCTTGGGAGCCAACCTCAGGGCGCATTCGCCCTGGCCTTGGACAATGGCCCGCAACTGCTGCTGTGGGACCTTGCAGCGCTGTTCGCCGAACGTCCCTGCGTGGTCATCCCTCCGTTTTTCACCCGCGCTCAAATGTCCCATTGTCTCAGGCAAAGTGGCGTCACCCTGGTGCTGAGCGAAAGCGGATGGGACTCGCGCCTTGTCGAGCTGGGCTACGCCCCACACGCTCGGCCGGGGTTCTGGCTCTGTAAATCGTACGCTGCGGCGGCCATTGCGCCCGAAACGGCAAAAATCACCTACACCTCCGGCAGCACGGGATCACCGAAAGGTGTCTGCCTGAGCGCCGAGGCGTTGCTGGGCGTGGCCCATGAACTTGAGGCGGCTAGCCGCGCCAGCGCACCCATGCATCACCTGGCCGTTCTGCCACTGGGCGTTCTGCTGGAAAACCTGGGCGTATACGCCGCGCTGATCGCCGGGGCCTGCGTGCACCTGCTCAGCCAGCAGCACCTGGGCATCAGCGGCGCCACCCAGGTGGACTTCAAGCGGCTAGTGGGTGTGATTGTGCAGCGTCAGGCCCAGAGCCTGATCCTTGTGCCGCAACTGCTGATGGGGCTGGTTGCCGCTGTTGAACAAGGGGCGATGCCCGCTGAGCAGCTGAGGTTCGTCGCCGTAGGTGGCGCTCGGGTATCGCCCAGCTTGCTGGCCCGTGCCGAGGCTGTCGGGCTTGCGGTGTACGAAGGCTATGGGCTGTCTGAATGCGCGTCGGTGGTCGCGCTCAACCGTCCGGGCAGCGTCCGCCGTGGCAGTGTGGGCAAGCCGCTGCCCCACGTGCAGGTGCGCATCGCGAAGGATGGCGAGGTGCTGGTGGCCGGTTGCACGCTACTGGGCTACCTCGATGCCGCGCCTTTCGACGGTCGATGGTGGGCAACCGGGGACCTGGGCCATTTGGATGACGACGGCTACCTGTACCTCGACGGACGCAAGAAGCACCAGTTCATCACCAGTTTCGGCCGAAACGTCAGCCCTGAATGGGTAGAGGCCGAACTGACCCAGAGCGGCGTCATTGCCCAGGCATTCGTGCACGGCGAGAGCCTGCCAGGCAACGTGGCGTTGATCTGGCCGATGGACCCGAGCCTGAGTGACGACCAGATCGACCAGGTAGTGGGCCAGTGCAATGCACGGCTGCCCGATTACGCACGTGCCCACCACTGGCGACGCCTCACGGCGCCGCTCAGCGTCACCGATCAAACCCTGACAGCCAACGGCCGCCCTCGGCGCGAGGCGATTCTTGAACGCTATCAATCTCTGATCCGCATACCCCAGGAGTGAGTTCGCCATGTCCTTCTTTGAAACGTTGCAACTGCAAACCGCCCATGAGCGCCAGGCGCTGTTCGGCGTTCCGGTGATCCGCGAGGCCATGGCTGGGCAGGTCAGCCTCGACAGCTACATCGCATTTCTCACCCAGGCCTACTACCACGTGCGCCACACCGTCCCGCTGATGATGGCATGCGGGGCGCGCCTGCCCGCCCGGCTCGAATGGCTGCGCGGTGCCGTGTGCGAGTACATCGAGGAAGAATACGGCCATGAACAGTGGATCCTCAACGACATCGAGGCCTGTGGGGGCGACTGGGAGGCGGTACGCGACGGCCGACCCGCGCAGTCGATCGAGCTCATGGTCGCTTATCTCTACGACTTGATCGCACGGGGCAACCCGGTAGGGCTGTTCGGCATGGTCAACGTCCTGGAAGGCACCAGCATTGCCCTGGCCACACAGGCCGCCGGCGCCATTGCACACAGCCTTTCGCTGCCAGACCGGGCAATGAGCTACCTCAAGTCCCACGGCGCGCTCGACCAGGACCATATGGTGACATACAGGCAGTTGATGGACCGCCTGGACAATGCCGAAGACCAGCAGGCGGTCATTCACGCGGCCAAGATGGTCTACCGCCTGTACGCCGAGATGTTCCAAACGTTGCCCCGTGCGGGCCAGTCAGGGGTGCGCCATGCGGTTGCATGAGTCGATCGTGGTGCTCACCGGCGCCAGCGGCGGGATTGGCCTGGAGCTGGCCGAGCAGCTCTGCCATGCCGGCGCGCAGGTTTTGGCCGTGAGTCGGCACATGGGCAAACTGGCCAGCCTGATGAACCGCTACCCAGGCAGCCTGCGCTGGCAGTCGGCGGACTTGCGGACACAGGAAGGCCGGGCACAGGTCGTGACGCGCGCGCGCGAACTGGGCGGCTTCAATGTGCTGATCAACGCTGCCGGGGTCAATCGCTTCGCCTTGCTCGACCAACTGGACGAACAGGCCCTCGATGAGCTGCTGGACATCAACCTGAAGGCACCTTTGCAACTGACCCGGGCTTGCTTGCCTCTTCTGCGCGAGCAACCCAAGGCGTTGGTCGTCAACGTCGGCTCGACTTACGGCTCGATCGGCTACCCCGGCTATGCCAGCTACTGCGCCAGCAAGTTCGCGCTGCGCGGGTTTTCCGAAGCACTGCGCCGTGAATTGGCCGACACCCCGGTCAATGTGCTGTACGTCGCGCCACGCGCAACCCGCACCAGCATGAACAGCAGCGCCGCTACCGCCCTCAACCAGGCGCTGAAGGTAGGCATGGACGACCCGGTCTACGTTGCCAAAGCCGTGCTCCAGGCGGTCCAGTCCGAGCGCAGCGAGCTCTACCTGGGCTGGCCGGAGAAAATGTTCGTGCGCCTGAACGGCATCCTGCCAGGGTTGGTAGATCGAGCCTTGCGTAAACAACTGCCCTTGATTCGGCGCCATATCGGCAGCCACATAAAGGAACCGAGCAAATGAAGCCCATCGTACTGGCCAGCCTGCTGGCATTTACCCCGTTTGGCTGGGCGCTTGATCAGACAGGCGCCCAACACCTGCACGACTTGCAGCAACAATGGGCGCATATCCAATATCAGTTGCCCAAGGATCAACGCGCAGGCGCGTTCGAGAAGCTGGCAAACGAGGCGGCCGTTTTCGTCCGCCAGAACCCCAATACCCCCGAGCCTCTGATCTGGGACGGCATCATCAACAGCAGCTGGGCTGGCGCAACCGGTGGGCTGAGTGCGCTAGGCAAGGTCAAGGCCGCCAAGGCCAGCCTGGAAAAGGCCATCGCCCTCGACCCTCAAGCCCTGCAAGGCTCGGCCTACACCAGCCTGGGCACCTTGTATGACCAGGTTCCAGGCTGGCCCATCGGCTTCGGGGATGACGACAAAGCCGACACGCTGCTCAGGCAGGCCTTGAAAATCAATCCCGCAGGCATCGACAGCAACTATTTCTGGGGCGATCATTTGGTGCGTCAGAAGCGTTACAGTGAGGCCAGGGCTGCGCTGCACAAGGCGTTGCAGGCACCGCCCAGGCCGGGCCGGGAATTGGCCGATGAGGGCCGGCGTGCCGATATCAATGCTTTACTCGACACCATCAAGGACAAACAGGACTAGACATGCGCCTGCTGCTGGTTGAGGACGATAGCGCGTTGGGTGAAGGCATCTGCGATGGTTTGCGCCAGGAGGGCTATACCCTTGACTGGTTGCAGGACGGCGTCAGTGGCTTGCACGCCTTGCAGCATGAAGCATTCGACGTGTTGATACTGGACCTGGGCCTCCCACGCCTGGACGGCATTGAATTGTTGCGGCGGCTTCGCGCGGGAGGCAACAGCCTGCCGGTGCTGATTCTCACCGCACGCGATGCCTTGGACGATCGCATCGCAGGGCTTGACGCCGGGGCGGATGACTACCTGGTCAAACCCTTCGACCTCAATGAACTCAAGGCACGCCTGCGTGCACTGCTGCGCCGCAGCGCTGGCCGCGCCACGGTGCTGATCGAGCACGGCGGTGTCAGCTTGGACCCGGCAACCCAGCAGGTGCATTTCAAGGGGGCCGAAGTGGTGCTCACGCCCAAGGAGTACCGGCTGCTGCACGAGCTACTCGCCCAGCCCGGCAAAGTCTTTACCCGCGAACGCCTGACGCAGTTGCTCTATGGCTGGGACGAGGAGCCGGAGAGCAATACCCTGGAAGTGAACATCTATCAGCTGCGCAAGAAACTGTTCAATGGCCTGATACGCACCGTGCGTGGTATCGGCTACCTGGTCGAGGCCAAGGTATGAGGTCGCTACGCCAGCGCACGCTGTGGCGCGTCATGCTCTTGCTGCTGATCGGCACCGGCTTGCTTGCGTTGTACAACTACCACGACAGCCGCCATGAAATTAACGAAGTGTACGACGCGCACCTTGCCCAGAACGCACGCCTGCTCCAGGGAGTAATGAGCATGCCAGTGCAAGGCGGCGCGCGTGACGACCTGTACCGTGCCTTCAACGCCGCGCTGGCTCAGGCGGGCCGACACCGAGTGGGGCATCCCTACGAGAGCAAGCTGGCCTTCCAGGTCTGGGACGAAAACGCCACCCTGATGGTGCAGACGCCCAGCGCACCTCGCCTGGACCCGCGGCCCATGCGGCCTGGGTTTTACGACTTCACCAGCGACGACAAGCAATGGCGCGGCTTCGTGCTACCTGTGCCCGAGAAAGGCTGGGTGATCTGGGTGGGTGAACGCGATGACGTGCGCTATGACTTGATCGACCGAATCGTTCGTCACACCTTGATGCCATTTCTGCTGGGGGCCCTGGCGCTTGCCGTGCTGGTATGGGCCGCCATTGGCTGGGGGCTCAAGCCGTTGAAGAACATGGCAGACGTCATTCGCGCGCGGCATGCCGAATCACTCGAACCGCTGCAGCTGGTGCCGCTGCCATCGGAGCTCGAGCCCATGCAGGCTGCCCTCAATCGCCTGCTGGCGCAGATCAAGGACCTGCTGCGCCGTGAACATCGCTTCATTGCCGACGCGGCCCACGAAATGCGAACACCCTTGGCGGTGTTGCGCCTGCATGCGCAGAACGCACTGGCTGCCAGCAACGACGTCGAACGCAACAAGGCCTTGACGTTCCTGATGGGCGGTGTGGATCGGTTGACGCGAGTGGTCAACCAACTGCTGACACTGGCCCGCGTGGAGCCTCGGCTCGGCCATCGCCCCCATGAGCCTGTCGACCTTGCCGAGGTGGTCACCGACATCCTGGCCGAGCTTACCCCTTGGATACTGGACAAAGGGCTGGAGCCCTCGCTGGAAATAGAGGGCGGCGAGCACCGTGTAGCCGTCGACGCCAGCGCGTTGGGCATTGCATTGCAGAACCTGATGTCCAACGCGGTCGAGCACTCGCCTCTCGGGGGGCGCATCACGGTCTCGCTGCGGGGCCACGATGAGCGTGTCGAGTTGGTGGTGGAAGACGAAGGGCCAGGCATCGACGAGGCGAGCCTCTCACGGGTGTTCGAACGTTTCTACAGCCGCAATAGCCCCAACGGCGCTGGCCTTGGGCTGTCGATCGTGGCAACCATCATGGAGCACCTGGGTGGCCGGGTGGTCCTGAAAAACCGAGCGGCGGGCGGGCTAGAGGCAGCGCTGGTGCTGCCGAGGCAATGAGGCGCGGTACCGAGCCTGTTACCCAAGGCCAGCCGTACACGCCTGCGCCGCCTGCCCCAGCATTTCCCCCGCCAACACCCGAAATCGTCGAGTCAGCACGTTCTCCGGCCGGTCGGATGAGCGCAGCAGATACGTGTAGAACCGCAACTGCGGGGCAAACGGCCGTATGTCGATGCCGGTGTGCAAATACTCTGCCGCGACCAGTGGACTGACCACGCTCACCCCCAGCCCAAGCCCGACCAGTGAGCACACGGTGGCGGCATGGGTAGCGTCCAGGTTGAGCACCCGCGGGTCGTCATCGGCAAACAGCCGGTCGAGCCGAGTGCGCGAGCCGTCAGTGTGCGACAGCGATATGAATTCTTCGCCCTTGAGGTCCGCGGGCGTCACGGCCTGCAAGGCACCGAGCCGGTGCTCCTTGGGGAAGATGCACACACCCGGTACATCACAGATGATCTGGGACTGCACGCCCGCCATGTCCTCGGCCACATAAGACACCAGGCACACGTCGCAAAACCGGGTCGCGGCCCAGTGCGCCACGTTCGGCGAGTCGTTGGTGTGGATGGAGATATGAACGTGCGGGTTCTGCTGGCGAAAGCGCTGGATGATCTTGGGCAGCAAGCCATGGGTCAGGGAAGGCACCGCACCGATGCGCAATTGCCCGGTGCCCCCGCGCTTGAGGTGCTCGGCGGAGGTTTCCAGGCTGTGCAGCCCGATGAACGCGCGCTCCACGTCAGCGAAGAACTGCGCGCCCTCATCGGTCGGCAGCAAGCGCCCCCCTACCCGCTCGAACAACTTGAACCCATTGGCCCGTTCCAGTTGCGCGATCAGCCGGCTGACATTGGGCTGGGAGGTATGCAGCGCCTGCGCCGCTGCTGTCATGGAGCCGCTGAGCATGACCGCGCGGAAGGTTTCGATCTGCTTGAAATTGATGGCCATATCATTTCTGCATGACGGGTTGATGTATTGTCATTTGATTGCATGACGCGCAGATTTTATAACTACAACCACATCGACGTCTGCCCCGATGCAGCGCGATACCCCCGAGCGCATACCGGCAACAACACACATAAAACCGGTGCTCCAGCGTCACTTCAGCTCTGCCCTTGTACTCACGCATCGCTCCAGCACATTGGCGCGATGCAGCCCGGTAATCAGGAGGCATCATGTCGTTCTCGTATAAAAAACTAAGCGCTGCACTGGCCCTGACGTGCGTGTCGTTGGCGGCGGTATCCACCGTTCAGGCCGCCGACCTGCCAGCAGTTCCAGCAGCCATCAAAGAGGCGGACCACCTGCGCGCGGGTGTGCGCTGCGACCAGCCACCGTATGGCTATCAGGACAACAAGGGTGAATTCGCCGGCGTCGAGGTCGAAATGGCCAAGCAGATTTCGCTTTGGGCCCTGGGCTCGAAGGACAAGGTCAGCTTCACCTGCGTCACCGCCGAAAACCGAGTGCCGCAGCTGCTGGGCCGCAAGGTGGACTTGCTGATCGCCACGCTGGGCGTCACCCCGGAACGCCAACGGGTGATCGACTTCACCACGCCCTACCGGTGGGGTGCCAGTGACGTGGTCGTGAAGAAGGACAGCCCGGCCCGGACCATCGCCGACCTCAAGGGCAAGACCCTTGCCACGCTCAAGGGGTCGGTGCAGGCCAAGTGGTTCGAAGACCACATGCCCGACGTCAAGACCCTGCGCATGAACAGCGCAGCCGATGCCCTGCAAGCCTTCCGCCAAGGTCGCGCCGACGCCTACACCCACGATGCCGCGACCCTGGTGGTGGTCGCCGACAACGACCAGGATGCTCGCCTGATAGGCCAACCGTTCCAGATCTCCGACGCGGCCATCGGCGTACGCAAGAACGAAGCGCAATGGCGCGACTTCCTGAGCGCGGCGGTATTGCGCATGCGCGAAGAACACCTGTTCCGAGGCTGGGTGCAGCAGTTCGTACCCGAAAACATCCAGAGCTACTACATCAGCGTCTTCGAGCAGGCCAAGCCTGCCGAAGCACTTTGATCGGCCGCCATCATGGAGTTCGACGTCCATTATCTGATCGAGCAATGGCCTGCCCTGCTCGACGGTGTGCTGATGACGCTGCGCATCACGGCCCTGGCCATCCTGTGTTCCCTGCTGATCGGGGTGCTGGGCGGGGCAGTGCGCGTCATGAAGGTCCCGGTGCTGTCCCAGGCAGTGGCGCTGTACGTGGAGTTGATCCGCAATACGCCGATCCTGGTGCAGTTATTCTTCATCTTCTATGGCCTGCCGGCCATTGGGCTTGGGCTGTCGCTGTTCTGGTCGGGGGTGGTGTGCCTGTCGCTGTGGGCCGGTGCATACCAGATCGAGAACATCCGCGGCGGGCTGGCCACGGTGGAGCGCGGCATGCGCGAGGCGAGCCTGGCACTGAGCCTCAAGCCCCTGCAGTACTTCGCGCTGATCGCCATGCCCATCGCGTTTCGCACCAGCCTGCCGGCGATGCTCAACACCGCGATTTCACTGCTGAAGAACTCTTCCTATCTACAGGCCATCGGCCTTGCGGAATTGACCTTCGTCGCGGTGGACCGCATCGCCACGGACTTTCGCGCCATCGAGATGTTCACGGCCATCTGCGTCATGTACCTGGTGCTGGTGGGGGGGCTCGCGTTGATGACTGCGCGGCTGTCTGCCCACCTGCAACGCCCTTTCCGGCAGTGAGGCGACCATGAATTTCCTACTCGAAAACTGGAGCTTCGTGTGCAAAGGGTTGTTGATGACCCTGTACCTGGCTTTGGTGGTGTTGCTGTTCACCACGCTGATCTCGGCCGTGCTCGGCGTGCTGGCCACGGTCAAGAACCGCCTGTTGGGGTGGACGATCCATGCCTACGTGGAGCTGTTTCGCTCCATTCCGCTGATCGTCAACGTGTTCTTCATCTTCTTCGGTGCGCCGATGTTCGGTGTGGACCTGAGCCCGTTCGCCGCCGTCACCGTGGGCCTGACCCTGTGGGGCAGCGCCAACGGGATCGAGATCGTGCGTGGCGGGCTGGAGTCGGTGTCCAGGCACCAGTGGAAAAGCGCCTGGGCCCTGGGCCTGCGCCCCTGGCAGATCTACCTGCACGTGGTTGTGCCGCAGTCGATGAAAGCCATTCTGCCAGCCTACACCGGGCTGCTGACGATCCTGGTGCAGGCCACGTCCCTGGGCGCTTTGGTGGGTGTGGGGGAGTTTCTCAAGGTGGGCCAGATCATCATCGAGCGTGAAACCGTCATGACCGGCGTCAGCCCTGCCTTCGCGGTCTACGGCGTGGTGTTGCTGGTGTACTTCGTCATCTGTTCGGCGCTGACCTGGCTCAGCCGTTATCTCGAACGTCGTCTGGGTCGTCCGGCGGCACGTACTTCCATTGAAGAGGTTCCAGCATGCAAGCATCCAAAGTCAGTCGGCGCCTGAAGGAAAGCACTGCGCCGCAAGTGAACGAGTACATCTACCGCCCGCGCCTGGAAGGCTTTGCCAGCGGCTTCGCGAACCTGGGTAACGTCAACAAGGCGCACATCCTGATGCTGGCCGAACAGGGCCTTATCCGCGGCGAACATGCCAGCGTGTTGGCCAAGGGTGTGCTGGACATGGAGCAGGCAGGACCAGAGGCGGTCGAGCTGGACCCTTCGCGCGAGGACGCCTACTTCAACTACGAGGCGCACCTGATCGAGCATATCGGCGCTGACATCGGCGGGCGCCTGCACACCGGTCGCAGCCGCAACGACATCCTGGCCACCCTCGACCGCCTGCGCTGCCGCGACCTGCTGATGGACCTGATCGACGAATTGGCAACGGTACGGGCCACGGCCCTGTGCTGTGCCAAGCGCTACGCCGAAGTGGTGATGCCCGGCTACACGCATCTTCAACCGGCCCAGCCAATCACCTACGGCTATTACCTGAGCGCAGTGGAACAGGCCCTGGAGCGCGACAGCAAGCGCCTGACCCAGACCCTGGAGTCGATGAACCAGTGCCCGCTGGGTGCCGCTGCCTTCGCCGGCACGCCGTTCGACATCGACCGCGCGCGCACCGCCGAGCTGCTGGGCTTCGACGGCTACCTGGACAATGCCCTGGATGCCATCGGCTCGCGGGACTTTCTGCTCGAAAGCCTGTCGCACCTGAGCAACCTGGCGGTGTTCTGGAGCCGCGTCGCGCAGGACTATTTCGTGTGGAGTACCCATGAGTTCAACCTCATCGACTTCCCCGACAGCGTCGCCGCCACGTCCAGCATCATGCCGCAAAAGAAGAACCCCACCGTGCTGGAGTACCTCAAGGGCCGCAGTGGCCATATCGTCGGCCTGCTGATGGGTGCGAGCGTGACCATCAAGGGCACCAATTTTTCCCACACCGGCGACGGCAACCGCGAAGGGACGCGGGGCTTCTGGGAGGCCGCCGAAGAAAGCCTGCGCTGCCTGAAACTGCTGGACCTGGTGCTGCGCACCGCCACCCCCAACATCGACCTGGCGGCACGCCGCGCCGGTGAGGATTTTTCCACCGCCACCGGTTTGGCCGACCTGATGGTGCGCGAGGTCGACCTGTCGTTCCGCGAAGCCCACCATGTGGTCGGGGGCGTGGTGCGCATGGCCATGGACCAGGGCCTGCCGGCCCATCAGATCACCACCCAGATGGTCGATGCCTGCGCCCTCGAGCAGCTGGGTCATGCCCTGCACCTACCCGAGCAGAAAGTGCGTGATTGCCTGGACCCGGTCAGCAACGTGCAGGGTCGCAGCTCCGCCGGCGGCCCGTCGTTTGGGTCGCTGATGCCAAGCCTCGCCCGCGCCAGCGAGCGCCTGAGCGCAGAGCGTACGGCCAACCAGCAACGCCGCGCGCGCATGAGCGAGGCCGACCTCAACCTGCAAGCCCTGACCCGGGCACAGGCGGGCCTATGAGCACGATCCTGACGGTTCGCGACCTGCATAAAAGCTTTGGCACCCATGAAGTGGTCAAGGGCGTCGACATGGACGTGCGCCAAGGCGAGGTGGTGGTCATCATCGGCCCCAGCGGCTCGGGCAAGTCCACCTTCATCCGCTGTCTGAACAGCCTGGAACCGCCCTCCAAGGGCACCGTGGTGGTGGGCGATGGCGATCAGACCCAGGCGGGAAACCGTAAAGCCCTGGCCCGGCTGCGCGAGGACGTGGGCATGGTGTTTCAGGACTACACGTTGTTTCCGCACATGACGGTGCTGGCCAACATGATGCTTGCCCCAGTCAAGCTCAAGCGCGCAACCAAGGCGCAAGCCCAGGCCCATGCCCTGGCCTTGCTCGAGCGCGTCGGCCTGCAGCACAAGGCCGGGCATTACCCGGCCGAGCTGTCAGGCGGCCAGCAGCAGCGGGTGGCGATCGTTCGCGCCTTGGCGATGAAACCCAAGCTGATGCTGTTCGACGAGCCCACCTCTGCGCTCGACCCGGAAACCGTCGGTGACGTGCTCAACGTCATGAAGGGCCTGGCGGCCGAGGGCATGACCATGATCGTCGTCACCCACGAAATGGGGTTCGCCCGCGAAGTGGCCGACCGCGTGGTGTTCTTCGATGCCGGCAAGGTCATCGAGACCGGACCGCCGTCGCAGCTCTTCAGCGCCCCTGAACAGGCCCGCACCCGGCAGTTTCTGCAAAGCGTCCTGCGCTGAACGAACATCCTCTTCCCAATGCCGGTGCGCCCGCTTGCACCGGCCAAGCGTGGCTGCGCGCCAGCCAGGAGTATTCCAGATGAACCAAGCGACCCAATCGCTGGACTCACCGGGCCTGCGCCCCATGATCCAGATGGAGAACGTCAGCAAGTGGTACGGCAGCTTCCAGGTGCTCAAGAACATCAACCTCAGCGTGCAGCCAGGTGAGCGCATCGTGCTGTGCGGCCCATCCGGCTCAGGCAAGTCGACCACCATTCGCTGCCTGAACCGCCTTGAAGAACACCAGCAGGGCCGCATTGTCGTC
This sequence comes from Pseudomonas fulva NBRC 16637 = DSM 17717, assembly GCF_000730565.1. Lineage (GTDB taxonomy): Bacteria > Pseudomonadota > Gammaproteobacteria > Pseudomonadales > Pseudomonadaceae > Aquipseudomonas > Aquipseudomonas fulva. The sequence goes on along the minus strand of NZ_BBIQ01000013.1, from coordinate 97,648 downwards.
GAGGGTGTCGAACTGACCGACGACGCCCGGCAGGTCGAAACCATCCGCCGCGAAGTCGGCATGGTGTTCCAGCACTTCAACCTGTTCCCCCACCTGACCATCCTGCAGAACTGCACCCTCGCGCCCATCTGGGCCCGCAAGCTGCCGCGCCACGAGGCGCAAGCCCTGGCGATGCATTACCTGGAGCGGGTGCGTATTCCCGAACAGGCGCACAAGTACCCTGGCCAATTGTCCGGCGGCCAGCAGCAGCGCGTGGCGATTGCCCGGGCGTTGTGCATGAAACCCAAGATCATGCTGTTTGACGAACCCACCTCGGCACTGGACCCGGAAATGGTCAAGGAGGTGCTCGACACCATGGTCAGCCTGGCCGAGGACGGCATGACCATGGTGTGCGTGACCCATGAAATGGGCTTCGCCCGGACCGTGGCGCACCGGGTGGTGTTCATGGACCAGGGCGAGGTGGTCGAGCAGGCTGCGCCAGCGGTGTTTTTCGAGCGACCTTTGAGTGAGCGAGGGCGGTTGTTCTTGAGTCAGGTGTTGCATTGAGCAGGGGGGTGCCCCTTGGGCGCCAACTGAACCACTAACAGGCACCTGAGCGACAACCTGCTCTTGCTTTCGACGGTAGGACCGAGCCGCGCATCCACCGCGAGCATGCCCCGCGCGTGTTGTAGGCCGGGGCAGCTTAACTCGCTGCATCGACGCGCTTGAACACCGCCTCTACTTCAGGTTCCAGTTGATTGACCGCGCCGAGATACTCGATCAACTCTGCCGCCCGGCTACCACGCAGCCCGGCCGTGGTCATTTCTCCATCGACCACATAGCTGTACACACCACTTACCGCAAACGCCTTCAAACTTCCGATGTGCCGCGCCTGATCCGCCAGCGTCTTCTTGAACGCCTGCCCCTCGAAAAACCGGCGCCGTGCCACAGGGTTTCCGAAGGCGACTTCCATGATCACCAGTTCGGCGCGCGCCGGCGTGGCCGTGTGTGCCACGTCTGGCGCCGGTGGATGGCTCCCATCGTTCTGGAAAGGGGCGCACAGGTGCAGTTGCACTTTCAAGACCGAGGTATCCTGCGCCAGAGACGGCGCGAGTTTGTCGCGCACATACGCTTGCAGATCTTCAAGGCTTTGGCGTGGGCTCATGTGCACATGGATCCGATCGGCATGATCGAGCCCATTGAGGCGCTCGTCTGCCAGTCGATTCACCACCCTCATTGATCCGTGCGGCAGGTCGTACGCCAGCGTTTCCTCGAACATGTTCTGCTCGTCCGAAAACAGCAGAGGGCTGGCTTGCTTGAAGCGCTCTTGCTGGTCGGCGGACTTGAAGCCGATCTCCACACCGCCATCAAGTTCGTAGTCTGCGATCTCTGCCACACCCTCGGCCAATGGCCAGAGGTGTGCGTCCTGATTACGCGAGAAGTGATGCTGGATGTACAAGCCCAACCCTGGCAACCGGGAGCACAACGGCCCGTGCACGTCGCGCCAGTAGTGGGCGAAGATGGCGTGTGGGACGCGCTCGCGTCTTTTGACCGTGGTGTAGCTGTTGATGGTGATCGTCATCGCTTGACCTTGTTGAGCTTGTGGGGTGTTTAGAGTCAGAGCTGGCTGGGGGGGACGGCGTTCAGTCGAGGTCATCGCGGCTTGGCTAGAGGGAGTTGGGCGTAACAGATCGAGAGGCTTACTGGCCGAGAGGTGCAGTCAACGGGGACTTCTTGATCAGCAGACCTGATAGAATTCCCGCTTTTGCGCTTGATCGTGGACTGAGCACAAGACACGGCTAACAGACCTCCTCTCTGAGGACGATGGCGGTGACCGGTCAGCAAAAAGCGCTCTACATCAGTAGTAACCGAGAGATTTCCGAATGCCCCCCGAAACGCCAGAAAACGCGGCCAGCCCCATGGATACGGTAGTGAGACGGTTTTCTGTTGCCCCCATGATGGATTGGGCGGCTGTTACTCAAATACCATGATTTACAAGACCTCTAGGGCAAACTATGTTGAACGGTACCAATTTTGTACCAACCGCGCCTTTGCTGGGAGCATCAAACGCGCCTTTGGCTAAGCTTCTACACATCAGTTAATTCAGCTTCAATCACAACATGACAGCTGTTGCCACATCTTCAACCGTCTATTCTGGCGGTAACAGGAGCCCTACTTCAGACGAGCGCACCTTAGGATCCGTCCTAGACTTCCCTAAAAATTTCCGAAACTGAAGCTTACCCACGAACGACCATTCTTTGACCACGGCCAGCACCCTCGAGTTGCTGCTCTTCAACCAAGTGGCAATCAGAGCAGCTCTGGAGGAGCTGTCACTTTGGGTCAGTCATCCCGGGTCAACAGCCACCCATGACAACGTCGTGACTGGCCTGGCAACCCTCGATTTGAATGCAGAGGCATTTTTATCGGCCTTAAAACGTTTGCGGTCGTATGCAATCCCTTAACTCGCGGATCGGATCGCTCTCAGTTGAGTCAGGGCAACCGCTCCATTAACGGTCCTCGTTGAAGCTTTTTCCAACTGAGTATCAATCCTGCCTAGCTTCGCCCTAAGCGCGACGTCCCTCGTAATCCTTTGAGAGCCGTCCAACAGCTCACTAGGAATGCGTGCGAAATCCCTAAGCTAACCGGCACTGAGTCCGAAGGCACCTCAACGTCGGCTGTCGAACCGACAGGAGTTTACGCGCCAAATGCACTGAGGTTATGATTTGTGAACTCAAATCGACATCACGCAAGGGAGTGGGAAATGGGACACAGTTCTATGGAAGATCAGATTCAAGTCGAAGCTTCAAGGGTGGCAGCAACTGTAGCATCTGGGAAAGCAGTCGCATTTCTCGGCGCAGGCTTCTCACTGGGTTGTAAAAGCGTCAAAAACATTGACGTACCCTCAGCAAAAGAACTGTCTCGACAAATTTCAAGGCTCGGCAAATTCACTGAAGATGAAGACCTAAGATACACTTCAGACAAATTCCTAGAAACCAATCACGCATCAGAACTTATCGCTTTACTTAAAGACACTTTCACGATCCGTGAAACATGCGACCACCATACCCGAATCGCGTCAGCAAACTGGCGACGATGCTACACAACAAATTACGACGAAGTATTTGAAATTGCATCAGTAAAAATGGGTCGCCGCGTAGAAAGCTTAGATATCAACTCGCTCCCGAGCCAACACTACCAGAAAAACAACTTATGCATTCACCTAAACGGGCACATAAAAAAACTAAATGAAGAGACGATAAACACAAGCTTTAAACTATCTGAGTCATCCTATGTCTCTGCCGATTCTTTTCTCGACTCAGAATGGCATTACCATTTCAAAACAGATATTGAGACATGTAGCGCCCTTGTTTTCATAGGATACTCAATGTATGACATGGAGATAAGAAAACTTCTTTTTGACAACGACACACTGCGACAGAAGACATATTTCGTCACCGCCCCGAAGCTTGATGAAAAAGAGATTCACACTTTAAAAAAATATGGAACCATACTACCAATAGGCGCGCAAGCTTTCAGCTTGATGATTGAGGAAGCGGTCACTACATATCAGTCCCATGCAAATGATTCCGAGCGAATGTTCGAAGGCTTGGAACTCTATGAGTTGAACAGACCTGAAAACATAATTGCCGACCGAGACGTGGAAAACTTAATGGTCTTCGGCGCAATAGAGCAAGAATCAGTCGACGCCAGCATAACAAGCGACACAGAAATACCATTCATAGTAAAACGAAATGATTTAGAAACGGTCCACCGCTTTCTGAAAAACAAACTCAACACTGTAATATGCTCTGGTTTTGGCAATGGGAAAACTATATTCATAAAATCATTGCTCCCTTACCTACACACACGCTCTTTCGACGTTTACCAGATAATCGACACCGGCGCCGATTTAGTTGGCGACATTGACCAAATCATAGCCAGCACAAGAAAGTCGGTACTGCTGATAGATAACTACGAGCACCACATAGACCTTGTAAAACATATCAGCAGAATCAGCCCCGACAACTTAATATTAGTATTAACAGCCCGACTCCATCACCACTCAAGACTCAAACCAGACCTTCAAGAGTCCGGCTTTACCTATCAAGAAATATTTATAGACCAGCTAACACCACACGAAATTGAGGAGTTTATTTCAGTAATCAGCAACATCGGCGCCTGGGGAGAAAGAGCAGCATTAAGCCACCAAAAAAAATGTGACTTCTTGAAATACGAGAACGACTCACAAATATCGCTAACACTTCTAGAGCTATTTAAGTCCAAACATATCACTGCCAGCCTAAAGGCAGCCATGGAGTTTTGCGAAACGAACAAAGACTACAGCGATACTGTCTTCGCAGCATCGTTGATAAACGTGATCAATCAACCGGTTACAAGCAGCCTAGTCTCAGATGTTGCTGATAACGACGCTATCTATGCAGCAAGCCTGCATCGCGAAGCCGGCTTTAGACAGATATTTAGAATGATTGGTAATGATATCAAACCAAAGTCTAGCCTATTTAGCTTTTTCCTTCTAAAAAATAGTTTTCAAGCTTCTTACATAATCCAAAAACTGCTGAGTATCGCAAAAAAATATGGTGCCAAATCAGGCAACGTTTACGAAGAGCAAGAACTATTCAAATCTCTTCTGCGATTTTCATTTATAGAGCGAATTCTTCCTGACGCCGCCAAAAAAGCCAACATCAGAAAGTATTATGAACAACTGAAGATTCAAGTCAAATGGCTGCAGTATGACCCCCATTACTGGCTTCAATATGCAATGTCAGTTATCCCAGAGAAAGACTATCATAAAGCCCAACAATTCCTTGATCAGGCCTATGCGCTTGCCAAAAAAAAGCCGAACTATCACACAAATCATCTGGACACCCAACAAGGTAGACTCTATCTAATCCAAGCAACACAATCTGCAGACCCGACTAAGTCTTTCGAACTTTTCAGAAGTGCTCATAACCTATTTTGCAAAACCAGCAACGACATTTACAGGTATCGTCAAGTTGATGATTATGCGAAATTTTATGCCGCGCAATTTATCCGACTCAGCTCCAAACAAAAAGTAGAATTCGAACACGCTTGCAAAAAAATGCTTGCCGATGTTCAGAAGCTCGTAAAATCCAATGGAGCAAGCGCCCAAAGCTATGGACCAATATCTCGAGCGCAAGATAACTTGCAGAAGACCCTCGATGATATTGTGAATCTGAGGACAACCAATTCGAACTGAACCGGCGCATGGTATGTGAGGACATAGGCCTCCAGATTCAGTATCGGCCAATGAACCGCATTGGATCTCACCCCGATTGTGCTGCAGTAAAAATAGAGAACAGCGCCCACCCTTAATCATTGGGATTGGGCGCCTTTTGATTGCGGTGCTGGTATTTGCATTGGCATTGAATGGCGTGCGCTTTGCCCCATTCACCCCCACTAACAGAGACAGATCGGGCCACTGAGGCCGAGCGGAAAACTGCGCTTAGCCTACTTAAACGCGGCACAGGGATTTGAATCCGCCCGTGGACCTCGATAAACTCCCGCAGGCCAGCATAAAAGGTTATTCTGGCTTTGGCGGATGGCCTCAACAGGCCTAACGTGGTCCAGTATTTGACCTAAATTTGCCCTAAAAGTTCTCGTGCCAGGAGCATGCGTATGGATGACCAAGCTTCTACAATCGCTGACACCCTTGAGTTGCTACATCTGAACCAGATCGCCATCAGAGCAGCCCTGGAAGAGCTCTCTCTATGGGTGAGCCATCGTGGCTCAGTCCACATACATGAAAATGTCACGGCCGCCTTGGCGACCCTTGATATCCACGCTGAGCTGATCTCAGCCGGGGTAGAACGGCTGCGGACGTGAGCGATCACGCAGCTAGCGACGGCCTCAAGCCTGAACCTTGGGGTGAGCCCGCAGGCTTAGCTGTTGCCCAAAACAAAACCAGCCCGTTAAGCTCGACGGTTACTCTCACAACCAACCGTTAACGTACTTGAGAGCACCACCTTATGAAGCCAAAGCACGAGCTGCATGCATTTTTCAAAAGTTTTTCTAATAGACTGGCCGAAGACTACAAAGCATTCAGGGCGCGTGTTCTCGAAGACCCAGGGACTTCCGGAGATCAAGGTGAAGAGTCTTGGGCTAGATTACTTCGAGAATGGTTACCAGAAGGTTACTCTGTAGTCACCAAAGGAAGAATTCTCGGTGCTTCAGGGGAAGCAAGCCCACAAATTGATGTCATAGTTCTGAAACCAAGTTACCCTAAGTTCCTCAAAGCGGAAAAATACTATCTTCTAGATGGAGTTGCGGCTGCCTTCGAATGTAAGCTTACCTTAAAATCAGGGCACTTAGAAAAGGTTATGCGAAACGCCAAAGTCATCGCCAGTCTGAGTCCAAAACAAATCGGATCCCCTAAAAAAGAGCTAATGTCACCGCTGATATATGGCGTACTAGCACACAGCCATACTTGGAAGTCTGATGCCAAAACGGTTGTAGCTGAGCTAACCAACAAAATTCACAACATTGCAAAGCAAGCATCCGAACCTAGAGAACTTCCTGAACTAATTTGCATCGCCGACCTGGCAGGATGGCGCTTGAGTCATTCCACTACTACGCACTATATTTTCGGTGACTACAACATACCAGACGCCACAACTCGCGAATCTTACATTAATCACCTTAAGAGCTTACATGCGGATTGCTCACATCAAGAACATCGCGATGCGCATTTTCACCAGCTATGGGTGGATAAGCCTCACAGTGAGTACATGGTACAGTTTTACCCAGAACACATAGACCACGAAGCTCCGGATCAAATCTGGGAAAAATTTACTCCGGTGGGCGCCTTCATTGGCGCAATGTATGATAAATTAGCGTACCGTGACGAGAGCCTTCTTAATATATCTCACTATTTCAAGTCAGTTCATATTCCCGGCAGTAACGGCGGCGTAAAATTGGCAGGCGGCAAGCTGCCTTGGCCAAGCAATGTAATTAACAAGTCCACTTGGGAATCACCTAGAAGAGCCCAAAATGGATGGGATAGTTTTTTCTTCTGACTAGACGTTTATACTGTCACGACCAAACTTAAATTGGTACAGTCAACGTTGGCAACACTCGCATATATCGGATTACAAACGGAAAGTCGCTCAGCACCCGGGTTGTCTGGTCAACACTTCGTCAGTCAGCGATTGGCCGGGTCGGATTTTGGCGCATCAACCCGGCTCTCCTCTTTACTACTGGGTCACTTCACGCACGTAAGCCTGGCAGGCCAGTAGGGCGATCAGTCCCCGGTTGCCTTCGTTGGTGATGGCGACAATTCGTTGAGCATGCGCTCGGTCAAGTTGGGCGCGTACGGCGCCATGAACCATGCTTCCGGTGCAGGTGGCTTTTCGCACCCTGTCGTCACGACTCGTGCCGGTAAAGGCTCCGGCGTCGACCAGGACTGACAGCCGCAAATCAGAGGTAGCAAGCCGGTCACGCAGGCGAGCTTGAGTTTGTTGAGCATCTTCCATTTCCTTCCAATGCGTTTGTGCCTGCTCCTGCAGGCGGGCTTCCAGGGCGCGCCGCGCCTCCTGCTGCTCAGCCAGTTGATCAAGCGCTGCTGCTGCAGCCTTCTCCCGCTCCAGACCGTGTGCGCGATCCTTCTCCGCCAACTGCATACCAAAGTTACCGGCCTGATCAGCGAGCTGCGCCTTGTAGACGTTGGCCTGCCACACCCAGGCTGCCCGGGCACCGCCAGCGCTGGCGGCCAGCAGCAGCGCCATTACGACCAGGCAGGCGACCCAGGCCCTCACTGCAGCACCTCGAGCGCTCGCTTGTAGATGGCTTTGCGATCCTCTAGGCCATTGGTACCGCCGTTGATGCTCTTGGTGATGGCCAAGAAATCACTCTCGTCGGCTAGGGTGTTCAGGCCCTCCTTCTGCCAGAACCAGCCTGCAGACATCGATGCGTAGACCGGATGCTCGAGCAGCTCTGGCGTATTCAGCAGCCGACTATCTCCGAACAGCGCTTCGCTGCAGGCTTCATAGTTGGAGCGGCCCGTCACTTGAATCAGCCCTCGGCCGCGGTAGAGCTGGCCGTCCCCATCCGGCTCAGGCGTGTTACCAAGCCGCTGAGCCAGGCGACCGGTGTCGTACTTGGACAGGTACTTGTCAATGCCCAGTTCGCGGACGTACTGCAGCTGGCCCGACTCATGGCCGATCTGAGCCAGGAACGCAGCCATGCGCAGGCGCGTAACGATGGCGTACTTGCCCATGGTGGCGTTAAGGCCGGGAACAAATACGCCGGCTTTGCGGCCGGCGTTCGGGAGGATCTGTAACAACTGCTTCTCGCTGATTGGCATCGCTTGTCTCCAGAGTGATGGGTTACGCCGCAGATACGTCTACGGTGCGTAGTGGTTTGGTCTGCTTCTTTTTCTTGCCCTTGGCTTTCGCCTTGCCCTGCTTGCCGCCGTTGCACTCGACCGTGGTCGACCAGCCCGAGGGCATAAACACCTGCTCCACGCTGTCCACCAGGTACTCGCCGTCGAGCCCGCTTTTGAAGCCCTGGGCGTTGATCGAGCGTTCTGCAAAGAGGTCGGTGCGCCCGAACATTTCCAGGCGCACGCCGGCGGTGCTGCGGTTGAACGCCGCCAAGCGGGCCTTGGCCGCTTGCTCGGCAGCGCCCTTGTCGGGGTAGATGTGGCGGTCGGTGTGCACAGCGGGCAGGCCTTCGGGCGCTTCGTCGTTGCCCAGCTCCACGACCTTGAGCGCACCGGTTTTCTTGTCTTGATGCTGCGTCTTCACGGCCTTCTGCGTGGTGCGGTCGCCCAGGCGGAAGCTGTAGCGGTTCACATCACTGCGCTGGATAGTGACGGCACCAAAGGCCTTGCCACCGGGGGTGCTGCCACCTTGGCGCGGCATGACCAGCAGCTGCCCGTCGCCCACCTTGGCCGTGCAGTCGTACTGCCTGGCCAGGCGGGTGATGAAGTTAAAGTCGGACTCGTTGCGCTGGTCGACGCGGGCCACCTTGGTCTGCACAGTGCAGCCAGCCTTCCACCCATTGCGCGCAGCCAGGTCACTGACGATCTGCGCAAGCGGCACGTTCTCCCAGCTGCCACTACGGGTGGTTTTGCCGCTGCCGCGCATGTCGCTTGCCTTGCCACGCAGGGTGACGGTGTCAGGCGGGCCAGTTACTTCGACCTGGTCCACCCGGTAGCTACCAAGTCGGGCCAGCGCCTGGCCTTCGTATCCCATGAATGCCTCTATGTTGGCGCCCCGCTTAGGCAGCGTGACGGCCTGATCGCGGTCGTCCACACGCAGTTCGAACTCGTCTGAGTCCATACCGGGCTTGTCCAAGGTGCGAAGCAGCAGCAAGCGGTCGTTGATCAGCGCGGTGATGTCCCGGCCGTCAGCGACTATTCGAAACGAAGGTTTCATGTGCACTCCGAAAATGAAAAACCCCGCACGTGGCGGGGTCGGTTGGAGGATCCGGGATCTAATCCCACAAGGTGATGTGCTCCGCATCAGGCGTGATCGCGGGCATATCAGGGAACATGATCAACAGCCCTGCTTGAAAAGGTTGCCGCTGCTCGGCAAGGCCTTGATTGGCTTCCATGACTGCTTCAACGGTGCCCTTCAAATGTCCATAAAAGGCCTGGCAAAGCGTGTCCAGCACGTCACCGTCAGACGTTCTGCAGGTCATCGCCATATTTGATGAACTCCAAGGTAAAGCCTTGCTTGCGCGGGATACCGCCGGCGAGCAAGGACGATTGATCTTCATCGACCTTACGCAAGCACCAGTTGCCCAGCACTGCGCCATAGCCAGTGGTCAAGCTGACCGGCGTCATTTGCCGGCCAATCGTGCGCAGCGCGTCCAGCTGGCTGATCCCGCCCTTAAACAACGGGAACACCGCCCCCTTGATCGTCAGCGCATCCTCACCCTGCCCCACCCCTTGCTGGGCGATATCGCGGGACAGGCGTTCTTGGCCAGCCCAGCGGAACGCAGTACGCCGCTGCAGCTCTTTGAACGCGGCCGTGTTGAGGTTGAAGTAATAGGGCTGCGAACCTGCCTTGAGCGGCTGCAGAATCAGCAGATGCGGGAACGGCGTTACGGCGGCCGCTGCCGGCGTGGCACTGGTGCCAAACGTGCTGGTCGGCAAAATGCCCGTCAGCGACGGACTGACCTTGCCGGCCATGCGGTTGATGGCCGAGCCCGCTTTCCCGGCCTGCTCACTCAGCGTGCCCAAGCGCTCGCGCACCTGGGTGGCGGCGCTTGTGACCTGGCTGTATTTCGACGCTACCGAGCCCACCGTGGACTGGGCCGCGCTGATGGCTCGCAGGGCTCGTTGCAGCTTTGCGCCGACTGCGGGGCCGACGATCGGCAAACTATCCAGCTCGGACGCGGCACCGGTCATGTCACTGACGGCGCCGTTGAGCGGCCCTAACATGCCGTCGACACTGGTACGGCCGGCCTCACCGGCCGCCACCAACGACGATAGCGTTGATTTCATCAGTTCCATATAAGCCATCGCGTTTCCTTAGACGTGCGCCTCGTCGTACAGCTGGGCGCTAAAGCGGTTGCCTGCAAACTCGCGCTGCAGGCGCTCAAACAGGCCACGCAACGGCGTTTCCATGGCGGCCACCGTCTGATAGGGGTCTTTCACATCCCCCTCGATAGTGACCGGCATACTCAGCGCAATTGAAAAGGTCTGTTCAACCTTGGACGGCTCCGACCTGGCCTGCTCTGCAGGCTTGTGCGAGGGTGGTGCTGGTGCTGCAGCGACAGGCGCCGCCACCTCGACCAGCGAGCGCACCACATCGCCCATCGACTCGGCCCGCTCTGCGGCATTACGGCGTAGACCGCGTGCAGGCTCAGGCCGGAAGCGCTCGATCACTTTGGGTTTGCTCGGCACTGCAGGTGCTGGGGCCGGCGCGCCGCCCGCCTCGATCTTCACAGCGGGCGTAGGCGCGGGCGTAGACGGTTTCGCGCCAGGTGCCGTTACCGTAACAACAGGCGGTTGAACTGGGACTGGCGCCGCCGGCGGTGCCATGCCCTGGACAACAGGCGCTGGCGGCCTGGCCACTGGCTCAGGCGCCAGTTTGACCGGCGCCGGCGGGCTTGCCACAGGCGCCGGCGCGGCCGGCACCGGGTCAGGCGCTTTCGGCGCCGGCACAGTGGTGACCACCACCGGCGGCGATAGCACAGGCGGCAAAGGCTTGGGCGCTTCGACTACCGGCGCCGGCATTGCCGACATCGGCGCTGTCACTGCCGGCGCCTGGGGTGCTGGCGCGGCTTGGCCGTTGACTGACTCCTGCTCCTGCTGGGGCTTGTCCTTGTCATCACCGAACCAGGTCTTGCCCAGCCATCCACCTAGGGACTCGCCGCTGAGGCCGCCCAAGGCCATGCCGATAGCACCGCCAACGGCAGTGCCAATCACAGGCACAACAGACCCGATAGCGGCACCGGCGATGCCGCCCGCCCATGCCCCAGCCATGCCCCCGGCCACACCGCCATAACCCTCGGCTTTCTCGTCGCGGGTCCGGGCATTCAGCGCCGTATCGAGCATGCCGGGAATGGCGTCTGCGACCTGGCCACCTGGCAACTTGCCTGCCACCTTGGTGACGCCACGCACACTGCGCACCATCTGCCCCAGGCGACTCAGTTCAGGCACCGCCGGGGCGGCGACCAGCTTAGAGACGCCTGCAGTGGGTAATGCCGGCGCCAAGTGCTGTGCCACGGCCGGCGGCGGCGCGGCGACCTTTGGCGCAACGGGCGATGGCATGGCAGCGGCCGGTGGCTTAATGGCCGCCGGCGGGTGCACGACGGGGGTTAGCCGTACTGGCGCCTTAACTGCAACTGGCACCGGCCGATGCACGCCCAGCGGCGAGCGTACAGGTGCCGGCGCAACTGCCCGACGCCGGCGACGTACCCGACGCCCCCGTGTAGCGCCTCCAGGGCTTGAATTAGGCCCGGAAGGGCTGAACCCGCCAAAGGCATCAGCATTGACCACAAATACGCGCATAGGCTCGTTGCCGGCCCCCTGCGCAGGGTCATTACTGGCGGGCACTCCAAGCACCTTGCCCAGCGCGCCTAAACCTGCGTCGACCACCCGCCTACCGGCCCTTGGCGCTGCCGCTTGCTCCGGCGCACCTGGCAGCTTGCTTGCACGGCGATATCCCCAGGCGCGGCCGCGTGCGACGTTGAACACGCCCCGGCCTACCTTGGCCGCACTGCGCGCCGCAATGACCGCCCCGACAGCCGTGGCCAGGCCTGCCAGGCCCATGGCCAACTGGGGTACATCGTCCGACAACTTGGTGACCCAGCGGGCAACGGTTGTCGCCCCGGTAGCGAACGCATCGGTCGCCGGTCGGATGGCATCACCAATGCTGCGCATAGCGTCATCAGTGGACTGCACCAGCTCAGACCAGCGCTGTGCCGACGTTTCGCGCCGCTCGGCCAGGTTCTTGTCGAGAATGCCGGTTGCCTTCATGGAATCGGCTTTCAGCTCGTTGTACAGCCCTCGGTTCTGACCGTAGGCAGTCAGCGCCGCTTTTACCTGCATATCGGCAAACAGGTCACCGGTGCGCAGGGTCTTTTCCAGGGCCTCAAGCGCTGCCTTGGCCTTTTCCGGGTCGACCTGTTTGTCGATCTTGGCTTGAGCATCCTTGATCTTTTTGGCCTTGGCCGGGTCGGTCGCCTCCACATACTGCATGGCCAGGCCCATGGACGCCTCAATGACGTTCATACCCTTCTGCAGGCCGGTATTGAGCGAAGCCTGATAATCAATCCCGGCGTCTTTGTACGCCTTGACCACGTCGCCGGCGCCGATCTTCTCCATCCAGTTCTTGAAATTGTTGGCAGCCTCGTCCGAACTGCCTGCAGTTTTCATCTGCACTTGCAGCATCGAGCCCAGCGACGACACAGCATCAAGGCCGGTAATGCCGTTCTTTTCCATGCCCGCCAGCAGCTGCGGGAACCACTTGGCCATGTCGTTGGCTTCAAAGCTGCCTGCCTGGCCCTGATAAGCGATGGCCTCAAGGGCCTGCTGCATCACCTTGGGGTCGGTGATCTTGGCGTTTTGCTGCAGCGCCATGATCATGCTGGCCGTGTCGACGCCCGATGCACCCTGCCCTACCGCGAACTTGGCCGCCGTCTTGGAGTAGGCCATGGCCTTGTCCAGCTCCATGCCGGCGCCAACCAGCTGGTTGATCAGGTCGGCCACGTCATTGCGGGCCATGCCGGTGTCATTCGAGGTTTGAATGACATTGCGGCTTAGCTGCACTTCTTCGGGCTGGTTGGCCGCGTCTGCCTTGATCGCAATGTCACGGATGATCGCTTGATAGTCCGCACTGATCTTGGTGGGCACGGCGGTCAGACCGATGCCCACTGCAGCAGCCCCCACAGTGGACTTGAGCGAGGCCCGGCCGGCGGCGATTTGCTCGCGACCTATCACCTGCAGGTCGGCGGCTCTGGCATCCCGGCCCAGGCGTTGATACTCCCGGCCCAGGCGGCCAACCTCCACGCCTTGTTTGCGCAGGGCATCAAGGTTGCCATTGAGCTTGCGCAGCAGCTTGTCAGCACTGGCAGCGCCGTTTTCGTGCGCCCGCTTCCACTCGGCCTGCAGCTTCATGGTTTCGCCAATGGTGCTTTGCAGCACCTTGGCCTTGTCACCCTTTTTCTTGAGCTTGTCGATGCCGCTTTCGACCGTGCGGAAAGCTGCACCGACTGACGACGCCACCGCGCCGCCAATCACCAGCGATAACGCCAGTTTGCTTGCCATCGGTAACCCCCCTTAGCGGCTCAGTCCGTGAGCCACCAGACCATGTCGGACCATGGCATGGTCATGATTTCGCCGGACGAGAAACCCAGCTCAGCGGCCAGCCGCTTGGCCAGCCCCTTTTGCACCCTTGGGTCAAACTTCGTCGTCCTGCACCAGGCGAAAGTAACCAGCCTGCAGGCGGGTGTAATCCTTGAGTGCCAGGCCTTCCAGGTCCTTGGCGCCGACCTCCGCCAGGCTGGCGAACAGGTTCAGTTCGGCTTGTTCCTCATCGCCGGCGGCCGTGGTCGACGCCGAACGTACGTCACGCACAGTCGGCGCACGCAGGTGGATGGAGTCAGTTTGCATCCCGTTCATGTCCGTGGGACGGCTCAGGCGCACGGTAATACCGGCGTCGGTCAGGGTCAGGTATTTCGGCAGTGGCTTGGTCATTGTTCGGTTTCCTTGAGTTTGTGAGGGGGATTACAGGCCCAGGGCCTGGCGCTGGGCAGCCAGCTGGTCAACGCCGTTGATAACGCGGCGCATGCCAAGCGCGTCGATTTCGTACACAACACGGCCGTCTACTTCGAGCTTGTAGAAGGTCAGCGCCACGGCGTGCTTGATTTCGGCCTTGTCGCCGGCCTTCCAGTCGCCCATGTCGATTTCTTTCAGTGAGCCCCGCAGGGTGACGGCAACCGGCTTGATGGCGCCTTTCAGGCCCTTGAAGGCGCCACGGAACGTGCCGTTGAACGCGGTGCCATCGGCCAGGCCGAAGTGGTTCAACGCCTCACGGCGCACGCCGGTGGTGGTGAAGCTGGCTTCTTGTTTCTCCATGCCCATGTCCAGCTCGACGGGCATGTCCATACCGCCGGGGCGGTGTTCTTCCATCTTGAGCGTGAGTTTCGGCAGGGTCAGGCTGGGTACATCGCCCTGGAAGCTGATGCCGTCCACGAACAAGTTCAGGTTGGCCAGGGTTTCGGGAATCATTGCCATGGTGGTGTTGCTCCTTAAGCGGCGGTGTCGAGGACTTCGGTCAGCCACTGATCAGTGACTTCAACGCGGAAATTGGGGTTTTCGGCAGGCGGCACATCGGTAAAGCGGATGTTCCAATACACCTTGCCCTGCCCCAGCTGGCTGGCCGTGTTCAGCTCAGGGTCGGCGTACACTTCAAAGTTGATGATTGCGCCCTGAGCTTTCAGGTCGCGCATGAAGTTCTGCAGGCCCTCGGTTACGTCCTTGACGTAGGTAGCCGTGATCGAGCGGTCTACCGCCCATTTGTGCCCTGCCTGGATAGCGTCCATGACGATGTCGAGCGTTCGCACGCGGGTGACAAACGCCCATTTCGGATCGCTCGACAAGGTGCGGTTACCCCACAGGCGGTAACCGTCGTCGCGAATGATGGTCGCGATATTGGCGTTGTTGAGCAGGTTGGCCCGGCAGGTTTCGTCACCGTCGAGGAACTCGATAGGACGGGTCGTGCCGGTGATGCCCACGAACTCCTTGTTGGACGGCGAGGCCCAGAAGCCGTATTCGCTGTCGGTCCAGGCGAACAGGCCGGCCACCCAGGCCGAGCCAGGCGCATCGACCGTGGCGCTTTTGCTGGTATCCCAATACTGCACACCGGGGTCGACCATGAATGCGCGTTTCGAGCCGAAGCTGGCCGCGTAGGCAATGGCTGCCTCGTCGGTTGTGCCTGGGCCGTCGATGATGGCCAGCCCGCGCAACTTGTCAGCCAGCCCTACCAGCGCCGTGCCTACCGCTTGGGTAGCACTGTGCTTGGGCGCTACCAACAGACGGGGCTGGGCGTTGAACCGGCTTTTACCGTCGCGCAGCGCCTGCAGGCCAGTACGGCTGCCGTTGGCCAGCTCGCCGCCGATGATGGCCGATGTTTGCTCGGCAGGGTCGCTCAGCTTGGTCACGCCGCAGGCGACAATGACGGCTTTGGCGCGCTGGTAGATCGCACGGCAGGCCTTGGTAATGGCCGCATCAGCGCCGAACGCGGCTACCGCTTCGCGCTCGCTGGTGATCAGCACCAGGTCGTTTTCCTTGGCGGTCGGGGTAGCGACCGCGCCAGGCCCTGGGGTGAAGGTGTCGACCAGGCCGATGATCGAGGACGACGGCAGGGCAATGCTGCGGGCGCCGGTATCGACGTTCGTTACGGTAACGCCGTGGAAAAAACCACTCATAAATCCATTCTCCAGATATGAGAAAGCCCCGCGTGCGGGGCTTTGAGGTACAGCGGAAAAGAAAACGCCCCGTCAGTGCGGGGCGCTTAGTGGGTTTGCGAAGCCAGCCACACGGCCAGCGCTTCGTCGTTGGGACTGCCTGGCCAATCGTCATCGGCCGGCGCAGTGGTGGTGATATCCAGGCGGTTCAGCTCAACGCGGTAGACCTTCCACGCCTTGAGCGCTTCGGCCTCGGCCTCGGTGGCCATGTCCATGGATACGGCATCCTGCAGCGTGCTGATGCGCGCCGTGGCGTACTGGTTGGCCAGCTGCTGCTTGAGGTAGGCCGCTTGACGCGCCGCCTCAGCAATAGCCCCTTCATCGGGCGCCCACTTGTCACCCTGCCAGGTGTCGAACTCCGATTCCGGCGCCTGCAGCGTGTAACCCTCGGGCAGATCGCCCAGGGCCAGCCACTGGCGCGGCTCGCCCGTCTCGGTGCTGTAGACCGTCGCACCGCGGTGGTCAGCGACAATTTCCCAGCCGCTGGCGTCACGGTTGATCAGCGCAGCAAAGCCAGCCTGCACATCAGGTGGCGCAATGGGGTAGCCGTAAGCCGGAAACGCCCACACATCAGGCTCTAGCGGGCTTGGATCAGCCACACACACGCCCAGGAACTCACCGGTACCACGGTGCACATTGCAGACCTGCGGCGCTTGAACGCCTTCACGCTGCCACCAGGGGCGCAGGTCTACAACTTCCGGCAGTTCCTCCGGGGCGACGACTTCCTGCTGCTCCAGCAGGTCCGTACTTTCGTCGGTCATAAATACCTCAATACTTGATGCAGGCCAGATAGGCCCGGTTGGCCACGCGGTTTTCAGTTCCGCCAGTGTTGCCAATGTTCAGGGTGTGGTTATGGACGCCACCTGTAGAAGATGTAAGCGTTTGCACACCGTCGCTCTCTTGATCGCCGAACACGGCGTTTCCGCCATCGGGAACATATCCCGAGGTGATGCGCTCCCGAATGAACTGCATGGTGTGTGAGTGGGCGCCGGCACTGTTGGTGTATCCGGTGTGATTGTGTGACTCAATTTGCCCGGCCTGGGTCGAGAAAAGGACGCGGCCGGGGTCTGCGGCGTTTAGGCCATCAGTCCAAGCCTTGTCCATCAACTCACGGTCATCCGGTACGTTGAATGTGGTGGTGCCGTTGCCGGCGCCAAACTTAGTACCGATTTCAGCAAACAGCGCCGGATACGCAGTGCGCGAGTATGCGGCGCCATTACGTTTCAACCACCCTGTTGGCGGGCTTTCGCACGCAAAGTACGCGACCTGGCCTGGCGGCGCGGCAGCCGTAACGGCGGCATTCATTGCATCGACCGTAGGCGATTCGGCCAACTTGCCCCGCGAAGACACGAACCAACCGGTGTTGGTATTGCTCACCAGTTCGACGTACTCGCCGGACTGCAGCACCAACGTGCCCAGGGTGACATCAGAGACAATACTGCCGCTGGCGGCCTTGATTGAAAGCGTGCCGCCGCTGGGGTTGCGGAAGGCGTAAGCCGTGCCCCCAGCCGCGTCAACCGCTGCGGGCAGTGTCACGGTCAGGTTATTGGCGTTCGCCTGATACAACCGCCCCGACTGCGCCACACTCAGGCTCATGCTGGAACTGAAACCCAATACAGGCCCCGAGTAATTGCGCTTGGACAACTCCACAAACTCGGTAGTCGCCAACAACTTCGACGCATCATTGACCTTTTGCGTCGGCGCCGTTGGCTTACCGGTTAAGGCCGGACTGTTCAGCGGCGCGAGCGGCTGAACAGCCTCCTGCAACTGATCTACCGTCGCCGCTTCCTTGACCTTGCCGCGAGCACTCACAAACCACACTGTGCTTGAAGACGTCAGCTCAACCCATTCATAGGGCTGTAAGGTCATCTTGCTGGCTGTGCCACCTTCTTCAACGATCCCCCCAGAAGATGCCGCCAGGGTCTGTGCCGATGCTCGCGGGTTGCGCAACGTGACCACCGTGCCATCTGCTACGCCCGTTGAGACTGGCAGCGTCACAGTTAGCCCGTCGGCGTTGAACTGCAGCAGCGAACCCATATGAGTAGTGGTGTTGAGCGTGAGGCTCTGCGCAATGCCCGTGGCCGCTTGCGTTCGGAAACTGCGAGAACTGTTGTTGATAGCGCCGATGACGCCATCTAGCGACGGAATGTCTTTCCAGGGGCGCCAGTTGCCGGAACTCTTGGCGCGATACATGAACTTGTCCACCGAAGCGGCTACATAGATTTGCAGCGCGGCAGAGTTTCCATTCCACGGGAATTGCAGAAGGAAACCATTGCTTTCAAGGGGCATGTTTGCTGACAACTTAGTTGCCACATAAAAGAACCCACTTGTGGCCTGCGCGTCAACGTCTGCACACAACGGCGCCACGTTGGTTCCAAGGCCCACCGCTTTCAATGCCAGCTCTACAAAGCCGGTAGTGGCCAGGGTGTTCCATGCGCCCCAATTACCTGCCGTCATCCGGCGGAAATGCATCGTGTCGAGCGAGGCGCCCACCAACGAAGGGATAAACACCTGAGCGCAGTACGTGGTGCCGTCCATGTATTGGAACGACAGCAAATAACCGTTGGCACTCGACTGCCCGTCAGTACCAACCGGGCTGTTGGTTGGGTTGATGCAGTACGCGAGCCCACCTTGAGTCAAGGTGTTGATATCAACCCCTGACTTGACGTTGTAGCCGCCAATGCCGAACGAGGCCATGGCATCCGAAATGACCTTACCAATCTCGTTGAGCGTGCCCCGCTGGTTGATAAAGTAGTTGGTGGTGGACGCCTGCAGCTCGATCCATTCACCGGGCTGGATGGCTGCAGCGGCCACGGTGTTGTTCTTCTCGAAGACTTTCCCGCTCGTTGTAGCAACGGTGACCACGCCCGAACTCACGTTGCGAATCACAAACGTGCCGCCCGATCCCGCCTCGCTTGAGGCCGGCAGCGTTATGGTAACGGGCGCCGTCGCGTTGAAGGCATAACCCGTCTGCGCACCGGCCAAGGTGATATCCGCCCCGACGCCTACCACGTTGCCGCTGTAGCTGCGCTTAAACGCATTCACTGCCTGTAGCAGCGCCGCCATGGTCGAGATTTGCGACGAGTTGGTGCCAAGCGCGGCGGTCGGTGCAGTCGGTGTGCCGGTAAAGCCTGGCGAGTCAAGGCGCGCCACAGTTTGCCAGTCAGCCCAGGAGCCGCCAGCTTTTGTACGCCAGAAAAGGCGGGCATTGCTAATGTTGCTACTGCATCCCGCCGCCAGCTGGAAACAACCGGTTTGATTGAACTGGATGTGGAGCAGCGCCATGGACGCATTGGGGAATGGCGAGTTCTTAGCGGTGCCCTCTGCTCGATACAAGCCCGATTCGGTTACGCCATCAAAATCAGGAATCGTGACGCCGATAGTCGTTCCCAACCCGAAGGCCTGAAACGCAGCCGCGACCGCCGCCATATTGGCAATCAGCTTGTTGACCGACCCCAGCGGGGCTGTTGGCACTTCCGGCGAGCCGGTGAATACGGGCGAATCAAGCTCAGCCACCTCTTTCAGTTTGCCACGCCCTACAACGAACCAGGCCGAACCAGAAGACGCCAGTTCGGCCCATTCCAAGGGTTTAAGAGCGAACGAACCACCCGTGGTGCCTGCATCCACAATTGAGCCCGAAGACGCCACCACGATGTTCTGCGTCGCCGTGGCCGATGGGTTGCGCAGCATTACCGAGGCGCCATTGCCAACGTCGGCAACCGATGGCAACGCCAAGGTCACAGCGCCGCCGTTAAACTGCACAGCGTTGCCCATCTGCGCGGCTGTCAGTGTGGTGTTTGTGCTCACACCAATAACTGCGGTCTTGAACTGACGCGCCGAAGCAGCCACGGCAGTAGCCAAGGCGCTCATGTTCGCAATCTGCAAGCCGGTGCTGCTTGCAGACGGCGTCGGCGTCTCAGGTGAGCCGGAGAACTTTGGCGATATCAGATTGGCCTTTTTGGACAGCTCATTGACCATGCTGGCCGCAAAGTTCGGGTCATTGCCAATTGCGGTGGCCAGCTCTTTGAGCGTGTCCAGAGCACCCGGCGCCGAGTCGACCAAACCGTTTACCGCCGTTGTCACCGAATCGGCAATAGCCTTGGCGATTTCGCTTCGGCTGTAGGTTTCCGACTTGGTATAAACGTCGGTAATACCATAGCCCGCAACGGTGGTCGGGTTTGTCGCGGAAACCACGCGGCCGTACTTATCGACCTGCACGCTTTTGTACGTGCCGGCGTTCACACCCGTGCGTCCGAAGGCCATTTCAAATGACAGCGCCGTAACGCCCAGGGCAATGGGCGCATCCGTGACCAGCTGCCAACCGCTGTCACCGTTGACCATGCCTGACTCAACCAACACCAACAGCCCAGGGGTCACCTTGGCAGTAGTGTCGGCATCGGTAGAGCGCTTCCACGCGCCGCCCGATACCACGGTGTAAATACCGTTTTCCTTGGCCGTCGCTTGGTTCTTCACCAGCACCCGCGCCCCGGCTGTCAGCGTCACGCCGTCAATCGTCTGCAGGCCCGACAGGTTGATGCCGGCAGTGGTGGCCACAAGCACCGAGTGCTTGAAGTCCTGGCGGCTCAGTTCTTCGGTGACCCATTCACGTGTGGCCAGCACAACGCTTGGGTCGATCTTGAGTTGGACGCTTGCCGCGTTGCTCACCACCAGGCTCATGCGCAACACCTGGGTGCGTCCCGAGCCCTGTGACAGTAGCGGCTTGTAGGTCGGCGCGCAGTTGGCCACAGCCACCAGGTCGCCGGCCTCGTCGTACAGACCGATTTCCCGAATCCACTTACCGCCAATGTCGGCCGGTATGACTTGCTCGGCCACGATGATTGACGGGTCGTTGTCGTCGACCTTCAACTGATTCAGCGGTGCACGGCGCCACTCGTTGATCAGCGTCTTCTGCGTTGCGTTCGGGGTGGGCTCGGCGCCGTTGGCATCGCCAACCCCCATTTGCGTGATCTTCCACGGGATGCCCAGCGCGTCGGCGTTGGCCTGCTTAGCCGCGCCGATGTTCGTGAGGATCGCGTAGAACTGCGTGTTCTTATCCGCCATATCCGATTTCCAGAGTGTCAATTGTGGTTTCGCGACCCCCGCGCCCAATCACGCCGATGACTTCAATGTCACGCTGCATGGGCGGGTACACGCTAAGAATGTCGCCTTCACTAAGGCTTGCACCGAAGTAGAACCGGCCATTGGCTTCAAGGCTGATTTCCAGGCCGACCATGTGCCGACTCACGGGCCGGGCGTCATCGAGCAGCGCCGACAATTCCCGGTAGGTGTCGTCGCTGATACCCGAATCAGATACCCCGACCTTGAGCGCGAACGTGCCAGGCACGCCCGCCGGGGCCATGTTCCACCACTCGACCACCTCAATCAGGTAGCCGAACGGCTCCACCACGCGGCGCAGCGCGCCGATGGTTCCCTTGTGCTTGTGGATGTAAAACGAGGACTTGATGACCGAGCGTTTAACCGCCTCCGACCATCCATCGTCCCAGCGGTCGACAGACCAGGCCCATGCAAGCTGGTACAGCAGGTGCGCTGGGCAAGTGTCCGGGTTGTACAGCGTGCGCAGCGTAATGGCCGTGGTTTCGGTCCCGGCGCCCTCCACGGCCCGCTCAAGCGGCGTAGCGTTGTTGGGGAGTAGGCTGGTCATCACGTACCCCGCAGTACGTTGATGCCTGTACACCACGCTGCCTGCGCCTTGGTGGGCTTGATATCCGTCCAGGCGGTCAGCTCAACCCGTGAAACCCCGTTGATGTGCAACTGGGCGTCAACCCCGGACCTGGCCACCTCAACCCCCAGCCGGCGCCGGGGGTTAATCCAAGCCTGCAGGCGCTCGCGGCACGTCGCCAGAATCGCCTCATTCTCAGGGCCGTTGCTGACCATGTAGACCTTGGCATCGACCTTGTACGGCAGTATCTGCGCGCTCTGCACTATGACCCGATCCGCTACCGGCCGCACGTCGTCGTCATTGAGCTGCGCTGCAACGGTTGCGAGCAGATCGGCGGGGGCCGCGCCGTTACCTTCCAGCGACAGCACGGTGACAACCACCACCGCCGGCGACGGACTTTCGGCCGTGGCATCGGCCACCAGGCCCGAGGCGTTACGGGCGTGCAAAATGTAGCTGTTACGCGGCCCGGCCGTGGTCAGGCCCTCATACACCAGTTGCACACGCTCGCGAAGCGCGTCGTCTTCCTCCATCACCGCCGGTACCGGCGGCACCGCGGCTAAATCCTCGGCCTGGATGACCAGACGTTTGAGGTTGACGTTTGCCGCCAGCTGATCAAGGTCGGTGCCTTTGGCGTAGGCCAGCAGCAGCGCCTTGCTGGCATCGTTGACCCGCGCCCGGTTGAGCAAGCGCCGATAGCTGCCAAGCTCGATCAGCTTGGTGACCGGGTCGCTTTCCAGCGGCGCGGACCACTCTTGCCCGTCGTCCTCCATCAACTGGCGGTAGGTCGCCAGCTCGGCCTGATACGTTTCCTCGAAATCCAGCGCCTCAAGCACTGCCGGCGCCGGCAGCGCCGTTAAGTCAATGGTCATGCACTTATCTCCAGTACCGTGTCGTCGCCCAGGTACTTGCCGGTCAGCTGCAGGGTGATTTGCCCGCCGACGACCGAAACCACCTTGACCCGCTCCAGCTGCAGACGGGGCTCCCAACGCCCCAAGGCGCGTGCCACTTCGGCCTGTACGGCGCTTTTCCAGCCCTCATTCACCGGCAGGTCGACGTAACGGCGAATGGTGCTCCCGTAGTCCGGGCGCATGCGCCTAGAGCCCAGGGGCGTGGTCAGAATGTCCTCAATGGACTGCCGCAGATGGGCCAGGCCCGACAGCGGCTTACCCGTTCGGCGGTCCATTCCGATCATGGGTTACACCTCCTGGCTCAACGCCTCGAAGTCTCGCCGCGCGTCCAGATACTGGCGCGCCTCGTCGTCGTCGGGCTGGACAACCAGGCGGCCGCGCTGCACTTTCAGCTCGCGGCCGTTGGGCATGAATAGCGAGCGCTGCGCGTAGGTTTTGTCGCGATAGATCAGCGCCGCCGGCGCACTGGGCGCAGCGGGAGCTTTCTTGGTTCCCATGGGATGCTCCAGAGATGAAAAAGCCCGCTAGAGCGGGCTGTTAGTGTTTGTGATTTGGCGTGTTGCCAGCGGTGTCGATGATTCGCGCACCACCTAAAATGTCCCCCGTTACGCTCAACTCTCCGTTGATTGTCACAGGGCCGGTCAGGGTGATGGCTGCGGCTTTGGCTGTAATAGCGTTATCGGTCACCACCACTTCACTGCCGGCCACCTTTAAAGCAACCGTGCCGCTCGGAAGCGTGATGGTGTAGCTCTTTGCCTGCCAGTCGTAGACCAGCGAGCCGCCGTCATCGAAACGCCATACCTCTACGTGCTCACGGTTATCCGGCTGCGCACCGGCGTTGCCGTAGAGCCCAGGCACAAACGTGCCTTGGGCGGGCTCGCCGCTTGGGCTGATGAGCGCGCCCTGCTCGTTCAGACTGGGCGCACGCCAATGGCGGGCCTTGCCGGCAGCCTGGGCATGCCAGCGGACCCAGGCACTGGTCCAGCCGCTGCCATCGGAAACGCGCACCATGGCAGCCGCCAGGTCAACGGCCACCACCCGGCAGGGGATCACCATGCACGACAACATGCGGTCATGTTGCGCGGTTGCGTACGTCAAACCAAGGCCTCCGGCGCGACGTAGTGATGCTCATTACCTGGGCCGGTGTCTGGATCGAACGCGACGACCAGCGGGCCGGGCTCTAGGGACCAGGGCCATTCTTCTTCACCGAGATAAATGACCTGCGTCCATTCGACAACCCATACGGCAAAGCTGTCCAGCTCCGGCCGGCTCCAGTCTCGCTCTGCACGCACGAACTCAGCGAACTCCACAGCCAAGCCCCAGGACTGCATACGCAAAAGCACCGTCAGCTGTGCTGCAACGAAAGCCGCAACATGCAAACAGTTGTCTTCCTCTCCCGGAACAAGCACCCGCGCTTCGAATCGAGCCTCTACCGCAACTTCACCGGTACCAGGATCCTTGTCGGCATTTTCAAACCCGGCCAGTTCCAGCACCACAGCAGGCGGCGGTACCACCTCAATACCGCTTGGCATGGTTCCAACGTACTGCAGGCCCGGAATGGCCTGCCTGATGTGCTCTTCCATGGCCGCGTAGACCTGAGCGAGCGGGATGGGGTCATCGACCATTGCCGGTTCTCCGTAGGTATTTCTGCAGTTCGAAGTTCAACTCCTGCTCCATCACAACCACCAAGCGCTGGTGAGCGCGCCCGGTCCACTCCTCAAAGTGGGGCCGGACGTCCGCCAGGGAAATCTTGGCCTTGGCCAACGGGAAGCGGCTGTCGTTTTCAGAGATCCAGCCGGATCGGTGACCGCCGCGGCCTGATACCTCGCTATCCGGGTAGTCATCCGCATCGAAGTGTCTACTGGCTGTGCGGATCCATATATCTGGCTTGCCTCCGTATACCGTCTTGAAGAACGCGCCTTCATATTTACGGCCCGCCACTGACACCCCTGTGCGTGTTTGGCGTGGCCGCCCCGCACGGCTGGCCTCGATGGCATTGATACCAAACCACAGCTTCCCGCGACCGCTTCCCGACACAGGAAACGCCCTGAGCCGTTGCCTCACTGCCGCAATAGCGATGCGCTGCTGCTGACCAACCGCACGAGCGATGTGAGTCCGCAGCCAGCGCAGTGTCTTGTTGATTGCCCTTCGCTGGGCTGCGTGAGCGGCTTTGGGGAATTGCCGAGTGAATTGATCGAATACATCCACCCCGGCGGGATCCAATTGCAGCGTGATCAAACCGCTGTTGGATGCCTGCTTGAAATAGCTGCCTACACTCATAGCGCTTTCCTCAAGATCAGCGTTACAAGTCCATCGCCACCAGGCTCACTGCCAGCGATTGTGTACGTCCCGCCACCGTCCTCGGCCGGCAGATCGATCACGACCCTTTGCTTGACCTCGACACCTGCGTTGTCGCCAACGCGGATAACCAGATGCGGCTCGCGAAGCGCTGTTCTGATCTGGCCGAGCTTGGGTTGCAACCAAGGCGCCGAAAACATCCCGAGAACCGGACGACCATCGATCTCAGCCGGATCGCCCAGCACGTCAAAGATCGCCTCATCCACGTCGTCGACCAGGTCACGGAAAGCCATGATCAGATCGTCAGGCGGATGACAGCACGCGGGCGGGTGCAGATGTGTAATGGGTTGGACTGTGCTTCGCCCTCAACCCCCTTGCCGAACTTCATTTCCTCGATCTTGCTGTAATACGGCAGCCCTTCGGTGTTGACCGTTTCCATGTAGTCCGCAGGGGCATAGATAGACAGGAATAGGTCTGAGACACCTTCTGGTACCAGACGAGCTTCGTCGTCAGGCACAAACGGAACACCCGATACCTTGCCCCGGTAGCGCTCCCAGGTGATGCCACCGAAGTCGAACGTTTCGCGGCCATCGCCACGCAGCGCAGCGGCCTGCTGGCTACCTTTGTAAGTCTCGACCACCGACTGATGGGCAATCAGCTTCTTCCAATAGTTCTTGCCACAGAAGGCACGGGCGCCTGTGGTGGTGACGTTACCGAGCGCGTCTTCTTGCATGTCCAGCGCTTCCACACACTGAACCTGGACATTCACATTCGCATCGTTCAGCCCCATCGCCAGCTTCTGCTGGGACACACCAAATACCTTGAAGATATCCAGCAGCACTAAGGAACCATCAGCATCCAGCACTTTGCCGTTGATTGCCCCCATGCGGTGAAACTCGTGGGTGGCATCCAGCTGACGCTTTGCTTTGGCCAGGCGTTTGTTCACCACATCCTGCACAGCCTGCAGCTCGGTCAGGCTGCCAAAAGCGCGGATACCTTGGATTTCGTCCGCCTTGATAGCAAAGCGCTGCGGCAAGTGGACCGTGTTGAACGGGATCAGAGTGCGCTTGCTGCCCCCGACTACCAGGCCGGAAGTGCCGCGCTCGCCGGCAGGCACCAGCGCAAGGGTGTCACCGTCCTTCTCGATCTGCACAGTCAGGGTAGCAACCCCCTCCTCTTGAAACAGACCAAGTGCGGCAAGGCGACCTGGGAGATATTCCTGATCGTTAATAGCTGCGGTGAGGGCCGCAACACTGAAAGCGTCGTCTTGAAAAATGGCAATGTCAGCCATGAAGTACTCCAGAAAGTAAGAACCCCGCTCTAGGCGGGGTTGAGAGAAATGAGGTAACAGGTTCAGCGCAATATGATGAAGTGCGCGGCTAAGGCTTGTTCGGCATCCGCGTCTACACCTGTCAGCAGAGTCTCATGCACCTCGGCAAGGCGAACCACTGCGCGGCCGCGCCGGGTAATGTCGGACTCGCCCAAGGATGCATAGAGAATACAGACGGCCTTTTCACTGCCGTCTTCCGCAGCAGGGTTGTAGGCGTTGAATTCACCGCTTGCGGTGACTAGACCGAGCAGCTGGCCGGCGACCAGTGCCGAGCCAGCGGCTACGTTGATGGCTTCTCGGGAAATTTTGCCCGGTCCTTCGGAAAGCAGGAATTCCCCGGCGTGAACCGGTTCTTGTTGGATGCTGCTCATGGTCGTGCTCCTCTGTTGGCGGCTTGCCGGCGGGCAGCCCAAATGCTGGAGGGGTTGGGTAGTTGGGCCCTGACTTTCTCTGGTTCGTCATCGGCCGGGGGGAGGCTGTTGTCGATCTCGATTCCCTTGCCTGAGCCGACCACCTTCTCGAACAACCGCGCCCGCACCGCATCGGGCTCCAGCCCGGCCATCACGAACTCAGCGGTAAGCTCTGGCAACCGAGCTGCTACGCAGAGCCCGTGTACATCCTTGGCGCGATTCAAAGCGGCCTGCACCTCGCTCGGATTGATCAGTTTGGTCGAGGCAATCAGAGGCTCAACCAGGTTGCTGATCCCCGCTTTCGCACAGGCTTGCGTGATCATCAAGGCAAGCGCTGTGGCATCACCGGGACTTGGCGCTGGGAGTTCAAGCGGCGTTGCCGGATCGTCTGCGGATGGTTCCAAGCTGCTTGCCAGCTGGTCCAGTAGCGTCTGGGGAGTGTTTCGGTACCGCGCCATGGCGTTGCCTTGGCCAAGGCAGGCCCGTACCTGAAGGCCATTTCCAACCTCATCAGCCAAACCGAGTTCGAGCGCCTCCTGGGCGGTGAGCCAGGTTTCATCGTTGACCATACGGCGCAATTCAGCTTCATCGATATCAGGTGCTTTGGCCTTGTAGGCTGCGATGATCACTTCGAACGCCTGATCGAGCACATCGGCTACACGTCGCAATTCCTCTGCATCCCCACCCGCCCAGGTGTATGGGTTGTGGATCATCAGGATTGCGTTCGATGCCATCACCACCCGATGTGCGCCGCATACCGCTACGCTGCCAGCGCTTGCCGCCAGTGCATCGACTCGGCCCGTACAGCGCTCGCCCAGGCGGCTCAGCGCATTGTGGATGGCAAGCCCTTCGAATAGGTCGCCACCGTTGGTGTTGAAAGCCACCACGACCGGCGACACGCCATCGTCGACCGCTTTCAAGTCCTGAATAAATTGGTTTGCGGTAATACCCCACCCGCCAATCTCGCCATAAACGTAGACTTCGATGGGAGTGGGCTCACCTCCATCAGCGCCCTCCTCCTTCACGGCTGCAGTGATCTTGTACCAATGCTGATCTTCGACTTTCGGCACCGAGGGCGCCTTGTTGAAGATGCGAAACGGCATCAACGGTTTCATGTCTTCCCCTTTTCGCCGGGTTCATCAGGATCATCCTCAATGACCGGCAGGCTTCTGTAGTTGAGGCCCAGGGCCTTGGCCCGAGCAATGTCGGCGGCGTTCTCTTCGTCCACCACCTCTGAGTCGGTCCCGTTGCGCAGACAAACTTCGCTGCGCGATGCGAACCCCGCAGCGATTTCCATACTGCGTGACTGGACGTCTTGAACCGGGTGGATATAGGCCCAACCCTGCGGCACCCAGCGGGTACGCTGATACTCACGCCGGCGCTGGGAGTAGTCCGGTAGCTCCAAAGCCCCGGCGAGCACGGCCATGTCCAACCAGGCTTTGCGTACTGGACGACAAAGCTGGTGGACATACACTTGGAACTGAAGCTGCTCAAGGCGCCGCCGAAACTCGTTCAGCACCACGCGGATCGCCCGGTCGTTCACGCCCTGCATGTCACCGGTCATCAGCTCGTAGGGAAGCCCCGACCCGGCGGCCGCCGCCATCAGCTGCTGCCTCATGAAGTCGGGGTAGTTGTTGCCGGCATCCGGGGGGGCCGAGAACTCCACCTGTTCCCCAGGGAGCAGCTCCTGCATCGTCCCGGGCTCCAGGCCTACCATAGGCGTGAAGGCATCCCGGTCGAACTTGACCGGCGCCCCTGTGACCATGTCGAGTTGAGGTGCCCCATCGGGGGCCGGCTTGCGGACGAAACCCGCGAACAGGTTGGCGACCTCCTGCCGGAACAGCACCGCATCGTCGAAGTTGTCCAGGCTGCGCAATCGCTTGAGGACCGGCGCCAAACGCGGCACTCCGCGCAGCTGTCCAGGCTCCAAAGGCTCGAAAACATGCAGCATCTGCTCTGCTGGAATCCGCACCAGCTGGTTGTAGCCCGCATTGAGCGATGACTTATCGCTGGGATGGTTGCGATGGCACCAGTACGCCACACGACGGCCAATACCGTTGAACTCGATGCCCGCCCTGACCACATTGCCAGAACGGGTCAGCTCGAACTTGTCATGGGGAATGAATTCTGGCGCCAGACACTGCAGCTGCAACGGTACCGCGTAGCCATCTTCCGGTCTGCGTGGACGCAGGCGAATGAAGCACTCACCTGACTGTTCGACGGTGCGCGCTACGAGTGCTTGCAAGCCGTAAAAGTCGGTGAGTTGATCGGCATCAGCTTCATCCACCCAGTCCTCCCACAGTTCCTGCATTGCCTTGCGCACCGCCTTGTCCAGCAATCGCGGGTGCGGTGTGATCCCAGTGCCGATCAGATTGCTGACGCGCTTATCAATGACGTTGGCGGCATAGGGATCATTGCGCACTGCACTGCGCGAGCGTGATCGCAGGTTCCTCAACGCGGGCATGATCAGGCTGTTTGCGCCGGTGTCCGGCGCGTCCCACCCTGATGAGCGCCGCCCCTCTGCAGCGCCTTCATAGCTGGCCTTGATACGCTCAGGCACCAAAATTCCCGAACGCCCAAGGGATAGGTATCGTCCGCTCAAAGCCCCTTACCCCCGTGATAAATGCGGATCACCCGGGACCGGGGCCCGGCAGCGGCAGTTAGCTCAGTGCGGATCAGGTCACGAGCCCGGATCAGCTCGTCAACCGTGCGGTACTCAACGGTGCGGTCGGTGTACCGGACGGTCTTTTCACCACGCGCAATCGCCCGCTCGACCGCGTCGAGGTGGGCCTTTGTATATGCCATGTCAGCGTCTCTTGAGATAGCCGCTGCTGGAGCTGCGGCGTTGCGTGGGTTGGGGTGCGGCTCGCGGAGCCGGCGGTGGTGGTGGGGGATCGTTGCGCTTGACTGGAACAGGCGCGGAACCCGGCGACTCGACTTCGTTATCCAGGTCGTCATCAGGCTCACTGGCCTGGGGCCGGGCTGGCTCCGGTTCGCCTTGCTCGAACAAGTTGGCCTGAGCGAGCGCCTGCCGCAGCCTGTCCCAGTCCTGCTCGCCGTAGCGGTGAAGGCCGAGAAAGTTGGCCATGGCCAAGTTGTACACCATCAGGTCGAGCGCTTCGTTGCGGTCGGCCTTGCCTTTTACCCACTCGATTCGCTTGTAGCCCTTTACGTAACGGGCAATCTTCCGCTCGGCCACACACTGCTTGAAGAATTCATCCGGCAGGTCTTTGGCGAAGTGCAGCGCACCAGGCCCCTTCTCAAAGCTGTAGCGGTTGTAGATCCAGTCCTTGGCCGTGTCGGTACCGACGATCCACAACTCCGCGCCGTTGCGTTCCGTTTGCCCCTTCCAGGTGACATCCACCTGGGACGGCCGCTGAGCGATCACAGGGCGCCCCGGCTTGCTCGCGCCCTTGAGCGCGAACACGTTGCGCCAGCGGCGTACGCGTGTGAACTGATACACCTCATGCGTGTGATGACCGCCGGAGTCGATGCCAGTGGCCAGGATCCCCAGGCTCACACCACAGGGGTGCCGGTACCGGACCTTTAGACGTTCATCCAGTAATTCCCAAGTACGCTCATCAGCCGGATCACCTGGGATAACCTGGTGATCAACCACCCAGCGCTCCATCCCGGCCCCCCAGGCCATTGTCATCAGTTCCAGGCGGTTGGCCTGTACGTCAACGGCGGCGGTCAATGCGAGTGCCCCAACTGGCAAGGTGCCTAGAACGTAGTCCTCTTGCAGCGCCCTCGCCTGCAGCACCTCAGCTTTGGTCTGCTCGACCGCGCTGTCCCAAACCTTCGCCAGACGGGTGTTGTAGAACACCTGCATGGGTTCAAGGTCACCCCGGTCCTGGGCGCGCTTGGCCTTCTCGAACTGCTTGGCCAGATCAGCCCATGAGGTCCAACCGAGCGGGGCATACAAAGCATTGAGGTGGAAACCAACCGTTTCCCCATCGCCCTGGGTGGTCGAGCGCCACTCACCCTTGGCGAGCATCTCGCCCTTGTAGTGTTCCTCGATCAGCACATCACAATCGCCAGATGAACACCTGTAGTGGACTGTCTGGAAATCGGCTGAATAAAGCAGGTTCTCCCACTCCAATACCTGCATGTGACCGCAGGTCGGGCACGGGACGTAGTAGTACCGCTGGTCACTCATCTCGAACAGGTCAGATATCCGCGATGCACCTTTGATAGTGGGCGAACTGGAGAAATAGAACTTGGCATTCCGGCCAAAGGTACTTCCCCGGGTTTCAGCCAGGTCAACTGGGTCCCCCTCTTCATCGACGTCGACGTCCCACCGGTCGATCTCGTCGCCGTAGATGAATCGTGCGGCCAGCTCTGCAAGGTTGGAGGCCGAGCCAGCCGTGGTGGCGTACAGCGTGCCGCCTTCGAACTCCTTGGTGTCCATGGTGTTACGTGCATCCCGTGAACGGGAGGTCGCTACTCGCGCTTTCAGCTCTGGCGTAGCGGCGATGGTCTTCCCGATCCGTGCTGATACCCGCTTGGCCAGGGCGAGGCTTGGCAGCAACGTCAGGATGTTCGAGGGAGACATATGGATCAGCGCCCCGATCCAGTTCAAGGCGATCTGAGTTTTCATCAGCTGCGAGGCGACCATGGTTATGACGCGCTTGCAGGGATGCGCTGGTGATAGGCAGCGCATAGGTTCACGGGCATACGGCGTCCGCGCCGTGCGGTATTTGCCGGGCTCGGCTGCACCAGTATCACGCGGGATGCGCATGTACTCGTCAGCCCATTCGTCCACCCACAATTCGGGGTCGGGCTTCAGCCCACGGCCATACGCTTCGCGGTACACCTTGGCACCGTCCGCGTATCCGGTGGGCATAGGCTCAGCTCTGTGTCATGGCTTGTTCAAGATCGGCGTCGCTCATCTTCGCCGCGTCTTCGAAGACTTGGCGAAAGGCGCCGTTGAGGTGCTTTTCGATTTCCCAAGAATCGTTCATCCCGGTCAGCTCTGCAGCAAGCTGGGGTGCAAGGCCGAACACCAGGTCGCGAAGTGTGCGACCAGCCGTAAAGGCTGCATCCTCCACAGACTTGCGCTCGACCAGGTTGCCTTGCACCTTGTTGAATTCGGCCTCCGCCAGTTGGGCGAGATAGAACTCGCGGTGTGCCCTCGCCTTCTGGAAATCCAACCCCTTGCCTGGTTGCTGAACCGCTGGCTGCACCGCAGGAGTGTCACTGACCGGCAGGAGTTGGCTGCGGACATCTCGGTCAATTCGGTTTTCCTCATGCCGGGCCGTGACGGCCGCTTTGCTGGGGTCAGCCGACTCGGCTAGCAGCGCCTCTGTCGCCTCGACATCAACTTTGCCACCTTCGGTGAGCACCAGCCGATCCTGGCTGGCCAGCTTGGAAACATAGGATTTTGACCATCCGCGCCTGGCGGCGAATTCCGATTTCGTCAGGTATGTCATTGCAAAATGTCCAGTTCACCCAATGAATCCAAGGGGTTAACCAGTTCACCGCAGTTCACTAAGCTGGTGAACCTCCCGCTAACGAAGAACCGCGGG
This sequence comes from Pseudomonas fulva NBRC 16637 = DSM 17717, assembly GCF_000730565.1. Taxonomy (GTDB): domain Bacteria; phylum Pseudomonadota; class Gammaproteobacteria; order Pseudomonadales; family Pseudomonadaceae; genus Aquipseudomonas; species Aquipseudomonas fulva. The sequence continues at coordinate 65,555 of NZ_BBIQ01000013.1, read as the reverse complement.
TTCCCAGTCCCGTACCCCGGCCAGGTTGCCAGGGTCCCCGGCACCACCGGGGCTGCCGGTCGTCTCACTGCCCCGGCTCTCCGGCCTGTGGCGGCGCCTGCTCGATGCCCAACCGCTTGGCGGCCCAGCGCTCATACAGATTGATCGCCACATCGGCGCCGGCCATCGCGGTCAGGCAACCGACCGCTGCCGCCGCCCACACCGAAACACCGAGGGCGTACAGCAGCATGTTGGTCGACAGCCCGCAGGTGACGCAGGCACCAGACCGCAGTGCCAACCGGCGAACCAGCCCCCACCCGCGAGCGCCCGCCTTGTCGGCCCGCCACATTTCTCCCGAAACACCGCCGACTAGGGACAGCACAATCACCATCCAGATCGGCAGTTCGGCTAACGCTTGTTGCTCGCTGTTCATTCAAGCCTCGTTGGCAAAGCAAAGTGCCGGAAAAAGAAAACCCCGCCAGTGGGCAGGGTTCTCGATGCACCGATAGGTCGGGGCCGGTTGCACAACACAGTGCTTATGGGGGAAAGCGCCTAAGCGCACTTTTGATATCGTGAGGACTTTTTACAGGTCACCGGAAAAACCGAAAAGAGCCTATTTTCGGTACGTCGCAATGTGGTGACTATCTGTCATTCATGTTGCATGCAAGTCGCATCCCCACCCGACGAACGGTCTGTTGTCGGACGCGGCCTGCGCGGGCGGCAAGTACAGAGAAGACCTGTAGATGCAGCGCCTTCACCCAGTTCCGATAGGTACGGTCGGCGTGCTCGCCAAGCCCGACCTCCCGCATCTGCGCCCTGATGGTGGCCAGCTCCATGTACCTCAGCTCGGCCAGCTTGGCCAGCGTTGCTCCACGTTCGTCACGGCGGGCTAATTCAGCCACCGCCGCATCGACTTCGGCAGCGGCATGGTCCAGGCCTGCGCCTGATACCAGTATTCGTGCACCAGAGGCACCGGTGCGTGGCGCCGATCCCTTCCATTCCATGATCGTACCCATTTGGCTGCCGATGCTTGCTCCAAGCCCAAGCTGCCTGCGCTGCTCTCCCCAGTGATGCATCAGACCGGCCACCAAGTGCAGGCGCTCGGTTTGATCAATCAATTCGGCCATTTCCTTGATGTGCTGGGCCAACTGCATTTCGCGCTGAAGGCCTTTACGGGCGTCCATGTTCATCGTTTTACCTCCAAATTCAGCACCCAACACACATTTGGCCAACCCAACACAGACCCAACACACAATAAACTCAATAAATTCAAAGGGTTAGAGTTACCTTTGTTGAGTGTGTTGGGTGTGTTGATTTTTTCAGGGCTCGCATGGAGATTTTTTCCCTCCATGATTTCGGTGCTTGCTAAAGATCGTATGCGCGCACGCGTGCGCGAACCCAACACACCCAACACAGACTGACCGCAAGCCACGAATTCCGGGGGCTGCATGTGTGTTGGCTTGATTAAACCAACCCAACACCGACCCAACACACCCAACACACTTGCTGACGCACTCATGCAGCCACCCTTTTTATGTGGTCCCAGGCTTCCACCGTCCAGCCTGCGAGCTTCGCTCGCTCACGCCATTCGCGAACATTCTTCCCCAGCACGGCCGCATTCATGGATGGGGGTAGGGAAGGATCACCATCGGTGGGCATGAAGAACGCTGCAAATCGGCGGGTTACGCACTCTGTGGAGCAGTCAGACCAGGGTATAGCCCTCGTCTTCTCCACCTTCGCGCTCAACATCAGCGAGAACTTGGTTTGACTCATGGCATGCTCTTTGTTGTGAGCACACCACTCGATGAACATGGCGTACACATCTGACGTCAGGCAGCAGCCCCAAAGGCCGTAGCCAAGCTCTCCATTGCGCCAGAGGTGGTAGAAGGTCTGCCAGGCCGTGCGGCTCAGCTCAACGAGGCGCTGACGAGCCTCTGTCTTCGGCGGGCGTGTACGTTGATTGAAGTCCTCGAGGTCGACGTCTAGAAGCCATCCATACAAAGCAGCCACGCCACCGTTAGCCAGCTCTGTGGAAATCGCCTTCTGCCTTTCAGGGGGCAACGTCTCCAAGGGCCACATCACCAGCATCCGGCGGTCGTCTTCGCTGATCGGCCACGGCATGATCTCATTGCTCAGGAATGCAGAGTTCATGTGGTTGGACTCTTCCCAGCCGTTGATAAACTTGGACTCCATGCGCACCGTCTTGCCGGTGATCATGTGCTTGATCTTACCGACCTGGTTGTATCGCTGATCCCGACTCACAACCTCTTCGAATACCGCCCATAGCTTGCCGCTCTGCCAAGCGTTGAAGTTGCCCTCCAACTGCGCCTGCCCTACCGTGGCGCTGTATCTGCCATACAGCTCGCCCATGATGTCTGCGAACAGTAAGCTCTTACCCGAGCCCTCCATGGTTGAATGAAAGAGGATCGCGGTGTCCATCTTCGCACCCATGTGCTGGAGCGGGTAGGCGAGCCACTTGATCAGCCAATTCAGGGCTTCCTCGTCATTGTTACAGAGGAACGCGATCAGCCAGCGCAGGTTCTCGCAGGCAGCGTCATCGCGCACCGGCGTAAGCGGCAGGCCCTCGAAAGTGTTGATGTAGATCGCAGGATCTTTTGTCATCGTCGGGTCGAACACGATATGGTCAACGTCCACCACCCGACGGTCCGGGCTGTTCAGCCAGAGCTGATAGGCATCACCCAAGGCCATCTTGACGCTACCCTCGGGCAGGCGCCGCTTCTTCTCACGGTCCCAGGCCTCTTTCGTACCGTCGATATAGATGTACCGGTCCAGCGGCTCCAGTTTCAGCGCACCGCCCTTCTTGCTGGACATCTTCCGAGCGTGTTCAAGCTCCGTCACCTGCTCAGAACCGATCAGCTTCTTGTCAGTGCGCTCTACCCACTCCTTAGCCAGCGGCTTCCCAACCAGGGCTTCGAACCCTGCCCGCTTCATCGCCCTGCCCTTATCCAAATCCCACACGCTGGTGGTTCCTTCCACCAAGGCGAACCGGCGCATCGCACCATCGATATCCAGGGTGTCACCCCCGTTCCCCCCCTTGGCCGAGGAGCCGGCCGGGCTGGGGGCTTCTTCATCCGATGGGGCGTGGGGAAGTTGCTCGGCATCACTGTCTTCATGCGGTGGCTGCTCGGCCTGCTCGATCACAGATGGGGCGCGGGGAAGTTCGCCTAATGGTGGAGGCGCCGGCGGCCGAGACTTCGCATCTATGCCGAGGATTTGAGCCGCTGCCCTAGTCGCCGCCCTTTGATCACCGTCGTGCATAAGGATGCAGAAGACATCGAACGCATCATTCTTGTGTCCGTTAGCCAACGGATCCGATGTGTGATGCGAATAGAGTTTGCCGTCCGTGATCGTCACCCCTGGCTGGCCTGAACTGCTGTGCGGGCTCAGCCACTTGCCATCAATACGCTTGTAGCCATGAGCTTCGATCATGGTTGCAATGTCGTGGACCCGATTGAACTCAGGAATCACCTCTGGAAGCCGGTCACCTGACCTAGCTGTTGGGGATGTTGGCCTGGCACTAGGCCGAGAAACCGATGGAGGCTTTGGCGCCTTCGGCTTCCACGGACATACGTTTTCTCCCTGGACCTTGAAGGCATCCCAGTCCTGCCAGATCTCCAACAGATCGGTCGGCAATTCAGGCAGCCCTTCTGCAGCCGGCGGGGTCTTCCACGTGTAAGGCTTACCAGTACCTGGGTGTATGGATGGCGGCAAGACGTCCTGCACCAAACCGCCACGCAACTCGAACACGGTCACCTTCTTGAATGGTTCAGCCGCCATGCGGAACGCTGCTTCGCGGGCCGCGTCACCGCTCTCCATGGCAGCCTTTACTTGCGCTATCAACCCTTTGTAGATGGTGCCATCAGGGTCATTCCTGTTCGGCCACACCAGTGCGTGGCGGCTTAATTCCACGCCTTCAGGCACACGAAACATCACGCGGAAGCGTTCAGGATTTCCGACAGAGGTGGGATATTCCTCGGCTAGGGCGTCAACATTGAGACCCAATGTTTGCTGAAGGACCAGCCGCGTTAGTTCGACGTCGTCAACATCGAGCGAACAGACACGACTCGGCCCAAGCACAACACCGAGGTTATGGCTCGGGTTCGCGCTCCAGAACGCCTCTGCCTTCGACGGGTCGGTGAAGTACCCGCCAGGCTTGTTCCAACCAGTGCCCTTTGGTCCTTTCTCACCTGGCTCAATCGGAACGAGTGCGAGATCGAAGGTTTCAATGTAACGCCGCGCCCAATCAGCGGTTGCACGTGTTGGGCGCTCGCTCATCTCCGGCGCTCCCGCAGGCTCTGGCAGTCGATGCAGGTTTCGCATCCTGCAACCGATTGCTGGCGGGCCAGAGGTATCGCTTCATCACAGTCCTCACAGAACTGTGCGCTTGGCTTGTCGGGAAGCCGAGCAAGACGCCGCAATGACAGCTGCAGGAAGTACTCGGCGTGGTCGTTTGCAAAATCAACGGCGTCAGCCATGGGCTTCGTCCTCCATGGCTTGGCGGGCACCGGCCATGATGGCCAGGACTTGGCGGATCACATCCATCCCCCGGTGCTCAAGGTCGAGCACCTCGGTTTCCGTCCAGACGTTGTCAGCAGCTCCGTCGTGCAGGCTACCGACGAATTCACCGGATTCTTCCAGCAGCTTGGCAACGGCATGAAGCGCCGCATTCGTCGCGGGTACTGGCTCAGGCTGATACCAGACCACCCCGGCCGGCCGAACAAGGGCATCAAGCAGACGAGGGTCTGCGGTCCAGCGAACAATCTCCTCGATCTCGTCCGGGCTGGGCCAACGCCGCTCTTCAGTGGGATGGAGTTTCTTCTGCAGGGTGTCCACATCCATGACCATGTCGAAGGCCAATTTTGTGATACCACCGTGATAGTCACGACCGGCGCGATAGAGCGCCTGACGCAATGCGAGAACCGGACCAGCGTCCGGCAAAAGATCGATGCGACTCATAACCGTAAATCCTCGGTTTACGGTGTAGCCACAAGAAGGGGTAACCCCTATCCTACAGCCACGACCGTTTTGCTTTGCGTAAATCCGCGCTGTGCTGTGCGTGTATTGCATGCGGTAACAGTCGTCCGGTCGCACTTGTGAGAGAGGCTGCCGGACGATGGGAGTGACGATGCGTAGCACTGTCATAGCTGGGCCGGGAGGTGAGAGTCCTGGCTCAGCGGTCCTACTTTTTTTCCTGCCTCAAGTACCCCCAATCAATGTCTGGACGGAGCGACTCGCATCGAATCTCCCCGCCTGTTTCCCGATCCAGGCTGACAGCCAAGCCCGCACTCGCCCGACGGTTCCCGTAGGCCACCTGCTTGAGCTGACCTACTGAAGTTCCGCAGTGCTGTGCGAGGGCATCCAGCCCCTCCTTGTTCATGGTCTTTAGGTACTCGCTGAGCGTCATAGGGCCTCCATTGGCAGGCAGATTAGCAATTGCTAATTTTCTAAGCAATAGCAGATCGTAATTTACTGTTTGCTAACGGAAAGCAATCATCACGGCATGGACATAAATGAAAGGCGTATCGCCTCACTCCGTACGATCATGGGCAAGCTGAGCCAGAAGGAATTCGCTGAGGCTCACGACCTAGACGCGTCGTACCTTTCGCAGCTACTCAACGGCCACCGGAAGCTGGGCGAGAAAGCTGCGCGAAATCTGGAAGTCAAAATAGGACTTGCGGCAGGGATGCTGACATCTCCTCCTGCGGAGGAGCCCTCCAACGCAGCCCCTACGAACGTCGTTCGCCTGCCCACCAGGGCCACAAAGGACAAGAACTTCGTGTTGATTCCGTACCTCGATATCGCGGGATCAATGGGCCATGGCAAGGTAGCCCCAGAAATGCACATTGAAGTCATCCGCGACATGACGGTCCATCTCGATTGGCTGAGGATGCAGGGCCTCACCTTCTCAAAGGTTGAAAACCTAGCCATCATCACCGGCGATGGCGACAGCATGTCGGGTACATTCGCTGACGGCGACGCCCTTCTGGTGGATCGTGGAATTTCCGAAGTTCGAACCGACGCTATCTATGTGTTCACCTTGGAAGGTGATCTCTATATCAAGCGTCTGCAGCGCCTAACCGGTGGCCAGCTACGGATGATCTCCGACAACCCGATCTACCCCCCCATCACCATTGATGAGTCGATGATCGAGCGGATGCACATCCAAGCCCGCGTTCTGCTGGCCTGGAACGCCAAGAAGCTCTAACCGTTCAACGTTGCCTCACACCGGGGATATGCCGGGGAGTAACGACGCCCTGCTAATTTAGCATCTGCTATTGATATAAAAATTAGCTTTTGCTAATTTCTATCTGTGCCCACTCTCACACCTAGGACACAGACAAATGAAAACAGCACAGCGAAGCGGACCGGCAGCGGTCCTGATTCATCCAACAGCTTGCATTAGCCCTGCGAGAATCCAGGCGTTCCAGCGCAGCACTGGCTTGCAACTGATCGTCGCTCTGAACGGGAAAACTCAGGCTATCCCCGCCGATGGGGGTGCAGCATGACCGACTTCCAGATTCCTCTGCGTCAGATCATGTTGTTGCAGCGTACCCTGGATCACGGAGGCACGGCGACGTGCAGACTGCAGCGTCCTGAAGTCACTGTCGATGCCCACATCGAGATTGAAAACGACAACACACACCATTGCATCAAAGTATCCGTGGGCCCGCTCAGCAGCAGCCTCACCCTGCCCCGTGCGCTGTCCACCAAGTGTCAATCCTTGCGGGATTTCGTGCAGGACCTTGCGAATGGACGGACTGACACCGGCGCCCAATCGGAACAAGCGCTGGCACTGATGGAGGCGCAGGCCTGCGTCGAAGAGGTGCTGCAGTCGGGTCAAACCGCCTACGTCATCGCCACCGTCAACCGCCAACTTCCCCTTGGCGCAGTCGTAACCAACGACCAGGGCGACGTCTGCGTTGCTGTCACTGGCTCCAGCAAAGAGCAACTCGCAGCAGCCGTGCACGCCAAGCTTCAGCCCGGCCCTGACGACTTCGGGAAATGCGCATGAGCACCTTGGAGCAACTACGCGCCGAGTTCTCCACCCCCTGCCCGACGCTGTCCGCTGTGAGGGAGCGCTACTTCTCCCACATCGGGTCAGACAGGCGCTTCAAAGAACTCATCAATAAAGGGCGGATTGGTCTTCGCGTAAGCAAGATTGACTGCTCTAGGAAAGCCTCATACGTGGTTTATCTGCACAACCTGGCCGAGTACCTCGACCGTCAGGCAGACCGCGATAAGCAATCCGCCTGAACCAGGCGGCCCCGGCCAGCAGGGGCATTCCGCCCGCCACTGACTCTCACCTTGCCCGGTGGCGGGCTATCTCGGAGCACAGCGCATGCAACCGCACCAGCAAGTACTCGCTTTGGGGATCGTATGGCTAGTCAGCCTGATTGCCCTCACCTTTATCATTCCGAAGGTACGACATCGTGCCTTCCTCCACGGCGTCGACGCGGGTAAACAGCAGCAAAGAGCTGATCTGAAGCTGCAGATCAAAGGTTTGCAGGCAGATCTGGACGAGGCACGCATTCAGGCTGAGGCAGTACAACGCAAGCACCATCTGACAGTGGCTAACCTCAAAGCCGGCATTGCTGAGCTTGAAGCCCGCATCATGTCGTACACCGGCCTAGCCGTGACCAAGAAGGACTACGAGAGGCTTGTTAGCGCCTCGTCTACGATGCGACTAGCCCAACGTACGTTCAAAGCATTGAGGATCGAGTCGGAAGCCATCAAGTCAGGGGCACAGGCAGAGTTGATTGACGAATTGGCCAAGCGGATTCACGAACAACTTCGCGTCAACCTTGGTAGCGCCGCTACCTCAGGAGCTGCCGCATGACTGCTACCACCCGACGCAGCTGCATCGTCCACGGTCCAGCGGGATGCGGCAAATCCACCCATGCCTATGTAATCGCCAAAGCGCTTGGCTTGAGTCGAATCCACGACAATTGGACTGGGGGCGCCCCCGTGCCGCTGTTGGATACTTTGATCCTGACAGACGCGGACAATCCCTCCTGGTACTTCAACGGCCGGGTGCTGACTTTCAATCAGGCTATGCAGCTGGTCGAGCATGAGAAATCTAATGAACTGCCTGCGCCCGATGTAGACCAGCGAGCCGCCGCTTGGCTCGGCCAGGCCGGGCTGTACCGCACTCGGTTTGACGCCGTGCGAAACTTCGAGCAATCCGTTACCCCAGTTACCACCGCCGAGTTATTCAATCTTGCCAGCAAGCAGGTGCTAATCCAACTCCATGGAGATCGCCAACCCCCTCGCCCCAGCGCCGGAAAATCTAACTCGCAGGAAAAGGAGGGCTTCGCATGAACACAGCCTTTGTTTTGATGGCGCAGTATAACGGCACGGCGATTATCTCGCTTGAGCAGGTATGCAGGGACTACTTTACTCACCTCACCCCTGACATGTTTCAACGGAAAGTTCTTGCCGGACAGATCAAGCTTCCCATTACTAGGCTCGAGACAAGCCAGAAGACCGCGCGAGGCATTCATATTGCCGATCTGGCGCAATACCTAGATCAGCAGCGGGAGGCTGGCCGTAAGGAATGTGCGCAATTGAACAAGACGCTTCGAGCCGGCTAACTGGGTGATTGCACGTCGCCTGGCCAGTGTCCGTGCCCGTCGGCATCGTTGATGGTCAACCCGGACCGGCCTTTGGCGAGGGCTGCTAACGACCTAAAGCAGCCCTTAACCACGGGCTGCAATGGACCAGCATCAGTCAAATAGCGATTACTAAATGCCCCGCTACGCCCTAAGCAAAACGCAGCTACTTCACTTCAGCGCTACAAACTTCCTCATATAACTCTCCGTACGTTAGAACGCAATACTCATCAACATAGAACTTGACTATGGACGGATATCTAGTAACCATCATTGGCACGACTGTAATGTGAGGAATGTCCGCTGCACCTATGCACAACTCCTTACAATTACTTAGATCTGAAAGACTTTCCTTCACCCATTTAATTTTCAACAAAAATTTGGCGTGATATTTTTTTTGAGAAAAATGATCTTTGTATTGCTGAAACTGGCCCCGAGAGTCTGTAGCCGGAGCTGATGCCTTACACTCGACCACAAACAAGGTGCGCGTATGGCACTCGTACGCAAGTATATCAATCTCGCCGCATGGCAAAAGCCTAGAGACGCCATTGCTATCTGGCCATTTCTTAATTCCCTTGGTGCCCTTGCACCCACCCGCCTTGAATATCCCGAGAACAATGTTCTCAAATATATTTCGCCGATGGTACTGCTCAATATCTTCAAGCTCACGATTAAACAATGGACCAACTTTTAAATCAGGGCGCTGCCCGACCGAGGCCCGATGTTTAAATATATCACTCCACTCGCCGACCATGAATATATTAATTATCGCATGCCACGACGCTTTTTTTACGTGCGACATATTTACAGATGACTTTGGATAGATAGAAGATAAAAACTTCACTTGCTCTAACCGCACACCTGCAAAATTTATCATTCTAACAGGGTCTTTTTTATCTAGAAAATTACCACCTTGATCACTAAACAGGGACGAAGACATAAGCATGAAATTAAGTATTTTACATACTGTAGATTTAGGAATATTGCTTTCATCTGAAACCCAATCCACAAGATATTCACCCGGAATAATTAGTACGACTCCAGACGAGAGAACCTCATGAAGCAAGGTATCTATGACTGCTTCAACTTGTTCAGATGTAAATCCTTTTGCAGCCAGCAATGCGCTGCTGAATTTATCTTTTAAAAATACCTCATCTTCGATTTTTCGCTCTAAATTAAGAACCTCCCAGTACTCATGATCGATTCTACGCATGTAGTCAGAGCGTGCAACCACAACCGCTTTAGACTCATCCGACAATATCGGATCCAATATCCCTAATGGAGAAGACAGGTCAAATTCAACATCCCCATATACATCAGGAAAAAAGTGAATAAGGTTAGACCACTCAGCCGCCATGGTCATAACTGCCAAGATGGTAAATACTTTTTTAACGTCTTCAAGGCTAGGCTGTCTACGCTGAAGGCTATCTCCAGGTCCGCCTGATAGTATATGCTCAATAACGAACCGCCATCCGAACCGGCCCACCGGTGCCAATTCCACTGGGCTCGTAAATTCCTGAAATGGTAAGCCTCTATATACTCCAGTCCACATAAATATTTGCTTGTAGGCTTCGAGCACCCAACTATCAGGGTTTCCTTTTTTCAAGCTAGCATGAAGCTTTGCCTGCGCGATTTCGAACGCACTATCCACCAGTGATTTTGCGTCCTGAACAGAACCATTGTTCGGAATGTGCTCTTGTTTGAGCTCCCTTAAAATATTCGACAGAGTTTCAAGGTGCAGGTCCGCAACCGGCTCATCTACAGGTGTTCGTTGCTCGTTGAAATCCATACTCAACCCCACTATGACTAGAATCGACGTCTGTCCTGTCCTATCCGTGCCAGCTGGTGTACCACACCCAGACTTTAATGCCTGACTGCATTGGCTCGAAAGCAGCCAGTCGCGGCTGACCGCAATCACAACAAAGCGGATGCCTACCACGGGTAGGCGCTGATAAAGGTAGCATCGTTACCCACCCCCTACTCAGCTCGGGCGCCAAGTTTAACCGGTGCCAGAATGATCTGATGCAGCCACTTCCAGCCTTTGTACACATCCCCTCGACCACGCAAATGGGTATACCGCCGCAGTGAGTTCCAATCGCGGTGCCCGGATACACTCGAAACCCTCGGTATATCCCAGTCCATTTCAAACAGTCGACTCACCCCTTCGTGACGCAAGTCATGGAAGTGCAAATCCTCGACCCCTTTAATCTTGCATGCTTTGGACCAGGCAGTACCGATTGAATCAGTGTTGTATGGGAAGATCTCACGACACTCTCGTGGCATGCTCTGCACAATGATCCACGCCTCATCCGGCAAGTAACACCAGACATCGTTGCCTATCTTCTGACCCGGGTTCTTCATATCCCGTACCTTCACAGCTTGCCGGTGCTCATCCAGGTCTTCCCAGCGTATACGGGTAATCTCGTCCATTCGGCGGGTCGAAAAAATCGCGAACGCCACCACCTTGGGCATGTGAATGACGCTTGGACGCCGCTGTAGCATCTCGAAGAAGTGCTCGAGCACCTTATCGATCTCATCCAGAGTAGGGCGGCGATCCCGCTCTCGGCTCTTCAGGTTGTAGCCGAACTTCTTCAGCACCAAGCGGGCATCCGGCATTGCTTGCGCATCAATTTCATACCCCCACGCCGCCCTGGCCAAGGACAGCACCGACCCCAGGTGCGCCATGTCATTGCCCGCCGTCTGCGGTTTGATGCCTCCTCCTTCAGGACTCATGCGCCAAAGCGCGTAATCCACCAGCACCTGCTGAGTGAGGTCGGAATCCACCTTCTCACCCAGGTAGCTGTTCTTGATGGCATTCAACGTACGCCGCTTCGTCTCACCCAGCGGCCGGGCTTTCTCGGCCTCGACTAGGTAGCGGTCGATCATCTGCTTAACCGTGTGTCCTACTCGGCTCGCCCGCTCGATTGCACCTGGCTCCGCCAACTCAGTTTCTCGTCGCTTCGCCCAGGCCACTGCAGCTTGTTTGCGGGCGAACGTCTGGCTCTCTTGGTAGACTGTCACCTTGTCGCGGTTGATGCGGATCTGAGCTGTATAGCTGATGGTGCCGTCGGCCTTCTTGCGGGGTCTGATGGTTGCCATGAGGATTGGTACACGTCTGGATTCGATTGGTACATTGTACCAAGCGCTTGGTAAAAATGCCCCAAAACCCCCGAAATCCGGTACAAAACACGTTGAATCAAATCACTGCAAAATCCACCTCAAAGCCACAAACCACAAGCCCTGAGCCGTCACGCCGCTTCAGCGTTGCACCGATGATGGACTGGACCGACCGCCACTGCCGGTTCTTCCTGCGCCTGCTCTCCAAACACACCCTGCTCTACACCGAAATGGTCACCACCGGTGCCCTGCTGCACAATGACGCCCAGCGTTTCCTGCGCCACGATGCCTCCGAGCACCCGCTGGCCCTGCAACTGGGCGGCAGCGTGCCGGCGGACCTGGCGGCGTGTGCGCGGCTGGCCGAGGCCGATGGCTATGATGAGGTCAACCTCAATGTCGGCTGCCCCAGTGACCGGGTGCAGAACAACATGATCGGCGCCTGCCTGATGGCGCACCCGGCGTTGGTGGCCGATTGCGTAAAGGCCATGCGCGACGCCGTCTCGACACCGGTGACCGTCAAGCACCGCATTGGCATCAATGGCCGCGACAGCTATGCAGAACTGTGTGACTTCGTCGGGCAAGTGCGCGAGGCGGGTTGCCGCAGTTTCACCGTGCACGCACGCATCGCCATTCTCGAAGGGCTGTCGCCCAAGGAAAACCGCGAAGTGCCGCCGCTGCGCTATGACGTGGCCGCGCAACTGAAAGCTGATTTCCCGGACCTTGAGATCGTGCTCAACGGTGGCATCAAAACCTTGGCCGACTGCCATACCCACCTTCAGACCTTCGACGGCGTGATGCTGGGCCGCGAGGCCTATCACAACCCTTACCTGCTGGCCGAGGTGGATCAACAGCTGTTCGGCAGCACGGCACCGGTGGTCACCCGCACCGAAGTGCTGGCGCAGTTACGGCCTTACATCGTGGCCCATATGCAGGCAGGGGGCGCGATGCATCACGTGACCCGGCATATTCTCGGCCTTGCCCAGGGCTTCAAGGGCGCTCGTCGGTTCCGTCAGCTGCTTTCGGCAGACATTCACAAGGCAGCCGAGCCGCTGGCCGTGTTCGACCAGGCCGTTGAGCTGTTGCAGGGGCGTTGAGGCGCTGGCGTGTCACGCAGGCGCCTGCCGGTTGCGCGACACGATGCAAGGCCCGGCCTGAAGGGAACCTGAGGGACGGTGGGTACTCGAACATTCACCTCTCGTACAGCCGGGCCCTTGAGCGACCGTGGGGGCTGGGGTAATGTCGAGTCATTGCACAGGACAGAGCACGCCCATGACTTCCAAGCTGGAACAACTCAAGCAGTTCACTACCGTGGTCGCCGACACCGGTGACCTGGACGCCATCACGCGCCTGAAACCGGTAGACGCCACCACCAACCCGTCGCTGCTGCTCAAGGCTGCCGCCATCCCGGCCTATGCCGAGTTGCTCACGCGCGTGAAGGGCGAGGCCAACGGTGATCTGGACCAGGCCTGCGACATGTTCGCGGTGGCGGTGGGTTCCGGCATTCTCAAAGCCATCCCCGGGCGTATCTCGACCGAAGTGGATGCGCGGCTGTCGTTCGATGAACCTGCCCTGCTGGCCAAGGCTCGCTCGCTGATCGAGCTGTACGACAAGGCCGGTGTTGGCCGGGACCGTGTGCTGATCAAGCTGGCGTCCACCTGGGAAGGTATCCGCGCCGCCGAGAAGCTGGAGAAGGAAGGCATCCAGACCAACCTGACCTTGCTGTTCTCCTTCGCCCAAGCCCAGGCCTGCGCCGACGCTGGTGTGTTCCTGATTTCGCCGTTCGTGGGCCGGATTTACGATTGGCACAAGAAAAGCACGGGCAAGGAGTACACCGGTGCCGATGATCCAGGCGTACAGTCCGTCACGCGGATCTACAACTACTACAAGGCTAATGGCTACGACACCGTGGTCATGGGCGCCAGCTTCCGCAATACCAACCAGATCGAACAGCTCGCCGGTTGTGATCGCCTGACCATCAGCCCGGAATTGCTGCAGCAGTTGAGCGAAGACCAAGGCGACCTGCCGCAGGTATTGAAGCCAGGCAATGCCGGTGAGCCCAAGCGTCATCTGAGTGAGAGCGAGTTCCGCTGGGACATGAACGAAGACGCCATGGCTACCGAGAAGCTGGCCGAGGGCATCCGCCAGTTTGCGCGCGATCAGGAGAAGCTTGAGAAGGTCATGGGTGAAGAAGGCTGATCCAATTCAGGTTGTCTCGCGGGCGGGAAGTGTTCGACATTTCCCGCCCGTGTTGTTTTTACAGGTGGTGCCGTCGTGCGGCCTGCATGCTGTCTCAGATGCGCCAAGTCCATAGTCACAAAAGCTTTGCATGGCTTGGCAAGACAACCCGATCCCGAAGGCATGACCCTCTGGAGGCAGCTGGCGCCCCACCGACGGACAGGTTCATACAGCTCGCCCGGGCAGCATAGGCCTCAGAAAGCCTACCAGGAAGGAGGCAGGCTGCTCTTGACCCCAGAACCTGGTGACTCGATCAACTGCGCTCCAGCGCACTCACCAAGTCATGAAAGGCTTCGCGATTGGACTCATTCAAGCCCATCAGAATCCGGTGCGCTTCCAGCACCTTGGAGCGCACCACCTCCTCGGTCTGGTCCTGGGATGGCAGGTCAGACAGGCATTCAGGGCACGGGATGGGGCGGTCGACGATGTTGAATACCTGATCGAACCCCATCGATTGCAACAGGCGGGAAATATCCGGGTTGGTGGTCACGACGGTCGGCAGCAGGCCCACTTTCTGTCGCGACAGGATCGACAGCTTGGCGAGCAAGCCAAGGGTGGTGCTGTCGATGCTTTCGGTTTCGGTCAGGTCGATCACGATGGTCGAGAAATTCAGCGCGGTGAATATTCGCTCGATCGTTGCATCGAGCGCCGAACACAAGGTCAGGCGCACTTCACCGACGAATTTCAGTACGAAGGTACCGTCCTGCTCGGCGAACTGGATTCTACCGGTACTCATTGAAGGTTCCTGCTCAACACCAATAGGGCGATATCATCCGGCATCTCCCCTAGCGTAGCCAATCCAAAACGTTGACGCAGCCCATCCAGGCTACCCTCTGCCGCCCTGACGATTTCAGGCAGCGCAGCTTCTTTATCTTTGAGCGTATCACCTGGCAAAAGGTCCAGGATGCCATCGGACATCAGGCTCAGGCTGAAACGTGGTGGCAGTTCAACCACCAGGTCCTGGTAGCGGGCCTCCTCGAACAGCCCCACGGGCAAACCGCGGCCTTCGAGGTAGCGGGTGTGCTCGGGTGTATGCAGCACCGGCAGCGGCAGGTGCCCGCCTACGGCATAGGTCAGCAACCCGGTGTCTTCATCGATCACCCCGCCCACCATGGTCACATGCTTGCCCAGCTTGCAGTTGATCAACCCACGGTTGATGTGGCTGAGCACTTCAGAAGGCTGGAACTCGCGCATGTTGCCGCCACGCTTGAATTCGAACAGAAGGCGGGTGGTCATGAACTTCAGCAGCACGGTGACGAAAGCCGAAGAAGCACCGTGCCCGGACACGTCGGCCAGGTAGAAAGCGATACGCCGCTCGTCCACACGGAAGTAGTCGGCGAAATCACCCGACAGGTACAGCGACGGGATGATCTGGTGCTCGAAGGCAAAATCACCGGCGTGCCAAGGGCTTTGGGGCAACATGTTCATCTGCACTTGCCGACCAGCGGTCTGGTCTTCCTGCAACAGGTGCAGGCTGGCCTCCAGTTCGCGGTTGGCAGCCTCGAGCTTCTCGCGGTAGCGCTGGTTTTCCAGCACAAGGTGCGCTCGATCCAACGCACGGCGCACCGAGTGCTCAAGCACCGCCAGGTCTTCAAGTGGCTTGATCAGGTAATCCGCAGCGCCCAGTCGCAATGCATCCACCGCATCGGCCATGACCCCGGCACCCGACACCACGATCACGGGTATCTGCGGTGCACGGGCGCTGATCTGACGAATCAGTTCAAGCCCGCCCATTTGCGGCATGCGCAAATCGCAGATCACAAGATCAGGCTGGTGCTCTTCGAAGACCTGAAGCCCCTGCTGGCCGTTGCCAGCCTGGAGAACGCTGAAGCCACTGTCTTCAAGATACGCGGCGAGGCTTGCACGGACCACGTCGTCGTCATCGATGATCAGCAGCGTTGCACTGGTTTTCTGCATGTGGGCGAACGGCGCCGATTGGGGTTTGTGCAGCGAGCCGGCAAGGCAGACCAACAGCTGCGGGAATTCTGAACAGGTCGCACGTTCTGCGAGCTGTAGGGCAAGAAAGCCTACCCGGCAACTGCGAGATATGCGGTGTAAGGCGCAGACGGTACTCCCATCCGCCAGGGGTTTCAAGCATCGAACGGTACGCTTGAGCGGCTTTACAGGGCAAATGACCGAGAGTTATAAGAAACCCTCACGATGTAACCTCACAGGAAGGATGCAGCATGCCCGATAACGCCACCAGCCACAGCGAGAAACGCGATTTCATCCGCATGCGCATCGACACGCCGGTTACCCTGGTACACGAGGGTAAGGTCATCGCCGCGGTGTGTCTCGACCTGGCCAGCAGCGGGATGCAAGTACAGGCGCCTCAGCCGTTCCACGTCGGGGATCGGCTGCAGGTGCGCCTGGAGTCGGATCACCCTTCGCTCGAAGGCTTGCACGCCACGGCGGAAGTCGTGTGGATCGCGGCCCAGGCGGATGGGCAGCACACGTTTGGGCTGCGCATCCTGGCCATGCGGTAGCCTTAGAAATCGTCCTCGACTTCGCCATCGCGCACCTTGAACTCGCGGTTCTGCAGGTAAGCGTTGCGAATGAAGATGTACTTGTCACCCTGAATCAGCTTCTCAGCCGGCAGCAGGCTTGCACGGGTGTCCACCACGTCCAGGGCGAAGGCCGAATTGCGGGTAGGCACATGGTCCACGTAGCGATAAGGCCGGGTGAACGTGTCCGGGTACTTGGCTACGCCATCGCGCACAGTGCTTGGGCCCAGCAAGGGAATGACCACGTACGGGCCGCTGGGCACACCCCAGTAGCCCAGGGTCTGACCGAAGTCTTCATCGCTGCGCTGCAGCCCCATCTTGGTGCCGACATCGAAGAACCCGGCCACGCCGAAGGTGGTGTTGACGATCAAGCGCGCCGTATCCACCCCTGCCGCATGGGGTTTGAGCTGCAGGACGTTGTTGGCCAGGTTGGTCACATCGCCCAGGTTGCGGAACATATTGTGGATGCCGTCTTCGAGAAACTGCGGCGTCACGGCGTCGTAACCCTTGGCGAGCGGCTTGAGCGCGTAGGTATCGAGCGTATCGTTGAAGCGGAAGATCGGGCGATTGACCGCTTCCCAGGGATCTTCTTCAGTGGCGGCCTGAGTAGCCGCCACGGGCGCCAGCAGCATGCTGGCGCATACACAGGCCTGGGTGACTCGTTCGATCACACTGGCACCGATCCTACGCATAGTGTTTCTCCATCAGGATTATCGGCCGCAAGCGCAACGGTCGCGCTGCTGTAGTGCGGCAGTATAGAGTTTTGCAGGCCGATAGACAGCTTTCGGCATCCATGAAGTTTAATGTGACCAAGTGTTACGTCAGTGGTGCTACGCAATGGCAGCAAGATTTAACGAGAACCTGTTGCTCGCCAACCTCATGGATGAAACGAACCGCTTCCCAGCGAATGCGCGAAAAATACGGACACAGCTCAGCGGCTGCCAGCCATGCAAATCCCACGCGAAAGGTTTACGCTCAATACAGGCCAGAACCTTTGCCGCCTCGCTGAGGTCCATGGCTTGCCAAACCTATGATGGAGAAGTGCCAATGCCTGCCCGCGAATTGCAAGAGCGCCTCAACAGCCTGCGCGAGCAACTGGATCGCAACGTGCCGCTTTCGGACGAAGAGCTGGCTGCGCTCCATGAAGAAGCGCGTCAAATCGAAGCGCAGCTGAAGCTGGAAAACGCCACGCCTGACAACAACCTGGCCGACGGTGTGAACCTTGCCGTGGAGCGATTTGAAGCCGACCACCCTGACCTGACGGCCACCCTGCGCAGCATTGCCAACTCGCTGCACAGCATGGGTATCTGAGGCATACGGCTCGGGCTGCTGCGCACACAGCGCAGCGCAGTGGCCTGCCATTACCCGCACTGCGTCCAGGGTCGAACAGCACGCGGCCTGTTGTCAGGGTCGGGTGCGGTTCAACGCAGGCGCACCCCGGCGGCGGTCACTGCCTGGCCAGGCGCCCATTGCTCACGACGATTTCCCCCATGCTGCGGTAGGGGTTGATATCCAGGCCACCCCGGCGCACATACCGGGCATAAACGGTCAAGTGCTCAGGCTGCAAGAGATTCTTCAGGTCCAGGTAAATGCGCTCGACGCATTGTTCATGGAAATCCGCATGCTGGCGGAAGCTGATGAGATAGGTCAGCAGGCTGGCGTGATCGAGCGCCCTGCCCTTATAGGTCACTACCACGCTTCCCCAGTCCGGCTGACCGGTAACCGGGCAGTTGGATTTGAGCAGGTGACTGTGCAGCGTCTCTTCGAGCACCTGATGAGCGTCGCATTGCAACAACTCCGGTTGCGGCTGCGCATAGTTGGAAATAGCCACATCCAGCCCATCGATACAGGTGCCTGGCAAAGCGACCACGCCTTGGGCCTCGACCTCTTCCAGCGTCCTCACCTTCACCCCTACCGCCTTGCCGGCGGCCGCCGAAAGGTCTTTCTCAAGGCACGCCTGCAAGGGCTCGATGCCTGCGAAAACGGTCTGGTTCAAGGAGTTCAGGTACAGCTTGAATGACTTCGATTCGATGATGTTGGGCGAATCGGCGGGGATGGCGAACTCGCCTATGGCTACCACGGGCTTGCCCGAGGGCAGCAGCCAGGACAGCTCGAAACAGTTCCAGTAATCCACCCCTTGCCAGGGAAGCGTCTGCGCGGTGACACCCAGCTCCGCCCATTTGGCGGTGCGTGGGATCGGGAACAGCAGCTCCGGGGAATAGGTGGCGACGTATTCACTGGACTTGCCCAGCGGGGAGTGTTCGGCGGCAGGGTGCATTGGAACTGACCTGAAAGTGTGGAGTGGACGCTAGCGTTCGTACGGTGCGCGCCCCCATTGCTGGGGTAACCCTGTCGTGTACAGGATGACGCGTAGGGCGCCCAGTCTACCCTGTTGCTTGCCGCCTTGCAGCGCCCCTCACTCGATGGTCAGCGGCCCAACCATGCCCGCTTGGTAATGGCCTGGCACATTGCAGGCGAATTCGATGGGTGCAGAGGCCTTGAAGGTCCAGGTCAACTCAGCGCGCTGGCCAGGCATCACCAGCACCGTGTTACCGCCGCCATGCCCATGACCTGCACCGTGATTGTGCCCGCTCATGTCGCCATGCCCCATGCCCTGCTCATCTGCGGCTGCATTGAACAGCTTGGCTTGCATGGCAACCATCTGTTTTTGATGTTCGGCATGCATGGCTTTGTCACCCAGGTTGAACTCGTGGGGCAACTGACCCTCGTTGATCAACACGAAGCGCACCGTCTCACCTGCCTTGACAGTGAGGCTGGCGGGCTCGAAGGCGATATCCTTGAGCCGCACTTCAACCGTACGGGTTGCCTCCTCGGCTGGTGCAGGCTCACCGAAAGCTAGCGGGTGTGCGGTGCCTGCCTGGGCAAGACTACTGGCCAGCGTCAGTGCGCAGGCAATGATAAAGCGAGACATCGAGGCTCCCATGCGTTGGATTGAACGGCGCCAGATTAAGGCCACGCGACTGCCATGAAGCTGACCGCTGCATTACAAGCGTGTCAGTTTGGTTCAATGCCGCGCAGGTCACGTATGATCCTGGCACCCACGCGCCGGCTGGACCTCACTGCGGCGCGCCGCATCAACCGCCGGAGCTTGCCTCAATGAAACTGTTGATCGTCGAAGACCAGGCCCGTACTGGCCAGTACCTGCATCAGGGCCTGAGCGAGGCCGGCTTCACGGTGGAGCTGGCCACCGACGGCGAAACAGGCCAGTTTCTGGCCCTGACGGGCGATCATGACCTGCTGATCCTGGATGTGATGCTGCCAGGGCGCGACGGCTGGCAGATCCTCAAGGCCGTGCGGCAAGCCGGTATCGATACGCCCGTGCTGTTCCTGACCGCCCGCGATGCCGTCGAGGACCGGGTACATGGCTTGGAACTGGGCGCTGATGATTACCTGATCAAGCCATTCGCCTTCTCGGAGCTGCTGGCGCGCGTGCGCAGCCTGCTCAGGCGCGGCTCCACGCCCAGTGCCGATACCTTGCTGACGGTAGCAGACCTGCGTCTTGACCTGATTCGTCGACGTGTCGAGCGCGGCGGCCAACGCATCGACCTGACCGCCAAGGAGTTCGGTTTGCTCGAACTGCTGCTGCGCCGTCAGGGCGAGGTGCTGTCCAAGGCGCTCATTGCGTCCCAGGTTTGGGACATGAACTTTGCCAGCGACACCAACGTGATCGAAGTGGCCATCCGCCGACTGCGGGCCAAGGTGGACGATGCCTACGAGGACAAGCTGATCCATACGGTACGCGGCATGGGTTATGTGCTGGAAGTGCGCCCATCGTGAGGCGCCGCATTTCGCTGACCAGTCGCCTGGCGCTGCTGTTCGCTGCCTGCACCGCTGCGGTTTCGCTCGGGGCGGGCCTGGTGTTCAATCAGGCCAGCGAGCAGCATTTCATCGAACTTGACCAGCAGTTGCTGGCCTCGCGCTTGTCGTTGTTGCGCCGTCACCTGACGGACGTCGGCACGCAGGCCGACCTGCAAACCCGCCTGCCGGCCCTGCGCGAGGAGCTGAGCCATCAGGCCGACCTGTCCGTGCGGGTCACCTCGGGTGGGGGCGTCACTTGGTTCGAGAGCCAGGCCGGCCTCCCCCCGGCGCCCTCCTCCACGGGGTTGAAGACGCTGCATGCGCAGGGCACTGACTACCGCAGCCTTGCTGTGGCGCTGATGCCCGATAGCGCGAACTCACCGTACCTTGTGTTATACCTTGACATCACCCATCACCAGCATTTTCTGCAAGGCATGCAGCGCCTGATCTGGCTGACAGTCGGACTGTCGGCGCTGGTCACCGCCCTGCTGGGGGCCTGGGCGGCGCGCAGCGGCCTGCGGCCCTTGAGGCAGATGGGCCGCATCACCGCACGCGTCTCTGCCCGTTCGCTCACCACCCGGCTACCCGTGGAGCAAATGCCCGCCGAACTGGCTCAATTGGCTGACAGCCTCAATGCCATGCTGCAGCGCCTGGACGATGCGTTTCAGCGCCTGTCGGCGTTTTCGGCCGACATCGCCCATGAGCTGCGCACGCCGCTGTCCAACCTGCTGACCCACACCCAGGTCACCCTGACTCGCCCACGCAGCCTCGACACCTACCGAGAGGCCTTGCACGACAACCTCGAAGAATTGCAGGCGATGGCGCAGATGATCAATGACATGCTCTTTCTCGCCAAGGCTGACCAGGGACTACTGACACCAGGTGACACCCCACTTGCCCTGCATGATGAAGTGGATTCTCTATTGGAGTTTTACGCCCTGGCTGCTGAAGAAGCGGCCGTGCAGCTGACACGCGAGGGACAGGCGTGGCTGCCCGGCGACAGGACCATGCTGCGCCGGGCGCTCTCCAACTTGCTCGACAACGCCCTGCGTTTCACGCCGACGGGGGGACAGGTGCGGATCACGCTGGCGACAGGACCGCGCATCACCGTGAGCAATACCGGCAGCGCCATCGAGGCGACGGCATTGCCTAGGCTGTTCGATCGTTTCTACCGGGTGGACCCGTCCAGGCATGAAGGCGGGGGCGAACATGCCGGGCTGGGCCTGGCGATCACGCGGTCGATCGTGCAGGCCCATGGCGGGCGGATTCAGGTGGCGTGCGAGGCGGGCTGGACCCGCTTCACGCTCGATTTCTCAGGCCGGTAAAGGCTTGGTCAAACCGCCAGGCCAATGGCCGGTTGTACCTGGGAAGCCCGGTAGGCT
Source organism: Pseudomonas fulva NBRC 16637 = DSM 17717 (assembly GCF_000730565.1). Classification (GTDB taxonomy): domain Bacteria; phylum Pseudomonadota; class Gammaproteobacteria; order Pseudomonadales; family Pseudomonadaceae; genus Aquipseudomonas; species Aquipseudomonas fulva. The sequence continues at coordinate 43,889 of NZ_BBIQ01000013.1, read as the reverse complement.
GGGTAGAGGGTAGCCAGGAAGCTCATCACCAGCCCTGCCGCGCAGATCATCACCACATCTCCGCTTTGCAGCTCCGAGGGCAGGCTGCTGATGAAGTACACGTCGGAGGTGAAGATATGCTGACCGCTGATGCGCTCCAGCCAGCCCACGATCTGGCTCACGTTGAGCGCGGCGATGACCCCGAGCACCCCACCGATCAGCGTGCCGACGACGCCGATCAAGCTGCCCTGGACCATGAATGTCCCCATGATCTGCGCAGGCGTAGCCCCCAGGGTGCGCAGGATGGCGATATCCGGCCCTTTGTCGTTCACCACCATGACCAAGGTGGCGATGATGTTGAACGCGGCCACGGCGATGATCATCAGCAACAACAGGCCGATCATGGTCTTTTCCATCTTCATGGCGCTGAACAGGCTGCCTTGGGTGTGGGACCAGTCATCTGCCCGGTAGCCTTCGCCAAGCTGCGCTGCGATGGCCTTGGACACTTGCGGGGCGGCATACAGGTCATGCAGTTTCAGCCGCACACCTTGAACCTGGCCGGGTGCCCAACGCTGCATAGTCGCGGCATCGGCCATGTGAATGTAGGCCTGGGAGCCATCGAGCTCGGCGCCCACCTTGAAAATGCCCACCACGGTCAAGCGCTGCATGCGTGGGGTGATCCCGCCAGGCTCGCTGCTGATCTCTGGCACGATCAAGGTCAGTTTGTCCCCGGTATTCAGGCGAAAACGGCGGGCCGTCAGCTCGCCAATCACCACGCCGAACTCGCCGGGCTGCAAGTCCTGCAAGCGGCCCTGAACGATGTGCCGCCCTACGATCGAAACCTTGTTTTCCTCGGCCGGATCGATACCGCCCACCTGAATGGGTTGCATGGCGCCCTTATAGGACAACATGCCTTCCATCTCGGTGATCGGGGCCGCGGCAACCACGGCAGGGTTTTTCATGGCCGCATCGGCCACCTGCTGCCAGTTGTCCAGCGGCTGCTGGCCCAGAATGGCCGCGTGGGGGACCAAGCCCAGGATGCGCGAGCTCATTTCGCGCTGGAAGCCGTTCATCACCGACAGCACCACGATCATGGCCAGCACGCCCAGGGACAGGCCGATCATCGAGGTCATGGAGATGAACGAGATGAAATGGTTGCGACGCTTGGCCCGGGTATAGCGCGCGCCGATGAAGATGGGCAGGGGTCTGAACATGTGCGAATACACCCAATCAAAACAGGTCGCGGGATGAAAGGGTCATCCCGCTCGGTCGGTCAGATCGCCACCAGGTGGCCATTGTCGAGTTTCAGTACACGGTCCATCTGACGCGCAAGGCTCAGGTCGTGGGTCACCACCAGGAACGCCGTGCGCGAAGCACTGGACAGTTCCTGCATCAATTCCTGGATGCCTTGGGCAGTGTGGTGATCGAGGTTCCCGGTGGGTTCGTCCAGCATCACAAGGCCCGGGCGGTTGACCAGCGCACGCGCAATGGCCACCCGCTGACGCTCACCGCCAGACAGCTCGGCCGGCTTGTGATTGAGGCGATGCCCCAGCCCAACGCGTTTGAGCAGCGCCTCGGCACGTTCACGCGCCTCTGGGATAGCGGTACGGCCGATGAGCAGCGGCATGCACACGTTCTCCAGGGCCGTGAATTCGGGCAGCAGGTGATGAAACTGGTACACGAAGCCCAACTCGCGGTTGCGCAGCAGGCCACGGGCGCGCTCGCCCAACGCCGACAGCTCCTCGCCGGCCAACCACACGCTGCCCTGTGTGGGGCGATCCAGGCCGCCCAGCAGGTTGAGCAAGGTGCTCTTGCCCGACCCCGAACTGCCGACGATGGCGATGCGCTCGCCGGCGTGCAGTTCCAGGTTCAGGCCAGACAACACCTGCACCGACTCGGGGCCCTCGTCGTAGGACTTGCCCAGGTTGCGGCAACTCAGAACGGCTTTATCACTCATGCGCGACTCACTCATAACGTAACGCCTCTGCCGGCTGGGTGCGTGCCGCACGCCAGGCAGGGTACAGGGTGGCGAAGAAACTCAGGACCAATGCCGCACCACAGACCATGTACACGTCCTGGGCTTGGATCTGCGAGGGCAGGTAATCGATGAAATACACGTCGGCGTTGAGGAATTTGTGGCCGATCAAATGCTCGATCCCGGCGATGGCCGTACTGACGTTGAGCGCGGCGATGATGCCCACCACGGCGCCGATCAACGTGCCCACGACACCGATCACGGTGCCCTGCACCATGAAGATGAGCATGATCTGCCCGGGGGTGGCACCCAACGTGCGCAGAATGGCGATGTCCCCTCGCTTGTCGTTGACCACCATCACCAGCGTGGAAATGATGTTGAACGCGGCAACAGCGACGATCAGCAGCAACAGCAGGCCGATCATGGCTTTTTCCATGCGAATGGCCTGGTAGAGGTTGCCATGGGTACGAGTCCAGTCGCGGCTGTAGAAGTCCTGGTCGCCCAGCTGTTGGGCGATGTCGTAAGCCACCCGCGGGGCCTGGAACAGGTCATCGAACTTCAAGCGCAGGCCCTGCACCTGGTCGGGCTTCCAGCGGTGCAGGCGCGACAGGTCGGCGATGTTGGTCAGCCCCAGGTAACCGTCGATTTCGCCGGCCCCCACATGGAAGGTGCCGACCACGGTGAAGCGCTTCATGCGCGGGAACATGCCGGCCGGTGTAACGCTGACTTCCGGGGCCACGAAGGTGAGTTTGTCACCGACGGCCACGCCCAGCTTGGCTGCCGCCTTGTCGCCGATCATGATGCCCCACTCACCGGGCGCCAATTGGTCCAGCTGGCCCTGCTGGACGAAGTTATCGATGATCGACACCTCCCGTTCCCGGGCCGGATCGATGCCGTTGAGCAACACCTTCTGCACCTTGCCGTCATGGGTAAGCAAACCCTGCATCTGGGTGAAGGGCGCGACCGCCACCACCTGCGGATTCTGCTTTACTTGTTCGGCAAGGGCAGGCCAGTCGGCGATGGGCTGGCCGCTCTCGAGCGTGGCGTGAGGGATCATGCCCAACACGCGGGTGCGCATCTCGTGGTCGAACCCGTTCATCACCGACAGCACCACGATCATGACTACCACGCCCAGGGCGAGGCCGATCATCGAGGTCAGGGAAATGAACGAGACGAAGTGATTGCGACGTTTGGCACGGGTATAACGCGTGCCGATGAATGCGAAAAGAGGTCTGAACATGTCGGGGCTTGTTCGGATGGAAGGGAACGTCCTTGTGGCGAGGCGCCTACGGCGGCTTTACACTCGGACCACCGCCGCTACCATGGGTTCGCCATGACGACATTAGACGAAGAAGATCGCCGCGAATACTACCGCATTGCTGATCGGATCGCACTTCAAATCAGCCCATTGAGCGCGGCCCAAGCCCTTGATCCAGATGTGTTGCAGGATGATTCCCCACTGTTCAATCTGCTCAGCGAGCTGCACCTGGCCGACTTCGAGGCCCAGCACCTGCTGCGCCAGCTCAGCGACAAGGACCGCACCCTCGCAGCGTTTCTGCGGGTACAGAACAAGCGCCTGGACGTGCTCAGCGCCGTGGTCGCCCATACCCTGCTGGGCGAGGTAGGCCAACCGCAGGCAGTGGTGATGTCCGAAGGCGGCCTGGAGTGCGTCCAGCCAGGGCCTTTTGCACCGGGTACCCAAGTGAAGGTACAAATGGTGCTGATGCCACGCGCCCATGGCCTGCTGTTGCGTGGCAAGATCACCCATTGCGAGGCCAGGCCCGAGGAGGGCTTCGAGGTCGGCATCGAGTTCATCGACATGGTCGATGCCCAGCGCCAGCTGCTTGCCCGCTACATCCTGCAGCGCCAGCAGCAGCAAAGACGCCAGCAACTGGAACAGAACGCCCCATCATCCTGACTCCATTTTTCTCACTGAAGGAACGAACGTGACCCTGATCTATGGCCATCGCGGCGCCAAGGGCGAAGCGCCCGAGAACACCCTGAACAGCTTCCGCCAGTGCCTGTCCCACGGCATCATGCGCTGCGAGCTGGATCTGCACCTGTCGGCCGACAACCAGCTGATGGTGATCCATGACCCTACCCTCAAGCGCACCACCGGCAAGCGCGGCAAGGTGGTCGAGCACCCGGCCGAAGACCTGGTCAAGCTCGACGCACGTCAGGGTGGCCCGGGCTGGGTCCAGCCCTGCCCCATCCCACGCCTGGAAGAGTTGTTCGAGAAATGCCCGTTCGAGCACTGGCAGCTGGAGGTCAAGAGCGCCTCGCGCACCCGCGCAGCCAGCACGGTGCTGGCCATTCGCGAACTGGCCCAACAGTTTGGCTTGTTGGACAAGGTAACGATCACCTCCAGTTCACGCGAAGTGCTGGGCGCCGCTCAAGAACTGGTGCCGGATGTGCAACGCGGCCTGGTGGCCGAGTACGCCTGGCTCGACCCGCTGAAAGTTGCACAGAACTATGGTTGCCAGATGCTGGCCTTGAACTGGACGCTGTGCACCCCGGAACGCCTGCAAAAAGCGCAAAAGCAGGGCTTGCACGTGTCGGTATGGACGGTCAACGAGCCGGCACTGATGCGCCGGCTCGCTGATTTTGGCGTGGACAGCCTGATTACAGACTTTCCCGGTTTGGCCAGGACCACCCTCGGGCAGGGTTGAATTCGGTCTCTCCGACCGGCTCAGGCCACCGGTCGGAGCCGCTCAAAAAAGCCGGTTCAGACCGTCATAGGCCGCTACCCGATAGGCTTCGGCCATGGTCGGGTAGTTGAACGTGGTGTTCACGAAGTACTTGAGGTTGTTCAGCTCGCCCGGCTGGTTCATCACCGCCTGACCGATATGCACGATTTCCGACGCCTGATAGCCGAAGCAGTGCACACCCAGCACCTGCAGCGTCTCGCGGTGGAACAGGATTTTCAGCATGCCCTGGGGCTCACCGGCAATCTGCGCCCGGGCCATGCTCTTGAAGAAGGCCTTGCCCACTTCATAGGGCACCTTGGCCTGGGTCAGTTCCTGCTCGTTCTTGCCGATCGAGCTGATCTCCGGAATGGTGTAGATACCCGTCGGTACATCGTTGACGAAACGCCAGCTGCCGTTGTCGACGATGCTCCCTGCGGCCGAGCGGCCCTGGTCGTGCGCGGCACTGGCCAGGCTTGGCCAGCCAATCACGTCGCCGGCGCCGTAGATGTTCGGCACGCTGGTGCGGTAGGCCTCGTCCACTTCGATCTGGCCGCGGCTGTTGACCTTGATGCCGATGTTCTCAAGCCCCAGCTTGTCGGTGTTGCCGGTACGCCCGTTGCACCAGAGCAAGGCATCGGCCTTGATCTTCTTGCCCGACTTCAGGTGCAGGATGACACCGTTGTCCAGCCCCTCGACCCGCTCATAATCTTCGTTGTGGCGCACGGTGATGTTGTTGTTGCTGAAGTGGTAGCTCAGGGCCTGGGAGATTTCCGAATCCAGGAAGCTGAGCAATTGCCCACGGTTGTCCACCAGCTCGACCAGCACACCCAGGCCGCTGAAGATCGAGGCGTACTCGCACCCGATCACGCCGGCGCCATAGACGATCAGCTTGCGCGGGGTATGGCTCAAGCTGAGGATGGTGTCGCTGTCGTACACACGCGGGTGGTTGAAGTCGATGTCTGCTGGCCGGTAAGGGCGCGAACCGGTGGCAATGATGATGTGCTTGGCGTTGAGTTTTTCTACCACGCCATTGGGGCAGACCACTTCGACGGTCTGCTCGTCGGCGAAGCTGCCGGTGCCGAAGAACAGGTCGACGCGGTTGCGGGCATAGTAGCCCGTACGCGAGGCCACCTGTTTGGCGATGACCTTCTCGGCGCTCTTGAGCACGTCCGGGAAGGAGAACCAACGCGGCTCGCCGATGGCGCGGAACATGGTGTTGGTGTTGAACTGCATGATCTGCCGCACCGAGTGACGCAGTGCCTTGGAGGGGATGGTGCCCAAGTGGGTGCAGTTACCCCCGACCTGGCGGCGGGTGTCGACCATCGCCACCTTGCGCCCTGCTTTGGCGGCGTTCATTGCCGCACCTTCCCCGGCTGGGCCGGAACCCAGCACCACTACGTCGTAGTTGTAGACAGCCATGCGTACTCCTTCAGAACTGGCCCGCAAGCCACGGTCGCTTGCGGCGCACGATCATGCCGCCTGGGCGCCATGAGAAAAAATCGGGTGCAGTCTAATCAAGCATGAACGGCGCGCACATTAACCCTTGGTCGCGTCGTAGGCCAATTTCGCCCGCACTACATAAACCACCTTCTCCTTGGCGGCAATCATCCTCGTCCCCGCTTTCGATCACCTTTCACTACCTGCTCAGGCGAAAAAACCGCTCAGGCACCTGCCAAACGGCGGTCATTGTCCCTGAAATGTCGCGTTGAGTCACTCGGTGCCCCCTGCGCTCTGCGAGTACAAGCACCCGTGCCCGGCCGCCCAAACGAAAACGGGAACCCGAAGGTTCCCGTGTGTTCAGCGTCTGAACGGCCGATCAGCGTGGAAAGGCAGGTGGGTTGACCCCGGCCATGTCTTCCATCACGCGCACGACCTGGCAGCTGTAGCCGAACTCGTTGTCATACCACACGTACAGCACGACGCGGTTGTCGTTGCAGATGGTGGCTTCGGCGTCTACCACACCGGCGTGGCGCGAGCCCACGAAGTCGGTGGAGACCACTTCCTGGGAGCTGACGTAGTCGATCTGCTTGTGCAGGTCCGAGTGCATGGCCGTCTGGCGCAGGTACTCGTTGATTTCCTCGCGGCTGGTGGCCTTTTCCAGGTTCAGGTTGAGGATGGCCATCGACACGTTCGGCGTCGGCACGCGAATGGCGTTGCCGGTCAACTTGCCCTTGAGCACTGGCAGGGCCTTGGCGGCGGCGGTGGCAGCACCGGTTTCGGTGATGACCATGTTCAGCGGCGCGGCGCGGCCACGGCGGCTGCCCTTGTGGAAGTTGTCGATCAGGTTCTGGTCGTTGGTGAACGAGTGAACGGTTTCGACGTGGCCGTTGACGATGCCGTACTGGTCGTTGACGGCCTTGAGCACCGGCACGATGGCGTTGGTGGTGCAGGAGGCGGCGGAGATGATCTTGTCATCGGCCGTGATCTCGCCATGGTTGATGCCGTGCACGATGTTCTTCAGGGCACCCTTGCCAGGTGCGGTGAGGATCACGCGGCTGGCACCCGGGCACGCCAGGTGCTGGCCCAGGCCGTCGGCATCACGCCATACGCCGGTGTTGTCCACGATCAGCGCGTTGTCGATACCGTACTGGGTGTAGTCGACTTCGCTCGGGTTCTTGGCATAGATGATCTGGATCAGGTTGCCGTTGGCCGTCAGGGTGTTGTTGGCTTCGTCGATGGTGATGGTGCCATCGAACGGCCCGTGCACCGAGTCACGACGCAGCAGGCTGGCACGCTTGACCAGATCGTTCTCGGCGCCTTTGCGCACGACGATGGCACGCAGGCGCAGGCCGTCGCCGCCACCGGTCTTCTCGATCAGGATACGCGCCAGCAGGCGACCGATACGGCCGAAACCATACAGCACGACGTCGGTGCCCTTGCGCGCAGCGGCGTTCTGCTGGCCCACCACGTCGGCCAGCTCCTCACGCACGAACTGCTCGGCGCTGCGGCCGTTGCCTTCGAGCTTGAACTTGTTGGCCAGCTTGCCCAGGTCGACCGAGGCGGCGCCCAGCTTCAGCTCGCTCATGGCCTTGAGCAGGGGGAATGTCTCGTGAACGGACAGTTCGGTTTCGTCGGTCTGGCGATGACGCGCAAAGCGGTGTGCCTTGAGGATCGAGATAACCGAACGGTTGATCAGGCTGCGGCCATAGATCGAGCTCACCACATTGTTGTTGCGGTAGAGCTGACCGATAAGCGGGATCATCGCTTCAGCCAGGGCTTCACGATCGATCCACTCACCAAGACACTGGTCGGGCTTCTGAGTCACGGGAACCTTCCACATGTAGGGACAGAAAAAAGGGGCTACATTATGACGCCCCGATGCGTAACCGGCAATGAGCGCCTGTCGAGGTCACGCACATCGATCATCCTGCCCCATTGGAGCCTGACAGCCGCCAGCGTCACCGGTACAATCGGTCTCTTTGCCGAAACGCTTGGAGTGCAATCTCCCGTGTCAGTTCTGCGCCTACCGCAACTGTCGGCTACCGCCGGCAAACAAACCTGGGGCAACCTGCCCGGTGCCGCCCTCAGCCTTGCCATCGCCGAGGCCGCCAGCAGCGCTGGCCGCTTTACCCTGCTACTGACGGCAGACAGCCAGGCCGCCGACCGCCTGGAGCAGGAACTGAAGTTCTTCGCGCCCGAGTTGCCAGTGCTGCCGTTTCCCGACTGGGAGACCCTGCCCTACGACCTGTTCTCGCCCCACCAGGACATCATCTCCCAGCGCATCGCCAGCCTGTACCGGTTGCCCGAGCTGAGCCACGGCATCCTGGTGGTGCCCATTACCACGGCCTTGCATCGCCTGGCCCCTACCCGCTTCCTGCTGGGCAGCAGCCTGGTGCTGGACGTGGGTCAGACCATCGATGTGGAGCAGATGCGCAGCCGCCTCGAAGCCAGTGGCTACCGCTGCGTCGACACCGTCTATGAGCATGGCGAGTTCGCCGTGCGTGGGGCCTTGATCGACCTGTTCCCGATGGGCAGCAAGCTGCCCTACCGCATCGACCTGTTCGACGACGAAATCGAGACGCTGCGCACGTTCGACCCCGAGACCCAGCGCTCGATCGACAAGGTCGACTCCATTCGCCTGCTGCCGGCTCGCGAATTTCCGATGCAAAAAGAGGAAGTCACCCGGTTCAAGGCACGCTTTCGCGAGCGTTTCGACGTGGATTTTCGCCGCAGCGCGATCTTCCAGGACCTGGCCAGCGGCATCATCCCGTCAGGCATCGAGTACTACCTGCCGCTGTTCTTCGAAGAAACCTCGACCCTGTTCGACTACTTGCCAGCCGATACCCAGGTGTTTTCGCTGCCGGGCGTCGAGCAGGCGGCCGAGCATTTCTGGAACGACGTGCGCGGGCGCTATGAGGACCGCCGGGGCGACCTGAGCCGGCCCTTGCTGCCGCCGGCCGAGCTGTTCATGCCAGTGGAAGATTGTTTCGCACGCCTCAAGCAGTGGCCAAGGGTGGTGGTCAGCCGTGATGACCTGGACCCCGGCGCCGGGCGCCAGCGCTTCGCCGCCCGCGCCCTGCCCGACCTTGCCATCGAAGCCAAGGCCAACCAGCCGCTGGCGGCATTGGCAGGGTTTCTCGACCAGTTCGATGGCCGCGTATTGTTCACCGCAGAGTCGGCCGGGCGCCGCGAAGTGCTGCTCGAGCTGCTCGAACGGCTCAAGCTGCGCCCGAACACGGTCGAAGGCTGGACCGACTTCGTCACCGGCAGCGAACGCCTGAACATCACCATCGCACCGCTCGACGAAGGCCTGCTGCTCGACGATCCGGCCATGGCCCTGATAGCCGAAAGCCCGCTGTTCGGTCAGCGGGTGATGCAGCGTCGCCGCCGCGACAAGCGCGGCGAAACCGCCAACGACGCCGTCATCAAGAACCTGACCGAGCTGCGCGAAGGCGCACCGGTGGTGCACATCGACCATGGCGTAGGCCGCTACCTGGGCTTGGCCACGCTGGAAATCGACGGCCAGGCCGCCGAGTTCCTTACCCTTGAATACGCCGAGGGCGCCAAGCTCTACGTGCCGGTTGCCAACCTGCACCTGATCGCCCGCTACACTGGCAGCGATGACGCGCTGGCGCCCCTGCACCGCCTGGGCTCGGAAACCTGGCAGAAAGCCAAGCGCAAGGCTGCCGAACAGGTACGCGACGTCGCCGCCGAGCTGCTCGACATCTATGCCCGCCGAGCAGCGCGCAAGGGTTATGCGTTCGCCGACCCCGCCGCCGACTACGCCACGTTCAGCGCAGGCTTCCCGTTCGAGGAGACCCCCGACCAGCAAGCGGCCATCGAAGCGGTACGCGCCGACATGCTGGCGCCCAAGCCCATGGACCGCCTGGTGTGCGGCGACGTGGGCTTCGGCAAGACCGAAGTGGCCATGCGTGCAGCGTTCATCGCCGTGCACAGTGGTCGCCAGGTGGCTGTGCTGGTGCCCACCACCCTGCTGGCCCAGCAGCATTACAACAGTTTCCGCGACCGTTTCGCGGACTGGCCAGTCACCGTCGAGGTAATGAGCCGCTTCAAGTCGGCCAAGGAAGTGGCCAACGCCGCGGCCGAGCTGGCCGAGGGCAAGATCGACATCCTGATCGGCACCCACAAGCTGCTCCAGGACGACGTGCGCTTCAAGGACCTGGGCCTGGCCATCATCGACGAAGAGCATCGTTTCGGGGTGCGTCAGAAAGAGCAGCTCAAGGCGCTGCGCAGCGAAGTGGACATCCTCACCCTGACCGCCACGCCCATCCCGCGCACCTTGAACATGGCTGTGGCGGGTATGCGCGATCTGTCGATCATCGCCACGCCACCGGCGCGGCGCCTGTCGGTACGCACCTTCGTCATGGAACAGAACAACAGCACCGTCAAGGAAGCGCTGCTGCGCGAACTGCTGCGCGGCGGCCAGGTGTACTACCTGCACAACGATGTGAAAACCATCGAGAAATGCGCCGCCGACCTGGCCGAGCTGGTCCCCGAGGCGCGCATCGGCATTGGCCACGGCCAGATGCGCGAGCGCGAGCTGGAACAGGTGATGAGCGACTTCTACCACAAGCGCTTCAACGTGCTGGTGGCCTCGACCATCATCGAAACCGGCATCGACGTGCCCAGCGCCAACACCATCGTCATCGAGCGTGCCGACAAGTTCGGCCTGGCCCAGCTGCATCAACTGCGTGGCCGAGTCGGTCGCAGCCACCACCAGGCCTATGCCTACCTGCTGACGCCAACGCGCCAGAAGGTCAGCGGCGACGCCGAAAAACGCCTCGAAGCCATCGCCAACACTCAAGACCTGGGCGCCGGGTTCGTGCTCGCGACCAACGACCTGGAAATCCGCGGGGCTGGCGAATTGCTCGGGGATGGCCAGAGCGGCCAGATTCAGGCGGTGGGCTTTACCCTGTACATGGAAATGCTCGAGCGCGCCGTCAAGGCGATCCGCAAGGGCACCCAGCCCAACCTGGAGCAACCACTGGGCGGCGGCCCGGAAATCAACCTGCGCCTGCCGGCCCTGATCCCCGAGGACTACCTGCCGGACGTGCATGCGCGGCTGATCCTGTACAAGCGCATCGCCTCGGCAGCCGATGAGGAAGGGCTCAAGGACCTGCAGGTCGAAATGATCGACCGCTTCGGCCTTCTGCCAGAGCCCACCAAGAACCTCATGCGCCTGACGCTGCTCAAGTTGCAGGCGGAGAAACTCGGCATCAAGAAAGTCGACGCCGGCCCCAACGGCGGCAAGCTGGAGTTCGAGGCCGAAACGCCGGTCGATCCTCTGACCCTGATCAAGCTGATCCAGAGCCAGCCCAAGCGCTACAAGTTCGAGGGCGCCACTCAGTTCCGCTTCCTGGTTCCGATGGAACGGCCTGATGAGCGCTTCAACACCCTTGAGGCGCTGTTCGAGCGCCTGACACCAAAGCCTGCCTAAGGAAGATCCATGCGCGCCATTCGCTGTCTGACCCTGCTGCTGGTGGCGTTTGCCCCAGCGGCATTCGCCCAGGGCCCGTACCAGGTCGAAATGATCCTGGTACGGCAGAACAACGTACCCGCGTTTACCAGCCCCTTCGCTCCCGAAGACTGGAGCGCCGGGGCGCCACGGCTGGACAAGAGCGCAGAGCAGCGCCCAGCCCTGGAAGACGAGGCCACGCGCCTGGGCGCCACGGCCGACTACACGGTGCTCATGCATCGGGCCTGGCAACAGCAGGTAGGCGATGGGCCCAGTCGCATCGCATTGGGTGAGGGTGCCGAGCAGTTCGGCCATTTCCCGATCGAGGGCAACCTGAGCATCACCCAGGGCCGCTTCATCCAGGTTGAAGCCAACCTCTGGGTCAACCAGCTCGACAGCAACGGCAGCGTGCTGCAGAGCGAGCAGTTTCGCCAGGCCAACAGCAATGTGAAAGGCGGACAACTGACCTACCTGGACGGCGGCCATCTGGCCATGCTCCTGAAGATCACCCCACCCGGCACACCCAAGATGCCATCGCTGGACATGCTGGAGCAGTAGCCCATGAGCCGCAATGGACCGGATGCCTTCGAGCTGCTGAACGAGTACCCCAACTGGATCGAATGTTTCGACGCAGGCACTCTGAGGCGAGGCGAGGTTTACGCGAGCAAGGGCATGTCCGAGCTGGAGTACCTAAACGGGCAAAGGTTTTCCGCTCTGTGCAAAGGCAGTGCAGGACAAACCTACCGGCAGGACATCGAAGTGAGCGTGCATGCCGGGCGCCTGCTCGTAAAAGGCCGGTGCAGTTGCCCTGTTGCGCGCAACTGCAAGCACTGCGCAGCTGCGCTGCTGCTGATCAGCGACCCCTTCGACACGCCACTGATAGCCAAGCCCACCTCTGCAAAGATGTCAGCCGAGCTTCAACATTGGCTCAGCAATCTCGAACAAGCGCCCGCGCCGGTCGAACCGGGCAAAGACAGGCGCGGGCGCTCGGTCTGCTACAACTTGCGCCTTCAGGACGATGCCAGTTGCTCAGTGGTCGTGCGCAAGGGCGCCGAAACCGAAGACGGCATTCGCTTCAGCCGGGTGCAGTCGGTCTACGACTTCCTGTACGACCGACCGAAGTTCGTGACCGAAGAAGACGCGCGCATCCTGCGTCTGCTCTCCTCGCTCAATCAGGGGGGCGGCCAGGAGCGAGGCTACAGGCTGACCGGGGCCGAAGGCGGTGAGTTGCTCCAGCGCATCATCGACACGGGCCGACTGTACCTGTTCGACACCCAACCGCAACTGGTGCCCGGGCCGGTGCGCCAGGGCGAGTTTCGCTGGGTGCGCCTGGACAATGGTGCGTACCGTGGCTTGTGGTTCACCGGCGGGGATAAAACCAACTGCGTCATCCCGTTGCTTCCGCTGTACTACCTGGACATGGTCACCCATGAGATCGGTATTCTCGAACATGGGCTCAACCCCCACGTTGCAATGCAACTGACCCTCGCACCCGAGGTGCCGGAGCACTTGGTCGTGCCACTCAGCCACAAGCTCAATGCCTTGAGCCATGCCGTGCCGACGCCGACCGAGGTCGAAGAGCAACACGTCGATGACATCCAGCCCAAGGCGCACCTCGCGCTCGGGAGCCTGGAGTTCACCGCCTACATGCCCAAGACCGGCCGCATGCAGCGCCAGATGCAGCATCGCGCCGCGTTGTCGTTCGACTACGACGGCCTGTCGGCCAGCGGTAATACCGACAAGCCGCTCACGCGCCTGGTGGGCAGTGTGAGCCAGCGCATCAGCCGTCAACCCAAGGCTGAGCAAGCCCTGCGCAATGTCCTGCGCGACATGGGGTTCAAGGTCGCGACCCGGCAGAGCAAGGCGCTGCCCGACAGCGCGGGCGAGATGTTCCTGCTCGCCGACGACGAAGCCTGGCTGCAGTTCGTGCGCACAGACCTGCCCCGGCTGCGTGAGGCGGGCTGGCAGGTGGATGTCAACCGCGACTTCGCGTTCGACTTGCAGGAAGTGGAGGACTGGTACGCCACCGTCGATGAAACGCCAGGCCATGAATGGTTCGACCTCGAACTGGGTATCGTCGTCGATGGACAGCGGCACAGCCTGCTGCCCATCGTGCTGCAGCTGTTGCGCAATAGCCCTGAACTGCTGCGTCCCAGCGAACTGGCCAAGCGCAATGACGAGGAGCACCTGCTGATCGATCTCAACCGCGGCCGGATCGACGCCTCCGCCCTGCGCGTGGCACTGCCTTATGGCCGGGTCAAGGCCGTGATGGCGACCTTGGGCGAGCTGTACATGAGCGAACCCGAAGCCGGAACGGCACTGCGCATGAGCCGAGCAGACGCTGCGCGCCTGAACGGGATCGAAGCGCTGCCGCTGCATTGGGAAGGCGGGGAGCATGTGCGCGATTTGGGTCGCCGCCTGCGGGATGCCAGGGATCTGCAGGTCGCCCCACCTGCCGGCTTGCACGCCAGCCTGCGCGGCTACCAGCAGCAAGGGCTCAACTGGCTGCAAGCACTGCGGGAGATGGGCACCGGTGGCATCCTTGGGGATGACATGGGCCTGGGCAAAACCTTGCAAGCCCTTGCCCATGTGCTGCTGGAAAAAGAAGCGGGCCGTTTGACGACGCCAGCACTGGCGGTCATGCCGACCAGCCTGCTACCCAATTGGCTGGACGAGGCGCAGCGTTTTGCACCTGACCTTCGGGTGCTGGCCCTGCACGGGCCAGCACGCAGCAAGCATTTCACCCGTCTGCAGGATTACGACCTCATCCTGACCACCTATGCCCTGGTGCCCCGCGACCTCGCGCATTTGCGTGCGCAGCCATGGCACCTGCTGTTGCTCGACGAGGCGCAGAACATCAAGAGCAGCACAAGCAAGGCCGCCATGGCTGTGTGCCAACTGCAGGCTACCCAGCGCCTGTGCCTGACCGGTACACCGATGGAAAACAACCTCGGCGAGCTGTGGTCGATCTTCCACTTCCTGATGCCCGGCTGGCTGGGTGACCTCAAGCGTTTCAATCAGGACTACCGCACGCCCATTGAGCGCCAGGGCAATACCGAGCGCCTGACCCACCTGATCACGCGCATTCGCCCCTTCCTGCTGCGCCGCACGAAGGAGCAAGTCGCCACCGAACTGCCAGCCAAGACGGAGCTGGTGCACTGGGTCGAACTGAGCGACGCACAGCGTGACACCTACGAGGCCGTGCGGGTGGCGATGGACAAGAAGGTTCGCGACGAGGTAGCCCGTAATGGTGCCGCACGCAGCCAGATCGTCATTCTCGACGCACTGCTCAAGCTGCGCCAGGTGTGTTGCGACCTGCGCCTGGTCAAGGGCGTGGACATCAAGGGCAACCAGAGCGACAAGGGCAAGCTGGGCGCGCTGCTGGAGATGCTCGAAGAGCTGATGAGCGAAGGTCGCCGCGTGCTGCTGTTCTCCCAGTTCACCTCGATGCTGGCGTTGATCGAGCAGGAACTGAAAAAACGCAGCATTTCCTACAGCCTGTTGACCGGTGACACCCGCGACCGTCGCACCCCTGTCCAGCAATTCCAGGCGGGGGATAGCCAGGTCTTTCTGATCAGCCTCAAGGCAGGCGGGGTGGGCTTGAACCTGACAGCAGCCGACACCGTGATTCATTACGACCCGTGGTGGAACCCGGCCAGCGAAAACCAGGCGACCGACCGGGCCTACCGCATCGGCCAGGACAAGCCCGTGTTCGTGTTCAAGCTGATCACCCGGGGCACGGTGGAGGAAAAGATCCAGCTGTTGCAGCAGGAGAAAGCAGCGCTGGCCACCAGCCTGCTTGACGGAGGCAAGGCTGGGCAGTGGCGACTGGGGGACGAGGAAATCGAAGCGTTGTTTGCGCCCTTGCCGGGCAAGCGGGGTCGGTAAAACCTGTCGGGACGCGCACTGGCTGGGTGAACGCGTCCCGACAGCCTGCTTGGCAATAAGCGGCTAGTCGATCAACTGCGCGTCCTTGAGCGCACCCAGCGCCTGCAGCCAACGCGGATGTTGGCGATAATCGGTGCAGGCCGTGCCTTGACCGCGCATGCTGGCGATCCGAGGCGACGGCGTGACCCGCAGGCGCTGAGCCGCGCCCAGCGCCAATTCGGCTGCAGCCCGGTCGTTGCAAACCAGCCCCATATCACACCCGGCAGTGAACGCAGCTTCGATGCGGCTGGCCGCATCACCCACCACATGAGCACCGGCCATGGACAGGTCGTCGCTGAAGATGACCCCGTCAAAACCCAGCTCGCCGCGCAAAATATCTTGCAGCCACCGGCGGGAAAAGCCTGCCGGGCGGTTGTCGACCTGCGGATAGATCACATGGGCAGGCATCACTGCCGCCAATTGACCGCTCAGCCGGCTGAACGGCACCAGGTCCGCCGCTCGCAGCTGCTCCAGGCTACGCTCGTCAGTGGGTATCGCTACGTGGGAATCAGCTTCTGCCCAGCCATGGCCTGGGAAATGTTTGCCACAGGCCGCCATGCCTGCCGCGTTCATGCCGCGGATGAATGCGCCCGCCAGTTGCGTAGCTCGAAGCGGATCGCCCTCGAAGGCTCGGCTGCCCACCACCGCGCTGCGCTGGTGATCCAAGTCCAGCACCGGGGCGAAGCTCAGGTCCAGGCCAACGGCAAGCACTTCGGTCGCCATCAACCAGCCACATTGTTCGGCCAGGTACTCGGCATTGGCAGTGTCGGCCAGGGCACGCATGGCCGGCAAGCGCACGAACCCCTGGCGCAGACGCTGCACTCGGCCTCCCTCCTGATCGACGGCCAGGATCAGGTCAGGGCGCAGTGCGCGAATGGAGGCGCACAACGCGCGCACCTGCCGCGGGCTTTCGATGTTGCGGGCGAAGATGATCAACCCCGCCACTTCAGGCTGGCGCAACAGCTGCCGGTCTTCGGCGGTCAGCCAGGTGCCGGCGATATCCACCATCAAGGAGCCTTGCAGGCTGACGGTCATGAGAAATCCTTCAATAGAGACAGGGAAAAGCCCGCTTGCGGCTGGCAACAGGCCAAGTTATGCCTTGACGGGAGCTGCACCGTTGGCGGTTTTGCTGCGCGGGCGCAACTGGGCGCTGGCCATGGCCGCGTCGGTGACGCCGGTATCGGCACGCATGCCGGCAGCCAGGAACGGCACCATCAGGCGCATCACCTGCTCGATGGAGGTGTTGATGCCGAAGTCAGTCTCGGCGATGGCCCGCAGCGCCTTGATGCCCGACATGCTGAACGCAGCAGCCCCGAGCATGAAGTGCACACGCCAGAACAATTCGATCGCAGGAATGCGTGGCGCGGCTTCGTTGACGAGCAACATGTAGCGGCGGAAGACCTTGCCGTACATGTCTTCGAGGTAACGGCGCAAATGGCCCTGGCTCTGGCTGAACGCCAAGCCAAGCAGCCGCATGAAGATCGACAGGTCGTTGTTGCTGCGCGGCTGCACAGCAAGGGCTTGCTCGACCAGCATCTCCAGCAATTCTTCAAGGGTAGGCTTGTGCTCGGGGCGGGCCTGACGCCGCTCCAGCTCGCGTTCGAGACTGGCGCAGAAGGGCCCCAGGAAACGAGAGAAGACCGCTTGGATCAGGGCTTTCTTGGAACCGAAGTGGTAGTTCACCGCCGCCAGGTTAACCCCGGCCTTGCTGGTGATCAGCCGCAACGAGGTTTCGGCGAACCCGCGCTCGGCAAACAGCTGCTCGGCAGCATCGAGGATGCGTTCAACGGTTTCCGATTGGGCCATGACTACTCCGAGCACTCCGCCATACAAACAGGTGTTTGAAACATACGTTTCAACCCCACATCTGTCAAGCGCTCGTGACCGGCCGGTCAGTCAAGCCATTGCAAGGTCGTGAAGCGGTGATCTCGAGGTGATCTGCTCCAGTCGGCTTACCCAGAGACTGCCAAAGCTTGCGGCTAGACCAATACTGTATATAATCCCAGTCACTGTACAAAAAGACAGAGCGCTGATCATGTTGAAACTGACGCCACGCCAAGCCGAAATCCTCGCCTTCATCA
The DNA here is from genome assembly GCF_000730565.1 of Pseudomonas fulva NBRC 16637 = DSM 17717. Taxonomy (GTDB): domain Bacteria; phylum Pseudomonadota; class Gammaproteobacteria; order Pseudomonadales; family Pseudomonadaceae; genus Aquipseudomonas; species Aquipseudomonas fulva. Next base: position 26,324 of record NZ_BBIQ01000013.1, on the reverse strand, counting down.
AGCGCAGCCTCGAGGACAACGGCTTTCCGCCGACCCGTGCCGAGATTGCCCAGGAGCTGGGTTTCAAATCCCCTAATGCCGCCGAGGAGCATCTCAAGGCGCTGGCCCGTAAAGGCGCTATCGAGATGACGCCCGGCGCCTCCCGAGGCATTCGCATTCCCGGCCTCGAAGCCAAGGCCGAGGAGGCCGGGCTCCCGATCATCGGCCGCGTTGCTGCCGGCGCCCCAATCCTTGCCGAGCAACACATCGAGCAATCCTGCAACATCAACCCCGCCTTTTTCCACCCCCAGGCCGACTATCTGTTGCGTGTTCACGGCATGAGCATGAAGAACGTGGGCATCCTCGATGGCGACCTGTTGGCGGTGCATACCTGCCGTGAAGCCCGCAACGGCCAGATCGTCGTGGCGCGCATCGGCGACGAAGTCACCGTCAAGCGCTTCAAGCGCGAAGGCAACAAGGTCTGGCTGCTGGCCGAAAACCCGGAATTCGCCCCTATCGAAGTCAACCTGAAAGATCAGGAACTGGTGATCGAGGGCTTGAGCGTCGGCGTCATTCGCCGCTGAATCAGGAGGCGTCATGCAGCCATTCACCCATACAACCGAGCAAGTCCAGTTGCCGCTGTTCGAAGCATTCCTCGCCCAGCCCGTCCTGCCTGGCCTCAAGGCCAGCGAACTGGCGCGCAAGAGTGACTTGCCCGACCTGTTCAGCGAATTGTCACTGCACGGCGCCCCCAGTCACTGTCATACCTTGCTGGCACCTGTACTACGTGAACTCAGCGAAGAAGACGAAACGCGCTGGCTGACCCTCATTGCGCCACCGTCGAGCCTGACACAGGCCTGGCTGCGCAGGGCTGGCCTAAACCGCGAGCGCATTCTGCTGCTTCATCCGCGCGGCAACCAGCCTCCCCTTCAGTTGGCGTGTGAAGCCCTACGCCTGGGCCGTAGCCACACCGTGGTCAGCTGGCTGGGGAGCGTCAATGCCAATGCACGTCAGTTGCTGTTGCGTGCAGCAAGCGTGGGTAACGCGCAAAGCCTGAACATTCGTTTCGGCTAACACTGCGGCATTCGCGCTACCAGCCTGACCGCTCCCAGGCCATGCTCACCCTGACGAGTAAAGATCGCCGGGAAAGCGCAACGCCTTTCCGACTGCCCCACATTCATCCGTCTGATACGCTTGCCGCCATCACCGGCCAGGCCGGTGACAGCGATCACACGACTGCGCGTTTCAGTGCAGAACGCGCGGCCCTTCGTCACGTTCGAGCTCGCCATCCACAAGCCGTCCAGCCATCTGTACCCCCACGCTGAGCATGGCTTTGGCCACCTCGACGTGCTGACCTTGCAGAAATACTTTGGCATCCTCTGAGAAATCCAGGGTTACCAGTGAGCCTTCATCCTCGGCGCGACGCAGTTCGATGCGGCCATCAGGCAACTCGACAATTTCCAGAAAAGACGTAGACATAAAGGGCGGTTCTCCACGAAAGGCGAGCATTGTACCAGCGCTCGAGGCCGTCAGCACTCACTCAACGCATCACGAAAACGCCTGACAAGCGCCTTGAGGTTGCTGCGCCACGCTTCAAGCTCGGCACGGGACAGCGGCGCAGGCACCTGCTCATCGAGGCTGACGGCCTGGATCAGCGGCTGGGTGACGTCAGTCTTGGGTGGTTTGCGCATCACGGGCGCTCGGAACAAGTCAGCATACGCAGCCAGCATCTGCGCCAGCCAGGTCTCCCGTTGCCGGGCAAGCTCCAGAAGCTCGGCAACTTCTGGTATGGCGATGCCGTTGAAGGCGTCATGGGCCAGGGCCTGCTCGACGGTTGCCAGCGCAGGCAAGCGATAGTACCCACTGATTTCGTGACACAGGCCAAGCAATGCACCGTGCAGATGAAACAATGCCGACTCCCGCTCAGCCTGCACCAGCCCCTGGGCGTTCATGGCCTGACTCTGTTCAGCCTTGGCCATCGATTCCAGTGCCAGCCCGGCAAAGAACAGTTTTTGATTGGTACGGGTATAGAGCTCCTGGGCCATGTGTCGCCCTCCCATCAGGTGGCTAAGCGGATTGCTGCATCATAAATGAAAGGGGCCGTGCTGCGGCCTTTCGTGGCATCAGCTCACGAAAAGCCGCCGCGCGGCCCCATCCTTGAACGCTAGTCCTCAGCGCTTGTCTTCGACTTTCCAGGTCTTGCCATCGTAGAACGCCTTCCAACCAGTAGGCTTGCCGTCCACTTCGGACTGGACGTATTGCTCCTTGGTCTTGCGGCTGTAGCGGATCACGGTAGGACGACCGTCCGGATCCTTCTGGGGCGCTTCGCACAGGAAATGGTACTTGGGATCGATCTCATGCTTGTGCGGAACAATCTCGCACACCAGGGGCGCACGCGTTTCGCGGTTCTTCGGGAACTGGCTGGCAGCCAGGAACAGCCCCGAAGCACCATCGCGCAGCACATAGGTGTCGTCCACCTTCTCGCACTTGAGCTCAGGCATGTCGACCTTGTCCATCTTCGGCGGCGCCGCTTCACCGCTTTTGAGCAGCTTGCGCGTGTTCTTGCACGCAGGGTTGGTGCACCCGAAGAACTTGCCGAAGCGCCCGGTCTTGAGCTGCATTTCGCTGCCGCACTTGTCGCACTCAAGGCTTGGGCCTTCGTAGCCTTTGATGCGATAGCTGCCCTCTTCGATCTCGTAACCCGGGCAATCGGGGTTATTCCCACAGATGTGCAGCTTGTGCTTTTCATCGAGCAGGTAGGCGTCCATCGCCGTCGCACAGACCGGGCAGCGGTGCTTGCCAAGCAAGACGCGCGACTCCGATTCACCCTCGTCGTCTGCAGCAATTTCGTCACCAGGCACGAGGTTGACCGTGGACTTGCAGCGCTCCTTGGGTGGCAGGCTGTAACCAGAGCAGCCCAGGAACACGCCCGTGGACGCTGTACGGATCATCATCGGCCGGCCACACTCCTTGCAAGGAATGTTGGTCATCGTCGGCTGGTTGGCGCGCATGCCGCCTTCGCTGGATTCGGCCGTCTGCAACTTTTTGCTGAAGTCGCCGTAGAACTCGTCCAGCACGTTCTTCCAGTCGCGTTCGCCGTGGGCGACGTCGTCGAGGTTCTCCTCCATGCCGGCGGTGAAACCGTAATCCATCAAATTGGAGAAACTCTCGGAAAGCCGCTCGGTCACGATATCGCCCATCTTTTCCGAGTAGAAGCGACGGTTGTGCAACGTCACGTAGCCACGGTCCTGGATGGTCGAGATGATCGCCGCATAGGTGGATGGACGGCCGATACCGCGTTTTTCCATTTCCTTGACCAGGCTGGCCTCGGTGAACCGTGCAGGCGGTTTGGTGAAGTGCTGGGTAGGATCAAGCTGCATCAGCTTGAGCGCTTCACCCTGGACCATTTCGGGCAGCACGTCGTCTTCACCAGGCTTGCTCTGCTGCGGCAACACGCGGGTGTAGCCATCGAACTTCAGGATACGGCCCTTGGCACGCAGCTCGAAGCTGCCTGCTGCCACGGTCACGCTGGTGGACAGGTACTGGGCCGGCGGCATCTGGCAGGCCAGGAACTGACGCCAGATCAGCTCGTACAGCCGCTCGGCATCGCGCTCCATACCGCTGAGCTTGGTCGGGTGGGTGCTCACGTCCGAAGGCCGGATGGCTTCGTGCGCCTCCTGAGCCCCCTCTTTGCTGCCGTAGACCTGCGGGGTTTCGGGCAGGTACTGCTTGCCGAATTCCCGCTCGATGTAGCTACGGGCCATTTCCAGCGCATCGCTCGACAGGTTGGTCGAATCGGTACGCATGTAGGTGATGTAACCCGCTTCGTACAGACGCTGGGCCATCATCATGGTTTTCTTCACGCCGAACCCCAGGCGATTGCTCGCCGCCTGTTGCAGGGTCGAGGTGATGAAGGGCGCTGAAGGCTTGCTGCTGGTCGGGCGGTCTTCACGCTTGACGACGCTATAGCTCGATGCCTTGAGCTTTTCCAGCGCGGCCATGGCCTGGGTTTCGTTCAGCGGCTTGAAGGCCTCGCCATTTTCACGGGCGACTTCGAAGCGAACCTTGGCGTTCTTGGCAGTGCCGAGATCGGCATGGATTTCCCAGTATTCCTGAGGAATGAAGGCACGAATCTCGCGTTCGCGTTCGACCACCAGCTTGACCGCTACCGATTGCACACGCCCGGCCGACAGGCCACGGGCAATCTTGGACCACAGCAACGGGGACACCATGTACCCCACTACGCGATCGAGAAAACGGCGCGCCTGCTGCGCGTTGACCCGATCGATGTCGAGCTCACCGGGCTGCGAAAACGCTTCCTGAATGGCTTTCTTGGTGATTTCGTTGAACACCACGCGCTTATAGCGGGTGTCGTCGCCACCGATGGCCTCACGCAGGTGCCAGGCGATCGCCTCCCCTTCGCGGTCCAAGTCGGTCGCGAGGTAGATGGTGTCGGCGTCCTTGGCCAGGCGGCGCAGCTCGTCGATCACCTTTTCCTTGCCGGGAAGGATCTCGTACTTGGCTTTCCAGCCCTGGTCCGGGTCGACGCCCATGCGTGCAACCAGCTGGCGACGCGCCTTTTCTTTGGGCGAAAGGGCCGGTGCCTCACCCGCCGCCTTGCCACGCTTGGCGGCCGGCTCTTTGCTCGCGCTAGCCGAACCGCTGGTGGGAAGGTCTCGGATATGGCCGATACTCGACTTCACCACGTACTGGTTGCCCAGGTACTTGTTGATGGTCTTGGCCTTGGCCGGGGATTCCACAATGACCAGCGATTTGCCCATGGATCGGAGTATTCCTGAATCTGAAGATTGAAAACACGTCAGGTACCAGACGCGGCACCGCTATATATAGTGGCAAAACTGCGAGGTCAAGTTCAGAACATCACGCCTGCGACTTGTCCGACATCCCGCAAAGCCCTTCTTCGGCCTTGATCAACGCAAAGCGGGGCACCTGTTCGCCATCGACTTCCACCGACTCGCGGAACATCGACAGCGGGCGCACCCAGAAGCTGTAATCACCATACAGGCATTGGTAGAACACCATCCACTCCTCGCTCTCGGAGTGCCGCGCAACACTGAACACGCGGTACTCCGGGCCCTTGTAATGCCGGTACACACCTGGCTGGATCTGCATGTCGTCTTCCTCCTGATGCCATCGAAACCCAAAAAACAAAACCGGGGCACGAGGCCCCGGTTGCTGTCCTTCTCCTGCGCCTTAGACGCGTTCAAAGACAGTGGTGATACCTTGGCCAAGGCCGACGCACATGGTCGCAACCCCCAGCGTGCCGCCATTTTGCTTCATGACGTTGAGCAGGGTGCCGGAAATACGCGCCCCGGAGCAACCAAACGGGTGACCCAAGGCGATCGCGCCGCCGTGCAGGTTAACCTTCTCATTCATCTTGTCGAGCACTTTCAAGTCTTTCAACACAGGCAGCGCCTGTGCGGCGAACGCCTCGTTGAGTTCGATGAAGTCGATGTCGGCCATGCTCAAGCCCGCGCGCTTGAGGGCTTTCTGGGTGGCCGGTACTGGGCCGTAGCCCATGATCGCGGGGTCGACGCCCGCCACTGCCATGGCCCGAATGACCGCCAGAGGCTCGATACCCAGGTCCATCGCACGCTGGCCTGACATCACGATCATGCACGAGGCACCGTCGGTGATCTGGGAAGAAGTACCTGCGGTCACGGTTCCGCCTTTGGGGTTGAAGGCCGGCTTGAGCGACGCCAGGCCCTCGAGGGTGGTTTCCGGACGAATGGTTTCGTCGAAGTCGAACACTTTCAGGAAACCGTTCTCGTCATACCCCTGCATGGGGATGATCTCGTCCTTGAACTTGCCCTCGATGGTGGCCTTGTGCGCCAGCTGGTGCGAGCGCACGCCGAACTGATCCTGCTGTTCACGCGTGATGCCGTGCATCTTGCCCAGCATCTCGGCCGTCAGGCCCATCATGCCCGAGGCCTTGGCCGCATGCAGCGCCAGGTGTGGGTTGGGGTCTACGCCATGCATCATGCTCACGTGCCCCATGTGCTCGACGCCGCCAATCACGAACACGTCGCCATTGCCAGTCATGATCGCCTGGGCGGCGGTGTGCAGTGCGCTCATCGACGAGCCGCACAGCCGGCTGACGGTCTGCGCCGCAGAGGTGTGCGGGATCTGGGTCATCAACGAGGCCATGCGGGCGATGTTCCAGCCCTGCTCCAGGGTCTGGTTCACACAGCCCCAGATCACATCCTCGACTTCCTTGGGATCGACCTTGTCGTTGCGCTCAAGCAACTTGCTGATCAGGTGCGCCGACATGTCTTCGGCACGGGTATTGCGGTGCATGCCACCCTTGGAGCGGCCCATTGGCGTGCGACCGAAGTCGACGATCACCACGTCTCTTGGATTAAGGCTCATATCAAATCTCTCGCTCTAGCTCGTTGACCGCTCAGTTGAAGAAGCGCTGGCCCGTCTTGGCCATCTCACGCAGCTTGGCGGTCGGGTGGTACAGCGGCCCCAGGTCGGCATAGCGATCGGCCAGGGCGACGAATTCGGCTACACCCAAGGTATCGATGTAGCGCAGCGCGCCGCCACGGAAGGGTGGGAAGCCAATGCCGTAGACCAGGCCCATGTCCGCCTCGGCGGCCGTCTCGACGATGCCATCTTCAAGGCAGCGAACGGTTTCCAGGCACAGCGGGATCATCATCCAGTTGACGATGTCCTCGTCACTGACTTCACGCTGCTCGTACACGATGGGCTTGAGTACCTCAAGCACGCCGGCATCGGCGACTTTCTTCGGCTTGCCACGCTTGTCGGTTTCATAGGCGTAGAAGCCCTTGCCGTTCTTCTGGCCCAGGCGGTTGGCATCGTACAAGGCGTCGATGGCCGAGCGGCGCTCGTCCTTCATGCGATCGGGGAAGCCCTCGGCCATGACGTCACGGCCATGATGCCCGGTGTCGATGCCCACCACGTCCATCAAGTACGCCGGGCCCATGGGCCAGCCGAATTTTTCCATGACCTTGTCGATGCGCACGAAGTCCACCCCCGCGCTAACCAGCCTGGCGAAGCCGCCGAAGTACGGGAACAGGACACGGTTGACCAAGAACCCTGGGCAGTCGTTGACCACGATTGGGTTCTTGCCCATCTTCTTGGCGTAAGCGACGGTGGTAGCAACTGCCACTTCGCTGGATTTTTCGCCACGGATCACTTCCACCAGCGGCATCATGTGCACCGGGTTGAAGAAGTGCATGCCCACGAAGTTTTCCGGGCGCTTCAGCGCTTGTGCCAGCAGATTGATGGAAATGGTCGAGGTATTGGATGCCAGAATCGCATCCTCCCTCACCTGCCCTTCCACCTCGGCAAGCACGGCCTGCTTGACCTTGGGGTTTTCAACCACCGCCTCGACCACGATGTCCACGTGGGCGAAATCGCCGTACGACAGGGTCGGACGAATCGCGTTGAGCGCCTCGGCCATCTTGGCCGGCGTCAGGCGACCTTTCTCGACCCGATTGCCCAGCAGCTTGGACGCTTCGTTCAACCCAAGCTCGATGGCCTCTTCGCGAATATCCTTCATCAGAATCGGCGTGCTCTTGACCGCCGACTGATAGGCGATGCCGCCGCCCATGATACCGGCGCCCAGCACGGCCGCCTGCTTGACGTCACGGGCAATCTCGTCGTGGGCCTTGGCCTTGCGCTTGAGTTCCTGATCGTTCAGGAACAAGCCGATGAGGCTCTGTGCAACCGACGTCTTGGCCAGCTTGGCAAAGCCTGCCGCTTCGATTTCAAGTGCCTTGTCGCGACCGAAGTTGGCCGCTTTCTGGATGGACTTGATCGCCTCGACAGGCGCTGGGTAATTAGGGCCGGCCTGCCCAGCGACGAAACCTTTGGCGGTTTCGAAGGCCATCATCTGCTCGATGGCATTGAGCTTGAGCTTCTCGAGCTTGGGCTGGCGCTTGGCCTTGTAGTCCAGCTCGCCACTGATGGCGCGCTTGATCAGGTCCAGGGCACCGGCCATGAGCAACTCAGACACTACCACGGCATCGACGGCACCGACTTTCAGGGCGTCTTCGGCACTGTTTTCCTTGCCCGCGGCAATCCACTCGACGGCGTTGTCCGAGCCGATCAGGCGCGGCAGACGCACTGTGCCACCAAAGCCTGGATAGATGCCCAGCTTCACTTCGGGCAGGCCGATGCGCGCGGTGGTGGCCATGATGCGGTAGTCCGCTGCCAGGCACATCTCCAGACCACCGCCCAGGGCGATACCGTTGATGGCTGCAACCGTAGGCACCTGGAGGTCTTCGAAGGCGTTGAAGATATGGTTGGCTTCCAGGCTGCCGGCGACCAATTCGGCCTCGGGCAACTTGAAGTTGTCGACGAACTCGGTGATGTCGGCACCGACGATGAACACGTCCTTGCCGCTGCTAACGATGACACCCTTGACCGAAGCATCGGTCTGGATGGCGTCTACAGCCTGGCGCAGCTCGCTCAGGGTCAGGCGGTTGAACTTATTGACGGACTCACCCTTGAGGTCGAACTTGAGCTCGACGATGCCACTTTCAAGAGCCTTAACCGTGATGGCTTTACCTTCGTAAATCATCAACTGATCTCCAAGATATGGAAGCTGAACTGTACACGCCGATCACTGCAGCACCGCAGCCGTCATGGCCACCTGCTCCAGGCACACCCGTCAGCGCGCGAGTCGTACGCATGAATGAGTGGCGTGCAATGCAAACGCTCAATTCATACGCCCGTTTGATTTGGGTGTGCACACATTCTCCGAAAAGATCTGCATTGTCAAATGCTGCACCCACGGGGAGAAAAGCCGACTTTGCGGTCACTTTCCACAAGCCGGGTACGACCGATCATGCCGCTGATCGCTGGCCATTCATGCTGGCAATCCTCACACCTTGCCAGCCTCGGCACCCCTTGCAGTCTGGCTGATCCAGGCACAAGCGCCAGGCGTTACTTGACGGAGTGAATTCAACGGCCTGCCCAGCCTTTTGGCGTGGTAGAACGAGAAAGCGGCGATTGACCGGTTCCTGTCAGGAACCGCCGAATCGCCGCTTTCTCGTTGCGCTGCGTGTCAGGGGCCATGGACAGCCCGCCGAGCACCCTTGGAGTCAGGCCAGTGTCTCCAGCACGTAGGCAACATCCTGCAATACAGCCGTGTCCCCCCGCTCCGTCCAGTAGAGCGCTATCATCCGCGCATCGGCCTCGACCTTGTAGGCGCTTGCTGGCAGACGGGCCAGGGCTTGCAAGAAGCGCGGGTCTTCGCACGGCTCGCGCCACTGGTTCCACCATACGCCAGGGCTGATCTGCCAGAAGCTGAAGCTGTCGACATGCCCCCGCTTGCGTGCCCGGTGATATTGCGGGCAAGGGCTCGGCGGCTGTTTTTCCAGCCAGTGCGGCCACTGCTGAGGCGCCAGCTGCATGGCCAGGCCCATGCGCCGCGCCTCCAGGCGCAGGCGCATCTGCTCACTCTGATTGCGCGAGTTGCGCAGCCAGGAAAGCGGGCTGAGAATCAGCGCAAGGATTGACACCACCAGCAATACCGTCATATCAGTAGCTCCCATAAACCGTTGCAAATGAGCTGGTTAGCCATTTTTCACGCATGACCCGCCCGAAAGCGACCATACTTCTTCTATAGCGATTGCCTGGAGTACAGCTCATGACCTACCAACATCTGCTGGTCGCCGTCGACCTGACGGAAGAATGCGACCCTGTGATCAAGCGCGCCATGGCGCTGGCCCAGCCTACCAACGCCAAGGTGTCACTGGTGCACATCGTCGAACCCATGGCCATGGCGTTTGGCGGCGACGTGCCGATGGACTTGTCGCAACTGCAACAGCAGCAGTTCGATCAGGCCAAGGAACGCATGGATCGCCTGTTCAGCAAGTATCCGGGCATCCAGCGCGGCGACTCGCACTTGACCTACGGCCAGCCCCGCCAGGAAATCCATCAATTGGCCAAAGAACAGCACTGCGACCTGATCGTCGTGGGCAGCCACGGTCGCCACGGCCTGGCGCTGCTGCTGGGCTCCACAGCCAACGACGTGCTGCACGGCGCACCCTGCGATGTGCTGGCAGTGCGACTGCAGAAAAAGGACTGAGCCTGTCTACCGCCAGGGGTTAAGCGGCCACGCCAGGTGCCTTGGGGTTGCATCCTCCCTCTGGCACCTGGCAGCGGGCTCGCCCGCTACGCGCAGGCGATCAACGCCCTGCCTGTTTAGCCTTCCAGCTCGGCCCAGCGCTCCACCAGGGCATCGAGCTCACCTTGCAGCTTCTCGATGTTCGCCAGCACCGCTGACGTCTCTGCGATCGGACGCTGGTAGAAACCAACCGCGCTCACCTCTTCCTGAGCCTGGGCCATGCGCTGTTCCAGCGCGTCGATCTGCCCCGGCAGCATCTCCAGCTCACGCTGAAGCTTGTAGCTGAGCTTTTTCTTCGATTCCTCGGCCACTGGCGCAGCGACGGCTTGCGGCTTGGCCTCGACCTTCTCCACCACCGCACTGTTGAGCGCCGACTTGCCGCCTTTACTCTCCGTAACGCCGAGCAGCTTTGGCGAACCGCCCTGACGAATCCAGTCTTCGTAACCGCCCACGTACTCGCGAACCAAGCCATCGCCCTCGAACACCAGGGTGCTGGTCACGACGTTGTCGAGAAACGCCCGGTCGTGGCTGACCATCAGCACGGTACCCTTGTAGTTGGAGAGCACCTCTTCGAGCAGCTCGAGGGTTTCCACGTCCAGGTCGTTGGTGGGTTCGTCGAGCACCAGCAGGTTGGCCGGCTTGCTGAACAGCTTGGCCAGCAGCAGGCGCGCACGTTCGCCGCCGGACAATGCCTTGACCGGGGTGCGGGCCCGCTGCGGACTGAACAGGAAGTCGCCCAGGTAGCTCAGCACATGCCGGTTCTGCCCTTCGATCTCGATGAAGTCTCGGCCCTCGGCGAGGTTGTCGATGACGGTCTTTTCCAGGTCCAACTGATGGCGCATCTGGTCGAAATAGGCGACCTCAAGCTTGGTGCCGCGCTCGATCTTGCCCGAAGTGGGCTCCAGATCACCCAGCATCAGCTTGAGTAAGGTGGTCTTGCCGGTGCCGTTGGCGCCCAGCAGGCCGATCCGGTCCTGGCGCTGCAGCACCATGGAAAAATCCTTCACCAGCATCGGCCCGTCCGGGTGCGAGAAGCTGACGTGCTCGAGCACCATGACCTGCTTGCCCGACTTGTCGGCCGCCTCGATCTGAATGTTGGCCTTGCCCTGCCGCTCACGGCGCTCACCGCGCTCCACGCGCAGCGCCTTGAGCGCCCGCACGCGGCCTTCGTTACGGGTGCGACGGGCCTTGATGCCCTGGCGAATCCACACCTCTTCCTGGGCCAGGCGCTTGTCGAACAGCGCGTTGGCGGTTTCCTCGGCGGCCAGCGCGGCCTCCTTGTGCACCAGGAAGCTGGCATAGTCGCCATTCCAGTCGATCAGGCCGCCGCGGTCCAACTCGAGGATGCGGGTGGCCAGGTTCTGCAGGAAGGATCGGTCGTGGGTGATGAACAACACGGCGCCGTTGAACCCGCGCAGTGCTTCCTCGAGCCAGGCGATGGCACCGATATCCAGGTGGTTGGTCGGCTCGTCGAGCAGCAACAAGTCGGGCTCGGACACCAGCGCCTGGGCCAGCAGTACACGACGACGCCAGCCGCCGGACAACTCCGCCAGGGTCTTGTCTGCCGGCAACTGCAGACGGCTCAGGGTGCTTTCAACCACTTGCTGCAGGCGCCAGCCATCGCGGGCCTCCAGCTCGTGCTGCACGTGCATCAGTTTTTCCAGGTCTTCATCGCCCTGGATGTTCTGGCTCAGGTGATGAAACTGTGCCAGCAGCTCGCCGACGCCATCCAGCCCTGCCGCCACGACGTCGAACACCGTGCGCTCGTCGGCCAGCGGCAATTCCTGGGGCAACTCGCCGATTTTCAGCCCAGGGGCGCGCCAGATGTCACCGTCATCGCCTTTCTGCTCGCCCTTGACCAGGCGCAGCATGCTCGACTTGCCGGTGCCGTTGCGGCCGATGATGCACACCCGCTCGCCACGAGCGATCTGCCAGGACACCTTGTCCAGCAGCGGCATGGCGCCGAATGCGAGGGACACATCGCTGAATTTGAGCAGGGTCATGTTCGTCTCCATAAATCGGGCGCGCATTCTACCTGAGTTAGCCCTGCGCCGACATCCGCACGGCCTGCACCCGTCGCGCACGGCGACACCCGGTCGAACTTAATATCCCGATACAAGCACAGTGCTTTCACCTGTCATCCGCAAACGGCTAAGCTAGGGCCATCGTTTTCAACAGTGCTGGCCCCGCCGCCACTTTCCCATGGTTCAACTGCCCGGACGTATCATGCGCAGCCGCCTGTTACAAATTGCTACATGCCTGTTGCTCACCGCTGCCACCGGCGCGGCCCAGGCCACCGACATTACCGTGCAACGCCAATACTATGATGAAGCCAAGCGTGCGCTGGCCAAGGGCGACAAGGGCCCGTACCTGCGCTATGCCCAGGCGCTCGACGATTATCCGCTGACACCGTATCTGGCCTATGACGAACTGACCGCGCGCCTGAAATCTGCCAGCAACCAGGAGATCGAGGGTTTCCTGGCCAAGCACGGCGACCTGCCCCAGGCCAACTGGATGAAACTGCGCTGGTTGCGCTGGCTGGCCGAACGCGGTGAGTGGCAGACCTTCGCCAAGTACTACGATCCCAAGCTCAACTTCACCGAGCTCGATTGCCTGAACGGCCAGTACCAGCTCAGCCACGGGATGCGCACCGAAGGCTTTGCCACGGCAAACAAGCTGTGGTCGGTGGGCAAGTCCCAGCCTGCTGCCTGCGACCCGTTGTTCGCCATGTGGGCTGCCGAGGGGCAGCTCACGGAGGCCAAGCGCTGGGAGCGGGCCAAGCTTGCAGCCCAGGCACGCAACTACGGCCTGGCCGAGAACCTGGTCAAGACCCTGACCACGCTGGCGCCACAAGGCCGTCTGCTGATCGATGTGGCGCAGAAACCCGAATTGCTCAACCAGCCATCACGCTTCACCCAGGCCGACGAAGCGACCTCGGACGTCGTCAGTCTCGGGCTGCGCCGCCTTGCACGGCAGGACCCGGAGCGCGCCATGGGGCTGCTTGACGACTATGCCCAGCGCATGCACTTTTCCCGCGATGAAAAAGTGGCCATTGCCCGCGAGATCGGCCTGACCCTGGCCCGGCGCTATGACCCGCGCGCGCTTGACCTCATGACCCGCTACGACCCCGAACTGCGGGACGATACCGTCAGTGAATGGCGCTTGCGCCTGTTGCTGCGCCTGGGCCGGTGGGAAGATGCCTATGCCCTCACCAAGCGCCTGAGCGGCGACCTGGCCCAGAGCAGCCGCTGGAAGTACTGGCAGGCGCGGAGCCTGGAGCTGGCGCAGCCGAAGAACCCGCAAGTCCCGCAGTTGTACAAGGCCGTTGCCCGCGAGCGCGATTTCTATGGCTTCCTGGCTGCAGACCGTGCGCAAGCCCCCTACCAACTGAACAACAAGCCCCTGGTGCTCAGCCCACAGCTGGTCAAGAAGGTGCGCAATACACCTGGCATCCAACGCGCCCTCGAATTCCATGCCCGCGGTCAGATCGTCGAAGGTCGCCGCGAGTGGTATCACGTGAGCCGTCACTTCACCCGGGACGAAATGGTCGCCCAGGCGCGCCTGGGTTACGAGTTGCGCTGGTATTTCCCGGCCATCCGCACCATCAGCCAGGCCAAATACTGGGATGACCTGGACGTACGCTTCCCCATGGCGCACCGCGACACCCTGGTACGCGAAGCCAAGGTGCGCGGCCTGCACTCGAGCTGGGTATTCGCAATCACCCGTCAGGAAAGCGCCTTCATGGAGGATGCCCGTTCCCCAGTGGGCGCCAGCGGGCTCATGCAGTTGATGCCTGCTACAGCCAAGGAAACCGCGCGCAAGTTCAGCATCCCACTGGCTTCGCCCGCACAGGTCCTGAACCCGGACAAGAACATCCAGCTGGGGGCTGCCTACCTCAGCCAGGTGCACAGCCAGTTCAACGGCAACCGAGTACTGGCCTCAGCCGCTTACAACGCAGGCCCAGGCCGCGTACGGCAATGGCTCAAAGGCGCCAAACACCTGAGCTTCGACGTGTGGGTCGAGTCCATTCCATTCGATGAAACCCGTCAGTACGTTCAGAACGTGCTGTCCTATTCGGTGATTTACGGACAAAAGCTCAACATGCCACAACCCCTGGTGGACTGGCACGAGCGCTACTTCGACGACATGTAAGGAGGCCATTAGCGGCTGATCAAGCCAGGGCGCCGACCACACCGGCGTCCGGCTACCCGACAACTCAGAGCACCTGGACCTTCATGCCAACCTCCAGGTGCCCGTCGCCATCGGCGGCCAGGTTTTGCCCAAACAATATGTCCCCTTCCTTTTCCCGGAACGTCCGAAGCGTGGTCATGGGCTCGCGGTCAGGGCTGCGCTGCCCCGTGGCAGGGTCGATGGTGGTGAAAATGCAGCGCACGCTTGGCTTCAAAACACGGAACTCCACCGTACCGATGCGAATGCGCTTCCAGCCATCCTCTGCGAAAGCCTCGGCCCCCTGCACCACCAGGTTTGGCCTGAACCGCAGCATGTCCATGGGCCGGCCGACACGGCGATCGAGCTCATCGAGCGACGCCTGGCCAATGAGCAGCAACGGGAAACCGTCGGGAAAGGCGGCACGGTCCCGGTCGGTGCCATAGCCATTGGGCAGGTACCTGGCCCGCTGCTGCGGGCAATACACCAACCTCACCGCTTTGCCTAGCCAGCCACTGAGCCAAGCGGCGGCCTCATCACCGGCATCCGGCACACGAAAGGTGTCGCGCCATAAGGTCACCCCTCGCAGCGGGGCATCGTCGGCCGGGGACACCACCTTCAGCGGCACTTGCCCAGGCGCCCGCAGCAACAGTACTCCGCCTGTCTCGACTGCCTCGAGCTGCCCGAGCTGGGGCCAGACGCGCTGGGTCAGAAAGCGCCCGTTCTGTTCCTCGACCAGCATCCAACGGCGGTCTCCTTCAAGCCCAAGCACACCAACGGGAGAGACCTGCAGGCCTTGCGCCCGCCCCGACTTGACCGGATACCGGTAGAGCTCACTGAGAAACATCCCTGCTGCCTCATAAATCGCCAAACCGCCAGCTTATACCCAGCAGGGCGCGCAATCACGCGTTGGTGGTGTCCAGCAACAGGCGCTGCTTGACCACATCGACCAGCCGATCAGGCTGGAACTTGGACAGGAAATTGTCGCAACCCACTTTCTTGACCATGGATTCGTTGAAGCTGCCGGACAGCGACGTATGCAGCACCACGTACAGTTTGCGCAGGCGCGCATCCTCGCGGATTTCGGTCGTCAGGCGATAACCGTCCATTTCCGGCATTTCGGCATCCGTGAAGATCATCAATAGCTTTTCGCACATGTCCTCCCCGGCATCGGCCCACGCCTTGAGCATGCGCAAGGCTTTGAGGCCGTCGCTGGCAACGTGCAGTTTCATCCCCAACTGCGAGAGCGTGTCGCGCAACTGGGCCAGGGCCACACTGGAATCGTCCACCAGCAGCACCTCGCGACCACGCGCCCTCGCCAGTACCGGATCGGCCAATTTCTCACCCGAAACGCGGGCGTTGTAAGGCACGATTTCGGCAAGCACCTTTTCCACATCGATCACCTCCACCAGCTTGTCGTCCACCTTGGTGATGGCAGTCAGGTAATGCTGACGGCCGGCACTGGTCGGTGGCGGCATGATGGATTCCCAATTGAGGTTGACGATGCGGTCGACCCCGCCCACCAGAAACGCCTGCACCGAGCGGTTGTATTCGGTGACGATGATGGTGCTGTCGGGGCCTGGCTGAATGGGGCGCATGCCGATCGCCTGGGACAGGTCGATTACCGGGAGTGTCTGGCCTCGCAGGTTCACCACACCGCAGACGAACGCGTGACGTTGCGGCATCAGTGTCAGCTTGGGCAGTTGTAACACCTCCTGCACCTTGAAGACGTTGATCGCGAAAAGCTGACGCCCAGCCAGCCGGAACATCAGGATTTCCAGCCGGTTCTCCCCTACCAGTTGTGTGCGTTGGTCTACTGTGTCGAGAATGCCAGCCATTGGTAAGCCCCCAGGCTCATGTCGAAAATGTGCGCGATTGTGTGTATATCGGCAGCCGGAGTAGCATCTTGACCCCAAGAAACGCCACACCCTTGCCTAATTTGATATCACTTTAACAGCATGCTTAACTGGTTTCCTAATTCCACTCGCACACGCTGAAAAGTTCCGTTTTTTTCTTGCCTATCAGGGAAACCCCTAGTGGCAATCAGGTACAACCTGATGTTCGCTCTATCCTTTAGCCATTAATGTGACGCCATTCTCACTGCATGAATGGAGTCAGGCTTTGCTAGCTATCGTAACGGCGTGCCCGTCTCTACCGCCTGTCCTGCCCATGGAGACACCATGATGGACAGTGCCTTACCCTTCTGCGAGGCGCTTAGGGGTTTTCGCGAGAGGGCCCAGAAGCGCCTCAACAGAGCAGAGGACTGCTTGCAGCATCTTGAGCTCATCGAAAATGACCCTGATGCCTGCAGGTGCCTGGACGCCGCGTTAAGCGACTTGGCACACGACGCACAGCGTTTGGGGCTGCTTGAAGTAGCCCACTTCACGACCTCCGTTCAGCAGATACTGGCCCCCTGTTGCCAAGGCGCGTGCCTGCATCGCGCAACGCTGCGCATTACGGCTGCGTGCCTGAGGCTCCTGGCCTGGCAGCTCGAGCTGCTGGACACGCACACGGGGCGGCTGGACCTGGACGCTGGAGAGCAATTTGTGTTGCTCGGCGAACTGGCCAATGCGGCTCGACCTTCTCTGGCATTAGCCTGCGTCACAGATGAAGGCGCAGCGCTTGACTGTCAGCAGCCCGATCTCAGCGACAAGCCGTAGGGCAAATTGCCATCGCGCAGTTGCATGCCAGAAGTGCAACTTTGATGAAACTGAAAGTTGTAGCTTCGATTTACAAAGTTGTAGGAAATAGCCTCAACCAAGCAAGTCCGTCGGTGCCCGTACTAGTTCACCACAATAAGCTTTGCCTTGAGGAAGTCGTATTCGGCGGCGACCGCAGGAATTCGAGGTGGTAGTATGCCCCACCGAAACGCTTCAACTTGACGCAAGGTTGAATGAACACGTGGTCGAAAAAACATCGAAAGTACGGCGCAAAAGCCTCTGAGCAGTAATGTGCAAGGCCTCCATCAGCAATACTTCAGTGGCTCCCCTACCTATGTTCCCACGCTTGATGACCTCTTTTCGTTGCAGCGCCCCGTACACCAGTCTGTGCTGGGCCACGGCAGGCATCAGCGTGGTCTCCTGCCTCGCCTGCCTGGCGTTACACCTGGCCGAGCGACCTGTGCCCATCGGCCTGGTGTTGCTGCAACTGACCGCTGCCTTGGTCGCTGCCGTGCAACTGCGTAGGGAGGCGCGCTCGATCAGCTTGCGCCCTGCGGAACTCGCCGAGCGCCTGCTAAAAGTGCAAGAAGAGGAGCGCCAGCACCTGAGCAGGGAGCTTCATGACGACATCGGCCAACTGCTGACCGCTGCGAAATTGCAGTTGCAATGGCTGCAGCGACGAATGCCCGGGGATGTGCAGGGGCATTGCGATGCCTTGCATGCCACGCTGGACGATACGTTGAGCGCTGTGCGCGACGTTTCTGCCCTGCTCAACCCCCGTCAGTTGGCAAGCCTTGGCCTTGAGGCCAGCCTGCGCGCGCACTTGCTGCGCACTTTGGATGGCAGCGGCGTGCAGTGGAGCCTGTCTTGCAAGCAACGCCTTGGGGGCATTGGCGAAAATGTCGCAATGGCAGTGTTTCGCATCACCCAGGAGGCGGTGACCAATATGTTGCGTCACGCCGGAGCGCGCAACCTTGTCATCCACCTACAGCGTACCGAGCTGGGCCTGGCTTTATCGATCGAGGACGATGGCTGCGGCTTCAAGCCTGCCAGGCACCCGCACCTTGCCAGTCAGCGTGGGCTGGCTGGCATGCTGGAGCGGGTCACTGCCCTGAACGGCAGCCTGCAGATCACCAGCGATATTGGCCAGGGCACCCGGATCGAGGCCGTCTTCCCTTGGCCGCCCCGCAGCCGGCAACGCGCGGACCGAGTGGATACCCATGAACTGTAGATTGTTGCTTGTGGATGACCATTCGTTGATCAGAGCGGGCGTCCGCGCCCTGGTCAGTGACATACCCGGGTACGAGGTAATCGGCGAGGCCGACGATGGCGGGCAGTTGCTGGATCAGGCGCGAACCTTGATGCCTGACATCATCCTGCTGGACCTCTCCATGCGATCAACCAGCGGGCTGGACGCCCTCACCCAGCTCAATGCCAGCGGCAGCGCCTGCAAAGTGCTGATCCTCTCCATGCACACCGACCCTGAGCTGATCATGCGCGCCCTCGAGGGCGGTGCCCATGGGTATCTGCTCAAGGACACCAGCGCATCGGAGCTTGAGCAAGCGCTGCGCGCTGTGCGCAACGGGGAGCGCTACCTGAGCCCAGCCATTGCCCACACCGTCATCAATCAGGCTTTACGTCATACCAGGCCAGCCAGACGCCCGGCATGCGAGCGACACAACCTGACAGCCCGGCAGCTGGAGATTCTGCGCCTGATCGTGCGCGGCAAGTCTACCCGCGAAATCGCCAATGGATTGGGCTTGTCGATCAAGACGGTCGAAACCCATCGTTCGCAAGTGATGAAACGCTTGCAGATTCACGACGTCGCCGGACTGGTACTGTTTGCCGTGCGCGAGAAGATCATCAGCCTCGATGACTGAGCAATGGGCACCCTTGCGGCAGGTGCAGGCGCAAGGCCTTGGGACGCGCCTCGAAACGTAAGCTGTCCGCCTTGAGCGGTTCGCCGTCGAGGTTGATATCCAGGCCCTGTTGACTGTTGATCTCCACCCACGGCAATCGCGTCCGGATGAACAGACCATCGCCTGCCAGCAAATCGCGTAATGCACCGACCACTTCCTGCGGCTTGGGCAGGATCGCAACATCCAGCAACCCGTCATTGACCACCGCATCCGGACAAAGCTCCTGCCCTCCCCCGGCTTGGCGACCGTTGCCAATCCCCAGCGCCAGCAGCTCCCCTTGCCAATGGAAGTCAGGGCCTTTCAACTCGACCGAGGCAGCCTCCAGTTCGCTGAAGCGTGACAAGCCGGTGAACACATAGGCGGCGGCACCCATCAACTTCTTCAGGTCTTCGGATGTGCTGGCTGTGACCTGGCTACCAAAGCCGCCGGTCGCCATGTTCAGGAACAGCTGCTCGCCCACTTGCCCAAGATCGACTTCCTGGGCCGGCTCATTGAGCAGCGCCAGCGCCTGGGCAGGCTCAAGCGCAATACCGGCCGCCTTGGCGAAGTCGTTGGCGGTTCCAAGCGGCAGCAAGACGAGGCTGGCTTCGGTGCCCGCGAGCCCCATGGCTTCGGCCACGTCCCGCAAGGTGCCATCACCACCGCCGGCGACGATGTGGCTGTATCCAGCGGCAAGTGCCTCCTTGACCAAGCGCTGGGCATCACCGCCCTCCCAGGTCACACGCACGTCCAATGCCCAGCCAGTGTCGCGCAGGTCGTGCACGGCGGTACGTACGTCTTCGTTCATGGCTTGCTTGCCGTGCAGAATCAGCATTGCCTTGCGCGCTTGCATGTGGGTGTCTCCATAATTGACCATTTGCATCTTGACGCTCAGCCGTTACTAATTGTTGCACGGCCGTTCAAATATTGCGGCGCAGGGCTCGCGCACTGCAGCGAGCCTGCGCCACTGGCGCGCGTCAACCGAGGATGTCGCTGAAGGGGATGAAGGGTACAAGGTCACCCTTGCTGGGCGTAGTGCCCTCCTGCACCTCGACCAACCCATCGGCCCACACCGCGCTGCGCAACACGCCGGAGCTCTGGTTAGGGTACAGGCATACCCTGCCCTGCTCGATGCGCGCCCGCAGGTACTCACGCCGTGACCCGGCTTTGGGCCAATCGAAACCGGCGGGTAGGCACACGCGCAGGGGGGTGACATCGATCACGCCCTGGCGGCGCAACAAGTAGGGGCGCGCCAGCAGGCCGAACGTGACCAGTGTAGAGGCCGGATTACCGGGCAGGCCGATCACTGGCACGCCCTGGAAGTGACCGAAGGTCAACGGTTTGCCGGGTTTGATCGCCAGTTTCCACAAAGCCAGCTCACCGGCCTCGCGCAGGGCCGCGCCCAGATAATCGGCCTCGCCCACCGATACGCCCCCTGTCGAGAGGATCAGGTCCACGCCTTGCAACTGAGCCAGACTCGCGCGGGTCCGAGCCAGGTCATCAGGCAGGATACCGGCGTCGGTGACGTCGCATCCCAGGCGCTGCAACCAACTCACCAGCAAGCGACGGTTGCTGTTGTAGATTTGCCCAGGCCCCAACGGCAGCCCTGGCTCGACCAGCTCATCCCCGGTCGACAGCACCGCCACCCGCACCTTGCGTACCACATCGAGCTGTCCATAACCCAGGGTGGCGGCCAAGCCCAACTCGATTGGCCCAAGACGCGTGCCGGCGTCGAGCACCTGCTCGCCTTTGCGGGTTTCCTGACCTTGAGGACGAATGTTCTGCAGCGCCTTGAGGGGGTGCAAAAACGCCACATGGCCATTGGCATGAACCTGGGTGTTTTCCTGCATTTCCACGCAGTCGGCGCCTTCGGGAACCGGTGCACCCGTGAAGATCCGCGCACAAGTGCCAGGCTGCAGTGGCTCAGGTGCGTGCCCGGCGAAGATTCTCTGACTGACGGGCAGCGGCGCCCCCTGCCAGTCGGACCGGCGCAGCGCATAGCCGTCCATTGCGCTATTGGGCCAGGGCGGCAGGTCGAGCGAAGCCACTAGGGCAGTGGCCAGCACACGGCCGTGTGCCTCGGCTAGCGGCACGTGCTCGGTCTCGCGAATCGGCGCGGCATCGGCCAAAGCCAGCAATTGCTCAAGGGCCTGCTCCACCGGCATCAGTGGCCTGGGCTGCACGGCCTCAGCCACGGCTTTCACAGGCCGCCGCCTGCTTCAGATGGGCGACGAAGTTGCAGGGGCGGTGCCGTGCATCGAGCTGTTCGGCAAGGATACCGTCCCAACCGGTGCGCACCGCATTGGTCGAGCCAGGCAGGCAACACACCAGGGTACCGTTGGCCAGCCCTGCCAGTGCCCGCGATTGCACAGTCGAGGTACCGATATCCGCCACGGAGATCTGTCTGAACAGCTCGCCAAAGCCGTCGACCTGCTTGTCGAGCAGGCAAGTGACCGCCTCGGGCGTACTGTCACGTCCGGTAAAACCGGTACCGCCGGTGATGAGCACCACCTGCACGCTGTCGTCGGCGATCCAGGTCGCGACCTGGGCGCGGATTTTGTAGAGATCATCCTTGAGCAGCACGCGCTGGGCGAGCCGGTGGCCTGCCGCTGTCAGCCGGTCAACGAAGACCTGGCCCGACGAATCGTTTTCGAATGTGCGCGTGTCGCTGACCGTGAGCACTGCAATGTTGAGGGGAACGAACGGGGTGTCTGCCGAGGCTTTCATAGGTATCCGTCACTGGTAATGGCAATGACGGCAGTTATATCACAGGGCACTCCCGCCGGCGTGCGGGAGCGCTGCCTGCACTGGATTGCGTCAAGCGAATGCCGTTATGCTGCACGCGCAAGGAACTTGCACTAACGTCCCGCGTCTTAACAGTCATCTTGCACCATCGCACTGGAGAAACACGATGATCAAACGGACCCTTCCCGCCTTCATGCTCGCCCTGGGCCTGGCTGCCCTGGCCGGCTGCTCGACCCCAACCGTCATCACCTTGAACGACGGTCGCGAAATCCAGGCGGTGGACAAGCCGTCCTATGATGAAGATTCCGGCTTCTACGAGTTCGAGCAGCTCGATGGCAAGCGCATGCGTCTGAATAAAGACCAGATTCGCACCGTCAAAGAACTCTGATAGCCCATCCGACCTGGCCAAAGCTTCGTTCTTTTACAAGGACTTGCGGGCGAATTTCGGATGCAGTAGGATTTTGTTCATCGGAGTGTAGCGCAGCCAGGTAGCGCGTCTCGTTCGGGACGAGAAGGCCGCAGGTTCGAATCCTGTCTCTCCGACCAAATCCTTTGAAAACCCGCCTTGTGCGGGTTTTTTGTTACTCACGGTTCAGGCTCGTACCTGCAACCTGCATCAGTCGGCTAGCCCTTCAGGCTGACGTGAATTGCAGCGCCGCCAGCCGTGCATACAAAGGGCTGGTTTCTATCAGCTCACTGTGGGTACCAATGGCCACCACTTTGCCCTGGTCGACCACGGCAATGCGGTCGGCGTGCTGTACCGTGGCCAGACGGTGCGCAATCACCACTGTCGTCCGCCCTGCCATCAGGCGCGGCAAAGCTTGCTGGATCAGGTGCTCACTGTGAGCGTCGAGCGCGCTGGTCGCCTCGTCAAGCAGCAGGATCGGCGCATCCACCAGCAACGCACGGGCGATCGCCAACCGTTGGCGCTGCCCACCCGATAAACCCACCCCGCCCTCCCCCAGGCGAGTCTGGTAGCCCTCTGGCAACTGGCGTATGAACGAGTCGGCATGGGCTGCGCGCGCTGCAGCTTCGATGTCGGCCAGGCAAGCGTCAGGGCGTCCATAGCTAATGTTGTCCGCCACTGTCCCCCGAAACAGTGCCGGTTGCTGTGCGACCAGTGCAAACTGCTGGCGAAGGTGGTCGGGGTCGAGCTGGTCGATGGGTTGATCATCGAGCAGAATCTGCCCGTGCTGGGGGTCATAGAAGCGCAGAAGCAAGTCGAACAGGGTGGATTTACCTGCACCGGAAGGGCCGACCAATGCAAGCGTCTGGCCTGCCTGGATGACCAGGCTCAGGTCATCGATAGCCTTGTGCTCGGGTCGCGACGGATAGGCAAACACCACGTGCTGAAACGCCAGGCAGCCCCGTGCACGGCCTCCCGCCAGCTGCCGCCCACTGGACGGGGCCAGAATCTGGCTTTGCGCTGCCAGTAATTCGGCTATACGCTCTGCTGCCCCAGCAGCGCGCTGGAGCTCGCCAATCACTTCGCTGAGTGTGCCGAACGCACTGCCCACCACCAGGCTGTAGAACACGAACGCCGCCAACTCACCCCCCGACATGCGCCCGGCGATGACGTCCATGCCGCCGACCCACAGCATGGTGCCGATAGCGCCCAGTACCAGCACGATCACCACGGTGATCAGCCAGGCCCGCTGCGCGATGCGCTGGCGGGCCACTGTAAATGCCGACTCCACCGTATCGGCGAACAGTGCCCGGTCATGGGCTTGATGGGTGTAGGCCTGCACGGTCTTGATCTGGCCCAGGGTCTCGGCCACGTAGCTACCCACGTCTGCCACCCGGTCCTGGCTCTGGCGTGAGAGGCTGCGCACACGGCGACCGAACAGCAGGATCGGGGCCAGCACCACCGGCAATGCCACGACCACGATGCTGGTCAGCTTGGGGTTGGTGATGAACAGCAAGGCCACACCGCCCACCACCATGAGCGCATTACGCAGGAACATGGAGAGGGAAGAGCCAATAACCGATTGCAGCAACGTGGTGTCGGCCGTCAACCGAGACTGAATTTCCGAGCTGCGGTTGTCTTCGAAAAAACCAGGGTGAAGCTCGAGCAGATGGTCGAAAACAGCGCGACGAATGTCCGCCACGCACCGCTCACCTATCCAGGAGACGAGGTAGAACCGGCTGAAGGTCCCTGCCGCCAGGGCCAACACCAGCAGCAGGAAGAGCCCAAGTGTCTGGTTGAGCTGATGGACAGAACCGGTCATGAACCCCTGATCCACCAGCAGGCGGATGCCCTGCCCCATGGACAAGGTAATGCCGGCGGTCACCACCAGTGCCAGCAAGGCCATCACCAGGCGCCGCCAATACGGACGAACAAAATGCCAGCCAAGGCGCAAAGCGCGGCTGGGGCGCGGAGTTGTAGAGGCCATGGATCTGCTCACGAAGGCGGAACGTGCAGCCTACCATTCATGCCGCAGAACGGAACTGTCCGGTGCTGCTATAGCCTATTGTTCTAACCGCGCTCTGGCACTTTTTCGCCATCTCTGGTGGACTAAGGCCCTGCCCCAGGTTGCGCCGCACCCGCGTCGACGATCTGCCAGGCGCAAGGTTGACCCCAGTCGTCATTTGAAGAGGAGACCCTGCATGAGCTTGCACCATGACCGCGAACACCACACGCCCCGTCACGCACCGTCGCCCCAGGCAAGCGGCGCCCTGATCGACGCCCAAGGGCGGGAGGTGCCGATCACCGAGCAAATGATCCAGCAGGCCTGCAAGGCCCTGGAAGAAAGCCGGGTCGAGCGCTCGCAGAAAAACTGATCACCCCATTCCTGACCCGGCGCTCGCGCCGGGTTTTTTATGCATGCTGCTCTGCCCTGGGGCTGCATCCGAGCGTCAGACCCTCTTGGCTCCCAGGGCGTCAATCAGCCGCGCGAGCTCGGGCGAGCTCCCATGGATGCGCACGGACAGTCCTTCGATCTCACGGCGCGGCGGATAATGTTTGCGCAACGCGTCGAAAGCGGCACGTTGCTGCTGCACGTCTTCGCTCAGGCTACGGCGGAAATCGGCATCATCGCGGCGCGGATCGTAGACGGCGCGGCACAGCATCGCCAGTGCCCATTGCAGATCGACCTCGGCATCCAATTCGATCTGCGCCACGGGTGGACGCGGTAACAGGTCGGCAAGCTGAATGACCTCATTCACGCCCAGATGTTGACACAGCGCGCGGTAGATCTGGGCGGTGCCACGCTGACGGCCATCGAGGCTATAGCCGGCGATGTGGGGGGTGGCAACGGTACACAGGTCTGCCAACTGCAAGTCGACCTGGGGCTCGCCTTCCCACACGTCCAGCACCGCGTGCAGGTCATCGCGCTGCTGCAGGAGCGCTCGTAACGCGCCATTGTCCACCACCGCCCCTCGACTGGCGTTGATGAGCCAGGCGCCGGGGCGCAGTTTCGCCAGTTCCGCAGGGCCGAACAGGTGCCAGGTCGGGTACTGGCCACCGCGTTCGAGGGGCGTGTGCAGGCTGATGACGTCGCAGGCTTGCAGGAGCGTATCGAGTTCGACGTAATCACCGCCTTCAGCGGCCTGGCGCAGTGGATCGCAGACCATCACCTTCCACCCCAAGGCGCGCAGCACGCTCACCAACCGCCCGCCTACTTGGCCTGCACCCACCACACCGTAAACGCGCTCGGGCAGCGATGCACCCTCAAGGTCAGCGAGGGTCAGCAGGCTACCCAGCACATAGTCCACCACACCCCGGGCGTTGCAACCGGGGGCACTGCTCCAGCGGATACCCACTTGGTCGAAGTAGTCGAGGTCAAGGTGATCGGTGCCGATGGTGCAGGTGCCAACGAACTGCACGCGACTGCCTTCGAGCAGGTGCCGATCGACCTTGGTCACGGAGCGGACCAGCAGGATGTCGGCCTCCCGGACGCTAGCGGCGTCGAGGCTACGCCCAGGATAGCGACGAATCTCGCCAAACCCTTGGAAGAAGGCATCGAGCAAAGGGATGTTTTCGTCGGCAACTATCAGCATGGCGCTCTCCTGTCTGGGGAACGCAGTGTAGGCTCAACGCCGAGCGTGTTCCAGAGCGGCTCAGTCGGCTTTCTTGCGGATCCAGTAGAGGAAGGTGCCGGCGTCTTCCTGTTGTTCCAGCAGTTGGTGGCCCAGGAAGTTACAGAACTTGGGGATGTCGCGTCGGGTCGAGGGGTCGGTGGCGATGACTTTCAACAGTCCGCCGGCGGCGAGGTCACGCACGTGTTGGTGCAGCATCATCACCGGCTCCGGGCAGTTGAGGCCGGTGGCGTCGAGGGTGGCATCGGGGGTGAGGTCGGTCATGAAGGGCTCCGCAAATGATGGGTATTGTGGCGCATTCCAGGGACGCGGGCCAAGTGGGGCTGTCGGGGCACCCGCCGGTTCAGGGGCGCCTGACCGGGCTTGAGGGGGGCGCGGTGGCCTCAAGCGTTCAGCTTCGCACCTGATATTGCCAGGGCCGCTGCGCGCCCCATCGCGGCACGAGGCCGCTCCCACGCGGAATTCGTTGCCTTTGGAGTACGGTGCAAGGCGGACGCTCCATGCATAGTGGAAGAGTTTTCCAAAGTTTGTAAGATGCATGTTGTATGGCATTACCCGTTCACCCAACTCCTTCTTTTGATAGATCACGGCCCTTACATTACAGCTCATGATATCGGCCAGGAAGAAATGCTCGATGCGTGTTGCTGTTGCTGTTGCTGTTGCTGTTGCTGTTGCTGTTGCTGTTGCTGTTGCTGTTGCTGTTGATCTTGATCTTGA
>NZ_BBIQ01000014.1 GCF_000730565.1 Pseudomonas fulva NBRC 16637 = DSM 17717 | reverse complement strand
AAGCGGCCTTGCGCCGCGATGGGCCGCAAAGCGGCCCCAGGATTGCAGCTTCGCAGCGGATATTCCGGGGGCCGCTGCGCGGCCCATCGCGGCACGAGGCCGCTCCCACAGGGGGGCCGCGTAGGCGGAACGCCAGGAGGCGTGTGCCGAGCGATCTCTTTAACAGCCTAGGCTACCGCCCAAGCCCACCCCACCCGTCCAATCAGCGGCGCGCATCCAGCCGCGCCACGTCACCGCCCGGCAGGGTCGGCTCTGGCACAGGGCTCAACCACACATTGACGTTGTCCACGCTGTCCTGGTTGAGCTGACCCGCCCAACGATTGAGCAGGAACAGATTGGTGATGAAGTCATACTGCGTCTTGAGCAAATCACGACGCGCCTTGAACTCGTTCTGCACGCTGGTCAGCACATCCACCGCGTTGACCACCCCGTAACTGAACGCCTTCTGCGCCGCCACGCTGGACTGCTGGGCCGAGGACAGGGCGTTGCGGTTGGCGCGGATCTTGTCCACCGCCGCCTGGGCCGTGAGGAAGGCCGTGGTGGTTTCCTTCACCACCTGGCGGCGAATGCCTTCGAGCTGTTCTTCGGCCGCCAACTGCTCGTCATACAAGCCACGCACACGGGCCGAGGTGGAGCCACCGCTGTAGATCGGGATCTTCACCCCAAGGCTTGCCACATAGCTGTCGCTGCGCGGCGCCTGGGTGTTGTCGTAACCCTGGTCACTCTGCTGGGCGCTCAGGCTCAGGGACAGCTGCGGATAGTGCTCGCCCTTGCCTTCACGCACGGCCGCCATGGCCGCCTCGGCACCGCTGCGCGAGGCCTTGAGCTGCGGGTTGGTTTCAACGGCCTGGGTCAACCATTCCTGCAAAGGACGGGTGGGCGCCTGCAGCGCGACATCGTTACGCACCCGGCTCAGCGGCTCGGTGATGGGCCGACCGACGATCTCGGCCAGCGCCTCACGGCTGACCTGCACCTGGTTGCGGGCTTCCACCTCCTGGGCGGCCAGGAAGTCGACGCGCGCCTGCATGTCCAGCTTGTCGGTGATCTTGGCCATCTGCCGGTCGAACATACTGGTGACACGGTCCAGGTTTTTCTGGGTGGCACGACGCTCGGCTTGCACCAGCGCCAGTTCGTCGTCGGCGGCCAGGGCTACGAAGTAGCGCTTGGCCAGGTCTACCGTGGCTTCGGCCAGGGTATCTTCGGCTTGCTGGCCCTTCTGGTCCTTGACGCTCTTGGACTTCTGGTACCGCTCCCAGGCCGGCTTGTTGTACAGGTACTGGGTCAGGCTCAACGAATAGCTTTCGTTATTGTAGATGTCGCGGTCGATCTCGTTCTTGCGCAGCACGCGGCTGGTGTTGGCGTTGGCCGACACCTGCGGCAGCAGGCCGCCCAAGGCTTCGCGCTGCTGGGCTTCGGCCGAGCGCGCGCGGGCATAGGCGGCCAGCACCCGAGGGTCTTCCAGCCTGGCCTCACGGTACAGGCCGGCCAGGTCCAGCGTGTAGGTCGACGCCGACACCGCTTTGGGCACGTCAGCTGGCGCGCCCTTCCCTTCCACGGCCACCGCCTGGCAGGCGACCATGCACATCAGCATTCCAGGTAGCAAACGCAGCACAATCATTCCTCGATCAGCGATTCGGCGAACATGTTGCGGGCCGGTTTGAGCAGGTACTGCAGCATGGTGCGGTCGCCGGCGTTGATCAGCACTTCTGCGGGCATGCCGGGGTGCAGCTTGCGGCTGCCGAGCTTCTTCATGCCATCTTCGGTCACCTGCACACGCACCAGGTAGTAAGTGTCGCCGCTGCGCTCGTCGGTCAGGCTGTCCGCCGAAATGCGCACCAGCTTGCCCTCGATGACCGGCGTGGTGGCCTGGTTGAAGGCGGTGAAGCGAATGTCTGCGGTTTTACCCAACTCCAGACGGTCGATGTCCCGCGTGGCCACCTTGGCCTCCACCACCAGCTCCGACTGTGCAGGCACGATATCCAGAATCGGCGTAGCCGCGCTGATCACACCACCAATGGTGTGCACCTTCATGTCCAGCACCATGCCGCTTTCAGGTGCGCGTATCACCACACGCGACAGGCGGTCACGCAGGGCTGCTTCTTTTTCCTGAAGGTCGAAAACCTGAGCCTGAACGTCAGAAAGCTCGTTGGCCACGTCGGAATCGAATTTCTTCTTCAACTGCACGATCTGCAATTCGGTTTCACCAATCTGCAGATTGGTCTTGGTGATGTTGGACCGATGGTCCGCCACTTCGGTCTTGAGCATGTCCAGCTTGCGCTCCTGCTCGAGCAGGCGCTGATTGTCCACGAAGCCTTCGGCCAGCAACTCCTTGAGCTGCTTGATTTCACCGGTGTACGACTTCTCCAGCCCGCTCTTGGTCCCGATCATGTCGTTCAAACCAGCGATCTGCTGTTTCATCTGCTGGATGCGCTCGCGGTTGACCGAGATCTCACCCTGCAACGAGTTGCGCCGTGCGTTGAACACCTGCAACTCACCCGCCATGGCCTCTTGAGCACGGACCGAGTCGGTGCCATCCATTTTGACCGGTGGGATTTCGTTCAGGCCGTCGCGTTCCGCCCGCAGGCGTGCTTCTTTATAACGCGCCACGATCAGCTGGTTGCGGGTGGACTCGTATTCGGCGCTGAGCTGGGATTCATCCAGCACGATCAGCGGGTCGCCCTTCTTGACCAGGTCGCCATCACGGGCCAGCAGTTCCTTGACGATGCCGCCCTCAAGGTGCTGCACGGTCTTGCGGTAGTTCTGCACGGTGACCACACCGGAACCATGCACAGCGTTGCTGAGTGGCGCGAAGGCCGCCCAGCTGCCGAAAATACCGAATGTAACGAAGACGATGGTCAGGCCGATGCGGCGAATGCCGCGGTCGGACGTGGGCATGTCGTCGAAATTGTGATCGAAGGTAGTGATCGCTTTACTGCTCATCTAGAAATCCTTTCACACGCCGGTGCTGGTGGTAGTGGCAGGCGCGGCAGCGGGGGCTGCGGGCGGCGCGGCATTGGGTGCAGCGGGCGGGGTGGCCGGTGGCGTGGCATTGGGTGCAGCAGGCGGCGCGGCCGGGGGCTGGCCAGGCGCGGGCTGAGCGACCCGCTGCTGGCCTTTAGCCTGTTGCGCTGCCAGCTCGGCGATCACGCGGTCGCGCTCGCCGTACAGCGAAATGGTACCGCCCGACATGACCAGAATACGGTCCAGGCGGGTGAGGATGTTGGGGCGGTGCGAGACGATGAAGACCGTAGCACCGGTTGCCTTGAGCTTTTGCAGGGCCACGCCCAAGGCGCGTTCACCCACGTCGTCTAGGTTGGAGTTAGGTTCGTCGAGCACCACCAGGCGCGGGTTGCCATAAATGGCACGGGCCAGGCCAATACGCTGACGCTGACCGCCGGACAGGTTGACGCCGTCGCTGCCGATTACCGTGTCGTAGCCATCGGGCAGCATGAGGATCATCTCGTGAACGCCGGCCATCTGGGCCGCTTCCACTACCTTTTCCGGGTCGATTTTGTCGAAGCGGGCGATGTTCTCGCTGATGCTGCCTTCGAACAGCTCGATGTCTTGCGGCAGGTAGCCGACGTATGGGCCAAGGGCCTGCTTGTCCCAGCTGGCGATATCGGCACCGTCGAGGCGAACCACGCCGTGCTGTGGGGGCCAGATGCCCATCAGGGCACGCACCAGTGTGGATTTACCGGCAGCACTTGGGCCGACGATGCCGACAATGGAACCAGCCGGGGCCACGAAGCTGATGCTACGGATGACCGGTGCTTTGGCGCCAGGCGGGGCGACGATCAGGTTTTCGACCTGAATGTGGCCTTCCGGGGCTGGAAGCGGCATGCGCTCAGGTTCGTTTTTCAGGTCGTCCATGACTTTGCTGAGGCGGTCGTATTGGACTTTGGCGGCGACGAAGCCTTTCCAGCTGCCGATCATCTGGTCGATGGGGGACAGCGCGCGGCCCAGCAGCAGGGAACCTGCCATCAGAAGGCCGGGGTTGATTTCGTGCGTCACTACAAGATACGCACCAATGGCCAGCATGATGGACTGCGACCAGATACGGAATGTTTTGGAGGTAGAGCTGATCACGCCGCCTTTATCACTCGCATTGGACTGAAGCAGCATGATGTTGCGCTGACGCTTGGCCCACCGGTTCATCAGGGTATCAAGCATACCCATCGACTCGATGACCTCGGCATTACGCAGGGTACGGTTGGTCACCACGTTGGAGGCGACGTTCTCCTTGTTGGCCTCAGCCAACGCGCCGCCAGTAGACCGATGATTGACGACCGCCAACACGGTCAACACCGCGCCGCAGAACAACGTCATCCAGCCGAACCATGGGTGGAACAGAAACATCACGATGGTGTAGATGGGGAACCACGGGGCATCGAAAAATGCGAAAAGCCCTGGACCTGTAAAGAACTGGCGCAGCGAAGTGAGGTCGTTAAGGGACTGCGCCGTAGCATCGGAGCCGCCGCTATTCAGGGCGCGCTTGAAGCTTGCCCGGTACACATCGCGGCTGAGCATGACATCCAGGCGGTTACTGATACGCACCATGATGCGCGAACGTACCCACTCCAGGGCACCCATGGTCGCGATCAACACAGTCATGATCAACGTGAGCATGAGCAAAGTGGAGGTGCTGCTGGAGGGCACCACGCGACCCGATACCTGGATCATGAAGAACGTGGGCACCAGCATCAGTGCGTTGACGAAGAAACTAAAGAAGCCTACCGAAAGGAAGCTGCTTTTGCAGGCTCTAAGGGCGGCTTGCAGAGTGTTTTCGGATTGATAACTCATGGTGTCCGTACTGAGGAGTGGCGAAAGCGGCGGGCAGTGTAACACCCACCAAAGAAGGCAGCGTGTCAGATTGCTCCTTGAGCCGCTTTGTTCAGCGACGAACAGTAGAATTTCATGAAATGTTTGAGCAGAACGGAAACAGGCAGTTGCTCAAGCGGTCAGAGTGACCAACGGCTAGAGACCTTGAAAGCGACGAAAACTACACGCCAGAAAACCATCAAAAGTAATCATGTGCGC
Organism: Pseudomonas fulva NBRC 16637 = DSM 17717; assembly: GCF_000730565.1. GTDB lineage: Bacteria > Pseudomonadota > Gammaproteobacteria > Pseudomonadales > Pseudomonadaceae > Aquipseudomonas > Aquipseudomonas fulva. The sequence goes on along the minus strand of NZ_BBIQ01000014.1, from coordinate 135,483 downwards.
ACGTCAATATCGTAATTCTTTGATTTCAGGCGAATTTTTCGAATGCTGGAACGTCCTACCCTGCTACTCAGTTATGAACAAAAAGCGGCGAAAGATCGTCCCTCTTATAGCTAAGTTCCCCACTGATATGAATTTTTTTTTAGATTTCTTGGTTGACATCTTCCCCCTCCGGCGGCATCTTCGCCACTCGCAAGGAGCCTTCAATGGCAGTTCAGTGTATGCACGGGTTTGAGCACGTTAGCTACCAGTGTTATTGCTTAAAAGGAGCTTAACAACGCCATGTCTATGCCTTCGCAAACCCTGGACGGCCTGAAAATCAGCTCCCGGGTCACCCTGCTCGAACCGGGCATGTATATCTTCAGGTACGCCTCCCAGCCTCCGGCAGACAAACCCGTCTGCATCGCGTTGCAACAAGCGCCGCTAGGTAAAGGCTCCATCGATTTCTTCCCCGCAGAAGGCGTTAGCAAGAACATGCTAACCAAGCTCGGTGACACTATTGTTGCGCGAGTCAAAGGCGGTGTTACGACGGTTCTGATCACCGAATATCACATGTTCGATGAGGTGATCGACCCCGTGGATTTGCGTATCGACCGCATTGACACCTCGCCTGCCATCATGCGCACCTTCGCGGTCGTATCCAGCACCGACCCTGCTCAGGCCATCGCCGCCAGCACCAAACCGCTGCCACTCACGCTTACTGCTCACCTAAGCCATAGCGGTGAGATCGTGTCCAGCGAAGGATGGGTTGGCGAGCCGGGCGCTGATGAGTTCATTGATTCGTTCTCTATCGACTGGGCTGAAAAGCCCGTCGGTGTAGACCTTCTTTACACCTGCACAGTGGCAGGCTCCGGCCCGTGCCGCAACGTATCGACAGGCACTGTAGTAGGTGCTCGCGGCCAAGGCCTGCCGCTGATCTGCGTTGGCTTCAGCCTGATAGGGCCGCTGCGCAGGCATTACGAACTTACTGGCCTTGTTGTTTTCGAAAATACGGAACCACAACGCCTAGTCGCAAATCAGATGATGCACGGCCCCACCGGCAACGAGCCGCTGGTGGCCTTGCACCTCGCCCTAACACCCGTAACGAAGATGAACGCTGCCCGCCTTAAGTCTCCGTGGGAAAACTCTGCGTCACAGCAGAATACGATTGCAGCGGGCCACATGGCCTGAAGTAACAGGAATACATCATGCAATACGATAGCCCTCAGTCGAGCAGCGCTCTGCAAGACACCCTGAACGCCGATAGCGCCAACCTGTCCGAAAACACCATCGCTGCCATCAGCAGCCTGCTGAACCTGGACACCGTTGAAAACGTCAACATTGCCGGCATCGAAGGCAACGCTGTTCAGCTGCCAACTTCCGGCCAAGCTGACATCGTTGTTGGCGAAGTCGAAGGCGAGCAAGGCGACCAAGTTGTCGTCGACCTGGCTGCTGCCGAAGCTGCTGGCGTTAGCGCCTACGTGCTGCAGAGCGATGCCAACCTGGTTGTTGACCTGCAAGGTCAAGCAGCTGCTGGCGACGTTCAAACCTTCGCTGCTGCTCTGGCTCCAGCCGTTGATACCTCGGCCATCGAGCTGGTAGTTGCAACTGGCAACGGTGACGACGTCATCACTGTCAAAGGCGACCAGAACACCCTGATCGACGCTGGCGACGGCAACGACACCATCGTCACCGGCAACGGCAACAACACCGTTATCGCTGGCCTGGGTAACAACAACGTGACCACCGGTTCGGGCGATGACACCATCATCCTGAGCGGCAGCGACCACGCTGACATCGTCAACGCTGGCGCTGGCTTCGACATCGTTCAGCTGGACGGTTCGCGCGACGACTACACCTTCACCGTCGGCAACAACTTCAACGTCAACCTGACCGGCAACCAAACTGCCGCCATCACTGACGCTGAGTTCCTGACCTTCGTTAACGGTGACACCACCGAAACTGTAGCCCTGGCTCACAGCGACGAAGAAGCAGCTGCCCTGCGCCTGTACCAAGGCATCCTGGGTCGTGACGCTGATGCATCCGGCGCCAAAGACTTCACCGCCCTGGTAAGCGAAGGCACTTCGCTGACCGACATCGCCAACCAGTTCCTGAACTCGGCTGAGTTCGCTGGCGCTGCTTCGGCCCAAGACATCAACGAGCTGTACCAGGCTATCCTGGGCCGCGCCGCTGATGAAGAAGGCTCGACTGCATGGCAAGCCGTGCTGGCCAACGGTGGCAACCTGAACGACGTAGCTGCTGGTATCGCTCTGTCGAACGAAGCCATCCAGCTGGATCAGTCGAACGGTGACTTCGTCCGCGAACTGTACGAAAACGTACTGGGCCGCGAAGTTGAGCAAGAAGGCCTGGACGCTTGGGTATCCCAGCTGTTCAACGGCACCAGCCGCGCCGAAGTGGCCGCTGGCATCGTTGGCTCGGCTGAAGCTGCTCAGAAGTCCAACAGCGACTTCATCGACTCCCTGTACCAGTCCGCACTGGGCCGCGAAGCCGATGCAACTGGCAAAGCTGCTTGGGAAGCTGTCCTGGACAACGGCGGCACTCACGCCGACGTGGCCCTGGGCATCGTTGGTTCCAACGAAGCCATCGCAAACATCGACAACGTCGTTGTACTGCACGGCCAAGTGTAACTAGCCCGCTGTAGCAAAACGTATACCCGGCCGAAAGGTCGGGCATACGCCAAAGGGGCGGCTCTCGAGTCGCCCCTCTTTTTTATTTCTTGTAGCCAAGCCAAGCTTATGTCCAGACAACTCGACCATGGGCGAGATACGCTCATGGACATTTTTCATCGGCATCGCCAGGCAGAAGAGCACGCCAGCGCGGCTTCAGTGTTGGAACAGGCTCTCAAGGTCCCCGAATACCGTCCAGAGGCACTCATCTGGAAGGGTATCGAGGCACTGCCAAAGCATCCAAAGCTTGCCTTCATTTTTTTTAGTAATGCGGTCAAAGCCCTGCCAAAGCGGACAGATCTGCACGCGCTTCTAGGGCGCTGCCTGCTGGATCTAGCACAGCCGCATCTGGCTACCCGCTACTTGGCCGCTGCTTGGCAAAAGCAACCTCATGACGCAGGTCTGCGGCAACTACTATGGCTCGCACGTAGCCAAGCAGACACGCCAGTGCAGCTAGAGCGAGTTATCCTCGCGCAATTGCCCGAAATCACTTCACCCCAAGAGCTCAACTTAGTACTTAGATTGCTGGCTTCAAAAACGCAGCACTCAGGCGCAGTAGGCGTCGTTCGCCTTGATCGAGATGCGCAAGAGATACAAGGTTGGGCAATCGACTTGAAGAACCTTGCTGAGCCATGCATCGTTCAGTTCGAATTCAACGGGCAGGTCGTAAGCGCGCCGGCAGGCCGCCCCGATCCACTGCTCACAGCTGCGGGTATTTCGTCCAGCCATGGTGGCATTCGCGCCAAACTGCCCAAAGCTTGCGCAACAGTTGCCGTGGGTTTTAGTACAGGCGGCTCATTGCAAGGTAGCCCCCTGCATACCCTGCCCGTTTGGGTACCACCTTGCCCCATTGCCACGCAAACCAAGAGCGTTTCGGTTGATGTGCTCATTCCGGTTTACAACGGGCTGGATGAGACGCTGGCGTGCATAAACAGCGCTATCGAATCACGCAGGCATAACCGCACGCCTCATCGTCTGGTCGTCATCGAGGACGCCACGCCCCTCCCCGCCTTGCGCAAAGCGCTCAAAGTGCTGGCAGGCAAAAGCAAGATTACTCTCGTGCAGAACCCGTCCAACCTAGGCTTCATTCGTAGCATGAACAGAGCCATGGCTATGAGTTTGGGCAAAGACGTGATCTGGCTGAATGCTGACACCCGCGTTCACGGAGACTGGATTGACCGCCTGCATCAGGTAGCTTATAGCGATCCTCAAGTAGCGTCGGTCACCCCGTTCACGAACAATGGCGAATTGATGAGCTTCCCACGGAGCCGCATCAGTCAGCCCATGCCATCACCTGACCAGCACGCTGAACTGGATAATCTGGCCAAACACAACCCGTCGGCCCCTGTAGAGATCGAAACAGGATGTGGGTTCTGCCTTTACATCAAGCGCGATGCCATCGACCAAGTGGGTTATCTGGATGAGCTAGAACTGTCGCGCGGGTACGGGGAGGAAACCGACTGGTGTTTGCGCGCTCGCAGCTTGGGCTGGAAGCACATGGGGGCGCCAAATGTTTTCGTTGCTCATCAAGGGGGGGTATCGTTTGGGGAAGAAAAAAACCTGCGCGTTGCCTACAACAACGCCATTCTTCGAAAACGCTACCCTGATGCTGAATCACGCTACGAAACCTTCTGCCGTCGCGACCCGATCAAACCGGCTCGACAATCATTGCAGCGTGCGCGTCTGACCCATTGGCTGGCTCAGCAGCGCGGCGAGCCGGGTCACCCTCGTCCAGAGCTGCACATTCATGATGGCAGCCGTTCTGAAACACCCTTCAGCCTGACCTGGCATCATGATGGGCTGCGCAACTGGGTCACACTTCATGCAGAAGTTTTGCCATTGGAGATCAGCCTGGACTATGCCGCCGATGAATTGCCTTATCTTATAGACGATCTACGCGCCCTACCCTTGCGAGGCCTTGTTTTCGAGCGGCTGGCCAATGCCCCTTCGTTCATATGGGACCTGCCGGGCCAGCTATCACTGCCCTATCGGATTGTTTGCAGGGACGATGCCTTGCTCTCCAGGGAAGCATGCAACGATCGTATGACGTTTGCCGCATCAGCCCAGCGTATCGAATTGCCTTGCGCCGAGTTTGTTGATCGGCATGCCGCCGTGCTGCACGGGGCGAACCTTGCTCTGATCGAATCCCCCCTGCACCCTGCTACCCATGAGATGACGAGCACGGGTACGTGGTTGATCGGTGATGACCTGAGCGACACACAAGTAGCGCGCCAGTGGCTTGAAATAGCGCAGCGAGCGACCCGAGAAAACCTGCCCGTTCAGTTTCTTATCGAAGCGAAACAGCCTTGGAGCAAGCAGTTGCTTGCTACAGGTGCGGTGTACGCGCTGCCAGACCTGACAATGCTGTCGATGGCAGACAACGTGACAATGTCCGGCTGCTGCGCCGTCTTGAGTCTGCATGCGTGCCCTGTTTCGGGTTGGCGCGCAGTGGAGCTTGCGAGTGACCTGGACCTTCCATTGCATGCGCCTTACGCAGTGCGGGAAAACGCCACAGGGGCATTTCCCTTTCATTCTTTTTCTATTACCGAGCCGGCCTGATGTCACAACACGTCTTGGATAAAACCCCAACGGACACCGCCTCGCTTTCAGCGGTCCGATACAAGGGCCTAATCACCGGGCTTTACGGCGACGTCCTGCAGGGCTGGGCTCTAGATACCCTTAACCCCGCACAGAAACTGATCGTCGAAATCTTTATCGACGGCGCGAGTGTGGCAGTGGCTCGTGCAGACTTGTACGAAACCAACGCCACCGAGGGCGACCAGTTCAACGGGTTTGCCGTGCAGTTGCGCCAAGCCTGGCTGAATCAGGCCCGGCACATCAGCGTCAAGATTGCGAACGAGCCCTTTTCACTCGACGGCGACATCACGCTACCCGCGCCGTTTGGTAAAGAGCCTGAGCTGATCGCATCGCAAGTCTGGCATACCGGCGGCTTGCGCCTTAGTGGGTGGGCATGGGACCCGCAATCCCCACATCGTCGCGTGACGATCCGCGTGCGTGAGGGTGATCAACAAGTGGCTCAAGTGGTGTGTGACCAACACAGCCAAGCCCTGGCTTATCGCGATAGCAGTGACCATGGTTTTGTCATAGACCTGCCATGGGCCTTTGCCGACGGCAAGCCTCACGTTGTGAGCATCGAAAGCGAATCCGGGGCTCCGTTGGCCGGCAGCCCTATCACCTTGTGCTGCGCCCCCGAGGGTATCGAGGGCTTGGTCAACCAACTGTCCGCGCACCACGACAGCGCACTGATCGCAGTCATTGAGGCAGTGGCGCGTGAACAGAGCCTGCGCTTACCCAAAAGCGCCGGCTGGCACCTCTACCCGGCCTGGGCTAACGCTTTCCAGCGCCCGAATCCCACTGACGGTCAGCAGGCAAATGATGTGGGCGTGCTGTTGATGGGTGATGGGGACGCAGCGCTTGAGGCACTGACCCTCGGCAGCCTCGCATTACCTGGCAACAGCCCTGGACGCCTCGTCAAAGCCCAATCAAGCGATATTGCACCCGTGGTGCTTGAGTTACTGAACCAAGACTGCAGTTATATTGTGCCGGTCTGGGCAGGCGACCGTCTGCGAGCAGATGCATTGAGTCAGTTCAGCGCATTGCTGGCCGAGGGCAGCGCTTGGGGCTACGCGGACTGCGATCAGGACCAACCCAATGGCGAACCGGGCCACCCCTGGTTCAAACCTGTCTGGGATCTGGACGCTTTCATAGGCGCAGATACGTTCACACCTGGCTCGGTCTTCCACAAGGACACAGTCCGCCGCGCCGTTGCACGCCTCCAAGAGAGCGGGCACGGTGCGTTCGATTGGCACATGCTGATATCGGCTGTCGTACTGATTAGCGAGGAAATGCAGGCGCGCGTGGCCCATCTGCCGCAGGTGCTCTATCACCGCCACGCATTGAGCGTTTCGAGCCCGGAACACACTCCGGCTTGCCAACAACGACTGCGGGCAATCAACTGGTTATGCGAGGCCCTTGCACCCGGAGCGCAAGTAGCGCCGCTGGCTGATCACCCAGGGCTGCTGCACGTCACTTGGCCACTGCCGATCACGCTGCCAAAGGTCAGCTTGATCGTTCCGACAAAAGATCAGGTCGCCCTACTTCGTACTTGCATCGAAGGGTTGCTGAATCAAACAGAGTATCCGGATCTGGAAATCATCGTCATGGACAACCTGTCCGTGATACCGGAAACCCTCGAGTATCTCGCCGAGTTGCCGAGCCGGGGGGTGAAGGTTATCCCGCACCCCTATCCGTTCAACTATTCAGAGATCAACAACGCGGCAGTGCATCACGCTACGGGTCAGGTCATCGGCTTGGTCAACAACGACATCGAGATCCTCGACGGTAACTGGCTGAAGGAAATGATCAGCCAGTTGATGCGGCCTGGGGTCGGGGCTGTGGGTGCCAAACTCCTGTGGCCTAATCGCATGGTTCAGCACGGCGGCGTAGTGGTGGGTATCAATGGCCTGGCTGCGCATGCCGGAAATCAGTTGGCCGAGCACGACGCAGGCTACCTGGCTAGCAATTTACTGACCCGACAGCAGACTGCCGTTACAGCTGCGTGCCTGTTGGTCCATGCACCACTGTTCGAGGTATTAGGTGGATTGGACGAGGTTCGCTACCCAGTTGCCTTCAACGATGTCGACTTCTGTATGCGCATACGTGCGCTGGGCTTCAAGATCATCTGGTGTGCCCAAGCGCAACTGATCCATGCCGAGTCCGCAAGCCGAGGTAAGGACATTGCTCCCGAAAAACGTGCGCGGGCCCAGCGTGAGCAGAAAAACTTCACGGATCGCTGGTTCTCCCAGGGTGAGCAAGATCCTTTCTACCACCCTGCACTGAGCCATGATTACCTCAGTGGCCCTTATGGCGGGTTGGCATTGCCACCTCGTGCAACAACCCAGGTTCGGTATGGGGGTGGCAAGGTATACAACTTAACCGACTTGGACTCTGCACAGCGTACGTTTGACTGGCGTGCCAATGCGACCAAACCCAAAGCTCTTTGCGGTCATCAGGAGGCAGCCGATGTCGTTTGAGCTTGCGCCGCCACCCCCAGAGGCAGGCTCTGATGTGGTCATTGCCACCTTATGGCGATCCGGCACATTTGATGCGACGTATTATTTGAGTCAGTACCCGGACGTGGCAGCGGCGGGCATTGATCCTCTGGTGCATTTCGTGCGACACGGTGCGCGCGAAAACCGCAACCCAAATGCGTATTTCGATACACATTACTACCTGTCGATGAACCCGGATGTCGCGCAGTGTGACATGAATCCGCTTTATCACTTCTGCACCGATGGCTGGAAAGAGCTACGCAAGCCCTGCAAAGACTTCGATGTTTGGTGGTATTGGTCGAGCTACCTGGATCCAGCCAGTGACGCCATCAATCCACTGGCGCACTTCCTGCACGAAGGCATTGAATCGAACGCCTTGCCACGTCCGCAAGGCCCCTTCGCGCAGACTACGCAGTCGGCTTGGCTACCTGAACGGCCCGTCAAGCGCATTTGCTTGTTCGCGGGATACGACCCTGATGGACTGGTTGACGATTATGTAGTCCAGTACCTTCAAGCACTCAGTGTCCATGCGGATGTTTACTATCTTGCCGACTGTGTAATGCAAGACGGCGAGCTGCTCAAGCTGAAGGGTATCGTCAAGGACGCTTGGGCGGGCCGGCACCAACGCTATGACTTTGGCTCCTATGCCCTGTTGGCAAATTCACTGGTGGGCTGGGACACCATCGACCAATACGATGAGTTGCTGTTGGCCAACGACAGCTGCTACCTGGTCAAGGACTTCGATGATGTCTTCGAGCAGATGGATAAACGCCGCTGTGACTGGTGGGGGCTTCAAGCGACGAAAGGGATAGCCAAAACCAAGGCGGAGCCGAGCAATCAGTTCAAGCAGCCCATCGCGATGGACACCGTGCGCGCTTCGATGCTAGACCGTTTTGAAGAGGACGATACCTACGACTTCCTCATAGGGTCGTATTTTGTGGCTTATCGCAGGCCCGTGTTGTCTGACCCCGGTTTTCGTAAGCTGTTGAGTGCGGTTGTTCAGCAGCCAAACAAGCAGAACGTGATTTTCAAGTACGAAATCGGTTTGACCCGCTACCTGATTACACGCGGGTTCGTTCTCGATACCTTCATCAGTAGCCTTTATCCGTTCCATCCGATTTACAGCAACCAGCATTTCAAACTGCTGGAGGTAGGCTTCCCGCTGTTCAAGCGCTATCTGCTGACGGCCAACCATTACCAAGTAGCCAAGCTGTATAGATGGAAGGAAAAGATCCTGGCATGCGCACCTGAGGCTGACGTGCAGACCATGGAGCGCAACCTGACACGTATTACCGATCAGGAGGTGCTGGAGCGCAATCTGTACATCGGCACGTCGAGGCTGCCAGACGACGAGCAGGTGCCCACTACCCTGCTGACGCATGCTGAATTCATCGAAGCCGACCACCGTGTGCCCAAGTACGACCATTGGTGGGCATTCCCGGTATGCGCCTTCTCTGGCGTATTCTCCGGGAACGAGCGTGCAGTTTTTGAAGAGATCAAAGATGATGAGGGTATCTTCAAGATTATCTTGACCCGCGGCAAACCGGTAAACGTGGAGGGCAGAAACGTCCTTGTCGTACCCTTGGAAAGCCCCGAAGGTCAATACCATCTCTTGCGCGCTAAAATCCTGTTCATCAAACACACACCTACGCGTAATCTTGTCTATCCGCTTTCAAGCGATCTGCATGACTTGATCAACCTCTGGCACGGTATCCCGCTTAAACGCATAGGCTATGCGTCACTTGACCAGCAGAACAGGCGTGATGCCATCGCTGAGGAGCACGCCCGCTGCAGGGCCGTGATCAGCTCATCGAGCATCGACACGATGGCCATGGCAGCGGCCTTCTATCCGTTGAGCTACAACGACGTATGGCAAACGGGGCTTCCTCGGAACGATTTTATTCTGCGCGACTTCGAAAAATTGCCAAAGGATTTTCAGGCGGAGAGCCAAACGCTCGAGAGTGCGCTGGCAGGACGCGGGCTGATTTTGTTCATGCCGACGTTTCGTAATGGAGCAGCTAATGCATGCTATCAGTTCACAGAAAACGAGCTGAAGCAGTTGGAGGGATGGCTGCAAGAGAACGACCTGGTGCTTGGGGTACGAGAGCATATGGCTGACCGTTCGGGGTCCTATGCGGAACAGTTGCAACGACTGGGCGCACTGGATCTGAGCGATGAACATTATCCTAACGTCGAGGTCCTATACAGATCCGCACGCTTGCTTATCACGGATTACTCGAGTTGCTTCATAGACTTCATGCTGACGGGCAAGCCGATGGTGAGCTTTGCTTATGACTATGAGTACTACTCAGGCGTGGAGCGTGGGTTATTTTATGAGCTTGAGCATGTGTTTCCTGGGCCCGTGTGCTCTGACTTCGAAGCGCTTCTTAATGCATTGAAGAAAAACTCTGACGTACACCCGGAGATGGCTCTTGGTTATGATTGGAAGAAGAAAATTTTCTTTGAATGGTGTGATGACCATAACTCAGCAAGACTTATTGATCGGGTTAAAAGCTTAATAAATTAAGGATGAATAAATTGAAAACGGTTATCACATACGGTACGTTCGATATATTACACCGTGGCCATATCAACCTCTTGAAGCGCGCTCGTGCGCTGGGTGATAGGTTGGTCGTAGGCTTGTCTTCGGACGAATTTAATGCCGGCAAACACAAGTCGTCCTTGCTCAACTATGAAAATCGCAAGATAGTATTAGAATCGATTCGCTACGTAGACTTTGTGTTCCCTGAGGATAACTGGGAGCAAAAGGTTACCGACATTAGCAAATATGAAGCTCAGATTTTTGTTATGGGTAACGACTGGGAGGGTAAATTCGACATGCTCAAAGAGTATTGCGAAGTTGTCTACCTTGACCGTACGCCGGCAATCTCTACAACCGAAATCAAAACTAGTCTGTCCCACGTATGAACACTATGAACATTGATCGCGAACGTATCTTACGCGAAATAGAAACAATCATCGCTTCCGGCTTGTTCGATGCTGACTTCTACAATGAGGCTTATCCGGACGTAAAAGCGAGTGGCATGCAGCCAGTTAATCACTATGTGCTATATGGTGCACAAGAAGGACGTCTGCCCAGAAAGGATTTTGACCCACAATCCTACGTCAAAGATTATCCGGAATCGATCGGAAAAAATGCTTTTATCGACTTTATAGAACGCAAAGCTGCTATACAGATTGATCACGCACCTTCTGCAATCACAGAGGCAATGGCTGTTAGGGGTCCAAATTCAGAGCAAACACTTCTAATAAACAAAATCTCATCTTCTGATTTTTTTGATCCCAGCTTTTATCTTAAGACTTATCCCGATGTAGCGGCTAGCAAAGTCGACCCCGCTCATCACTATCTGCAGTACGGAGCAGTAGAGTTTCGGAACCCATCCGCCTCTTTTGATACTTGCTGGTACTGGTTGATACATCAGCAAAATGAGCACCACTCCCTTAACCCTTTGATACATTATATTGACTTCCAAAGTCCCACAAAACCATCTCCAAAACCCACAAGCAAACTCGAATTTTCGAATCTTGATCAAGCTTGTAAGTTACTGATATCACGAAAACCCGACATTGACACATGCACCAAGGTCGCCGCTTATCTAGAAAAAATTGGGCGACACGCAAATGCAGAGTTGATCTACAGTCACATTTGCTCGACCTCCGGAGCGCTAGATCATTTTGAAACACTGGCTCGCATTTACAGCACTCAGAAAAAGTGGTGGCAAGCGGCTGACGCACTGCAAAAAGCCTGTGAACTGTCCTCCAATCGCAAAGATCTTCTGATAAAAAAAGCAGAAGTCTGCGAAAAACTAAATCGCTTATCAGACGCAGTAGCCTGTTACACAAAAGCTCTGAATTTAGAACCAGAAAATCATACCTGGCTGTATCGATTAGGCTATCTAAACGAGCTATTAAAAGATTATGATCTTGCAGAAATTTACTATAAAAAGAGCGTTAAGTTAAGCAAAGATCCAGCTGTTGCGCGTTTCGGGATCGGAGTCAACCACCAAGCCAGGGGACTCTGGAAGGAAGCAGCTTATCAGTACGTAAAAAAGACCAGCGAAAATCCCACTGATGCAGAACTTTACTATAGGATAGGCATGGCTTATGACCGCTGTTTCCTCTGGAAGGAAGCAGCGATTAATTACAAGCTAGCTATTGGTTTAGACTCCAAGCATAATTACTGGTATTACAGGCTTGGATTTGTCTTAGAACGAGCTGGGGAGTTCTCAGACGCAGCTCAAGCCTATGGTAGTGCTGCAAACAAAAGCAGCAAGCTAGAGCCTTATTGGTTCTACCGTCAAGGCTATGCACTTAAATTAGCAGGTGACTATGAAGCTGCATGTCTGGCCTTTTTAAAATCTACTAAAGATAAACTTAGCGCACCAGAACCTGTTGTCATTATCGGAGACACCGACAACTCTTCGGGCACACCCAATAAACAAAAAACGCTGATCGAATCACTAGATCGTCTTTATGCACTGAATACCATTTTCGGCCAAACCCCATTCAATCTACAGCTTTATACAGAGCTCGGCATTGAACTTCAGAAGAACAAGCAATGGGAAAGTGCAAGTAAGATATTCGCGGAGTTAACTGCACGCAGTAACGCTCACAATCCCAGGTGGCACTATATGCATGGCCATGCACTTATGTGCATGGGAGAGTATGCCCAAGCCTGCAATGCATTTGTACAGACGAGAATCATCAAGCGCGCATATGGTTTTGATTATTCTCGCTATGAAAAAAGCCAAGGGCTGAAGAATGCCATCGAATATAATGAGTTGATCGAAACTCTGCCCATTGAAGAAAATATTGTCTTTTACGAAAGCTTCCATGGCGCATCTGTAAGCTGTAACCCGTATGCTATATATAAGGCTTTATCATCCGCTCCGGAATATAGTCATCTAACTCACGTCTGGGCGCTTACGAACACCAGCGCAGCGCCAGACCAACTTAAAAAATCCAAAAATGTTATCATTGTTGAGAGAAACAGCTACCTGTATAGACGCTATATAGCGACAGCCAAATATCTGATCAACAACAATACTTTCATGCCCTGGTTTGTACGGAGACCAGAGCAAATGTACTTAAATACTTGGCACGGCACGCCAATGAAAGGACTGGGCAAAGACAATAAAAATTCCTTTATGGCCCACAAGAATGTCTCAAGAAACTTCTTGCATGCCACGCATCTCCTGAGCCCTAACTCTCATACATCTGACGTAATGGTTCGTTCACATGATATTGCCGGTACGTTCAACGGAATTATTGCGGAAACTGGCTATCCGAGAAACGATCGAATTCTGATACCAGACTCTTCAACCAGTTCGTTGCTTATCCAAAAACTTAGAATTGATAAGTCACTACCAACAGTGCTTTATGCGCCGACTTGGAGAGGATCCACATCGGAAGCCACGGTAGACTTGGATCAGTTGATCGGTGACTTGGATGCCCTTGGAAGTCTTAAGTGCAACTTCTTATTCCGCGGACACCATATGTCAGAGGAACTTATAGCTGAGCAGGGCTTTAAGTCAGTTCCCGCAGATATTGAGACATCTGACCTTCTTTCTATCATCGATATCTTGATAACAGATTACTCAAGTATTTGCTTTGACTTTATGCCTACTGGTAAACCTATCATCTATTATGCATATGACTATGATGATTACCGCTCCACAAGGGGTATGTATTTGGAATTGGAAACAATTCCTGGCGACGTGGTAACTAACCGCAAAGAATTACTTGAAGAAATCGAATCTTTATTAGAAGTAAAGTATACACCAATTGAAATTACAACAGAAAACCTGAAATATTTCGATGCTTCTGCTGGTTATGCAACAGAGCGTGCTATCAGGCTGCTATTTGAAAATGATCATTCGTTCACACTTAGCAATTATCAGGACAATAGAAAGTCTATCTTGATATATGCTGGATCGCTACCCCCAAATGGGATCACCCAATCCTGTCTTAGCTTGATACATGCAATCGACAAAAAACGATATAGTATCACTTTGGTCATTGACCCAGACACTATCGAAACCGACGAATACCGGTTGAATAAACTCCACTCTATAAGCGATGAGGTGCAGATAATAAGCCGAGTAGGCATGGTGAACTACTCCCCAGAGGAGAAGCTCGTCATGGACACTTTCAATAACCACGACACACTCCATTCAGAGGCAATGTGGGATGTATACAAGAAGCTCATGAAGAAGGAATTCAGGAGAGTTTTCGGCTGCGCTAATTTTGACATCGTTATACAGTTTGAAGGGTACGGTAAATTCTGGACAGGCCTACTAGGCTATGGTCCGGAAAATTCACACAAGGTTGTGTACTTGCACAATAATATGATGGAAGAGCACCTTACGAAGTACGAATTTCTATCAGGAATATTTGAGCTCTACCATTGCTATGACAAGTTGATTTCAGTATCAGAAAGCGTTAATCAGCAAAACTTGCTCAACCTCGCTGAAAAGACAGGAATTAGTGAAGATAGGTTCGTTTATTGCGACAACTTCATCAACATTGAAGAAATTCGTAAAAAATCGACTAAGCCGTTAGATAGTGACATCGTTGACTGGGCAGGTAACTCACGTGTATTCGGCACTGTAGGCAGACTTTCGCCCGAAAAAGGCCATTACAAACTAATCAATGCATTCTATCAATTTATCCGGGAAACGGATGCAGACGTTAAATTAATCATTGTAGGCGACGGACCACAGTGGTCTCGTCTTCAACAACGCATTTCAGAACTAAATCTTGAAGGTCGAGTGTTACTTGCCGGCATCCGCCAAAACCCTTACCCTCTTATAAGATCGTTAGATTTATTTGTATTTTCATCTGACCACGAAGGGCAAGGCCTCGCAATCATAGAAGCGTTAGTCCTTAAAACACCTGTAATATCTACTGATATTCCAGGGCCTCACAGCATTTTGAATCCAGGTTATGGTCTTCTCGTAGAAAATAATGAAGTTGCACTTACCTCTGCCATGAAGCAGCATCTTGCAGCTCCGTTAGTTTTCAAAGAATTCAGTCCTGAGCAATACAATAAAGACGTAGCAGCCATGTTCAAGAATGCACTAGGGTATACGCGACTGAGGAAAGTCGACCAGTAAGCCCACTGTTCAAATATTTAAAAACTACTGGAGCGGCTGGCACCGCTCCAGACTCAATCAGGAAATTTGAGGATAAATTTCTTTTAAAGTAAAAGATTCCCATTTTGAAGCTCGCATGCGATCAAAGGTCACAGCCTTACTAGGAGCAACGGATAAATAGACACCCTCTCGTTCCAGGTGTATAACAGAATCTTGATAACTCACGTTCAACCAGTTATCTTCATCGGAGTTCGCTGCTCTTAAAAGCCCTTGAGAAGCGTAAACTCGCAAAATATAATTCTGATACCTAACAAATAACCTAGCCCGTTTTTCCACAACCTCTATCTCAACGGGATGATAATTTTTCCGATTGACAACCTCCTGTGCAGCAGCGGATTTGATAAGCATTTCATCGCTGTCATACACTAAATACGTCCCGTGGACTGACTTAATCAGAGTTCCACCCCAGTTGCTAAGTCGCGCGTTCAAATCGAATATTGGATTATTGATCAGAATTTTGTGATCGGATATCGTACCCAGTGACCAGTTTACTTTGACAACCACGCCCGACTGGATCGCCTTATCAAGAGTATCGGATTCCATAACATAGAAACTCCTGTATACAGATAAGAGCCCTTCATCACCATGCTCCTCATAGGCTCGCTTACAAATATCAAGCCGCACTTTATAAGTCTGAGGCATATGTTTAGCGACATTCTTATAAATTCGCAGCTTTACTTTTTCTTTAAAAAGATCGTAGGTCTGACCTTCAAAGTGCAACAAATCTATATAGTAAGTAGGTACATTTTTTGTAAGTGACGTATCAACTGGGGTTGGCCAGTGAACAGACATTGATTTTATTTCAGGGCTTTTTCTTATGAAAGACTTCCCTATTATAGTGCCCCATAATCCGTTTGTAGCGCATTTTAACAACTCAGAGGGGTATATCTCCTCTAGCAGCTCCTTTTGTTGCACGGATTTCTTAAAATAAAGAGTATCTGTTTCTTTACCTTCCGGTTTTACACTATCGTAGACAGCTTCAAGCGTCCGAAGTAGCACTGAAAAAACCGTCGCAGGATATACCGACAGCACCTCAGAAACATCTTTCTTTGCGTATATGAATTCATCCACGTCGACGTGAAGCAGCCACTCGGACGTCATTACTTCCCTCGCAAAGAGAGCATTAACACCTTGCCTTATCTCTACAGCGTCCGGGCGCCCTATCCGCTCTGCCATAGGCGGAGCTTTATAGGCTGTTTCCCAATATTTATCATTGCATACAAAAGAGATAACGCGTCCAGCGAACCTGTCTGCGTCATAAGCGGTGAATTCGGGATCGTCGAAAAAAATATAGATTTTATCTGCACCCAATCCTACGTAGTGCTCCAAAAAATTATTAATCTGATATTCAGGGGCCCTAACCGTAGTGGCAACGGACCAACTTCCCCGGGAAACGTTCAACATTTTTTCTTCCGTCTATGCTTATTCAGTTAACCATGGCCACGTGGTACTAATTCAACTCATTCTGCGACGTTTACCATACGCCGCTCCGTATGTCGACCCAAAAATCACCTAGCTCAACTAGCCGCTGACTATTTTTTTTCGAATTGAAGTAGCCTATAGATTCATTCTTGAGTATGATTTACCCATTAGAATACCAATTGTTACGTAGGCATAAATTAGAAATTCGCCTACTGAGACCAGACGAAGGAGAGGTGTATGCCCA
The DNA here is from genome assembly GCF_000730565.1 of Pseudomonas fulva NBRC 16637 = DSM 17717. Lineage (GTDB taxonomy): Bacteria > Pseudomonadota > Gammaproteobacteria > Pseudomonadales > Pseudomonadaceae > Aquipseudomonas > Aquipseudomonas fulva. The sequence continues at coordinate 118,907 of NZ_BBIQ01000014.1, read as the reverse complement.
ACAAGCCAGCTATTTTCGTTGCGGGAGATGAACGAATTTTCTTTCCTGCGCTGGTGGCACTCGACAGTATTCAAGATAAAAACCCTAATACTTTTGATGCCTTCATGTGTTTCGATGCGTCTAAATTGACCAGTGACATGATTGATGCTCTCCAACATCACAAAATCACATTTATCGATGCTAAGATTTTAGAAGTTGATGACCGTATTGCCACCTTACCACAAATGGCTGAGGGTCGCTGGCCGATTGAGATATTACTCAACTGGGCTTTACCAGAATATTTGCTCACTATCGGTTATGAGCAATCTATCAAGGTGGACTATGACATACTTTGCCTCGGCAGGTATGAAATCCAGAATGTGATGCCTGTCGCTGGAATGGCACGCGGACTGATAATGAATATAAACCTCGAGAAAGAGGGGCTTACAGCTGACTCTATCTCTTTAGCAACCCACCAAGGGCTTTTAAACCCTCAAGTTCGGGCCTACATGAATGCAGGGTTCATTGCCTTCGATAATAAACTTTGCCATCAGAACAAGTTCTTTGACAGACTCTTGAAGTGTTATGAGTTTATTTTTTCGCATTGCCCGAAGGCAAAGCTAATAGAACAGCTTGCACTATATTTTGCATTTTCCAGTTGCCAGGATCAGGTCGAAGAGCTTGATCCTGTATACAACCACCGCGTACGCTGGGCTGTATTAGTTGATAAAAATTTACACCCTACCGCCAAGAACCTTCATTACATTACTAATGTCAAGCCATGGGCACCGTTTGATCGCAGCATAATTCGTGGGTTTGTCGATGAGCGACAGGGTGTTTTATTTGCTTATAGATCCATTTGGCTGGATCGAGCTTCTAGGAGCCCCTGGTTCTCCAAGTTCTGCAATGAGTCAGAAACATCACAAGAGAAAGCACTTGGAATTAGTATATTAATAGCCCACAACTATAATCAAAGGATTGTGGAATTAGAAAACAAACTCAGAATCGAACAAGATAAATCTGCGCAGTCCGAGAAGCTTCTCAACGCAATTCGTGAACTGCTAGACAAGTGACCACACAAATGCAACCATACGTTAGCGGCAGTTTATTAATTTACTGCTATTCAGAAATAAGAACCAGCGTTATCATTTGAAAATCTAGTATTTTTGTATTTTAGTAACTTATCGAAATATGAGTGATCATACGGTTGTTGCACATCCTTAGCAGATGAAATGAAAGCGTCACGGTCAGTTAGTGCATTGATTTGAGTACTCAAGACCGTCATTACACAAAACGCCCATTTTAGAGCAGGTCTATCTTCATGATTCTAGTAACAGGCGGAGCCGGCTTCATCGGGTCAAATTACGTTCTGCAGTGGTGCGCGCACCATGAGGAACCCGTCCTCAACCTCGACGCCCTCACCTACGCAGGCAACCTAGCCAACCTGCAGTCCCTTGAAGGCAACACACAGCATCACTTCGTCCAAGGCGACATCTGCGACGCGTCGCTCTTGGCCAAGCTGTTCGCCGAGCACCGCCCCCGCGCCGTGGTCCATTTTGCAGCCGAATCTCATGTAGACCGCTCTATTACCGGGCCTGAGGCATTCGTCCAGACCAACGTCATGGGCACCTTTAGATTGCTGGAAGCCGCACGTGCGCACTGGAGCAGTCTGACCGGGCAGGAGAAAGAAGGTTTCCGCTTCCTCCACGTCTCAACAGATGAGGTGTACGGCACACTCGCGCTAAACGATCCGGCGTTCACTGAAACCACACCCTACGCCCCCAACAGCCCCTACTCCGCTAGCAAAGCCGCCAGTGACCACCTGGTGCGTTCCTACTTCCATACCTACGGTATGCCAGTCCTCACCACCAACTGCTCCAACAACTACGGGCCGTTCCACTTCCCCGAAAAACTGATCCCGCTCATGATCGTCAACGCGCTCGCGGGTAAACCGTTGCCGGTCTACGGTGACGGCCAGCAGATTCGGGACTGGTTGTACGTAGAGGACCACTGCTCGGGTATCCGCCGTGTGCTGGAAGCCGGCACCACAGGCGAAACCTACAACATCGGCGGCTGGAACGAGAAAGCCAACATCGATATCGTGCGTACCGTCTGCGGCCTGCTCGATGAACTGGCGCCAGCGTCCGCGCGCAATGTGATCAACCAAAAGACCGGTGCGCCTGTCGGACACTACGCCGAGCTGATCACCTACGTGACAGACCGCCCGGGCCACGACCGCCGTTACGCCATCGATGCACGCAAGATCGAGCGCGAGCTAGGCTGGAAACCTGCGGAAACGTTCGATACCGGCATCCGCAAAACTGTCGCCTGGTACCTTGCCAATCAGGAATGGGTGCAGGGCGTGATGGACGGTTCGTACCGTGATTGGGTGGCTAAGCAATACGGGGCAAATGAAGCGTGAAAATCCTGCTGTTGGGGAAAAACGGGCAAGTAGGCTGGGAGCTGCAGCGGTCTCTTTCGCCGCTCGGTGAAGTTGTCGCACTGGACCGTCAGGGTGACGGCGAGCTCTGTGGCGATTTGAGCCAGTTGGATGCGTTGGCGAGCACAGTTCGTTTGCTCGCGCCTGATGTAATCGTCAACGCGGCCGCTTATACAGCCGTGGATAAAGCAGAGGGTGATCCTCAGGCAGCAGCGCTTATCAATGCTCAGGCCCCTGCCCTACTGGCGCGTGAAGCCGCTCGCTTGGGCGCTTGGCTGATTCATTACTCCACTGACTACGTGTATGACGGCAGCGGTGATCAGCCTCGGCAAGAAACCGCAGCCACCGGCCCGCTGTCGGTCTATGGCCGTACCAAGCTTGAGGGTGAGCAGGCCATAGAAGCCAGCGGTGCCAAGGCCGTCATCCTGCGCACCAGCTGGGTGTACGCTGCCCGCGGAAATAACTTTGCAAAGACCATGCTGCGCCTTGCCCAGGAGCGGGACGCCTTGAGCGTGGTAGCTGACCAGTTCGGCGCCCCAACCGGTGCTGACTTGATCGCGGACGTTACAGCCCATGTCGTGCGCCAGGTGGTCAACCAGCCCGCGAACGCTCACCTTGCCGGGATCTACCACCTGGCTGCATCGGGTGAAACATGCTGGCACGCTTATGCGCAATTAGTGCTGCAGGACGCGCTTTGCAGGGGCATATCGCTTAAAGTGAACGCTGATCAAGTATCAGCGATCAATACCGACGCTTACCCTGTACCCGCGCCGCGCCCGCGAAATTCGCGGCTGGCACTGGGCAAGCTCGAAAGCGCGTTTAAGTTGAAAATGCCGCCCTGGCAGCAAGGCGTTAAACGTATGCTAGACGAAATCCATAAGTAAGGATTCCCATGGCTCGTAAAGGAATTATTCTGGCCGGCGGCTCAGGCACACGCCTGCACCCCGCGACGCTCTCGGTATCGAAGCAGCTGCTGCCGGTGTATGACAAACCCATGATCTATTACCCGCTGAGCACCCTGCTGCTCGCCGGTATCCGCGACATTCTGATCATTTCAACGCCGCAGGACACCCCACGCTTCGAGCAGTTGCTAGGCGACGGCAGCCAATGGGGCCTGAACCTGTCCTACGCCGTGCAGCCAAGCCCTGATGGCTTGGCTCAGGCATTCACCATCGGCGAGGCCTTCATTGGCAACGACACTTCTGCGCTGGTGCTGGGCGACAACATCTTCTACGGCCACGACTTCCAGTCGCTGCTGTTGAACGCGGGCCAACGCGAAACGGGCGCCTCTGTGTTCGCTTATCACGTCAACGACCCTGAGCGTTACGGTGTAGCCGAATTCAATGAGGCCGGGCGCGTATTGTCGCTGGAAGAAAAGCCAAAACAGCCGAAGTCCAACTATGCGGTGACGGGCCTTTACTTCTACGACAACCAAGTGGTTGACCTGGCGCGCAGCCTGAAGCCATCGGCCCGAGGCGAGCTGGAGATCACCGACCTCAACAACCTGTACCTGCAACAAGCGCAGCTGCATGTCGAGATCATGGGCCGTGGCTATGCATGGCTGGACACAGGTACTCACGACAGCCTGCTCGATGCCAGCCAGTACATTGCGACCATGGAGCGCCGCCAAGGGCTGAAGGTGGCGTGCCCGGAAGAGATCTGCTTCCGTGCAGGCTGGATTGATGCCGAACAACTCGAGCGCCTTGCCCAGCCATTGCTCAAAAATGGCTACGGCCAGTACCTGCGTAACCTGCTTAGCGAAAAGGTTTTCTGATGCACGCTACCCCTCTGGCCATCCCTGATGTCCTTCTGTTCGCCCCAAAAGTCTTCGGCGATGACCGGGGCTTCTTCTACGAAAGCTTCAACGCCAATGTGTTTGAAGAAGTCACTGGCCTGCGCCCCGATTTCGTTCAGGACAATCACTCTCGATCAGTGAAAGGCGTGCTTCGGGGCCTGCACTACCAGTTGCCCCCTCATGCCCAGGGCAAACTGGTGCGCGTGGTCCAAGGGGAAGTGTTCGACGTGGCGGTCGATATCCGTCGCTCCTCCCCCACTTTCGGCAAATGGGTCGGTGCGGTGCTTTCTGCAGAAAACAAGAATCAGCTGTGGGTCCCGCCAGGGTTCGCGCACGGTTTTGTCACCCTGAGTGAAACCGCTGAATTCTTGTACAAGACCACCGATTTCTACTCGCCTGCCAGTGAGCGGTGCATCGCGTGGGATGACCCGGAAATCGCTATCGAGTGGCCGATTGATTTCAGCCCGAGCTTGTCTGGCAAGGATCAACTCGGCGTGGCGTTGGCTAACGCTGAAGTGTTCGAGTAATCCTGCAACGGGGCCAAGCCGCGTAAGGCTTGGCCTTGTCAGCAACTACAGCCTAAGCAGTTCTGATTGGCCGACACCTAGTCTCGCCATAGTAAGAAACGCTTGCGAGCGCTTCACCCGCTTCGATGATTAGAGCGGCCCGCTTTTCCCGGTAAGCGACTGAGTCTGGTGTTAAGCACGCAGGCTTAAGCTTCAGAAAGCAAAAAGATCAGAATCTGCCCCTTCCTTGTAGTCCGTTTCCCAAAGATACTCTGACCCCGCATTTACCATTGCGACCTCGTTTCTACGCTTCTACTCTCGGGGCGTCGTTGGTCATCAACGACACGGCTTTGACAGGTCGTAACGGTATTATGCACGCAGCTCGCTTTGTGGCGGCTGTACGTGGGGCACGCTTGCGTGCGCCGGAACTTGCATAGTCCGCCGGTCTGTCAACCTACGTACAGCTGCCTCCCTCTGTTTGACAGCAGTCGGGAGGGGGCCCGATTGGAAGGTACTATGCGATGCTTAAGATCGTCCCCGACCCACCGCAACACATCCACTCCCTGGAAGACACCCTGGTTCAGGCCTCGGATCACGCGCTATGCGCCGCAACCATCGCGCATCAGGCCTTGCTGCTACAGCCCAAATCCCCGACATCGATTCTGATCATGACGTCTCTGCACGAACTCGAGGCGCTGCGGGCATTGCTGGAGTCAGCGCTTCTGCAGGTGCAAAGGCCCAGAGAACCTCGAGCAATGCATTGAAGCCAGCTGGGGCTGTGGTGGGCTGACCATTGCCAAGCAAGGTCGCCCACATGGCAGCCCTGGTAGCAAACAAGCAGGGAGACCAATCAATGACCGCACATCAAACCGGCGTTACAGCCGGCAAAACCAAGTTCTATCAAGGCAAACAGCAAACCGAGCCACTGTTCTGCATCGAACCCGGCATACCGTGTGAGCACGCCCGTGCTCAAGCCTCTGAGCTGATGGGTTACGCGCAGGAGCTGACCATCAGTGGCTTGATGGACGAAAACCCGAAGTTGATATGGGCTGCGTACTATCTGGGTGCATTGGCCAAAACGCTGATGGACGATGCTGAGGCAGGCATGGCGAACTGAGCAGCGTGCCCACCCGGCAGTCAGTGTTTGTAGATTCCTCGGTCACCAACGGAAAGTAATCCTGGGATGGCAAAACCTTAAGAAGTCTCGGACGAAGATTTAGCGGTGTGTTAACAGGTTCGGGATCGACGAAATAACAGAGCACTGGGGCGAATGCTCGAGCGCTTATACCTGAGGCTGACGCACTTAAAACCTCGACCGAGCCGATTGACGGTGCTGGTGTGATGATCCCTCAGAAACTGAACGGGCTACTCGACGGTTTCGAAGTCGTCGCTTCCATGCGGATAAAAAGATCGATCCTGGAATGAGGAACGCCGAGGAGCTTGGCTCGAATCCGCGTCGCTCCTGGTGCAGAAGAACGCTCAGCTTCGGACGTTGCAAAGCGCAGACAGACGATGCCGAGCTTCTGCGATCACCGGCTTAACAGACCTTGTTAGGAGGCTTCCGTTACTTTCCAGTTTTTACCTTCATAACTCTTCAGCGCAGACGCTTGAATCTATTCTCAAGCACCTGAGCTTCGCACCTCTGAAAGCAGAAAAATCAGAATCTACCCCTTCCCTGTAGTCCATTTCCCAAAGATACTCATCCTCCCTATTTTCCGTTGCGGCCATTCTGGAAGCGACCTAGTCTCGCCCTGTCGTTGGCTATCAACGGCACGGCTTTGACAGGCCGTCACGGTACATAGAAATCAGCTCGTCCTTGATGGCGGCTGTACGTGCGGGCACGCTTGCGTGCGCCGGAACTTGCTATGTCCGCCGGTCTGTCAACCCACGTACAGCTGCCACCCACTTGTTTGACAGCAAGAGGCGGCCGCACTGATCAAAGGACATACGCGATGCTTAAGATCGTCCCCGACCCACCGCACCACATCCACTCCCTGGAAGACACCCTGATTCAAGCCTCGGATCACGCGCTCTGCGCCGCAACCGTCGCGCATCAGGCCTTGCTGCTACAGCCCAAATCCCCGACATCGATTCTGATCATGACGTCTCTGCATCAACTCGAGGCGCTGCGGGCATTGCTGGAGTCGGCGCTTCTGCAGGTGCAAAGGCCCAGAGAACCTCGAGCAATGCATTGAAGCCAGCTGGGGCTGTGGTGGGCTGACCATTGCCAAGCAAGGTCGCCCGCATTGCAGCCCTGGCAGCAAACAGGCAGGGAGATCAATCAATGACCGCACATCACACCGGCGTCACCGCCGGCAAAACCAAGTTCTACCAAGGCAAACAGCAAACCGAGCCACTGTTCTGCATCGAACCCGGCATACCGTGTGAGCACGCCCGTGCTCAAGCCTCTGAACTGATGGGGTACGCGCAGGAGCTGACCATCAGTGGCTTGATGGACGAAAACCCGAAGCTGGTGTGGGCTGCATACTATCTGGGTGCGCTGGCCAAAACGCTGATGGACGATGCTGAAGCTGGCATAGCGAGCTGAGCGGCGGATTCATGCGGCAGTAAGTTTTGGAGATTCCTAAGCCATCGAAACGATCTGCTCACGAACCCTGACACAGGCTATAACCGCAGCACCCAATCGCGCTGTGTGGGACATCTCCGCACACAAGCTCAGTGGGTGCTATATCCCAAGCCAGCGTATACTCCGCCCCCGGCAGGGAGGGCTCATGATCATGGTCATAGGCCCAGGTGGCAGCGTTCAGCGTCAGTACACACTTTGAAAGCGCCAGTGACCGCAATGCCGGACTCAGTTTTGGCTGGATCAACATTTACCTTCCTTACCTCCTTTATCAAGCAGCACACATGACTCTTTCTAACCCCAGTAATCGGCTCTATACGTTGGATGTACTGCGTGGCCTGGCTGCCTTGTGTGTCGTGTTCTGGCATTGGCAGCACTTCTTCTATGTGGGTAGCGCAGCCCATGACTTCGACCCGGCACAGCAACCGTTCTTCAGCACGTTTGAACTGCTGTATCGGCATGGCAACCTGGCTGTGCAGCTGTTCTTCACGTTATCGGGGTTCGTTTTCTACTGGTTGTTCGCAAACGGCATCAGCCGTCGCGCGTTGACGGTGTCACGTTTTGCCCAGGACAGGTTTAGCAGGCTCTACCCTTTGCACATCGTCACGTTCATGGCTGTCGTGGCCCTGCAATGGGCCTATCTCAGCAGCCACGGCACCTATTTCGTCTATACGTTCAATGACGTCTATCACGCGGTGCTGAATATTTTGATGGTGCCGGCCTGGGGCTTGGAAAAGGGTTGGTCCTTCAACGCGCCTGTGTGGTCGGTGTCGGTGGAAGTGTTGCTCTACGCGATCTTCTTCATCATCTGCCTGACCAAGCGCTGGAAATGGCCATTGACCCTGGCGGCCATCGCGATTGGCAGCTTCCTTTATCCAGACATCTACAAACTGGGTAGTGGTCTGGTGTGCTTTTTCGTCGGTGGCATGACCTATGGCGTGCTGACGTGGGTGCGCCGGTATCTGGGCGATGGGGGTGCGCTGCTCATCACAGGCCCACTGTGTCTGGTGGCCTGGATCTGGCTTTTGAAAACACCTGCCGGGCTGAACAACCCGTTGCTGCTTTACGTGTGCTAACCATTACTTATTGCCGCACTGGCGGCCGCGGGCTCGCGCTGGCCCGGTCTGGCGCGGCGCTGGGCGTGGCTGGGCGACATTAGTTACTCGTCCTACCTCACTCATTTCCCATTGCAGATCATATTCGCCATGGCCTTCGACGCATTGGCGCTTTCACGAGCAGTGTTCTATCAAGGGTGGGTGATGGTGCTGTTCTTTGCTGTACTCATACCCCTGAGCCTTGCCACCCATCGGTACTTGGAGCGCCCCGCCCAAGCTTGGCTGCGACAGCGAGAGCGGCAGGTTTCTGCATTAACACCTAACTAACCCAACCGGTCCCCTTCTGGAGCAGATCAGCGTTTCATCGCACCGTTCGATTCGCCTGCAACACGCTTAACTGCCGGTTTTGTATTTTTCCGAGGGCGTGGGTACCGCCGCAGCCGGCCTATTGATCGGAATTTACGCCTTTCCTGTAGCCCATTTCCCAAACACAATCCCATCGCCTTTTTTCGATTGCCGTTGTTCAGGCGCAGCCCTAGTCTCACCCCGTCGTTGCTCATCAACGACCGGCTTTGGCAGGCTGTTTCGACAAAAAGGTAGTGTCACCCTTATGGTGGCTGTGCGTGGGGCACGTTCGCGTGCGCCGGGTAAGTTCCTCTGTCGACCGGTCTGTCAACCCACGTACAGCTGCCACCCATTTGTTTGACAGCACTAGGTGTCGGCCTCGTCGAAGCTGACCATCAGCGGCTTGATGGACAAAAACCCGAAATTGGTATGGGCTGCGTACTACCTGGGCGCACTGGCCAAGACGTTGATGGACGATGCTGACGCTGGCATGGCGAACTGAGCGGCGGGTTGTTGATTCGGCAAGGTGCTCACTCCCCTGCCCTGACGGTACCTATCGATCCAAGCGCATAGGTACCGTCACAGCACTGCTATTTGTCTTCCCGAATCACAATCTGCCGAAGCCCAATCCCCAACATGCGCTTGTCGCCACTGATACCCAGCTGCTCGGGCGAAGTGGCCTGGGGTACCTTGATGGTCAGCTTGCTGACTTCGTCGGGGTTGTCGATCTTCAAGCTATACGGTTCCACTTCACCGCTCAGCTTCAGCGGATAGCGGCGATCATCTACCTTCACTTCAAAGGTGCGGCCCTGGTTGGGGCCAAACGCCTTGGCGTTGATTTCCAGCGTGAAGGTTTTGGGCAGCGGCCGTGAGAACTGCAACGTCACGGTGTCACCTTCGGACCAGGCGCCCCAGCTTTCGGCATGGGACAGGCCGCGCAACGTGTCTACCGACTCGGTGTGGATGTTTGAGCGGAAATCGAGCAGCAGCGGGTTGTCCTTGGGCAGCTTTCTGGCCAACGAGAAGCCATTGAGCTTGAGGACCTTGAAGTCGCCTTTGGCAAACTCGACATCCCCTACTACCAGGATCCATCTCTTGTCAGCCGGCGACTGGTCGGCGGTGTAGATTTCGCCTGGCTTATACGACAAGTCCGGGCCTGCGTTCAAATCTTCCACCCAGTACAGTGCCCGCAGAATCGAGGCCGGGTTATCCCCTACCACCAGCAGGTGTGGGCGCTCGCTGACGGGCAGGTATTGACGCGCGAACATCCCGGCCTTGTCATACACGTCTGCATGCCTGCGTTCGAGCAGCGACATGCTGGCGTATACCGTACTGACCAGAATGGAAAGCGGCAGGAAGACGAACACGAACAGCTGCAAGCCCTTGCGCGGTTTTGCACACCACAGCATCAAGCTGATCAGCGAGAGCCCTGCGAGTACGTAGAAGGCCCGATTACCAGCGGTAAAGCCGCGCAGCTCAGGGTTATCGATAAAGCTCAGGGTAAACGGGTACATGCGCGTGATGCCGGCATACACCACAGCGCCCATCACCACGATCGCCACGCCCCAGCGCACGTAACGGTGCGCCGTGAGCCTGGCCCCCGCCAGTTCGGCGCCTGCGGCGATGAACAGCAACGGGAACAGGAAGTCGTAGTAGCGCATGTGCAGGCGCAACGCGGTTTCGACGGCGTTGGTGCCGGCCACGGATGCCGAGAACAACGCCACCACGGCGATCAGGTTCAGCAGCAGGAACAGGGTGAAGAAGGCAAACTTCCCGTCCTCGCCGATGGCGCGAGTTCGCAATGTGGCGATGCTGGTGGTGATGATGATCGCCAAGGCGCAGCCGAACATCACGGCATTGCCCAGCAGGTGCCCGGCTGCAATGGTCGGCGCCGCTTTCAGGATGGCCAGGTACCGGTCGATGCTGGAGGCGCTGGACTCAAGGGTGGTGGCGTAGAAGTTGCCGAACAGCGTCAGGCCTGCCTTGCCGGCGACCAGGTAGCTGAAGCCAAATTTGGTCAGCAACATGACGCCGACGAACACAGCGGCGTTTTTTACCGCCGTCACGAACCAGCGGTCCTGGTCTTTGTAGGCAAAGTAGGCAATGCACAGGCAGAAGGCTGGGATGACGAACAGCGCATGCGGCTTGACCAGGGACGAACACCCCATCAGCACGCCGAGCAGCGCCCAGCGTTGCCAAGGCGCGTTCGAGGCCAGGGTCAGAAAGTACCAGGCGCTGATCCAGAACGTCAGGTAGAACAGCGCTTCAGGCATGAAGTACGTGGTGTAGCCGTTGATCGGCCCGAGCATGCTCAGGGCCACGATCAACACCGACACCCGCGCACTGCAATACCGGCGTGCCACCATGAAGATGAACGGCGAGGCCAGCACGAAGAACAGGGCATTGAGCAGCTTGGTACAACCCACGAACCCGTCGCCACACATCAACGTGGACTTGTAGATGCTCAGGTACAGGTAGTTGGGTATCGATGCGCTCGACAGCGGCAGCACGCGTGCCATCGAGCTGTAGGTGTATTCATCCCCGAAGACGGTTGGGTAGATACCGCTTGAACGCATCATCAGCAGCACGAAGGCCAGTGCCATGATTGCCGCGACTGCCACGGTCGCGTTCAGCTGCGACCTTTCTATCAACTTCATACTGCCCTATCCCTTCTACTGCTCTTCATTTCCACAACCTGCTGCATGTGCGCCCGATCAGGACTTAACGGCCAGTACGATGCCGAACATGATGAATGCGACGCCGATGAAGTACTGGATCTGGAACCGCTCACCCAAGATGAAGTGGCTGCCGATTGGCACCAGCACGAAGGCCAACGCCATCAGCGGGTAGGCTTTGCCCAGTTCGATCTTTTGCAGCACCCACACCCAGGCGATGGTGGTCACACCGTACAGTGCGAACGCAGAGCCCAAAATCATCAGGGTCTTGAGGTCGAAGATGGTGCCGGCGCGCTGCAGCGCACTGGCGCTGAGCTTGAACATGATCTGGCCGGTCGCGATACCCACGACGCATAGAATTGCAATGGCATACATCATGGGCGCTTACCTGCCTTGAACTTGGACTTCAACCGCGATAGGTGGAACGGCCTTCTGGGGACCGAGGCGATGTCCTGCCCCAGGAACGCCAGGATCAGTTGGATACCCAGGAATATCGGCAAGGCAGACAGCATCACGGTGCCGGCAGAGTTGGCGACGCCGGTATAGATGGACGAAGCCCAGTGAGACAGGCCGAAGACCAGACCCCATATCAGCAACAGCAGGCCAGCCGGCAGCTCCAGGGACGCCAGCGACATGTCGCGCAGGTAGTAGTTGTAGAAGATCCGCTTGCCGAAGTTGCGCACGTGCTTGGCCAGAAACTCGCCCACGATCTTGGAAATCTTCAGGTTGCTGACTTCATCGCCGTACTTGGCGTCCATGGGCACATCTACCACCACCGCGCGCAGGGTATTGAGCCGGAACAGGATGTCGGTCTCGAAGAAGTAGCGACGGCTGATCTTGGCGAACGGCAGGTGGCGGGCGACGTCACGGTGGATGGCCGTGTAGCCATTGGTGGGGTCGAACAGGTCCCAGTAACCGGACGAGAACTTGGTCATGAAGGACAGGACAGCGTTGCCGAACAGGCGAATCTTGGGCATTGCCCGGATTTCTTCCAGGTCGTAGAACCGGTTGCCCTTGGTGTAGTCGGCCGTGCCCTCAAGAATGGGCGTGACGAAGTTCATCAGCAGGCCTGGGTCCATCTGGCCATCCCCGTCGATCTTGACGATGATGTCCATGCCGTCCTGGATAGCCGCCTGGTAGCCGGTCATGACCGCACCGCCCACGCCCTGGTTTTCCGGGTTGCGCAGCACCACTACACGGGGGTCGGTGGCGTGTTCCTCGACATAACGGCCGGAGCCTTCCGGGCAGCAATCATCGACTACGTAGATGCGCTCGACTTCCGGGCCAATATCGGCAATGACGCCCAGGATATGCGCGGTCACTTTGTAGGAAGGGATCACCACCGCAATGCTGGTCGCGCGATCTTCGCAAGGTTGTACGCTGCCAGGCGAAAGGTGTTCTTGCTGGCCAATTGTCATAGTTTGAGTCCTGTTACGTATTCCAAAAAATAGTCATTGCGGTGGGCGTGGCGGCAGCGCGGCGTTTTCATGACTTGGCCGGGGCGAATGCCCAGAGCTTCATCACCATGAAGTTGAGCACCGGCACGATGAAGACCACCATCACCAGGCCCACGCCATAGTGCCAACCCATGTATTCGACCCACGAGGTGATGAGCAGCGTCAGGCCCAGCGACACCAGTGAGACCAGCAAGAAGCGCCGGTATCCCAGCCAACTCATCGGCACACGGAAGGTGAACCGGCTGTTGATGCAGTAGGACATCAGGTTGGCCACGATGAATGCACACGCGTTGGCCACGGCTGCCGGCGGCGCCAGGGTTTCCATCAGCAAAATCACCACGCCGGCATGCACCGCCGTGTTGGCCACGCCGACCAAGGCAAAACGCAGGAACTGGTAGTACTTGCCCGGAATGATCATCGGTCGGTCTTGACCACTTCGCGCACGATGTACACGGGCCGGCGCTTGGATTCCACGAAGATCCGCCCGACATACTCCCCAAGCACCCCTATGCCGATCAGCTGCACGCCGCTGGCGAACAGGATGGTGATCATCAACGAGGCATAACCGGGCGTATCGGCGCCAAAGCACAGGGTCTTGATCAGCAGGTAAACCGCATACACAAAGGCCATGGCCGATACCGCACAGCCCAGGTAAGTCCATATGCGCAGGGGGGCCGAGCTGTAGCTGGTGATGCCTTCGATGGCAAAATTCCAGAGTTTCCAGGTGTTGAAGCTGGTCTTGCCGGTGCTGCGTGGCGCCACCTGGTATTCGATGGTGGCGGTGCGAAAACCTACCCAGGCAAACAGCCCCTTCATGAAGCGACGGTTTTCAGGAAGCCTTTTTAGCGCCTCGACGACCTTGCGGTCCATCAAGCGAAAATCGCCCACGTCCGCGGGTATGTGGATGTCCGAGATGGAGTTGTGCAGTTTGTAGAACCCGTTGGCGGTGAACTTCTGCACCGCGTGGTCGGTGCGCCGATCCACGCGCTTGGCCAGCACCACTTCGGCGCCCTCCTCCCATTTGGCAACGAGCTCCAGCACCACTTCGGGGGGATGCTGAAGGTCGGAGTCGATGGGCACGACTGCATCGCCGGTCGCAAAGTCCAGGCCAGCTGAAAGCGCGGCTTCTTTCCCAAAGTTTCGTGACAGGTCAACGACCGTTACGTACGGGTAAGCCGCCTGGGCCTTGAGCAGTTCTTCGTAGGTCTGGTCCCTGCTGCCGTCATTGATCGCGATGACCTCGAAGTCATAGCGATCGGCCAACGCCTTTGACAGGGCGTCCACACGCTCGAAGAACGCGCAAACACCGCGTTCTTCGTTGTAGAACGGTGAGATCAGCGACAACAAGCGCCTAGGCTGGCTCATCAGTGGCGCTCCTTGTCCACATCAAACTTGCACACATGGGCGTAATCGAGTTCGGTGCACTGGGGCTGATGGTCGGCTGGGAACAGCGCCAGCGCCTGGCCCACTTCAGGGAAATCGCCCTTGACGAATACATACAGGGAGTGGCGCGCATCGGAGCCTGCAATTTCGGCCTGGGTGCTTTCCACTGCACAGTTGGAGTTGGCGCGTGCCACGTAACCGGTGTTGATCTTGAGCCCGTGCTCGACGGCATACCGCATGGTCGGCATCAGCGTACTGAGGATCATGTCCGAGCGCCCGCAGCGGAACTTGGGGAAGAAATACAGATACTGAATGCCATCGGCTATCTGGGCGTCCCACGCAGCCTGGGTCAGGATTGGTGTTGCCGGGCGCTTGGCGCCATCGATCAAGCGGTGGCGCTGGATGGACATGTCCGCCACCTGCACCACGATCAACACCAACATCGCCAGCGCGAAAACGCGTTTGGGCAGCCTGCGGTACAGCAATACGATGGCCGCGATGGTCAGCGCATACCCTACAGGCCAGAAGAACCGGCCAGAGGCCCGGAACTGCGTAGTGATGGCCTCCATGAACGCGGGGTAATGCAGCACCAGCACCTGGTGGGTGCCCCAGTAGATGCTGTCGGAAAGTGCATACAGGGTGAGCCCAAGCATCACCAGCACCAGCGGCCAGTTGTCCGCCGCCCACCTCACTGCCCTGCGCCCGCCCAGTACCAGGCCGGCCAGCAACCCCAGCAAGACACCCAGGCCCAGGTAATTGAAGCCTTCGTATTGCCCCGGCATTTCGGCGTTTTCGATGGGGAAGAACGTACCCCCTGAAAACGGTGCCAGCAGGTTCATGGAAAACGTGCCGAAACCGGTTTCCTTGGCCACGTTCGTGGAGTCCATGGGGAACACGGTCACCCATAGGCTGGCGCCGATGATCAGGAACGGCAACAACGCCCGAGGCACGTCCACCCAGCGGTAGTGCCGTGGCTTGGCCAGCCAGTTGGCGACATAAATGGCGCTCGCCATCACGCACAGGTAGATGTTGATGTAGAAGCCGGCCACCAACAATGCTGTCCAGCCTGCCACGGGCACCTGCCCCAGGCGCTGCCCACGCAAGTAGAGCGCGATGGCTGCCAGCAGGATCCAGTGCGTCATCAGCGAGATATGGGTCACACGCGCTGTAAAGGCCGGGAAGATCAGCAGGCACACCACCAGCGCCACCAGTGCCAGCCAGGACTTGACCTCAAGCTCGCGCAGTATCCACCAGCCACACACGGCCTGGCCCAGGAATGCTAGGCCCACCCACACGCCGTAGGGGTTGAACGGTGCGTATGACGCGGGCACCACCAGTTTCAGGATAAGCGCATACAGCGGAATGGTGTCCATGAACGTCGCGCGCGTGCCCTGCGGGTAATTGATGCTGTCGAATGCCAGCAGCGGATACCCGAAAGGCGCACTGAAGAACGCGTGGAAGCCAGAGATGTATTGCGTAACGTCGTCGACTTCCGACTGCCAGTACGACGATGTACCGGCGATGAACCCCGAAGGAAAATGATGCCACACGAACCAGACGGCGATAGCCAACGCTAACGCCAGGCCCGTCCTCCCCGTGGAACCCAACCTTGAACTCATTGCAAACGCCCCAGTGTGTGTTTTATAGGCGCGTTAGAACGCGCACTTATCGATTGCAGCCACCAGCTGTTGTGCGCTGGCTTTCCATGTCAACCATGGCATTTCGGTGGATTGAGGGTGTTCGCCCTTTTCGAACAACCCCAGCCATTGCTTGATCTTCTCGGCAATTTCTTCTGTGTGCGTGCCTTCGAAGTACCAGGCATGATCACCGGCCACTTCCCTGAATACCGCAAGGTCGCGGGCGATGATTGGCAGTTTGTGCTGCGCGGCCTCGATCAGCGGCAAGCCGAAGCCTTCACCGTAGGAGCCGGCCACCAGGCAGTCGGACTCCTGGTACAGGTGCTCCAGGTATTCGTCGCTGGCACCGGAGAGCCACAACAGCCGCTTGCCGCGCTCGGCGTGGTTCTCGAGCTTGCGCGCCAGTTCATCGACCAGCCAGCCATGCTTGCCCACTATCACGAGATTGGCTTGTACCCCATCGGCCCATAGCTGTTCAAACGCCTCTAGCGTTTGTGCATGCCCTTTACGGGGTTCCAGCGTACCTACCATCAGGAAGGTAGGGTTGTCTTCCAGCGCTTCCAGGCGCATGGCCGGGTCTTCCGGGAAGCCCAGCGATGGCACGGACTGGTCAAGGTCGGCGCCCAAGTGGAAGGCGCCAATGTGGAACGGGCGCTTGCGTGCAGGCATGTGCTCCAGGTACCAGTCATTGAGCTCATCAGCCACGGCTTGGGAAATGCAGATGGCGCCGTCGTATTCAGCCACCGTCCGTATCCATTTCGCATAGTGTTCGTGCAGGCTTTCGACGAAACAGTGCGGCAGTTGCAGGATCAGCAAGTCGTAGACCACGAACAGGATGCTGACGCCGTGGTCACGCATGGCGTTGAAGTAGGCCTTCTTGTGCGGCAGCACATCCATCAACAGGTCCAGGCCCAGGTACACGTCGCCAGCACGGTAGCTGATGACTTCGTCCTGCAACGCTTCGTTCGGCTCCTGGCCCAGGAATTTGGCGGTGAACGCCGACGCTTCACGGTAGTACGGCTCAGCAGGCGTGGTGTACACCGGTACGACTTTGTAGGTCGAAGGCGGATTGACCAGCCATTCCAGCAGAATGCTGCGCACCACGCGCTGGATGCCGCTCTTGCCGTCGTGCTTGCACAGCTCCGAAATGTCGACGAACAGGCTGGGTACATCCGTAGGCGGTTGCACGGAGTAATCAACGGCCTTGGCCAGGCGCTCGACGCTGACCTCACCGTTTTGCAGCGGCGCACTGGCACTGAGGGTTTCGATCAACTGCTGCAGGTGGTCACGCGGCTGCTCGATGTGCGCCTGGTCGGCCTGGCGCTGGGCCAAGGCGTGTTCGAAGGCCTCGAGGGCGGCCTGCCCTGTACGGTCCCACGAGAAATGCTCGGCGCGGTCTGCCCCGTGAACGGCCAGGGCCTTGCGGAAGGCGTCGTCCAGCAGGGCTTGCTCGAGCTTGCTGGCAATCGCCGCTGGATCGTGTGGGTCGAAGGTTGCCTCATCCCAGCCAATGACCTCCGGTACGCTGGAGGCGTTGGCACCGATCACGGGCGCGCCACATTTCATGGCCTCCAGCGGCGGCAGCCCGAAGCCTTCGTGCCAGGACGGGAATACGTAGAGCTCGCAGATGCTGTACAGGCTGCGCAGCTCGGCATCGCTGACGAAACCGGTGAATGCCAGGTCGTCCGGGGCCAGCCCCTGGTCACGGGCATGCTGACGGTACAGGTCCACGTGGTATTGCGGCATCTTGCCGGCGAATACCAGTTGGGTCTCACCCAGCTTGGGTTTGACGGCTGCGAAGGCCTCGATCAGGCGAGGCAGGTTCTTGCGCTCGTCGGCGCCACCGGTGTACAGCACGAACGGTTCGCGCAGGCCGAATTTCTCAAGCAGCGCCAGACGCTCTTCGTGGGCGAGCGTGACCGGGTAGAACACGTCATCGGCAGCGGTGGATACGTTGACGACTTTCGCCTCATCCAGCGGCAGCAGGGAGAGTGCTTCCTGACGCGCGAAGTCCGAGATCGACAGCAGCAGATCGTACTGCTGGAATGCGCCGACCTTGGCCAGGTAGTGGCTTTTGTAGGCCGGGTTGCCGTCGAGGTACTGCTTGGGGCTTACCAGCGGGATCAGGTCATAGAGCGTGGCGCTGACCAGCGCATCATGGTGCAGCGTGGCACTGCCGATCACCGCGTCATCGATGTAGCCTTCCACCGAGCTGGTCACGTGGATCACGTCCGGCTCGAGCGCGTCGATGCAGGCTTGGCGCATGTGTTCGGCCGTCTGGCGACGCGCCAGGTTGTTCGGGTGGCTGTCGGCGACGGGGCCTTCGGCGTACCACACGCGAATATGGCTCTGCGGCAACAAACCGATGAACGCGGTGCGGATGGGCTCGATGCTCTCGTGCAGCATGCCGTTGAGCACAAGATAGACTTCGTGTTCGCCGCGGTTGCGCACGATGCTCTGGGCAAACGCCATGCTGTACCGACCAATCCCTCTGAAACGGCTTTCGGTCTGCGCGCCCTGCATGTCAATTACGATACGCATTACTTCTGGCCCTTCGTCACGGCAGCACGGAGCGCGCTTTCGATCTGGCGCCCCCGTGGGGTCAATGGAGCATGGTCGATCAAACCGTGCTGTGGGTCGTTGGCCTCTACAGGCACTGCAGGCGCTGGCACCTTCAACAGGTCACGCAACACGCCAGTAAGCCAGGGGCTGCGTTGAACCAGGGCCCTGACCTTGCGCTCGACGGCAGGGCGACGCGCCAGCCACAGCCGTGCATGGGGCGCGACACGGCGCAGGGTGTGCTTGGCGGTAGTTGCGGCGCTGCGAGGGTGCTTGACCAGGTGGCCCAGCTTGCGCACGGGCGTGGTCGCGCGCCACACGGTGCTGCTCTGGAATGTTGTCAACTGCTGTTCGAGCGCGGTGGCGCGCAGGTACCAGTGGTGGGCGTTGCTCAGCGAGGTGTTCATCTCGAGTTGCAGCCGTTCGGCCTGCTCGCGTGCCTGGGCCAGTGCGTGCTGGGCATGCTCGCGCTCGTTGTCCAGTTGGGCTTGCAAGCGCTCGCGCTCTTGCGCAAACCCTGCCTCGAGCAATTGCACGCGCTCGGCTTGTTCGGCTTTCAGGGAGCCGAGCAGGTCATGTACTTCGGTTGCCATCTGATTCTCTAGGGTATTCAACCGGCCCTCCAGGGCCTGGTCATAACGCGAGGCCAATTCGTCCAGCGCTACGCCATACACCTGCTCGAACGGTGCGTCGAACGCGGCCAGTATTTCGGCCGGTGCCTGCTTCTGCGCCACCACGGCGTAATCCGGGCTGGTGCCGGCCAACACGTCCATCACGCCAAGCTTGCGCTCCGGCTCGCGCAGGTCCGGCGCTTCTTGCAGGCGCAGGACCTTGGAGCGGGCAAAGCCCTTGAACTCGGTCAAGAACGACAGCAGCAGGCTGGGGATCGGGCGGTCATGGGTGGGGTCGACGAAGAAATTGTTGGTGCCGACCACCACGTTTTCAGCGTTGGGCGTTTCCAGGATCAGCAAGCCGCCGGGTTGCAGCACCCGCATGGCTTCGCCAACCATTTCTTCCAGCACGGTAAAGGGAATGTGCTCGGCGATATGAAAGCCGCTGACGGCGATCAGGCTGGCATCGGGCAACTGGCGCAGCGCGTTGAGCGCATCGTCGGTGCGCACCGGCAGGCCCAGTTCGCGGCAGGCTTCGAGCATGCCTTCGTCCAGGTCCACACCGCTGGCGTCATAGCCTTCACGAATCAGCATTTCCAGCCACTCGCCACGGCCGCAGCCTACGTCCAGCACGCCCGCCTGGGGGTACAGGTCTTTGAGCGGCGCCAGAAACGGCAGGTAGACTTCGAGGCGGCTGGCGATCAGCGCGCGGGAGCCGCGATGGCGGTCTTCGAACGCCCGGTAGAATCGACTATCCATTACTGCACTCCACGGTCGGAGGTATCCAGGCAAGGCCTACGAACGTACTTTCCGAAACGTTGACGACGTTGAACACCAAGGCCAGGTCGCGCCACTCGTAGTTGTCCACCACGTGGGCATCGGCCGCATGCAGCGCGACGGCGACGGAATAAGAACCCACGCCCAGGTTGGCGGGGAAGCGGAAACGGTACGACAGCTGCGTGCCCTGGGCGAGGTCCTTGCGGGCACACCCCAGGTGGTGGGTGTTGGTGCCGTATACGTCCTGCCCCAGGCGGTCCTTGATCACATAGCCCACCACCAGTTCGGGCAACGGGGCGTTGATGGCCACGTCCACGGTCAGGCAGACGTCCTCGCCCACGGTCACGTATTCGGCGGCAGCGCCCTGGGCGTTGAGCAGCGAGACACCTGCGATGCTGGCCTTGCCACTGCCCGAGCGGGTTTGCACTGCACCGTTCTCGAGGGTTTGCACTTCGACGGTGGCGTTTTCTTTCTGGGCGATCAGGGCGTTGTAGTAATCCATCACCTCTTCAGGTGGCCCGTCCTTGATGACGGTGCCGCCGTCCAGCAGGATCGCCCGGTTGCACAGGGCCTGAATGGCGGCGCGGTCGTGGGACACGATCAGCAGCGTGGTGCCAGCCTGCTGGAATTCCTTGATGCGGCCAAAGCTCTTGTGCTGGAAGTAGCTGTCACCCACCGACAAGGCTTCGTCGATGATCAGGATTTCGGGGCGGAATGCCGTGGCGACGGCAAAGGCCACACGCATCTGCATACCGCTGGAATAGGTGCGCACGGTCTGGTCGAAGTACTCGCCAATTTCGGCGAACGCCTCGATGTCGTCGATCACGCCGTCGATCTGGTCGGTGGTAAAGCCCATCAGGCCGGCGGCGTGGTAGGCATTCTGACGCCCGCTCAACTCGGCGTTGAAGCCCATGCCCAGCTCGAGGATGGCGGCGATGCGGCCGTTGACGCGCACGGTGCCTTCGCTGGGTTGCAGGGTGCCGGTGATCATTTTCAGCAGCGTGGACTTGCCCGCGCCGTTCTGCCCCACCAGGCCGATGGCTTCACCGGCCTCGATGTTGAAGCTGATGTGCTTGAGCACCCAATGCTCGCTGCTGGCCTTGACCGGCAAGTAGCACCAGCGCGCGATGCGCTGCCATTCGGAGCGGTAGCTGCGGTAGGCCTTGCCTACGTTGCTGACGGACAGAAGTGTCATAGCGAGTCCACCATTTCGGCAGAAGCCCTGCGGAACAGGAACAGCCCCAGTACCATCAGGCCCAGGGCAATGGCGACCGTGACGCCCAGTTCGGCGATGTTCGGCGCAAGCTTGTAGACCAGCGCGTTGTGATAGCCGGTAACGATGGCATACATCGGGTTGATGTCCAGGGTGCCCTTGAGGTAGTCGGGCACGATGTTGACCGAGTACACGATCGGCGTGAACCAGAACCATACCTGCATGATGATCGGCACCACCTGACCAATGTCACGCAAGAACACGTTCAGCACACCCAGCACCAGGCCCAGGCCGACGGCGAAGGCCACCACCACCAGGGTCAGGGGCAGCAGCCACAGCATCTGCGCGTTGGGCGCATGGCCCAGCAAGGCGAAGATGATCATGGCGGCGATGAACAGCAACAGGTTGTTGAGCAGGCACGACCCCACCACGATCACCGGCAGCGCAATGCGCGGAAAGCGCATCTTCTTCATCAGGTTGCCCTGTTCGATGAACACCGTCAGGCAGCGCCCGACGATTTCCGCGAACAGGTTCCAGGCCAGGATGCCGGCAATCAGGTACAGCGCGTAGGCGTACTTGTTGTCGATGCCGGGCAGGCGCGCGCCCAGCACGTTGGACAGGATCAACGCGTAGATGGCCACCTGGGCCAGGGGGTGGATGATCATCCACAGGCCGCCTAGCTTGCTGCGGGCAAAGCGCGAGATGAACTCGTTCTTGATGGAGGTGAGGATGAAGCCCCGGTAATCCCAGACGCCCCGAAACATGCCTAACATAGTTATCCTTGAATCAAACGGGCGATTTGCGCGACGTGCTGCGCCACCAGCGCTTCATCACCACGGCTTTCCACGTTCAGGCGCAGCAGGGGCTCGGTGTTGGAGCCGCGCAGGCTGAAACGCCAGTCGGCGAAGGCCACGCTGATGCCGTCGGTGCGGTCGACGCTGGGGTTTTGCGGCAAGTAGTGGTTCAGGATCTTGTCGATGGTGCCTTTCACATCGGCCACTTCGTAGTTGATCTCGCCGCTGCACGGGAACTTGGAGATACGCTCGTCCACCAGCTGGGCCAGGGTCTTGCCGGTCACGCTCATCAGCTCGGCCACCAGCAGCCACGGGATGTTGCCGCTGTCGCAGTAGGCAAAGTCGCGGAAGTAGTGGTGGGCGCTCATTTCGCCGCCGTATACGGCGTCTTCGGCGCGCATGCGCTCCTTGATGAAGGCATGGCCAGTCTTGCTCTGGATGGCCACGCCGCCGGCTGCTTCCACCTGTTCGATGGTGTTCCAGGTCAGGCGTGGGTCGTGGATGATCTTGCTGCCAGGGTGCTTGGCCAGCAGCATCTCGGCCAGCAGGCCGACCACGTAGTAGCCTTCGATGAAGCGGCCCTGGTTGTCGAAGAAGAAGCAGCGGTCGAAGTCGCCGTCGAAGGCGATGCCCATGTCGGCGCCGGTGTCGAGCACGGCCTGGCGGGTCAGGTCGCGGTTTTCCGGCAGCAGCGGGTTGGGAATGCCGTTGGGGAAGTTGCCGTCCGGTTCGCCGTTGATCAGGGTGATGTCCAGGGGCAGGCGTGCCTTGAGCAGCTCGATCACCGGGCCCACAGCGCCGTTACCGGGGTCGGCCAGCACCTTGAGCGGCTTGAGGGTGTCGAGGTTGACGTAGGTGAGCAGGTGGTCGATGTAGGCGGTCTTGTCGAACACCTCGCGCACCTGGCCGGGCTTGGCGGCAGGCTCACCCAGGCTACCAGCTTCGACGCGCTGGCGGATGTCGTTCAGGCCCGTGTCGCCGCTGATCGGGCGGGACTGCTCGCGCACCAGCTTCATGCCGTTGTAACCCTTGGGGTTATGGCTGGCGGTGATCATCACGCCGCCGTCGGCCTGGTGATGGCTGGTGGCAAAGTACACTTCTTCAGTACCGCACAGGCCGATGTCGATCACATCGGCGCCGCCTTCGGTCAGGCCTTTGATCAGCGCCAGCGACAAACCGGGGCTTTCCAGGCGCATGTCACGGCCCACCACGTAGGTGCGCCCGCCCAGCTCGGCCACCAGGGCGCGGCCAATGCGGTAGGCCACGTCATCGTTGAGGTCGGCAGGCACTTGGCCGCGGATATCGTAGGCTTTGAAACAACGGGTCTGGATGGGTGGGTACATACGTCTCACTCAATGCGGTGGCGCCAGGGGCGCCGACAGTCTGAACAGGGATAGCCGGCCACGGTGGGCGACCGAAGACCGGCCCGGTGCCTGGCCAGGCACGACGGGCCGACGGGAAAGCCTGGACTCAGGCGTCGCAACGACCGTAATTGTCCTCGAAACGCACGATGTCGTCTTCGCCGAGGTAGTCGCCGCTTTGAACTTCGATAAGCACCAGGTCGATCACGCCCGGGTTCTGCAAGCGGTGCTTGTGACCGGCGCGGATGAACGTGGATTCGTTGGTGTTGAGCATCAGCTCCTTGTCATCGTTGACCACCACGGCCATGCCGCTGACCACGATCCAGTGCTCGCTGCGGTGATGGTGCATCTGCAGGGACAGGGATGCCTTGGGCTTGACCACGATGCGCTTGATCTTGAAGCGCTCGCCGTCTTCCAGGGTGGTGTAGGTGCCCCAGGGGCGATGCACGGTGCGGTGCAGCAGGTGCGCCGAGTGGCCATCGCTTTTCAGGCGCTTGACGATGTGCTTGACGTCCTGGGCGTGGTCCTTGTGGGCGATCAGCAGGGCGTCGGGGGTGTCGACCACCAGCAGGTCCTGCACGCCAACCAAGGCCGCCAGGCGGTCTTCGGTGGTGACGTAGTTGTTGCTCGATGCATGGGCCAGCACTTCGCCTTCGAAGCGGTTGCCCGATTCGTCCGGGGCGGTCAGTTCGCTGACGGCGTTCCACGACCCGATGTCGCTCCAGCCGATGTCGCAGGGAATGGTCGCGACCTTGCGTGAGCGCTCCATCAGGGCGTAATCGATGGAGATGTCAGGCACATTGGCGAATGTGTCGGGGTCGAGCGCCATGCAGCTGTAGCCCTTGGCGGTGGTGTGGCGCGAGGCCTCCAGCGTCTGGGCCACGGCGTGCAGCACGTCCGGGGCGTGTTCCTGGAACTGCTCGATGACGGTGCCGACCTGGAAGCAGAACATGCCGGCGTTCCAGAAATAGTTGCCGGCGGCTACATAGGCTTCGGCGGTGGCGGCATCGGGCTTCTCGACGAAGCGCGCGACCTTGAGGCCACCGTCCAGCGCGCCATCGGCGGCCGCTTCGATGTAGCCGAAGCCGGTTTCGGGGTACTGGGGCTTGATGCCGAAGGTGACCAGCCAGCCTTGCTCGGCCAGGTGCACCGCGCGGTTGACGGCTTGGGAGAACGCCGCTTCGTCCTGGATCAGGTGGTCGGCAGCCAGCACCAGCATGTAGGCCTGCGGGCCATGCACCTGCTGGAGTTGCAGGGCGGCAGCGGCCACGGCGGCGGCGGTGTTGCGACCGAACGGTTCGAGAATATAGCCCTGGGGGTGGCCCTGGGTATTGATGGCGCGGTATTCGTCTTCGGTCTTGAACAGCAGTTCACGGTTGGTGACGGTCAGAACTTCTGCAACGCCGTCCAGTTTGGAGGCGCGCAGGAACGTCTTCTGAATCAGGTTTTGCCCGTCGGGCAGGGTCATGAACGGCTTGGGGTGAGCCTCACGAGAAACAGGCCACAAACGGCTGCCAACGCCACCGGAAAGAATAACCGGGATCAATTCCATATTCGGATCCTTAACAGCCAGTTGATGGTTCAATTGGCCAGCATGAGTCTTATTTCTGATCGTCGTCGCGCACAACGCAACGCCGCTAAGTTACGCGCCTAGCGTGAGTAATCTCTGGCTATCCATAGGCTCGAGACGCAAGCATCACGGCGAAGAATACCAGAGAATACGCTTTGTAGCTTGCGCGCAGGCTGCGGCCAGCGTGGCCGACATGCCCTACCTGGTGATCGCCTCGGGCAGGTCGCGCGAGGGGGTGGTGAGCCGTGGTGTGTATCAGACAACGTCGGCGCCCATCGTTCCGTGAATCGCTCGCATTATCTTGCGATTTCCACCTGGGTTGGCCAGCCAAGCGCCTGCGTGCGCCGCTGCAGCGCCTGTGCCAGCGCCGTTTTCGCACCGGCCCGGCCATGCACCAGCACAATGCGCGCCGGGGCACGCTCGCTGCTGGTGGCGAAGGCGACCAGGCCGGCCTGGTCGGCGTGGCCTGAATAGCCACCGAGGGTCAGCACTTTGGCCCAGATGCTGTAGTACTGCCCCTCCAGGTCCACCTGGCCCAGGCCCTGCCCCCGTTCGCTGGCCTGGATCACCGCACCGGGAGTGCCCTTGGCCTGATGGCCTACGAACATCACTTCATGCCTGGGGTCGCCCAGCATAGCCTTGAGGTAATTGACGATGCGCCCGCCCGAGCACATGCCGTTGCCTGCAATGACGATGGCGGGCCTGCCGGTGCTTTTTAGGTAGTTGACCACCTGCTGGTGACGGGCGTGGGTGTCTACGCTGATCAGTTGGCCGAACGCGAGCGGGTCGCGGCCATTTGCCAGGCGCGCCCTGGCCTGCTCGTTCCAATAAGGGTGCAGGTCGCGGTAGGCCTGGGTGATGCGCTGGGCCAGGGGCGAATCGAGAATGATCGGCAGCTGCGACCACTCCACGGGCTCGCCTTGTGGCGAGGGGCCTGTCCTGCCCAGCAAGGCCTTGCGGTGCAGGACCTCTTCGAGGTCATGGAGCAGTACCTGGGTGCGCCCCAGGCTGAAGGCCGGGATCAGCAAGGTGCCGTGATCGGCCAGTGCGCGGTCAATGGCCGCTTCCAGTCGCTGGATGCGATCACCAGTGGGTGGGTGAAGGCGGTCGCCATAGGTGCTTTCCAGCACCAGCACATCGGCGTGCTCCGGGGGCTGCAAGGGGCGCAGCAAGGGGTCGTTGCCCGGGCCCAGGTCACCTGAAAATACATAGCGCGTGCTGTTTGGCCCGTGCTGGATGTCGCATTCGACGTAGGCTGAACCCAAGAGGTGACCCGCACGCTGCAGGCGGATGGCGCATGCCACCTGCGGGTGCTGAACCACGGTATGCGAGTGCCCGAAAGGCAGGGGCACGATCAGGTTTTGTACTAGGGCGATGTAGCGGGCCACTTGGGCAGGTGTGCTGTCGATGCCGAGCTTGAAGGCGTCTTCGAGCACCAGGGGCAATAACCTGGCGGAGGGCTCGCTACAGAGGATGGGGCCGCGGTATCCCTGGGCCAGCAATGCCGGAATGCGGCCTACGTGGTCCAGGTGCACGTGCGTGACGATCAGGGCCTGGATGCCAGTGATGTCGAACCCGAGCGCGTTGCCCTGCGCGCCCGGTGTGGCATCGGCGCCCTGCTCGGCACCGCAGTCGACCAGCAGGCTGACGCCAGGGCCTAAATGAAGCTGATGGCAGGAACCCGTCACGCCGCGTACCGCGCCGTGGTGGGTTAGGCCGGGGTAATCCATGCTGCGCACTCTCGCCGGGGGCTAAAACGAAGTGAGCAATTAGTCCATGGTGACTGTTGCTTTAATAGGCAGGCATTTCCTAAAGCAACCTAAGAAAAATCTTTATTTGCCGCTCAGCGCCGCTTCGCGAGCCGAAGCACGGATTTTGCGCTTGCTGCGCTGCACGCCGTAGGCGCCCAGCAAAGGCCCAACGGCCAGGCCAATGATCAGCGCTGCCAGCACTACCACTGCCACGGGCACCTGTGGCGCAACCCAGCCAAACAAGGTCAAGGCTACGGTCTGCTGGTTTTCCAGCACGAAGAACAGCACTACAGCCGCCAGCAGCAGAACGAAGACAGCTGCCAGTGCACGCTTGAGGTTACGCATTGGGTTGCTCCTAGGAAATCAGGTGTGAGCCTCGTCTTCTTCTTCATTGACCCGATCACGCAATTCCTTGCCGGGTTTGAAGTGCGGAACGAACTTGCCTTCGAGGCTGACCGACTGGCCGGTCTTGGGGTTACGACCTACCCGTGGTGCCCGATAATGCAGCGAGAAGCTGCCAAAACCGCGGATCTCGATGCGATCACCGGTAGCAAGGCATTGTGACATCTGTTCAAGCATGGTCTTGATGGCCAGCTCTACGTCCTTGGACGAGAGTAGCCCTTGATGGGTGACAATACGTTCGATCAGCTCCGACTTCGTCATGATTTTCCCTTCGTTATCAAGCAGCTAGATCATTGCTTAACCAGTTTGTAGCACGGTGCGAGGGATTTGAACAGGTCGGTTCTTGACTTATTCGAAGAATGTTGGTCCAGGCTGGCGGGCAAGTGCAGACAGCACGGCGCCGTGCCTGGGCGCAGCCAAAGGCCTTGACCGATGTGCAGCACATAGATAGCACCGGGTGCCTTGGCACGCTTGGAACATTGTGGTTACAACCCACAAGGAGCTCCAAGCATGCCCTCTTCCCACCCCCATCCACCTGCACCACATGACCTCAATCGTGCCATCGCCATGCGCTTTGGCAACCGCCCTACCCTGCGCCAAGTGGTAGGCGAGCAACTGATGAACCTGATCATCGCGCATTACCCCAAGGTGGCCGTTCACCGCCCCGACATGAAAACGGCCGAACCGCTGAAATTTCTTCGCTGGCACGTGGACGGCTACTGGACAGTTACCCCGCTTGTCGAGGTTGTGCTGCAACGCTTTCTTGATGGCGCACCGGTGGATTTTTCCCGCCAGGACCGCTTCAGCCTCAAACCACCGCTTCGCTTTTTTGCCATCCCCGATGCGTTCGAAACAGCCGATGATGACCTTGTCGACCCCGGCACGCTTAACGACGCATTCAATGCGTTTCTGCCGACCCTTCATGCGTGCTTTGCACAGGCTCAGATCGACTACTGGAATGCAGGCAACGGCAACGATCACGATACCTGGGTTCAACAGGTGCTTCGCGCTGGGCTTCTGAGTGGGTTGGCCGATCAGGCGTTGACCGCTGATGAGCAGCGATGCCTGCAGGATCTGCTGCTCGAAAGAACCGAGGGTTTTGCCGTGCATACCGTACGCATGCATTGGCGCCTGGGCGAAGACAGCACCCGTGAACTGCTGCCTGGGCTGCTGGTGAACGCCAGTA
This sequence comes from Pseudomonas fulva NBRC 16637 = DSM 17717, assembly GCF_000730565.1. Taxonomy (GTDB): domain Bacteria; phylum Pseudomonadota; class Gammaproteobacteria; order Pseudomonadales; family Pseudomonadaceae; genus Aquipseudomonas; species Aquipseudomonas fulva. The sequence goes on along the minus strand of NZ_BBIQ01000014.1, from coordinate 90,827 downwards.
GCGAAGTGGCCAACGTGACACTCTGGTGCACGTCTGCAGGGGATGTGAAAGGTTTCACCTCGCTGGAGGACTTTGGCACCTACTTGCAGACGCAGTACCGGCCGACAGCGACCGATGACGGTTTTTCGTGGGCGCTCTACGAAGCTGACGGTAACGCGTTTGCCTTGTTGTCCGGCGTATTGCTTGAAATCCTGCTGTCGCGGTTGAATCGTGTACGGTTGAGCGATCTGAACACGGTGGATGAGTTGGCGTCTGCCTACCAGGCCGTGGTCGACCCCTCGCAGTTCTTCGCCCAGAGGGCCGATCTGCCCACTCAAAAGCTGGCCATCGATCTGCCTGAGAAATTGTTGAACGCCGACTTCAACAGTCAGAGCCGCTATCTCCAGGCGCTGATCGATGTTTGCGTGTTGCAGGCCTCCCAGGCAAATGCCCAGCCCCCTGCAGAACCGGATGATCTGCAACCCTATGCGCGGCGCAAGCTACGCGAACGGATGCTGGCCGATCACCCTGCAGACGGCGCCTTCGACGCGGATGACCTGTTACTGACCGTCAATACCTACGCCAATGACGGCCATGGGCTGGGTTTCCCGCAGCTGATAGAAAGCAAGACGCTGACGTTGACCGAGTACGCCATCGGTCGCCTTGAGGCAACCGGCGCAAGCCCTGTAGCCGCTGTAGCCCATCGCACCCATGGGCAGATCCCTTCCTGGCTTGACCCCGAGTACCTGCGCCAGTTGGTTGCCACTGTAGACATAGGCGGCACCTATCCGCGCTACCTCGATGGCTTGCTTGGGGATGAACAGTACAAAGCCAGCCACCTCAACGCCTTTGCAGCGCAATGGCGCTTGGGCCTTATGCTCGATGCTGCCTTCGCGCTGTGTACCGGGCATATCGACTCACGCAGCTATGCGGCGGTGGCAAGCTTTTGCCGTTTACCCGCAAGCAATGAGAAGGCGTTGACCATCGCGCCCCTGGCCTTCAAGCGCTCGCCCGACTCGCAGTTGGTCGACAAGGCGCACGGTTTCTTCGTCATCCAGGTGGCCAATAGCGGCGCACTGTTGCTGTACTGTCCGATGCACAGGGGCGCGCTCAAACAATTCAAGGACCCGCACGGCCTCATGCAGGAGATTGCCCAGCCCGGCCGCGTGCAGGAAGAGGTGCTGGCATGGCTCGACCAAACGCACCGGGCCGTTTACGACAAGGGTGGCTTCAAAGAGCCCCATCTGCCCCACTGGGTGTTCGATCCGTACGCGCCACTGAACAAGCCAGCCCCTGTTGAACTCGCGCTGACGTTCTGGACCCATGACATCGATGCGAACCTGTTCGAAGCCAAGCGCTCGATGCTGCTCGAACTGGCCGACCGCAGCGCCATGAGCAACAGCGAGTTACGCTGGCAGTCCATCAAGACGTTTGCCTGGCAGTTGCTGAACGTGGTCGCGCCCGCTCTACCGGGGCCGATCTCTTCGATTGCCTTGCTGTACATCGGCATGACTGCAGTAGCCGAGGACCTGAAACTGCTGCTTGAAGGCAGCGCTACGGATCGAACTCAAGCTGTGGTGGATCTGCTGAACAACACACTGATGGTGCTGATCCATGCGCAGCTTCCCAAAACCGAGCCGCCGCACGCCGGCGCGCAGACTGGGCTGAGTATCGATCCGGCATCGGTCCGGCTGGGCGCCGATATCGATCCGTTGCCATTGCCTGAGCCGGGCAGTGTGTCCACGGTCGAGGCACTGCAGGCGCAAGCGACCACACAACTCGATTTTGCATGGCGGGGCGCCCAGGGTTTCAATGAGCTATCCGGGGTTCAACGCACGCGATTGCAAGCCATGGCTGCCTCGGTAAGCCTGGACGGCGTGTCGGTGATCAAGCAAGGGCCTCTGGAAGGCTTGTACGAGCTTGAGCATGGGCGCTATGTGCGGCTGCAAGGAAAGGCTTATGCGGTCGACTCGGCCGATGGGCTTACCCGCATCGTCGGGCCGGATGGCAGCCAGGGGCCACTGATCAGACGCGACCCACAAGGGTGGCGTATCGATACGCGACTGCGCGGCGGCGGGGACCGACCCGGTTCAAGCACTCAGCAGCGCTTGCGCGAGCGGTTGGTCCGTCGGATCCGAACCGCGCAGCAGGCGGTCGAAAAAAGCCTCGACGACGCGGAAAGAGGCGCCGTTGAATATGAAGGCCTGCGCCCACGCATCGAGGCCGCTCGCGCTCAATGGCTGAAAGTGGATGAGCGACTCAAGCAACCGCCGCCGCAAGATCCTGAACAGCATGCCCAGTTCGAGCGGGCAACCGGGCTGTTTGCCAAACGGCATACGGAGTTGCTGGCGCAGATAAAGAACTTGCGCCGCCAGCGTATCGAATCCGCTGTAGGGATTTTCCAGAGCTACCTTGAGGCCGAGCGCAACATGGTTGCCCTGTTCGATGACCGTAGCTACATGGCCAGCACCAGCTATGCGCCAGAACAGCGGCAGGCGTTGGCAGATGTCAGGCGCAACTTGATTGGCTATGGGCAGTTCATCATCGAAGAGCAGTTGCATACCGGTCGCTTCAGTGAGTATGACCGACTGACCACGGCGCTCAACGCCGCGCCACCTGAGGTGCGCCAAGCCGCGTATGACCAGTACCGTGAAGTGCTTGAAAGCATCATTATCGACCAGCCTTTGATCATCGAATACATGGCGGCGCTCGATCGGCTGCTTGCTGTTACCGATTTGGACATGACGGTACCGAGCACTCACGCAGCGGACAGGACCATCGCCCAGATCATCGAAGCGCGCACCACCACCACGCCAAACATACGGTTCTTCCAGGCCATGGGCCTGGTTGAGATGGCGCTGCGTTTTGAGGCCTTGCAAGACTATGCGCACTACGCGGTATTCAGGGCTGCACTTGCCGGGGAGCGCCTGCGGGTGGCCGCTAATGCTCACCATCTGTCCCTGTTCACCGACCTGCAGACTGCTCAGCGTATCGATATTCTGCAGAGTGCCTGGGATGAATATTCGGCCGCCATTCTCAACAGTCAGCGTATTGCCCAGCTGGGCAGCGAGCTCGTGGATATCGAGCGCCTCGAGGCGTATCGACAACAGATGGTCGAGCTCAAGACCATGGCCGGCGACGCGCTGGTCATCGCATTACGCGAGCAGGCCGTCGGCCAGCAACACTCCACCACCCGTCCGGTGTACCGTCGGCAGGCGTTGCAGGTGGCCAAGACAGCGGCCGGCCAGACGGTGATCGGTTCGGAGTCGATCGTGGATGGGCAGCCTGTGCTGCAAGTTCGCGGGACCTTCAGCCAGACGGCACTGCATACCTTCACCCGGGAAAGTGGCACATGGGTCGAACAACTGCCTGCTGTGGGCAAGGTATCACCTCCAAGGGCGCCCACACCGGAAAGCGAACGTCAGGAACAAGCGCTGGCTGAAGGGATGCTTGCTCAGAATCAGAACGTACTTGCCAAAGCGCGCAAGCTGGTCGAAGAAGATATCGATAGCCATTCATTGACGTCGATGCTCGATGCACAAATAGGGGAAGTGCAGACACTGCGCGATCAGCTAGCCGACAGTGAAGCGGACTCTGAACTGCTGCAACGCCTGGACGATGCCTTGGTGGCCTTGCGCGACGGGAAACGCGAGGTGCTGGTCAAGCTGCACAGCACCACACGCTTTCCCAGCGCAGAAGGCTTGCACTACTTGCACAAGCAAGGGCTGGTGCGGGTGACCTATCAAGGGCCGCGGCAGGCGCTGGCCGAGGGTTATCTGGATGAGTACCGCATCGATGTGCTCGAAGCGCCAGACAGCGAGCGCGGCAAGCCCCTGTGGGCCGCTCACTTTCATTTCAATGACGCGGCCGCCGCACCGACGGCGTTCGGCAAAGGTCATCTGAAACTGTGGCGGCAGCGCAAGCTGGGTTACAGGGAACAGGTCAGAAGCGCTGCCGTGGGCGAGGAGTTGCGGATTCACCGAGGCAACCTGACCTATGCTCAGGCACGTGGGGTGATTCCTTTCCACTGACCAGACGCCGGGGTGCCTTGACGGCTGCGAGCGATTGAGGCTCTTGCGCAGCCGGTTTGGCGCCCTGACAAGGTCGCTCAAAGGTCGATCAATGCTGCTGAGCCAGGGATCTTTGGTAGGCACCTGCTCCTGCTAAAGCCGCACGTGCTTGACGAAATTGCAAGGCCGGTGCCGGGCGTCGAGCTGTTCGGCAAGGATGCCTTCCCAGGCAGTACGACAGGCCCCGGTAGAACCTGGCAGGCAACAGACCAGCGTATGATTGCTCAGCCCTGCCAAGGCGCGGCGCTGGACGGCCGAGGAGCCGACATCCAGAATGGACAGGGCGTGCAGCAGCTCGCCGAACCCGTCCACGTGCCGTTCCAGCAGGCATTCGACTGCCTCCAAGGTGGTGTCCCTGTCGGTAAAGCCTGTGCCACCTGTGATCAACACCACCTGCACCTGCTCGTCGGCAATCCAGGTCGCCACCTGAGCGCGGATTTTGTAAAGATCATCCTTGAGCAGAACCCGTGCAATCAGGTGGTGACCCATGTCCACCGAGCGGTCCGCCAGCAGCGCACCTGAGGTATCGCTCTCGACAGTGCGGGTATCGCTGACGGTCAAGACAGCGATGTTGAGCGGCACGAACACCGCATCAGGTTGAACACGCACAGCACAGCTCCTTCCAATGAGGTGGCGGTCACGCTAGTAACATGCGCTGCCAGCGTCCAATCGATAGCGCAAACGGCTCGATCAATGGCATCTATCGCCACGGTACGTTACTGTCGGCGCAACCCTTTAGCAGGCGCAGGCATGGATATCAAGCAACTGAAGTTTCTCATCGCCCTCGACCAGACTCGCCATTTTGGCCAGGCGGCTGCGTTGTGCCACATCACCCAGCCCACGTTGTCCATGCGCCTGCGCAACCTGGAAGACGAACTGGACCTGGTGCTCGTCAAGCGCGGTCAGCGGTTCGAAGGGTTCACCGAGGCCGGCGAACGCATCCTGGCCTGGGCACGGACCCTGCTGGCCGCCCATGACGGCTTGCACGCCGAGGCGGCCCATTGCCGCGGCCAAGTGGTGGGGAGCCTGCGCCTGGGCACGGTGCCGCTGGCCAGTTTCAACCCGATGCAACTGCTGCTGCCGTTGCGGGCCAAGTACCCGGGCCTGCACTTCGAGCTCAGCTCGCTCAGCTCCGAACAGGTGATCGACGGCCTGAGCCGTAACCAACTGGACTTGGGCATCTGCTACCTGGACCAGGTCAACACGCAGTTTTTCGACGTCATCGAGCTGGGTACCACGACCATGGGCCTGCTGCACGATACCCGGCATTTTCAGTTCGACGCCCAAAACCTGCGCTGGGACCAGCTGGGCGATACGCCACTGGGCCTGTTGAGCAAGGGGATGCATTACCGGCAGTCGCTGGACTTGAGCTTCCGTAGCCGCGGCCTGGAACCGAATGCTGTATTGGAAAGCGACTCCAGCTTTCAGCTGATCCAGGCCATCGCCACTGGCCTGTGCTGCGCCATCATGCCGCTGGGCTGCGGCCTGGAAAGCCTCAGCGAGCACCTGCGCATCGTGCCGGTCACCGATGCCGCCATCCACAGCCCGGTAGGCCTGCTACTGCGCCGCAGCGAGCCCCGCTCGGCAATTGCCGAGCAGTGCTTCGCCGAGGCGCAGTTGGTACTTAAAACGCCCTGACGGCGACCGTTAGCGATACCGCTCAAGCCAGTGTGCATAGGGCGCTGGCAAGGTCCAGGCAGCCTTCTCCACGCCCAGCTCCTTGGCCGCGAAATACGCCCAGTGCGGGTCAGCCAGATGAGCACGACCGACCGAGACCAGGTCCAGTTGCTCGGCCCGTACGGCCGCCTCGGCCAGTTCCGGCTTGCCAAAGCCCCATGCCGAGGTGACGGGGATACCGGCTTCGCGGCGTACGCGCTCGGCAATCGGGCCCATGAAGGCAGGGCCCCATGGAATGTTGGTATCGGGAATGGTGAAGCCCACGCTTACGCTCAGCAGGTCCAGGCCGCCGGCCTTGAAACGGCGCGCCAGCTCGATGGACTCTTCCAGGGTTTGCTCGTCACGCCCATCGTATTCCAGCACCCCGAAGCGAGCTGTCAGCGGCAGGTGCTCAGGCCACACTTCGCGTACCGCTGCCAGGGTTTCGAGCAAGAACCGGCTGCGGTTTTCGAAGCTGCCACCGTAGGCATCGGTGCGCTGGTTGGAGTGCTCGGAGAAGAAGCTCTGGCCCAGGTAACCGTGGGCAAAGTGCAGCTCGATCCACTCAAAGCCGGCGTCGCGTGCACGGCGCGCTGCATCGACGAAGTCTTGCTTGACCCGGGCGATGTCGTCCAGGGTCATGGCGCGCGGCACCTTGGGCAGGTTGGCACCGAAGGCGATGGCCGACGGGGCGATGGTTTCCCAGCCACGTGGATCATCGACTGCGATGTGATCATCGCCTTCCCATGGGCGGTTGGCGCTGGCTTTGCGACCGGCGTGGGCGATCTGGATGCCGGGCACGGAGCCGGCCGCCTTGATCGCCTGCACCACGGGCACGAACGCCTGGGCATGGGCATCGCTCCAGATGCCGGCGCAGCCTGGGGTGATGCGGCCTTCGGGCGATACCGCCGTGGCCTCGACCACCAACAGACCGGCGCCGCCTCGGGCCATGCCAGCCAGGTGCACGTGGTGCCAGTCGTTGATCATGCCGTCTTCAGCGCGGTATTGGCACATCGGCGGGATGGCGATGCGGTTACGCAGGGTGACGTCTTTGAGGGTATAGGGTTCGAACAGGGCTGCCATGGAACACTCCAGGATCATTGAATACTGTAGTTCGATCATAATCGAACTATGGCAATAATGAAAAGCCCCGGTATCATGCAGACCATGCGAGCCTACAAACATCCCAATCCAGATGACCTTATTCTCGAACGCGTGCTGTACGCCTTGAGCGACCCGGTGCGCCTGGGCATCGTCCGCCATCTTGCTGGGGTGACCGAGGCCAGTTGCGGCGAGCTGGACGGAGGGAGGCCCAAGTCGAGCATGTCCCACCATTTTCGTGTGTTGAGGGACGCAGGGCTGGTACACACCCGCAATGTGGGCACCACGCACATGAACTCGCTGCGCAGCGACATGCTCGGGGAGCGTTTTCCGGGGTTGCTGGACTGCATTTTGCGCCAGGTCTGAGCGACCTGCGCTTGCCCGGATTCTCTTAAGCAATCGCCTCCTGCACCCTCAAGGCTGCCGAATGCCTGCGAAGGCGCGACCTCGCCTGCGCCCTGCCTGCCGTAAACCGCGCAAAAAAAAAGCCACGGGGTGACCCCCGTGGCTTTTCGATTACATCAGGGCCGTGAATTACAGGGCCATGTCGTTCTCGGGCTTGCTTTCAACCGGCTGACTTGGCGCGACTGCGCTGGTACCGACGCTTTCGTCGATGACCGGCGGCTTGGCCAATTGCAGCACTTCGGCGGTGTAGTTCCACTCTTTCTGCGTAGCAGCGGCCGAGTCGTTCAGCTTGGTGCCGTAGCTTGGAACGATTTCCTTGATCTTGGCCTGCCACTCTGGAGTAGCGACCTTCTCCTTGAACACGGTTTCCAGCACGTTCAGCATGATCGGCGCAGCAGTCGATGCACCTGGCGAGGCGCCCAACAGACCTGCAATGGTGCGGTCCTGAGAGGCCACCACTTCGGTGCCCAGCTTCAGCACGCCGCCCTTCTCTTCGTCACGCTTGATGATCTGCACGCGCTGACCGGCCTGCCACAGTTTCCAGTCTTCCTTCTTGGCATTCGGGAAGTAGGTGCGCAGCGCGTCGAAACGGTCGTCGTCAGACAGCATCAGCTGGCCTGCGAGGTATTCCACCAGCGGATACTGGTCGATGCCCACGCGGGTCATTGGCCACAGGTTGTGGGTGGTGGTGCTGCTGAGCAGGTCCAGGTACGAGCCATTCTTCAGGAACTTGGTCGAGAAGGTCGCGAACGGGCCAAACAGAATCACACGCTTGCCGTCGAGCACGCGGGTGTCCAGGTGAGGTACCGACATGGGCGGCGCACCGGTGGACGCGATGCCGTAGGCCTTGGCCATGTGCTGCATGGCAACGGTTGGGTTCTCGGTCACCAGGAACGAGCCGCCCACCGGGAAGCCTGCATATTCCTTGGCTTCCGGAATACCGGACTTCTGCAGCAGCTTCAACGCGCCGCCACCGGCCCCGATGAACAGGAACTTGGCATCGGTAGCCGACTTGCTACCGTCCTTCAGGTTCTTGTACTCGACGTGCCAGGAGCCGTCCTTGTTGCGGCTGATGTCCTGCACTTCGCTGGACAGCTTCAGGTCGAAGCCTTGCTGGGTCTGCAGGTGACCGACGAACTGGCGGGTGATTTCGCCGAAGTTCACGTCGGTGCCGATTGGCGTCCAGGTGACGGCCAGCTTCTGGGCCGGGTCACGGCCTTCCATCATCAGCGGGACCCACTTGGCGATCTGCGCGTGATCTTCGGAGTACTGCATCGGGCGGAACAGCGGGCTTGCCTGCAGCGCTTCATAACGCTTCTTCAGGAACTTGATGTTGTCGTCGCCCCACACGAAGCTCATGTGCGGCGTGGTGTTGATGAACGCGCGTGGGTTCTTCAACACGCCCTGGCGTACCTGCCAGGACCAGAACTGACGGGAAATCTGGAAGGCTTCGTTGATCTCGATGGCCTTGGAGATGTTGATGTTGCCGTCTTTGTCTTCGGGGGTGTAGTTCAGCTCAGCCAGCGCGGAGTGACCGGTACCGGCATTGTTCCAGCCGTTGGAGCTTTCTTCGGCCACGCCGTCCAGGCGCTCGACCATCTCCATCGACCAGCTCGGCTCCAGCTCGTGCAGCCAGACGGCCAGGGTGGAGCTCATGATGCCGCCGCCGACCAACAGTACGTCGACTTTCTTGGTTTCTGCGGCGTGTGCGTGCATGACAGTTGCAGCGACAGCCAGACCCAGCAAGGTCTTGCCAGCTTTCTTGAACATTGATCAATTCCAGTCAGGAGAACGGAGGTGGGCCTGTGGCTGACCCAGGTAACGCGTGTTCTTCAGCGCAGGCTTGTTATTGATCATTGTTCAGCAGCCAGAGAACCGGAAAACGAATCAGGCTTTTGTCGCATTGACCTACATCACTGAATCGTTTTTCCGATTGTAACCGAAATGCCAGCACAAACAAATTGGGCGGCCAAGCGCAAGACGACAGGTTGTCTCAGGCTGACGGCCCTTCAGGCATTGATCGACTCGAAGGCGTGCATCGGCGCCGTCTTGGGGTAGAACTGAGGAAACTCCTCCTCCACGATCCAGGGCTCCTTCATCACCAGGTACACATCGAGGTATTCGGAATACCCCTCCCAGACGTGCAAGTCGTTCGCCTCGGCCACAGCCCGCGACAGCACGCCCATGCCGCCGAAGCTCTTGATCATCGACACGCTGACGATCTCGCTGCCGGAATGGAACACGGTCGCTGCCTCGAGCCCGCCGCCCTGGTGGTTGGCGAAGCGCGAGAAGATGGAGGCGTACGGGCATTCGGGCAACGGCTTGATGACCACCGACGGGGCGGTGTCGCCACTGACCGAGCAGGCCACTACCTCGATGCGCAGGCCCTTGAGCGAAACCGAATAGAACCCCTCGGGCATGCTGTCGCCCAGGATCACCACCATGTCGGCTTCGCCCTTGGCCAGCTTGGTGAGGTTGTCGGGGGATTCGGAACAGCTGAAGATGGGGCTGCACCCGGACAGGTTGCTGGCCACACCCGCCATGATCTGCTGGTTGATCTCCATCGACAGGGTGCTGTTCAGGGCGACCCGCAATGGCTGGCTTTGGCGTTCGCGCAGCTGCTTTATCTTCAGTTGCATGCGTTCGGAGCAGCGCACGATCTCCAGCACATGGGGCAGGATCCCGACCCCTTCCTGCGTCAGCGACACGCCTTTGTTGGTGCGGTCAAACAGCTTGAAGCCGCAGTGATCCTCCAGTTTTTTCAACTGCGCCGCCAGCGCCTGCACCGTCACGTGGACCTGCTCGGCGGCATCGGTGATCGACCCCGTTCTCGCGACGTTGGCGATGTTTCGCAGCACCTTGATATCCATTCGACACCCCTCCCAAGACGTGCTCAAGCCCGCATGCAACAAGGCCTGGAAGGATAACGCACAACCGCCGCCGCTGTCTGCTCGGTACGTCGGCTGGCAACAAGCGGCGGTTGAGGCACCTCAAAAAAAAGTGAAGTTTCTGCCATCATTTCGCCTGCTAGATTGGCGCCCAGATTTCAACGGGAAGAGATGCCAATGCTTACACTCAAACGGAATATTGATGACGCACTGCGCCTGAACAAGACAGTCAACGTGCTGGGCAAGGACTTCGCATTGAATGGCGGTTTTGGCCATTTCGTGGCGTTCTCCAAGAGCTGGGAAACCATGGGCGTGGACAAGTACTACGGCCAGGCCGACAAGGGTACCCGCTATCGCCGCTACAGCGATTTCGACTTCAACCCGGCGACCGGCGAGCTGCAGCAGCTCGAACACCGTGCCTATGAACAGTCCGAGGCCCATAACCAGTATGTGGGTGGCATGCGGCGCCACTTTGACGATGTGTCCAGCGATGTCTTCAACTCACCGGTGCTGCGCGCCCTGATCAAGCTGGACTTCGATGTGTACAAGGCCGTGCTGCCCGAAGAGCTGCACAACGTGCCTTGGCAATGCCAGGTTCACCAGATCCGCATCGAGGTCAAACCCGGCGAGCAGATCGAAATCACGCCAGAAGGCATCCATTGCGATGGCTACCCTTTCAGCGGCGTGCACTTCTGGGGCCGCCATAACATCGAAGGCGCCACCAGCAAGGTCTATGACAAACAGTCGAACGTGATCGACTCCGGCACCTACCAGGAAATTCTCGACACCACGTATTTCCTCGACCGCGAGCTGCAGCACTACGTTACTCCGGCCACCAACCCCAGCGAATCGGAAATGGGCTATCGGCAGATCATCGCCATCTCCTTCTCCCGGCCGGGGACCGAACATGACATTGTCAAATAGCCTTGAGCAGGCAACGCGCAGCGTTGCCGTGCCCGACCGCATGAACGGCCTGACCATCAAGAAGGCCACGCCGTTTCATGCCACGCGCCTGGTCAATTTCCTCAAGCGGTTCGACGAGATTGCGTTTTGTGACTGGCAGAGCGAGGACCTGCTCAAGGGCTTGTTGAGCCATGACAACACGTTCTGCTACCTGGCGGAAAACCACAGCGGGGCGATCATCGGTGCCGTGGCCGGGGGGACGATGGGTACACGCGGTACCATCAACCACCTGGCAGTGTCGCCGGACTATCGCCACAGCCGCATCGGCACGTCCCTGACCAACTCGATCCTCAACGACTTCCGTCAGCATGGCATCCGCCGGGTGTTCCTGTTCATCGACCAGGACAATGCGTCGGCTGTGCGGTTCTGGAACCGACAAGGCTTCAGCCAGACGCGCGGCGAGATCACCTGCGAGGTCGATCTATGACCGACCTCGCCTTGCACCCGGTCTCGCGCAGGGAAAGCTTCGTCGATGCCTTGCCGGTGATCACCGGCTACTTCGTCGTGAGCTTCGTGTTTGGCGTGATGTGCATCAACGCCGGGCTGCCCTTGTGGCTCCCGGTGGCGATGTGCGTGTTCGTCTACGCAGGCGCCGCGCAGTTCGCGGCGCTGGCGCTGATCACCTCGGGTGCGCCGTTGCTGACCATCGCGTTGTCAACGCTGCTGATCAATTCGCGGCACATGCTCATGGCCATGTACATGGCCAAGCAGAGCGATGGGCTGGGCATCTCCAGGTCGCAAAAGCTGATGTATGCCTTTGGCCTGACCGACGAATCGTTCGCCTTGCACAGCCAACGCCTGCAAGCCGGCAAGTACACCCCGCCTGGCTACCTGCTGCAGTTCAACACCTGGTGCCACGCCAGCTGGATTGCCGGCGCCCTGCTCGGCGCCGTGGCCTCCGATGCGCTGAGTCGCTTCTCTGCATTCAAGCTGGACTACGCGCTGACCGCCATGATGATCTTCGTGCTGGTGTCGCTGTGCAACAGCCGGCCCAAGCTGATCATCGCCCTGGTGGTGATTGCCGCGACCTGCCTGCTCAACGCGCTGTACCCCTCCCCTTTGAATGTGTTCATGGCTACGGCCGTGGGCTGCGGAGTAGGCCTATGCCTGAAGAAAAATACCTGATCGGCGCGGTGGCCTTGATGATGGCCATCACCTACTTCACCCGGGCCACGCCCCTGCTGTTCCGAATGCAGGGCACGCCCAAGGTGTTCAACGACGTCATCGAGTACCTGCCCGTGGCGATCATCGCCAGCATCACCGTGCCCGCGCTGCTGATGGCCAAGGACGGCTCGCTGATGGCCATGAACGCCGACATGCTGGCCGCCGTGCCGGTGGTGATCGTGGCCTACTTCACCCGGAGTTTGATTTTCAGCGTGGCGGCAGGCATTGCCGCGCACGTCGCCATCACGCTTGTGGCGTGACGTCGATCTCAATTGCACCTGTGCGTAACGGCATCGAATCTACAAGGACACCGGCATGAGCCCTGCCCGTAAACACGTGACACTGGCAAACCTGAGCGAGTTTGCCCGCCTCATGCCCAAGGGCTTGCCACATGACCAGGTCATCGCGGCACTGGATGACCTGTCGCTCAAGTGCTCGCTGAACTACCAGCTGAGCAAGACGTTTCTGGCCGAGGGCTGGATCGTGGAGTACCGCCACCTGCGTGCTGCAGCCCGGCTGAGCCCGGTCAACGACCTGCTGCTGTTCGCCACCGCCGGTGGCTTGAGGGTTATCAATGCCGATGGCACGCAGCAGATGATGAGAAGCGGCGACCAGCTTGTGCTGGCAGCGGACACCCAGGTGACGGTTTGGCCTGAGGGCGAGGATGGACATGCCAGTTTGATTGCACTGTCCGTTGAGTTGGATTTGGGGCAGGTGCTTGAAGATGTGGGGGATGAGCGGGTGTGGTAGGTGGGTGACGCCCAGGGGGGGCGTAACGGCAAGGCCGCTAACTCAGGCGTCACACAGTCCGTGTGGGAACGGCCTTGCCGGGGCACCGGACCGGCCGCGATGGGCCGCAACGCGGCCCGGGCATGCAGGCGGTTAGCACACGGCCCGCCCCAACAACCTCCTAGTTCGTCTCCAGCTCATACGCCTTGCTCACGAACAACGCGGCGTAAAGGCTCTTGCCTTCCTTGAAGGTGTAGGTTTCCTCGAAGTCGTCCCCAGCCGCCAGCTTCTGCGCAATGGCGCATTCCGAATCGCTGTGCTGCTTGGCCTTGGTGCCAAAGTCGCTGCTCCAGCTAGAAAACCCTACCGCTTGGCAGAAGTCGGCAAACTTGGCGTTGGGCGTGGTGTGCTGGAAGGCTTCGAAGGCCGTACGCACGGGCTTGAAGCCGCTGTAGCTGAGCTCATAGCGCTCCACCTTGGCCTTGCGCGCCAGTTCCGACACTGCCTCGCTGAACATGGCCAGGCCAGAAGGCGGGCTGAAGGCGGCGACGATCTGACCGCCCAGGGCTGCCTTGAACTGGGCCTGCACATCATCGAGTTCGGGCATCGAGTGCAAGGTAGCCTTGCGCACGATTTCGCCCACCTTCGAACCGTCGTTGCGGTGAGTGACCACGAACGTCATCACGCCCTCGCCATCGCTGGAGCGCTGCAACGTGAGGTCCAGGTCGATCCTGGTCCCGAATTGCCCTGTGCTGTTGACCAGGAAAGCGCCTGTGACAGGCTGGCGCGCCGCCAGGTTCACCCCCCAAGGCATCTTCGCCTGGCTCGCGCGGCCGTTGGCCGTCAGCTCGGCGGTCGGTTGGATTTCGTCGCTCACATCGGCGACACGGACGATGTCCTGGCCCTGGGCCGCGATATACGGGTCGGCCATCTGCATGCCCAGCAACTGGACATGGATCTCGCCATCCTTGCTGTCACCGCTGTGCGACAGTTTCAACGCATCGGCCTTCAGGAAAACGCCGGTCACGTAGCGTGATTCAAGTGCGTTCATCTGGTACTCGGCCCAGTTGCCCAAGCCTTCGTGCATGTCCATGCCGCGCATCGAGGCCATCACGCCGGCCATGCTGCGCATGAACTGTTGCGCGCCGTTGGTCTGCACGGCGGCCACACGGACCTCTGGGTCGGCCACTGTCAGGTTACCGGAGAGCGCCGAGTACGAAATGTCGCCTTCGGACAGCACGTCTTCAAGGAAGTAGCGTTCTTTGAAGTCTTCGTAGTACGCCATGGCTTGCTTCTTGCCACTGCTCGACACCACGGCATAGGTGACGCCGAGCGCTACCGCCACGACCGCCACACCGCCAATCAACTTCTGCTTTGCGTTCATCTGCTTGATCATGGGTTATGCCTTACTGGACCTGTGCCGACGCGTTTTTCCAGTCGTTCACAAACTGTTGGGAGACTTCGGGCGTCCAGTTGGAGTCGATGCCTGCATTGGGGAATTCCTTGGCCAGCACGGCGCCATAAGACACGCGATCGGCGCAGCGCTCCTGCTCGCAGGCCTTCGGCTCGCCCACACTGTAGGCGCGGTAGGTAGGAATGGCGCGACCGTCTTCGAGCGGGTAGTAAGGGGTGGCGTTGGCAACCTGGGCCACGTACCAGCCTTCGGGGTATTGCTGCTCGGCAAGCAGACGCCCTTCGCCTGGGTAGTCGACGGTGTAGAACTCGCCCTTCTTGCCGGTGACATGCACCATCATCGGCGTCACGTTCTGCGACGACGTAGGGTCCTGCTGCTGCAGCGGCGAAGGGAAACGCACCTTGATGCCGGCCATCTGCGCCAGTGCCTCGGTTTCACGCCCCTTGAATTCACCCATGCGCTCCTGCAACTGCTGGTAGCGCTCAAGCACACGGGTGTGCTCCCAGGCCAACTGCTGCTGACGATTGCGGGCTTCACGCACGCGCTGCTTCTCGCGCTGCTGCGCCCAGTTGGTGCCGTTGCGCACATCGAAGTACAGGCCCTGGCGGCCCATGCCGATGCGGTTGCGCACGATCTTCTGGTCGTCGTTACCCCAGATTCTATTGGAAATGGCCGACAGGTCCTTGACGATGAGCAGGTCGGCCACATCGGTGGTGCTCGGCGATGCGTTCTTGATCAGGTCGAAGGCCTGCAGCGCAGTTTCCTTGTATTTCGCCGGGTCCAGGGCGAAGGCGTCGTCCGGGGTTACGCCGACGTAGTACGGGTCGGCGAGGAACGGCCCTACGGCGCCGTAGGTAGGACGGGCGAACGCCAGGTACACCTTCATGTTCCGATCGGGAATTTCACCCACCAGCAACGCCACCTGGTCCGCTTCGGCCGTGAGGTAGCTGACCGACTTGTCCTTGACCGCCGCCTCGTAACGCCTGCTGAACATCAAGGCGCTGGGGTGGACGTAGATGCGATTCCAGTCGTTGCCGCGGTAGGTGCCTTCGGCTTTCCAGCTGATCTTCTCAAAATTGCCCGCACCAAAGCCGGAAGCCGGACAGGGCATGGCTGGCGTGGTGCCGAACGTGAGGCTGTCGCCTTCACTGATGATGGTGCTATTGAGCACCCACTTGCAGCCCGCAGCATCAGTGATCTGCATCAGCTTGCTGTTTTTCAGCACCACTGAGCGGCCATAGTCCGAGGTGGGGGCTGCCGTCACAGCGGCGCCGGCTGCCTTGGGCGCGACGGCAGGCGCTGGCGCCGGTTCAGGTGCGGGCGCTGGGGTGGGAACAGCGGCCGGTTCTGGCTTGGCGGCCGGCGTAGGGGCAGCCGCCACGGCTGGTGCTGGCGCCTCGGCAGGCGCAGGTGTAGCAGCAGGGGCAGGTGCCTCTGCTGGTGCTGGCGCAGAGGATGGCGCTGGTGTTTCAGTCTGCTGAGGGGCTGGGGCCGTGGAGGCGGCAGGTGCAGCAGCCAGGTTCATCAAGCCCAGGTTGCTGGCATTGCCAGCGCCGCTGGCATACAGCGCGCCCTTGCCATCGACCGCCTTCCAGCTGACCTTGGCCGTGGAGCAGTCCTTGGCGAACACGAACGGCAACTTGTTCAGCAGGCCCGAGAGCATGTCCGGGTTGTCCCAGGCAGGCCGGGTGATGGTCAGCTCGACCTCGGGCTTGCACCAGGTCGCGGCCTCACCGGGCACTTCGACCTTGATATTGTCCTTCTTGGAAAACGCCAGCTCGTGGGCGAAAGCCTGCGGTACCAAACCGCAAGCACCGATCACGGCGAGCGCAAGGGCGTGCTTTTTCATGGAAGTTCTCAAATCAGTTCCCAGGTGCCATTGGCCTGTTTGCAGAAGGTGTTCTGTTCCTGTTCGGTCTTGCCTTCCTTGGACTTCAGGCTGACCGTCACGGGGCGGCAAGCCGCTTCGGCAGCGACGGTCTGGGTAGGCAGGCTTTGCAGCGTATCCAGGTCGAAGCCTTGGGTTTCGCTACTGGCCGCCACGTCCAGCTCATCCAGGTTCACCGCCGGGGTAACGCGCTTGGCCACGGCCTGGGCCTTGGGCTCGACGTAGTCCTTGTGCACGTAACCGACGGTCACGCCTTTGCGCCCTACCAGCACCCAGTCGCCGGTTGAACCGACGGCCGTGAATTCGGTGTGGTTCTTCAGGCTGCCGACTTTCTCGCCCTTGGCGTTGGGCGCCGCGCGCACATTGAGGTTGTCGCTGGTGGTCACGTAGGGTTCGTTGATCAGCTTCATCGACGGAACGGCCTGGATCTTCGGCGCGCGCTTGACCTCGACCTGCTTGGTCTTGGTGTACTCCTTGCCTGTCACGATCTGCGCGCTGGCGCCGGAGTGGTCGGACTTCCAGGTCACCGGCTGTGCATTGGCCGTGGCCTGTTGCTGGCTCAGCACTTCCTGAGTGCGCAAGGCCAAGGCCTGCTGGTCTTTTTCATCGAGCATATTGCCGATGCGGTTGCCCACGTAGGCACCGATGCCGCCTGCGATCAAAGCGGCCGCCAGCTTGCCGTTGCCGCTGCCCATGGTCGAACCGATGGCAACGCCCGCCAGGCCGCCGATCACGGTGCCGGCTTGTTCTTTGCTGATGCCAAGCTGGGCGCAGGCGGTGGTCGAGGCGATGGCGACAGCCAAGAGGGAGGCGATGAATTTCTTATGCACGTGGATCACTCCATTTTCCAGTGGACGCACAGCCGTAAACCGCAGCCTCTCGGGCAGCAGCGTGGGCGTGGGTGTGATGGGCTTGCAGGGGGGAGCCAGTGGAAGCCGCAGAAGGCGACGCCACGGGTGAGCGAACAGTGAGGGGTATGTGTAGCGAAGCGCAAAGCATCCAACGAATCCATGTCAGGAAGCACTCATCGCCCGGCGCACGTAGTCATTACGGCGTGTTGTCCAGGCATGAGAGGCGAACAGAGGCGGCATTGTAGCGCAGGTGGTGAATGGCAGATCAAGACAAAATGTTGCGGATGGCTGAGCGGCCCGGGATCGCTTTGAATCGGTACTTTTGCTCTCGGAACTCAGATTAATCCCCTTCCTTGTAGGCCGTTTCCGAAACATACTGCCCCGCTGCTCAAACGGTTGCGATGGGGCAGGTCGCGTTCTAGTCTCGGCGGGTCGTTGCAGATCAACGACCGGCTTTGACAGGCCGCCCCTTCTCCGCACACGTGCAACCCTTATGGCGGTGGTACGTGGGGCACCTTGTGTGCGCCGAGTCTCCGGAGTCCTCGGTCTGTCAACCCGCGTATCGCTGCCACCCTCTTGTTTGACAGCAAGGCCGTAGCAGCCCGACTGACTCTGGAGCTACTTATGCGCAAGATGGTCCCTGACCCACCTCACCCTCCCCGCTCGCACCGGACGTTGATGCAGTTCATACCGGCGAATGGGGACTAAACAAATGCCAACCGATGACAAAAATGAACCCACCACCGTTGGCAGGACCCGTTTTCACCAGGGCGATGACAACACACACCCGCTGTTCCGCATCGAGCCTGGCATACCCTGCCAGGATGCCAGGGAGCAGGCGTCCGAATTGATGGGGTATGTATGCCACATGGTGATCAAGGGGCTGATGGAAAGCGACCAGAAATTGCTATGGGCTTCGCATTACCTAGGCGCGATGGCTAAGGCGCTGCTGGATGATGCGGAGCTCGGGTTAATGAACGAAGGGTCGTAGGGTTTCCCTGTCAACTTGCCCGAATTGCCGGCCGCCCTGTCGTTGCCTCTAGCACACAGGGCGGTGTGGAAGCGACGAGCTGTCACAATTATTCGGTTGACGCAGGAGTGCAAGGGAACATGATTCGGCATCAAGCAGGCTGAATGTTTCGTGGAGGGCGGTATGAGGTACAGCAGCGCGCTTGACGTCCTCAAAGCCCATTGGGATTTCAAACTCCCAGTAGACGCCAAGGCTATTGCTCAGAAAATGGGTATCGAGGTACGGCCGGCAGAGCCAGGCTCCCGAGAAAGCGGGCACTATGTGTTCCGAGAGGGGGCCCCGCTTATTACCTACAACCCGTCTGAAACCACAGTTCGTCAACGCTTCACCATTGCCCATGAAATCGGCCATCACGTTAATGGCGATATTGACGCGCCAAGGGATACCGACCGTCAAATGAGCGCATCGGTACGCGACCCCAGGGAAGTTGCAGCCAACCGGTTTGCAGCGGCTCTTTTGATGCCGGCTGCCCTGGTCAAACACATGATTTTCGAAGAAAAAGTGACAGACTTGAAGCGGCTGGCCAATGCATTCGGCGTCTCCACGGCTGCCATGGAGTACCGATTGAGGAATATTGGGATCCTATGAGCGAGGAAGACGGAGGCCTAGCGGGAGGTGAGAGTAGCATCAATGAAAATCTACTCTCGAGATATCTAGAAAAGGAGCTTTGGCGTTTCAAATGGGAGCAGGGACTTGCCAAGTTAGCGCTGGGCTTGGCGCTTTTCTTTTACAGCCTCCTCGTCGCTTTTATTTTCATCGAAAACGGCAGGATTGCCATGGGGAAATGGTATTTCGTAGCCAGTTTCAAATCCCACACTGTCACCGACCTACCTATCATCCTGGCATTGGCCTCTATTCCTACCATTCTGCTTATCGCTTTGCTTCGTTATTTCCACCACCGTGACAAGCCATCCGAAGCGCAAGAGACGCTACTACCCGCCAGCCTGCAGACAGCGAAAGACGTCATGGATCTTTTGAAGAAGGAGTGACGCGCGCCTCTTTGAAGGCCGTATTTCGCGTAGGCGTTCAAACCACAATGCTCGTCCGTGCAGCTATCAATGGATTGCGCTGTAAATTAGGAATTAATCCAAAGCATTACCTGACTTTACCCGTTACCAGACATCACGGAAAACGAAAAAGCCCCGCAGACCTAAATCTGCGGGGCTTTACGTGTATGGCGGAGAGATAGGGATTTGAACCCTAGGTACTGTTGCCAGTACAACGGATTTCGAATCCGTCCCGTTCGACCACTCCGGCATCTCTCCAATGCCGCGCATCATACCAGCGAATTCTGAAAACGCAAACCTTTATTTTCAAAAAAACCGCGTGGTATCAGACGCTTGCGTGTGCGTGCGCCTTACAGCGGCACGCCCAGGCGCTTGGCAACTTCTTCGTAGGCTTCGATCACATCGCCCAGGCCCTGACGGAAGCGGTCCTTGTCCATCTTCTTGCGGGTTTCCTTGTCCCACAGGCGGCAGCCGTCGGGGCTGAACTCGTCGCCCAGCACGATCTGGCCGTGGAAGACACCGAACTCCAGCTTGAAGTCGACCAGCAGCAGGCCGGCGTCGTCGAACAGCTTGGTCAGCACGTCATTGACCTTGAGCGACAGCTTCTTCATTTCGACCAGTTGCTCGGCGGTGCCCCAGCCGAAGGCGACAACGTGGGATTCGTTGATGAAGGGGTCGCCCTTCTCGTCATTCTTCAGGAACAGCTCGAAGGTGGAAGGCTCCAGCTTGATGCCCTCCTCCACGCCCAGGCGCTTGACCAGGCTGCCGGCTGCGTAGTTACGCACGACGCATTCGACCGGAATCATGTCCAGCTTCTTGACCAGGCATTCGTTATCGCCCAGCAGTTTGTCGAACTGGGTCGGCACGCCAGCTTCTTCGAGCTTCTGCATGATGAAGGCGTTGAACTTGTTGTTCACCGTGCCCTTGCGGTCCAGCTGCTCGATGCGCTTGCCGTCGAAGGCCGACGTGTCGTTGCGAAACAGCAGGATCAAGCGGTCGGCGTCATCGGTCTTGTAAACCGATTTGGCCTTGCCGCGGTAGAGTTCGTCGCGTTTTTCCATGATTGGGCTCCGCTTGCGTGAGGGGTGGGCTAGGCGATGGCGCGCCAGTCGAGCCCGTGTTCCTGATTTGCCACCTCAAGCCAGTCAGGGTCGCACCCAAGGGTGTCGACGAAGCACTGGCGGGCCAGGTGTGGCAGGTTGTTCTTGCTGCTGAGGTGGGCCAGCACCAGGTGCTGCAGGGTATTCCAGCCCAGCTCATGTACCAGGCTCGCGGCCTGGTGGTTGTTCAAATGCCCGCGCATGCCGCCGACCCGCTGCTTGAGAAAGTAGGGGTAGTGACCACGCGCCAGCATGTCGCGGCAATGGTTGGCTTCGATCAACAGCGCATCCAGGTCGCGATAGCCGTCCAGCAGCCGCGCGTCGTACGAGCCCAGGTCCGTCAGCATGCCGAAACGGCGTGTACCGTCGCTGACCACGTACTGCAACGGTTCGTGGGCATCGTGCTCAACGCGCGATGCCGTAACCTCCAGGCTGCCGACGCTCAGGCGCTGGCCGCACGCCAGGAAACCGGCCACTTCCACCGGCTTGCGCAGCCCGCGCAAGGTGCCTTGGCTCAGGTAGACCGGTACATTGTAGCGCCGCGACAGCAGACCAACCCCATGCACGTGGTCGGCATGTTCGTGGGTGACCAGCACGGCGCTCAGCTGAGCGGCCGACACACCGAGCAGCGCCAGGCGCCGCTCGGTCTCGCGCAGGGAAAAGCCGCAATCGACCAGGATGTAGGTATCACCACTGGCGATCAGCGTGCCGTTTCCCTGGCTACCGCTTCCAAGTACGGCGAAGCGCACTTAACCCAGGTGGTCCTGAATGGCGCTCAGCACACGGCGAGCGACATCGGCCGGAGCCACGGTGTTGATGTTCTTCTCGACCGTGACCTGCACGTTCTCACCCACTTTGCTCAGGCGTACCTGATAGCGCTCGGCACGGGCTTCGCGCTCTTCCTTGGTGGGCTCGCTGCCGAACACTCGACCGAAGAAGCCAGGCTTGTTCTCCTTGTCTTCGGGTTTTTCGGACAGGTTGATGTAGTACAGGCCCAGGCTGCGGTTGATGTCTTCTACCCGCCACTGGCCACCCTGCTCCAGGGCACGACCCACGCTGGACCAGGCGCGATCCAGGTCGGCGCCCACGTTCAGGACCGGGTTGCCGCTGCCGTCTTCGCTCAGGCTGACGCGGTTGGGTACATCGAAATCACGTTCGGCCAGCAGCGACACCGAACCGCCCTTCTCGGCGCTGCGGTTCATGCTGGCGAGCAACTCGTCGACCAGCAGGGCGTCGGCGCCGGTGTTGGTGGAGCTGGACGGGAAGTCGGGTTCGGCGCTGCTACCAGCCGGGCGCTCGACGGTGACCACGTACACCTCGGAGGTGTTGCGCTGCACGCCGGGCTCCATGCGCACACGCACGCGCACTTCGCTGTCGTTGCTGCTGGCCGTGCTGGCCAGGCGCTGACCAAGGGAGGCCGAGAGTTCGTCGAAACGCTGCCAAGTGGTGCTGAATTCGCCCGTTTGCGGGCGCTCTTGAGCAATACGGAAGCCGTTGTCCTCGAAGAACTGACGCGCCACCGGCCAGACTTCGGCCGGGGCGTGCTGGGCCAGCACCCAACGGCTGCTGCCGCTGCGCTGCAAGCTGTAGTCGTTGGCCTGGCCCGCACCGCCGGTCAGCGGCTGCGGACGCGGCACTTCGTACTCACCGCTGACATTGTCGTCGGCAACGTTGCGCGGGATGGGCAGCAGGGGGTCGAGGCGCTTGACGCCGCTGACGTCCGAAGGCAGCTGCATGGGCGCGGTCGAGTGCGCCTGCAGGTAATCGCTGCCGCGGTCGCGGAAATAACCATCCTCGCCCCACAGCCAGCCGCACCCACTGGTGCTGGAGATGATCAGGGCAAGGGCAGAAAGGCCAGCCAGTCGCTTCATGCAGGGTACTTCCTCTTAAACCAGTACGCCGGACTGGCGCAGGGCAGTACGGACTTTGTCGTGGCAGCCTTCGCTGAGCCAGGTCAGTGGCAGGCGAATGCCTTTTTTCATCAGGCCCATCTCGACCAGCGCCCATTTGACGGGGATCGGGTTGGACTCGCAGAACAGGTCTTTGTGCAAGGGCATGAGCGTGTCGTTGATTGCGCGGGCCTTCTCGGCATTGCCCTCAAGGGCGGCCTCGCACAGGTCGGCCATTTGCCGCGGGGCGACGTTGGCCGTGACCGAAATGTTGCCCTTGCCGCCCATCAGGATCAGCTCGACGGCGGTTGGATCGTCACCGGACAGCACGATGAAGTCGCTGGAAACGCCCTCGATGATGGCCTTGGCGCGGGCCATGTCACCGGTGGCTTCCTTGATGCCGATGATGTTGGGCACCGTCGAGAGGCGGATTACGGTTTCGGCCTGCATGTCGCAGGAGGTGCGGCCTGGCACGTTGTACAGGATCTGCGGGATGTCGACCGATTCGGCAACGTGCTTGAAGTGCTGGTACAGGCCTTCCTGGGTCGGCTTGTTGTAGTACGGCACGACCAGCAGGCAGGCATCGGCGCCGGCATTCTTGGCGTTCTGGGTCAGGTGCACGGCTTCGGCAGTGGAGTTGGCACCGGTGCCGGCGATGACCGGGATCGGGGTCTTGCTGCGCTTGACGCGCTCGACCACGTGCTTGATGACCAGGATGTGTTCTTCGACATCCAGCGTGGCGGACTCACCGGTGGTGCCGACGGCGACGATGGCGTGGGTGCCGTTTTCCAGGTGGAAGTCTACAAGTTTGTCGAGGCTGCCCCAGTCAACACGCCCTTGTGCATCCATGGGAGTGACCAGTGCCACCATACTGCCCGCAATCATGTATCTGCTCCTGCCGGAAAAAGAGAGCGGTAATGGTACTGGGGGCATCGGCCTTGCACAAGCGAAGCAGGCGGGCGGAGCATTCCCCTCGGCGCCTTATTTCGCTACCCTTGATGCTTTGATCGGTGCAGCACGGCCCGCCGGGCCGTAGACCCTGCTCCCCGCCAGCGCCCCGTCCTCGCCTGCGAGTGCCGAGCGCTGCCTACAGGAGGCTTTCGCCCGTCCTGCACCGACCGCTCATCGCTTTAGGAATGCTGCATGTCCACCCCCACTGTCCGCGAACAATTCCTCGTCATCAGCGCCTTGGGGCCCAACCCCATGGAGCTGGCCAATGTACTGAGCCGCGCAGCCTTCGAAAACCGCTGCGCGGTGGTTACCTCTCGCTTGAGCCGCCATGGCGAGACCAGCGCACTGGTCTTGCAGGTCGGCGGCAGCTGGGATGCCCTGGCGCGCCTTGAGGCCATGCTGCCTGGCCTTGGCAAGAAGCATGGCCTGACCCTGGACGTGGTGCGCAGCGCCGACCAGGAAGTGCGCCCGCAGGCCCTGCCCTACGTGGCCTATGTCAGCGCCGCCTACCGCCCTGACATCATCAACGAGCTGTGCCAGTTCTTCCTCGATCACCGTGTCGAGCTCGAAGCCATGACCTGCGACACCTACCTGGCACCGCAGACCGGCAGCAGCATGCTCAACGCTCAGTTCACGGTGATCTTGCCGGCCGGCACCCAGATCAGCTGGCTGCGCGACCAGTTCCTGGACTTTGCCGACGCGCTGAACCTGGACGCCCTGATCGAACCCTGGCGCCCACAAAACCCTGTCTGAGGAGGTTCCCATGGCCGTTGCACTCGACCAACCTGTCCCCGACTTCACTGCCCAGGCGACCAGCGGGCAGACGGTCAGCCTGTCGGCGCTCAAGGGCCGCCAGGTGGTGGTGTATTTCTATCCGAAGGACAGTACTCCAGGCTGTACCACTCAGGGCCAGGGCTTTCGCGACCAGCATGGCGCCTTCGAAGCCGCCAATACCGTGGTGCTCGGCGTCTCGCGCGACGGCATGAAGTCCCACGAGAACTTCAAGGCCAAGCAGGGCTTTCCGTTCGAGTTGATCAGCGACAAGGACGAAGCCCTGTGCCAGCTGTTCGACGTGATCAAGCTTAAAAAGCTGTACGGCAAGGAATACATGGGCGTGGACCGCAGCACCTTCCTGATCGACAAAGACGGTGTGCTACGTCAGCAATGGCGTGGGGTGAAGGTACCCGGCCATGTGGATGCGGTACTGGCCGCGGCCCAGACGCTGAACCAGGCCTGATCGAAGCAGGGGCTGCGCCAACCTCGGTGCAGCCCAAGCCTGTCAGAGCAAGGGCGACACGCTGGGCTCCTGGCGAGGCCAGGCGTCCAGCACGGCCTTGATCAGGGTAGCCAGCGGGATGGCGAAGAAAATCCCCCAGAACCCCCACAACCCACCGAACAGCAAGACCGCGCAGATGATCGCCACCGGGTGCAGGCTCACCGCCTCGGAGAACAGCAGCGGTACCAGCACGTTGCCATCGAGCGCCTGGATGATCGCGTAGACCGTCATCAGGTAGATGAACTGGTCTCCCCAGCCCCACTGGAACAGGGCAATCAGCGTCACCGGCACGGTGACCACCACCGCCCCGACATAGGGCACGACCACTGACAGCCCGACCAGGAGGGCCAGCAACGCAGCATAGTTCAGGCCCAGGGTGATGAACGCTATGTAGGTCGCAATGCCGCAGATCAGAATTTCGATGCCCTTGCCCCGAATGTAATTGGCGATCTGCCGGTTCATCTCGCTGCCCACGCGGTTGAGCAAGGTGCGCTGACGCGGCAGGTAGCCACTGACCCAGCGGCCAATCAGTTCACGGTCCTTGAGGAAGAAGAACACCAGGATCGGCACCAGCACCAGGTAGATCATGGCGTTGACCAGCAGCGGCAGGCTGGACAGGGAGAAGGTAAGCGCCCATTGCCCGAACTTGCCGATCTCGCCGCGGACCGACTCGATGGCATGCAGCACCTGCTCGTCCGACACCAGGTGCGGATAGCGCTCTGGCAGCAGGAGCAGCAATGACTGCCATTTACCAAGCATGCCTGGCAGCTCGTTGAACAGGGTGATCAGCTGGTGCCACAGCAGCGGCACCAATACCAGCATGAACACCGCCAGTGCGCCCATGAACAGGGCAAATACCAGCAGGACCGCCAGTTTTGTAGGCACTCGCAGGCGCTCCAGGGCGTTGACCAGCCCTTGCATGAGAAACGCCAGCACCATGCCCGCCAACACCGGCGCCAGCATCCCGCCCAGCGTGAGCACCGCCGTGAACGCCAGAAACAGCAAGACCGCCAGCACCACCGCTTCTTCATCGGAGAAGTAGCGTTGGACCCAGTCGCGTAGCACTTTGAACATGAACGATCCTTGTGGGACTCAGGCCTTGCGCAGCCAGTAGGTGTAGGTACCGGCCTCGGCCGTTTCGTGCAACAGGCTATGACCGGCCAGTTTGGCAAAGGTGCGCAGGTCGCGTTGGGAACCTGCGTCGGTGGCGATGACCTTGAGTACGGCACCACTGGCCAGCCCATTGAGCGCCATCTTGGCCTTGAGCAGTGGTAACGGGCAGTTCAGCCCGCTGGCATCGAGCTCGGCGTCACAGGTCAGGGGGGTGCTCATCAATGGGGCTCTCCAGGGCAATGCCGGCCTACGGCCTGATCGGCCGCCTAGGATAGCGCCACTGGTCGCCAACGTGTGAGCCCGCTACAGTAGCAATCTTTGACCGACGCGAGCTTCGTGCATGAATCTACTGCGCCCTACCCTGCTGACGCTGGCCTGCCTGATGGCCCTGCCTGGCCATGCTGACGACCTGCCGTCGCTGGGTGACGCCAGTTCGGCGATCGTCTCGCCCCAGCAGGAACACCAGCTTGGCCGCGCCTGGCTGAGCCTGTTGCGCGGCCAGGTCAACCAGCTCAACGACCCGCAGCTCAAGGACTACGTGGAAACCAGCGTGTACCGCCTGGCCGAAACCAGCCAGTTGCAGGACCGTCGCCTGGAATTCATCCTGATCGACAGCCGCGAACTCAACGCGTTTGCAGCGCCAGGCGGCATCGTGGGTGTCAACGGCGGGTTGTTCCTCAATGCGCAGACCGAGGGCGAGTACGCCTCGGTACTGGCGCACGAACTGGCGCACTTGTCCCAGCGTCACTTCGCCCGGGGCATCGAGGCACAGCAGCGCATGCAATTGCCGATGATGGCGGCGTTGCTTACCGGTATCGTGCTGGCGGCCGGTGGCGCGGGGGATGCCGGCATCGGCATGATTGCCGGCACCCAGGCGGCAGCGATTCAGGAACAGCGCAGGTTCTCCCGGCAAAACGAGCAGGAAGCTGACCGCATCGGCATCCAGAACCTGGAAAAGGCTGGCTACGACCCGCGCAACATGCCGACCATGTTCGAACGCCTGGCGCGTCAGTACCGTTACGACGCCAAGCCGCCGGAATTTCTGCTGACGCACCCGGTAACCGAGTCGCGTATCGCCGACACCCGTAACCGAGCCGAGCAGGCGCCGAAAGGCGGTGTGGAAGACAGCCTGCGCTATCAGCTGATCCGTGCCCGGGTAGCGCTGACGTATGAGGGTACGCCGGGGCTTGCGGCCAAGCGTTTTCGCGCCCAGCTCGACGAAGACCCCAAGCTCGATGCGGCGCGCTATGGGCTGGCGCTGGCACAGATCAAGGGTGGTCAGCTCAACGAGGCTCGGGAGATGCTCAAGCCGCTGCTGGCCAAGGCGCCCAATGACATTACCTACAACCTGGCGCAGATCGACCTGGATATCACCAACAATCGCCTGGCCGATGCACAGCAACGGGCCGAGCGTATGCAGGGGCTGTACCCGGGTAATTACCCGCTCAAGCAGGTGCGCGCCGACCTGTTGGTCAAGCAGAACAAGCCGGCCGAGGCGGAGCAGGTATTGAACGACCTGATCAAGAGCCGCCCGGATGATCCGGATGTGTGGTACGACATGGCCGAGGTGCGAGGCTTATCAGGCAATACCATCGGCCTGCACCGGGCGCGTGCGGAATACTTCACCTTGGTGGGGGACTTCGATCAGGCCATTCAGCAGCTCGACTATGCCAAGCGCCGCGCTGGGGGGAATTTCCCGCTGGCTTCGCAGATCGACCAGCGGCAGCGAGAGGTCCTGGAGCAGCAGCGCATGGTGCGGGAGATGATGGGGCGCTGAGGCGTTCTAGGGGCTGGAGCGGAACCGCTCACAAGGCTTAGCAGCGCGCCTGTAGGAGCGGTCTCGCCGGGGCGCCGGACCGCTCATACAGAGGTTTTTCTACGAGGGTAATTGCGCCAACATGGGCGTTTAAGCCAGCGCTTGCCTCACGCGTTCCCGGAAAGTTTCAACCTGGCCGCCTGGGTGAAATCCAGCATCCGGTTCAGCGGCTTGATGGCTTTGGGCACCAAGGCTGGGTCGACGAAGATCTCGTCGCCGCCATTGCGCAGGCAATCAAGCACGCGCTCCAGCGTATTCATCGCCATCCACGGGCAGTGGGCGCAGCTGCGGCAGGCCGCGCCGTTACCGGCGGTGGGGGCTTCCACAAATACCTTGTCCGGGCACAGCTGCTGCATCTTGTAGAAGATGCCGCGGTCGGTGGCGACGATGAAGGTTTTGTTCGGTAGCGTCTGGGCAGCCTTGATCAGCTGGCTGGTGGAGCCCACGGCATCCGCCAGGTCGATCACCGACTCCGGCGACTCGGGATGGACCAGCACCGCAGCGTCCGGGTACAGGGCCTTCATGTCGGCGAGCTGACGCGACTTGAACTCCTCATGAACGATGCAGGCACCGTCCCACAGCAGCATGTCGGCACCCGTCTGCTTCTGGATGTAGCGACCCAAATGCTGATCGGGGCCCCAGATGATGGTCTCGCCATTGTCCATCAGGCTTTCGACGATCTCCAGCGCGCAACTGGAGGTGACTACCCAATCGGCCCGTGCCTTCACGGCAGCGGACGTGTTGGCGTAAACCACCACGGTACGCTCGGGGTGCTGGTCACAGAAGGCAGAGAATTCTTCGATGGGGCAACCCAGGTCGAGCGAGCAGGTCGCTTCGAGGGTGGGCATCAGCACGCGCTTGTGGGGCGTAAGAATCTTGGCGGTTTCGCCCATGAAGCGCACGCCTGCCACGATCACGGTCTCGGCAGGGTGCTGCTTGCCAAAACGAGCCATTTCCAGCGAGTCGGACACACAGCCGCCGGTTTCCTCCGCCAGGGCCTGGATGACCGGGTCGCAGTAGTAATGAGCAACCAGCACGGCATTTTGCGCCTTGAGCTCGGCAGCGATGGCCGCACGGTATTCGGCCTGCTGCTCGTCTGTCAGCGGATTGGGCTGCTTGGCGTCAAGGTGAGCCTGAACCAACAAGCGTTCGGAAATCTGGGTCATGATCGCTGGACCTGCAGGCGCGTGCGCGCATCAAATCGAGTGTATCACCCGGCCCTGACAGATCGGCTAAGGGCGCCGGACGGCGCAGGCCGCCACGGCCCTCTGCGGGCGCGGATTATTATGGAGGCCGAAGGCTACAGAGAAACCCGAGATTTCTAAAGCGGTTTTTATCCAACCCCTACCTGCCCTCGCGCCAGCGGCCCAAGGGCAGGTAGCGCCGGGCTGTCAGCGCTGCGGCGAGAGCATTGCCAGCTGCGTGTTAACGAACGCGGCAAAGGCTTCGAGCGTCATTTTTTGGCCGTTGAAATCAACCATGCCATCGGCGTAGTGCAACGCGCTGATCACTTTATCGCCCTCCACCGTGGCCAGGCCGCTTTGCACGGCCATCAAACCGACCATTTCCCCTGCCTGGCCAGACTGCGTAGCGATGGCCTGGGCATCGGTCTGACCGTCGAGCAGCGCTTGCAAGGTGGCCAGGTCCCCTAGCATCGGCTTGGACAAGGACAGCTTGCCGGTGACCTGCGTCACCATCTGCTTTAGCGCCTGATCTTGTGGCAAGTCGAAGGAAGACGGCGCATCGAAGTCCATTGCCACATTGAAGTGACTCTCGCCATTGGCGGTCTTGAGGCTCAAGTCTTCGAGCGCCACCTTGGGTTTTGCCGCCAGCAGTGTGCGCAAGTCGCCCTGGAACTTGGCCTTTTCGGCTTCGGTCATGTTGATCTGTGGCGCCGACTGCCCGGCAGTTGCCGCGGCCTCGAACTCAGGCAAATGCGCTGCATACCAGTTGCTCAGCGCTTGCAGCGCGGGCGCATGGATGGACTTGAAGCCGACGATCATCTGGGCCTTACCGACCGCTCGCCCATCCCAAGTGATGTCCCCGAGTTTGTATTCAACGCGCCCGCCAAAGGTGTCGGGGCCTTCGAGGCTTTGCAGGGTACTGAGCTCGCCCCCTTTGATGACCAGCGCCTGTTGCCTGGGCCCGAGAGTGACCTTGGTCTCTGCCAGATACAGGTCAGCGTTGCCCGTGAACAGGTTGTCATGCGCAGTCGCCGCCAGCTTGCCACCCAACTTCAGCCCATTGAGTTCAAAGATGACGGGCGGCTGGTCTTCACTTACCAGTTTCATCAGGAAGTGGTCGGCCT
Source organism: Pseudomonas fulva NBRC 16637 = DSM 17717 (assembly GCF_000730565.1). GTDB lineage: Bacteria > Pseudomonadota > Gammaproteobacteria > Pseudomonadales > Pseudomonadaceae > Aquipseudomonas > Aquipseudomonas fulva. The sequence continues at coordinate 61,229 of NZ_BBIQ01000014.1, read as the reverse complement.
CGCCATGGAAGCGCGAATCCTTGCCATCGCGATCCCCGCTGACCCCAAGTTCCATGCCCGAGAACGCCAGGCTGGTGCCGTTGGCATCGTCGAGCTTGACCGGCGCCAGGTGAACCTGGCTGTCGACACTGCCGCCGTACCCCATGCTGGTCTGGGCGCTGAACGGCACGCGGTCACCGGCTGCTGCGTACCAAGGCGCCGTGACTTCGTCCTTGTCCAGCGTGGTATTGCTCAGCGCCAACACTGGCAACAACCTGAGGGTCTTGACGCGAGACCATGGGAACGGGCCGTGCTCGATCTGATCGGTCACGCCTACATCAAAATTTACCACCTGTTGGCTGTTGGCATGCACATCGCGAGCGATCACACGGTAGTGTGCCGTGCTGCTGAACCAACGCTGGTCCAGCGATACCAACTCGATGCGTACGCTACCACCTGTGTTCACCAGTGACTTTTGCAGCTGCGCGTTGCTCAGGGCCAAGGCATGGTCCAGCTCACCCGGCAGTTGCTTGCCGGTGTACCAGGCTCCGCCAACGACCACTGCGACAACGGCCACCGCTACGCCGGACAGGATTGCTACTGAAGTCTTCGTCATGAATTAAACCGATTGATGTCCATAAAGGCTCGCACATCGCCTGCGCAGCCAGGAAAATGCAGCATATCACCGAAGGCCAGGATGATTGGCGGCCTCGCCACTGGAAAGGCAGGGCGGCCCGTTGGACAGACCCACTTCAAAGATGTCAATTTTTACGAACACGCTTATGGCATTTGCATTGACAAAAACGACGTTAGAAACGCTTGAGTTTGCGGTTTTATCGATAAAAATCGCGTATTGGAAACACCTTGTCATGTTTAACTTGACACCCAAGACCCTATCGTTTTTTATTTTGATCACTTGCGTGATCCAGTCACGCCTCTGCTGCTCCAACATAAAGGTGAACAATATGGAGCCCACCCGCTCGCCGCTGCTGCCTGCGCCCTTCGCTGTGCCTGTCGTCCAAGCCTTTGCGCAGGAGTCACACTCGCATGCAGCCTGAACCCTACGCCCACGAAGCCGGCCAACTGCGCAAGACGCTGCGCCTGTGGCATGTGATCATCATTGGCCTGGCGTACCTGACGCCCATGACCGTGTTCGACACCTTCGGCATCGTGTCAGGCATCACCGCTGGGCACGTACCGAGCGCCTATATACTGGCCCTGGCCGGCATCCTGTTCACGGCAGTCAGCTACGGAACCCTGGTCAAGCGCTTTCCCCAGTCGGGATCGGCCTACACCTACACCCAACGTGCCATCAATCCACACGTGGGCTTCCTGGTAGGCTGGTCTTCCTTGCTGGACTACCTGTTGCTGCCCATGGTCAACGCCTTGCTGGCCAAACTGTACCTGTCTGCCATGTTCCCCGAGGTGCCACAGTGGGTCTGGGTCGTGGCCTTCGTGTCCCTGATCAGCCTGATCAACATGCGCAGCGTCAATCTGGTTGCGCATTTCAACCTGCTGTTCGTTGGCGTGCAGGTGGCGATCATCGCGGTGTTCATCTACCTGTGCGTACGCGGGCTGGACCAGGGCGAAGGCCTGGGCACCGCATGGAGCCTGTTGCCCTTCGCCGACCAGCAGACCCACCTGAGCGCCCTGGCCGCTGGTGCAACCATTCTGTGCTTCTCATTCCTGGGTTTCGATGCGGTCACGTGCCTGTCCGAGGAAACGCGCGACCCAGCCAAAACCATACCGCGGGCCATCTTCCTCACGGCATTGATCGGCGGCGTTGTATTCATCACCGTGTCCTACTTCATTCAGGCCTACTTCCCCACCATGGCACGCTTTCACGATCAGGAAGCGGCGCTGCCTGAGATCGCCTTGTATGTCGGGGGCAAGCTGTTCCAGTCGGTCTTCATCGCGTGCACGGTGATCAACACCATCGCCTCGGGGCTGGCGTCGCAGACCAGCGTGTCGCGCCTGCTATATGTAATGGGCCGTGACAAGGTCATACCCGCGAGCGTTTTTGCGCGGTTGCATTCACGCTACAAGACACCCGTACTGAACATTGCCGTGGTGGGGGTGATTTCGCTGTCGGCCATCTTCTTCGACCTGGTCACCGCCACCTCCATCATCAACTTCGGTGCATTGGTGGCGTTCAGCTTCGTCAACTTGTCGGTAATCAATCACTGCTACCTGCGAGAGGGCAATCGCCGAGGGCTGGCCAACCAGCTGAAGTACCTGGTACTGCCCACCACAGGCTTTTGTATCATCGTTTCGCTGTGGCTGGACCTGAACATGCACTCGCTGCTGTTCGGCGGGGTCTGGGCCACGCTGGGCCTGGTGTACCTGGCCTGGTTGACCAAGGCGTTCAGAGCGGCGCCGCCCAACTGTATCGTCGAGGGATGACGCGTACCGACCATGCACAGCTCAACCCCACCCGGTTTCTTCGATATCACCAGTGAGCAGGGCCTGCTGCGCACCTCGATCGCGGTCACCCTGTTCATCGCCAGCATCGGCATTGCCTTTGGCTTGGCATCGGGCTCGTTTTCCATCGTGTTCGACGGCGTCTACTCGCTGGTGGATGCCAGCATGAGCGGGCTGTCGTTGATGGTGGTCAGGCTGATCACTTCCCATGCCAGCAGCCTGCAGATGTCGCGCAAACTGCGCGAGCGCTTCACCATGGGCTTCTGGCACCTGGAACCGATGGTGCTGGCACTCAATGGCATCCTGCTCAGCGGTGTTGCCATCTACGCCCTGATCAACGCTGTGAGCAGCCTGCTGGAAGGTGGACGTCACCTGGAGTTTGGTATCGCCATGGTCTATGCGGCGCTCACCGTCACCGCCTGCGTGAGCATCGCGGTGATCGAGGGCAAGGCCAACCGCAAGCTGCGGTCGGACTTCGTCGCCATGGACGTGAAGGGCTGGGTGATGTCCGCCAGCATCACGGCGGCGCTGTTGATCGCCTTCTGCTTTGGCTATGCCGTGCAGGGCACATCGCTTGAATGGGTATCGCCCTACATCGACCCGGCCGTGCTGGCACTGGTCTGCCTGGTGATCGTACCCTTGCCAATGTCGGTCGTTCGCCAGGCGTTGGCGGATATCTTTCTCGTCACGCCGGGCGATCTCAAGCAGCACGTAGACGCGGTTGCGCAGGCTTTCGTCGAACGCCATGGCCTGCAGTCCTACCGCGCCTATGTGGCCAAGGTGGGACGCTCGCGGGAGATTGAGCTGTACTTCATCGTGCCGCCGCAGATGGCGGCCAAGACCATCGAGCAGTGGGATGCCTGGCGCAACGAGATCGGCGAGGCCATCGGCGGCGAAGGGCCCAATCGCTGGCTGACGGTCGTATTTACCGGCGACCCCGAGTGGGCCGAATGAGCATCAGGACTCAGCCACGCAGGCGTTCGATCAGCGGCAGCGCTTCGATTTCAGGGCGGGCAAAATAGTAACCTTGCATCAGCTCGATACCCAGCGCGGCCAACGCCTGGCACTCGGCTGCTGTTTCCACGCCCTCAGCGACCAACAGAATGTCCAGCCGCCGCGCCACCAGCACGATGCCTGCCACGATCGCCTGACGCACCGGGTCGGCGCCAAGGTTGCGTGTCAGCGCCATGTCCAGCTTCAGGAGGTCCGGTTGAAACTCGGCAAGCAGGTTCAGGCCCGAATAGCCTGAGCCGAAATCGTCAATGGCCGTGGTGAAGCCCTGCCGGTCGTACTCGCGGAAAATGGACTTCAGGTGTTCGGTGTCCTCGACCCGTTCGCCTTCGGTCACTTCGAAAATCAGCCTGTCGGCCGGAAAATCGAACTGCTTGGAGGCCTCGAGCGTCGCGCGGATACAGGTGGCGGGGCGGTACACGGCGTTGGGCAGGAAGTTGATGCTGAGCTTGCAATCCTGCACACGGTTGAGCCCAAGCTCGGAGGCTTTTTCGATGGCCTTGACCCGGCAAGCCTGGTCGAAGCGATACAGGTTATCGGGTGTGACCTTGGCCAGCACCTGCGCAGCCCCCTCCCCCCCGACACCTCTGACCAACGCCTCGTAGGCGTAGGGTTTACCCGAAGGCTGGTGAACGATAGGTTGAAAGGCCATTGTGATGCCGAACCCCAGGTCCGCCATCTCACGGCATTGCTTGCAACCTACAGCTTCGAAAGGCTGCGCAAAGATCAAATCGGCCATGGTGTCTCCGGCAGCTTGATGAAGAGAAAGTAGCGCTGGGATAACACGATCGTGAGAACGTCAAAACAGCGTTGTTGGCAATTTGACAGCATGGCTGGCGAGAGGTGCGGTGCGCAAGGTTGATGACCCGACAAAAAGCCCCGATAGGTTGGATTTATTGGGCTCAAGTGGGCAACTCGGTACACTGTCGCCCGATCTAACATCTGACGACATGGACAACTTCGACATGACTGTCTTCACCCACCGGGGCGGCGAGTACCTCACCGTCGATGATGCACGCCTTTACTACGAACAACTGGGTGCAGCCGACGCACCCGCGTTGATCCTGCTGCATGGCGGCCTTGGCCATATTGAAAGCTTCAATGCCATCACCCCGCACTTGGCCCGCCGTTGGCGCGTGATCGGCATCGACAGCCGCGGCCAGGGCATGTCTACCCTAGGCGGCGCACCACTCACCTATGCGCGCATGCAGCACGACGTAGAGCGGGTAATCGATCACCTGGCGCTTGAACGCGTCACCCTGATCGGGCACAGCGATGGCGGAATCGTCGCGCTGCGCATGGCCGCCTCGCAGGCCGTCACGGTCGATCGACTCGTCACCATTGGGGCTCACTGGGCGCTGGGAGAGAACGACCCTGCGCGGGCCCTGTACGAAGGCATCACCGCCGCGAAGTGGCGCGGCCTGTTTGCCGACGATGTGGCTCGCTATGAGGCGATCAACCCACAACCGGACTTTGCAAGGTTGCTGGAGGCCGTCCGAGGGTTGTGGCTAGATGACAGTGAGCACGGCTATCCCGCAGCCAGCGTCGGGGGCATTACCGCGCCATTGCTGGTGGTGCGTGGCGATCGTGATCGCCTGGTTTCACGAGCCAATGCACTGGAGTTGGTAGAGCAAGTGCCTGGGGCGCAGCTGTTGAACTTGGCACTGGCTGATCATTCACCTCATGAAACGCATCCGCAATGGCTATTGCCTGTGATGGAAGCTTTTTTAATCAACGATGAAGGGGGGCGAAATCGGTAATCGCTCAACGAGCATTCGCCCGGTGCCTGCCTCCCACTGCCGGGCTACGCCTTGGGCGCCATGTCAATGACCGCACAGCGACCATTGGCCCTGACTTTCTGCACCACGTGCGCCCTGTCGACAAAAACGTTGATCTCGCAACTGCCTGAGTGCTCGACATCCTGCCAATACTCGCGGTGCACCAATTGGCCATTTTCAGGGCCGGTATAGGTGCCCGCAGCCTCCCGGGAAATATACGTGCTGTCGCGCACGTACCTGAGCACCACCATGTCCTGATCAGGCGCCACCATGATGACCCTGGGCACGCCAAAGTAATCGATCAGCTCGCCGACCGGGCGGCCTTTCCACGCACTGGTTGCCTCCAGCGACGAGCATCCGCCAAGCAGTACAGCGCCCAGGCATAACACAAGCAGACGGATCATGGCTTCTCTCCTTGGTGGACAGTTACTTGGCAGGCATCTGTGTGAAGGCGTCATCGATCTGCCTGATGATCTCGGCCCTGAGCGCCTCGCGTGTCAGTATCTCGAATAGCTGCGGGCCAGAGCGGCTCAACTCCGAAGCTGACATTACGCCCAAGTGCTCCATCTTGAGGGCTTGGCGCTCAGCTGGCTTACAGATGAAATCACGGCTTTGCGCCAACCACGGTTGTTGATCGCCCTGCCATTGGTTGGAGAACTTGGCCTTGCGCAAGGTATTGGCCACGCTGCTGAAGTCGAGCGCTCCTGTGACACGAGCCCGCTTGTTCTTGCAATCGACTTCGACGTCGTAGACCGTGAAATCGGGCTTGCCGGGCTGCTGGTCAAACAGATAGACGCCCACGGATTTGACGCCGCCGGGGCGCTCGTAGATGTTTCCGGGGTCGCCGTCTACAAGGTATGCCTTGCTCTTGCCCAGGCTGGCTTGATGATGAACGACCCAGTAGTCGCCCTTCGGGGCATTGTCCGCGTGGACGGGTAAGGCGCCTAACAGGAGTGCAAGCGACAGCAGATGTTTCACTGGGGAGCGCATGACTGGCCATCTCTCTGCCATTACTTAGACAGAGAATTTTCCCATCCGCAGTATTGGGCAAAGGGCTATCTAGTACACCTGCACTAGGGAGTCGCCCGTTGAGACTTCATCAGAGGGCACTTGCATGTAGAACACTGCCTGTGAAAAAGGCAGAGTCTCTGCCAGACAGGCCATAGGCCAAGCGCTTTGACCAGAAACGAAAAAGCCCGCCGATAGGGGCGGGCTTTTCGTACAGATTTCACACAGAAGCGAGCTGACTGCTCGATTCATACGGTTGCTAGACTTGGCGCTGACCCTGTGGTCTAGCTGAAGTATTCGCAACCGCTGCGAAGATGGTGGGTCGTGTAGGATTCGAACCTACGACCAATTGGTTAAAAGCCAACTGCTCTACCAACTGAGCTAACGACCCGTTGGATGGCGCGTATAATACTGATTTCTATAGAGAAATCAACACCCCTCGGTAAACTTTCTTAAAAATAGCGCGTCGGGTCCGCCACGGCGGCTGCCTTGAAGCCCTCAGCCCGCAGGCGGCAGCTGTCGCACTTGCCACAAGCACGCCCGTCGTCATCAGCCTGGTAGCACGATACGGTCAGGCTATAGTCGACCCCGTGCGCCACGCCGGCCTGGACGATCTGGGCTTTGCTCATGTTCTGCAAGGGTGCCTGAATGCGGAAACCCTGCCCTTCGACGCCTGCCTTGGTGGCCAGGTTGGCCATGCGTTCGAAGGCTTCGACGAACTCGGGGCGGCAGTCCGGGTAGCCGGAATAATCCACGGCGTTGACCCCGATGAAAATGTCACGGGCTTGCAGCACTTCAGCCCAGCCCAGCGCCAGCGACAGAAACACCGTGTTGCGCGCTGGCACGTAGGTCACCGGGATACCCTCGCCCGGCGTTTCCGGCACATCGATGCTGCTGTCAGTCAGGGCCGAGCCACCGATGCCATCCAGGTTCAGCCCAATCACCTTGTGCTCTACCACGCCCAGGTCCTGGGCGACCCGTGTAGCGGCGTTAAGCTCGGCGCGGTGACGCTGGCCGTAATCGAAGCTCATGGTATAGCAGGCATAGCCCTGGGCCTTGGCCATGGCCACTACCGTGGCCGAGTCCAGGCCACCGGACAGAAGAATTACTGCGCGTTTATCAGTCATGTCTCACTCTCTTGCTCAGCGCCCAGGTTCGTCGTTCCACAACAGCTTGTGCAGCTGAAGTTGGAAACGGACAGGCAAGTTGTCGGCAACGATCCAGTCAGCCAGGTCAGTGGCGCTCACCTGGTGGTGGCTCGGCGAGAACAATACTTCGCCGGCGCGCTCGGCCAGGTTGTACTGGATCAGCTTGGACACCGCCCAGTCGTAATCTTCGCGAGAGCAGATGACGAACTTGACCTGGTCGTTGGGCGTCAGGTGCTCGATGTTCTCATAGCGGTTGCGGTGCGATTCTTCCGAACCCGGGGTTTTCAGGTCGACGACGCGGCTGACACGGGTGTCGGTGCCGGCGATATCGAGCGCGCCGCTGGTTTCCAGCGAAACCTCGTAACCGGCATCGCACAAGCGCTGCAACAGGGGCAAGGCGTTAGGCTGGGCAAGGGGCTCACCGCCCGTCACGCAGACATAGCGCGGCTTGAAGCCAGCCACCTGTTCAAGGATCGAATCGAGGCTGCGCAGTGTGCCGCCACTGAAGGCATAGGCGCTGTCGCAGTATTGGCAGCGCAGGGGGCAACCGGTGAGCCGCACGAATACCGTGGGCAGCCCAGCCGTTCGTGTTTCACCCTGCAATGAGTAAAAGACTTCGGTGATGCGTAATGTATCTTGCATGATCGCCACGGGCGTGACAGCAAAACAGGCTGCCCGCCTCCGTCAGGCACTGGCACGGACTCGACATAGCGTTATCCGTGACAGCGTGTTTACGAAAAAAGGGCGGTGATTCTAACGAAAAAACCCGCGCCAGGCGCGGGTTTCTTTCGAACGGCAGGCAAGCGCCGCATCACTTCACAGCTTTTGCAGGTCTCGTTGCGCCAATTGCGCAGCCGATGTGCCCGGATATTGGGTCACCACCTGCTGGAGAATACCCTTCACCTTGTCCGTGTGACCGAGACGACGCTCGACATCGGCCAGCTTGTACAAGGAGTCTGGCACCTTGCTGTGCTTGGGGTACTTCTGGCTTACCTGAGCGAATGCCTGGCTTGCACCCTGCAGGTCACCCTTGGCCAGGTTCACTTCGCCCAGCCAATACTGTGCATTACCGGCATATTGGCTGTTGGGGTACTTGCGCAGGAAGGCGTTGAACGCCTGGCTGGCCTTGTCGAAGTCTTTTTGCTTGATCAGGTCGAAGGCAGCATCGTAGTAGAGCTTTTCCTTGGCCGGATCACCGGGCTCGCTACTGGCGGCCGGTTGTTGGGCAGCAGCACCGGCTGCAGCCCCCGCGGCGGCGCCAGAGGCACCACCGGCGGAAGAATTGTCAGGGGTCGCGGCAGGCGCGGCGCCACTGTTGATGCGACGGTCCAGGTCCTGGTATCGCTCCAGGTTTTCCTGCTTCATGCGAGACACATCGTTTTGCAACTCTTCGATGATGCCTTGCTGGCGGGAAAGCTGATCCTGCATCTGTTGCAGCTGCATGAACAGCTGGCCCTGTGCAGAGGCAGGGGCCGAAGCCCCTGACCCGGCATAGGCGCCGCTCGTGCCATAACCCGCAGGCGGATAGCTGCCTGTGTTGTCATCTACTACAGGGACTGCAGCCCACGCCGAAAGGGGCAGGCTGAGTGCGAGGACGGTTACTGCACGGCGGCACTTACGCATAGGAACTTACTTACGCAGTTCTACGCGACGGTTTTGAGCCCAGGACTGCTCGTCGTTGCCGGTAGCAACTGGACGCTCTTCGCCGTAGGAAACCACTTCCAGCTGAGCAGGGGAAACGCCCTGCAGAACCAGGTAGCGCTGAACGGCCTTGGCACGACGCTCACCCAGAGCCATGTTGTACTCGCGGGTGCCGCGCTCGTCGGTGTTGCCTTCCAGGACAACGCGGTTGCCGTTGGCTTTCAGGTCCTTGGCGTGAACGTCCAGAGCGCGCATGGCTTCTGGCTTCAGGTCCGAGCTGTCGTATTCGAAGTAGAAGGTGGTGATTGCGCGCAGAGCGGCTTCTTCGCTCAGGGAACCGTCGACTGCGCCGGTGTTGGCACCGTAGCCAGCGTTCGGATCAACGGCGCCAGCGCCTTCACCTGCGTTGTCACCGCCCTTGGAGGAGCAACCTACAGCCACAGCCATGGCCAGAGCCAGCGCAGCGAATTTACCAAACTTCAGCATTTCCATCGTGAAACTCCTAATGAAACCCCAGTGTGTTAAGCAAAACGTATTACGCCGCAATCAGTTCAGGTAAGGGGACCAGGACGGTTCTCTGACTTCGCCTTGAGCGGTAGGAAGTGGGAGCCTCACGCGGCCATTAAGCGACACGAGCATCAAGACTCCCCGGCCCTGCTGGCGGGTGGCGTAGATTAGCATGGTGCCGTTGGGCGCAACAGTGGGAGACTCATCAAGACTTGTTTCCGAGAGAATCTTTACACTTCCGCGTTGCAAGTCCTGAGCGGCAACTTTGAAGTTGGTGAAACCCTGTTGGCGGTGAATCATCACCAGGGTCTTTTCGTCTGCCGAGAGTTTCGGGTTGGCGTTGTAATTACCCACGAACGTTACGCGCTCGGCGCTGCCGCCACTGACCGACTGTTTGTAGATCTGCGGTTTGCCGCCACGGTCGGACGTGAAGTACAGGGTGTTGCCGTCCTTACCCCAGAATGGCTCGGTATTGATGCCAGGGCCGGCAGTCACGCGGCTGATCTGACGCGAGGCCACGTTCATCACATAGATGTCCGGGTTCCCATCCTTGGAGAGCACGAAGGCCAGGCGCGAACCATCGGGCGACCAGGCAGGTGCGCCATTGAGGCCCTCGAAGTTGGTGACCTGTTCACGGCGACCGGTGTCGATGTGCTGAACGAAGATACGCGGGCGCTTCTGCTCGAACGATACATAGGCGATGCGTTTGCCATCGGGCGCGAAGCGCGGCGACAGGATCGGCTCGCGGGACTGCAGCAGGGTCACGGCGCGGGCACCGTCATAGTCCGAACGCTGCAGGGTGTAGCGCGTGTTGTTCGTAGAGAAGCGCTCGGCCGTCACGTACAGCATGCGCGTGGAGAAGGCACCCTTGATACCGGTGAGCTTCTCGAACGACTGGTCGGCGATGTAGTGCGACATGTCGCGCAGCTGGTCGGTGGTGCCGGCAACGCTGCCGGTCAGGACCTGCTGCTCGGTGGCGACGTTGAACAGGGCGTATTGCACCTGCAGGCGACCACCGGAGGGCACGATGCTGCCCACCATCACGTACTGGGCACCCAGCGCCTTCCAGTCGCGGAAGATGACTTCGCTGGCCTGGGAGGGCTGGCTGATCATGTTCTGGCGCGGGATGGGCGAGTAGTAGCCGGAGTTGCGCAGGTCGTTGCCGATGATGTCGGCCATGTCTTCAGGCAGCACACTGCCACCCTGAACAGCGAACGGCACCACTGCAATTGGCGTTGCCCGGTCACTGCCACTGGTGACCAGGATGTTCTTTTCCTCTGCTACGGCCATGCCTGCCACGCAGCACAGCATGACCAGCAGTCCTCTCAGACGTTTAATCACAACGCTAGATCCTCAGGTGTAAATGTCATCTTGAACGAGCGATATTGGTTGAAATCGCTCGGCTTCATGCCCTGCATTTCAGTCAGGCGACCGATGTTCTTCACCGCTGCCACCGCCGAGCTGTCATAGGGGCCGTCACCGCTTGACCGGGCCACGCTGACGCTGGTGATGGTGCCATCGGGCAACATGTTGATCTGCAGTACCACCGTCATGCCTTTACGCGCCGATGGCGGGCGAGCCCAGCCTTCTGCCGCGCGCATACGGATCAGGTCGTCGAAGTCGCCGGCCACCTGGTCACCCTGCTCGTCGGCCAGCGCCTGCTGCCGCTCGGTGGTGTCGGACAAGAGCTCGGCCAGGGCCTGTGCCTTCTTGTCTTCAGCCGCCTTGCGAGCTGCTTCCTGTGCCTTTTTCTTCTGGGCATCCGCTGCGGCCTTTTTCTTGGCGTCCTCGGCTGCCTTCTTCTTCGCCTCTTCGGCCGCTGCCGCCTTTTTCTTGGCGTCCTCAGCCGCTTTTTTCTTCGCGTCCTCGGCTGCCTTTTTCTTGGCCTCCTCGGCAGCTTGCTTCTTCGCCTCTTCAGCGGCCTGCTTCTTGGCCTCTTCTTCGGCTTTTTTCTTCGCTTCTTCTTCAGCCTTTTTCTTAGCGATGTCAGCTTGCTGTTTCTCGGCAGCCTTCTTCGCCTCATCGGCCTTCTTGGCTTCGGCCGCTTTCTTGGCTTCAGCAGCTTTGGCCGTTTCGGCAGCCTTGGCCGCGTCCTCGGCCTTTTTGGCCTCGGCAGCCTCGCGTGCCTCCTGGGCCTTTTGAGCAGCGTCGGCTTTCTTTTGTTCCGCGGCTTTCACCGCTTCCTGCTCGACCTTCTTCTGCTCAAGCTGCTCGACCTCGGTCTGACGCGAAGCGGTTTTCTTCGCTTCCCCGGCAATCTTCTGGTTGGTCTGGGTAGTCGCCTGGCTCTTGGACTTGAGCTGATAGAGCGTAGCCTGAACGATCGGCTTGGACGGTGGCAGTTCAGGCGTCATGGCAAAGCTTGCGAACAGCATGCCAAACACCAGCACATGCAGGCCGATGGCCCAGACACTGGGCCAGAAGTAGCTTTCCGAGGCAGAGGGCTCTCGCTGTTGCATCAGGGTGCCTCGGTAATCAGGCCGACGTTACCGACACCGGCTTTCTGCAGCCCGCCCATGGCACCCATGACCGCGCCGTAGTCCACCGCCTTGTCGCCACGGATGAATACCTGGGTCTGTTTGCCCTGGTCGCGACCGGCCGCGATGATCTTGGTAACGGCGTCGGTCATGGCCGGCAAGGTCATAGCCTTGTCCATTTGCTTGTCGGTATCGACTTCGCTGCCAAGGTTCCAGTAGTAGGTCTTGTCGGCCTTGATGGAAATGGTGAGGATCTGGACGTTGTTGTCCTGCGGCAAGGCTTCGCTGGAAACCTTGGGCAGATCGACCTTCACGCCCTGATTGAGCATGGGCGCCGTCACCATGAAGATGACCAGCAGCACCAGCATCACGTCGATGTAGGGCACCACGTTCATCTCGGCGACGGGCTTGCGTTTGTGGCGAACTCGGGCCATGGGCTTGTACCTGATTACTCTTCGCTGGTGTGCACTTTGCGGTGCAGGATCGCCTGGAACTCGTCGGCGAAGGTGTAGTAACGGCTGATCAGCGTTTCACTGCGGGCCGCAAAGCGGTTGTATGCGATGACCGCCGGAATGGCTGCGAACAGGCCGATGGCCGTGGCGATCAGCGCTTCGGCGATGCCGGGGGCAACGGTAGCCAGCGTGGCTTGTTGCGCACTTGCCAGGCCGCGGAAGGAGTTCATGATGCCCCACACGGTCCCGAACAGGCCGATATAGGGGCTGGTCGAACCCACGGTCGCCAGGAACGGTAAACTCTGCTCGAGCTTTTCTTCTTCGCGGGAGATGGCGACGCGCATGGCACGGCCAACCCCTTCCATCACGGCGTCCGGATCAACGCCAGGTTGCTGGCGCAGACGGGAAAACTCCTTGAAGCCTGCACGGAAGACCTGCTCCACACCCGAGTCCGGGTCCGGGTTGCTGCCTGCCTGACGGTACAGCTTGGACAGGTCGATACCCGACCAGAAGCGCTCCTCGAAAGCATCGAGCGCACGACGACCGGCGCGCAGCATGGTGCTGCGCTGGAAAATCATGATCCACGAGGTGACCGAGGCGGCCACCAGGGTCAGCATCACCAACTGCACCACAACGCTGGCGTTACTGACCAGACTCCACATGGAGGTATGGTCGACGACGTTAGCTTCCACGCTTATTCTCCTGCATTCGATTGATTACCCGAGCCGTCTGCCGCAAAGGCGTCGCGCAGCTGGGGAGGTATGGCTCGGGGTTTGAAAGTGTCGGCGCGCACGGCGGCGATCAGAAACCGCCCTTCACAAAGCAGTGCGTCGTCCTTTTCCCGCCACACTTGCTGCACGAAGCGCAAGCTGGCGCGATTGAGTTCAAGTACTTGCGCGGTCACCCGCAATTCATCGTCCAGCCGCGCCGGCACGTGGTAACGCGCTTCGCTGGAATGGACCACGAACAGCAGGTTGTCTTCAGCCAGTTGCGACTGGGAAAAGCCCAGGTGCCGCAAGCGTTCGGTGCGCGCGCGCTCCATGAATTTCAGGTAGTTGACGTAATACACCACACCACCGGCATCGGTATCTTCGTAATAGACGCGACAACGGTGTGCGAACGGTTCCAGGCCTTTTTGCGCGCGCATACTCTAGTGCTTACTCCTTGGCTTGCCAATCCGCTGTGACAACTGTTTTTTCACTATCGATATCCGGGTGCCATCGCCCCCTGGGCATGCCAGCGGTAGGACCACGAAAAGCGTGTTTCGATCTGTCATTCATCACCCGGCTCGGAAAAATCCGCGCCCTCCCCCAATCGCCCGGGAACATTCAGCCCGAAGTGCAGGTAGGCGTGTCGGGTCACCACACGGCCACGGGGCGTACGCATGATGTAGCCCTGCTGGATGAGGTAAGGCTCAAGCACGTCCTCGATGGTGTGACGCTCTTCGCTGATGGCGGCGGCAAGGTTGTCGACGCCGACCGGGCCACCGTCGAACTTCTCGATCATGGTCAGCAGCAGGCGCCTGTCGGAATGGTCGAAGCCGCGCTCATCGACGTCCAGCAGGTTGAGCGCCATGTCGGCCACGGCCTTGGTGATCTGGCCCTTGCCGCGTACCTCGGCGTAGTCGCGCACCCGCCGCAGCAAGCGGTTGGCAATGCGCGGTGTGCCGCGGGCACGGCGCGCGATCTCATAGGCACCGAGGTCCTCGATGACCAGGCCCAGGATGTTGGCCGAACGGCTGACGATGGTCGCCAGGTCCTTGTCGCTGTAGAACTCCAGCCGCTGCACGATGCCGAAACGGTCGCGCAGCGGGTTGGTGAGCATGCCGGCGCGCGTCGTGGCACCGACCAGCGTGAAAGGTGGCAGGTCGAGCTTGATCGAGCGGGCCGCCGGGCCTTCGCCGATCATGATGTCGAGCTGAAAGTCTTCCATGGCTGGATAGAGCACCTCTTCGACGACCGGCGACAGCCGGTGGATCTCGTCGATGAAGAGCACGTCATGAGGCTCAAGGTTGGTCAGCATGGCGGCCAGGTCGCCAGGGCGCTCGAGGATCGGCCCCGAGGTGCTTTTGACCGACACCCCCATCTCGTGGGCGATGATGTTGGCCAGGGTGGTCTTGCCCAGGCCTGGCGGGCCGAAGATCAGCGTGTGGTCGAGCGACTCGCTGCGCCCGCGCGCCGCCTGGATGAACAGTGCCATCTGCTCGCGCACCACGGGCTGGCCAATGTACTCCTCCAGCCGCAAGGGCCGGATGGCGCGATCCTGGACTTCTTCGCGGTCGCGGCCACTGGCAGCGATCAGGCGGTCGGCTTCGATCACTTGGTAATCATCCCCTTGAGGCTGCGGCGAATCAGCTCTTCACTGGAAAGCCCCGACTTGTCCTTGATCGCACCGATGGCCTTGCTCGCTTCCTGGGGCTTGTAGCCCAGGGACACCAGGGCGCTGACCGCATCCGCCTCGGCGGTGGACTCGCTGGCGGCCGGCAATGGCCCATCGGACACCAACGCGAACATGGCCGGGGACGTTTCCCAAGCCTTGAAGCGGTCCTTGAGCTCGACCAGCAGGCGCTCTGCCGTTTTTTTGCCTACACCGGGCACGCGTACCAATACCGAGGCGTCCTGGGCCTGCACGCAGCGCACCAGCTCATCGATCTCAAGCCCGGACATCAGTGCCAGGGCCAGCTTGGGGCCCACACCGTTGAGCCGAATGAGCTCGCGGAACAATTCGCGCTCGCGCTTTTCGGCAAAGCCATAGAGCAGGTGGGCGTCTTCACGCACCACAAGGTGCGTGTGCACCGTTACCGGCTCGCCGACCTTGGGCAGGCGATAGAGCGTCGTCATGGGGACTTCCAGTTCGTAGCCCACGCCATTGACGTCGATGATGAGGTGCGGCGGCTGCTTTTCCGCCAGGGTGCCGCGCAAACGTCCGATCACGTTTCGATCCTTTTCACGGGGAGCTGCCCGATGGCCGCTCAACCCTATCAGCAAATACGGCAGGCGGACGCTCCGCCTGCACAAAATGTGTATCAGCGCATGAAGCGCTTACAGACGCAAGCGCCCACCGCGCCGACGCGCCGTAGACAGCCCATGGGGCACCAGACTCGAACGGGTGTGGGCATGGCACAAGGCAATGGCCAGCGCGTCGGAAGCATCGATCTGGGGCTTTTGGGTCAGCTTGAGCAGGTGCATGACCATCATCATCACCTGGTCCTTGTTCGCCCCGCCCGTACCAGCCACCGCCTGCTTGACCTGGGTGGCGCTGTACTCGGCGATTTCCAGCCCTGCTTCAGCCGCTGCGACGATGGCCGCGCCTCGGGCCTGCCCCAGCTTGAGGGCCGAATCGGCGTTGCGGGCCATGAAAACTCGCTCGATGCCCATGGTCACCGGGCCATGCTGGCCGATGACTTCGCTGACCCCACGAAACACGATCTGCAAACGCTCGTGCAGTTCACCACTGCCTGTGCGGATGCAGCCTGAGGCCACGTACTCGCAACCACGTGCGGTCTGGCGAACAACGCCATAACCTGTGATGCGCGAGCCGGGGTCGATACCTAGAATCAGAGTCATAGCGCCTGTCGTTGAAGTGAAGCGGTGTGCAAACAGTACAGGCCCTTTCGCAGGTCAACCCCCTGGCCAGGTCGCCAGTGCTGCCACCTGTGCCACGGGCGCCCTGCGAAAGGGCCTGTACAAACGCCCGAAGGCGTCAGTATGGTGCGCCAGAAAGCCCTCAGCCGAGGTTTTCCATGATCTCGTCGGAAATCTGCGCATTGGAGTAGACGTTCTGTACGTCGTCCAGGTCTTCGAGCATGTCGATCAGCTTGAGTACCTTCTCGGCCCCCTCCTGATCGAGTTCGGCGCTGGTGGTCGGCTGCATCACGATTTCGGCGTCGGCCGCCTTGAAGCCGGCCTCTTCCAAGGCATTGCGCACGGCGTAGAAGCTGTTGAACGAGGTGAACACGTCAAACGAGCCATCCTCGTGGGCCACCACGTCGTCGGCGTCGGCCTCCATCGCCGCCTCCATCAAGGCATCCTCCTCCACGCCCGGAGCAAAACTGATCTGCCCCTTGCGCTCGAACAGGTAGGCGACCGAACCGTCGGTGCCCAGGTTGCCCCCGCACTTGGTGAAAGCATGGCGCACTGCCGCAGCGGTGCGGTTGCGGTTATCGGTCATGGCCTCGACCATGATCGCCACACCGCCCGGCCCGTAACCTTCATAGCTGAGCTCTTCGACGTTGTCGCTTTCGTTCGTGCCGGCGCCACGGGCCACCGCGCGATCGATGATATCGCGGCTCATGTTGGCACCCAGTGCCTTGTCCAGCGCCAGGCGCAGGCGCGGGTTGGAGGCAGGGTCCGGGCCGCCTTGCTTGGCGGCGACCGTCAGCTCGCGGATCCACTTGGTGAATACCTTGCCCCTCTTGGCATCCTGGCGCTCTTTGCGGTGCTTGATGTTCGCCCACTTGGAATGACCCGCCATAACGACTCCCGATCCTTGTAACAGAAACAGGTTCCGCCCCGAAGGGCGGAACGTGGAAAGACTGCGCCGAAGCGCGTGGGCGCAACCGCCGGCTGCGCCCGGGCCGATTACTCGACCTTGGTCTGCTCGCGCAGACGGATGTGCAGCTCGCGCAATGCCTTGGCGTCGACCATGCCCGGTGCCTGGGTCATGACACACGCAGCGCTCTGGGTTTTCGGGAAGGCAATCACTTCACGAATCGACTGGGCGCCGGTCATCAGCATGACTAGGCGATCCAGGCCGAAGGCCAGGCCACCGTGAGGCGGTGCACCGAACTTCAGGGCATCGAGCAGGAAGCCGAACTTCTCTTCCTGTTCTGCCGCTTCGATACCCAGCAGGCGGAACACGGCCTGCTGCATTTCCTTGCGGTGGATACGGATCGAACCGCCACCGAGTTCGGTGCCATTGAGCACCATGTCATAGGCACGGGACAGGGCCGTGGCCGGGTTGGCCTCCAGTTCCTCGGGCGTGCACTTGGGCGCGGTGAACGGGTGGTGCAGCGCGGTGAAGCTGCCGTCTTCGTTTTCTTCGAACATGGGGAAGTCAACGACCCACATCGGTGCCCACTCGCAGGTGAACAGTTCGAAGTCGTGGCCCAGGCGAATACGCAGGGCGCCCAGCGCTTCGCTGACCACCTTGAACTTGTCGGCACCGAAGAACACGATGTCGCCGTCAACGGCGCCCACGCGGTCGAGGATGGTGTTGAGGTTGGCCTCGGGGATGTTCTTGACGATCGGCGACTGCAGGCCTTCAACGCCCTTGGCACGCTCGTTGACCTTGATGTAGGCAAGGCCGCGGGCACCGTAGATGCCAACGAACTTGGTGTACTCGTCGATCTTGCTGCGCGGCATGCTGGCGCCGCCTGGCAGTCGCAGCGCGGTGACGCGGCATTTAGGATCGTTGGCAGGGCCGGCGAACACCTTGAAGTCCACGTCCTTGAGCTGGTCGGCGACGTCGACCAGTTCCAGCGGGATGCGCAGGTCTGGCTTGTCGGAGCCATAGCGACGCATGGCTTCCTCGAAGGTCATGTGCGGGAATTCGCCGAACTCCAGGTCCAGCACTTCCTTGAACAGCTTGCGGATCATGCTCTCGGTCAGGCCCATGATCTCGGACTCGTCCAGGAAGCTGGTCTCGATGTCGATCTGGGTGAATTCTGGCTGGCGATCGGCACGCAGGTCTTCGTCACGGAAGCACTTGGCAATCTGGTAGTAGCGGTCGAAACCGGCGACCATCAGCAACTGCTTGAACAGCTGTGGCGACTGCGGCAGGGCGAAGAAGCTGCCGGCGTGGGTGCGGCTTGGCACCAGGTAATCGCGCGCGCCTTCAGGCGTGGCGCGGGTCAGAATCGGCGTTTCCACATCGAGGAAGCCGTTTTCGTCGAGAAAGCGTCGAATGCTGCTGGTGATGCGCGAGCGCAGGCGCAGCTTGTCGGCCATCTCAGGACGACGCAGGTCGATGAAACGGTAGCGCAGACGCGTTTCCTCACCAACGTCGGAGTATTCGTTGAGCGGGAACGGCGGGGTTTCGGCTTCGTTCAGCACGTTGAGCTGATAGCCGAGGATTTCGATGGCACCGGAGGCCATGTTGCTGTTCACAGCACCTTCCGGGCGACGGCGGACCTTGCCGGTGATCTGCACGACGTACTCGCTGCGCACACGGTCGGCTGCGGCGAAGGTGTCGGCGCGATCCGGATCGAAAACGACCTGGGCCATGCCCTCGCGGTCACGGATGTCGAGGAAGATCACCCCGCCGTGGTCCCGGCGACGATGGACCCAGCCGCAAAGGGTGACTTCCTGGCCGTCCAGGCTCTCGTTCAGTTGGCCGCAATAATGGCTGCGCATCATGATGGTGGTTTCGCTTCTCGTGATTCGTGTATTCGATGGAGGCCTTGGCCGCCCGGAGGGCTAATACTGCAAGACCCGGTCATAGCATTCAACTCAGTCGGCCTTGTCGCCGCCTGCCAGATTCTTTTTCGCACCGGTCTTGAAGTCGGTTTCGTACCAGCCGTTGCCGCTCAGGCGAAAGCCGGGCACCGACAGCAGTTTCTTCATCGCCGGCGCCTGGCAGGCCGGGCAGTCGGTGAGCGGCGCGGCGCTGATTTTCTGCAGCACTTCCATGCGATGCTCGCAGGATGCACATTGATAGTCGTAAAGGGGCATGGATGTCTCTCGTCAACCATAACGCTGGCTGCCAGGGCAGCAAAAGGCGGGATTATATATGGTTAACCAGCGCTGCGCAGCCCGCCGGGCGATCAGTGCGACGTCGGCGGCTGCTGCAACCAGGCCACGCAGATTACCCGTATGAGGCCGCTGAAGTTGCGCACGCCCCCTTGGCGCAGGTGCACCTCACGGTCTACATAGGACAACACCGCACTGACCGAGCATTGGTTGGCAGCGGCAATGCGCTCGAGGATACCCCAATACACGGCCTCGAGGCGCAGGCAGGTGGAAAAACCGTTGAGCCGCACCGAGCGAGACACAGGCTGGGTCTGCAGCATGTCGAAATCTGCCGTGAATGGGTCGACGCATTGCTTGCCGGGCCAGCGCCCCTGACCTGCCGTCCGTTTCCCAGACTGAGCCATCTGCACACCTCCTGATGATTGAACCAAGGGGTGTATCAAGCGCCGAACGGGCCATTGCAGAGCAGCGGCAAACCCTTCCCGCACAGAAAGCGGCAGGCCCGCCCAGTCACCCTGGAAAGGCCTGCCGGCATGGCCCGGTTATTTCTCGTCGAGCAGTACGCGCAGCATCCATGCGGTCTTTTCGTGCACCTGCATGCGCTGGGTGAGCAGGTCGGCGGTTGGCTCATCGCTGACCTTGTCCACCGCTGGGAAGATACTGCGGGCGGTGCGCACCACCGCTTCCTGCCCTTGCACCAGTTGCCGGATCATCTCGTCGGCTGGGGGGACGCCCTCCTCTTCCTTGATGGAAGAGTGCTTGGCGTAGAACGCGTAGGACCCAGGCGCCGGGAAACCCAGGGCGCGGATGCGCTCGGCAATGGCGTCCACCGCCAGCGCCAGCTCGTTGTACTGCTCCTCGAACATCAGGTGCAGGGTACGGAACGAGGGCCCGGTGACGTTCCAATGGAAATTGTGGGTTTTCAGATACAGCACGTAGGTATCTGAAAGCAGGCGGGAAAGCCCATCGACGATGGACTTGCGATCTTCTTCACTGATGCCGATATCGATTGCCATGATGCTCCCCTTCAGAAAACGTGAAACCCAAGCGGGTGCCGACCACTTTAGCAACACTCTGAGCGCCGTGCCTCTGCCAGGTGGCCGCAGGCAGGGCGCCGGGTGGCAGTTTGAGTACCCTGCAGGTTTACGGTTAAATAGGCAGCGTGCCATTCGTGCGGACTGTAATTGCCGAATGCATAGGCAGAAGGCCACGTGTTCGCGCCAACACTTCATGCGCACCGGGCCGTCAGCTCTTCCCGTGATCAGCTTCAATCAATGTGAGCCAATCCCATGTTCAAGATCGTCCACCTGGTGACAGGCGCGGCAGCCTTGCTGCTAGCGTTCATTCCCAGTCTTAAAACCGAGGCAACGCCTTTCCTGCAACAACCCGACGCGGTCTATCTGGCCCTGTTCGGCTTGCTCAACCTGATCCTGGCCCCTGTCGTACCGCTGTACTACCGAGGTGCCAGGCAGCAACTGCAATATCTAGCCTGTGCCCTGCTGGTGGTGGCTGTGGTACTTCAAACCCTTACCGTGCTCGCTCGACCAGAGCTTGGCAACCTGGCGGCGCTGGTGTGCGCCGCACTGGCTGTGGCCCTGCACCTGGGCGCAGGCTTTGCCCAGGGCGCGCGCAAGGTACGCAGCAGCCAACAGCCACTGACCGAGGCCGGCAACCGAGATACGGGCACGGTCAAGTGGTTCAACACGTCCAAGGGGTTCGGGTTCATTTCCCGGGACTCAGGCGATGACATCTTCGTGCACTTTCGCGCCATCCGCGGCGAAGGCCATCGCATCCTGGTAGAAGGTCAACGCGTCGAGTTCTCGGTGATGCATCGCGACAAGGGCCTGCAGGCCGAGGACGTGGTCGCCGTCACGCGCCGCTGACAGGCGAGCAGACTTAAACACGTTCAAACCAGGCCTGTCGCTCAGCCCAAGGCTGCGACAGGCCTGACGACCAGATGATCAATAGTGAGGCGGCGGCGCCTCTTCACCCTCGCTGCCATACTGACCCGCCATCTCCTCGTAACGCTTGATCAGCTCGGCCATCTGCAACTGCAGCCGCTCGATCACGCGCCCTTGCTCGACCACCACATCGTTGAGCGCCTGCAGGGTGTCGTCCTGGAATGCCTGGCGCGTTTCCAGCTCGACCATTCTTGGCTCAAGCGACATGGGCGGCCTCCTGGAAACCTTCAAGGTGCAGATTTCGCACGCGGGCGCGTACCGCCTGTACTTGTGCGTCGGTATAGGCCACGGCCGGGCATTTGCCCCAGACCGGTGCAGGCCAGGCCACATCATCGTGCTGGCGAACGATCACATGCATGTGCATCTGGCTGACCACATTGCCCAACGTCGCCACGTTCATCTTGTCGGCCCCGTAGCTGCGCTTGAGTGCCTCGGCAAGCTGTGTGGTTTCCTGCCAGAGCAGGTGCTGCTCAGCCAGGCTGAGGTCAAACAATTCGCTGACCTCGGCACGCCTGGGCACCAGGATGAACCAGGGGTAGTTGGCATCTCGGCTCAGCAGCAACTGGCACAGGGCGAAATCGCCCAGCACCCAAGTGTCCTGCTGCAAGCGTGGATCAAGAACGAACACGGCGTACCTCCTTCAGGCAAAGCGACCCGCACGGTGGCGGTAGAGACGGCGGCAAGGATACCTTGCGCGATTGCGGTAACACAGCGCTACTTTTCGCACCAATAAGGTGCTTCGCCACGCTGACTGGCGCCTTGGCCCACCACAATTGACACCGCCTTAACATGTTGCGGTAACACATTGACTTTGATAGCAAGCTAGCCAACTGAATGGACGCGATGAGCGGGCTGGACGCCCAGTCCGACCAACCCCCGTATTTACGGCGGTTAAAACGGTTTCCTGAAAATTTCGTGAAAAATTCATCAATGCAAGCCCAGGTTGAGCACGCTTGTTGCATTGCCTTCACGCCAAGTCGGCATGCTCTCTGCAACACCTGCACACCGGGCGTTACCACCCTCGGATGCGACGCTGAAGTGCCCGACAGCGACACGGCCAAAAAGTTCCATTCAGAGTGCTTTGCGCCATATCGCCAACGACCTTCAGCGTGCTATACATTTTCGCCGACATAACAAGAAAGAGCTGCACCCTATAACTAGAACACCTGGATGCAGCGGTACTCTTCCTAAAAAAACCAAAGGAGCAAGTCACGATGCGCGTGATGAAGTGGAGCATGATCGCCCTGGCCGTTTCGGCGGGGTCCTCGCAGATGGCACTGGCCTCTTCGCAGGATGAGTCCAAAGGTTTCATTGAAGACAGCAAGCTGAGCGTCAAAACTCGCATGCTGTATTTCAGCCGTGATTTCCGCAACAACGAAGGCGGCCAGAGCCGCCGTGAAGAAACCGGCCTCGGCTTCGTGGGCACTTACGAGTCGGGCTACACCCAGGGCACCGTCGGCGTGGGTATCGACGCCATCGGCATGCTCGGGCTGAAACTGGACAGCGGCAAGGGCCGTGCTGGCACCGGCCTGTTCCCGAACGGCTCGGACGGCCGTGCGCAGGATGACTACTCCAAGGGTGGCGGCGCGGTCAAATTCCGTATCTCCGACACCGTGCTGAAAGTCGGCGACCAGTTCACCGCCCTGCCGGTATTCGCCACCGACGATAGCCGCCTGCTGCCGGAAATCGCCCAGGGCGCATTGCTGACCAGCAACGACATCAAGGGCCTGACCCTGCACGCCGGTCGCTTCACCAGCCTGACCGGTCAGGAGCAGACCAACCGCGACAGCCTGCGCCTGAAGGAAGCCGACGTATTCGGCGGCACCTATGCCTTCACCGACAGCCTGTCCACCAGCCTGTACTACTCCAAGGTCGAAGACTACTGGCGCAAGTACTACGCCAACGTCAACTGGGCGCTGCCGCTGTCGGACAAGCAAGGCCTGGTGTTCGACTTCAACTTCTATGACACCAAGAGCGACGGCCAAGGCCTGCAGCGCGCCGAAAAAGACGGCGTGACCAAGCTCGACAACCGTGCGTTCAGCCTGTCCGGTGCGTACAACATCGGCGCTCACACCTTCACCCTGGCCTACCAGAAAGTCACCGGCGACGGCGACTATGGCTACGGCGTCGACGGTGGCGGTACCGTGTTCCTGGCCAACTCCGTGGCCCGTTCCGACTTCAACGCCGAGGGCGAGAAGTCCTGGCAGGCTCGCTACGACCTGAACTTCGCCGAGTATGGCATTCCAGGCCTGAGCTTCATGACCCGCTACGTGCGTGGCAGCGGCGCCGACACCGGCACCACCAGCAACGGCAAGGAATGGGAACGCGACATCGACATCAAGTACGTGATGCAAGAAGGCCCGGCCAAGGACCTGAGCTTCCGCGTTCGTCAAGCCACCTACCGTTCTTCCGATGGCGTCTACTACGGCTCCCCATCCCTGGACGAGCTGCGCCTGATCGTGGAGTACCCGCTGAGCATCCTGTAAGCCTGGCTTGCAACGCTTCGCACCTGAAAAGCCCGGCGACCGCGCCGGGCTTTTTCTTGGCTGACAAGCAGGACGCCCTGGGGCATCCTGTACGCCTTGGCTTCACCCCCGTACAATGCGGGGCTATTTCAACGTCTTAGGCAATCGACACGGCTAACCATGCGCACCAGTCAATATTTGCTCGCCACCCAAAAAGAAACCCCTGCCGACGCAGTGGTCATCAGCCATCAGCTCATGCTGCGTGCCGGCATGATCCGCAAACTGGCTTCCGGCCTGTACACCTGGCTGCCAATGGGCCTGCGGGTAATGCGCAAGGTCGAGAACGTGGTGCGCGAGGAAATGAACGCCGCCGGCGCTCTTGAAGTGCTCATGCCCAGCATCCAGCCTGCCGAACTGTGGCAGGAGTCCGGCCGCTGGGAGCAGTACGGCCCCGAGCTGCTGCGGGTCAAGGACCGGCATCAGCGCGATTTCTGCGTGGGTCCGACCCACGAAGAGGTCATCACCGACCTGGCACGCAACGAGCTGTCGAGCTACAAGCAGCTGCCTTTGAACATGTACCAGATCCAGACCAAATTCCGCGATGAAATCCGTCCGCGCTTCGGCCTGATGCGTGGCCGCGAGTTCATCATGAAGGACGCCTACTCCTTCCATGCCGACCAGGCTTCCCTCCAGGAAACCTACGACCGCATGCACCAGGCGTACACCAATGTGTTCACCCGTCTGGGGCTGGATTTCCGCCCAGTGCAGGCCGACACCGGTTCCATTGGTGGTAGCTATTCCCATGAATTCCACGTCCTTGCACAGTCCGGTGAAGACGATGTGATCTTCAGCGACAGCTCCGACTACGCCGCCAACATCGAAAAGGCCGAGGCCGTGCCGCGCGAAACCGTGCGCCCTGCCCCTACCGAAGAACTGCGCCTGGTCGACACGCCCGATGCCAAGACCATCGCCCAACTGGTCGAAAACTTCGGTCTGCCAATCGAAAAGACCGTCAAGACCCTGATCGTACGCGGCGCCGAGGAAGGCAAGCTGGTCGCCCTGATCGTGCGCGGCGATCACGAGCTCAACGAAATCAAGGCCGCGAAGCTGGAACAAGTGGCTGACCCCCTGGTCATGGCCACCGATGCCGAACTGCGCGAGGCCATTGGTGCTGGCGCAGGCTCGCTGGGCCCGCTGAACCTGCCGCTCGAATGCGTGATCGACCGTTCGGTTGCCTTGATGAGCGACTTCGGTATCGGTGCCAACATCGACGACAAGCACTATTTCGGCGTGAACTGGGAGCGTGACTTGCCAGTGCCACAGGTGGCCGACCTGCGCAATGTGGTCGAGGGCGACCCAAGCCCGGATGGCCAGGGCACGCTGGTGATCAAGCGTGGCATCGAAGTGGGTCACATCTTCCAGCTGGGTACCAAGTACAGCGAGGCACTCAAGTGCCAGGTCCTGGGCGAAAATGGCAAGCCGGTCATGCTGTCCATGGGCTGCTATGGCATCGGCGTGTCCCGCGTGGTGGCCGCTGCCATCGAGCAGAACCACGATGAGAAAGGCATTATCTGGAACGACGCCCTGGCGCCCTTCCAGATTGCCCTGGTACCCCTGCGCTATGAAACCGAAGTGGTTCGCGAAGCCACCGACAAGCTGTATGCCGAGCTGACTGCGGCAGGTTACGAAGTGCTGCTCGACGACCGCGACAAGAAGACCAGCCCCGGCATCAAATTTGCCGACATGGAGCTGATCGGCATTCCGCACCGTATCGTCGTCAGCGATCGCAGCCTGGCCGATGGCAACCTGGAATACAAACACCGTACCGAGCAGGATGCCCAGGTGTTGCCACTCGAAGAAGTGCTGACCTTCCTGCAGGCCCGCGTTCGCCGCTGATAATCAATGCACGAGTGATCATGTCCAAGCGAAGTACCTATAAGCTCAAGGGCGCCGCACTGTGCGGCGTCCTGCTCGTCAGCGGCTGCGCCAACCAGATGCCCCAGCGCAGCGACCACGAGGAGCGCGTCGAGCGCAAACTGCTCGAACACACCCTGCAGATCGACGTTGGCGAGCCGAAGGTGATGGAGCTGCCGCAACGACGTGTACGCGTGCATGAGCAGAAGCGTTTCGAGGTCACCGAGTTCGAGGTGACGCGCCATTACGACCGCTACACCCCTTACCAACCCTGGCGGGAAATCTACGAGATTCCGCTGGGCGCCGTGGCGGTGGTGGCGGGCGTGGGTGCCAACGTGGTCAACGTCTTCGCCCTGGGCAACCTGCCCCAGAGCATTACCCACGATTGGCTCAGTTATGGCGTGGACGGCCTTAATCCGTTCATGAACGTGCCCTCCAATGGCCGCGCCCAGCAGAACCTCGCAGGCATCAGCGAAGTGCAGAAAGCCAAGCGCGAAGAGGCCACGAGCATGCCGTGGAGCGAGCGCCTGGTGGAGGTCAAGGCCGGCAAGAACACCTATGAGCTGACCACTGACCGCGCGGGCATTCTGCGCCTGAACCTGCTCGACAGCCCCTTCTCGGAGCAGAACCTCAACCACGTCGGCACCTTGCACCTGCAAGTGGTCGATGAGGACAATGCCGTGCGCGGTGATGCCAGTTTGTTGATCAGCGCCACGCTGCGCAACAAGCTGCGTGAAGCTCACGAGCTGATTTTCGACGACCTCGAAGATGATGAGGTGAGCCAGTGGGTGCACCGGGTCAAGCGGCTGTCCGAGCTGGGCCTTGAAGAGGAAGCCAGTGAGTTGGAGCAGAGCCTGATCGAGCTGACGCGCAACGATCCTGAGTTGCAGCAGGAGTTCTTGCAGTCCTTGACCAAAGCCACTGGCCGACTGGTTGCCGACCCCGGGCATTGATGGCCGCCTGTGGTTGACCGGCGTTGAACCCGTGGTGGGTTCAACGCCGGCAACTGCTTTTAAAAGGCCTTACGCGCTGCCTGGCCCCATAATGGAAGCCTACATGTCGGCGATAAACCTGAAGTACGCCATGACAGCGGCACTTTCGCGCCTCTCAACACCTTCCTTCAACTGCACGCTATGCCGGCGGGAAAAGCTCCAGCTGTTCATGCGCGCTGCGCAAGTCCCGTAATCTCACCCCTACACCGAGCAATCGCACAGGTTTACCACCGCGCGCGAACGCCTGCGTCACCAGCTGCCGGTAACTGTCCAAGTCCCTGCCGGCGCCTGCCTGCTCAAGGGTGGTCTGGGTGAAGTCATGGAACTTGACCTTGACGAAAGGCTTTTCCGGCCGGTAGGTGCTGTCCATTCGCTCAATGCGCTCGTTCAGGCTCTGCAGCAACTCCGGCAACCGTGCCAGGCAACTGGGCAGGTCCGGCAGGTCGGTGTCGTAGGTATTCTCCACGCTGACCGACTGCCGTCGACTGTCGTTTTGAACCACGCGATCATCGATGCCACGCGCCAGCCCCCACAACCGCTCGCCAAAGGTGCCGAACTCACGCACCAGCGCCAGGCGAGACCAGTCGCGCAACTGCGAGCAGGTCTCGATCCCCAGGCGGGTCAGCTTGTCTGCAGTGACCTTGCCCACACCGTGCAGACGGGTGACCGGCAGCGCCGCCACGAACGCTTCTATTTCATCAGGCTTGATCACGAACAGGCCATTGGGCTTGCGCCAGTCGCTGGCGATCTTGGCCAGAAACTTGTTGGGCGCCACCCCGGCCGAGACGGTGATGTGCAGGGTACGAGCCACGCGCCGACGGATGTCTTCGGCGATGCGTGTAGCGCTGCCGGCATACCATTGGCTTTCGCTGACATCCAGGTAGGCCTCGTCCAACGACAGCGGCTCGATCAGGTCGGTGTAGTCACGAAAGATGGCATGTATCTCTCGAGAAGCCTCACGGTAAGCCTCGAAGCGAGGTTTGACGATCAGCAGGTCCGGGCACAACTTGAGGGCGTGACGGGACGACATTGCAGAACGCACCCCGTAGGCACGCGCTTCATAGTTGCACGTGGCGATGACCCCACGCCTTTCGGCCGACCCGCCCACTGCCATGGGACGACCTGCAAGACGAGGGTCGTCGCGCATTTCGATGGCGGCATAAAAGCAGTCGCAGTCGACGTGAATGATCTTGCGCAGGGACATGTATGACCATAAGCACTGTAAATTCATACAGATAATAGCGCATGGTTTCAGGTTCAAACAGCATGGGCATGGTTGGGCAGCGCCGGCATTCACTGCATGAGCGCTACCCAAGCCCGCGCCTTACACACCTAAAGGATTGAACAAAAAGGGCTTTTCACACTATTTGCTTGACACTGCATGATAAATCCGTAGAATTCGATTTCACAGGCGCGGGATGGAGCAGCCTGGTAGCTCGTCGGGCTCATAACCCGAAGGTCGTCGGTTCAAATCCGGCTCCCGCAACCAGATTCGAGAAAAGGCCACTGTTCACGCAGTGGCCTTTTTCTTTGCGCGCGCGA
Organism: Pseudomonas fulva NBRC 16637 = DSM 17717; assembly: GCF_000730565.1. Lineage (GTDB taxonomy): Bacteria > Pseudomonadota > Gammaproteobacteria > Pseudomonadales > Pseudomonadaceae > Aquipseudomonas > Aquipseudomonas fulva. Next base: position 33,244 of record NZ_BBIQ01000014.1, on the reverse strand, counting down.
AAAGCAATTCGTAAAAAACCTCGCTAAATCAATGAGTAGCACTTGACACCACCGGCTGAAGCTGTAGAATCCGCCCCACAGACGCGGGATGGAGCAGTCTGGTAGCTCGTCGGGCTCATAACCCGAAGGTCGTCGGTTCAAATCCGGCTCCCGCAACCAAGTTCAAGAAAAGGCCACTGTTAACGCAGTGGCCTTTTTCTTTGCCTGTCAAACGGCAACAGGGTAAGCATGGATGCGCCCTGCTCTGTTCAAGCGTTGGCCTCGCGCTTCATTAAACGCTTGACACCAATGCGCTTCGCTGTAGAATGCGCACCTCTGACGCGGGATGGAGCAGTCTGGTAGCTCGTCGGGCTCATAACCCGAAGGTCGTCGGTTCAAATCCGGCTCCCGCAACCATATTCGTCAGAACAAACCCCGTGCGTAGCGATACGCGCGGGGTTTTTCGTTTCTACCCCCTTACTTGCAAGCGACGCTTGCATGCCTTGGCGCATACCCGATTAGCGGCGGGCGCTACCCTTGCGTGGATGAACTATCTTTAACCCCTGCCGGGCTGTTAAGCGCCCATGGCCGGAGTAATATTGGATACGTTTTCCAAAGGGACTTTCACTTGGCCGCGCCTCTTCTTCACCTCGTGCCTGACGCCCGAGGTAATCCATGACCGCTCAGAACCCTGAACCTTCGGTGCCGCTGGCCACAGCGCTGCCCGGAGCCGTGCAGCGCCTGCCTTTGCTTGAACGGATAAGCCGCTATCGTCAGCCGATTGGGCTGGCGGTGACGCTGGTGCTGTTCACCATGGCCTTGATCGCCTGCCGCCACCTGCTGAGCGAGCTGGACATCTATGCCTTGCACGATGCCATGCTCGAAGTGCCAGTGCAGTCACTGCTTGGCGCGCTGCTGGCGACCGTGATCGGTTTCGTGATCCTGCTGGGCTACGAGTGGTCGGCCAGCCGCTACGCTGGGGTCAAGCTGCCTGCGCGAACGTTGGTACTGGGTGGTTTCAGCGCCTTTGCCATCGGCAATGCCATCGGCCTGTCCATGCTATCCGGCGGTTCGGTGCGCTACCGGCTGTATGCACGCCAAGGCGTGGGCGCGGGCGAAGTCGCACGCATGACGGTCTTCGCCAGCCTTTCACTCGGTTGTGCTTTGCCACCGCTTGCGGCATTGGCCACCCTGAGCAATCTGCCTGCCGCCTCGACTGCCCTGCGGTTGCCGCAGGGCTTGCTGGCTGGCGTTGCGGTTGCCGTCCTGGCCGCCTGCGCCTTATTGGCAGTTGGCCTGTATCGCAAGCGGTTGGCCGAGCAGCCAGTGCCTGACAACCTGTTGGTGCAACTGGGCCGGCGCACGCTGCGACTGCCCGGCGCACGGCTGACTGGCCTGCAACTGCTGATCACGGCCCTGGACGTGGCCGCCGCGGCCACCGTGCTCTACCTGCTGCTGCCCGAAGCGCCCCCCTTCGGCGCCTTCGTACTGGTCTACCTACTGGCGCTGGCCGCGGGTGTGCTCAGCCATGTGCCCGGTGGTGTTGGGGTGTTCGAGGCCATCCTGCTGGCCGCGTTCGCCAACCAATTGGGCGCTGCCCCGCTGGCAGCCGCATTGCTGTTGTACCGCATCATCTATGTGGTGCTGCCCCTTCTGCTGGCCTGCGTCCTGCTATTGGCCAACGAAGCCCGGCGTCTGCTGTTCGCGCGGCAGGCCATGAAGGCTGCCTCTGGGCTGGCAGCGCCTATCCTGGCCATCATGGTCTTCCTCTCGGGGGTGGTATTGCTGTTTTCCGGCGCCACGCCCGAGATCGATACCCGCCTTGAGCACATGGGCTTTCTGATCCCCCATCGGCTGATCGATGCCTCCCACTTCGGCGCCAGCCTGATCGGCGTGCTGTGCCTGTTGCTGGCCCAAGGCCTGCGCCGGCGCCTGTCGGCCGCGTGGCTGCTGACCACGGTGCTGCTGCTGGTGGGGGCATTGCTTTCGCTGCTCAAGGGCTTCGACTGGGAAGAGGCCTGCCTGCTGACGTTCACGGCCGCGCTCCTGGCTTTGTTCCGCCGCTCGTTCTATCGGCCCAGCCGCTTGATGGAACTGCCGTTCTCGCCGGTGTATCTGGTGGCCAGTGCCTGCGCGGTGGGCGCCTCGGTGTGGCTGCTGTTGTTCGCCTACCAGGATGTGCCCTACAGCCATCAACTGTGGTGGCAGTTCACCCTGGACGCCGATGCCCCCCGTGGCCTGCGTGCGGCGATGGGCAGTGCCTTGCTGCTGGCAGCGCTGGCGCTAACCTGGTTGCTGCGCACCGCACCGCCGGTGATCCACCTGCCCGATGAAGCCGAACTGCAACGGGCTCACCGTATTCTGCAGGCGTCCGACCAGCCTGATGGCGGCCTGGCCCTGACCGGCGACAAGGCGCTGCTGTTCCATCCCCGGGACAACGCGTTTCTGATGTATGCCCGCCGTGGTCGTAGTCTGGTTGCGCTGTACGATCCGATCGGGCCGGCCCAGGAGCGTGCCGAGATGATCTGGCAGTTCCGCGACCTGTGCGACCTGCACCATGCTCGACCAGTGTTTTACCAGGTGCGCGCAGAGAACCTGCCGTTCTACATGGACATCGGCCTGACTGCCCTGAAGCTGGGCGAGGAAGCCCGTGTCGACCTGCGCCGCTTCGACCTCGATGCCAAAGGCAAGGAAATGAAGGACCTGCGCTACACGTGGAACCGAGGCGGCCGTGACGGGCTGAGCCTGGAAATCCATGAGCCAGGCCATGCGCCGCTGGCTGAGCTCAAGGAAATTTCCGATGCATGGCTCAGTGGCAAGAACGTTCGCGAAAAGGGCTTTTCGCTGGGCCGTTTCAGCCCGGATTACCTGCAGCACTTCCGTATCGCCCTGATTCGCTTCCAAGGCCGCCCCGTGGCCTTTGCCAACCTGCTCGAGACCCACAGCAACGAGCTGGCCAGCCTCGACCTGATGCGTGCACATCCGGAGGCCCCCAAGCTGACCATGGAGTTCATGATGATTGGCTTGATCCTGCATTACAAAAGCCATGATTACGGCCGGTTCAGCCTGGGCATGGTGCCGCTGTCGGGGCTGCAACCACGGCGCGGTGCGCCCTTGACCCAGCGTCTGGGCTCGATGGTGTTCCGCCGTGGCGAGCAACTCTACAACTTCCAGGGGCTGCGCCGGTTCAAGGACAAGTTCCAGCCTGACTGGGAACCTCGCTACATGGCCGTGCCTGCCGGGCTCGACCCGCTGGTAGCACTGGCCGACACTGCCGCCCTGATTGCCGGCGGCTTGACTGGATTGGTGAAACGCTGATGACCCGACGCTTTTGGCTTTACCCGTTGATCACCCTGCTGCTGGCCGCCCTGGCCGGCGCCACGGCGTTCTGGTTCTGGACGCGGCCGGCGCCTGAGGCACAGCTTGAGCAACTTCAAATCAACGATGCCAGCATCACCCTCGTTACCCCAGGGGTGCACCCCACCGCCTGGGTGGCGATCGGCGTGCCACAGGACCAGGCCCTGACCCACAAGCAGTTGCTGGACCTTGGCCAGGCGGCCGAAGCGCAATTGGTGCAAGTGGTGCTGCCTGCCGGTGATTGCGCCAAGCAGCAGCAAGCCATGGACACGGCCCTGGCGCAGTTGCCGAGCAAACCGACCCTGGTCGCCGGCATTGGCCCGGGTGCCACCCAAGCCTGGCGCTGGCTGGCGAGCCAGAACGACGACAAGGCCCGGGCAATTTCCGTGGGCTTTACGGTCGAGCAGCCAGGGTGTCAGGTACCGCTGCCAAAGACCGCGCCCCACGGCCACTGGAGCGTGGCGTGGAACGATAATCCGGACGATGCCAGTGCGGCCTTCGTGCGTGACCAGAACAATGCCGAAACCAGCATCAGCGACTATGACATCCACCTGCCGCAAGTGCTCAAGGCACAGCTGACCCAGGCCTTGGTGGGCCAGGATGGCAACGCACTGGCGATTCCCGTGGTCGAGGTCCCTGCCGGTCAAACCACCGATACCGTCACGCTGTTCTTGTCCGGCGACGGCGGCTGGCGCGACCTGGACCGCGACGTGGCCGGGGAGATGGCCAAGCTGGGCTATCCGGTGGTGGGCATCGATACCCTGCGCTACTACTGGCAACACAAGACACCGGAGCAAAGTGCTGCCGACCTGTCCGAACTGATGCACCACTATCGGCAGAAGTGGGGGACCAAGCGTTTCGTCCTGACGGGGTACTCGTTCGGTGCTGACGTACTGCCTGCCATCTACAACCGCCTGCCGGCTGAAGACCAGCAACGGGTGGACGCTGTCATGCTGCTGGCCTTTGCCCGCAGCGGCAGCTTCGAGATCGAAGTCGAAGGCTGGCTGGGCAAGGAAGGTCAAGAGGCGCCCACTGGACCTGAGATGGCCAAGCTGCCGGCTGCGAAAGTGGTGTGCGTATACGGGGTGGAAGAAAGCGACGAAAGCGGTTGCACCGACAAGACCGCCGTGGGCGAGCGTCTGAAACTGCCGGGCGGGCACCACTTCGATGAAAACTACCCTGCCCTGGCCAAGCGGCTGATCGATGAGATCGAGACCCGTCAGGGCAAGTCGAGTGTGGCCGAGCAGAATTGAGGGTTGGGGTAAGGACAGCAGGCACTGGGGTCAGGTCGAGCGGGTGGCTCTGATAGCGCGAATCAGGGGTTACCCTGCCCCCCTGCATGACCTCATGCCGCGATAAGCTGCGCAGCAGCCCTTAGATTTCAGCTTCGCAGCGTATATTGCCGGGGCCGCGCTGCGGCCCATCGCGGCACAAGGGCCGCTCCTACCCGGAAATCTGCTAGCTGTCAGGGGCGGTGCCAGACAGTTGCTCCTACAAAGCCCTGTGAAGCTACTGACTCAGGCGTTACGCGGTCAGTGTCAGAGCGGCCTCGCCGGGGCGCCGGACCGGCCGCGATGGGCTGCGCACCAGCCCCAGTATCTGCGCATCGCCGCAAACATCACTAGGCCCCAGGGGAATGCCCTCAGCCCCTCCCCTGCCCTTTTCAGATCTCGACCTGAGTACCCAGCTCGATTACCCGATTGAGCGGCAGGTTGAAGAACCTCAAATTGCCGTTGGCATTCTTCAGCAAGAACGCGAACAGGTTGCCTCGCCAGCGTGACATGCCTTCGAGCCTGGACGCGATCACGGTTTCGCGGCTCAGGAAATAGGTGGTGCGCATGGGCGTGAAGTCCAGCTCGTCCAGGTGGCAGAGTTTGAGCGCCGCCGGCACGTCCGGCTCATCCATGAAGCCGAAATGCAGGACCACCCTGAAGAAGCCATCACCATAGGCCTCGACCTCGAATCGCTCCTGCTCTGGCACGCGAGGTCGATCTTCGCTGAGCACCGTCAGCAACACGACCTGGCTGTGCAGCACCTGGTTGTGCAGCATGTTGTGCAGCAACGCATGGGGAACGGCGTCCGAGCGGGCGGTGAGAAACACGGCCGTGCCCTCCACCCGGTGCGGCGGCTGGATGCGGATACTGCTGATGAACAGCGGCAGTGGCAGCGCCCCTTCGTCTATACGTTCGACGAGAATTTGCTTGCCACGTTTCCAGGTGCTCATCAGCAGGAACAGCACACCGCCTGCCAGCACAGGGAAGGCCCCGCCCTGGACGATCTTCGGAACGTTGGCGGCAAAAAACAGCCCGTCAACGAACAGAAAGCCCAGCAAGAGGGGCACGGCCAGGATCGGCGGCCACTTCCACAGCAACAACATCACTGCCGCCACCAGAATGGTCGTCATCAACATGGTCCCGGTGACGGCCACGCCATAGGCTGCGGCCAAAGCGCCCGAGGACTCGAAGCCGATCACCAGCAGCACCACGCCCACCATCAACGTCCAGTTGACTGCCGCTACGTAGATTTGCCCTTGCTCGTCACTGGAGGTGTGCTGGATGTGCATGCGCGGGATGTAGCCCAACTGGATGGCCTGTCGGGTGAGCGAGAAGGCGCCGGATATTACCGCTTGCGACGCAATCACGGTGGCCAGGGTGGCAAGGCCGACCAGCGGCAGCAAGGCCCAGCTGGGCGCCAGCAGGTAGAACGGGTTGCGCGCAGCCTCGGGGTTTTGCAGCAGCATGGCGCCCTGGCCAAAGTAGTTGAGCACCAGTGCCGGCAGCACCAGGGCGAACCAGGCCCGTGCGATCGGCTTGCGGCCAAAGTGCCCCATGTCGGCATAGAGCGCCTCGGCACCGGTCAGCGCCAGCACCACCGCGCCGAGGATGGCCACGCCCATGCCAGGATGGACGATGAAGAAGTTGACCGCCCAACCGGGGTTGAAGGCGCGGAGCACTTCGGGCGTCTGTGCGATGCCATGGACCCCCAGCGCGGCCAGCACCACGAACCATAGGACCATGACCGGGCCGAACAGCTTGCCGATTTTCTCGGTGCCGTGGCGCTGCACCAGAAACAGCGCCACCAACACCACCAGCGACACCGGCACCACCCAATGGTCGATGCCATCGAAGGCCAGGCCCAGGCCCTCGACGGCCGAGAGCACCGAGACTGCCGGGGTGATCATGCTGTCGCCATAGAACAGCGAGGCGCCGATCAAACCGCAGATCACCATCAGGGTGCGCAGGCGCGGATGCGCAGCCGTGGCACGCCGCGCCAGCGCGGTCAGGGCCATGGTGCCGCCCTCCCCCTGGTTGTCGGCACGCAGGATGAACACCACGTACTTGAATGACACCACCCACAGCAGCGACCAGAGGATCAACGACAGGATTCCCAGCACACCGTCGTGGTTGACCTGCACCCCATAACCGCCCGTGAACACTTCCTTCAGGGTATACAGCGGGCTGGTGCCGATATCGCCATAAACCACCCCGACCGCCGCCACCAGCAGGCCCAGCGACCGGGTCGCCCCCTGCTTTGCTGCGTGCCCGCCCTCGGCGTGACTGCTTGCCTGAACCATCGACCACTCCCGCAAAAGGCCCTCAGGGCCACTGTTGTCAGCGTGCATGCCAGTTCGCCCATCCGGGCCTGGCGTAACGGCGCGAAGCATAGCGCAGCGTTCGTCGTATTTCTGCTGGTCAATCGATCCATCGCTCGCTAGAATTGCGCACTTTTTGATCAGAGGCGCCAAAAGCGCCCGTCAAGGTCGCCCCCGATCAACGCTGGGCGACCTGTATTCAACGCCGAGGTTAGTCATGTCCACCACGCCCGCCACCCCCAAGGTCGGTTTCGTCAGCCTGGGTTGTCCCAAAGCCCTGGTCGATTCCGAGCGCATCCTCACCCAGTTGCGCATGGAAGGCTATGAAGTCGTGCCAACGTACGAGGATGCCGACGTGGTGGTGGTCAACACCTGCGGTTTCATTGACAGCGCCAAGGCCGAATCGCTTGAAGTGATCGGTGAAGCCATCAAGGAAAACGGCAAGGTGATCGTCACCGGCTGCATGGGTGTCGAGGAAGGCACCATTCGCGACGTGCACCCAAGCGTGCTTTCGGTGACCGGCCCGCAGCAGTACGAGCAGGTGGTCAACGCCGTGCACGAAGTGGTGCCGCCGCGTCAGGACCACAACCCGCTGATCGACCTGGTGCCGCCGCAAGGGGTCAAGCTGACGCCGCGCCACTATGCCTACCTGAAGATTTCCGAAGGCTGCAACCACAGCTGCAGCTTCTGCATCATTCCGTCGATGCGTGGCAAGCTGGTCAGCCGCCCGGTGGGCGACGTGCTGAGCGAGGCCGAGCGCCTGGTCAAGGCCGGGGTCAAGGAAATCCTGGTGATTTCCCAGGACACCAGCGCCTACGGCGTAGACGTCAAATACAAGACCGACTTCTGGAACGGCCGCCCGGTCAAGACCCGCATGCTCGAGTTGTGTGAGGCCCTGAGCAGCCTGGGTGCGTGGGTGCGCCTGCACTATGTGTATCCGTACCCCAATGTCGACGATGTGATCCCATTGATGGCTGCCGGCAAGATCCTGCCGTACCTGGACATTCCGTTCCAGCACGCCAGCCCCAAGGTGCTCAAGTCGATGAAGCGCCCGGCCTTCGAAGACCGGACCCTGGCCCGCATCAAGCAGTGGCGCGAGCAGTGCCCGGAGCTGGTCATTCGTTCGACCTTCATCGTCGGCTTCCCAGGCGAAACCGAGGAAGACTTCCAGTACCTGCTGGACTGGCTGACCGAGGCCCAACTCGACCGCGTGGGCTGCTTCCAGTACTCGCCTGTCGAAGGTGCCCCGGCCAACGACCTGGGCTTGGCCGACGTCCCGGACGACGTCAAACAGGATCGCTGGGACCGCTTCATGGCGCACCAGCAGGCCATCAGCGCCGCCCGCCTGCAGATGCGCATCGGCAAGGAAATCGACGTGCTCATCGACGAGGTCGAAGAGCAAGGCTCGGTGGGCCGCAGTTTCTTCGACGCGCCAGAAATCGACGGCAGTGTCTTCATCGATGGCAACCACGGCTTCAAGCCTGGCGACAAGGTACGTTGCCGCGTGGTGGACGCCGACGAATACGATATGTGGGCAGAGCCCATCTGACAGGGCGCCCTGCCTGCCTCCTGTCGCAGTGGCGCGGCCCGCCCCGGGTCGCGCCCTCCTCCAGCATCTATCCTTGTTTTGACGGCCACTGGAGCAAGGACCCGATGCGCACCTTCTCGACCCTGGAAACGCCTCACCTGAGCGACTACCCCAGGCTGGTCAGCGTATGGGAAGACGCGGTACGTGCGACGCACGCCTTTATGCCCGAACCCTACATCGTGCTGCTGCGCGACAAGGTGCTGCGGCGGTATCTGGACGCGGTGATGCTGGTCTGTGCCCGTGGGCCTGATCGCAGCATCCAGGGTTTCGTCGGCGTGGCAGGCGGGCGCATCGACATGTTGTTCGTGGACCCGCAGTGGCATGGCCGAGGTATCGGCAAACAATTGCTGCAGCATGCGGTGCAGGCGTTGGACGCCCTGACCCTCGACGTCAACGAGCAGAACACCCAGGCGCTGGGCTTTTATCTGCACCAGGGCTTTGAGATCGTGGGCCGTTCGCCCAAGGACGGTCTGGGCCAACCGTATCCCTTGCTGCACATGCGCAGGCACAGCGCGGCCTGATTGACACAGATTCCCGCCCCTCGCCCGGCGGGAAGGGTACAATGCAGCCTTTCTTTGCCTTTGCGAATCGTCGTCATGTCCGAACCCGTCCGTCTGTCCAAACGCCTTGTCGAGCAGCTTGGCTGTTCCCGCCGCGAGGCTGAGTTGTATATCGAAGGAGGCTGGGTGACGGTCGACGGCGTGGTGGTCGAGCAACCGCAGTTCAAGGTCGAGCAGCAGCACGTCGAGCTGCTGTCCGGCGCGCGCGCCGAGAGCCTGGAGCCGGTCACGCTGCTGCTCCACCAAGGCGCGGGCATGGACAACGAAACTGCCCGGCTTGGCCTGAACATGACCAGCCTCAGCGAGGCCCATCGCGAAGGCGTGCGCCCCTTGCACGGGCATTTCACCCGCCAGGCCTGTGTAGCACCGTTGGAACCGGGTGCCAGCGGCTTGCAGGTGTTTACCCAGGACTGGCGGGTAACCCGCAAGATCAACGCCGACCTGCGCAAGCTTGAACAGGAGTTCGTCGTCCAGGTGCGCGGTGAAGCCAGTGCCCAGATGCTCGAGCGCCTGGCACGCGGTGTGACCCGCAATGACCGCGAATTGCCCAAGGCCAAGGCCAGCTGGCAGAACGAAACCCATTTGCGCCTGGTGCTGAAAAACCCGCAACCCGGCCAGATTTCCGAACTGTGCGCCTACCTGCGCCTGGAGTTGCTGGGCATGCGCCGCATACGCCTGGGCGGTGTTTCGATGGGCAAGCTGGCGCTGGGCCAATGGCGCTACCTGATGGGCACTGAACGTTTCTAAGTGAGAGGCCGTGCGATGACGTGCGGCACGAGAACAGGATTTTGCAGCAATGAACCACAATGACGTCCTGCGCAGCCTGCGCTACATGTTGAAAGTCAATGACGCCAAGATGGCCGAGATCATCGGTTTGACCGGCCTGGACGTGAACCCTGTCGTCCTGGCGACCTATGTGAAGAAAGAAGAAGAGGAAGGCTTTGTGCGCTGCCCGGACCGGGTCATGGCGCACTTTCTCGACGGCCTGGTCATCTACCGTCGCGGCAAGGATGAAAGCCGTCCGGCACAACCTGTCGAACTGCCGGTTACCAACAACCAGATCCTGAAGAAGCTGCGAGTGGCTTTCGAACTGAAAGAGGACGACCTGCACGCCATCTTGAAATCGGTCGATTTCCCCGTCAGCAAACCTGAGCTCAGCGCACTGTTTCGCAAGGCCGGCCATGACAACTACCGCCCGTGCGGCGACCAGTTGCTGCGCAACTTCCTGAAGGGCCTGACCCAGCGCGTGCACGGCTGAATGGTCATGCAGCATACGGTGGCGCCGGTGGGGATCGTGCGCTCCTGTTTCAAGGAGAAGTTCGCCATTCCGCGCCAGCCGCAACTGGCGCCGGCCGCACGCGGTGTGCTGGAGCTACTGCCCCCGTTCGACCAAGCCGAGGCAGTCGAAGGGCTGGAACAGGTCAGCCACGTCTGGCTGCTGTTTCTGTTCCACCAGGCCCTGGAAGAAAAACCCAGGCTCAAAGTGCGCCCACCGCGCCTGGGGGGCAACAAGAGCATGGGTGTGTTCGCCACTCGCGCCACGCACCGGCCCAACGGCATCGGCCAGTCGGTGGTGCGGCTGGAGGGCGTTGAACCTGGCCGCTTGCTGTTGTCAGGCATCGACCTGCTCGACGGCACGCCGGTGCTGGACATCAAGCCCTACGTACCCTATGCCGACAGTGTCGAGGGTGCCCATAACCACATGGCCAGCGGTGCGCCAGTGGCCATTACCGTGCAGTGGGCCGACAGCGCCCTGCCCCAGGCCCGCGAGCATGCGTTGCGCCTGGGCGAGCCCCTGGTGGCATTGATCGAGCAATGCTTGGCGCAAGACCCACGGCCAGCCTATCAGGTGCCTGTGGCCGAACGGGTGTATGGGGTCAAGTTCTGGGATGTGCAGGTCAGGTGGCATTATCCGCAGACGGATGTGATCCGTGTGCTGGAGGTGGTGCTGGCTTGAAGGTGCAATAGCGCTGCATCTGGGGGGGTGTGCTGTCGCCATCTGGCTCAAGTACCAACAGCCGCCCATGAAAAAGGCGACCCGCCGGGTCGCCTTTTTTCGTACCGTTACGCTGTAATCAACGTGCTGGACCTTCGGCAACGCCCAGGTCGTCGGTCGGACGGGTGTCGATCAGCGGACCGCCACCCGAAGCCAACTCCGACGCCAGCTTGTCGTTGTCCATCTCGTTGACCCACTTGGCTACGACCACGGTGGCAACGGCGTTGCCCACCAGGTTGGTCAAGGCACGCGCTTCGGACATGAAGCGGTCGATGCCCAGGATCAGCGCCAGGCCGGCAACCGGCAAGTGGCCCACGGCAGACAGCGTGGCCGCCAGCACGATGAAGCCCGAACCGGTAACGCCAGCGGCACCTTTGGAGGCGACCAGCAGCACCAGCAGCAGGGTGATCTGGTGGGTGATGTCCATCGGGGTGTCGGTAGCCTGGGCGATGAACACCGCAGCCATGGTCAGGTAGATCGAGGTGCCGTCCAGGTTGAACGAGTAACCGGTCGGAATGACCAGGCCTACCACGGACTTCTTGGCACCCAGGCGTTCCATCTTGGCCAGCATGCGTGGCAGCGCGGACTCGGACGAGGACGTGCCCAGCACGATCAGCAGCTCTTCACGGATGTAGCGGATCAGCTTGAGTACGCTGAAACCGTGGGCGCGGCAGATGCCACCAAGCACCACCAGCACGAACAGCAGGCAGGTGATGTAGAAGCACGCCATCAGGTAACCCAGCTGCACCAGCGAGCCCACGCCGTACTGGCCGATGGTGAAGGCCATGGCGCCGAAGGCACCGATCGGGGCCAGCTTCATGATCATGTTGATGATGTTGAACATGACATGGGCGAAGCGATCGATCATGTCCAGGAACGGCTTGCCGTAGCTGCCCAGGCGGTGCAGTGCGAAGCCGAACAGCACCGAGAACATCAGTACTTGCAGGATGTCGCCGTTGGCGAAGGCACCGACCACGGTGTTGGGGATGACGTTGAGCAGGAAGCCTACGGTGGTCTGCTGCGCGCCAGCGGCGGCATAGGCAGCCACGCTGCTGGCATTGAGGGTGCTGACGTCGATGTGCATGCCCGCGCCGGGCTTGACCACGTTGACGACCACCAGGCCGATGATCAGCGCGATGGTGGAGACGATTTCAAAATACAGCAACGCATAGCCGCCCGTCTTGCCGACGGATTTCATGCTCTGCATGCCGGCGATACCGCTGACCACGGTGCAGAAGATGATCGGGGCGATGACCATCTTGATCAGTTTGACGAAGCCATCACCCAAGGGTTTGAGGGCAACGCCCGTTTCCGGGTAGTAATGGCCGAGCAGAATACCGATGGTGATGGCAACCAACACCTGGACATACAGGGATTTGTAAAGCGGCTGACGTGTCGTCATGGCTGTTTTTCCTCAAGTGTGCCGCGCCACCCTGTTCCAGGGGTGCAGCACCTGAATCGCTAACCCTCCTGCACTTGGAGGGATTTGTCGTTGTGGTAGAGCTGCCTTCGCAGGCCTCTGCCAATAGCGATAGCAAGGGTGATGCCAAAATGCCCAAACCGGGTGCAGGCAGGGCTATTGCTGGCTTTCCATGCCCAACGTCGGGGCGAAACGTGAGGAAGGGTGGCGGGTTTCCGCCCGCTGGCGGAATTGGAGCGGCCCAGATGGCGGAAAACCGCCTGGGCTCATTCCAGATTGAAGGTGATACGGAAGGCGGCGCCGCCAAGCGCCGAGTCATCCAGGCTCAGTTCGGCATCGTAGCTGTCGATGATGTCCTTCACCACAGCCAGGCCGATGCCTTGCCCCGGGTGCTGACTGTCCAACCGCTCACCACGCTCCAGAATGCGCTGGCGCTGGTTGGCGGGCACGCCTGGACCGTCATCTTCGATACAGAGCGTGAGCCGTCCAGCTTCTCTGAACAGGCTGACCCTTATCTGGCCCAGGCTCAGGCGGTAGGCGTTTTCCAGGAGGTTACCCAGCAGTTCGAGCAATGCGCCCTGCTCCATGGGTACCCGCGCCTGGTCCGGCACCTGCAAGGTCACGTCCACGTGTTTATCGCGGTAGACCTTGGCCAGCGTGCTACACAGGCTGTCGAGCAAGGGGCGTAGCACCACGCTATGACGCACCAGGCCGCTCTTGCGCAGGCTGGCCCGTTGCAGCTGATAGTCGATCTGCTGGCTCATGCGTTCGATCTGGCTCTGCAAGACCCTGGCCTGCTCCCGTTCACCGTTGTGCTGCTGCAGGCTTTCGCCCACCCCCTGCAACACGGCCAAGGGCGTCTTCAGGCTGTGCGCCAGGTCGTCCAGCGAATCCCGGTAGCGCTGGCGTTGCTCGCGCTCGCTTTGCAGCAGGCGGTTCAGCGAACCGGTCAGGCGCAGCAGTTCGCGGGGGTGGTGTGTGCTCAGGCCGTCCCGCGCGCCGGATTCCAGATCGTCGAGCTCGCGGCTAAGGCGGCGCAGCGAGCGCAACCCCCAGGTCAACCCGGCCCAGAGCAGCGCCAGCAGTGCCAGCAAGGCAGCCCCGAAGCCCAGGTAGAGTTTTTCACGCAGGCCATCGAGGGTGCGCTGATAGTCGCGCACCGGCTGCAGGGCCACGATGCTGAAGGCGGCACTCTTGCCGCCCAGCAGCTTAATCTCGACGTCATAAACGAAGAACTCCTCGCCATTGGCCTGGTGGATGCGTGCGAACTCGTTTCCGCGGCCATCGTAGCGAGGCTGATAGTTGATGTTCTGCGCCGCCGTGGCCCGGGACTGCCAGACCAGTTGGCCAGCACGGTCGAAGATGTACCCCAGCAGACCGGTATAGGGCAGGTTGAAACGTTCGTCCGGCAACAACGCCGGCATCTGCAACTGCCCGTTTTCGATACGCGCCGCCGAAATCAGCGTGGTCACGTCCGAAGCCAGGCGTTGTTCGATCGACTCCTGCAAGGCAAGGCTGAAGGCTTTCTGCAAAGCTGGCAGCAGCGCCAGCATGAACAGCACCGCCAACACGGCAGCGGCCAGCATCAGGCGCACACGCAGGGATCGAATCATCGGCAGCGCTCGGTGAACAGGTAGCCAAGCCCGCGCACGGTATCGATGGGCTTGAAGCCGCACTCGCCTTCGAGCTTGCGCCGCAAGCGCCCGATGAGCACTTCGATGACGTTTGGATCACGTTCTTCATCGCCAGGGTAGAGTTGCTCCATCAGGCGATCCTTGGCCACCACCTGCTGGTGATGACGCATCAGGTACTCGAGGATGCGATATTCGTAGGCAGTCAGGCCCAGTGGCTGCTCGTCGAGCGTCGCCTGCTTGCGATTGAGGTCAAGGACCAACGGGCCGGCGGCGATGGTTGACTGGGTGAAGCCGCTGGAGCGGCGCAGCAGCGCATTGAGGCGCGCCTCGAGTTCTTCGAACTGGAACGGCTTGACCAGGTAGTCGTCGGCGCCAGCGGCCAGCCCTTCGACCTTGTCCTGCCAGTTGCCGCGGGCCGTGAGGATGAGGATGGGGAAGGTCTTGGCCTGGTTGCGCAGGCGCGTGATCAGCTCCAGGCCACTGATGCCCGGCAGCCCCAGGTCGACCACCGCCAGGTCGAAGTGGTACTGCTCGGCCTGGTACAACGCCTCCTCGGCATTGGCGACCGCCTCGACCACGTGGCCACTTTCCCCCAGGCGGGTATAGAGGTGATGGCGAAGCAAGGCTTCGTCCTCGACCACCAGCAGTTTCATGTGCAGCTCCTTGATGGATGTGCCTGTACGGTGCCCAATGCTGACAAGCCAGCCCCACCGCGTGCGCCTACCGGCCTGATGGCCCAGCATGGCACTGGTTGGAGCTGGCTTGCCAGACCCGGGTCGCTACAGGATAACGCGACGGGCAGGTCAGAACTTGTAGGAAGCCGCCAGATAGGTCTGCGCGCTGCTGCTCAGGCGCAATGTGCCGGCCTTCGGCGCGCCGTGGGGGCTGACCTCGGTGGCGGCATTGGTGCGCAGGTAGCGGTAGCCCAGTTCGACCGAGGCCTTGTCGGTGATGTCCTGGATGACGCCTGCCTGCAGGCCGTAGGCATAACCGTAGTCGGTGTCGCGGCTCAGGCCTGGCGATTCCTGGGACAGCTTGGTCATGCCGAGGGTGCCGCCGCCGAACAGCTTGGTGGTATCGCCTACGGGCAGGAACAGGTCATAGCTGCCCAGCAAGTTTTCCTGGCGAAGTTTCAAGCCGCTGTGGTCACCGGAAACGTTGTCGTAGGTCATGTAGTAGCGACCCTGGTCATTGATGCGCCCCAGGCGCACGCCCCAGGTACCGTCCTTGGCGATGACGCCGTCGGTGTTGAGGTGGTCGGTGTTGCGTTGCAGCAGGCCTGACTTGCGAACCTTGTCGCTGGTCTGGCCGTAGGTGAGGCTGGCGAAGTTTTCGTCGGCCGCCTGGGCGCTGGTCATGCCAGCGGCGC
The DNA here is from genome assembly GCF_000730565.1 of Pseudomonas fulva NBRC 16637 = DSM 17717. GTDB lineage: Bacteria > Pseudomonadota > Gammaproteobacteria > Pseudomonadales > Pseudomonadaceae > Aquipseudomonas > Aquipseudomonas fulva. Next base: position 17,749 of record NZ_BBIQ01000014.1, on the reverse strand, counting down.
AGACGGCTACGGCGGCAAGCAGGGTATTGAATGTTTTCATGGTGAGGTTACTCCAGTCGAGTGCGCTGTTGAGGTCTGGAAGCTAGAGTAAGCAGGGCACACTGAACCTCGACTGAACCCTTGCTGAACATTGACTGAACGAACCGATTGCAATCCAGGAGTAGTCACCATGCGCGCCTTGCTGGCCTTGACCTTGATGTGTACTGCCGCCTTTGCCCAGGCGGCGGTACAGACCCGCGAGATCCCCTACCAGGATGCCGACGGCAACCGGCTGGTCGGCTATTACGCTTATGACGACGCCGTCACCGGCAAGCGGCCAGGCATCGTCGTGGTGCATGAGTGGTGGGGGCTCAATGACTACGCCAAACGACGCGCCCGGGACTTGGCAGCGCTGGGTTACAACGCCCTGGCCATCGACATGTACGGTGACGGCAAGCACACCGAGCACCCTCAGGACGCCCAGGCGTTCATGGCGGCAGCACTCAAGGACCCCAAGGCTGCTGCCAGGCGCTTCGACGCCGGGCTGGAATTGCTCAAGTTGCAGCCCAACACCAACAAGCATGACCTGGGCGCTGTGGGGTACTGCTTTGGCGGCAAGGTGGTACTCGATGCCGCCAGGCGCGGCGAGAAGCTCGACGGTGTGGTGAGTTTCCATGGCGCCCTGGCTACCACTACACCCGCAAAGCCTGGGGTGGTGAGGGCGGCAATTCTGGTGGAGCACGGCGCAGCGGACAGCATGGTGACCGCCGAACAGGTGCAGGCCTTCAAGGCGGAGATGGACGCGGCGAAGGTGAATTACCGTTTCGTCAGCCTCGACGGGGCCAAGCACGGGTTCACCAACCCTGATGCCGACCGCCTGAGCCATGGCGCTCACGGCGGGCCCGACATCGGTTATGACAAGGCGGCCGACGAACGCTCCTGGGCAGACATGCAGGCGTTTTTCAAGCAGGTGTTCAATGAGTGATCACGCGGGGCAGCCATGCTGGGACGCCAGCGATCACCGTAATAGGTAGGCAACAGTGGGCGCGTTTTCATGCTTGCGTTGAAAACTGCGCCCATGTGCCGGGCTGCATCGCCCTGCCCCTCCCGCAACCCCTGCTCAGCTGGCACAATAGCGCGCATGACGACCCTTCCTGCCTGCTGTACCTCGCTTCGGCAACACTGGCCCTTGCCCCGTCCCTTGCCTGGCGCGGTACTGGTCAGTTGCGCCTTCGACCCCACAAGCGTGGCCCCGGACGACTTCGCGCGTGCTGGCATCGTGCCCAGTGCGGGCCTGCAACGTTCAGTTGCCAAGCGCCAGGCTGAATACATCGCCGGGCGGGTATGCGCGCGCGCTGCGTTGCAGCAGTTGGACGGCCGGCACTACGTGCCCACCACCCACGAAGACCGCTCCCCCATCTGGCCTGCTGGCATTCGGGGCTCGATTACCCACGGTAAAGGCTGGGCGGCGGCGGTGGTTGCCGCCCAAGGCAGCTGCCGCGGGCTAGGGTTGGACCAGGAAGCGCTGCTCGATGACGAGCGCGCCGAGCGTTTGATGGGCGAGATCCTGACACCGATGGAGCTGGAGCGTCTGGACCACCGGCAGTTGGGCCTGGCCGTGACCCTGACCTTCTCGCTGAAGGAAAGCCTGTTCAAGACGCTCTACCCCCTGACTGGCCAGCGCTTTTACTTCGAACATGCCGAGCTGCTCGAATGGTCCGCTGAAGGGCTGGCCACGCTGCGCCTGCTCACCGACCTGTCCGCCCAATGGCGCAAGGGCGCCCAACTGCAGGGGCAGTTCTGCCTGCAGGATGGCCACTTGCTGAGCCTGGTTAGCGCCTGAGGCCTACAAAGGCGCCTGTTGTCGCGGCCAGGCAAGGCTGAAACAGGCGCCACCCAGGGCCGTGCCATGGCCTACCGTGGCGCGGCCTGCGTGCCAATAGATGATACGGCGCACGATCGACAAACCCAGGCCATGGCCACCGGAGGCCCGGGTGCGGCTGTCATCCAGGCGCATGAAAGGCGTGAAGATGCGGTCCCAGACCCCTTCCGGAATGCCTGGCCCGTCATCTTCCACATTGATACGGCACACGTGCGGGCCTAGCTGATAACTCACGCGCACTTCGTGCTCGGCGTGGCGCAGGGCATTGCTCACCAGGTTCTGCACGGCGCGGTGCAGGTAGCGGGGCTCTGCCTCGACCCAGGCGGTCTCGCCTTCGACGCCCTGGCAATCGCCCCGCAACAAGCGTATGTCGCGACGCAACGGGGCCAGTTCGGCAATGACCTGATCGAGCAAGGCATCCAGGTCGATACGCTGGAACGTCAGGGCCGGGGCGCCTTGCTCGAGGCGCGCGTAGGTGAGCATTTCGTCGACTAGCTTGTCCAGGTCCTGGATGTCGCCGTCCATGCCGGCAAGGTGCTTGGCGCGTGCCTGCTCGGTGGCGGCGCTTTCGACCATTTCCAGGCCAAAACGCAAGCGGGCCACGGGGGTGCGCAGCTCGTGCGACACGGCACGTACCAGCTCGCGCTGCATGGACAGCGAGCGCTGCAAGTGCTCGGCCATGCCATTGAATGCCGCTGCCAGGCGCCCGATCGAATCGGCATCGCCTGCCGGTACACGCGTGTCCAGGCTGCCTTGGGCGATGCCCGCCGCGGCCCGCGCCAGGCCGGAAACGCGCCGCTCCAATTGGCGCACCAGCAGGTAGACCACCAGGCCAATGAGGCTCAAACCAACCAGGGTGATCAACACCAGCAACTGGGGTGGGTAGGGGTTGAGCTGGTGCAAGGGGCCGATCTCCAGCACCCACGGCGAGCCGGAGAGCCCAGCGAACACGCGTATGGAATCGCCATCCATGCCCAGCGCCATCACCGTGTCACCCTCCTCCACCCGGCGCCGCTGATCATCATCCAGGCTGGCCCGCTCGATACGCTGCAAGGCAACCCCAAACCCGAAGCCCTTGTCGTGCTTGATCTGCTCCAGGCGCTGCTGCTGTTCGGTCACCGGATAACGCACCAGCTCGTCGGCCAGTAGATACAGGGTAGCGCGCGCCAGTTGCTCGCTGATCTGCCTGACCTGGGCGACCAGCAGCAGGTCCTGCTGCCCTACCCTGCGCAACACCCGAGCTGCATGCGGGCCGGTCTTCTCGACCACTACGAGGCTGCGGTACAGACGGGCGCGTTGTGCGCCATCAAGGGCGAAGGCCGACATGGGCTGCAACTGCAGTGGCACCCCCAGCAGCCGCCCCCACAGCAGCAGGGAACGCTTGCGCTCGGTGTCGCTCTGTCCGGCCAGGTTATCGGCCATGAGGCTGAACGTGCCTTGCGCCAGGCCCTCGCGGTGCTGGGCGGCGCGCACTTCGTTGACCAGGTGCAGGCTGAGCACCCCCAGCAGCGCCACCAGTACCAGGACCGCCAGCATGCCGCCATAGATGCGCAGGAAAATGGAGTTCACGGGCATTGGCCCACGAACAGATAGCCTTTGCTGCGCAGGGTCTTGATCAGCCGGGGCTGGATAGGGTCGTCGCCGATGCGAGGGCGGATACGGGAAATGCGTATGTCGATGGAGCGGTCCTGGCCGTCATAGCCCACACCGCGCAGCGCCGTGGAGATCTGCTCGCGGGTCAGCACCTTGCCAGCGTTGCTGGCCAGCAGCCAAAGCAGGTCGAATTCGGCGCCGGTAAGCTCGATCTGCCGATCGCCAAGCCACGCCTCACGCACCCGGCTGTCGATGCGCAGCGCACCGAAGGTCAGGTCCTGGCGTTTGCCCGCAGGCGCCTCGCTGCGACGCAACAAGGCCTGGATGCGCGCCAGCAACAGCCGGGGGCGTACGGGCTTGCACACGTAGTCGTCTGCGCCAATGTCCAGTCCTTGCACCTGATCCAGATCGTCGGTGCGCGCCGTGAGCATCAGGATGGGCCCAGGGTACTGGCTGCGCACTCGCCGACAGATGCTCATGCCATCTTCGCCCGGCAACATCACATCCAGCATGACCAGGTCCGGCTGGGTGTCGATGATGCGTCGCGCTGCGCGAGCGCCATCGCCCTCGACACTGACCGCGTACCCTTGGGCGCTCAGGTACTCGGCAGTCAGTTCGGCCAGACGCTGGTCGTCTTCGACGATGAGGATGCGCGGTAGCGTTGGATCCATGGCGTAGGGCCTGTTGGTGTTGTTTTTCCCTGGATAGTACGACCAGGACCCTGTCGAGCCAACCCACTTGGGTGGTTCTGTGGACAATGATCCGGGTGCGTCGGCGGCCCCTGAAAAAAACTGCCCAGCGGCAAGCAGACGCAGAAAAACACTTCAAACCAGTGGGCACAAGGCCTACAGCGAATACTCACGTTTCACTCACAAAGTACCCACAAGATATCCACAGCCGCTCGCCTTGCAAACACCCCCATACCGCATTATCTTGTATCGCGATCGCGACGAACCACTAGATATAGGGGTTCGCGCAAAATCACTTACAAAAGTCAACCCGCAAAATCATCGGATTTTTCGGCTGAACTTACGGTGGTTTCAGCAGCCAAACCGCTCCTGCGGAGGCGACCGAGGCAAGCCCTGTCAGGGCCTTGTTCGGGCATGGGTGAACCAGGCGAGCCTGGCACTCATCAGCAACGGATTCCGGCAACCCGGAACTTTTGACTTCGGCCAGGGAGCGGCAAGCCATTGCCCTTATTCCTGAGTCTGTCCCGAAGTCGGTACGCCCGCGCGGACGGATGCGCTTGCGTTGCGCATCCCCGCCAGGCAATCGAGCAAGTGGACGGAACGGTGGGCGCCCAATTGGGCGCCTGATCAATATAGAAACTGTGGAGACACCCACCCATGCAAACCGACACGACTCGCGAGAACCCGCAGGCCAAGGCCCCGCAGGTTGCCGAATCCAATCAGGATCTGGCCGCCACTGCCCCTGGCCAACTGCGCGTGATCAAGCGTAACGGTACTGTCGTCCCCTACACCGACGACAAGATCACCGTGGCCATCACCAAGGCGTTCCTCGCAGTTGAAGGCGGTACCGCCGCCGCTTCGTCGCGCATTCACGACACCGTCGCGCGCCTGACCGAGCAGGTCTCGGCCACGTTCAAGCGTCGCATGCCATCGGGTGGCACCATCCACATCGAAGAAATCCAGGACCAGGTCGAACTGGCCCTGATGCGCGCCGGCGAGCAGAAAGTCGCCCGTGACTACGTCATCTACCGTGAGCAGCGCGCCAAGGAGCGCGCCACCCGCGTCAGCACCGACGCCGTGGTCGAGCCGCACCCAAGCATTCGCATCACCCTGGCCGACGGTAGCCTGGCGCCGCTGGACATGGCGCGCCTGAACACCATCATCAGCGAAGCCTGCGAAGGCCTGGCCGAAGTCGATGGCGACCTGATCCAGCGCGAAACCCTGAAGAACCTGTACGACGGCGTGGCCATCAAGGACGTCAACACCGCCCTGGTGATGACCGCCCGTACCCTGGTCGAGCGTGAACCGAACTATTCGTTCGTCACCGCTCGCCTGCTGATGGACACCCTGCGCGCCGAAGGCCTGGCCTTCCTGAACGTCGCTGACAGCGCCACGCACCACGAAATGGCCGACCTGTATGCCAAGGCTCTGCCGGCCTACGTCGCCAAGGGCGTGGAGTTCGAGCTGCTCAACCCGGCCCTGGCAGCCTATGACCTGGAGCGCCTGGGCAAGGCCATCGATCACGAGCGTGACCAGCAGTTCACCTACCTGGGCCTGCAAACCCTGTACGACCGCTACTTCATCCACAAGGATGGCGTGCGCTTCGAGCTGCCGCAGGTCTTCTTCATGCGTGTGGCCATGGGCCTGGCACTGGAAGAAAAGGACAAGGAAGCGCGCGCGATCGAGTTCTACAACCTGTTGTCGTCCTTCGACTACATGGCCTCGACCCCGACCCTGTTCAACGCTGGCACCCTGCGCCCGCAGCTGTCGAGCTGCTACCTGACCACCGTCCCGGACGACCTGTCGGGCATCTACCACGCGATCCACGACAACGCCATGCTGTCCAAATTCGCAGGTGGCCTGGGCAACGACTGGACACCGGTGCGTGCACTGGGCTCCTACATCAAGGGCACCAATGGCAAGTCCCAGGGCGTCGTGCCGTTCCTCAAAGTCGTGAACGACACCGCTGTTGCGGTCAACCAGGGTGGCAAGCGCAAGGGCGCTGTGTGTGCCTACCTGGAAACCTGGCACCTGGACATCGAAGAATTCATCGAGCTGCGCAAGAACACCGGTGATGATCGCCGTCGTACCCACGACATGAACACCGCCAACTGGATCCCTGACCTGTTCATGAAGCGCGTCTTCGACGACGGCAAGTGGACCCTGTTCTCGCCCTCGGAAGTGCCGGACCTGCACGACCTGACCGGCAAGGCCTTCGAAGAGCGCTACGAGTACTACGAAGCCCTGACCGAGTACAACAAGATCAAGGTGTTCAAGACCATCCAGGCCAAGGACCTGTGGCGCAAGATGCTCTCGATGCTGTTCGAGACCGGCCACCCATGGCTGACCTTCAAGGACCCGTGCAACCTGCGCTCGCCTCAGCAGCACGTGGGCGTGGTGCACAGCTCGAACCTGTGCACCGAGATCACCTTGAACACCAACAAGGACGAGATCGCGGTCTGCAACCTGGGCTCGATCAACCTGCCGAACCACATCGTCGATGGCAAGCTGGACACCGCCAAGCTGCAACGCACCGTCAACACGGCCGTGCGCATGCTCGACAACGTGATCGACATCAACTACTACTCGGTACCGCAGGCGCGTAACTCGAACCTCAAGCACCGTCCGGTAGGCCTGGGCATCATGGGCTTCCAGGATGCGCTGTACCTGCAGCACATCGCCTACGGTTCCGACGCTGCCGTCGAATTCGCCGACAAGTCGATGGAAGCGGTCAGCTACTTCGCCATCCAGGCCTCCTGCGACCTGGCCGACGAGCGCGGCGCCTACGAGACGTTCCAAGGCTCGCTGTGGTCCAAAGGCATCCTGCCGCTGGACTCGCAACAGATCCTGATCGAGGCCCGTGGCCAGAAGTACATCGACGTCGACCTGAACGAAACCCTGGATTGGGCGCCGGTCCGTGCCCGGGTACAGAAAGGTATTCGTAACTCGAACATCATGGCCATTGCGCCAACTGCGACCATCGCCAACATCACCGGCGTGTCGCAGTCGATCGAGCCGACCTACCAGAACCTGTACGTGAAATCGAACCTGTCGGGCGAGTTCACCGTGATCAACCCGTATCTGGTTCGCGACCTCAAGGCCCGTGGCCTGTGGGACTCGGTCATGATCAACGACCTGAAGTACTACGACGGTTCGGTGCAGCAGATCGAGCGTATTCCGCAAGAACTCAAGGAGCTGTACGCCACGGCCTTCGAAGTGGAAACCAAGTGGATCGTCGACGCCGCTTCCCGTCGCCAGAAGTGGATCGACCAGGCGCAGTCGCTGAACCTGTACATCGCCGGTGCCTCGGGCAAGAAGCTGGACGTGACCTACCGCATGGCCTGGTACCGTGGTCTGAAAACCACCTACTACCTCCGTGCCCTGGCCGCCACCAGCACCGAGAAGTCGACCATCAACACCGGCAAGCTCAACGCCGTGTCCAGCGGTGGCGACAGCGCCCCGGTCCAGGCAGCCGGCCCTGCACCAGTGCCCAAGGCCTGCGCGATCGACGAGCCGGACTGCGAAGCCTGCCAGTAAGGCCAGGCCGAGGCTTCCTGCGGGAAGCCTCTTTTTTGTAGAGCCGTATGCAAGCCTGCGGGTGTGGCGCTGCCGCCCCGCTACCCGATACAAAAGCCGCAGCCACGCCGCTGGGGCCAGCCCGCCATGGGCACCGCTGATTTGCGTGCACCGCACCGCAACCAAGATCTACCGGCCATACTTCACAGATGGCCCTCGAGCAGGAGACTCTCACCATGCTGAGCTGGGACGAATTCGATAAAGAAGATGACGGCGAAGTCGCCGCCAAAGGCAACACCCCTGCGCAGGCTCACGCCGCCGCCACCCTCGACAAACTCGACAGCGCCGGCGGTGCCGCGGCCCTGGAAGCCCGCGCTGCCACGGCGTCGGACTCCGAGGCCGTCAAGCGCGCCAAGGCGGCCCTGGACGCCCTGGACGTTGCCGAAGGCCTGGCTGAGCTGGAAGGTTCCTCGGCCCGTGTGGCGGTGGATGAAAAGCGCATGATCAACTGCCGCGCCGACCTTAACCAGCTGGTGCCGTTCAAGTACGACTGGGCCTGGCAGAAGTACCTCGACGGCTGCGCCAACCACTGGATGCCGCAGGAGGTCAACATGACCGCCGACATCGCCCTGTGGAAGAGCCAGGACGGCTTGACCGAGGACGAGCGCCGCATCGTCATGCGCAACCTGGGCTTCTTCTCCACGGCCGACTCGCTGGTTGCCAACAACCTGGCCCTGGCTGTGTACCGCCTGATCACCAACCCCGAGTGCCGCCAGTACATCCTGCGCCAGGCCTTCGAAGAGGCGATCCACACCCACGCCTATCAGTACTGCATCGAGTCGCTGGGCATGGATGAAGGCGAGATCTTCAACATGTACCACGAGATCCCGTCGGTCGCTAAGAAAGCGGCTTGGGGCCTTAAGTACACCCGCGCCATCTCCGACCCCGAGTTCAACACCGGCACCGTCGAGACCGACAAGGAACTGCTGCGCAACCTGATCGCCTACTACTGCGTTCTGGAAGGCATCTTCTTCTACTGCGGCTTCACCCAGATCCTGTCCATGGGCCGTCGCAACAAGATGACTGGCGTTGCCGAGCAGTTCCAGTACATCCTGCGTGACGAGTCGATGCACCTGAACTTCGGTATCGACGTGATCAACCAGATCAAGATCGAAAACCCGCACCTGTGGGATGCGGCGATGAAGGAAGAAGCCACCCAGATGATCCTGCAGGGGACTCAGCTGGAGATCGAATACGCCCGTGACACCATGCCACGCGGCGTACTGGGCATGAACGCGGCAATGATGGAGGACTACCTCAAGTTCATCGCCAACCGTCGCCTGACGCAGATCGGCCTGAAGGAAGAGTACCCAGGCACGACCAACCCGTTCCCGTGGATGAGCGAGATCATGGACTTGAAGAAGGAGAAGAACTTCTTTGAGACGCGAGTGATCGAGTACCAGACCGGTGGGGCGTTGAGCTGGGATTGATCTTCAAGGCGTAGGTGTTCACCTCCGGCTGAATTTTTTCACCAATACTAAACGTAGTCCTGATACTACAAGCGATGCTGATTAAGTGCACAATGCCCGGATGAGCTCATTGTGCACTTAATCCCTCTGAAATTTTTCTGATTCATCATCCACGCACCCCAGTTCGACCAGGAACAAGGAACGTAAGCGCGATCCCGACATGCACCAGGCGAAGAAAGGTAACTCATATTTCTTCGGCATGAAGGCGCCTGTTAGTGCCGATGCCGAATCGGGCCTGGTGCACCCTGTACACGGTATAGCGGCGAATGTAGCCGCTGTAGCGTCATCTGTGGCGACGCGGGTTGTACCGGCTTGGAGAAGCAGCCGGAGCCTGGAAGAAGGCCGGTGATCTGGCAGATCTGCGGCTGAAATCGGTTCTTTCGTCAAACGATGAGCTTTGCGAATGGATCAAGAGCTTGTCACCTCTCCTGTCGCGTAAGGCCCCTGTGCGCCCTGCGCCGCAGTGATCAGAATGTTTCATTAAGCATTTCAGGATGTGTCCAGCATAATCGAGGGGATTGATCGTTCAACAACGAACAGATTCATGCTGGAGAACCGTCTATGCCTGCTTCGCCTCCCGCCCGGTCCAAGGCCGCGGCGGTTCTACGTGTCACATCTGGTAACTTCCTCGAACAATTTGACTTCTTCCTGTTCGGTTTCTACGCCACCCAAATCGCCTCAGCTTTCTTCCCAGCCTCCAGCGAATTCGCCTCGCTGATGATGACCTTCGCTGTGTTCGGCGCCGGATTCCTCATGCGGCCATTGGGGGCGGTAATTCTGGGCGCTTACATCGACGATGTTGGCCGCCGCAAAGGCCTCATCGTCACGCTGTCAATCATGGCTAGCGGCACGTTGCTCATCGTCCTAGTCCCCGGCTTCGCCACGATCGGCTATTGGGCACCCGCGCTCGTACTGCTTGGCCGCTTGCTGCAAGGCTTTTCCGCCGGTGCTGAATTGGGCGGGGTGTCGGTCTACCTAGCCGAAATGGCTACACCGGGTCGCAAAGGGTTCTATACCAGCTGGCAATCCGGCAGCCAACAGGTCGCCATCGTGGTCGCCGCCGCGTTGGGTTACGGACTGAATCAAAGCCTAGCGCCGGCCGAGATCAGCGAGTGGGGCTGGCGAATTCCGTTCGCCGCTGCCTGCATGATCATCCCGTTCATCTTCTTCCTGCGCCGTAACCTGCAAGAAACCGAAGCGTTCGAGAAGCGTCAGCATCGCCCGACCATGAAGCAAGTGATCGCTACCCTAGGCCGCAACTCATCGGTAGTCATCGCGGGCATGCTGATGGTCGCCATGACCACCAGTGCCTTCTACCTGATCACTGTGTACGCTCCTACCTTTGGTAAGACTGTACTCAACCTGAGCACAAATGACGCGTTGCTGGTGACGCTTCTGGTAGGCGTGTCCAACTTTATCTGGCTACCCATCGGCGGCACGCTCAGCGACCGTTTCGGTCGTAAACCAATCCTGATCGCCATGACCGTACTCACCCTGTTCACCGCTTACCCGGCACTGTCTTACCTGGCCCATGCGGCAAGCTTCGCGCACATGCTTGAGGTACTGCTGTGGTTCTCGTTCCTCTATGCGATGTACAACGGTGCGATGATCCCGGCGCTCACGGAAATCATGCCAGTCGAAGTGAAGGTAGCGGGCTTTTCCCTAGCCTACAGCTTGGCTACGGCCCTGTTCGGCGGTTTCACACCGGTCATGTCGACCTGGTTGATCCATGAAACCGGTGACAAAGCAGCGCCTGCTTACTGGGTCGCATTCGCTGCACTGTGTGCGCTGTGCGCGACGCTTGTGTTGTATCGTCGAATAGCAAGGAAGGACCGGGTTCCAGTTTGAACCCTCCTGAGTCGCTGTTCACCTTATAGTGCAGCGCAAGTCATTATCCACTTTTAGTGATCACCACCCGGCTCCACCCGCTGCACGGCAACCTGCTGGCGGGTGGTCATGTCGGCCAGTATCACTTCCCCTTCCTGATGCGTCGGGGTGATCATCAGCGAGCGGACAAAGTGCTCGTTACCGCCCTTGCGCGCCTGCACATTCTCGAACGCCACGATGATCGTATCGTTGCGCCAGTTGTTGGTATCGAAGCCGCCTGCGGCGACGAACTCGCGGATGTCGCGCACGTCGTTGAAGGTGTTGGCCGGCAGTATCAGTAAGCGACCCTTGAGGAACACCTCGTAGTACTGGTGCGGGCCGGCCGGCCAGTTGTGGGCCACCACGTGTTCGATGCGCCAGTCGTAGACCGTGTTCTGATAAACCAGCACGCGCTCGACTTTTTGGCCGTTACATGCGGCAAGCCATGGCAACAGCAGCGCGGCGAGCCAGGGGCGTATGAAGCGTTTGTTCATCCAGCGGCTTCCTTGCGTAATCTTTTGTGAGCATTGCGCGCTGGCGGGCTGCCAGCGAACAGTTCGGTACTTTACCAGACACACCCACCCCGCCCATGGGCTGGGTAGCAGGTCAATCCAACTGTTGGGCCCTCAGGCTTTGTGCCAGCAGGTCGATGAAGGTCCGGACCTTGGTTGAACCGTATTTGCTCTCCCGATGCAGCACATGAATCGGCCACGGGGCTTCTTCGTATTCAGCCAGGATCACTCGCAGTTGCCCGCTGGCCAGCTCGTCAGCCACCTGGTAGGACAGCAGGCGGGCGATTCCCAGCCCGCCACTGGCGGCGGCAATCGCCCCGTCGTTGCTGGTGACGGTCAACCGTGGCTTGACCCGCACCAACGTCGATTCGTCGGTCACCCCGAAGCGCCAACCAGCGCGCGGTGACAGGTCGGTGGTGCCAATCACCGCATGACTTGCCAAGTCGGAAGGATGTTCGGGTGTGCCATAGCGGGCCAGGTATTCAGGCGAGGCGCACAACATGCGGCGTACCTTGCCCACGCGCAATGCCTTGAGGCCCGAATCGGGCAAGGGGCCGATGCGTACGGCCACGTCCATGCCCTCCTCGACCATATTCACGATGCGGTCCAGGAAGTAGGCGCTAATGTCGACCTCCGGAAATCGTTGCAAGTACTGCACGATGCACGGCATGACGAACTTCTTGCCGAACAGGCTCGGGGCGGTGATGGCCAGATCGCCCTTGGGGGTGGCGTTGATGCCGGCAGCGGCTTCGTTGGCCTCGTGAATGCTGGCGAGGATGTGCCGGGTGTCCTCCAGGTAGCGGCCGCCGGCTTCAGTCAGGCGCACACTGCGGGTGGTGCGCAGCGCCAGCTTGACACCGAGTTGTTCCTCCAGGGCGACGACAGCACGGGTGACGGCCGCTGGGGAGATATCCAGGCGACGCGCAGCCGCGGCGAAGCTTTCCAGTTCGCCTACGGCGACAAACACCTTCATCAGGTGGATCTGGTCCATGCGGGCTCCTGGGGGTGGGAATACAGGCATTATGTTTGATTCAAGGCGCTTGTGCTGCCTGTTCTGGCCGATCAGATATCAAGCACCAGCGCCTGCCCTGGCTCATCCACCTTCGCGGGCACCGCACAACAGATCAGCGCGCTCCCGCTCTGCGGCATTTCGACTGGGAGGTTAGGGTAATGCACCTGGCCACTGAGCAACCGCGTTTTGCAGGTGCCGCAGGTCCCACCCCGGCAACTGAACTCCGGCGACAGGCCATGTGCCTCGGCCAACTCCAGCAGTGTGCCGCTGGAGGGTGACCACTGCGCCTGTTTGGCTGATGCCGCAAAATGGACCGCGACTGACTCGCTGGCAGCAGGCGGTTGCTGCAGGGTCGGCTGGCCGGCGTCGAAGTGGCGGCGAAGGCTAGACGGGCCGAACGCCTCGGCATGAATCCGCGTGTCCGGCACATGCAGGCCGCGTAGCCCCTGGTAGAGGTCCTGGGTGAAGCTGCCTGGGCCGCACAGGTAGAAATCGTAGTCATCCAATGTCAGTGTGGCTTTGACGTGCTCGATACTCAGCCGGCCGGCAAACTGATAATCACGGCCTGGCCGGGCGTGATCTTCGGGTTGGCTCAGGGTGCGGTGCACGTGCAGCAGCCCTGCGGCGTGATGTTGCAAGTGGGCCAATTCCTTGTGGAATGCCAGATCAGCCAAGCTACGGGCGCCCTGGAAAAGATGAATGACCCGCGCCGGCCCTTGCTTCAACTGCTCGCGCAACATGGCCAGCAAAGGGGTGATGCCTACGCCAGCGCCAATCAGCACCAGCGGCCGAGTGCTGTTCAGATCCAGCGTGAAGCCGCCTACCGGCGGCCGCACCTGCAGCACATCGCCTGCCACGACGCGCTCATGCAGGTAGCGCGAAGCGGGCCCCTGTGCCTTGACGCTGATGCGCACATGACCGTCGGAAGGCGCGCTGGACAGGCTGTAGGTGCGGATCAGCGGCTTATGCGGGTCCAGCGGGATTTGCACCGGCACATGTTGCCCTGGCGCGAACGTCACTGCGCTAGCGCCAGGCGGCTCGAGGTAGAACGAGCGGATATCACGGCTTTCCTGCTCCACCCGCAACACGCGCCAGGGTTGCCATTGCGCCTGTTGCGAGCGTTGCGACAGATGGCTCCAGGTGCCAGTCGCCAACGTGGTAGGCGCGTAGTCCTTGAATGCCCAACGCAGGCCAACTGCGCCCGGACGCCATACCACATGCTCGACCTCCAGCGTCCAGAGGCGCTCGGCGCCCTCGAACAATGGGATGTCGGGGCTGTCCAGCAGCAGCTTGGCACGCCCATACAGTTGCAGCACGTTGCCATTGCTGAAGTCGATGAACAGCAGCCCAGCACGGGGGTTTGCCAGCAGGTTGCCCAAAGTATTGAAGTGCAGGTTCCCGGCGTAGTCGGGGATGGTCAGGAGACTGCCTTCAACCCTGACGAACCCAGGTCGTCCGCCGCGGTGGGAGACGTCCACCGCTCGCTGGCCGTCGGCGTGCTCGACATAACTGGCGACGAAGAAGGTATCGGCTGCCTGAATCAGACTGACGGCATCGGCATCCAGCGCTGTGGAATCGATACGCCCTTGGGGCATTTGCGCGACCCGGGTGTAGTCGCGCCGTTGGATGTATTGCGGGCAGTTGCCGAATGACTGAGCCACAGTCACCTGCAACTGCTCATGGGTGGCCTGGTGGATGCGGCCGTTGAGACGGTTGCGCCGACGGGTGTGCAGTTCGATGCCCAACAGGCCGACTGCCTGCCCGGCGGCCAGCCCTGGCGTCGCCGGATCGTCGGCTGGCGGTTGGATATCGATTGTCAGCTCACGAGGATGGGGCGAGCGGATGAAACCTTCCGGCCCCTCCAGCAAGGTCGCCCACGGACGGCCCTGCGCGTCCACGCTGGCGGCAACAATGAACGGCAGCTGGTGGTAGAAGGCGCGGTGCTGATCGGGCATGTAGTCGCGAATGACCTTATGCCCCACCGCCTCCATGCGCGCTGCTACACCCACCTTTTCCTGCAGGGTTTTCTCGCCTGGGTGCCAGGGCGATGGGCGATGGTCGTGTATGTGCTGCATGGCGACGTCCTCGGGGGCGGTACGGTGTCAGGCGTTGGTCTGCAGCCCGATCTGGGTACGTGGCATGGCCACGAAGCCGGGCAACGCTTCGATTCGCATCAGCCAGTCGCGCACATTGGCATAGGGCTCCAGCGACACATTGCCTTCAGGTGCGTGGGCGATGTACGAGTAGTTGGCGATATCGGCGATGGTTGGCGTATGACCTACCAGGAACGGTCTTTTGGCCAGTTCGGTATCGATCACCTTGAGCAGCCCATGGGCGCGTGCAATGACCTCGTCGGTATCGAATGCCGCACCAAACACGGTCACCAGGCGCGCGGCGGCCGGACCGAAGGCCAGCGGGCCGGCAGCCACCGACAACCAGCGTTGCACGGCAGCGGCTGCCACCGGATCTTCGGGCAGCCATGCGCCGCTGTCATATTTCTTGGCCAGGTACACCAGGATGGCGTTGGAATCAGCGATCACCGTGCCGTTGTCATCGATCACCGGCACCTGGCCGAAAGGGTTGAGGGCCAGGAACTCGGGTTGCTTGTGTGCGCCTGCTGCCAGGTCAACGAAAACCAGTTGGGTTGGCAACCCAAGCAGGGAAAGCATGAGCTCGATGCGGTGCGCGTGACCGGACTTGGGGAAGTTGTAGAGCTTTATTGGGGTGGACATCGGCATGGCTCCTGATCAGCGCCGGCATAGCGCTGGTAGAGCCATACTGCATGTATCGGTGCAGGAGCAGAATCAGCGCCTGGAGCAAGCCTCAATTTCGCTGGTCGAAACAATTGGCCTGTGTAGCGCTGGCTATAAAGGGTGATGCAGTGACCGGACACACGTATGTACCAAGCTCTGTGCGGCAGTGACTGCAAGGGCTTGTGTTTCAGGAATGACGGTTGTGGAGATAGAGCCGGTGCACAGCCTCTACGACGCGGGGAACTGTGGCTTGATGTTCCTCAGAGCTCATCTTATCGAGCAATGGAAAACTCTTCTCCTCGCCATGGAGCGCGATTGCATCGAAGTGATGTCGAAGCCCAGCAGGCAAAGGCGGCCACTGACCTACTTCTACCCCTTTCATGTAGCCAAAGCACCAGTCCTTGAGAACCACGACATCGCCGTCTGGAAGTTCTCGTACTTCGAATAGCAGTTCAAGTTCATCGGTTGCCTGCGCAAGCATCTGCAACACACGGTTGTGGAACTTGATGAGTAGATCAAAATAACGCTGGCTCTGCGCCTTGCTTTTGAAATGAGGCAGCTTTCCCCACCTACCACGGGTAGCCATTCGCTTGGGGGTACAACGCGCGGTGTGCTGCACAGCGCGTTCATGAAGCCGTCCAGCTCGGACAGGGTAAGTATGGCGTTGTCGTTACCGTGCTTGAACAACAACTCTCATTGCCTTACCGCTGCTGTGAATGAAATCGGTAAAGCTGGCGAACGGCATCGATGACGTGGGGCACGCACTGCTGGATATCCTGTTCGGACATCTGGTCCAATAACTCGACGTTATCTTCCAGCCCATGCAGCGAGATGGTCTTGAGCAGCGCATCCTGTTCTGGAGGCAGAGCAGCCCAACCCGCGACTTGGGTGCCACGCATGTAGCCAAAGCACCACTCCTCCATGACGACTTCGGTCCCCTGGTCGCCCTCGCCTTGCTCGAAAAGCGGCTGGAAACCATCGACATTGTCTTCCAGGTCTTCGGCCACCTGACTGGCGTAGCGCAGCATCAATGCCGTATAGGCCTCTTCGTCAGCCGGCTTCTTGAACTTGGGAACATGACCGCCGGCTACTGCTGGCAGCCATTCCATAGGCTGGACGGTATTGGGTGAGCTGGCCAGGGCGGTGAAGAACCCGTTGAGCTCTGCCAGATTGATGACCGAGTAATCATTGCCGTAGACGATCAACATGTCTTCGAGGCGATTGAGCTCTTTTTCGGTAAGCGGTAAGAACATGCAGTAGGGTCCTGGCAGTCAGATGTCCGTGCACCCTAACATAAAGACCTCGTGCACAGCGCCTGCGCGCCACATACGCATCATATAGGTCTGCCTGAATGGCGTGCTCAACTCCTTAACGTGGTATGGCCTCATGCAGGCGATAACCGAGGGCTACGTCGTAAAGATCTGTACGTCGATCGCGGGGTACGCCATTCAAGGCGTTGCAAGCGGCCGAGCGAGCACTGCTCAGGTCTATATCGGCGAAGACGGTGGTCTGCTCCTCTGCACTTGCCACCTCGCCGATAGGCCAGCCGTTGGTTCCAGCAATCAGCGAACATCCCAGAAACCGCTTACCTCGCTCGTTCCCGATACGATTGGCAGCGGCGATGCAGACGTTATTGACGTGAGCGGCCGTCATAGTCAGGTAATTGGCCATGCACCGGTCTGTCTGATCGAATAGCGGGGGTGGCGTCCAGACCCAGTTATTGAGGCTGCAGATCAGATCGGCCCCTTGGGCTGACAGCACCCGGGGCACTTCCGGGAACCAGATATCACAACCGATCAAAAGACCAATGCGGCCTATCGATGTTTGGAATACTGGAAAGCCCGAGTTACCTGGGGTACACCACAGGTTTTCCTGGGCTCCCAAGTGAGCCTTGCGGTAATGCCCGAGCAAACCGCTCGGGCCGAACAGCACCGCACTGTCATACAGTTTAAATCCATCCTGTTCGACGAACCCGGCAGCCAGGTAGATCTGATATTGCTCGGCCAGGTCGGCCCAAACCTGCACGCTGGGGCCGTGCTCAAGCGTCTCGGCGTGAGCATATGCTTCTGCTCGCGACACAAAGGTGTAGCCCGTGTTGGTGAGTTCGGGCAGCACAATGAGGTTGGCTCCAGCACGCGCGGCGCTGCGTGCCAATGCCACGCTCTTGGCGAGGTTACCAGCGCAATGTTCAAGCCCGACCTGAGGGGCGAACTGGATGACTGCAATGCGTGCCGGGCTGAATGCGGCCATGATGCCTTCCCTCTTTGATCGTTTAGAAGGAAGCCAGTAGAGCCGGCTTTCGTTAACCGGATACAGTCGGGCGTTTCTGATAGGTCGGTAGGATTCTACGGTTCAGATGGTAGGCGAGGTCTTACAGCTCAAATCACGTCTTCAGCTGCAATAGCTATGGGTAGCCCC
>NZ_BBIQ01000015.1 GCF_000730565.1 Pseudomonas fulva NBRC 16637 = DSM 17717 | reverse complement strand
CGATCACCAAGGCCATTACGGACATCACCGTGGCCGGTGACAAGCAGTTCGAAAACCTGGTGGCGAGCAAGACCACCGTCACCACGGCGGTGACCGATGAGCCGGCCGGCCAGGGTGACCTGGTACTGGTCAACATCGTGGCCAACCAAACCTCGGTCAATGAAGCCACGCCGCCTCTGTTCACCCTGACCTTGAACCGCGTGTTGGACAAGGACCTCACCGTCACCCTGAGCAACAACGCCACCGTTGTGTTCAAGGCCGGGGAGACCAGCAAGTCCTATGTCGCGCCAGCTCAGGGCGATGACGTGTTCAAGGACGAGGGCAAGCTGGAGATCGGCATCGCCAAAGCCGAAGTGCCGAACGCCAAGTTCGAGAACCTGGTGCTGGGCGCGCCTGCCTCGGTCAACATCACCGACACCATCAGCAAGGTGACTGCTGTGCTGGCTGTGGATAACACCACCGTCGTCGAGGGTGGCAAGATCACCTACACCGTGACGCTGGTCAGTGAAGACACCAGCCTGCCTGTGACAGGCCACGGCGGTGTGACCGTGACCCTGACCGGTGGCACGCAAGTGTTCATCGCGGCGGGTTCTGCCAGCGGTACGGTCAGCATCAATGCGCCGGACGACGTGTACGTCGGTGGGCAGCCTGCGATCACCAAGGCGATCACCGACATCAGCGTTGCTGGTGACAAGCAGTTCGAAAGCCTGGTGGGCAGCAAGACTGCCGTAACCACTACCGTGACCGACGAGCCGAGTGGCCAGGGTGACGTGACCACCGTAGGCATCAGTGGCACCACTTCGCTGACCGAAGGCGAGACGGCGCATTACACCCTGACGTTGAGCAATCCATCCCAGTCCGAAGTGACCGTCACCCTCAGCTACTCGGGCACGGCCAAGAACGGTGAGGACTTCACGGGTGTCACTACCGTGAAGATTCCGGCCAACAGCTCCGGCGTGACCTTCGATGTGCCGACGATCGACGACAAATTGGTCGAAGGCACCGAGAACTTCACGGTCAAGATCGAAAACGCCACCGGTGGCAACTTCGAGAACTTGCAGGTAAACGGCAGCAAAGGCAGCGTCACCACCGCCATCCTCGACAACGACAACCTGCCGGTTTCCCCAGGCGGTGCCGTGTATGGCGTG
Source organism: Pseudomonas fulva NBRC 16637 = DSM 17717 (assembly GCF_000730565.1). Lineage (GTDB taxonomy): Bacteria > Pseudomonadota > Gammaproteobacteria > Pseudomonadales > Pseudomonadaceae > Aquipseudomonas > Aquipseudomonas fulva. Next base: position 113,921 of record NZ_BBIQ01000015.1, on the reverse strand, counting down.
GAAGACACCGACTACGTATTCGCCTGGGGGGACTTCAAGGTCACCGACCCGGATGGCAACACCGGTCTGGCCGTGACCATCACCTCGCTGCCGGCTGCAGGCAGCCTCAAGTACTTCAACGGCAGCAGCTGGACCAACGTTACCGTCGGCCAGGTGATCAGCCAGGCCGATATCGCCGCCAGCAAGCTGAAGTTCGTGCCGCTGCTAAACCAGTCTGGCGCTGACGGCTACGGTGGCACCGGCGTGGGCAACCAACAGGCCGACTACGCGCAGTTCAAGTACAAGCCCAACGACGGGACCAACCTGGGCACCGAGACGACCATGAAGGTCGATATCAGCCCGGTGGCCGACATGCCGACCCTGGCCATCGGCAGTGCCGATGTGGTGTCCAAAGGCCTGACCAAGGAAGTGTGGACCACCCTGAAGGACCTGGGCACCAACGGCAATGGCATCACCGGTGATGCACTCAAGACGGTCTTTGCCAACTCCGGCAGCGCCACCTCCAGCGGCACTACCACCAACGTCCAGTCCGACGGCAGCGTGAATGGGGGCAGCGGTTCGAAGACCTCCGGCCTGATCTACCTGGAAGCAGGCAAGACCTACACCTTCAGTGGTACTGCCGACGACAGCTTCCTGGTCAATATCGGTGGCAAGACCGTGGTCACGGCCACGTGGGGTGGCGGCGGCCAGGTGACGGGGTCGTTCACGCCTACGGCGACCGGCTACTACCCGATCGAGGTTTACCACGCCAACCAGTCCGGCCCGGGCAGTTATGACCTGAACATTCAGGTGGGCTCTGGCGGCGTGACGGATCTGAGCAGCGCGAACATTCGCATGTACCAGAACGTGACCGAGATGGCCAACGCTGGCCTGAGCGTGTCCGACGCGCACACGGTCAATGGTCAAACCTACTACGATGGCTACAAGCTCAACGAAGGCCCAGAGAACGGTACGGTGAAACTGGTCGGTATTTCGACCGCCCTGACCGATACCGATGGTTCCGAGACGCTGAACGTCAAGCTGTCCGGCATGCCGGCAGGGTCGGTGGTCAGTGACGGCGCTGGCCATACCGCTACCGTCGGCGCCAGCGGCGTCGATGTGACCGGTTGGAAGTTGGGCAGCCTGACCGTCAAGCCACCGGCCTACTACCAGGGCCAGTTCGACGTGAAGGTCACCTCGACCTCCACGGAGAGCGTGGGCGGCAGCAAGGCAGTCAACGAAGGTACGATCAAGGTCACGGTGTACCCCGATACCTACTCGGCAACCAACCTCACGGCCGACAGCGACACGTTCACCGGAACGGGCGCCAACGAGATCATCGTCGCCGACATCAGCGGCCTGCATGTGGTCCCAGGTCAGAACTACAACCTGGCGTTCATCGTGGACACCTCGGGCAGCATGAAGGACTCCGTGGACCCTGCGCAGAAAGCACTGCAGTCGGTCTTCACCACGCTGTCCAACAGCGTCAAAGGGGCAACGTCCGGCACGGTCAACGTGTTGCTGGTGGACTTCGCTACCCAGGTGAAATCCACCGTGGCGGTGAACCTGTCCGACAGCAATGCCCTGCAGACGCTGAAGAATGCCCTGACGGCCATGACGGCCAAAGGTGGCACCAACTACGAGGACGCCTTCAAGACGACGGCCAACTGGTTCCAGAACCTCAAGGATTCCGGCGTTACCGGCAACAATCAGACGTTCTTCATCACCGACGGCGAGCCAACGTATTACCAGACCGGTGAGCGTGTTAACCCGACGCTGCTCAGCAGCAAGGGCATCATGATGGATGCGTATCTGTCGTCGATTAACTACAAGCTCGGCCAGACCGTGAACGTCTACCTGGACAGCAGCAACGTCCTGAACATCGACAGCGCGGGGAACCTGACGGTTACCCGGTACGGATTCTGGAGCTCGACCCAGACGTTGGCAGGCACACTGCACGCCCAAGGCGACGGCACCTATGAGCTGTCTAGCCTGGCAGGTCAGGGCAGCTACGCCGATGCCGACACGATTACCAACTCCCAGAGCGCGTTCGCGTTGCTCAAAGGGTTGTCGCCTACCATCGAGGCGATCGGCATCGGCAGCGGCGTCAACACCAATGACCTCAAGCCGTACGACTCCGATGGCAATCCGCAGAGCAACATCGATGCCTCCAACCTGGCAAACGCCATCCTGGGTCACACCGAGGCCATCCAGCCTGGTAGTGACACCGTCAATGGTGGCGACGGCAACGACATCCTGTTCGGCGACGTGATCACCATGCCGTCGGTAGCGGGTAACGGTATCGAAGCGCTGCAGAATTATGTGGCGATGAAAACCGGTGTCGATGCCAGCGCGGTGGACAGCAAGGCGATGCACCAGTACATCTCCGAGCACTACACCGAGTTCGATATCTCCGGGCCTAACGGCGGCAACGACATCCTCTCGGGCGGCAACGGCAACGACATCCTGTTCGGTCAGGGCGGCAACGACATCCTCGATGGCGGCAAAGGCAATGACATCCTGTTGGGTGGCTCAGGCAACGACACCCTCATCGGCGGTCCGGGTAACGACATCCTGATCGGCGGCAGCGGTGCCGATACCTTCGTCTGGAAGGCCGGCGATTATGGCAATGACGTCATCAAGGACTTCAACCGCTCCGAAGGTGACCGCATCGACCTCAAGGACCTGTTGCAAGGCGAGAAAGGCAGCACCATCGACAACTACCTCAAGCTGTCGACGGTGGAGGGCACCACGACGTTGCAGGTCAGCAGCGAAGGCAAGCTCAACACCGATGGCGGGCTGGCCAATGCTGACGTCACCATCAAGCTGGAAGGTGTGAACTGGTCCAACCAGACGATCAACTCGTTGATCAGCGGTGCCGACCCGACCATCATCATCCACAACAAAGACAGCTGACGGTCCATGACCGGGGCAACCGTAACAGGTTGTCCCGGTGTGCCTTGACCTGGCGCAACTGCCTGGGCAGGCCTTCCGCCACGCACTCCCACAGCGCATACTTTCGCGCCGCACCCACGCGTGCGGCGCTTTTTGCCTATGCTGCTGTCTACCCTGAAGGAATCCATGTGACGAGGGACATCGCCATGTTCTACGTGCAACGCGACGCCGCTGGCCAGTTGCAGCGAGTGGAAGCTGCTGCGTTCGACGAATTTACCGAAATGCTTCCGGCCGACCATGCCGACATTCAGGAATGGTTTGCCGATGACGTCGTGGAAAATAGCCTCAATCAGCTCAAGCAAAGCGACTTGGACATGATCCGGGTGCTTGAAGACTTGATCGATGTCCTGACCGCCAAAGGCGTGTTCAAGATCACTGACCTGCCACCGGGCGCCCAGGCCAAACTCCTGAACCGTTCGACAGCGCGCAAAGCGCTGAGCAGCCTCAATAACCTGATAGAGGAAGAAGAAGAGGGTGGCCTGATCTGACGCCGAGCTCAGGCACCGACCGAACTATGGTTATGCTTTAAAGGTATTTAAAATATAGTTCTTATGACCTTATAGTTCACTCCACTGCGTACCCGTCGACCAATCGATGCGCCGCACGACTCGAACCCACACGGGAGTCCCCGTGCGTTTCCGATCGTCGCGCGTCATGAAGTCGCGCACTGCGTGGGAGTGAAACATGCCAGCCGCCTTGAACGCCCTGTCGCTCATCGATAGCGCGCCGTCACAACATTTTGATGTCCACCCGTTCGCCGGCGCCGTCGGCGCCGAAATCGTCGGCCTCGACCTTTCCAGGCCGCTCAATGCTCAGGACTTCGCGCGGATTCACCGTGCCCACCTCGATCATCATGTGCTGGTTTTTCGCGATCAGCGCATCACGCCTGAGCACCAGATCGCCTTCAGCCGCCGTTTTGGCGAACTGCAGATTCATGTGCTCAAGCAGTTCCTGCTTGAGGGGCATCCTGAAATCCTGATTGTTTCCAACATCATCGAGAACGGCCAAAACATCGGCCTGGGCGATGCTGGCAAATTCTGGCACTCGGACCTTTCCTATAAGGCACTGCCCAGCTTGGGCTCGATGCTACACGCCCAGGAACTCCCTGACGAAGGCGGGGACACGTTGTTCGCCGACATGCACAAGGCCTGGGACGCAGTACCCGCTGCGCTGCGCACGCTGGTAGCCGGGCGCAATGCCGCTCATTCCTACACCGCCCGCTATGCCGAAACCCGATTCGAAGGTAATTGGCGCCCTGCACTGACAGCCGAGCAACTGGCCCAGGTGCAGGAAGTGGTCCACCCCGTCGTGCGCACCCACCCTGAGACCGGGCGTCAGGCCTTGTTCGTCAGTGAAGGTTTCACCACCCGCATCGTCGGCCTGCCGGAAGACGAAAGCCGGGATGTCCTGCAGCAGCTGTATGCCTTGAGCGTGCAGGATGACAACGTCTATCGCCATCAATGGGAGCCCCACGACCTGGTGTTCTGGGACAACCGCTCTCTGATCCACCTGGCTGCCGGTTGCCCTGCGCACCTGCGGCGCAAGCTCTACCGCACCACCATCCAGGGCGATGCCCCGTTCTGACGAAAAGGATTCCATCATGCGCAAATCCATCAGCCGCCTGGCGGCAAGCATCGGGCTGGGCGCAAGCCTCATCATTGGCAGCCTGACGGCCCCCACCGCCGCCCAGGCAGAAGGCAAGATCCGCATCGCCGAACAGTTCGGGATTGTCTACCTGCTGCTCAATGTGGTGCGTGATCAGCACCTGATCGAAAAGCATGGCAAAGCGCAGGGCATCGACATCGACGTCGAGTGGGCACAGCTTTCCGGTGGCTCGGCCATCAACGACGCGTTGCTATCCGGCTCCGTGGATATCGCAGGCGCTGGCGTAGGTCCGCTGCTCACCGTCTGGGATCGCACCCGAGGGCGACAGAACGTCAAGGCTGTGGCTTCGCTGGGCAACTTCCCGTATTACCTGGTCAGTAGCAATCCGGCTGTGAAGACCATTGCGGATCTGTCCGAAAAGGACCGCATCGCCGTGCCGGCGGTGGGGGTGTCGGTGCAGTCGCGCCTGCTGCAATACGCTGCGGCGCAGCAATGGGGAGATCAGCAGTACAACCGGCTGGACAAGTACACCCTGGCTGTTCCTCATCCCGATGCTACGGCCGCCTTGCTGGCAGGCGGTACCGAACTCAACGGGCATTTCTCCAACCCGCCGTTCCAGGACCAGGCACTGGCCAACAAGAACGTGCACATCGTGCTCGACAGCTACGACCTGCTCGGACCGAATTCCCCCACGCTGCTGTTCGCCACCGAAAAATTCCGCAAGGACAACCCCAAGACGTACAAAGCCTTCGTCGATGCCATTGCCGAAGCGGCCACATTCGCCCAGAACGACAAGGCGGCAGCCGCCGATACCTACATCCGGGTGACCAACGCCAAGATCGACCGCGCAAGCCTCATCAAGCTGATCGACAACCCTCGATACGAATTCACCGTCACGCCAAAGAACACCTACAAGCTCGCCGAATTCCTCTACAGGGTCGGCGCGATCAAGCACAAGCCAGTGTCATGGAAGGATTATTTCTTCCAGGATGAACGCCCGTTGCAGGGGAGCTGAGTCATGACTGCGCCATTGCCAGGCCACACGGTCAGCACCTTGATCCACCCCACAGCACCGCCGTTGCTGAACGTGCAGGGCCTCACCCTCGAGTACCGCACCCGGCGACGGGTGGTGCGCGCGACCCATCAGGTCAGTTTCGAGGTGGATCAGGCAGATCGCTTCGTCCTACTGGGGCCTTCGGGTTGCGGCAAGTCAACCTTGCTCAAGGCCGTGGCTGGCTTCATCGAACCCTGTGAAGGGCAGATCCTGCTTCAGGGGCAGCCCGTCAGCGGCCCGGGGCCGGACCGAATCGTGGTGTTCCAGGAGTTCGACCAGTTGCCACCTTGGAAGACGGTGAAGCACAACGTCATGTTTCCGCTGTTGGTATCGGGCCAATTGAAGCGGGCCGAGGCCGAAGACCGGGCGCTTCACTACTTGGATAAAGTCGGCCTTGCAGCTTTCGCCGATGCCTACCCGCATACGCTGTCGGGCGGTATGAAGGCGCGCGTGGCGATCGCCAGGGCCTTGGCCACGCAGCCGAAGATATTGCTGATGGACGAACCCTTTGCCGCACTCGATGCACTTACCCGGCGCAAGATGCAGGAAGAATTGCTGCTGCTCTGGGAGGAAGTGCGCTTCACCCTGCTGTTCGTCACCCACTCTATCGAGGAGGCCTTGGTCGTGGGCAACCGCATCTTGCTGCTCTCACCTCACCCCGGCCGGGTACGCGCCGAGGTGCACAGCCACCAATATGACTTGGGCAGCCTGGGTGGCAGCGATTTCCAGGCCAGTGCCCGGCACATACACCGCTTGTTGTTCGATGAAGCTGCTGGCCCCGCGCAGGTCGACGATATTGGTTTCAATGACATCCGCATTGCCTACTGATCAGGAGTTTGAGCCATGACCACAACCTCTGTGCGCCAGGAATACGAGGTGCAGCTAGAGCCCTTGCTCAGTGTGCCTGTGGAACGCGACCTGTCGTTGACTCAGCGCCTCTGGCAGCACGGCTGGCTGCGCAAGGCCGTCATCCTGGTGGTCATCGCCGTGGTGTGGGAAGCCGTCGCCCGTTACCAGGACAACGACCTGCTGCTACCGACCTTCCTCCAGACCGCTGCCGCGTTTTGGGAAGGCCTGGTCAGTGGAGAGTTGCCGGCCAAGGTCGGCGTGTCGCTGGTGATCCTGCTCAAGGGCTACCTGCTGGGCATCATCCTGGCTTTTGGTCTCACCAGCTTGGCTGTCTCGACCCAGCTTGGGCGCGACTTGCTTGGCACTTTGACCTCCATGTTCAACCCCCTGCCTGCCATCGCCCTGTTGCCATTGGCATTGCTGTGGTTCGGGCTAGGCGAAAACAGCTTGATCTTCGTCCTGGTGCATTCGGTACTCTGGGCCCTGGCGCTCAATACCTATGCAGGATTCCAGGGCGTTTCCGACACCCTGCGCATGGCCGGGCGCAACTACGGCCTCAAAGGGCTACGGCTGGTGATGCACATCCTGGTGCCGGCGGCGTTGCCCTCGATTCTGTCCGGGCTCAAGATCGGCTGGGCGTTCGCCTGGCGCACGTTGATCGCCGCGGAACTGGTCTTTGGCGCCAGCAGCGGCAAAGGTGGCCTGGGTTGGTACATCTTTCAGAACCGCAACGAACTCTATACCGACAAGGTGTTCGCAGGCCTTGCGGTGGTCATCCTGATCGGGCTGCTGGTTGAGGGGATTGTCTTCAACACGCTGGAGCGCCTGACGGTCAAGCGTTGGGGCATGCAGCGCTGAACAGGCAGGCGCCGACGCGGGCCATTGGCCAAGGCCAGTGAGCGCGTCCCTGATCATGGCGTTTGATACTGGGCTGCGGCGTTGCTGAGAATCTTGCCGATCTCTTCGCGCAACTGCGCAGGCTGCTCGACCACCAGCTCATCCCCACGGCTCAATAGCCACCAGCGCAACGAGCTCCCATCGCTCACCGTGGCCCGCAGCCGATGCCCTTGGTCATGGGCGGTCAACTGCATGTCGCTGCTCAGTGGGGCCTCCCTGAGCTGGCGCGCCAGTGGATCGCTGATGCGTGCCACCAATTCGATGCCTTCGCCCGGTGGCGCTTGCAGCGCCTCTCCTTTGAGGTGTGCCAGCAGATCGGTGGTGCCGCGTAGCTCGTTCACCACGCCGGCCGCCCAGTGCCACCCGTAGGGGATGCTCTTGTCATTGCGCTCCAGCGGAAAGATCAGCGACAGGTCATTGAGGTCGCGCTCCACGGTGCGCTTGCTGACGGTAAAGCCCAGGTCTCGTAGCCGACAAGCCAGTTCGGAACTGGTGAGCCCTGGAGAACGGCCCGGTAGCTGGCGCAGCAGCGCCCACTGACGGCTGAGGGTGGCGCGAGTGGTGGCGAACGGCAAAAGGTAACGTCCTTGTCTAGGCTTGCCGCTCTAGGATGGCGGCACGCGAGGGGCATGGCAATTGGCCACGGACCGCTCAGATCAAGTAAGTGACGGTTGGTTGCCTGCCACCGAATCGTTCGCGACAGGTTTTGACGTCCTGTTGCGCAGAATCACGCCTCATCACAGCCGAAGGTTGAGGTTGTGCATCGTTCAATGAGGATGAACATGTCTGCTGTCGGCAATATCCATTCGCTGCTCGCCCGCCTGCTTCCGGCACAGGTGATCGTTCCTCCCGCCGTTGCCCGACGCCAGCGGCTGTTTGCAGGTGTCGGCATGCCCAGTCAACGGACGATGCTGGTCAGCCGTCTGGACGAAGCCAGTGACCTGCAAGCGGTCTACCAGGATCTGCGCCTGCAAGCCCTGCAAGGGAACGTCGCGGCGCTGAACGACCTTGGTTGGATCTGGCTCAATGGCAAGTACTGGCGTGCTGATACCGTGCTGGCCGGGCACCTGCTGCGCATGGCGGCGTTGCAGGGCAGTGCCGTGGCCTGGTTCAACCTGGGGCAGCAGCACTACTTCGGCAAAGGTGTCGACCGTTCCTACACCCAGGCCGCCGAATGCTACCGCCAGGCGTTCGAGCGGGGCATGTCGCATGCGGCCGCTGCGCTGGGAGACTTGTACGAAGAAGAAGTGTGTGATGCCCGGATTCAATGGCAAGTCGATCCACAGCTTGCCTACCGATGGTTCCTGCAAGGTGCCGAGCAGGGTGAGGCACGCTGTCGCTTTGAGGTTGGCTACCGGCTGATTCACGGTCTGCATGTGCAACCGGAGCTCAAGCCGGCGTTGTACTGGCTCGAACTGGCGGCCGCTGCGGGTGTGGTGCAGGCAGCGGAAGAACTGGCCGTGCACTTCAGTCGACGCGATCAGGAGCGGTATCAGCAATGGCGCGACCGCGCCGTGCAGATGGGCAGTACCTTGGCCCTGACCATGAAGCTGGAAGACCAGGTTCAGCCCTGAAGCGTTGGTGCAGTTAGCTGCGAGCTTTGCACTGTAAACAAGATTTCATGCAGGCGCTTCGTCGCCCCCTGTTGACGGAAGGGGGAGCACCCGGCGTATATTGATAGTTAGCAAACTATGAATATATGTGGTTTTCATGTCCCTTGATCTTCTGCGTCTACAGGTCAGCAGCGGCCTGGTCGTTGCCGCCCGCCACTGGCGCCGCATCTGCCACGTGGCACTGACTGCCTATGGCATTTCCGAAGCCTGTGCCGCGCCACTGCTGATGATCGTGCGCCTGGGCGATGGCGTGCACCAGGTGGCCGTCGCCCAGGCGGCTGGGCTGGAAAGCCCGTCCCTGGTGCGCTTGCTCGACCAGCTGTGCAAGGCCGGGTTGGTGTTGCGTAGCGAGGATCCACTGGACAGGCGCGCCAAGGCCCTGAGCCTCACGGTTGAAGGGCGCGCGCTGGCCGAGGCCATCGAGGCGGAGCTGGTAAGGGTGCGGGGTGATGTGCTGAGTCGTCTCGATCCAGAGGACCTGCAGGCCACCCTGCGTGTACTGCGCGCATTCGAAGCAGCCGGGCTGGGCAGCACGGGCGGGGTCGCATGAACGGCTTCTTCAGCTCGGTACCGCCGGCTCGCGATTGGTTCTACGGCGTGCGCACCTTCGCCGCCTCGATGATTGCGCTGTATATCGCCCTGCTCATGCAGTTGCCGCGTCCGTACTGGGCCATGGCGACCGTCTACATCGTTTCCAGCCCCTTCCTGGGGCCTACCAGCTCCAAAGCGTTGTACCGCGCCCTGGGTACCTTGCTGGGTGCCGCTGGGGCAGTGCTGTTGGTGCCGCCCCTGGTGCAGTCGCCGCTGCTGCTGAGCATCGCCGTGGCCCTGTGGACGGGGACGTTGCTGTTCCTTTCTCTGAACGTGCGTACGGCCAACAACTACGTGTTCATGCTGGCCGGGTACACCTTGCCGATGATCGCCCTGGCAGTGGTCGACAACCCGTTGGCCGTGTTCGACGTGGCTTCCTCGCGGGCTCAGGAAATTTGCCTGGGGATCGTCTGCGCAGCCGTGGTCGGGGCCATTTTCTGGCCGCGGCGGCTGGCGCCCGTGGTAGTGGGGGCAACCGGTAACTGGTTCAACGAGGCCATTCGCTATAGCGACAGCTATCTGGTCCGGCAGCAGAGCACGGTCGATGTCGGAGGTATGCGCGGGGCGATGGTGGCGACCTTCAACTCACTGGAGTTGATGATCGGCCAGCTCGGCCATGAAGGGACCGGGCCTCATACCTTGAAAAACGCCCGTGAGCTGCGTGGGCGCATGATTCACCTACTGCCGGTCATTGATGCGCTGGACGACGCATTGACGGCCTTGCAAGGGCGCGCTGCGCAGCAATTCGAACAGATCCTGCCTGTGCTCGATGCAGCCCGTGAATGGCTCAAGGGCACGGCAGAAAGCCCTTCTGTCCAGCAGTGGGCAGCCTTGCACCAAAGGATCGACGAGCTGCGGCCGGATGCGGCTGCACTGGACCAGCGTGCCGAGCTGTTGCTGTCCAACGCGCTCTACCGGCTCACCGAATGGGTAGATCTGTGGCAGGACTGCTGTACCTTGCAGCATGCCCTGCGCACCGATGACGCCACACCCTGGCGCGCCGTTTACCGCCACTGGCGCCTGGCGCGCTTGCGGCCATTCTTCGACCGGGGCCTGATGCTCTACTCGGTCACCTCCACCGTCCTGGCCATCATCGTTGCCTGCGGCCTGTGGATCGGCCTGGGCTGGAATGACGGCGCCAGTGCGGTGATCCTGGCGGCTGTGTCGTGCAGCTTCTTCGCCGCGATGGACGACCCGGCCCCACAGATCTACCGCTTCTTCTTCTGGACCCTGCTGTCGGTCATTTTCTCGAGCCTGTACCTGTTCCTCGTGCTGCCCAACCTGCATGACTTCCCGATGCTGGTACTGGCCTTCGCCGTGCCTTTCATCTGCATCGGTACGTTGACGGTACAGCCGCGCTTCTACCTGGGGACATTGCTAACTATCGTCAACACCTCGACCTTCATCAGCATCCAGGGTGCTTACGACGCCGATTTCTTCACCTTCCTCAATTCCAACCTCGCCGGCCCGGTTGGCCTGCTCTTCGCGTTCATCTGGACCTTGGTCATGCGCCCCTTTGGTGTGGAGCTGGCTGCCAAACGCATGACCCGTTTCGCCTGGCGCGACATCGTCGAGGTGACCGAGTACGCGACCTTGGCCGAGCATCGCAAGGTGGGTGTAAAAATGCTCGATCGCTTGATGCAGCATTTGCCGCGTCTGTCGCAAACCGGCCAGGACAGCAGCGTGGCGCTACGGGACTTGCGTGTGGGGCTGAACCTGCTCGACTTGCTGGCGTACATGCCGCGCGCCGGTCAGGTTGCCCGTGAGCGACTGACCCTGGTGATCGCTGAAGTGGGTGCCCATTACGCGGCCTGCCTGCGCGCCGGTGAGCGGCTGCACGCGCCACCTGCACTCTTGCGCAACATGGAAAGGGCCCGACTGGCGCTCAGTCTCGATGAACCCTGCGAACGCCTCGACGCCCGCCCGCATTTGTTGCATGCACTGGCTGGCCTGCGCCTGGCACTGCTGCCGGGTGTCGAGGTCATGCTCGAGCCTGCGGAACAACTGCAACTGCCGTCTGGCCTGGATGGAGCGCCCCTGTGATCGGTGAACTGGATATCAGTGGGGTATTCCTGCCCACGCTGCTGGTAATGATGATTGGAACCTACCTGCTGTTTCTGGGTGTCCACGCCGTACTGGTGCGTGTGCACTTCTATCGCCTGGTCTGGCACCGGGCATTGTTCAACGTTGCCCTCTACGCCGTGCTGCTCGGTGCGGTGGACCATTTCTGTCGAAGCCTGATGCTGCCATGAAAAAACCTTTGCTGACCCTGGGCCGTGTGGTCCTTACCCTGTTGGTAGTGACATTTGCCGCCGTACTCGTCTGGCAGATGGTTGTGTACTACCTGTTCGCACCCTGGACGCGCGATGGCCACATTCGCGCCGATGTGATCCAGATCGCCCCGGACGTGTCCGGGTTGATCCAGAAGGTCGAGGTGCGTGACAACCAGACCGTCAAGCGCGGCGATGTGCTGTTCACCATCGACCAGGACCGTTTCAGCCTGGCGCTGCGTCAGGCCAAGGCCACGCTCGGCGAGCGCCAGGAAACCTTGGCCCAGGCCTCGCGGGAGGTGAACCGTAATCGCAAGTTGGGCAATCTGGTGGCGGCCGAACAGCTCGAAGAAAGCCAGTCGCGCCAAGCGCGCGCCCGCTCGGCGGTCAGCGAGGCGCAGGTGGCTGTCGACAGTGCCCAGTTGAACCTTGATCGCTCGGTGGTGCGCAGTCCCGTGGACGGTTACCTCAACGATCGCGCGCCGCGCAACCATGAGTTCGTAACCGCGGGGCGACCGGTGCTGTCGGTGGTCGACAGTGCCTCTTATCACGTCGATGGCTACTTCGAGGAAACCAAGCTGGGGGGCATTCACATCGGGGACGTGGTGGATATTCGTGTGATGGGCGACAACACCCGCCTGCGCGGGCATGTGGAAAGCTTTGCAGCCGGCATCGAGGACCGCGACCGCAGCAGCGGCACCAACCTGCTGCCCAACGTCAACCCTGCCTTCAGCTGGGTGCGGCTGGCCCAGCGGATTCCGGTGCGGATCGCCTTTGACGAAGTCCCGCAGGATTTCCGCATGATTGCCGGGCGAACCGCCACTGTCTCGATCGTCGAGGGCCAGCACCCATGAAACGGCTGATGCTCGCAGGGCTATGCCTGTCGCTTGGCGCGTGCATGACGGTCGGGCCAGACTACGAGCTGCCCAAAGAGGCGGCAATACAGCGCACTGACCTCAACGGCCCCCTGCGCCAGGATGCCGACAGCGTAGTGTCGGCACCGGTGCCGGAGGATTGGTGGCAGCTGTATCACGACCCGCGGTTGAACGCGCTGGTGCGCCAGGCCTTGAGTGCCAATACCGAACTGCGCGTTGCGGCAGCGAACATCGCCAAGGCCCGCGCGCAGGTCGACATCGCTGAGTCTCAAGGGGGCTTCGACGGTGGAGTGAAGCTAGGCGCCCAGCGCCTGCAGGAGTCTGGCGAGGCTTTCTTGCAGCCCGAAAAGGTGCCTGTGGCCAACATCGGCGAGGCGATCATCAGCGCGTCATACCAGTTCGACCTGTGGGGCACTTTCAAGCGCGGCACAGAGGCCGCCAAAGCCAGTGCCGATGCAGTCCAAGCCGCAGCGGACACGGCGCGGATCACGCTGGTGGCAGATGTGGTCAAGGCCTATACCCAGGTATGCTCGGCCAACGAGGAATACCACATTGCCCGTGAGTCGCTCGATTTACAGGCGCAAAGCGTCAAGCTCAGCCAGCGCCTGCGCGATGCGGGGCGTGGCGATGAAACCCAGGTGACGCGGTCGCAAACCCAGTTCAAGTCGTTGGGCGCCGAGCTGCCGCGATTCAAGGCCGAACGTGAGACAGGCCTGTATACCCTGGCCGCATTGCTGGCGGTCCCCGTGCAGAAGTTGCCAGCAGGCGTTGCCGATTGTGCCGAACTTCCGCAGCTGACTCAGCTAGTGCCAGTGGGCGATGGCGCCGCGTTGCTCAAACGTCGCCCCGATGTGCGTCAGGCAGAGCGACAACTGGCTGCTGCTACCGCCAATATCGGTGTGGCGACCGGCGCGCTTTATCCACAGATCAGCATCGGCGCGCAGGTCGGGACCATCGGCATCCTGGACAATTTGGGCGAGCCTTCGACCAACCGTTGGGGCTTCGGCCCGCAGGTCAGCTGGAGTATCCCCACCGATGGCACGCGGGCCCGCATTCGCATGGCCGAAGCGTCCACCCAGGCAGCCTTGGCGAATTTCGATGGCGTAGTGCTCAATGCCATACGCGAAACCCAGACGCGGCTGGCCCAATACAGCGCATTGCTGGACCGGCGCGATGCACTGGCCGAGGCCGAGAAGTCAGCTCGGGAGGCGGCCGACCAGACGCACCGGTATTATCAGGCTGGGCGGGAGTCGTTCCTGGCGGACTTGCAGGCGACGCGGACCTATACCGACATGCGTGCGCAGTTGGCGGCTGCGAACAGCCAGGTTGCAATGGGGCAGGTTGGCGTGTTCCTGGCGCTTGGAGGCGGTTGGAAGCGACCCGTCGAGCACTGATGGGAAAATAGGGTCTGTGTAAAAAGTCTTGAGAACAGGGTCAGGTGAGGCGAGCGCAGCCCAGGTGGCGGGCTTATGGCTTGTAAATGAGCCTTCCAAGGCCACTGCAAGGCAGGGGCTGCAGCACAGCCCCACGCACTCACAAGGTCAGGCCGGCTGGGGCGCCCTCAGAATATTCTGCAGCAACTGAACACTTTCGACCGCATCGTGACCCAGGCTGGTCAGGTAGCCACCGTCGGGTTGATCGGTCAGGCCTTTTTCGTGCAGCCGCTGCGCGGCGGCGATGAGGGTCGGGGATGCGGTGTTGTGAATCTTGATGCCTTCCTGGCTGCTGTCGAGGTTGAACAGTGCGAGGACTTCCAGTTCAGCGATCAGTTCGGGTGAAAAGGACATGGCGACTCCTGACTTCCAGACGAGGATAGCGGCACCGCGGGGGGTGCCTGAATCTGGAGTGTAGCCGTGTTATTCGTCCTCGCCTTGATCCATCTCAGGAGGCAGTTCAGGCAGCGCGCGCAGGGCGTTTTCATACCACTGGCTATCGAAGGCTCGATCCTGCGCCAGCATGTTGTCGATCTCGAAGGCCAATACGTGGGCCATCAGGTTGAGGATATCCTCGCGCTCATACCCGACCAGTGTCAGCTTGTTGAACGTAGCCTTCGCCGCAGCCGGCTCGCCGCTTTCGATCTGGTTTTCGATGGCCTGCGTCAGCGTGGCTTCGGCAAACGCTTCATCGTCATTGTCGATATCGGTGGGCTCGCTCATGGGATTACTCCTGTGGTGGGCGCTACAGTTTGCCACGTCCGTGGTGGCAATGCCTGGTCATCGACCGGGTGCATGACGCTGGTCAGCCGACGGCGAACGGGCTATAACAGCCCTGCCATCCCCATACGGCCCGGAGGCTGTCGAACCATGCTCAAGCTCCACGGATTCCCTGTCAGCAACTACTACAACATGGTCAAGTTGGCCTTGTTGGAAAAGGGCGTGCCTTTCGAAGAAGTCCTGTTCTTCAGCGGTCAGACGCCTCAGGTGCTGGAAGTCAGCCCACGTGGCAAGGTGCCGGTACTGCAGACCGAGCACGGCTTTCTCAGCGAAACCACGGTGATCCTCGACTACATCGAGCAGACCCAAGGCGGCAAGGCGCTGCTTCCCGCTGACCCGTACGCGCAGGCGAAAGTGCGTGAACTGGTCAAGGAGATCGAGCTGTACATCGAGCTTCCTGCTCGCACCTGCTATGCCGAAGCCTTCTTCGGTATGCCCGTGGAACCATTGGTCAAGGAAAAGGCACGCACCGAGCTTCTGGCAGGTTTCGCCACGCTCAAGCGCAACGGGCGTTTCGCGCCTTACGTGGCAGGCGAGCAATTGACCCTGGCCGACCTGATGTTCTGCTTCTCGGTCGACCTGGCATGCGCCGTAGGCAAGAAAGTGCTCAACATCGACTTCCTTGAAGATTTCCCTCAGGCCAAGGCACTGCTCGAGCAGATGGGGCAGAACCCCCACATGGCAAAAATCGTGGCAGACAAGGAAGCGGCAATGCCGTCATTCCTTGAAATGATGCGCAACAAGCGCTGAAACAGCGGGCGAGTCCGGCCAGATGGGGGCTTGTTTCAAAGCCCCCTTCAACCTCAGTATTTTGCCCATGCGACGAGGGAGGGTTAGCTCTCAACCCGTCACTCAGCGCCGTTAGCGCGCAGCCAGCAACGCCTTGCCGCGAGCCACCGCTGCGCGTACCTGTGCCGGTGCCGTACCACCGATGTGATCACGGGCATTTACCGAGCCTTCCAGCGTAAGAACGGCGAATACGTCCTGTTCGATCTGGTCACTGAACTGACGCAGCTCTTCCAGGCTCATCTCTGCCAGGTCCTTGCCGCTATCGACCCCGTACTTCACCGCGTGGCCCACGATTTCGTGGCAGTCACGGAACGGCAGGCCACGGCGCACCAGGTAGTCGGCCAGGTCCGTTGCGGTCGAGAACCCGCGCAAGGCGGCCTCGCGCATGATGGCATGCTTGGGCTTGATGGCCGGGATCATGTCGGCGAAGGCACGCAGCGAATCGCGCAGCGTGTCTGCGGCATCGAACAGCGGTTCCTTGTCTTCCTGGTTGTCCTTGTTGTAGGCCAGCGGCTGGCCTTTCATCAGGGTCAGCAGTCCGGTCAGCGCACCGAAGACGCGCCCGCTCTTGCCACGCACCAGCTCTGGCACGTCCGGGTTCTTTTTCTGCGGCATGATCGAGCTGCCGGTGCAGAATCGATCGGGCAGGTCGATGAACTGGAACTGGGCACTGGTCCACAGCACCAGTTCTTCGGAGAAGCGCGAGAGGTGCATCATCGCCACACTGGCGGCGGCGCAGAATTCAATGGCGAAGTCACGGTCCGACACGCCGTCCAGGGAGTTGCCTGCCACGGCTTCGAAGCCCAGCAGCTTGCAGGTCAGCTCACGGTCGATCGGGTAGGTGGTGCCGGCCAGCGCAGCGCTGCCCAATGGCATGCGGTTGGTGCGCTTGCGGCAGTCGACCAGGCGTTCATGATCGCGGCTGAGCATTTCGAACCAGGCCAGCAGGTGGTGGCCGAAGGTGACGGGCTGGGCCGTCTGCAGGTGTGTGAAGCCAGGCATGATGGTTTCGGCTTCGCGTTCGGCCTGTTCCAGCAGCCCTTTTTGCAGGCGGGTGATTTCGGCCAGAATCAGGTCGATTTCGTCGCGCAGCCACAGGCGAATGTCGGTTGCGACCTGGTCGTTGCGGCTACGGCCGGTGTGCAATTTCTTGCCGGTGATACCAATGCGGTCGGTCAGACGCGCTTCGATGTTCATGTGCACGTCTTCCAGGTCGACGCGCCAGTCGAAGGCACCAGCCTCGATTTCGCCCTGGATGGTCTTGAGCCCGTCGATGATGGTGTCACGCTCGGCATCGCTGAGCACACCGACTTGCGCCAGCATGGTAGCATGAGCGATGGAGCCCATGATGTCGTGGCGGTACAGGCGCTTGTCGAAATCGACCGAGGCCGTGAAACGGGCGACGAAGGCGTCTACGGGTTCACTGAAGCGGCCGCCCCAGGACTGATTGGTCTTGTCAGTGCTCATGGTTTCACTCATTGCAGGCGTGAACGAAAAATTGCCGCGATGATAACAGGGTTGGGCCCAGTGCCGCAGGGCGCCTGCAGAGTGTGAGGGTGGAAAAGGCGTAGCGCGATGTAGGCCACGGAGATTTCACCGATTGAACGGCAGTGTTCCATGGACCGTCTACAGTTTGACAGAGGCGGGCAGCTAATCTGCCAGCCACAGTGAATCTTTGGCTATCGCACCGGTCTAGAGCGTGACACGCAGCGTCGCTTCACACAGCTGTCTACGCTTTTAACCGTGCGAGACTCACTCAGGAATCCAGCGCAATTATGAATGTCCTGATCGTTGATGACGAACCCCAAGGCCGCGAGCGCCTAAGCCGAATGTTCGGTGAACTCGAGGGTTATACCGTGCTGGAGCCAAGTGCCACCAATGGTGAAGAGGCCCTTGCGCTGATCGAAAGCTTGAAACCCGACATTGTCCTGTTGGATATCGGCATGCCTGGCCTCGATGGTCTGCAGGTCGCCGCCCGACTGTGCGAGCGTGAGGCGCCACCTGCGCTCGTGTTCTGTACCGGTGATGACGAGTACGGGGAAGACGCCTTCAAGGAAACTCCCCTCAGCTACGTGACCAAGCCTGTGCACGGGCAGGCGCTTCGTGAGGCACTGCGCAAGGCCGACCGGCCAAACCGCAGCCAGCTGGCCGCGCTCACTCGTCCAGGCCACGAGGGCGGTGGTCCCCGCAGCCACATCAGTGCCAGAACCCGCAAGGGCATCGAGCTGATCCCTATCGCTCAGATCATCTACTTCATCGCCGATCACAAGTACGTGACCCTGCGCCATGAAACGGGCGAAGTGCTGCTCGACGAGCCGCTCAAGGCACTCGAGGATGAATTTGGCGACCGTTTTGTGCGTATCCACCGCAATGCGCTGGTTGCGCGGGAGCGGATCGAACGCCTGCAACGTACACCTCTGGGGCATTTCCAACTGTACCTTCGAGGGCTCGACGGCGATGCCCTGACCGTGAGCCGGCGTCATGTAGCTGGCGTGCGCAAGATGATGCAGACCCTTTGAGCGCTTGACGCCGTGGACGTGCCAGCGCTCATGGCAGTCGCACAGGGGCGCACCGCCGGGCCTGTCATCGGCAGCTTTGGCCCAGGCTGTTGATCCGTATCTGCTAGTGCCGCCGATGATGCTGCTATCATCGGCGGCATTTCTCTGGTTCGGGGCGTTACATGTCCACTCGCGAAATCCGTATTGCCACTCGTAAAAGTGCCCTGGCCCTGTGGCAGGCCGAATACGTCAAGGCGCGCCTGGAACAGGCCCACCCTGGCCTGAAAGTTTCCCTGGTGCCCATGGTCAGCCGGGGCGACAAGCTGCTCGATGCGCCTTTGGCCAAGATCGGCGGCAAAGGGCTGTTCGTCAAGGAACTGGAAACCGCTCTGCTCGAGCACGAAGCCGACATCGCCGTGCACTCGATGAAAGACGTCCCCATGGACTTTCCCGAGGGCCTTGGCCTGTATTGCATCTGCGAGCGTGAAGACCCGCGCGATGCGTTCGTTTCCAACCGGTTCGACAGCCTTCAGTCGTTGCCTGCCGGCAGCATCGTCGGAACTTCCAGCCTGCGTCGACAGACCCAACTGCTGGCCCGCCGTCCCGACCTGCAAATCCGCTTTCTGCGCGGCAACGTCAATACACGCCTGGCCAAGCTCGACGCGGGTGACTACGACGCCATCATCCTGGCGGCAGCCGGGCTCATCCGGTTGGGCTTCGAAGCGCGAATCACCGACAGCATCAGCGTCGACGACAGCCTTCCTGCCGGGGGGCAAGGCGCCGTCGGCATCGAATGCCGCAGCGCCGATGCAGAGATCCACGCGCTCCTCGCGCCCTTGCATCATCTCGATACGGCCGATCGTGTGGTAGCCGAACGCGCCTTGAACAAACGCCTGAACGGCGGTTGTCAGGTGCCGATCGCCTGTTATGCAGTGCTTGAACAAGACCAGCTGTGGCTTCGGGGCCTGGTAGGGCATCCAGATGGCGGTACGCTGTTGGTCGCCCAGGCTCGGGCGCCTCGCCTGCAAGCTGAAGCACTCGGTGTGCAGGTGGCCGAAGATCTGCTCAATCAGGGTGCTGAGGCCATTCTCAAGGAAATCTACGGCGAGGCAGGGCATTCGTGAGCCCTTGGCGCCTGCTGTTGACCCGACCCGCTGAGGAGTGTGCAGCGCTTGCCCACACACTGGGCCAAGCTGGCATAGCCAGCAGCTGCATGCCTTTGCTTGCGATCGAACCTGTCATGCTGCAGCCGCCGCAATTGGCGTTGCTCAAGGGACTGTCCAGTTACCAAGGGTTCATCGTGGTCAGTAAACCGGCTGCCAGGTTATTGCTCGCGGCAGCGGCGCAGCGGCAACTGCCCGTACCGATGCAGGGTTGGTTCACGGTAGGCGCGGCTACGGCTGCGGTGCTGCAGGATGCACAGCTTGATGTCAGCTTCCCCGCATGCGGGGACGACAGTGAAGCCTTGCTCGAATTGCCTGCGCTCCAACAGGTTCTGGCGAACGCAGGGCCGCGCATCTTGATCGTGCGGGGTGTCGGAGGTCGCGAATTGCTGGCAGAGCGTCTTGCTCAGCGAGGTGCTACCGTCGATTATCTGGAACTGTATCGCCGCGACCTGCCGTCGTACCCTGCGGGCTACCTGTTGCATCGCATCGAAGCGGAACGCCTTAATGGCGTGGTGGTCAGCAGTGGACAGGGTTTCGAACACTTGCAGCAACAGGCTGGTAGCCAATGGCCGCAGCTGGCACGCTTGCCGGTGTTCGTACCAAGCCCGCGGGTCGCTGAGCAGGCCCGGGCCGCAGGTGCCCAACACGTTGTGGATTGCCGTGGCGCCAGCGCTGCGGCCTTGCTGGCAGCCGTGCAGCGTAGCGCTGCACCTGCCGACCCAGGCGCCAAGCTCTAGGCGGCGCGCCCCCATGCAAAGGATGGATACGTGAGCGAGACTGTCTTGTCCAACAAGGATCAAACGTCGGCCCAGGCGCCGACGGAGCCTGTCACCCCAGTGCCCGCCAAGCGCTCCGGCAATGGCTTAGCCGCGCTGGCCCTGTTGTTGGGCGCTGCCGGCATCGCTGTAGGCGGCTGGGGCGCCTGGCAAGTGCACCAACTGCAAGGCAGCGAGTTCGACCAGGGCCAGCACCTGGAGGCGCTGAACCAGCGAGCCGAGGCGCTTCAGCAGCGTGAACAGAAAATCAGCGCACAGTTGGCCGGTCTGCCGGCAGCCAGTGAGCTTGAAGACCGTCGTCGTCTGGTCGCGCAGCTCCAAGGCGATCAGCAACGTCTGAGTCAGCGGCTTGAGACCGTACTGGGTGAAAGCCGCAAGGAATGGCGCCTGGCCGAAGCCGAGCACTTGTTGCGCCTGGCGACCTTGAGGCTGTCGGCTTTGCAGGACATCACCAGTGCCAAGGCGCTGGTCGAAGGGGCCGACGAGATTTTGCGCGAGCAAAGCGACCCTGGCGCCTTCGCCGCGCGCGAGCAACTGGCCCGCAGCCTCGCCACGCTCAACAATACCCAGCAGCCTGACCGCACCGGTCTGTTCCTGAAGTTGGCGGCCCAGCGTGAGCTCGTCCAGCAACTGAGCGCCCAGTCCCCGGAATTCGACAATGACGCCAATGCCATGGGTGCGCTGACCAGTGACGGCGACGGCGCCAGTCGCCTGTCCAAATGGTGGTCGGAAATATCCAAGTATTTCCAGATTGAATTCAATGCCGACGAGAACGTGAAACCGTTGCTCGCGGGTCAGCAGCTCAATCAGCTGCGCCTGGCGTTGAGTCTTACGCTGGAACAGGCGCAATGGGCAGCGCTCAACGGCGATGCGAAGGTCTATGCCCAGGCATTGGATGATGCACGCAGCGTGCTGCTGGCCAACTTCAACGCCGACAATCCGCAGAGCAAAGCCATGCTCGACAGCCTGAACGCACTGGCCGAGCAACCCGTTTCGGTCGTAACCCCTGACCTCAGTGAAAGCCTTGCCTCCGTTCAGGCCTATATCCAGCGCCGGCATCTGCCTGCCGAGGACAAGGGAGACAAGCCATGAAGCGTGTCTACCTGTTGGCGGTACTGGCCATTGTGGTGGCAGCGGCCCTCGGCGTGGCCGTGGCCAAGCACAGCGGCTACGTGATGATTTCCTATGGCAGCTTCCGTTATCAGTCCGGGCTTTGGGCCGCGCTGTTGGGCTTGCTGGCCGTCATCCTGGCGCTGTTGGTGCTGCGTTTTCTGGTCGGCCTGCTCCTGGCGTCCGGCGGGGCGGTCAACCCTTGGTCCCGGCGCAACCGCAGCCGGCGCAACCGCGTTGCCATCGAACAGGGCCAACTGGATCTGGCAGAAGGGCGCTGGGCCAGCGCCCAGCGTCATCTGCACAGGGCTGCAGAAGCCGAACGCCAACCGCTGATGTATTACCTTGGCGCCGCCAAGGCCGCCAACGAGCAGGGCCGTGTCGAGGAAAGCGACGGTCTGCTGGAGCGTGCGCTGGAGCGGCAACCTCAGGCAGAGCTTGCCGTGGCCTTGACCCATGCCCAACTGCAAATGGACCGTGGCGACAACGACGGGGCGCTGGAGACGTTGCTGGCCATGCAGGAGCGCCATCCACAGAACACTCAGGTACTGCGTTTGTTGCAACGCTTGCAGCTTGAGCGCGGCGACTGGTCTGCGCTCATTCGCCTGATGCCGGACCTGCGCAAGAACAAGGTATTGCCCGCCACCGAGCTCGCCACGCTCGAACGTCGTGCCTGGGGGCAAAACCTGAGCCTGGCACAGACCCGGGGTGAAGATGCGCAAACGGCCCGCCAAGCCCTGGAGCGTGCCTGGCAGCAATTGACCTCCGCCCAGCGTCAGGAGCCGCAACTGGTCCTGGCCTATGCCGAGCAACTGCGCCAGCTCGGCGCTCAGGGCGAGGCCGAGCAGGTATTGCGCACGGCGCTCAAGCGCAACTACGAAAGCCACCTTGCTCGGCTGTACGGCCTGGTGCGCGGTGAAGACCCTGCCCAGCAGCTGCAGACCGCCGAAGCTTGGCTCAAGGACCATCCTCAGGATGCCAGCCTGCTGCTGACGCTGGGTCGGCTCAGCTTGCAGAATCGGCTGTGGGGCAAGGCCCGTGACTATCTGGAAAGCAGCTTGCGCATGGAGCGCAACCCCGAGGCCTGCGCTGAGCTGGCACGTCTGCTCGCAGGCCTTGGCGAAACGGAGCGCAGCAACCAACTCTTCCAGGAAGGGCTTGGTTTGCTCGATGAGCGACTGCTGGCGCTGCCGTTGCCGGAGACGGTTCGCGCTTGACCTGACCTTGGCCCGCGCAAAGCCGCGGGCTTCAAGGGGAGGTAATCTTTCGGCTCGGGCCAGAGAAATCCTGACGTATTTTCTTAAGGCGCGTCTTACAAAGCAGTTGGATATTTCTTAGGTAACGCTGGGAATTGTCTCGACTGTTGTGCCTTGAAACAAAGGATGTGATTCCTCTACCGTTTCAAGCCACGACTACCGATACCGGGACCCTCACTGCCCATGCTGCCGGCCCGCCTGCGTACTTTCTTCTTCCCAACCTGCCTGGTGGCATTCACTGCCCTGGTCACTGCATTCAAGCTGCAAGATGCGCTCGGGCTTTTGCCGTGCCTACTGTGTGTGACACAACGGGCGCTGCTGGCAGGGTATGTACTGGTGTGTCTAAGCGCAGTGCTGCATGGGCCGGCACTCGAAGGCCAACGCCGCTATGCCCAGCTAGCGCTTGGCTTTGCACTGGGTGGCGCTGCAGTAGCCGCAAGGCATGTCTGGCTGCAGGGGGTTGCGGCCGATGACCTGGTCTGCCCCGTCGCCATCGACCACAACGCTGGGCAGTACTGGAACGAGCTTGCCCGGCAACTATTTTCCGGTGCCCCTGATTGCAATGCGCTGACCTGGAGCTTCATGGACTTGACGTTACCCGAATGGAGCCTGATGGCCTTTGTGCTCCTGGCTGCGTTTGCGCTCGGTCATCTACTTGCAGGTCGCCTGCATGCCCTGCTCACCCATGACCTCAAACAACGCTGAGCCGCAGCACGACCAATGGCGGTAAGACGGCGTATTAAACACTTGTACGAAGTTATTACCCTGCGTACCTTGAAGGGCAGCTTGCGTGGGAATAATCTCCGAGCACGCCTACCGAAAATCCAAGGTTTGATGCTGTTCTGCTAATTCAATCTCGTGCCTTAGCAGCGCTACGCGAGGAGCAGCGGCATCTACCCACAGGGGAAGAGATCGCCATGCTCGATAGTTGTCAGAATGCACAGGAACGCTGGGGCGGGGTCAACGCGCTGATCGACCGTTGGCTGAGCGAGCGCGAGCAACTGGTTCATGCCTATCGTTCGTTGCGTGATGCCAAACCGGCCTTTGCAGACAAAGACACCAACGGCGACTTCTGTGCGCTGCTGGTGGACTATGTCTCGGCGTGGCATTTCGAAATCTGTGAACAACTGGTCAGCGAGGCCAAGGCATTTGGAGACACCCGAGCCCTTGATCTTGCAGGCGAGATCAGCCCACGCATTGATGACATTACCCAGATTGCACTGGCGTTCAACGATCACTGCGTCAAGGCTGAATGCAAGGACACCGAACGCTTCGCCGAGAAGCTTGGCAAGCTTGGCAGCTTGTTGCATGAGCGCTTCGAGCTTGAAGATTGCCTGATCGAAGTGCTGCACAACGCGCACAAGGAAGAAGGCCTGGCGCCCGTCTGAGGGTCATTCAGTCCTTGGTTTGCAGCAATTGGATTTCAAAAACCAGCGGCGTGTAGGGTGCAATCAGATCACCCGCGCCGTCGGCGCCGTAGGCCAGTGCAGACGGAATCACCAGTCGCCATTTTGCACCCGCATGCATTTGCGGCAGCGCCATCTGCCAGCCCTCGATAACCGAGTCGAGGCTGAACCACTGCGGCTCACGGCTTTGGTCGAACACTTCTCCACTGGGCAACCGTCCCACGTAATTGACCAGCACCTTGGCGCCCGCCTTGGGCTGCGGTCCATTGCCTGCTTGTAGCTCGCTGTACAGCACACCTTGCATCAACTCATGAACGCCAGCACGGGCCCGCTCATTGGCCATGAAACGTATCTCTGCGGCTTCAGGCGCCTGGGGCGCAGCGTCTTGCTGCGGTTGGTGCTGTTCGAGCAGCGCCTGCATGCGGGCCTGGCTCAACTTCAAGGGCTGTTCCTGGTAAGACTGGCGCAAGCCTTCGACGAGCGCATCGAGCTGTAGCCCTGGCATTTCCTGTCGCAGCCGTTCACCCAGACTGGCACCCAGGCTGTAGGCAAGGTCCTGATCATCGGTGTCGGCCACGGCCAACATCGGCAGTAGGCAAAAACCTAGAACAATGGATCGAAGCATGACCAATTCCTACGGCGGTGGGGGGCGAAGTATGCCAGTGTTCACGACGGTACGGGCTCGCGGCGTGCCGGACCACACGGTGCATTGATCAACGACAGGTCAGCGCTGGCGAAGCGTAGTTAATTGCCGTGCTTGCGGTGCGAGATGTGCTCAGACGTTGATATGCAACAGTGTATGGATATTGCGGTCAAGATGCCCTAGCGGCCTGCGCAGCGGAAGCATAGTATGAGTCGCACTCTCATCAGTCAGGAGGTAAGTCATGTCGGCCAAGAAAAAGCCAGTCAGCACGCCGTTACACCTGCTTCAGCAACTTTCGGGTAGCTTGCTTGAACATTTGGAAGAGGCCTGCTCGCAAGCGCTGGCTGATGCAGAGAAGCTGTTGGCCAAGTTGGAAAAGCAGCGCGGCAAGGCCCAGGAAAAACTGCATAACGGTCGCTTGAAGTTGCAAGACGCAGCAACGGCGGGCAAAGCCAAGTCGCAGAACAAGGCCAAAAAGGCCGTTGCCGAGCTCGAAGAGCTGCTCGACTCGCTCAAGGACCGCCAGACCCAGACCCGCGGCTACATCCAGCAATTAAAGCGCGATGCTCAGGACAGCCTGAAACTGGCCCAAGGCGTTGGCAAGGTGCGTGAAGCCGCCACCAAGGCCCTCGACCAACGTGCAGCCCAGGCTGCCGCCCCAGCTGCTACCAAGCCTGCTACCAAGACCACAGCCGCCAAATCGCCTACCCCAGCCACTGGCAAGGCCAAACCGGCTGCGCGCACCGCAGCTACCAAGCCTGCAGCCAAGGCCGCTGACGCACAATCCGTGGCAGCCAAACCTGCTGCCAGATCGGCCTCGAAGCCTACCGCAACCAAGGCTGCCACAAAGCCGGGCGCAGCCAAGTCCCCTGCGAAAGCGACAGCGGCCAAGGCTTCAGCGGCTGAATCTTCTGCATCCAGCACCCAGGCTGCCAAGGCGACGTCAGCCAAGCCTGCAGCCAAGGCAGCGAGTGCAAAAGCCGCAAGCAAGCCCGCACCTGCGAAACCCTCTACCCGTGGCACCGCCACCCGAACGGCCACTCGCACTGCCAGCAGCCGATCCACAAGTGCCAAGCCGGCGACGGCTGCCGACGACAAAGCCCCAGCGTCCGGCAACTCGGTGAACCCTGCCACACCTGTATCCGACGTAGGAGCTGCTCAGTCGTCGTCCACCGACGCCTGATGCGCCAGCGCCGCCGCGCGCAACTGCTCAAGTGCGCGGTGATCTCGCAGCTGGCTCGGTGCAAGCCAAGCCAGCCAGTCGCCAGTATGTCCCGGTCTGCCGGCGGGCCACTGTGCTGCACAGGCTTGCAAGCGTTCCAACAGCGCTTTTTCAGCTGAAAGCTCCAGTCTTTTGAGTTGCTCTCGCAGCTCAGCCAACGGTGGGTCGCCTTTCGCTGATTCTCGCCATTGTTCGCGCAGGCTTCGCAAGGGTGAGACCACATCCCGTTGCCAGGGCCCTGCACAGCCCTGCAAGGCCTCGACGCGCTGTTGCTGCACCTCGATTGACCTGGCCTGCAGCCAGGTGGCGCACAATAGCAGGCACACGTCGCCCCCTTGCCGTTGCAGGTCGAGGCAAGCCGCTTCCACACCGGGCCTGGCGTACAGGCTCAAGGCGTGATCCCACAAGTCGCATTGCATGGTTCCACTCGCGCTATGGGCCGAGGAAGCTGGTAGACTCCGCGACCATCATGATCAGACTATCCAACCTCACTTTACAGCGTGGTCCGCAGCGCTTGCTAGATGGCGCCGAGATGACCCTGCACACCGGTCACAAGGCCGGCCTCATCGGTGCCAACGGTGCCGGCAAATCCAGCTTGTTCGCTTTGCTGCGCGGTGAGTTGTCGCCCGATGGCGGTGATTGCCACCTGCCGGCAGACTGGCGGATCGCGCACATGCGCCAGGAGGTCGATACCCTCGACCGGGTGGCCGTGGACTATGTGCTCGACGGCGATGTGCGATTGCGCAGGGTGCAGGCTGCGTTGGCAGAGGCCGAGCAGGCCCATGACGGTACGGCACTGGCCCGGCTGCACAGTGAGTTGGACAGTGCGGACGGTTATACCGCCGATGCGCGAGCGCGCAAGCTGCTGGCGGGGCTAGGCTTTACCAACGAGCAGATGGACCGCCGCGTCGGCGACTTCTCCGGTGGATGGCGGATGCGCCTGAACCTGGCCCAGGCATTGATGTGCCCCTCCGATCTGTTATTGCTCGACGAACCGACCAACCACTTGGACCTGGACGCCATCCTCTGGCTGGAAGACTGGCTCAAGGGCTACCCGGGCACGCTGTTGCTGATCTCCCACGACAGGGATTTTCTCGATGCCGTGGTCGATCACGTGCTGCATGTCGAACAGCGCAAGCTGAACCTGTACAAGGGCGGCTACAGTGCATTCGAACGCACCCGTGCCGAACGCCTGGCACAACAGCAGCAAGCATACGAGAAGCAGCAGGCGCAGCGTGCGCACATGGAAAAATACATTGCGCGCTTCAAGGCCCAGGCCACCAAGGCGCGTCAGGCACAGAGCCGCATAAAGGCCCTGGAGCGCATGGAGGAGCTGTCGGCCGCTCACGTGGATTCGCCGTTCGATTTCGTGTTCCGCGAGTCGCAGAAAATCTCCAGCCCCTTGTTGAGCCTGTCCGAAGGGCGGTTGGGTTACGGCGACAAGGCCATTCTCGAGAAGGTCAAGCTGCAGCTGGTGCCGGGTGCACGCATCGGCCTGCTAGGCCCCAACGGCGCCGGCAAGTCCACCTTGATCAAGAACCTTGCCGGTGAGCTTGAGCCATTGTCCGGGCGCCTGGTGCGGGGTGAAAACCTCGCCGTCGGCTATTTTGCCCAGCATCAGCTCGACTCGTTGGACGACAAGGCCAGCCCCTTGCTGCACCTGCAGCGCATTGCCCCAACCGAGCGCGAGCAGACGCTGCGCGACTTCCTCGGTGGTTTCGATTTTCATGGCGATCGCGTAGACGAGCCGGTCGTGAACTTCTCGGGTGGCGAAAAGGCACGGCTTGCGCTGTCGCTTATCGCCTGGGAGCGGCCAAACCTGCTGCTGCTCGACGAACCCACCAACCACCTGGACCTGGAAATGCGCCTGGCCCTGACCATGGCATTGCAGGAGTTTGCAGGTGCAGTGGTGGTGGTGTCCCACGACCGGCATCTGCTCAAAAGCACAACCGATGACTTCTTGCTGGTCGCCGACGGTAAGGTCGAGCCCTTCGACGGGGACCTCGATGACTATAGCCGCTGGCTCGTGGAATATCGCCAGCGCAACGCGCCGGTCAGTAGCGCGGTAACCAACCCCGACAAGACCGACAAGAAGGCCATGCGCCAGGCTGCGGCAGCATTGCGCCAACAACTGGCGCCGCACAAGAAGACCGCTGACAAGCTTGAAGCTGAACTCAACCAGGTGCATGCGCAGTTGGCCGAGATCGAGACTGCGTTGGGTGATGGTGGTCTTTACGAAGCCGCCCGCAAGGACGAGCTGCGTGAATTGCTGGCCCGGCAAACCGCGCTCAAGCAGCGTGAAGGCGACCTCGAAGACGCTTGGATGCAGGCACTGGAAACGCTCGAAACCATGCAGGCCGAACTCGAAGCGCTCAGCTGACGCGCTTTTTGCGAGCGCTGCTACCGACCCTTCGCAAGCAGCGCTGCAAAATCGCTCAAATTGCGCTGGTCATTTTTTCATCGGCACCTTAGCTTAATGCTTTGAAACATGTGCATGAGCGAGGTGTGGGATGTCGATGGAAGTGTGGTTGGGCTTTTTTGCCGCCTGCTGGGTTATCAGCCTGTCTCCGGGTGCGGGCGCTATCGCCTCGATGTCTAGTGGGCTGCAATATGGGTTCTGGCGCGGCTACTGGAATGCGCTGGGCTTGCAGATCGGCCTGGTGATGCAGATCGCCATCATTGCGGCAGGCGTCGGGGCCATCCTGGCTGCTTCGGCCACCGCATTCCATGTGATCAAATGGTTCGGCGTCGCCTACCTGGTGTACCTGGCCTATAAGCAATGGCGCGCCCTGCCCATGGACATGAGCGATGAATCCGGTATACGACCCATCGGCAAACCGCTGAGCCTGGTGTTCCGGGGTTTTCTTGTGAACGTCAGCAACCCCAAGGCCCTGGTGTTCATGCTGGCGGTGCTGCCGCAGTTCATCAATCCTCATGCGCCTTTGTTACCACAGTACATCGCCATCGCCGCTACCATGGTTGCCGTCGATCTGCTGGTGATGGCGGGTTATACGGGGCTTGCAGCACGCGTGCTTAGGGTGCTGCGCACACCCAAGCAGCAAAAGCGCCTCAACCGTACCTTTGCCGGGCTGTTCATCGGTGCGGCCACGTTCCTGGCCACCTTGCGCCGCGCGCCGCTGTAAATCCAGGGCAGAGGTGGCTGCGCCTTCTGGCTCAGAGCTTTCTGCTCAAGGCATTACGGTGATTTATCGAGTCTTCTGCTGTGGCGCGCTGTCTATTCCCAGGCAGGATGATTGCGGTCGTCCTGCCTAGGGCGCTGATGCCCACCCTTGAGCGCAAGCTCTCAAACAGGACTGGCGCTTACACCAAAGCGCATGCCGGCACTGCGGAGGAATCATGGACAAACCGACTCACCACTTTTCCGAATTGTTCAAGCAGCTTGGACTGGACGACGACCCGGTCGAGATCGAGCGCTTCATCACCACCCATTCGCCACTCGATGATGATGTGAAATTGGTCGATGCACCGTTCTGGAGTGAGGGCCAGCGTGCCTTTCTCAAGGAAAGCTACGCCGCCGATGCCGACTGGGTTCCCATGGCCGATCAGTTGAACGAAGCGCTGCATCCGGCCAAGAAATAAGTTACCTGCAGCGTGAAGCGTGAGGGGCCGTGAGCCGTTCCGGTCAACGCGTCGATACTGCCATTCAAGGTATAGACAGTTCCGGAACCGGCTGACGGCCAGTCTTACCTGTAGCGCATGCAGGTGGCCGAGCCCTGAAATGCCTCACTCGCCGCGGATGTACTGCTCGAGCTGCAAGATCAACCCTGCCTGCTCCGCGATGGTCTCCTTGACCAGGTCGCCAATCGACAACAGCCCCAACAGCTCACCGTTGCTCACCACCGGCAGATGGCGCAAATGTCGATTGGTCATCAGGTTCATGCAGTATTCAAGGTTGTGCTTCGGCTCCACGGTAACCACCGGTGCGCTCATGATGTCGCGCACCGGCGTGGCGGCCGACGAGCGTCCCTTGAGCACCAGCTTGCGCGCATAATCGCGCTCACTGACGATACCTACCACCTCGTTGCCTTCAACGACAGGCAACGCGCCGATGTTCATCTCGGCCAACAGTCTGAGGGCGTCGAGCACTGAGTCGTCCGGACCGATGGTGTACACGGTCTGGTGTTCGGACTTGCTCTTGAGGATTTGTTCGACGTTTTTCATGGTGGCCTCTGCAGGTGGAGGAAAACACTGGCGACGGTCCTGCAAGCATCGACCACCCGGCGCCGTCCGGCAATGCAGGAAACGGCATCAAGGTGATTGAAAAACGTCATGAGCATGCAGGGGCGTTTGCCTCAACCCCCTCGGGTGATCAGTCGTCGGTGACAATCCTCCGGGCTCAACTGCTGGCCTGTACGGGATCGAACGGTGATCGTCTCAAGGGGCTGGTCTGTCATGTTGTCCAGCATGATCGAGTGGCATTCACCTGAACCGTACAAAAAACGCTCTCCCCACTGGCGCATGCTGATGACGATGGGGAAGGCGGCCCGGCCCATTTCGGTCAGCACATACTCCTTGTAAGCACTCCCATCGGAAGCAGGCCGGACCTCGAACACGCCCAATTCGACCATTGCCTTGAGCTTTACGGTGAGGATGTTCTTGGCGACACCAAGGCGCTTCTGAAAATCACTGAACCGCCGTACGTCGTCGAACGCTTCGCGGATGATCATCAATACCCATCGGTCCCCAATCGCTTCTAGGGTGCGCGCCACTGGGCATTCACTGCGCGCTAACTGTTCCTGTTTGGCCATGTTTGTCCATGAGCAGATGATGAAAAGCGCTAACCATATGAGAAAACGTTCATGGTCAGTAGTTGCATTTAAAAACCTGATTTGTTAAAAATCGCTACAAGTGGTTTCCTTTTGAAACCTATTCCAAGGATGGAAGTGCATGCCGTACAGGCCAGATAGCCCGGTCAAGCGGGCGGCGACAGCCGAAGCGTCTGCCAACCGTGACGACACGGCGCGCTGCGACACACCGCGTAGTACCACACTCAGCCCTTCCCAAACCTTCCTCTTTGCCATTACCTGCGCAATGGCCGTGGCGAATGTGTACTTCGCCCAGCCGCTGCTCGAGTCCATGGCCAGCAGTTTGGCGGTGCCTGCCAGCACCATCGGGATCGTCGTCACGGCCACCCAGGCAGGTTATGCGGTCGGTTTGCTGTTCATTGTGCCGCTGGGCGACTTGGTCAACCGGAAGAAGCTCATTCTCTGCCAAATGCTCCTCAGCGCCTTGGCCCTCTGCGCCGTAGGGCTGGCGCAGGCCTGGGTCGTGCTGCTCGGTGCCATGGTCCTGGTGGGGTTGATGGCCGTACTGGTGCAGGTGGTGGTGGCCTACGCTGCGGCACTGGCAAGCCCCGAGCAACGTGGCCAGACCGTGGGGACTGTGACCAGCGGCGTGGTCCTGGGGATTCTGCTTGCACGTTTCGTGTCTGGCGCGATGGCCGATCTGGCCGGGTGGCGCAGCGTGTATTTCGTGTCGGCCGCGCTGATGGCGGGGATGGCCTTCGTGTTGTGGCGCACGCTGCCCGCCTCTCCCCGCGCTGCGGTCAGCGGCGGCTACTTTGCCCTGCTGCGTTCGGTGCTGCAGCTGTTTCTGCGCGAACGTACCCTGCGCGTGCGCGGAGTCTTTGCGTTGCTTATCTTCGCTGCCTTCAGCGTGCTCTGGACATCCATGGTCCTGCCGCTCAGTGAACCAGATCTTGCGCTTTCGCATACCCAAATCGGGCTCTTTGGCCTTGCCGGGGTAGCAGGGGCTCTCGCAGCGGCGAGGGCCGGGCGACTGGCAGACCGTGGCCTGGCCAATCGCACCACAGGCATTGCGCTGGTCTTGCTGACCCTTTCCTGGCTTCCGACGGCGTTCGTCCATAGCTCGCTGCTGGCAATGGTCCTGGGCGTGGTGATGCTCGACTTCGCCGTGCAGGCCGTGCACGTCACCAACCAAAGCCTGATCTTCGCTGCACGACCGGATGCGCAAAGCAGGCTCGTTGGCGCCTACATGTGCTTCTACTCGCTGGGCAGCGGGCTCGGCGCCATCGCGGCGACCTACACCTATGCCCAGGCGGGTTGGGTAGCCGTGTGCATGCTGGGCGCATCAATCAGTGCCGTCGCCTTGATCTACTGGCTGTGGTTGAACTTCAACGACCGATAAGTACTTGCGATTCAACAGCTGCGCTCATTGTTTCGACACAGCAACGTGATGCCGTGCGCGCGACACAGCAACTTCAACTTAGGCGAGGCACGTATGGCGCTGCACAAACTGACCGTTTCTTCCCACGGCGTCGACTTTGAACTGCCCTCCAACTCACCCCTTACAGACATCGAATGGGAGGCCGGTGGCAAGAATGTCATCCCGCTCGGCTGCCGCGTCGGGGCGTGCGGGGCGTGCCTGATCAAAGTCAAGCAAGGGCTGGACGCGTTGAATCCACGCAACGATGAGGAAACAGCATTCATAGAACTGTTGGGCTATAGCGGGGCGGACTACCGTCTGGCCTGCCAGTGCCTGATCAGAGGTGAATTGGCCATTGAAGTCATTGGCTAGGCAGTGCGTTGTTCACGTCGACTCATGATGAGTGGCGTCTTGTATCAGAACCCAAGAAGAGGCTCGAATATGCTGAACCGTGTAAAGAATGTGGGCTATGGCGATCGCACTCCGTTCCTCAATGCTGCTGCATCGGTCAACCTGCGTGGGGAAATCGACAGCATCATCGATGAACAGGTCGATCAGTGGTACAAGACGGTGCCGCAAGCCGCGCACCTGGAAGGCAAGGATGTCAACAGCGCCTACTACAAGCGTCACCTGATCGAGACGGCGTGGCGTATCCGCCTGCTGCGCGTTGCCGAGGCCAAGGCCTTGGTCGAGGTGGCGAAAGTCAGCCCGGAAGCTGCGCAGATCTGGGCCCACTACGAACAGGAAGAAATGCTGCATGACGACTTGTTCATCCAGGATCTCCAGCGTGTAGGCGTCAGCCGCGAAGAGTTCCTTGCCACCGAACCCTACCTGTCCACCAAGCTGCTGGCAGGCTTCTTCTCCTACCTGCTCGACCATGAAGGCCCCCTGGGCGTCATCGCCTACTCGTACCTGGTCGAATACGTCAACGTCAAGCTCGAGCCGCGCAAGCTCGAAGCGCTCAAGGGTTCGGTCGGCGAATCCAAGATCGTGGGTCAGATCTCCCACTCCCACACCGACATCAACGATGACCATCCAGGCGAGGTATGGGCGGCATTGCGCTTCTTGATCAAAGGTGAGCAGGACATCGCTGCGCTCAAGCGCTACCTGGCCGAGCATCAGAAAGTGTTGGCCATGTACTTCAACGAGTTGTACCTGGACACGCTGGCCAGCCCGCAAGCCAAGGTAGCCTAAGCCATGGTGCAGGCAATGAAGACGACGCGACCTGGTGTGCTGATCCTGAGCCATTGCGGCTTTTCATTTCTGGAAGACTTGAAGTTAGAGCTGCATCGTCGACAGCTTCGCTGCTTCGTGCTTTCTTCATTGCCGCTTCCTGAACATGTACCGGCTCGTTTGCAGCAAATCGAGTCTTGGGCAGACCGGCTCTATGTCGGCGACGCTCACCAATTACGCAGCGATGAGGTTACCCAAACCCTCCAGCGTCTGCATGAAGCAGGCGAACAGGTCACCTGCTGCATCAGCGTGTGGGAGGGGTACCGGCACCTGATGGCGCAGGCCAACCTGTCGCTTGGCACCTACGACATTGGCCCTGAGCAAGCGCTTGCCCTGCGCAACAAGCTCGGGGTGCGTAACCAACTGGCGGCAGCCGGGCTTTCACAGGTCCAGGCGCATGCTCTGTCGGCATCGGTCCTGCAGGCATTGCAGATGG
Organism: Pseudomonas fulva NBRC 16637 = DSM 17717; assembly: GCF_000730565.1. Lineage (GTDB taxonomy): Bacteria > Pseudomonadota > Gammaproteobacteria > Pseudomonadales > Pseudomonadaceae > Aquipseudomonas > Aquipseudomonas fulva. Next base: position 80,299 of record NZ_BBIQ01000015.1, on the reverse strand, counting down.
ATGGCCGGCCTTACTTCATCAAGCCGATCCATGGCATCGCTTCCTATGCCGCCTTCCCAATGCGTCCGGACACCCGTTGGGCCACGTTGGAAGCCTTGAGAGAGGCTTCAGCAAGCGACACCGTGTATGCCTCGGCCTTCAATGAGGGGCTTGAGTTCATGGCCGAGGATTACATCCCCGGTAAAGAATTCAGCTTCGAGACCTTACTGCTCGATGGCCAGGTCCACGTGGTGGCCATTCATGAAAAATACGAAGTCACCGAGACAGCCGAAACGGTGCTGGAAGACAGCTGCACCACACCGCCAGCCAGCCTCGATAAAGCGCAGATCGCAGCCGGCCTGGCATGGCTGAGTGAAGTGCTTGGCTGCCTGGCGCTGAAATGGGGTTGCTACCACATCGAAGCCAGGTTCACCGGCGAGCACTGGGACCTGATCGAAGTCAATCCACGGGTGGGCGGCAGCCTGATTTCCCATAGCGTTGAGGCGGTCGCTGACGGGCACAGCATGCTCTCGCTGTGGCTGGACCTGCTGTTCGCAAGCCAGGACGATGCGCCTCTGCGCGAGGCCTTCGCACAGCGTCTGGACAGGCTTGGCTGGCACGCCGAGGGCACCACCGAGCAGACGACGGCCACGTTCTTTCGCGTCTATTTCGCCAAACCCGGCACCCTGCGTAGCGTCGAGCTGGCTGAGACCCCACTGGCGCCCAGCGTGACGCACATCCTGCTCAAGGCAGGCGATGTGATTCCTGCCCATGCCCGTGAAGTATTCCTCGGCCAGTTGCTGTGGACATTCCCGCACACCGAACACCCCGCTGAACTCAAGCGCCTGTCTCGTAGCAGCGCAGACGCGCTCGATATCCAGTACGAGACCGAAGGCTTCTGACGTCCGCCAGGCACCGGAGACAATTGACATGTCCTTGCAAAGACCCGTTTTGCTGGTTGTGGATTACAACTTGAGCCGTATCGGCGACGTTCAACACATGCGCAACCATGCCCGTGAGCGCTGGAATGCCGAAACCTGGTTGGTGCGCAGCGCTCCCCAGGCGCACGATCTGCGCATCAGCGATCGGCTTATCGACGCAGACCCGTTGGCGCCGGACTTCATCCAGCGCGTGCTTGAGCAATTAGGCGACGAGGCCGCGCGTGTCAGTGCTGGCATCGTGTTTTCCGACAATGCCGTGGCCAGTGGCGCTGCGCTGCTTGAGCGCCTTGGTTTGCCCGTTGACGACGCCCGCCTGGCACTGGGGGCGTTCGACAAGCTGGCCTATCGGATAAGCGAGCAGCGCATCGGGCCGCTGCTTACACAGCTCGGCGTGATGGTGCCGGATTTCGAACGCATCAGGTGCCTTGAAGACGTACAGAACTTCGCCCGGCGTCAGGCTCACGGCTTCGTCATCAAACCCACGACCGAGGGCAATAACCGGGGCGTAGTCCTGGTCGCCCCGGGTACAGACTGCGACCAGGCGTTTGCCGAAGTAGAGCCGTACCTGGCGAGCGGCGTGCTAGCCGAAGCCTTGATACCCTTTGACCGTGAATACTCCTACGACGGGCTGGGCGAGTTGTGGTTCATCACCGAGAAAGTGAGTGCCACCGGGCGCTACCCGGTAGAAGTGGCGCAGATCCTGCCGGCCCGGCTCGATCATCAGGAACGCATGGCCATCCGTGTGGTGGGCGAGCAGGTCAACCGATTGGTCGGCCAGCGCATCGGGCCGTTCCACAACGAGATCAAGCTCAGCGAGAAAGACTGCAACACGGCCGTGGTCGAACCCAATCGGCGCCCTGCAGGCATGAAAATCTGGACGCTGGCTCAAGCTGTCCACGGGCTTGACTTGTATGCAGCCTGGATCGACTCGGTATTTTCGGCAGCCATACCCAAGGAGCTGCCAGAGCCTAGCTGTAGCGCGGCCACCCTCATGTTCGGCGTGCCTCAGGACATGACCGTCGATGTGGCCCGACTAGGCGACGTTCATGCCCTGGTGGTGGAAACCATTGCCTGCGCAGCACAGCGGCTGGGCATTGCACAGGACGCTGTCGTCTTGCTCGAATGCGCTTGGGTGACCAGTGCGCGCCGTCTCGTCCATGCCACGCCCCGGGATAATGGCGATTTCGTGGCGCAGGCCTGCGTGACGCTGCACGATGCCCAGGCCGATATCCGTGATCTGGTCAGCGCGCTGCGCGAACAGTGGCTGGAGGTCATGGCGCGCAGCCTGGCTGCCGAACCCCTGCTCAAAGCCGCTTGCTGAGCGACGCCATCCACGCTTCGAGAACAATAATATGAAGATTCTGATCCTCCACCGTGTGCCTTACCCCCGAATCGAATACCACCGTGGCATCGATCATGCGCTGCACGAAGTCACCTATTTCGGCAAGCAAGCTGCAATCGACACGCTGCCTGCCGATTTGCAGTGCAAGCGGGTGGTACGAGCGGGTACCGCCAGCGCTAGTGAGGAAGCATTGGCATGGCTGTCTGGTAGCCCCCAGCGCTTTGATCGCATTATTTCAATGTCCGAATACGAACTGCTCGATGCTGCACGCTTGAGAGAAGCATTGGGCGTTGAAGGGGCTTCATTACAGACCGTGACCCTGGCGCGCAACAAGCTGCTGATGAAGCAAGCGGTGCAGGCCAACGGCTTGCGCATACCGCAGTTCATGTCGCTGGCCTGTTACCTGGACGCGCAAGGCCAGGTGCCTTGGGCAGGCAAAACGGTCTTGAAACCCCACAGCGGCGCTTCGAGCGCGGACGTCAGCGTACATTTACCGTCTCAGGCCCACGCCGAAATCCGGCGCAAAATCCATGAACAGTCGTTGCTCATCGATGATTTTCAGGTCGAGGAGTACGTTGCAGGCCCCATCCGCCATTTCGACGGTTTGGTGCTCGACGGTCGAATCGTCACGATGCAGGCCAGTGAATACGTAGGCACCTGCCTGGACTACATGGAGCGGGGTGCGCCGCTGGGTTCCTGGCATGTGGACAGCTGCGCATCCATGCGGGAGTGGGTGGGGCAGGCGCTGAACGCGGTGCGGATCACCCACGGCGCCTTCCACCTGGAAGCCATCATGGACGCCGACGGGCCGGTCTTCCTCGAAGTGGGTAACCGGGTCGGCGGGGCTGACGTGGTGGCGACGTATGAGATGGCCACGGGGATTCATTTGCCTTCGCTGGAACTGCGCATCTATGTCGACGGCGAACTGGACCTTTCGACGCTGAGCGGCCGGCAGGCGGACCTGGGCTACGGATGGTTCGTGTTCCCTGGGCACACTCACCCGCAGCGCACGTTCCTTGGGCTCGAGGGCGCAGGTGAACTGCGCGGCAGCCCTTGTATCGTGCAGTGGAACGAGCTCGAACCGGGTGCACCATTGCCTGGGCACGTGACCTACTCGGCATTCGAAGCGCCGCTGGCGGGCATCGTCAAGACCGCCGAGCCCGAGCGTACCCGCGACTGGATGGTTGATCTGTTCTCGCGGGTATCACTGGCCCGGCACCTGACATCCGTTGCTTAACTTCTTCTTCAAGGCAGCCTGCCAATGAAACCACAGCATGTAGTGCTGGCCGTTCTGATCACGGCCATCTGGGGCATCAATTTCTCTGTCATCAAACTGGGGCTGGCCACTGTCGACCCACTGATCCTCGCCGGGATTCGTTTCAGCCTGTGTGCGCTGCCGGCGATTTTCTTCATCCGCAAACCCGATGTGGCCTGGCGCTACATCATTGGCTACGGCCTGGTGTTCGGCATCGGCTTATGGGGTGTGGTCAACCTCGGGATCAAGGCTGGGCTGTCTGCCGGCATTGCCTCGCTGGTGCTGCAGTTCAGTGCATTCTTCACCATCCTGCTGGGCGGGTTGGTCTTCAAAGAAGCACTGACGCGCTTTCAGGTGCTGGGCATGCTGGTGGCCTTGGCGGGGCTGCTGTGCATCATCACGATCAGCGACGGCTCGGTGACATTGCCTGGTGTGTTGCTGGTACTCCTGGGCGCTGGCGCATGGAGCGTGGCCAACGTCATCAACAAGAAGGCAAAGACCAAGGACGTGTTCGCGTTCCTGGTGTGGTCCAGCGCTTTTGCACCGATCCCGTTGTTCGTGCTCGACTACGCGGTCAATGGCAGTGCCGGCTACACCGCGCTGGTCCATCAGGTGGACAGCACGGCGATTCTGTCGATTCTGTTCCAGGTTTATCCGAACACCTTGTTTGCCTATTGGATCTGGAATTCGCTGCTCAAGACGTACCCGGTATCGACCGTCGCACCGCTTTCGCTGCTGGTGCCGATTTTCGGCATGCTCGGCTCGGTACTGGTGTTCAACGAGAGCGTGCCCACCAGCAAGGTACTGGCCGTTGTCCTGATCGTGCTGGGTCTGGCTGTCGGCCTGTATGGGCAGCGCATCTTCAATGCTTTGTCCGCGCGCACTGCGCGGACCTCACTGTGAATCGATAGGAAGTCGAAATGAGTTTGGGAAGACGTGGATTCATGGGGGGCGCTGTGGGCGCCACCCTGGTTGGCGGCGGCATGATCGCCAGCCTGTCCAGCGCAGGCGCCGTTGCGGCGCCCGAGCCAGAAACCCCGGCATTCGATCCTGCCGACTGGGCATCGGTACGGGCGCAGTTTCAGCTGTCGCCACGGTATGTGCATATCTCCAACTTCTTCCTGGCATCCAACCCCAAGCCGGTGCGCGATGCCATGGCGCGGCACCGGGAGGCCTTCGACCAGAACCCCTATACCTACCTCGAAGACCACATGTTCGCCAAACCCGAAGACATGGTCTGGCGCAAGGTCTGCGAAACCGCGGCCGCCTATACGGGCGGGCGCGCAGAGGACATTGCCCTGACCACCAGCACGACCCAGGGCCTGGCAATGATCTACAACGGCATCAAGCTCAATCCCGATCAGGAAATTCTCACCACCCACCATGAGTGGTACACCCATGACGAAGCGATGCGCCTGGCTGTGGTCAAGTGGGGTGGCAGCATCAGGCGCATCGATCTCTACCAAGGTCCGCAGGACGTCAGCGTCGATGCCATCGTGACGCGTATCGAAGCCGCCATTCGCCCTTCGACCCGCATTCTGGCAATGACTTGGGTCCATTCAGGCACCGGCGTACGGTTGCCGGTCAAGGAGATCGGCGACCTGGTGGCCCGGCTCAACAAAGGCCGTGACGAGGCGCAGAGAATCCTGTACGTGATTGACGGGGTGCATGGTTTCGGCTGCTCCGAGGCGCAGGTCGCCAGCCTGGGATGCGATTTCTTCAGTGCCGGTACGCACAAGTGGATCCTCGGCCCGCACGGAACCGGTCTGGTGTGGGGGCGCCAAGGGCAATGGCGCCACGTCATGCCGACCATTCCCACCATCATGGCGGCCGAGCCTGCCAATGCCTGGCGCCAGGAACGTGCGCCGCAGGGCGATACGCAAGCGGCATGGGTAAGCCCCGGAGGGTTCCTGGCGTTCGAGAATCAGTGGGCGATGATCGAGGCGTTCCGATTCATCGAGCAAATTGGCCGCAAGCGCATTGCCGAGCGCGTTGCCGAACTCAATGGCCAACTCAAGGAAGGGCTGGCCAAACTGCCCAATGTTTCATTACTCACGCCCCAAGACGCGCAGTTTTCGGCGGGTATCGTATGCTGCGACGTTAAGGGTCAGGCGCCCAAGGACGTGGTGGCGAAGTTGAAAGCGCAGAACATCATTGCCAGCGCAACACCTTACCGCCATACCTCGGTTCGCTTCTCTGCCGGGATCACCAACACGCCCCAGGACATTGAAAAGACCCTGCAGGTGATGCACAGCCTGACATGATTCAGGGCTGTGCAGGGATCACCGGGCGCGCTAGCCCGGCCTGCCAGGCCGGGTAGCGATGCCAAAGGCAGAGGCGGATCTCAGAGCTTCGGCATCTGCCCGATCCGCGCCACCATTTCGCTGACCACCTGCAGGTCCAGCATGAACTGGTCCACGGTCTTGAACTCGTTGTCGTTATGCCCGGTGTACTTCACACCGGGCATGGCCAGACCAAACTGCACGCCGTTGGGCAGGTCATGCACTGAGGTGGCTCCGGCGGACGTACCGAACGCGTGCTTCATGCCCAGGTTTTCGCTGGCCACAGCCAGCAGGGCCTTGACCCACTCGCCTTCTGGGTTGCGGTACATCGGCTCGTCCAGGCTGTAGTCGTAGGCGGGCGTGATATGGCTTTGCTGCGACCACTTACCGAGCTTGTCGGCGATTTCATCCTTGATCGTCGCGACCGCCTTGCCCTTGGGGATGCGCAGGTTGATCGCCAGCTTCAAGCCTTTGTCATCCACACCGACGAAGGTTGGCGAGGCGGTAAGCGGCCCCATGAATGCATCGTCATAGGCGATGCCCAGCTTCTTGCCCAGGTAGTCCAGGCCCCAGTTGTCCGCCGCATAGTGGGCAGCATCGGTGAACTGGTTCCGCTTCAACGGCACCGTCTTGCCCACGCCATTGATGAAGTCCAGCATGCGCGCGACAGGGTTCACGCCCGATTCGGGCTCCGAGGAGTGAGCTGACACACCGGTCACGGTGAGCACCACTTGCTTGCCGTCGGGTTTGGCGGCAATGCTGAAGTCGCCACCGTTTTGCTTCACGTACTCGGCACCGGCCGTGTTCAACCGCTGCGCCAGTGCGCTGGCGTCGTCGGTGAGCAAGGTCGCTACCGAGGTGGACGGGATCTGATTGGTAGCAAGCCCACCGGTAAGGTTGACGATTTCGGCACCCTGGCCGCTGGCCGCACGCTTGGCAAAATTCGCCATCACGGTGCCGTAGCCTTTTTCCGCGATGACCACCGGATAGCCGCCATCCAGGGCTAGGTTGTAGTCAGGCGTAGGGTTGCGCTCGAAGTAGTACGGGATGGCATCGCCGCTGGTTTCTTCGGTGGTGTCGATCAGCAGTTTGAATTGCCGCGCCAGGGGCAGGTTTTCATCCTTGGCGACCTTCAGGGCATACAGCGCTACGACGATGCCATTCTTGTCGTCCTCGGTACCACGGCCGTACATGCGATCACCGACCAGGGTGACCTTGAACGGGTCCAGGCGCGTGCCGTCGGCCAGCTTCCAGTTTTCCGGTGTGACAGGGACCACGTCGGCATGGGCATGGATACCGACCACTTCCTTGCCGCTTCCCAGGGAGATTTCGTAGACACGGTTGTCGACGTTGCGAAAAGCCAGGCCAAACCCGTCGGCCAGTGCCTTGATCTTGTCGGCGATCTTCAGGAACTCGGGGTTTTCATGCTGAGGCGTGCCCTCGACGGTGACCGTGGGAATGGCCACCAGTTCGCGCAGGGTCTGGGTGGCAGCCTTGCCGTACTTGATGCGGGTGTAGAGCCCGAGCAGGCGATTGATCTCGTTCTGCTGCTCGGCGCCCAGCGGCTTACCGGCCAGGTAGGTGTCCAAGGTGGTGCCCAGGTCATCGGCCTGGGCCAGTTCGCTGCCTTTGAGCTTGCCGAGAAACTGCTTGAAGTCATGCGGATCGCTGCCGTCGAACGCCTTGACGATCGCCGCAGACTGCTGCTGGGTGAGGTTGGCCTGGGCAGGCAACGCGAACAAGCCGATGCTGGCTGCCAGCAGGGAAACAGAGGTGAGCTTTTTCAGATGCATGAGTGTACGCATTCCTTCGCCAATCATTGATGAGGCCCCGTCGTGCGGGAAGGCCCTCACGCTAACACCAATGACCTGTGGTACGGCAGTACCAGGCGTGTGACATGGCGCACAAACGAAAAAGCCCCAGGCGTTGGCCTGGGGCTTTTCATGTATGGCGCACTCGGCGGGATTCGAACCCACGACCCCTGCCTTCGGAGGGCAGTACTCTATCCAGCTGAGCTACGAGTGCAACGCGCACGCATGATACCTATCTCGTTCGTCTGCGTCCATCGCCTTGATCTGTAGCCCTTTTTACCAGTTGCCATGTTCGCCTCCATGGCGGTTCTGCCTGGGGCTACTCTTTCGGTTCGTGCTCGCCTTGGGTAGCCAGGGCCCATCACGCCCTACCAGCGAGCCGATTTCAGATAAGGTGTTCAACCGCTCGTTCTTTTTTTCGAACAGCCTATTGTCCAACACCCCAGCAGACGCTTAGCATTCGTTTGAGATTTCAAACGCTCGGGGCCCTGCGCTGGGCGCTTTCAACAATCAACAATTCGGGAAGCCGACATGCAGCTCAAAGACGCTCAGTTGTTCCGCCAGCAAGCCTTCATCAACGGTGAATGGCTGGATGCGGACAGCGGCCAGACTATCAATGTGACCAACCCTGCCACGGGCGAAGTCATTGGTACCGTGCCGAAGATGGGTACTGCGGAAACCCGCCGCGCCATCGAGGCAGCCGACAAGGCCCTGCCGGCCTGGCGTGCCCTGACCGCCAAGGAGCGCTCGACCAAGCTGCGTCGCTGGTTCGAACTGATGATCGAAAACCAGGACGACCTCGCTCGCCTGATGACCACCGAACAAGGCAAGCCGCTGGCCGAAGCCAAGGGCGAAATCGCCTATGCCGCCTCCTTCATCGAGTGGTTCGCCGAAGAAGCCAAGCGCGTCTATGGCGACACCATCCCAGGCCACCAGCCTGACAAGCGTCTGATCGTCATCAAGCAGCCGATTGGCGTCACCGCGGCCATCACCCCGTGGAACTTCCCGGCTGCCATGATCACCCGTAAAGCCGGCCCGGCCCTGGCCGCTGGCTGCACCATGGTGCTCAAGCCTGCCTCGCAAACCCCGTACTCCGCCCTGGCGCTGGTCGAACTGGCCAACCGTGCCGGTATTCCGGCAGGCGTGCTGAGCGTGGTTACCGGCAGCGCAGGCGAAGTCGGCGGCGAACTGACCGGCAACGCCCTGGTGCGCAAACTCTCCTTCACCGGCTCTACCGAAATCGGTCGCCAGCTGATGCAGGAATGCGCCAAGGACATCAAGAAAGTATCCCTGGAGCTGGGTGGTAACGCCCCGTTCATCGTGTTCGACGACGCCGACCTGGACAAGGCAGTCGAAGGCGCGATCATCTCCAAGTACCGTAACAACGGCCAGACCTGCGTCTGCGCCAACCGCATCTACGTGCAAGCTGGCGTCTATGACGCGTTCGCGCAGAAGCTGGCCGCCGCTGTGGCCAAGCTCAAGATCGGTAACGGCCTCGAAGACGGCACCACCACTGGCCCGCTGATCGACGGCAAGGCCGTGGCCAAGGTGCAGGAGCACATCGAAGACGCGGTGAGCAAAGGCGCCAAGGTCCTGTCCGGCGGCAAGCTGATCGAAGGCAACTTCTTCGAGCCGACCATTCTGGTCGACGTGCCCAAGACCGCTGCCGTTGCCAAGGAAGAAACCTTTGGCCCGTTGGCGCCGCTGTTCCGCTTCAAAGACGAAGCCGAAGTCATCGCCATGTCCAACGACACCGAGTTCGGCCTGGCGTCCTACTTCTACGCCCGCGACATGAGCCGTGTGTTCCGTGTCGCCGAAGCGCTGGAATACGGCATGGTAGGCATCAACACCGGCCTGATTTCCAACGAAGTGGCGCCATTTGGCGGTATCAAGGCTTCTGGCCTGGGCCGCGAAGGCTCCAAGTACGGTATCGAGGATTACCTCGAAATCAAATACCTGTGCATCAGCGTCTGATCGCACGGTAAAGGCTTTACCTCTGCCAGCGGGGCGCGAGAGCGACGTCCCGCTGGCCTTTTTTACATTGCAGCACCTGGTGGCCAGGGCGTTCGCGGCAGTCGATCAACGAATACTGACTGCGGGCAACCCCAGCTACCCCCGAATAAAAGCGCCATGTTCAACGGCGCAATGAGGGCATTATGAGCAAGACCAACGAATCCTTGATGCAACGCCGTGTCGCCGCTGTCCCACGTGGCGTCGGCCAGATCCACCCGATTTTCGTTGAATCGGCCAAGAACTCCACCGTCATTGACGTCGAAGGCCGCGAACTGATCGACTTCGCTGGTGGTATCGCCGTGCTGAACACCGGCCACCTGCACCCAAAAGTGGTTGCAGCGGTGCAAGAGCAGCTCACCAAGGTCAGCCACACCTGCTTCCAGGTACTGGCGTATGAGCCCTACGTAGAGCTGTGCGAAAAGATCAACAAGCTGGTGCCAGGTGACTTCGACAAGAAGACCCTGCTGGTATCCACTGGCTCCGAAGCGGTCGAGAACGCCGTCAAGATCGCCCGTGCTGCAACCGGCCGCGCCGGCGTGATCGCCTTCACCGGCGGCTACCACGGCCGTACCATGATGACCCTGGGCCTGACTGGTAAAGTCGTGCCGTACTCTGCAGGCATGGGCCTGATGCCAGGTGGTGTCTTCCGTGCACTGTTCCCGAGCGAGCTGCACGGTGTCAGCGTCGACGATGCCATCGCTTCGGTCGAGCGCATCTTCAAGAACGACGCCGAGCCACGTGACATCGCCGCCATCATCCTCGAGCCCGTACAAGGCGAAGGCGGCTTCCTGCCAGCGCCTAAAGAGCTGATGAAGCGTCTGCGTGCCCTGTGTGACCAGCACGGTATCCTGCTGATCGCCGACGAAGTGCAGACCGGTGCAGGCCGTACTGGCACCTTCTTCGCCATGGAGCAGATGGGCGTTGCGCCTGACCTGACGACCTTTGCCAAGTCCATCGCCGGCGGCTTCCCGCTGGCCGGTGTGTGCGGCAAGGCCGAATACATGGATGCCATTGCACCGGGCGGTCTGGGCGGCACCTATGCCGGTTCGCCAATCGCCTGTGCTGCGGCCCTGGCCGTCATCGATGTATTCGAAGAAGAGAACCTGCTGGACCGCAGCAAGGCCGTGGGCGAGCGCCTGACCGCCGGTCTGCGTGAGATCCAGCAGAAGCACCCGATCATCGGTGACGTGCGTGGCCTGGGTTCGATGATTGCCGTCGAAGTTTTCGAGAAAGGCACTCATACCCCTAACGCTGCAGCTGTCGCCCAAGTCGTTGCCAAGGCGCGCGACAAGGGTCTGATCCTGCTGTCCTGCGGTACCTACGGCAACGTCCTGCGTATTCTGGTGCCGCTGACCGCCGAAGACGCTCTGTTGGACAAGGGCCTGGCCATCATCGAAGAGTGCTTCGCTGAACTCGCTTGATGTAGCTGGCTTTAAAAAAAACCCGCTTCGGCGGGTTTTTTCATGTCAGCAATTTACCGACGGTGGGCGCCGATGCTCATCCCTGAACGATCTGATTCTTGCCTTGGCGCTTCGCTTGATACATGGCTGCGTCGGCACGGGCATACAAGCTGTTCAGGGTGTCGTCGTCCTCCATCAAACCCGTCAGGCCCTGGCTCACCGTCACGCTGTAGGTCTGGCCCTCCTGGCCGAAACTCAGCCGCTGCACCTCCCGCTGCAACCGTTCGGCGATCTGTTCTGCCACTTTGGCCGTGCAGCCTGGGAATACTGCGGCAAATTCTTCGCCCCCGATGCGGCCGAACAGATCACCTCGACGCAGTACCGTCCTGCCGCTGTGGGCAATGCGCTGCAGCACTTGGTCACCTTCCTGGTGGCCGTAGCTGTCATTGATGTTCTTGAAATCGTCGATGTCCAGAAGCAGGAAAGTCAGCGGTGTACCGTCCTCCCGTGCCTTGTCGAAGGCCTGCTTGGCACATTCGAAGAAGTGGCGGCGGTTACTGCTCTGGGTCAGGACATCGGTGGTGGCCAGACGCTGAAGCTCGCCTTCGAGGCGTTTCTTGTCGGTGATGTCTTCGGCGATGCCGACGATGGTCACCCGATCGCTACCTGGCTGCTGGCTGACGTAGCACTTGTCGCTCAGCCAGCGCAGCTCGCCATCGCCGTTGAGGATGCGGTATTCGCGGTGTTCCACGGAGCCTGTGGACAGTACCTGCGCCAGGCTCTGTTCGGCAAATTCAAGATCATCCGGATAGATGCTGTCGCGCCATACGTTGAAATCGGCCATGACCCGGCTGACAGGGCGACCAAAGATGCGCTCGAACGCAGGGCTTACGTACAGCACTTGCCGCGTTTCCCAATCGAAGGCCCACAGTACGGCGTTGACACTTTCAAGCAACGAACTGAATAGCTGCTCACGTTCGCTGAGTCGGGCGACTTCGCCTTGGGCATGCATCAGTGCCAGCAGGGTTTGGGCAGCGTCGGGGGGAGGAGTACCGGTCAGAATCTTGGGATTGTTCTTGGCCATGTGCACAGCGCGCGCTCGACGGGTAAAGGTGCGGCCACCTTCCGGCCGATGTGGGCAGTTCGAGTCGAAACAGAGGGTTGAAGTTCCTGAGCTTACGCCCCAGAACGGGGCGTATCGATCAACGGAGGTCAGGCAGCGGTCGGGCGCAGGGAATAGGTTTTCAACTGCGAAGCGAAGTCGCGCAGGGCGTGGATGCCACTGGTCTCGGCCTCGTGTACCCAATCCTTCATGGCGGCAAGCATGTCGTGGCCATTGGCGCTGGTCCGCGCCCAGATCTGCTGCAGGGCCAGGCGCTTCTCGTAAATGGTCTTCAATGCCTGACTGTGCGCCAGCATGGACTCGATACGGACATGGTGGCGATCCTCCAGCAAGCTGGTTTCACGGGACAGCAGGCGTTTGGCGCGGCGGAAGTGGTGGCTGACCGAGGTATCGACGCGGTCCAGCTCCTGTTTGACCAGCGGGCCGATCACAAGCTTGCGGTACTGGGCCATGATCTGGAAGCGGTTGTTCAGGATGGCCATGGCGGTGTCCATGTCCAGGCTGGCCTTGCCGGCAACGCGGTGAGCGATGGGGGCCACGCGCTGGACCTTGGCCAGGCGCAGCAGGCAGAACAGGCGAATCCACGCCCAGCCCATGTCGAATTCCCAGCGCCTGACCGAAAGCTTGGCCGAGTTGGGGTAGGTGTGATGATTGTTGTGCAGCTCTTCGCCCCCAATGACGATGCCCCAAGGCACCAGGTTGGTCGCCGCGTCGCGGCATTCGAAATTGCGATAGCCCACGGCGTGGCCCAGGCCATTGACCACCCCGGCTGCCCAAAAGGGAATCCACATCATCTGCACGGCCCAAATCGTGATGCCGGCGGTGCCGAACAGCAGCAGGTCGATAAGCGCCATCAGCACGATACCGCCCAGCTTGTAGCGGGAGTAGAGGTTGCGTTCGACCCAGTCGTCCGGGCAGTTCTTGCCGTAGATGCGCAAGGTCTCGGGGTTGCGCGCCTCTTCGCGATAGAGCTCGGCCCCTTTGCGCAGCACCGTACTCAAGCCCTTGTAGACTGGGCTGTGCGGGTCCTCCGGGGTTTCGCACTTGGCGTGGTGCTTGCGATGGACAGCGGTCCATTCACGGGTGTTCTGCGCCGTGGTGAGCCACAGCCAGAAGCGGAAGAAATGCTTGAGCCCGGTGTTGAGCTCCAGCGCACGATGCGCGGAATAGCGATGCAGGTAGACCGTGACGCTGACAATGGTCACATGGGTCATCAACAAAGTGATGCCGACCAGTTGCCAGGCCGACAAGTCGAGCAGGCCGTTGTACCACATAGGTAGAGATACCCTCGAGATTCAGGGGAAAGGTGCGATTATCCCTGGGTCGGGAAATAAAACCAGTCAAAGCTGACCACGCCATGTTTCAGCCGGGCGTCGGTGCCCGGCATACCTTGATGCGCGGCCTTTGCGAAGCGCTAACCGCACGTCGGGCAGCAGAAGCTTTATAATCCCCCAACATTTTTCATGGGCAATTGCACCCGACATGTCTGTTTCCGTTCGCGACGCCTTGCGCATGGCAGCGCTTTATGTGGTGCTCTCGATCCTCTGGCTGGTGCTGGCCGAGGTGGTGCTGCAGAGCATGACTGATGACTCCCTGGCCCTGACCGTGGGGCGTCAGATCAACATCGTGGTCTGGGTGTTGCTCAGTGCCTTGCTGATCTATGTGTCGCGCGTGCGGCTGTTGAACTTCATCGGCGCCGGTGCGCGCCTGCGCGGGGAGGACCGTGAGCGCCTGCGCATGGCCGCTGCGGTGTTCGACTGCACCCTGGAAGGCGTCCTTGTGACCGACCGGCAGGGGATGATCGTGCACGTCAACCGCGCGTTCATGCGCATCACCGGCTATCAGCAGGATGAGGTCATTGGCCAGCGCCCCAGCAAATTCAAGTCGGGGCGTCATGGCGCCGCGTTCTACCAGCAAATCTACGCGGCCCTGACCGAGACGGGGGAGTGGAGCGGCGAGATCTGGAACCGCCGTAAAAGCGGTGAAATCTATCCTCAATGGCAAACCATCCGCGCCATTTGCGATGACGAAGGCGAACTGAGCCATTACGTGGCGGTATTCAGTGACATCAGTGCCATCAAGCATTCGGAGCAGGAGCTGGCCTATCTGGCCCACCATGATCCCCTGACCGACCTGCCCAATCGCCTGTTGTTCACCGACCGGGTCCAGCAGGCGTTGGCAGCGGCCCAGGCCAAGAAGCGCGGTTGTGCGCTGCTGCTTCTGGACCTCGATCATTTCCAAAGCATCAACGACGGGCTCGGCCATACGATTGGCGATCAGCTGCTCAAGCTGGTGGGCGTGCGCCTGGGTGAAGTCGTGAGCAGCGGGGTTACCCTGGCGCGCCTGGGCGGCGACGAGTTCGGCGTCCTGGCCGAGCACTGCCAGGATCTGGGGCAGGCGGCAAAACTGGCCCAGCGCATCATCGAACGCATGCGCGAGCCCTTCCTCTTCGAGGGTCATCGCCTGTTCATCAGTGTCAGCGCAGGCATCAGCCTGTTCCCAAGCGACGCCCTGAGTGCCGAGCAGTTGCTACGCAATGCCGATTCGGCGCTGTACAAGGCCAAGACCAACGGCCGCGCCTGTTATGCCCTGTACACCGAAGAGCTGACCGCGCACGCCCAGTTGCGTGTGGAAACGGCGGGAGAACTGCGCCGCGCCCTCGAGCAGGACGAGCTGCGCGTGTTCTACCAGCCCGTGCATGACCTGGCCTCGGGCAGTCAGGTGGGGGTCGAGGCACTGGTCCGCTGGCAGCATCCCCAGCGGGGCCTGGTGCCCCCCGGTGAGTTCATCCCGATTGCCGAACGCACCGGGCTGATTGCCGAAATCGATGCCTGGGTGCTGCGCCAGGCGTGCCTGCAGATGGTGCGCTGGCAGCGAGAAGGCCGCCCCCTGGCATTCGTGGCCGTGAACATCTCGAGCCGGCTGTTTGGCCAGCATGAGCTGTACCGGCAGGTGGCCGATGTGCTGCACGAAACAGGCCTGGCGCCAGCGCTGCTTGAACTGGAGGTGACGGAAAGTGCGGTGATGGAAGATCCGGAAGTGGCCCTGGAGCAGCTTCACCGTCTGCGCGAGCTGGGTGTGACCTTGGCCATCGATGATTTCGGCACCGGCTATTCCTCGCTGTTACGCCTCAAGCGCATGCCCGTGCAAAAGCTCAAGATCGACCAGGGCTTCGTGGCCGGGCTGCCGTGCGATGAAGATGATGTCGCGATCGTGCGGGTAATCATCGCCCTGGCCCGCAGCATGGGCATGCAAGTGCATGCCGAAGGCATCGAGCAGCAGGAGCAGGCCAGCTTCCTGCTGCAGGAGCAGTGCCAGCTGGGGCAGGGCTATTGGTTCGGCCGGCCGGTCGCCGCAGAACACCTGCGCTGGGAGTAAGGCCAGGGGCTGGCTTGGCGCCAGCCCGCACCCTGCGCTCATCGCTTGTTCAACCCTCGGGCCAGGCGGTCGCCACCCAGCTGGATCAGTGCCACCAGGGCCACCAGCATGGCGATCACCGTTAGCATGATCTGGCTGTCGAAGCGCTGGTACCCATAGCGGTAGGCGATGTCCCCCAACCCTCCGGCACCGATGGCGCCTGCCATGGCGGATGAATTGATCAGCGTCACCAAGGTGATGGTGAAGCCGCCGACGATGCCCGGCAGGGCTTCTGGCAGCAGCACGTGCCAGACGATGTGCCAGCGTCGGCATCCCATGGCTTGGGCTGCCTCCACCAGGCCATGGTCGACCTCACGCAGGCTGACTTCGGCGATGCGAGCGAAAAAGGGCGTAGCTGCGATGGTAAGGGGCACGATGGCCGCCCAGACCCCATAGGTAGTGCCGACCACCCACCGCGTGAAGGGGATCAGGGCAACCATCAGGATCAGAAATGGCACCGAGCGGAACAGGTTGACGAAGGCGGCCAGCACCCGGTTGAGCAGCGGTGCCGCATAGATGCCGCCCCTGTCGCTGGTCACCAGCATGACGGCCATCGGTACGCCCACCAGCAAGGCGATCAGCGAAGAAACGCCGACCATCAACAGCGTGTCGAGCAAACCCTCCAGTAGACGATCAACCCACATGGCCCAGCACCTCCACGTCTTCGGCCCAGCGCCGAGTGCGCTCCAGGAGGCGGCTGGCGTCATGGGGCGAGTGCTGCACCGAAACGATCAGTTGCGCCAGTGTACGCGCGCCGATGGACTGCACACCCCCTTGCAGCAGCCGCACACATCCGCCCAACTCGGCGAACAACGCCGTCAGATCGGGCTCGCCGAACGCTGTCAGCTTCAGCACGATAGCGCTGTCGGGGCTCGATGGGGCAGCCTTGATGTCCGCGGTCAGGGCTTCTGGCAACGTGGGTTGCAGCGGCGCCAGCAACGTGCGCGTAGTAGCGTGCCGCGCCGCGCCGAACACCTGCCAGACCTCTCCCTGCTCGACCAATTGGCCACGCTCCAGTACCGCAACCCGGTGGCAGGTGTCGCGCACCACGGCCATTTCATGGGTGATCAGCACGATGGTCAGGCCCAAGCGTTGGTTGATGTCGCGTAGCAGCGCCAGAATCGAGGCGGTCGTCTCGGGGTCCAGCGCCGAGGTCGCTTCGTCGCACAGCAGGATGCATGGGTCGTGCACCAGGGCGCGGGCAATGCCCACGCGCTGCTTCTGGCCGCCGGACAGCTGCGCAGGATAGACGTGGTGCTTGTCCTCGAGGCCAACCAGTTGCAGCAGCTCGCGTACCTTGCGCTGGCGCTGCGCCTTGGCAACGCCGGCCACTTTCAGGGGCAGTTCGACGTTCTGCCACACGGTCTTGGCTGACATCAGGTTGAAGTGCTGGAAAATCATGCCGATGTTTCGGCGCAACGCCACCAGTGCCTCCTCGTCGTAGCGGGCAATGTCCGCCTGGTCGATCAGCACCCGGCCCTGCGTAGGCTGCTCCAACCGGTTGATGACGCGCAACAGCGAGGACTTACCCGCCCCGCTGCGGCCGATGATGCCGAAGATTTCACCGCGCCGGATGTTCAGGTCGATGCCTTGCAACGCCGGCTGGCTCTGGCCTGGATACGTCTTGCCCAACCCGATGAACCGCACATGGGCTTGGCTGACGTCGGGGCGCAGGTCCACGTGTTCAGCCTGACGCGGTGGGGCAGGGGATTCGAGTGCTCGTGCAGTGGACTGGCTCATCGCTGTCACTCCCAACCGGCCTGGTAGAGCGTGCCATGAGCCTTGTCCAAGGCCGCGCGCACGGCGGGCGAGTGCTGGTAGATGTCGACGAACTTGGCCAGGCGAAGGTCATCCCTGCTCTGTGGGCGAATGACGAACTGAATCACGTATTCCTTGTTCTCCAGACCATCGAAAAGCAGGGCCGAGGTGGCGTCAAAACTGTTGGCCAGCCGAATGTAGGCGGGGTAGCCCTGCACCAGGTCCGCGTCGTCATACGCCCGTACCAACTGGACCGCTTCGACCTGAATGATCTTGAGCTTCTTCGGGTTGGCCGTGATGTCCTGTTCTGTGGCCTTGTAGCCCACGCCAGGTTTTAGCGTGATCAAGCCGGCCTTGGCCAGCAGTTGCAGGCCTCGCCCGCTGTTGATCGGGTCGTTGGCGATTGCGACGCTCGCCCCTTCGGGCAGGTCGGCGAAGCTTTTGTAGCGCTTGGAATACAGGCCCACGTTGTTGATGATGCCTGGGGCGTAGGGCACCAGATCGAAACCGGCAGCAGCCTTGGCGTTTTCCAGAAAGGGAATGTGCTGGAAATAGTTCACGTCGATGTCGCCACTGTTGAGGCTGACATTGGGCGCTATCCAGTCGCTGAATTCGATGAGCTTCACCTCGAGCCCCTGCTTGTGCGCCTCTTCGACGGCGGCTTCCAGCGGGATGGCGAAGGCTGACGTGGTGCCGATCTTCAGCGGCTGATTGGCCAGGGCTGCGCTCGAGAAGCCCAAGGCAATAACGACGGCCGCAACGGGACGAATTAGTTTTTCAAGCATGGTGCAGGGCTCCGGTGAAAGCGGGGGCAGGCGCAAAGCGGTAGGCCGAGCCAGGATGGTCGGCTGGCAGGTAGGGATGGTCGGTTGCGAACAGCTTTTCGCGCAGCGTGCCGCCGGCGTAGGCGGTCTTGTAGCGGCCGCGCGCCTGTAGCTGCGGAATCACCAGGTCGATGAAGTCCTCGAAGCTTTCCGGTGTAACGGTGCGGGTCAGGTTGAAACCGTCCAGGCCGGTTTCGTCAGCCCACGCGATCAGCTCATCAGCCACTTGCGCGGGGTCGCCGATCAAGGTGACGTAGCGGCCACCCAAGGCGTGTTGTTGCAGCAGGCGGCGTCGGGTCCAGGCATTGTCCTGAAGTTGGCGGGTGGCCGACTGGATGGCGTTGCCTTGGCTAAAGGCAATCGGCTCGTCCAGATCGAAGGCCGCAAAGTCGATGCCAGTGGAGGCAGCGAAATGCGCGACGCCGGCTTCGGGGCTGGCATGGCGCAGGTATTCAGCGTGCTTGGCCAGGGCTTGTTGCTCGGTGGGCGCCACGATCACCGTGATGCCCATGAAGACCTTGACTGCCATTGGGTCGCGACCCGCAGCCCTGGCAGCGGCGCGCACCTTGTCCACCTGGGCGCGGGTTGAAGCCTTGTCCTGGCCGCTGATGAACACACACTCGGCATGGTTGCCCGCAAACGTCAGCCCGCGCGGTGAGCTGCCAGCCTGAAACAGTACCGGTGTCCGTTGTGGCGACGGTTCGCACAGGTGGTAGCCCTCTACATCGTAGAACTCCCCGTGGTGGCGAACCTTGCGCACTTTGTCGGGGCGCGCGTAGATGCGCTGGCCGCGGTCAGCCAGCACGGCATCGTCGGCCCAGCTGCCCTCAAGCAGCTGGTACAGCACCTTGAGGTATTCATCGGCCTGGTCGTAGCGACGGTCATGCTCGGGCTGCTGGGTCAGGCCCATGGCGCGCGCAGCGCTGTCCAGATAACCGGTGACGATGTTCCAGCCGACTCGACCGTTGCTCAGGTGATCCAGGGTCGAGAGACGGCGGGCGAAGAGATAAGGCGCTTCATACGTAAGGTTGGCCGTGAGGCCGAAACCGAGGTTGCGGGTCACGGCGGCCATGGCGGACACCAGCAGCAGAGGGTCGTTGACCGGCAACTGGATGGATTCCTTCAACGGCACCTCCAGCGACTGGCCGTAGACATCGTAGGTGCCGACGATGTCGGCAATGAACAATCCGTCGAACAGGCCCCGCTCCAGCAGGCGCGCCAGGTCGGTCCAGTATTCGAGGGTCTTGTACTGGGTCGAAGTATCGCGCGGGTGCGTCCACAGGCCATGGTTGATATGCCCCACGCAGTTCATGTTGAAGGCATTGAGCAGGATCTGCCGGGCCATCAGAGGGTCCCCCGGCGCGGTGGGTTTTGCTCGTTGAGGTAGTAGTTGCCGATGGCGTGGTACTTCCAGCGCACTGGGTCGTGCAATGTGTGCACCCGGGCATTGCGCCAGTGGCGGTCGAGGTTGTGTTCGGCCAGCGTGGCCTGACTGCCACCGAGCTCAAACAGCGTGGTGCCGGCGGACAGGGCGATTTCGGTGCTGATGGCCCGTGCCTCTGCCACGGCAATGGACGCTGCGGCTACGGTTTCGGCCGTGCTGTCGTCACGCGCGCTGTCTAGGTAATGGCCTGCGCGTTCGAGCAAGGCTTCGGCAGCGTGCAGGCGGATGGCGAGTTGGCCGAAGTGCTTGACGGTCAGCGGATCGTCGCTCGCCTGCTCGACGCCTGAATCCACCCATGGCCGGCTGCGGGTCCGCACGAAATGCAAGGCGTCCTCATAGGCTGCACGGGCGATGCCGGTATCGATGGCCGCATGAAGAATTTGCGCCAGCGGGCCTACCGGGGTAGGGCGCTCGAACACGCTCTGAAACGGTACGACGTCCTGTGCGCTGACAGGCACGTTATCGAACACCACCGAGCCGCTGCCGGTGGTGCGCTGGCCGAAGCCACTCCAGTCGTCGATCACTTGCAGGCCGGGGCTGTCGGCAGGCACGAATGCCAGGTGCTGGACGCCTTGGTCATCGACCACCGAGGTGGGTATGCGCTGGGCGTATAGCGCACCCGTGGCGTAGAACTTGCGGCCATTGATGCGAAAGCCTTCGCCTTCGCGGCTCAGCCGGGTGGTGCGGTCATTGGCTGTTTTGGTGCCCAGTTCTGCCAGGGCATTGCCAAACCGCCGACCTGCCAGCACCTCGGCGTACAGACGCTGCTGCTGCTCGGGCGTACCGTTTACTCGAAGCACTTCCAAGGCATAGAAATGGTTTTGCGGAATCTGCCCGAGCGAGCCGTCGGCCTGCGCGATGAGGGCGATGACCTTGGCCAGGGTGACGTTGGATACGCCCGCCCCGCCGTAGGCCTTGGGGACGCTGATACCCCACAGGCCCGAGCGTGTGAACAGCGCCAGCTCAGGGTGTGGCAGACGCCGTTCACGGTCGCGCGCCGCGCTGTCGGGGCGTAGATGTCGGGCGATGTCCAAGGCAACGGCCAGGGCTTCGCCGTCGCTGGTAATGATGCGTGTGGTCATGGTGTGTCTCCGGTGCCCCGGGCCGCGCAGCGGCCCAGGAGGCTACCAATCAGATCCAGGAATGCCGCGCGGGCAGGGTGCCGTTGAGGTGGTACGCGCCAACCGCGTGGTATTTCCAGCGCACCGGGTCGTGCAGCGTGTGCACGCGGGCGTTGCGCCAGTGGCGGTCGAGGTTGAACTCGGCCAGGGTGGCGCGGCTGCCGGCGAGTTCGAACAGTTTCTCGCTGGCCTGCAGGGCAATCTCGGTGGTCAGTACCTTGGCCTCGGCCACCGCAATCGACGCGCGGGCGGCCGACTCGGCATCCACCGTGCCGGCGTTGACCTCGTCCAGCACCTGCCCGGCCCGGCGCAGCAGCGCCTCGGCGGCATGCAGTTCAAGCTTCAGGCGGCCGATGTCTGCAATGACATAGAGGTCGTCGCTGGCGCGGTCTACCTGGGCTTCGATCCAAGGGCGCGACTTTGTGCGCACGAAAGCAATGGCGTCATCGATGGCGGCCTCGGCAATGCCTGCGTCAATGGCCGCCTGGATGAGCTGCGAGGCGGCGCCCTGGGTATTGGGTACCTCCCGCTGGCGCCAGTTGTCGATGACCAGATCTGCTTCTACCGGAACGTCATCGAGCAGTACCGTGCCGCTGGCCGTGGTGCGCTGACCGAAACCCGACCAATCGTCGACGATGCGTAGCCCGGGTGTGCCGCGGCGCACGAAAGCCAGGCGCTGGCGACCTTCCTCATCCAGCGCCTTGACCGCCACCCAGTGGGCGAACAACGCCCCGGTGGAATAGAACTTCTCACCACTGATGCGATAGCCGTCACCTGCGCGGTCGATGCGTGCCTTGAGGGTAAGGGTGTCCTTGGTTCCGCGCTCCGGGCCCGCATTGCCGATGCGCCAGCCGTCCAACACGCTGCGAAACAGCACCGCCTGTTGCGCCGGCGTGGCTGTCAGACGCAGCAGTTGCAGCATGCCGAACTGGTTCTGCGGGATCTGCCCCAGTGCGGGGTCGGCAGCGCTGATCAGGCGGAACACTTCGGCCACGGTTTCAAACGATACCTCGGGGCCGCCGTAGGCCTTGGGAACGCTGATGCTTCCCAGGCCACTGCGGGTGAACAGTTCGATCTCGGCCCAGGGCAGTTCGCGTTGCTGATCCCGACGGGCAACGTGTTCGCGCGCGACAGCGGCGACTTCACGCGCAGCCTGCAGCGCTTGGGCATCGCTGCGCAGGACCTTGGCTGGCAGCACGGGCGGTGCGCTGTCGAGCACGCTGCGGGGGGGAATAAGGGCTTGGCTGGACATCAGTGCCGCTCCTTGGCTGCACGCAATGCCCTGGCGTTATGCACTGGGGTGATGGTGATCCTGACCATTGCTGACCTCACATGTGGGTTATGCCGCTACAGCTGATCGCGACAGACGTATGCTGGTCCGGTGGTCCGGTACATATACCGTAAAGGTTTATAAAATATTTATGAACTAACGGTTTGGAATATATATAGAAGCGTGTCGCCTGCCACCAGGCGACATGGATTCAGGCCTGAGCTCAATGACGGCTGTGCTTTTACAATGCGGGCTGGCTTTGCCGGCTTACTCAGAAGCAGCCGTGCCCAGAAACTTGCGCAGAAACTGCCGCGTGCGCTCCTGTTGCGGCGCCGCGAACAAGGCTTTGGCCTCACCTTGCTCCACGATCACACCCTTGTCGAAGAAGATGACCCGGTTGGCCACGTCGCGAGCGAAGCTCATTTCATGGGTAACGATGATCATGGTGCGTTTTTCTTCCGCCAGGCTGCGAATGGTCGCCAGTACCTCGCCTACCAGCTCCGGGTCCAGGGCCGAGGTGGGTTCATCGAACAGAATCACCTCCGGCTCCATGGCCAAGGCACGGGCAATGGCCACCCGCTGCTGCTGGCCCCCGGACAGGCGACGCGGGTAGGCGTCTTCCTTGCCTGCCAGGCCCACCTTGGCCAATAGACGCCGGCCAAGGTCCACCGCTTGGTCGCGCGGTGTTTTCTTGACGATCACCGGCCCTTCGATGACGTTCTCCAAGGCCGTGCGGTGGGGAAACAGGTTGAAGTTCTGGAACACGAAGCCTGCCTGTTGGCGCAGGCGACGTATCGCGCTGTGTTGCGGGCCGAGGGGCCGGTCGGCATCGATGCTGATGGCGCCGATCTTGATCTGCCCGGCATCGGGCGTTTCCAGCAGGTTCAAGCACCGCAGGAAGGTGGTCTTGCCCGACCCGCTGGGGCCGATGATCGCCACCACTTCACCCGGCTGCACCGTCACATCGATGCCATCGAGCACGGTCAGGCCCTTGAAGCGTTTGGTCAGGCCTTTGACTTCGATCATGCTCAGTGCTCCTGGTCGTGTTGGTTGACCCGCGCTTCCATGCGGTTCTGGAAGTGGGCCAGGATACTGCACAGCACCCAGTAGACCACGGCCACTGCCACGTACATGGTGAACACCTCGAAGGTACGTGCCGTGATCAACTGGGCCTGACGGAACAGCTCCGGCACCTGGATGGTGGCGGCCAGCGCAGTGTCCTTGACCAGCGAGATGAAGCTGTTGCCCAACGGCGGCAACGCGGTGCGCAGCGCCTGGGGCAGGATCGCCCGGCGCATGGCCTGCACGCGGGTCATGCCGATGCTGGCTGCTGCTTCCCACTGCCCACGGTCGATGGAAGCGATCGCGGCGCGCAGGATCTCGCAGATGTAGGCGGCCATGTTCAATGACAGCCCGATCAGCGAGGCGGGGATCGGGTCGAGCTCGATACCGATCTGGGGCATGCCGAAGTAGATGACGAACAGCTGCACCAGCAGGGGCGTGCCACGGAAGAACGATACGTATATCCGTGCCAGCCAGTTGAGCGGCAGCACTTTGGACAAACGCATCAACGCCAGGGCAAAGCCCAGCACCAATCCGAAGAACATGCCCCCTACGCTGAGCAGCACGGTGTAACCCGCACCCTTGAGCAGAAAGGGTGCGGAGTCGGCGACCAGTTGCAGGCTTTCAGCGATCATCGGGTGACGTCAGCACCGAAGTACTTTTCGGACAGCTTGGTCAGCGTCCCGTCCGCCTTGAGCTTGTCGATGGCCTTGTTGATGGCGTCCAGCAGTTCAGGTTCGCCCTTGCGCATGGCAACCCCGCTCTCCAGTCGCGAGAACGCATCGCCCGCCAGTTGCGTATCCTTGGCTTTCTGCGCGTATTCAAGTGCAGCCAGGCGATCGATCAGGATGGCATCGATGCGGCCGTTGCGCAGGTCGGCAAACTTGCTGGGGTCGTCTTCATAGGTACGCACTTCGGCCTTGGGCACATCCTGTTTGACCCATTGCTCGTAGTTAGTACCCAGGCCTACACCGACTTTCTTGCCTGCCAGGTCCTGAGCGCCCTTGATGCCGAGCTGGTCAGCCTTCTTCTTCAGCACCAGCGCCTGGATACCCGAGACGGTATAGGGTTCGGAGAAATCGTATTTCTTCTTGCGCTCCTCGGAAATCGTGACCTGGTTGACGACGATGTCCAGCCGCTTGGATTCCAGCGCAGCCAGGATACCGTCCCATTTGGTCGGCTGGATCTTGGCCTTTACGCCGAGCTCCTTGGCCAGCAATTCGGACAGCTCCACTTCGAAGCCGGTCAGCTTGCCGTTTTCATCCTGGAAGCTGAAGGGTGGGTATGTGCCTTCAAGGCCGACGTTGATCACGCCTTTTTCCTGGATGGTCTTCAACTCTTCGCCGGCAAAGGCCTGGCCAAGCAGGCCTGTGCCCAGCAGCAGGGCCAGGCTGGCATTGAGTAGCGGTTTGGCGAACTTCGACATGTCTGAGCCCCGAGCGTGTTGTGAATGAAGTGATGGCGACTATAGGGTTGGATGCGCAGCGCAGGAAATAGTCAAAAATTATCGCACTTTGCCTATTTATGCGTTTGGAAATTGTCCATTGATCTTGAGGGTAGGCGAGGCTGGCATGGCTGTCATTGCTCTGGCGGTCCAATCCAGTGTCAGGAAAGAGGGTGAGGCCTGTTCCAGGGCGCTTGCCCGCAAAATGACGGCATCGACAATAGAACAGATAGCCTAGAAGGCAGGAGAACACACCGTGAGCGAACAACCCGCCTCCGGGCACTGGCAACTGCAGGGGATCGTGGCCGGCTTGCGCGGTGCCCGTGAGCAATGGCGCACCCGCAATGGCCGCAGCAGCGGCGAACAAGGTGGCCGGGAGCTGCCGTCGCGCGAAGCGGTGCGACAGATCCTTGAACAGCTCTGCGGCGCGCTGTTTCCCATGCGCCTCGGGCCAGTGGACCTGCGCGAGGAGAGCGAGGATTTTTATGTCGGCCATACCCTGGACGCCGCGCTCAATGCGTTGTTGGTGCAGGCGCGCCTGGAACTGCGCTACGCCGCCCGGCAAGGCAAGGAGGACCTGGCGGGTGTCGACGCCCATGCCCTGAAGCTGATCCAGGGCTTTGCCGCAGCGCTGCCGGGCATGCGTGTACTGCTCGATACCGACGTGCTGGCGGCCTACCACGGCGACCCGGCGGCACGCAGTGTCGATGAAGTGCTGCTGTGCTATCCCGGCATCCTGGCGATCATCCATCACCGTCTGGCCCATCACCTGTACACGGCCGGGCTGCCACTGTTGGCACGAATCAGTTCGGAGCTGGCCCACTCGGCAACGGGTATCGATATCCATCCTGGAGCCCAGATCGGCCCAAGCTTCTTCATCGACCACGGTACCGGCGTGGTGATCGGCGAAACCGCGATCATCGGCGAGCGCGTGCGGATTTATCAGGCGGTGACCCTTGGCGCCAAGCGCTTCCCGAGCGATGAGTCCGGCACGTTGCACAAGGGCTTGGCCCGTCACCCGATCGTCGAAGATGACGTGGTGATCTATGCCGGCGCTACCGTACTGGGGCGTATCACCATCGGGCAGGGTTCCACCATCGGTGGCAACGTCTGGTTGACGCGCAGTGTGCCGCCGCACAGCAACATTACCCAGGCCAACCTGCAGCTCGATTGTCAGGACAAACAGTGATCGTGGACGGTGCCTTGAGTCGGCACCCGCCCGGTGCATGCCCCTTTGCGGCCAGGGGTCGACAGGGCATGTCAGGCTGGCCAAGAGGTGTTTCCAGGGCATTACCAATCGGCGCTTCAATTCGCAATGAGGCTCAAACCATGTTTAACTTGAACGCTTGTTCAATTAAAAAAACGCTGGTCCGCTGCCGGTGTTCATCAGGAGGATTCCTTTGCTGAACCCGTTAATTATGCGTCTTTCGTCCTTTGACGAGGTGCACACGCCATGAGTGCACCGACCCCTTCGCTTGCCCCTGGCAAGATCCGCATGAACCCCCCGGTGTTCTATTTTGCGGCAAGTTTCATCCTCATCTTTGGCCTTGTGGTCATCATCAACCCGGAGAGTGCAGGCCAGTGGTTGCTGGCGGCGCAGAACTGGGCTGCCAACACGGTAGGCTGGTACTACATGCTGGCGATGACCCTGTATCTGGTCTTCGTGGTGGTCACCGCCGTATCCGGCTACGGCAAGATCAAGCTCGGTGCCGACCACGACGAGCCCGAATTCAGCTACCTGTCATGGGCGGGCATGCTGTTCGCTGCGGGGATCAGCATCACGCTGTTCTTCTTCTGCGTCTCGGAACCGCTTACCCACATGCTGCAGCCGCCCCAGGGTGAGGGGGGTACGGCTGAGGCGGGGCGGCAGGCGATGCAGATCCTGTTCCTGCATTGGGGCCTGCACGGTTGGGGCGTCTTTGCCTTCGTCGGCATGGCGCTGGCTTATTTCGCCTACCGGCACAACCTGCCGCTGGCCTTGCGCTCTGCGCTCTACCCGCTAATCGGCAAGCGCATCAACGGGCCTATCGGCTATGCGGTCGACGGCTTCGGCATCATCGCCACGGTATTCGGCCTGGGGGCCGACATGGGCTTTGGCGTGCTGCACCTCAACGCCGGCCTGGATTACCTGTTCGGCATCAGCCACAGCCAGTGGGTGCAGGTGGTGCTGATCACGCTGATGATGGGCGCGGCGGTGGCCGTGGCGGTAGCCGGTGTGGAAAAAGGCGTACGGGTAATGAGCGACATCAACCTGTTCCTGGCCTGTTCGCTTTTGCTCTTCGTGTTGTTCGCAGGCCCCACCCAGCACCTGTTCAACACCCTTATCCAGAACCTGGGCGACTATTTGGGTGCCTTGCCCCGCAAGAGCTTCGACGTCTATGCCTATGGCGATAACCGTGAGTGGCTGGGCGGCTGGACAGTGTTCTACTGGGCCTGGTGGATCGCGTGGGCGCCGTTCGTGGGCTTGTTCATCGCGCGCATCTCCCGTGGGCGGACCATTCGCGAGTTCGTCTTCGGTGTGCTGCTGATTCCGCTTGGCTTCACCCTGGCGTGGATGTCGATCTTCGGCAACAGTGCACTGGACCAGGTCATCAATCACGGCATGACCGCGCTGGGCCAAGCCGCGTTGGACAACCCGTCCATGAGCCTGTACCTGCTGCTGGAGACCTACCCGTGGAGCAAGGCGGTGATTGCCATGACGGTGTTCGTCAGCTTCGTGTTCTTCGTGACGTCGGCAGACTCCGGTACCGTGGTGCTGTCCACGCTGTCGGCAACCGGCGGCGATGCCGACGAGGATGGCCCGAACTGGCTGCGCATCTTCTGGGGCGCCATGACGGCACTGGTGACCAGTGCCTTGCTGTTCGCCGGCAGCATCGACTCGCTGAAGTCAGCGGTGGTGCTCACTTCGTTGCCCTTCTCGCTGATCCTGTTGTGCATGATGTGGGGGCTGCACAAGGCCTTCTACCTGGAGTCGCAGCGCCAGATCGCGCAGATGCACTCGCTGGCTCCCTTCGCCCAGTCACGCCGAGGCCGTGGAGGTTGGCGCCAGCGCTTGAGCCAGGCGGTGCATTTCCCTTCGCGGGACGAGGTGTATCGGTTCATGGACGATGTGGTGCGCCCGGCCATTGCCGATGTGCGTGAGGTGTTCGAGCAGAAAGGGCTGGTGCTGATCACCCAGGACGACCCGAGCCATGACAACGTCAGCTTGAAAGTCGGCCATGGCGATGAACAGCCGTTCATCTACCAGGTGCAGATGCGCGGTTACTTCACGCCCTCGTTCGCCCGTGGTGGCCTGGGTGCCCATGAGTTGAAGAACCGCCGCTATTACCGGGCGGAGGTCTACCTCAGCGAAGGCAGCCAGAATTACGACCTGGTGGGCTACAGCAAGGAACAGATCATCAACGACATCCTCGACCAGTACGAACGGCACATGCAGTTCCTGCATTTGGTGCGCTGATCGCCCCGTCCTGGAAGGGCGAGCCTCATGGCTCGGCCTTCCAGGATCGCCCCGCCTCTCTCCGACTAAGCGCCCTCCGGCTAATAGGGCGCATCGCCCAGAATGGTTGCCCTGTGCATCACTCGCCGGTTCGGCCGGTAGTCGTCCACTGCGTAATGCTGGGTGACGCGGTTGTCCCAGAACGCTACGTCGTTTTCCTGCCAGCGCCAGCGGATCGTGAACTCTGGCCGGGTGGCATGAGCGAAAAGAAGCTTCAGCAGTGCCTCACTTTCCGATTCGCTCAATTCATTGATGCGCGTGGTGAACCCCTCATTGACGAACAGTGCCTGGCGCCCGCTGGCTGGATGCGTGCGTACCACCGGATGAGATAAGGGTGGGTTTTGACGCCGGGTCTGCTCCCAGCGCGCCAGATCCTGCGGAGTTGTGCCAAAGCGCTCCAACGGGAATGACTTGGTGAAGTCGTGGGTCGCCGTCAGCCCGACCAGCATCGCCTGCAGCGGCGCTGACAATCCCTCGAAAGCTGCAATGCCACTGGCCCACAGGGTATCGCCGCCATAGGCCGGCAAGTGCTTGGCACTGAGCACTGCGCCCAGGGCCGGTGTCGGCAGAAAGGTCACGTCGGTGTGCCAAACGGCGTTGTCACGGACGTCAGTGACCGCAGTATCGAGCACCAGCACCTGGGGCGTATCGGGTACGTTGGGGTAGATGGGGTGGATGTGCAGGTCGCCAAAGCGGGCGGCAAAACGCGCCTGCTGGGCGGGGGCGATGGGCTGGTCGCGGAAGAACAGCACCTGATGGCGAAGCAACGCGTGTTCTATGGCGTCGCGCACCTCGTCGCTGATGTCGCGGGCAAGGTCCACGCCGCCGATCTGTGCGCCCAGCGCCGGGCTGAGTGGGGTAATGGTCAGGCTCATGTCGGTCTCTTCAGGCAGGCGCCCTTGCGGGCGCACGAGCGGTAGGGTTCAGTGGCTTTGTCCGTGCCAGGGCACCAGTCGGCGTTGCAGCGCGCGTAGGCTCATCTCCAGCGCGAACGCGATCAGCGCGATCAGCAGGATGCCCAGCACCACCACATCGGTGACCAGAAATTGCGCGGCCGACTGCACCATGAAGCCAAGGCCGCTGGTGGCGGCGATCAGTTCGGCCGCTACCAGCGTCGACCAACCGACGCCCAGGCCAATCCGAATGCCTGTCAGAATGTCGGGCAGCGCACTGGGCAGGATCACGTGACGAATCAGCTGGGCCCTGGTCGCACCCAGCGATTGCGCGGCTCGCAGCTTGGCCGGGTCGGTGGTGCGCACGCCCGTGGCAGTGGCGATGGCGATGGGCGCGAAGATCGCCAGGTAGATCAGCAGCACCTTCGACAGCTCGCCGATCCCGCACCAGATGACAATCAGCGGCAAGTAGGCGAGCGGGGGGATAGGCCGGTAGAACTCGATCAACGGGTCGAAGATGCCCCGTGCCACGCGGCTATAACCAATGGCGATACCTATCGGGATGGCCGTGAACACCGCGGCCAGCAATGCCGTGCCGATACGCCCGAGACTGGCGCCAAGGTGCTGCCACAGGCTGGCATCCATGTAGCCCTGGGTGAGCAAGACCCAGGCTTTGGCCGTGATGTCAGCAGGCGAGGGCAGAAACAGGGGCTCGACCCACCCGGCAGCCGTGACCAACCACCAGGTCAGCACTAGGCTGGCCAGGGTCAATGCGCTGATCCAACGGGTGGGCAGCAAGCGAGCCCCGCTGGCGGCAGGTGCTGATTGAACAGTGGGCTCACTGGCCGCTGGTATATCAATGCTGCTCATGCGCGCTCCTGGGATTGACGGTGCGAAAAGACCCGGGCCAGCACATGCTCGCGCGCTTCGATGAAGCGCGGGTCGGACTTGATCGCCCGCGCCGGCTCGCCGTTGGCGTAACGCTGGCCGAAGTCCAATTGAAGCCGCTCGACGATGCGCCCTGGGCTGGGTGCGAGCAGCACCAACTCAGTGGCGAGAAACACGGCCTCCTCTATGTCATGGGTGATCAGGAACACAGGTTTGTCGGCGCGCTGCCAGATATCCAGCAGCAGCGTCTGCATGTGCTCGCGGGTGAACGCATCCAGGGCACCGAACGGTTCATCCATCAGCAGTACGCCAGGGTCGGCGGCCAATGCACGGGCCAGGCCCACGCGCTGCTTCTGGCCGCCTGAAAGCTGCCATATGCGCCGCTCGGCAAACTCTGCAAGGTCGACCAGGGCGAGCATCTCGCGGGCTCTGGCTTCACGTGCCGCGCGTGGCACGCCGGCCAGTTCCAGGCCGAAGGCGACATTGCCCAGCACGTTCTGCCAGGGCAGTAGGGCATCATCCTGAAAGACCACGCCACGCTCGGCCCCTGGCCCCTGCACGGGCACGCCGTCGAGCGTGATGCGTCCCGCGCTGGGGCTGACGAATCCTGCGATCAGGTTCAGCAACGAGGTCTTCCCGCTGCCCGAGGGCCCAAGCGCCACCAGCAACTGCCGCGGCCCTACGCTCAGGGTGATGTCGGCCAGCACCGGGCTCGCGGCACCAGGGTACTGTGCGCTGATGCGCTCCAGTTCGAGCAAGGCCATGTCAGGCTCCTGTCATTGGCTGCAAATTCAGTGGGGGAGGTACTGGGCACTGACGTAGGGGCTGTAGTCCGGCAGTACGGCCTCGACCTTGCCTTGCTGCTTGAGGAACGTGGCCGTGTCGGTCAGGGCCTGGGTAGTGGGCGCACCCAGGGCGCTGGCCTGGTCTGCGGCCAGCGGGTAGACGTTGCCTTGCAGCAACACCGGGATGTCCGAAGGCTTGGCGCCGGACAGCTTGGCCAACTTGGCGACGTTGTCCTGGTTCGCCAGCCAGGCTTGCGGGTCCTTTCGGTAGTCGGCATACGCCTGCAGGGTGACCTGCGCGAAGGCCCTGACCACGTCGGGGTGCTTGGATGCGAAGTCCTTGCGCACGATCCAGGCGTCGAAGGTGGGGGCCCCCGCCTTGCCCAGCTCGCCCGAGGTGATCAGCACCTTGCCGGTTTCCTTCGCCACGCCCAGCGCAGGGTCCCAGACATAGGTGGCGTCGATGTCGCCACGTTTCCATGCCGCGATGATCGCGGGCGGTGCCAGGTTCACGATCTGCACCTTGGCAGGATCGATGTTCCAGTGCTTGAGTGCTGCCAGCAGGCTGTAGTGCCCGGTTGACACGAAGGGAACAG
The DNA here is from genome assembly GCF_000730565.1 of Pseudomonas fulva NBRC 16637 = DSM 17717. Taxonomy (GTDB): domain Bacteria; phylum Pseudomonadota; class Gammaproteobacteria; order Pseudomonadales; family Pseudomonadaceae; genus Aquipseudomonas; species Aquipseudomonas fulva. The sequence goes on along the minus strand of NZ_BBIQ01000015.1, from coordinate 49,155 downwards.
CGACTTTTTTGCCCACAAGATCCTGGGGTGTCTTGATTTCATCGCGCACCACCAGCGCTTCGCCGGCCCCGATCTGCGTGGCGATCAGGAACGTCTCGATCGGCAGCTTGCGCGTTGCGGCGGCTGCCAATGGGCTGGAGCCCAGATAACCAATCTGCACGTCCCCACTGGCAACGGCGGTGATCACATCGGCACCATTGTCGAACTTGCGCCAGTCGATACTGGCTTTGGTCGCCGTCTCGTAGTCGCCATCGACCTGCGACACCTTGGCAGGATCGACCGTCGTCTGATACGCCACGGTCAAGTCTGACGCCTGGGCCATCCAGCTGGCGCCAGCAAGGGCTAAGGTACTGAGAATTCGCAGGGTGCGGTGCGGGTTCATGGTGAGCTCTCATCGGGTAAAGGATGCATGAGCTAAGGCTAATTGATCTAAAAAACTAAAAATAAATAACTTTTAAGAATTAGCTTAGCGCGTGTTTGGCACCCTTGGTCGATGCTTGACCACGCGCAATGGCAAAATCAGCCGACGCTGCTAGGCTCAGCGTCCCTATAGATCCAATTGGAATGAGGTTATGAGCAAACGATTGCAAATAGCCGGGGGTTATGAGAAACCCACTTGCTACAACAAAATGCAGTAATGGTTCCTTACATATTCCTTAAAAGTCTTACCGATTCACAAAACAGTCATTTTGGATTTATAGGATTGTCATTATCCTGTAGCGCAGGTTGGCGCCTTAGACCAAAGTCGCGAAACGTTTAGAAATGATTGACTAAAGGGTCACGCTTTGGGACTAAATCGCCCATCCACGGTGAGCGGGGCAACAGACCCGGCCGCCTGAGATACACAAAAATTAGAACGTAGAGGAGCAAAGCATGTACAAGTCCAGCCTGGCCATGGCCGTGGCACTGGGTGTTCTCGCCCAACAAGCAGGTGCTGCCGGTTTCGTTGAAGACAGCAAGCTGTCGGTCAGCTCGCGCACCATGTACTTCAATGGCGACAACCGTGACGGCGGCGCCGACAACCGTGAATCGGGCCAGGGCTTCAAACTGGATTACCTGTCCGGTTTCACCCAGGGCACCGTTGGTTTCGGTGTAGACGCCCAGGCTCTGTGGGGCATCCACCTCGATGGCGGCCGTGGCAAACACCCTGACAACAGCAGCTTCTTCCCAAGCGATTCCGACGGCTCCGCCGTCAGCCAGTGGGCTCGCCTGGGTGCCAACGCCAAGGCCAAGTTCTCCAAGACTGAAGTCCATTACGGCAGCGCCCTGGCGCCTAACCTGCCGATCCTGGTCTCCAACGATGGCCGTCTGCTGCCGCAGACCTTCGAAGGTGGCACCCTCCAGTCGAAGGAAATCGACAACCTGACCATCAACGCCGGTCAGCTGACCCACGCCATGGGCCGCGCCTCGAGCAACCGCACCGGCCTGTCGGTCAACGGCGCCTTCCGTGACAGCAACAAGTTCCGCTATGGCGGCCTGGACTACAAGCTCACTCCAGACCTGACCCTGCAGTACTACTACTCGAACCTGGAAGACTTCTACAAGCAGCACTTCCTGGGCGCTACCCACGTCTTCAAGATCGCTGACGACCAGTCGTTCAAGACTGACCTGCGCTACTTCAACAGCAGCAGCGATGGCCGTAACGGTGACTCGGGCTACACCTTCAACAACAACGGCGGCTTTGCCAAGACGCCTGGCGAGGTCGACAACAAGACCTGGTCGGCAATGTTCACCTACACCCTGGGCGGTCACTCGCTCATGCTCGGTCACCAGCGCGTCAACGACGACGGTGGTTTCGTCTGGTTGAACCAGGGTAGCGTGCGCAAGGACGGTTCGCGTTCCTCGCTCGAAGGCGCCGGCGGCGCCAGCTTCTACCTGTTCACCGACAGCATGATCAACCAGTTCGCCAAGGCCGGTGAGAACACCACATTCGGTCAATACGCCTACGATTTCGCGCGCCTCGGCGTACCGGGCCTGAAGGCTTCGGTTTCCTACCTCAAGGGTGAAGACGGCAAGAACGCCAGCGGCAATGGCCACTTCAGCGAGTGGGAACGTGACGCCCGGATCGACTACGTCATCCAGGAAGGCACGTTCAAAGGCCTGGGTGCGAGCCTGCGCCACGGTGTATACCGCGGCACCGGTGAAAGCTCGTTGGCCGATCAGGACCAGACCCGTTTCATCGTGAACTACACTTACAATTTCCTGTAAGCCGTAGCCACATTAAAGAGCCTCGCCTGATGCGAGGCTTTTTTGTGACCAAAATTTGTTATGCGTAAAAAGCATTAATAAAGCTTTATTTATTCTTTTTAAGGTTGAAGAAATTCAGGCACATTCATTCCACAGGCACCCCAGCACAGGAGCTGCATCCCATGAGCCTCAAACTCGGCGATATCGCCCCGGATTTCGAACAGGATTCCAGCGAAGGCAAGATCCGTTTTCACCAATGGCTGGGCGACAGCTGGGGCGTGCTGTTCTCGCACCCTGCCGACTTCACCCCGGTGTGCACCACCGAATTGGGGCTCACGGCCAAGCTCAAGGATGAATTCGCTAAGCGCGGAGTCAAGGCCATTGCACTGTCGGTCGACCCGGTCGACTCGCATCACCGCTGGATCGACGACATCAACGAAACCCAGCAGACCGTGGTCAACTTCCCGATCCTCGCCGACGCCGACCGCAAGGTGTCCGATCTGTACGACCTGATCCATCCAAATGCCAGCGATACCCTCACCGTACGCTCGCTGTTCGTCATCGACCCGAACAAGAAAGTTCGCCTGACGATTACCTACCCCGCCAGTACCGGGCGAAACTTCAACGAGATCCTGCGGGTCATCGACTCGTTGCAATTGACCGATTCGCACAAGGTCGCCACGCCAGGCAACTGGCAGGACGGCGACGACGTGGTGATCGTTTCTTCGCTCAAGGACGAAGAAGAGATCCGGCAACGCTTTCCAAAAGGCTACAAGGCGGTCAAACCCTATCTGCGTCTGACGCCTCAACCGAACCGAGCGTGAATACTGTGTTGCATAGCGCTTAGCCAAGCAGGGATTTTCGGGCCGTTTCGACGGCCCTTTTTTTTGACAAAAAATTGGCCAGTAAATACCTAAATCGAATAAACAAAGAATTAAATATGATTTATAGATATATAAAGATGCTGATAATGTCGTCCTACCGTAACCCAAGGAAGCGCAGCAATGCTGGTCGTATCAATCGGTGGTAGCCCAAGTCCTCGCTCACGCTCAGGCGTGTTGCTCGAACGTTCGCGGCAGTGGCTCGAGCACCGTGGCGTTGAAGTCGTCACCCTGCAGGTGCGCGACTTTCCTGCCGAAGACTTGCTGCATGCCCGCTTCGACAGCCCGCACGTGCAGCACTTCCAACAGTTGGTGGCCCAGGCCGATGGCCTGATCGTTGCCACGCCGGTGTACAAGGCTTCGTTCGCTGGCGCGCTGAAAACCCTGCTTGACCTGCTGCCCGAGCGCGCATTGGCCAACCGGGTAGTACTGCCTATCGCAACGGGCGGCAGCATTGCCCACATGCTGGCCGTGGATTACGCCCTCAAGCCCGTGCTGTCGGCTCTCAAGGCCCAGGAGACCCTGCAAGGGATCTTTGCCGACGACAGCCAGATCGCCTATGCCGAAGGCAATAAGCCGGCCCAGCTGGCGCCTGCCCTCGAAGAGCGGCTGCACGACTCGCTGGAAACCTTCCACCTGGCCCTGGCCAGGCGCCCGCGCCCGGTAGCACCCGGTGTGCTCAATGATCGCCTGATCAGTGCTCGCTGGAGCATCTGATCCGGCAAACCCGCTGTATCACCTTACTCGCCCGTCAACGAGGCAAGCAGGTGCAACCCGAACCCCATCGCACAGGAGAGCGCCATGCGCACAATCTTCTTGCGTCGTGGTCTGGTCGCCCTGTTTGCGGCGGCTGTGTCCCTCGGCGCCATCACCCAGGCACAGGCTGAAACCCTGCGCATCGGTTATCAGAAATACGGCACCCTGGTGCTGCTCAAGGCCAAGGGCACGCTGGAAAAGCGCCTGGCCGAGCAGGGCGTGCAGGTGCAGTGGACCGAGTTCCCCGGCGGCCCTCAGCTGCTCGAAGGGCTGAACGTCGGTTCTGTCGATTTCGGCGTGACCGGCGAAACGCCTCCGGTATTCGCACAGGCCGCCGGGGCCGATTTGCTGTACGTGGCCTACGAGCCTCCCGCACCTCACAGTGAGGCCATCCTGGTGCCCAAGGACTCGCCGATCCAGTCGGTGCAGGCACTCAAGGGCAAAAAGGTCGCCCTCAACAAGGGCTCCAATGTCCATTACCTGCTCGTACGGGCACTCGAAGACGCAGGCCTGAAGTACACCGATATTCAACCGGTCTACCTGCCCCCGGCCGATGCGCGCGCAGCGTTCGAGCGTGGCAGTGTCGATGCCTGGGTGATCTGGGACCCGTACCAGGCCGCCGCCGAGCAGCAGCTGCAAGCCCGCACCCTGCGTGACGGCCAGGGCCTGGTAGACAACCATCAGTTCTACCTGGCCACGCGCAGTTATGCGAATCAGCACCCGGCCGTCATCAATACCGTCATCGAACAGGTACGTGCGGTCGGTGAGTGGTCGCAGGCCAACCCGCAGGAGGTCACCGACCAGGTCGCTCCGCTGCTTGGGCTCACGCCGGACATCACCCTGACGTCCGTCAAGCGCCAAGGCTACGGCGCAGCGCCCTTGACGCCGGACGTAGTGGCGGCCCAGCAGAAAATCGCAGACACCTTCCAGACGCTCAAGCTCATACCCAAGCCGCTGCGCATCAAGGACGTGATCTGGACACCCCCGGCCAAGGTTGCCAGTGCACCTTGATTGATCTGCCCGTGCCGGGCCTTCCCCGGCTCAGCTATCCCTTAGGAGACAACTCCAATGAGCCTCAACATCTTCTGGTTCCTCCCCACGCACGGTGATGGCAAATACCTGGGCACCGCGCAAGGCGCCCGGGCGGTCGACCATGGCTACCTGCAGCAGATTGCCCAGGCGGCCGACCGCCTGGGGTTCGGCGGCGTGCTGATACCCACCGGGCGCTCCTGCGAGGATTCCTGGCTGGTGGCCGCCTCCCTGATTCCTGTTACCGAACGGCTGAAGTTCCTGGTAGCCCTGCGCCCTGGGATCATCTCGCCGACAGTCGCCGCGCGGCAGGCCGCCACGCTCGATCGCCTGTCCAATGGCCGGGCGCTGTTCAACCTGGTAACCGGTGGTGATCCGGATGAGTTGGCCGGTGACGGCCTGCACCTCAATCATCAGGAGCGCTACGAAGCGTCTGTCGAGTTCACCCGCATCTGGCGCAAGGTGCTTGAAGGCGAAGAAGTCGACTACGACGGCAAACACATCCAGGTCAAAGGCGCGAAGCTGTTGTACCCACCCATCCAGCAGCCTCGTCCACCGTTGTATTTCGGTGGTTCGTCCGAAGCCGCCCAAGACCTGGCTGCAGAGCAGGTCGAGCTGTACCTGACCTGGGGCGAACCGCCCAGCGCGGTGGCTGAAAAGATCGCCCAGGTGCGCGATAAGGCAGCTGCTCAAGGGCGCGAGGTGCGGTTTGGCATTCGTCTTCATGTGATCGTGCGCGAGACCAATGCGCAAGCGTGGGAAGCGGCTGAAAAACTGATATCCCATCTGGACGACGACACCATCGCTCGCGCCCAGGCATCGCTTGCCCGTTTTGACTCGGTAGGGCAGCAGCGCATGGCCGCGCTGCACAATGGCAGCCGCGACAAGCTCGAAGTCAGCCCCAACCTGTGGGCTGGGGTAGGCCTGGTTCGCGGAGGTGCAGGCACTGCGCTGGTGGGCGATGGCCCGACCGTCGCCGCACGGGTCAAGGAGTATGCCGCCCTGGGCATCGACACTTTCATCTTCTCCGGTTACCCACACCTGGAAGAGTCATACCGGGTGGCCGAACTGTTGTTCCCGCACCTGGACGTACAACGGCCTCAGCCTGCCACCGGCGGCGGCTACGTGAGCCCGTTCGGCGAGATGGTTGCCAACGACATCTTGCCCAAGTCCGTGGCCCAGCGATGAGGGGTACTGTATGAGTCGCAAAGCCTCGAATACCGTGACAGAGCGCTTGGCGCCCTGGGCGCTGCCGGTACTGCTGCTGGCCGCGTGGCAACTGGCGGTCAGCGCTGGCTGGCTGTCAACCCGCATTCTGCCAGCGCCAAGCGCCGTACTGTCAGCCGGCGTCGACCTGGTACGCAGTGGAGAGATCTGGACGCACCTGGCCATCAGCGGCTGGCGTGCCGGGCTGGGCTTCGTGATCGGTGGCAGCATTGGCCTGGTGCTGGGCTTCATCACCGGGCTGTCCAACTGGGGCGAGCGCCTGCTCGACAGTTCGGTACAGATGATCCGTAACGTGCCGCACCTGGCCCTGATCCCGCTGGTGATCTTGTGGTTCGGCATCGACGAGTCGGCGAAGATCTTTCTGGTCGCGCTGGGCACGCTCTTCCCCATTTACCTGAATACCTACCACGGGATCCGCAATGTCGACCCGGCCCTGGTGGAAATGGCGCGCAGCTACGGGCTTTCGGGGTTCAGCCTGTTTCGCCAGGTGATCCTGCCCGGTGCCTTGCCTTCGATACTGGTGGGCGTGCGCTTCGCACTGGGCTTCATGTGGCTGACCTTGATCGTCGCCGAAACCATTTCGGCCAACGCCGGCATTGGCTACCTGGCGATGAACGCCCGGGAGTTCCTGCAGACCGATGTGGTGGTGCTGGCCATCGTGCTGTACGCCGTGCTCGGCAAGCTCGCCGACCTGGCTGCCCGTGGCCTTGAGCGTGTGTGGCTGCGATGGCATCCGGCTTATCAAGTTGCCAGGAAGGAGGGCGCATGACCGTGCTCAAGGACAATCCGCCACACCTGCTGCGTGGCATTCCATTGGCCGCCAAGGGCCTGCTTAAAACCTTCGGCTCGCGCGAGGTGCTAAAAGGCATCGACCTGCATGTCCCGGCCGGCCAGTTCGTCGCCATTGTCGGCCGTAGCGGTTGCGGCAAAAGTACCTTGCTGCGCCTGCTGGCTGGGCTCGACCAACCAACGGCAGGGCAACTGCTGGCAGGTGCTGCACCGCTGGACGAGGCACGGGAAGAAACCCGCCTGATGTTCCAGGACTCGCGGCTGCTGCCGTGGAAAAAGGTCATCGACAATGTGGGGCTCGGCCTGTCCGGCGATTGGCGTGCCAGGGCGCTGGATGCGCTGGAGGCAGTGGGCCTGGCCGACCGCGCCAACGAATGGCCCGCAGCCCTCTCGGGCGGCCAGAAGCAGCGCGTTGCGCTTGCCCGCGCACTGATCCACCAACCGCGTCTGCTGCTGCTGGACGAACCGCTAGGTGCGCTGGATGCACTGACGCGCATCGAAATGCAGCAACTGATCGAGCGCCTGTGGGGCCAGCATGGTTTCACCGTGCTGCTGGTGACCCATGACGTCAGTGAAGCGGTTGCGGTGGCAGATCGCGTGATCCTGATCGAGGACGGCGAAGTCGGGCTCGACCTGACGGTCGACCTGCCACGGCCACGACCGCGCGGTTCGCACCGCCTGGCCGCGCTTGAAAGCCAAGTGCTCAACCGAGTCCTTTCTGCGCCGGGCACTGCGCCCGAGCCGGAGCCTGTTGCCCCCCTGCCCACGCAGTTGCGTTGGGCGCACTGAACCCCCAGAAGCCATCGAAAAGGAAACACTCCAATGACCATCAAAGCCATCAACGTCCGTAATCAGTTCAAAGGCACCGTCAAGGAAATCCTCGAAGGCCCGGTGCTGTCGGAAATCGACGTCCAGACCGCCTCGGGTATCGTCACATCGGTCATCACGACCCGCTCCGTACGTGAACTGGAACTGCAAGTGGGCAGCGAGGTGATTGCCTTCGTGAAGTCCACCGAGGTATCCATCGCCAAGCTGTGATCGAGCACGGGGCCGCCTTGCGGCCCCTCAGTGCGAACGCTTGACCAGAAAAGGTGGCAGGTACAAGCCCAGGTAGGCTTCGAATACCCGCTTGCCTTCTTCGGCCATGCGCGGGGTGATGGTCTCGTGCAATTGCATCGACCGGGCATACACCCGATCGCTCAATTCCATGGCCAAGGCGAACACATCCACATCCGCAGGCATCACCGGCAAGTGAAAGTGCTGGTCGAACAACCTGTGCATCAGGGCGCCGAGCTCCATGTCGTGCTGCCGGTCAGCCTGCATGACCTCGCTGAGGCCATGCTGCGCCAGGATCAACTGCCGCGCAGCGGCATCCTCGTTGTAGATATCCAGCATGCGTTGCTCGATCAACCGCGACAGCTCATGCCAGCGGGTGAGCATGCTGCTGTCGATCGGCGCGCCAAGCGCCTCGCGGAAAACCCTGTGTACATCGGCAGTCAGCGCTTCGAGCAGCGCAGGCACGCTGGCGAAGAAGTGGTAGACCGATGACGGCGGGATTTGCGCGCGCTCGGCCACGCTGTAGATCGACAGGCCAGCCATCCCGCCCTCGGCCAGGAGCTCGCGGGCAGCTGCCAGGATCGCTTCGATCCGGGCCTGGCTGCTGGCGCGTGGCTTGCGCGCTGGGATGCCGCGGGTCATCAGTTGCTGATTGCCAGGATACTGGCCTGGTAGGCGCCCACGAAGGTATCGAACTCGCCCACTTCTTCCTGTTCCAGCTGCGACTGTTTGGCCAGGGACTCGCGCGCCAGCGTTTCGAAGGCCTGCTGCTGGTCGGGGCTCAGGGGCTGCTCGCGCAGTGTCTGGGCGTGGAGACGGCTTTGTCGCAGCGAGAACGCGATGAAGCTCTCATCATGCTCGGTCATGCGCGCCAACACCTGGGCCGATGGGGTCAGCTCGGGGTCGTCGACCTTTGCCTGCTGGGCTTGCAGGGCCTTGGCGTGCTCATCCCCGCCCTGGGCCTGGTCGAGCAGGTCGGCCAATTGAGCGATCTGAGCAATCAGCTCGCTGGCCCAGTCCTTGAGCGGCACAGGCTGCCCATCACGCTGCAACTTCAGGCCTGGACGCCGGCCTTCTTTGACCACACTCAGGAAATTGCTGGTGCACTGGCTGCATTCGTTGTTGTTGAGCTGTGGGCTATCGTCCAGCGCGCAGAACAGCAAAAACGCATCGAGAAAGCGTGCTTCGGTGAGGTCGATGCCCACTGGCAGGAGCGGGTTGATGTCCAGGCAGCGCACCTCCACGTACTGCACGCCGCGCGAGGTGAGCGCCTGGATTGGACGTTCGCCGGAGTAGGTCACCCGCTTGGGACGGATGTTGGAGTAGTACTCGTTCTCGATTTGCAGAATGTTGGTGTTCAGCTGTACCCACTCGCCATCGACATGGGTGCCGACCTCCACATAAGGTGGGTACGGCGTGCCTACCGCCTTGCGCAGGCTGTCGGTGTAGCTGGACAGGTTGTTGTAGCAGGGCGTCAGGCCCGCCTGGGCATTGCTCTGGTAGCCCAGGTCGCTCATGCGCAGGCTGGTGGCGTAGGGCAGGTAGAGGGTGTCGCCATCGAGCTCTTCGAGCTGGTGGGCGCGGCCCCGCAGAAAGCCCTTGTCCAAGGCGGGCGAAGCGCCGAACAGGTACATGAGCAGCCAGCTGTAGCGACGGAAATTGCGGATCAGGGCGATGTACGCGGCCGACTGATAATCCCGTTCGTTTTCAGTGCTGCCTTCGGCTTCGCGCAGCAATGGCCACAGGGCCTCGGGCAGCGAGAAGTTGTAATGGATGCCGGCAATGCACTGCATGGTGCGGCCGTAGCGCAGGGCCAGGCCCTTGCGATAGACATGCTTGAGCTTGCCGATGTTGGAAGTGCCGTACTCGGCGATGGGAATGTCTTCTTCAGCCGGCAGCGAACACGGCATCGACGGGCTCCAGAGGTACTCGTCGCTCAACTTGGTGTAGACGAACCTGTGGATCTGCTCGAGGTTTTCCAGCACCGCAGCGGCGTCAGGCAGCGCCGGGGTGATGAATTCAAGCAATGATTCGGAGTAATCGGTGGTGATCTGTTCGTTGGTCAGCGCCGCGCCCAGTGCTTCGGGGTGCGGTGTCTGGGCCAGACGGCCACTGTCTGTCACGCGCAGGCATTCGCGCTCAATGCCGTGCAGACACTGCTTGAGCAAGGGGAGATTATCGCCGAGCAAGCTCAGGCGGCGGTTGAGGAGTGTGCTCAAGATGTATTCCTTCACGCGTCAGTCGCCCCAATATGGGGGTAGAGATGACGGTCTACAAGGGTAGGGGGAAGGGAACGGGCGTTGTCGCCTGGTTTACCGCGGCCCCAGCAGTGCGCGCGCACTGCCGAAGTTACCGCAGATAATGCTTTGTGAGCTAGAGCGCGACGAAGGTTCCTTGCGCCTTGGCAACCAGCTTGTCGTCCTGGACTACGTCAGCGTCGACCACCAGCGTGCGTCTGCCTGCGTGCAGCACCCGAGCGGTGCACAGCACCTCGCCATCGCTGACGGCGCGCAGGTAGTTGATCTTGCATTCGAGGGTGACGCTCTGCTGGTCGAAGCCGTGGCTGGACGAGCAGGCCAGCCCCATGGTGATGTCCACCAGGCTGAAGATCGCCCCGCCATGAAGCTTCTGGCCACGGTTGCGCAGGTGCGGCGCCACCGCCAGGCTCACCTCGGCAACGCCCGCTTCCAGGCGTTGCAGGCTGCAGCCCAGCAATTGGCTGAAGGCGCTTTGCACGTACTCGGGTGCCACGTCCATCACTTCTTCTTCAACTGCTTGGCGTTGGCGAACAGGGCAGCCATGGCGTTGTTGGCCGGCGCTGCAGTGGCGGTCTCGCGCTGACGGGGCGCTGGCTGCTGACGGCCACCCCCCTGGCCACGTCCGCCACCCCGGTTGCCTTCGACCTTCTCGCCCGGCGTATCGCTCATGCGCATGGACAGGCCGACACGCTTGCGCGGGATGTCCACTTCCATGACCTTGACCTTGACCACATCGCCGGCCTTGACCGCTTCGCGTGGGTCTTTGACGAACTTTTCCGACAGCGCCGAGATATGCACCAGCCCATCCTGGTGCACGCCGATGTCCACGAAGGCGCCGAAATTGGTGACGTTGGTCACTACGCCTTCCAGGATCATCCCAGGCTCCAAGTCCTTGAGGTCCTCGACCCCGTCCTGGAAGGTGGCCGTCTTGAACTCCGGACGCGGGTCGCGGCCAGGCTTGTCCAGTTCCTGCAGGATGTCGGTCACCGTGGGCAGGCCGAAGGTTTCGTCGGTGAATTTCTTTGGGTCCAGGCGCTTGAGGAAGCTGCTGTCCCCGATCAGCGAGCGGATGTCCCGGTCGGTGTTGGCGGCGATGCGCTGCACCAGCGGGTAGGCCTCGGGGTGAACGGCAGACGCGTCCAGCGGGTTGTCGCCGTTCATCACGCGCAGGAAGCCTGCGGCCTGCTCGAAGGTTTTTTCACCCAGCCGGCTGACTTTCTTCAAGGCTGCACGGGTGGCGAACGGGCCGTTGGCATCGCGATGGGCGACGATGTTCTGTGCCAGGGTCGTGTTCAACCCAGAAATACGCGTGAGCAGGGCGACCGACGCGGTGTTCACGTCCACGCCAACGGCGTTCACGCAGTCCTCGACGACGGCGTCGAGGCCGCGTGCCAGCTTCACTTGCGACACGTCGTGCTGGTACTGGCCCACGCCGATGGACTTGGGATCGATCTTGACCAGCTCGGCCAGTGGATCCTGCAGACGACGGGCAATCGAGACCGCGCCACGGATCGACACATCCAGATCGGGGAATTCCCGGGCCGCCAGCTCCGATGCCGAGTACACCGAGGCGCCGGCTTCGGAGACCATGACCTTGGTGATCTTCAGGGCAGGATACTGCTTGACCAGGTCAGCCACCAGCTTGTCGCTCTCGCGGCTGGCGGTGCCATTGCCGATGGCGATCAGCTCGACCGAATGCTTGGCGCACAGCGCAGCCATTACCGAGAGCGTGCGGTCCCATTCGTTCCTGGGTGCATGGGGATACACGGTGGTGTAGTCGAGCAGCTTGCCGGTGGCATCGACCACGGCGATCTTGCAGCCCGTGCGCAGGCCAGGGTCGAAGCCCAGCGTGGCGCGCGGGCCAGCGGGCGCTGCCAGCAGCAGGTCATGCAGGTTGTGGGCGAAGACGTTGATCGCCTCACCCTCGGCATTGTCGCGCAGTTCACCGAACAGGTCGGTCTCCAGGTGGGTGTAGAGCTTGACCTTCCAGGTCCAGCGCACCACTTCACCCAGCCATTTGTCGGCCGCGCGGCCACGGTTCTCGATGCCGACGTGCTCGCCGATCATCAGTTCGCACGGGTGCAGGGTACCCGGCAGCTCTTCGCCCACTTTCAGCGAAGCGCTGAGTACACCTTCGTTGCGCCCGCGGAAGATCGCCAGCGCGCGGTGCGACGGCGCGCTGCGCAGCAGTTCGTCATGGGCGAAGTAGTCGCGGAACTTGGCACCTTCCTCTTCCTTGCCGGGCACCACGCGTGCGCTGAGCACCGCTTCCTGCTTCAGGAAACTGCGCAGTTTGTCGAGCAGGGCTGCATCTTCGGCGAAACGCTCCATGAGGATGTACTTGGCCCCCTCCAGCGCAGCCTTGACGTCTGCCACGCCCTTGTCGGCGCTGACAAAGCGCGCCGCTTCGCTTTCCGGGACCAGGGACGGGTCGGCGAACAGGCTGTCGGCCAGCTCGCCCAGACCGGCTTCCAGGGCGATCTGGCCCTTGGTGCGGCGCTTTTGCTTATAGGGCAGGTAGAGGTCTTCGAGGCGCGTCTTGGTGTCGGCCAGCTTGATCTCGCGCGCCAGTTCCGGCGTCAGCTTGCCTTGCTCCTCGATGCTGGCAAGGATGCTGATGCGACGCTCGTCGAGCTCGCGCAAGTAGCGCAGGCGCTCTTCCAAATGGCGCAGCTGGGTGTCGTCCAGGCTACCGGTCACCTCTTTACGGTAACGGGCGATGAAAGGCACGGTAGAGCCTTCGTCCAACAGGCCCACGGCCGCCTCGACCTGTTGTGGGCGTACGCCCAGTTCCTCGGCGATACGGCTGTTGATGCTGTCCATGTAAACCACCTGACGTTCTTGAATACGGAGTCGCCGGTGGGCCTTTCGCCCGACGGCGCTGGATGAAAGCGGCGCATTATACCCATCGCAAACAGCTTGCGGTGATGGCCTGGCGCCAGTTGGAAGTGGCGTCCCGGGAAAAATCTGCTAACAATGCTCACGGCACGCGTTGTAGCGGCTACGCCATAATGCGCAGCGATACCAGAGGAGTAATTCATGACCGGCACGCCAACTACCGCTGAAGGTGAAAAAATTCTGATCGTCGATGACGATCCAGGGCTCAGCAGCCTGCTTGAACGTTTCTTCACCAGCAAGGGTTATCGTGCCCGCGCGGTCCCCAACACCGAGCAGATGGACCGCCTGCTCCAGCGTGAAGTGTTCAACCTGGTGGTGCTCGACCTGATGCTACCGGGCGAAGACGGCTTGTCCGCCTGCAAGCGCCTGCGCCAGCACAACAACCAGATTCCCATCATCATGCTCACGGCCAAGGGTGACGAGCTCAGCCGCATCAAGGGCCTGGAACTGGGCGCCGACGACTACCTCGGCAAGCCATTCAACCCCGACGAGCTGATGGCCCGGGTCAAGGCCGTGCTGCGCCGTCAGGCGCCTTCGGTACCCGGTGCGCCGGGCAGCGAGGACGAGTCGGTCACCTTCGGCGACTACGAGCTGTCCCTGGCCACCCGCGAACTCAAGCGTGGCAACGAAGTGCACATGCTCACCACGGGTGAATTCGCTGTGCTCAAGGCCCTGGTGATGCATGCCCGCGAACCGTTGACCCGCGACAAACTCATGAACCTGGCACGCGGGCGTGAATGGGATGCGCTGGAGCGCTCCATCGACGTACAGATCTCGCGCCTGCGCCGCATGATCGAACCAGACCCGTCCAAACCGCGCTACATCCAGACGGTATGGGGTGTGGGCTATGTGTTCGTACCGGACGGAAACGCCGGCAAATGACGCTGCTGCCTAGATGAAGACGCCGCTGTGGTTTCCGCAGAGTTTCTTCGCGCGCACCTTGTGGCTGGTGCTGATCGTCGTTCTGTTCTCCAAGGCGTTGACCCTGGTCTACCTGCTGATGAACGAGGACGTCTTGGTCGATCGCCAGTACAGCCACGGCGTGGCATTGACCTTGCGCGCCTATTGGGCGGCCGACGAAGAAAACCGTGACCAGATCGCCGAGGCGGCAGGCCTGATCCGGGTGACCGGTGCAGGCGTACCCGAGGGCGAGCAACACTGGCCCTATAGCGAGATTTACCAACGGCAGATGCAGGCCGAGCTTGGCGAGGACACCGAGGTACGGCTGCGCATCCATGCGCCGCCTGCCTTGTGGGTCAACGCGCCCAGCCTGGGCCCGGGCTGGTTAAAGGTGCCGTTGTACCCCCACCCGTTGCGCGGGCAGAAAATCTGGAACGTGCTGGGCTGGTTCCTGGCCATCGGCTTGCTGTCCACCGCATCGGCCTGGATATTCGTGCGTCAATTGAACCAGCCGCTCAAACGCCTGGTGTTCGCCGCGCGCCAGCTTGGCCAGGGGCGCAGTGTGCGCCTGCCGGTCAGCGACACGCCCAGCGAAATGACCGAGGTGTACAAAGCCTTCAACCAGATGGCCGAAGACGTCGAGCAAGCCGGGCGCGAGCGCGAGTTGATGCTGGCCGGCGTGTCCCACGACTTGCGCACCCCGCTGACCCGGCTGCGGCTTTCACTGTCCCTGCTCGGCAGCGACAGTGAGCTGAGCGACGACATGGTGCGCGACATCGAAGACATGGACGCCATTCTCGACCAGTTCCTGGCGTTCATTCGCGACGGGCGTGACGAACCCCTCGAAGAAGTCGATCTTGCAGCGTTGGTGCGTGAAGTGGTTGCACCCTACAACCAGCCCGAGGAGCGTGTTCGGCTGTGCCTGGAGCCCATACCGCCGTTTCCAGTGCGTCGGGTATCGCTCAAGCGCATGCTGGGCAACCTGATTGGCAACGCCCTGCACCATGCGGGCAAGGGCGTCGAGGTTGCAGCCTATGTCTCGGGGGATGAAAGCGCCCCGTACGTGGTACTGAGCGTGCTTGATCGGGGGGCAGGGATCGACGAATCCGAGCTCGAGACCATCTTCAACCCGTTCATTCGGGGTGACCGTGCGCGAGGCGGCAAAGGCACCGGCCTGGGCCTGGCCATCGTCAAGCGAATTGCCGCCCAGCATGGCGGAAACGTCGAACTGCGCAATCGTTCCGGAGGCGGTATCGAAGCGCGGGTACGGTTACCCTTGGGGTTGCTGTTGCCGCGCAACGCTGTCTGACCGCAAGCTTGGCCTGGCGTGCTTCCAAGGGGCGATCAGCCGCCGAGGAAGCCGGCGGGCCTGGCAGGCGGCCAGCGGGGTGATCAGCCCTTGCCCTTGGTCCGGGTCTGGTTGGGCCCGCCGTTCTTCTCCAGGTGTTCGAAGATCATGCCGGCTACGTCCTTGCCGGTAGTCACCTCGATGCCCTCCAGCCCCGGTGACGAGTTCACCTCCATCACCAGTGGGCCGTGGTTGGAGCGCAGAATGTCGACCCCGGCCACGCTCAAGCCCATCACCTTGGCTGCACGGATGGCCGTCATGCGCTCTTCCGGGGTGATCTTGATCAGGCTGGCAACACCACCACGGTGCAGGTTGGAGCGGAACTCGCCCGGTTTGGCCTGGCGCTTCATCGAGGCGATCACCTTGTCACCCACCACAAAGCATCGGATATCGGCACCACCGGCTTCCTTGATGTACTCCTGCACCATGATGTTCTGCTTGAGCCCCATGAAGGCTTCGATCACCGATTCGGCCGCCTTGGTGGTTTCGCACAGCACCACGCCAATGCCTTGGGTGCCTTCGAGGACCTTGATCACCAGCGGGGCGCCGTGGACCATCTGGATCAGGTCCGGAATATCATCGGGCGAATGGGCAAAGCCGGTGACCGGCAGGCCAATGCCACGGCGCGACAGCAATTGCAGCGAGCGCAGCTTGTCGCGCGAGCGTGCGATGGCGACCGATTCGTTGAGCGGGTACACCCCCATCATTTCGAACTGGCGCAGCACAGCGCAGCCATAGAAAGTGACAGAGGCACCAATACGCGGGATGACTGCATCGAACCCTTCCAGTGGCTTGCCGCGGTAGTGAATCTGCGGCTTGTGGCTGGCGATGTTCATGTAGGCCCGCAGGGTATCGATCACCACCATCTCGTGACCACGCTGGGTACCGGCTTCGACCAGGCGGCGGGTGGAATACAGACGCGGATTACGCGAAAGCACAGCGATCTTCATGCAGCACCTGTCAAGGTAGTGTGGGTGGCCGGAAAGGCAGGTTTGTCTTGTACGTACTTCAGGCCCGGATTGACGACCAACTGGCCGTGAATCAGGGCCTTGGAACCCAGCAACAGGCGGTAACGCATGCTCTTGCGGCAAGCCAGGGTAAATTCGACTGCCCATACCCTGTCACCCAGCGCGAGCGTGGTGCGAATGACATAACGGGTTTGGGCGTGGCCATTGGAGCTTCGGATGGTTTTCATGCTCACCAGCGGCGCCTCGCAGCGGCGGTGACGCAATTGCACGATCGAACCCAGGTGCGCAGTGAATCGGACCCACGGCTGGCCATTGCGTTCGAAAGGTTCTATCTCGGTGGCATGCAGGCTGGAGGTGCTGGCGCCGGTGTCGATCTTGGCGCGTAACCCTGCCACGCCCAGCTCGGGCAAGGCTACCCATTCCCGCAGGCCAATTACAGTCAGATGATCAAATGTCTTCACGAAACGCACCCAGCGGATGAGAGAGTGAACTGTAAGCATGGCGGGGAATTTTTGCATCCGATGCTTACGGTAGTACAGTTCCCCCAATCACGGAATTCGAGGTATCGGGATGGCACAGAAAGTCGAAGATGACGACAAGGTTCGCCTGGACAAGTGGTTGTGGGCAGCGCGTTTCTACAAGACGCGTGCGCTGGCCAAGGCGGCCATCGAAAGTGGCAAGGTGCATTGCCGTGGTGAGCGATGCAAACCGGGCAAGGAGCCGCGGGTGGGCGATGAATTCGTCCTGCGTACAGGCTTCGACGAGCGCACGGTGGTGGTAAAAGCGCTGTCGGCGGTGCGCCGCGGTGCGCCTGAAGCGCAGGCTTTGTATGAAGAAACCGAAGAAAGCGTGCGCCGGCGCGAGCAGGCTGCGGCGCTGCGCAAGGCCGGTGCCACTGGTGTCACCACCGATGGGCGGCCGACCAAGAAGCAGCGCCGCCAGATACATCAGTTGCACGGAAGCTTCGAGTAGCTGTGGCCGCATGGCGGCCCAGGCCTCAGCGCAACACGGCCATTCGGCCGACCAGCGGCAACCTGCCCAACAACCTGAACAGCGGAGCGGTCCAGCGCACCAGCGCAGCACTGCTTCTGGCCGCCAGGGGCGTATACAGGCTCCAGCCCAGTGCCAGCACCGCCATCAACAGGCCGCCGATGTAGTCATCCTGGCCCCAGTGTGCGCCAGCGACCAGGCGTGGCAGCATGAACACCACAGCCAGCCCCCAGATCACCAGGTACTGCCCGACGCGGCGGCTGAAGACGCTCATGAACAACGCCCAGATGAGCAATACCGAGGCATGATCGCCCGGGAAGCTCTTGCTGGAGCGGTCCTTCAGCTCCCAGGTTGCCTCCAGGTGTGGGTAGTAGTCGCTCAGGTGAACGGCGCCATCGAGCATCATCGACGGGCTGTTGTGTTGCCAGCCGGCCGCGTCGACCCACTTGGAAAACAGTGCCCGAATCACCACTAAGAGCAGTAGCGTGACCAGAAAGCCGAAAAATGCCTGGCGAACCTGGGCAGCCTTGAACACCCAGTCGCCGCGGATCAGCGTGGCCAGCAGGATCAGGCCGACGACGATGTCGAACGGGCGCAGGCTGCCGACGGTCCAGATGTAGCGCCAGGCAGTGTTTTCAGCCAGCGGTGCATTGAGGCTGTGGAACAGCCATTCGTCGAATGCCAGGCACAGCATCTGGCCAACAGGCCATAACCAGAAACACAGTAGTGCGATGGGCAGTAGCGTACAGGCTACCAATGGCCCCCAGGACCACCTCGCTTGGAACAGTGGTCGATTGTCCATAAGATACCTCGATCTCCTAACGGGAATGAGCGCCCGAAACGCTCGACGACGGGATTGCAAATCCCGGCAATTATCTTGTCATTATTTTCAGATAGCCAGACAACCATGAGCGATTTGCCAGATACAGATTTCACCCAACGTTTCATCTTCGACGAGCGCGATGTGCGCGGCGAGTGGGTGTCTCTCGATGACAGCTACGCCGCGGTTTTGGCGCGTCACGAGTACCCGGCGCCGGTCAAGACCTTGCTCGGCGAGCTGATGGCCGCCACCGCGCTGCTGGTCGGTGCCCTCAAGTTCGACGGCCTGCTGATCCTGCAGGCGCGCTCGGCAGGGCCTATCCCCTTGCTGATGGTCGAGTGCTCCGGGGACCGCGACATCCGTGGCATGGCCCGCTACGAGGCCGACCAGATTGCAGCCGATGCCACCCTGTCCGAGCTGATGCCAGGCGGGCACCTGACGCTGACCATCGATCCGGTCAGGGGCCAGCGCTACCAGGGCACTGTCGAACTAGACGGCGCCGACCTCTCGGAATGCTTCACCAACTACTTCGTGCAATCCCAACAGCTGAACACGCGTTTCTGGCTGCACGCCGAGGCCGGCAAGGCCCGTGGTCTGCTGCTTCAGCAACTGCCGCGTGACCGTCAGCCTGATGACGAGGAACGTGAGGACAGCTGGCAGCATGTAGTGGCCCTGGCCAAGACCCTCAAGCCGCAAGAGTGGGAGGAAGCCAACGAAACCCTGCTTCACCGCCTGTACCACGAAGATGCCGTGCGGCTGTTCGACATTCAGCCCCTGCGCTTCAATTGCAGCTGCTCGCGCGAGCGTTCCGGCAATGCGCTGGTAAGCCTGGGCGAAGCCGATGCCAAGGCGCTGGTGGAGGAATGCGGCGGTACGGTGGAGATCGACTGCCAGTTCTGCAATGAGCGGTATTTCTTCGATGCCAGCGATGTCGCACAGCTCTTTGCGGGCGGCGGCACGGACTCTGCCTCAGAAACTCTTCACTGAAACGTTTCACTGCAGGAGATTCTCCTGTCGAATTGCGCAAAAGCTCGGTTCTGACAGGAGGGGCCTACTTTTTTTGGGCGTTTCTGGCATAATCCGGCCACTTTTTTCGCTGTAGTAGTTTTTCTGAAACGACTACAAAACGTTTGGAGCACTCGGCCTCGGGCCGGATGGGGTATCTCATGACGCAAGCCAACAACACCGTGTACACCGACCTGAGCGTCGATGAGCTGGTAAAAGAAGCGCTGCAACGCGGTGAAGGTGTACTAGCCGACACGGGTGCACTGGTCGTGGAGACCGGCCACCGTACCGGCCGTTCCCCGGCTGACCGTTTCATCGTCGAAGAACCTTCCACTCAGGACGCCATCGCCTGGGGCCCGATCAACCGCAAGTTCCCGGCCGACAAGTTCGATGCCTTGTGGGACCGCGTCGAGGCGTTCAACAACGCCCAGGATCACTTCGTTTCCTACGTCCACGTAGGGGCGGCGGCCGAGCACTACCTGCCGGTCAAGATGACGACCCAGACGGCCTGGCAGAACCTGTTCGGTCGTTGCCTGTTCATCAACCCGGAGCAGTTCAACCCGGCTGGCCGTGGCGAATGGCAGATCCTCAACGTCGCCAACTTCGTCTGCGAGCCTGAGCGTGATGGCACCAACTCCGATGGTTGCGTGATCATCAACTTCGCCCAGAAGAAAGTGCTGATCGCTGGCATGCGTTACGCTGGCGAAATGAAAAAAGCCATGTTCTCGGTACAGAACTTCCTGCTGCCGGCTGCCGACGTACTGCCAATGCACTGCGCGGCCAACATCGGCGAAGAGGGTGATGTCACCCTGTTCTTCGGTCTGTCCGGCACCGGCAAGACTACGCTGTCGGCTGACGAGAGCCGTTACCTGATCGGTGACGACGAGCACGGTTGGGGTGAAGGTGTCGTCTTCAACATGGAAGGTGGCTGCTACGCCAAGTGCATCGACCTGTCCGAGAAGAACGAGCCGGTCATCTGGAAAGCCATCAAGCATGGCGCCGTGCTGGAAAACGTCGTGCTCGATGCCAACAAGCACGCCGACTACAGCGACGTCAGCCTGACCCAGAACAGCCGCGCCGCCTACCCGTTGGAGCACGTGGCCAAGCGCTCCGAGGCGAACCTGGGTGGCGAGCCGAACGCGGTCATCTTCCTGACCTGCGACCTGACTGGCGTACTGCCTCCCGTGTCGATCCTGAACAACGAGCAGGCGGCCTACCACTTCCTGTCCGGCTACACCGCGCTGGTCGGCTCCACCGAAATGGGCTCGGGCGGCGGCATCAAGTCGACCTTCTCCACCTGCTTCGGCGCGCCGTTCTTCCCGCGTCCTGCTGGTGAATACGCCGAGCTGCTGATCAAGCGCATCAACGGCTTCAACTCCAAGGTCTACCTGGTTAACACCGGCTGGACGGGCGGTGGCTACGGTGTGGGCAAGCGCTTCAGCATTCCGACCACCCGTGCCGTGATCGCTGCCATCCAGAGCGGCGCGTTGGTCGGTGCTGAAACCGAGCACCTGGACATCATCAACCTGGACGTACCGAAGTCGGTACCAGGCGTCGAGACTGACCTGCTCAACCCGCGCACCAACTGGGCTGACAAGGCTGCCTACGACGAAGCCGCCAAGGGCCTGGCCAACCTGTTCATCGAAAACTTCAAGAAGTTCGATGTGTCCGATGCCATCAAGGCTGCGGGTCCTCAGCTGTAAGCTGAAGCAGGTTGTAGTAAAAAAGCCGCCCTTCGAGGCGGCTTTTTGCTGGGAGCTTCAAAAAGGTTGGTTCGGTCAAACGGCTCATTTTCTGATTCACTGTGTCCATCCAATGTGAAACCGCGAGCCTGCCCGATGATCCAGCCTCCTCAGCGCACTGCCTTTTCTCACGTGCATCCGATCCTGACCCGCGCGCAAGACAACGACGCCAACGGCCATATCGCGGGCTCGACCGTGCATGCTTATTTCGAAACGGCCATTCAGGCCTTTTTGATTGAGCAAGCCGGACTGGATCTGCGCGACGGCGCATTGGCGGCGTTCGTGGTCAGCTCGGCGGCGGACTTCTATGCCCTGCCGGGCTTTCCGGACGTACTGGAGGTTGCGCTGGGTGTGACGCGTCTGGCTGGGAGCACCGTGGAATACCGGCTGGCGCTGTATCGTCCTGGTGAAGCCCAGGCTTGTGCGGCGGGGACGGTGGTGCAAGTGTTCATCGACCGAGCCAGTGGCCAGCCGGTTGCACTGCCAGCGCAGTTGGCGGCCAGGTTAGCGGCGCTTGCAGAGCAGGCCCCATGAAAAAACCCCGCCTCAAGGCGTAATGCTGTTCATTTAGGGCCGCTCCGCGACCCATCGCGGCACAAGGCCCCACAGTGACTGCGTGACGCTTGAGTTAGCGGGCTCACTGGGCATCGTGGGAGCGGCCTTTGTGCCGCGATGGGCCGTGAAACGGCCCCAACACGCTTAAGTGAACAGCATTACGCCTCAAGGCGGGGTCTTTGCGCAGCGGTTACCGCTGCCCCATCAAGGGTGGCGATGACGGCCGTGCTTGCGGTGGCCGTAATGGTGACCACGGTCCCAGTGACGGCGGTCGTCGTAGTCGCGGCGGTAGCGGCGATGGTCGCGGCGATCATCCTGATCAGCCTTGTTGCCCATGTAGTTGCCCAGGGCACCGCCTGCGCCGCCGCCAGCGGCTGCACCGATGTAGCTGCCGGTGGTGCCGCCAACGGTACGGCCCACCACGTTGCCGCCTGCTGCGCCCAGCGCACCGCCGATGGCCGCTTCGCCACGCTGACGTTTGTCGGCGCCCACCGCACTGCCGGCGGCGCCGCCCAGGCCTGCGCCTATGGCGCCGCCTGTGCTACCACCGATGGACTGGCCTACGACTGAGCCCAGTACCCCACCCAATGCGCCGCCAATGCCGGCCTCGGTGGAGCCGCCTGCCATGGCAACGCCGCTGAGCAAGCTGAAAGACAACAACAGAATCGAGGAGTACTTCTTCATTCAAGAGAGCCTCAGAGTGATGACGAGGCGAATGTGCTTCTATCTGCAGCCAGTGGCAACGAATATCCGACGAATTGCATGGGTTGTACACAATTCGTCAACTCATTGATTTATAAGTGAAACTTTGTCTTTTTTTTGCGGTCTTATGCTCTTGTGACCCAGCCCTGCTCCTGTACTGGACCAGGGCTTTTTCATTCAGAGTATTCGTCCGTCGTCCTCTGCGCGTTCCAGTTTGATCGCAATGAACTTGGACGTGGGTGTGTGACTACCCTCGCCAATGCTCTCCAGCGGTACCAAAGGGTTCACTTCTGGATAATAGGCCGCTGCCTGCCCTGCAGGTATGTCGAACGCCAGCAGAGTGAAGCCGCGCACGCGGCGTACATGCTCATCTCCCCACAGTGAAACGATGTCGACCTTCTGGCCAGGCTCAAAGCCCAGCCGAACAATGTCGGCTTCGTTGGCGAACAACACGTCGCGCTGGCCGCGTACGCCTCGGTAACGGTCATCCAGGCCATAGATGGTGGTGTTGTACTGATCGTGCGAGCGCATCGATTGCAGTACCAAGTCCGGCACCTGGCCGCTATTACGTACACGCTCGTCGATCAGGGAGTCTGGCAGCAGGTTGGCCTTGAAGTTGGCGCGGCCATTGGCCGTGGCCCACTCGCGCCGGGCGGCGCTATTACCCAGATAGAACCCCCCAGGCTGGCGCATGCGCTGATTGAAATCAGCGAAGCCTGCAATGGTGTCGGCGATCAGGGCTCGAATGCGGTCGTAGTCGGCCACTAGCCATTGCCAGTCCACAGGGTGTTTGCCCAAGGTGGCTGCAGCGATGCCAGCGATGACCGCAGGTTCGGACCGCATCTGCCGGGACAGTGGCTTGAGCTGGCCGTTGGAGCCATGGACCATGCTGAACGAGTCTTCGACGGTGACCGCCTGAGGCCCGTCCGCTTGCATATCGATATCGGTGCGGCCCAGGCAAGGCAGGATAAGCGCCTGCTTGCCGTGAACCAGGTGGCTGCGGTTGAGCTTGGTGCTGATGTGCACGGTCAGTTCGCAGTTGCGCAGCGCCCGCGCGGTGCGCTCGGTGTCAGGCGTGGCCTGGGCGAAGTTGCCGCCTAGCCCGATGAACACCTTGGCGTGCCCCTGGAGCATGGCATGGATGGCTTCGACGGTGTTGTGCCCGTTCTTGCGCGGCACCGGGAAGCCGAAGCGCGCTTCGATGGCGTCGAGCAGGGCGGCAGGCGGACGCTCGTTGATACCCATGGTGCGGTCGCCCTGCACGTTGCTGTGACCGCGAACCGGGCACAATCCGGCCCCTGGCGCGCCGATGTTGCCGCGCAGCATTTGCAGGTTGACCAGTTCCTGGATGGTCGGCACCGAGTGACGGTGCTGAGTGATGCCCATGGCCCAGCACATGATCACGCGCTGGCTCCGGCAGTACATACGGGCGGCCAGTTCGATGTCTTCGAGTGCCAAGCCCGACTGCTGCTGGATATGCGCCCACGGCGTGGCATCGACCACCGCCAGGTAGTCGTCCAGGCCGTGCCCGTGCTCGGCGATGAAGGCGTGGTCGAAGACCGCCGGCTCGCCCTTGGCTTGCGCTTCACGCTCCCATTGCAGGGCGAACTTGGCCATGCCGCGCAGCATGGCCATGTCGCCACCCAGCGCCGGGCGGAAGAACGCGGTGTTGGTGGGGCGGTCGCTGTTGGTCAGCATCTCCAGCGGGTTTTGCGGGTGCTGGAAGCGTTCCAGACCACGCTCCTTGAGCGGGTTGATGCACACCACCTGCGCACCGCGTTTCACCGCATCGCGCAGCGGGTCCAGCATGCGAGGATGGTTGGTGCCCGGGTTCTGGCCCCAGACGAAGATGGCATCGGCGTGCTCGAAATCCTCGAACGTGACGGTGCCCTTGCCCACCCCGACGCTCTGCCCCAGCGCCACACCGCTGGCCTCGTGGCACATGTTCGAGCAGTCCGGAAAATTGTTGGTGCCGTAGGCGCGCACGAAGAGCTGGTACAGGTAAGCCGCTTCGTTGCTGGCGCGCCCGGAGGTATAGAACTCGGCCTGGTCAGGGCTTGCGAGCTTGTTCAGCTCTCGGCCGATGAGGGCGAACGCGGCGTCCCAGCTGATGGGCTGGTAGCGATCACTGGCGGCGTCGTACACCATCGGTTCGGTCAGTCGGCCTTGGTACTCCAGCCAGTAGTCGCTTTGTTGCAACAACGAGGTAACGCTGTAGCGGGCGAAGAAGGCGGCGTCCACGCGGCGTTTGGTGGCTTCCCAGTTGACGGCCTTGGCGCCGTTTTCGCAGAACTTGACCATGCCGCTTTCGGGCGAGTCGCCCCAGGCGCAACCCGGGCAATCGAAGCCACCGTTCTGGTTGGTCTTGAGCAGGGCGCGGATGTTCTTCAGCGGGTTGTCGCTGCCAACCCAGGCTTTGGCCACGCTGCGCAGTGCACCCCAGCCGCCGGCAGGGCCGTGGTAGGGCTTGTAGCGAGGGGAAGAGGCTGGGGCGTTTTTCGGAATAGGCTGGTACGAGGTCACGGCTGTTACGACTCCGCCGCCGGGCTGTAGACCCGCGGTGCGCTGTGTTTGGGCAAATGAATGAGGTTGAGGTTGTGCCTGCGCGCCCATTGCAGGGCCAGGCCCGTTGGTGCCGACAGGCTGACCAGGGTCTGGATGCCGGCGCGCAGTACTTTCTGGATCAGTTCCAGGCTGCAACGGCTGGTGACGATGGCCAGGCCGCCGTCGCTGTCGATGCCCTGGCGCAGCAGTGCGCCAATGAGCTTGTCGAGGGCGTTGTGCCGGCCAATGTCTTCGCGGCCCAGCAGCAGTTCGCCATGGCGGTCCATGAACAAGGCCGCATGCACGGCGCCGCAGTGCTGGCCCAGCGGCTGGAAGGCGTCGATGCGCTGGCGCAGGCCGACCAGCCACTGTGCAGGCGGCAACGGGGCGCCGGGCAGCTTGGCCAGGTCCGGCAGCGCCTGCTCCAGGGCTTCGACGCCGCACAGGCCACAGCCGCTGGTGCCGGCCAGCTGGCGGCGTTGGTTCTTCAGGTTCCAGAAAGCGCGGCTGGAGATTTCCAGGTCCGCGTACATCGACGCGCCACTTCCCGACAGTTTGACGTCGTAGATTTCGGCGGTGCTTTCAACGATGCCGCTGCCCACACTAAAACCAACGGCAAAATCTTCCAGGTCGGTCGGGCTGACGAGCATGACGGCCTGGTTCAGGCCGTTGTACACGATCGCCAGGGCGACTTCTTCGGCCAGTGGCGTGCTGCCAGGCTGGGCATCGCCGAGCTGGACGTAATCATAGGTAGTGCTGGCGGCGGGCAGGGCTAACGGTAACGAGGCCGCACAGAACGGTGGCTTGCTGTTCATCCAGGCGTGCTCTTGATCGGCGATTGGGCGCCGGCTTACTGAGGCTACAAGCCTAGGCTTGCCCGCCGGCGACGTCTAATTGCTAGGGTCTATGCCGTGATAGACCGCGTCGATAGGTCGCAGTGCGATGACTGACTGAGTCATGGCCTAGACTTCACTGTCCAACGGTTTCACATCAACAAGGAGAGCGTCATGAGTCTATTCAGCTTTGTGAAGGAAGCAGGCGAGAAGTTGATCGATCTGCTAACCCCCGGCAATGCCAAGGCCGAGGAGCAGTTGAAAAAGCACGTTGAAAACGTCGGGTTGGGTAACCCCAACATCACCGCCACCGTGGAAGGCGACACAGTCACCCTCAAGGGCGAGGTAGCGAGCCAGGAAGAGAAAGAGAAGATCATTCTGGCAGCCGGCAACATTGAAGGTGTGGCCAGCGTCGACGATCAGATCACCGTCACCGGCCCAGTAGCCCAGGCTGCGCGCTTCGTGACCGTGGAGAAGGGCGATACTCTGAGCGCCATCTCCAAGCGGGTGTACGGCGATGCGAACAAGTACCAGAAGATCTTCGAGGCCAACAAGCCCATGCTGTCGGATCCGAACAAGATCTACCCGGGCCAGGTGTTGCGTATTCCCGAGTAACGGGTAAGCCTGTCTATAGGCTTGTCACCGCAACCCGCGCCCATGGCGCGGGTTTGCGTTCACAGTCCGTGCAGCAATTCCCGATAGTCCTCGACAGCTGCGAACTCCGCGGTATCCCGAGGCTGCGCCTGGCTGTCCGGCTGACGCACCGCCAGCAAGTGGCCCACGCCGAATTGCCGGGCACTGCGCAAGATGGGCAATGTGTCGTCGATGAACAGGCTGCGGGCAGGTTCAAAGCCGATATCGGCTTGCAAGGCATCCCAGAACTGCGGGCTTTCCTTGGGAAACCCATAGTCGTGGGAGCTGATCATACGGTCGAAGTAGGGTGCCAGTTCGATGCGCTCGAGTTTGAGCGACAGTGAATCGCGGTGTGCATTGGTGATCATGATTACCCGCTTGCCTGCCTGGCTGATCGCAGCCAGAAAGGTATCGGCATCGGGTCGCAAGGCGATCAGGTCGGCGATTTCGCGCTTGAGCTCGCGGATCGGCAAGCGCAGCTCACGGCTCCAGAAGTCCAGACAGTACCAGTTCAACGTGCCGGCGTTGCGCTCGAACAGCGGTTCGAGTTCCAGCTGCGCCATCGCCCGGCTCACGCCGTGCAGTTCTGCATAGCGCTGCGGCAGGTGCTCCAGCCAGAAGCGGTTGTCATAGTGCAGGTCGAGCAGTGTGCCATCCATGTCCAGCAGGACGGTGTCGATGGCGGACCAGGGAAGAACAGGCATGGGAAACTCTCGTTCGGTCGGCAAGCCACGGTATAGTAACCCGTTCACGCCAAGGAGCCCCCCATGCGCCAGAAACCTACCGTCCTCAGCCGCGAAATCGTCGCCAGCAGCCGCCTGTTCCGAGTCGAGGCCGTCGAGTTGCGGTTCAGCAACGGCGTGGAACGCACCTACGAGCGGCTGGTGGGCCGGGGCAACGGTTATGGCGCGGTGATGATCGTGGCCATGCTCGATGCCGAGCACGCGGTCCTGGTCGAAGAGTACTGCGGTGGAACTGACGAATATGAACTGTCCCTACCCAAGGGCCTGATCGAGCCCGGCGAGGACGTGCTGGCGGCAGCTGACCGAGAGCTCAAGGAAGAAGCCGGCTTTGGTGCACGGCAACTGGAGCACCTGACCGAGCTTTCCCTGTCTCCGGGCTACATGAGTCAGAAAATCCAGGTGGTGCTGGCCACCGACCTGTATGAGGAACGGTTGGAAGGCGATGAGCCGGAGCCGATGGGCGTGGACAAGGTCAACCTGCGGGAGCTGTCGGCCTTGGCCATGCACCCGCAGTTCAGCGAAGGTCGCGCGCTGGCTGCCTTGTACCTGGCCCGTGACCTGCTGATCCAGCGCGGGGTACTGGCACTATGAACGATCAGCAATTGATGCAGGGCGTGGTGGCGTTGGCGCTGTCGGCGGGCGAGGCGATCCTGCCGTTCTGGCGCGCCGATGTGGCCGTCGTCAACAAGGCCGACGACTCGCCTGTCACGGCTGCGGACCTGGCTGCACACCAAGTGATTGCAGAGGGCTTGCAGGCTCTGGCCCCGCACATTCCCGTTCTGTCCGAAGAAGACTGCGATATCCCACTGGTGGAGCGCCAGAAGTGGCGCCGTTGGTGGTTGGTCGACCCGCTCGACGGCACCAAGGAGTTCATTGCCGGCAGTGAGGAATTCACAGTCAACATCGCCTTGATCGATCAGGGCGAGGTGGTGTTCGGGGTGGTATCGATGCCCACTTCGGGGCGTTGCTATTTCGGCGGCAGGGCCCTGGGTGCCTGGCGAGCGGAGCGGGGTGAAACCGCGCAGGCCATCCAGGTGCGCGCCACCCCGCCTGCCGGGTCGCCTTTCACCGTGGTTGCCAGCCGCCGGCACTCCAGCCCTCGGCAAGAGGCTTTGCTGAACGGGTTGGGTGCTGCGGTGGGGCCGCTTGATTTGGTTTCGGTGGGCAGTTCGCTGAAGTTCTGCCTGTTGGCCGAAGGCAGCGCCGACTGCTACCCGCGTTTGGCGCCGACCTCCCAGTGGGACACCGCGGCTGCTCAGGGTGTGGTCGAAGGTGCCGGGGGCGAGGTGATCGAGGTCGACGGCCAACCCTTCCGGTATCCGGCGCGCGAATCGCTGCTCAATCCCTACTTCCTGGCCCTGCCGGCGGGGGCTGGTTGGCGAGAGGCCTTGCTTGCGCTTGTTTGATTCACAAGAGTCAGTGCGGCGTTGGGTGTTGAAAACTGCTCATCGTTTGAGGGCCGAAAGGGCCGCTAAGCGGCCTTAGATGCTCGCCTTCACACAAGACTGACAGTTGATCACTCGCGATCACCCCGCCGCTCACCTGTGCAACACATACTGCCCGCTGAACAGCACCGCCACTTCATCACTGCCCACGTTGCTCACTGCCGTTTCCAGCGTCAGCCGTGCCCGCCCACGCCGTTGATACATTGTCAGGAACCGCGACCAGGCCTTCTCGTCCGGTGCAGCGCAACTGGCCACGGCGGCGCCGGTAACCGGCAGCGGATAGCTGATCTGCCCCTCTTGAATGACGATATGCCCATCATCGATGCCCAACTCCTGTAGCCGCAGGTGCAACCAGCCCCAGCCGGCCAGGACCGCGGCGCAATAGAGGCTGCCACCGAACATGGTGTTCTTGTGGTTGACGTTGGCGGCCAATGGCAGTTGCAGGCGCAGGGTATGCCCTTGCCAGTCCAGCACCTCCAGGCCCATCTCCCGGGTCAGTGGAATATCGCCGTGAAGCACTGTCTGCAGCGGGTGAATCGGCTTGCTCATCAACGGGTTTCCTCATGGTCGTCGTGGCCACCGCCACCGCCCTCGAAACTCAGGCCATGCTTGCGTAACTTGTCGTGCAGCGTCTTGCGTGGAACACCCAGCGCTTCGGCCAGGCTACGCAGCGAGCCATGAGGCTGGGCCAACTCGGCAGTGATCAACGAGCGCTCGAAGTGCTCCACCTGCTCGCTCAGGTTGCCGGTGACGGGGGCGGGCGCGTTGGTTGCAGGCGGCGCCTGGCCATCGAGTGCCAGCTCCAGCCCGAGGGCAAAGCGTTCGGCCGCGTTTTGCAGTTCGCGCACATTGCCCGGCCAGTCATGGCGCAACAGCAAGGCCCGTTGCGCAGGTTGCAGCGCGTGCGGCCCCAGGCCATGGCGCTGGCTGGCCGCATCGGCGAAATGCTGGAAGAGCATCAGGATGTCGTCGCCACGTTCGCGCAGCGGTGGAATACGCAAGGGCGCCACGTTCAAGCGGTAATACAAGTCCGCACGAAAACGGCCCTGATCGGCGGCCTGGCGCAGGTCTTCCTTAGTGGCGGCGATGATGCGGATATCCAGCGGTATCAGCTGATTGCCACCCAATCGCTCGACGACGCGCTCCTGCAGCATGCGCAACAGCTTTACCTGCACATCCAGGCTCATGCTTTCGATTTCATCAAGGAACAACGTACCGCCATTGGCGAATTCGAACTTGCCAATGCGGCGTTTTTGCGCGCCCGTGAAGGCGCCAGGCTCATGACCAAACAGCTCGCTCTCGACCACCGATTCGGCCAAAGCGCCAGCGTTGATGGCCACGAAGGGCCCGTCCCGGCGGCTCGACAGGTCGTGCAGGGCGCGGGCGACCACTTCCTTGCCAGCCCCGGTCTCACCCAGGATCAATACGTCCGCTCGCGTGCCGGCCAGCGCGCCGATCTGCTCGCGCAGGCGCTGCATGGCCGCGGACTGGCCTACCAGGCGCGTGGCCAGTTGCTGGCGGTCGCTCAAGGCCATGCGCAGGCTACGGTTCTCCAGCACCAATTGGCGCAGTGCCAGGGCGCGGCGTACGCTGTCGAGCAGGGCGTCGCTGGCGAAGGGCTTTTCCAGGAAGTCATAGGCACCGGCGCGCATGGCTTGTACCGCCAGCGGGACATCGCCGTGCCCGGTGATCAACAGTACCGGCAGTTCGCTGTCCAGGCCATGCAGCTGCTCGAGCAGCTGCAGGCCGTCGATGCCCGGCATACGGATATCGCTGACGACAACCCCCGGCCAATCTGTTGGAATGCGCTCGGCCAGGCCGTGGGCATCGGCCAGTGCCACGACCTTGAGCCCGGCCAGGTCCAGCGTCTGGCTCAGGGCTTGGCGCAGGTGTGCGTCGTCGTCGACCAGGATCACCTGGGCGCGGCTGTCGATCAGTGTCTCGGGGCTCATGCCGAAGAATCCTCTGAATTGGGCAAGGTGGCACCCGGCGGGGCTACACGCATTTTCAAGGTCAGCACCGCACCGCCCTCGGGGTGGTTGGCCAGCAACAGTTCTCCCCCCAGGGTGCGCATCAGGCTGTCACAGATGGCCAGGCCCAAGCCCAGCCCCTGGGTGCGGGTCTTGGTGGTGAAAAAGGGCTCTCTGGCATGCTCCAGTGCCTGACGGGTGAAGCCGGGGCCGTTGTCGCGAATGGAGAGATAAACGCAATCGTCCTGCTGCTCTGCACTTATCCACAACCGGCGCGGGTTGGCCTTCTCGGTCAGCGCGTCCAGGGCATTGGCCAGCAAGTTGCCCAATACCTGACGCAGGCGGGTTTCGCCCGCCTGTACCCAAAGCGTCGCTTCAGGCAGGTCGCGCACCAGCTCCACCGCCATTGCCCGGCGACGTTTGGCGAGCAGGGCCAGGGCATCGTCCAGGGCCGGTTGCAGGGCTACGCTTTCCGGCGCGTGGCGGTCACGGCGGGCAAAGGCGCGCAGGTGGGCAATGATCGAGGCCATGCGCCCGGTCAGTTCGCCGATCAGTTTCAGGTTGCCGCGCGCGTCCTCGGTACGTTGATGGTCCAACAGGATCTCGGCGTTTTCCGCATAGCTGCGAATGGCTGCCAGGGGCTGGTTCAGCTCATGGCTGATACTCGCCGACATGGTGCCCAGCACCGACAGCTTGCCTGCCTGCACCAGTTCGTCCTGGGCCCTCACGGCCTCCTGCTGGGCATTTTCGCGTTCGAGCACGGCGCTTTTGAGGCGCGCGTTGAGCCCTTCGAGGTCGGCGGTGCGCTCGGCCACGCGCTGTTCGAGCTGCTGACGACCACGGGCCTCGAAGTCGATGCGGTCCATATAATGACGGCGCCGCTGCATTACCAGGCCAGTCAGCAGCACGATGACCAGCAGAGCGCCGGCACCGATGGCCGTGACCGTCTGCGCGGAGCGGTCCACCAGGATGCGCGGCGCAAGGATGCTGACCTGCCAGCCGGTCTCTGGAATGGCCCGGGTCTGAGTGATCCAGGCATCGTCACTGATCACCAGCGGCTGGGGTGCCTGGGTCGGGTACGGCTGGATGGCGATGATGGCCTGGCGCTCGGCCGCGGTCAGCGGACGGGTGGCGCGAAAACGCCACTCCGGGCGTGACGTGAGGATGACCACGCCGTTGTGATCGGTCAGCAGCAGTTGCTCGGGCGTGCGGCCCCACAAGGTCTCGGTATGATCGAGGTCGACCTTCACCACCAGCACACCGACGATGCGTTCGCCGTCGCGCACGGCGGCGGCAAAGAAATACCCCCGCTTTGCAGACGTGGTGCCCTGGCCGAAGAAACGACCGAGGTGCCCGGCCATGGCCTCGTTGAAGTAAGGGCGAAATGCGAAGTTACGCCCCACGAAGCTGTCGTGTTTGTCCCAGTTGGACGCCGCCAAGGTGTTGCCGCTGACGTCCATGAGGTACATCACCTCGGCGCCGGTCTGCTGCACGATGTTTTTCAGCAGGCGGTTGGCATTGGTGACCGCCTCCAGGCGGAACGGATCGGCCAGCACCCCGCGCAAGGCCGGCAAATCGCCAAGGATCTGCGGCAAGGTTTCATAGCGGTGCAGCGTCCCCAGCAGGTTGGCGACATAGAGGTCGAGGGTCTGCCGGTTCTGCGAGGCCAGTTCTTGCCGGTAATAGCGATCGGCCAGGTGATGCAGCGGCCATAGCAGCGGCACCAGGCACAGCGCCAGTAAGGCCAGGCTGCGCCAACGGGGGCGGCGAGGAGGGGTGTTCTTGGCGATCATCACATCATTGCGTCAGAAAAGTCTGATGCAATTATGCGCTAGTTAAGGCAGCACTTGTGCTTCTGCCCACGACACGCCCACCTTGTCCTTGTCTGACAGCACAGGCGGCTGTTGCAGGCCCCAGTCAATGGCCAGCGTCGGGTCGTCCCAGCGGATGCAGCGGTCAGCCTGGGGATTGTAGTAGTCGGTGGTCTTGTACAGAAACTCCGCCGAATCGCCCATCACCGCAAAGCCATGGGCAAAGCCTGCTGGGATCCACAACTGACGATGGTTTTCCGCCGACAGGTGCACCGCCACCCACTGGCCGAATGTTGGCGAGTGCCTGCGCACGTCCACGGCCACATCGCGGATCTCGCCCTGTACCACGCGCACCAGCTTGCCTTGGGTATTGGCCACCTGATAATGCAGCCCACGCAGCACGCCCCGGCCGGAGCGCGAGTGGTTGTCCTGGACGAACTCGACCTCGGCGCCGGTCAGCCGGGCAAACTCGCGGGCGTTGAAGGACTCGAAAAAAAAACCTCGGCTGTCGCCGAAGACCTTGGGTTCGATGATCAGCACTTCGGGGAGGGCAGTGGGTATCACGTTCATCGGGAAACACTCTGCAGGCTATGCGTTATGACCCTAGCTGGCAGACGCGTGCTTGTCCTGTCCAGAAGAGCGCCCGACAACGGTCTGAACACTGCTAGGGTTAGGTTGCGCACGACGAGCGTCACGTATTTGCCGATTATTATCGAAATATAATCCGTATATTATGCGCCTTCTCGAACGCTATTCTGTTTAAAGATGGATTTATATCGGTTATAAACGCTTTTTACGCCCACACCCTTCCGGGCAGGGCCATGACAGAGGTCAACGATGAAAACCCTCACTTCCACGCCACGTGCCGATGGTTTCCACATGCCCGCCGAATGGGCCCCGCAAACCCAGGTCTGGATGGTCTGGCCAGAGCGGCCGGATAACTGGCGACTGGGCGGTAAGCCGGCGCAGGCGGCCCATGTCACCTTGGCCAAGGCGATCGCGCGCTTCGAGCCGGTCACCGTGGGCGTCTCGGCGGGCCAGTATGAAAACGCGCGTCGCCTGCTGGACCAGCCCAATATCCGGGTCGTTGAACTGGGCAGCGATGATGCCTGGGTGCGTGACACCGGCCCCACCTTCGTGGTCAACGACAACGGCGAAGTGCGTGGCGTGGACTGGGATTTCAACGCCTGGGGTGGCTTCGAGGGTGGACTGTATGCACCGTGGAACCGGGACGAGGCATTGGCTGGCAAGGTGCTGGAGATGGAGCGCTGCCAGCGTTATCGCACCGAAGGGTTCGTGCTCGAAGGCGGCTCGATCCATGTGGACGGCGAAGGCACGGTGATCACCACCGAAGAGTGCCTGTTGAACCACAACCGTAATCCACACCTTAACCGCGAGCAGATCGAAACCGTGCTGCGCGACAACCTCGCGGTCGATACCGTGGTGTGGCTGCCGGACGGCCTGTACAACGACGAGACCGATGGCCATGTCGACAACTTCTGCTGTTACGTGCGCCCTGGCGAAGTGTTACTGGCCTGGACAGATGACGTGAACGACCCCAACTACGCGCGCTGCCACGCGGCCATGGAAGTGCTGCAGACCACCCGCGACGCCAAGGGGCGGGCCTTCGTCGTGCACAAGATGCCGATTCCCGGGCCGCTGTACGCCACCGAAGAAGAATGTGCCGGCGTCGACCAGGTGTCGGGCAGCCAGGAGCGTGACCCTTCGGTGCGTCTGGCAGGCTCGTACGTCAACTTCCTGATCGTCAACGGCGGCATCATCGCGCCGAGCTTCGACGACCCGGCCGATGCCGAGGCCAAGGCCATACTGTCGAGCATCTTCCCTGATCACGAGGTGGTGATGATCCCTGGACGGGAATTGCTGTTGGGTGGCGGTAACATCCATTGCCTGACCCAGCAGCAGCCGGCGCCTGTGCACCGTTGATGGTTCGTGGCGCGTGGTGAGGACGAGCACGCGCACAACCGCCCGGCGACGCCTGGCACCTGCAGTGGCATAGCTTTTGTATTGTTTTTCAAATAGATAGCCTGATGTAACCAGGTTACCTGCTTGTAACACTACTTGCGTAGGTTAGCTGCTCACGGGCCAGGAGTACGTGTAGAAATGAATGCAGCAAGTGAGTCGGCATTGCGCCCATTGGCAATAGACCAAGCATCGCTCGAGCGTTTGGCGACGTGGTTGAAGCACCATGGAAGCAGCAGGGTCAGGACGACCGACCCACGACGGCTACTTGCCGGGCGTTACCCTGAAGGACTGATCAGCGAGGCGGAGTTTCATGCGTTGATGGCGGTGTGGCGTTAGCCGCGACCCAACGTTGCTCAAACCCTGTACCACACTGGCAGGGGCAGCCCCGCAAAGGCTGCCCCTGCTGACGTTCAGAAGCTGTAGGTGCCTGTGACGACCAGGCTGCGGGGGTCGCCGACCTGGATCTGCGCTGCACTGGTCGCCGAACTGTAGTATGTCCGGTCGGCAATGTTGCTCAGCGCCGCCCGCACATCCCACGCCTGGGTGCGGTACCCGGCCAGCGCATCCCAGCGGCCATAACCTGGCAGCACCGTGGTGTTCTGGTTGTCGGCATACCGCTGACCGACCAGCGTCAGGCCTGTTTCGGCGTACCAGCCCAGTTCTGGCTTCCAGGTGACGAACAGGCTGGCGTTACGCTTGGCCACGTCATTGACCCGGTTACCTTGCTGGCCGTTGTTGTCCTTGACGATAGTGGCATCCTGCAAGCCAACCCCGCCGCGCACGTACCAGTTGCCGATCACATTGCCCGTGGCGGTCAACTCAATGCCGCGCGAGCGCTGAAGGCCGCTGAGCAAGGTGATTTCCGGGTTAAGCGGGTCGCGGGTACGACGGTTGTAAAGCTCCAGTTCATAGACCGCCAGGGTGGTGGTCAGGCGTTGGTCGAACCAGTCGCTCTTCACGCCAACTTCCTTTTGCCGGGTCAGCTCGGGTGCCGTCTCGTTGCTGTTGCCCGGGGCGCCCGGCGTGATGCCGATCAGGCCACCGCCTACCGGCGAGAAGGTCTTGCTCCATGATACGTAGAACGAGTGATCCTGCCACGGGGTGTACACGATCCCTATGCGAGGGCTGGTGGTCCGGCTGCTCTGTTTTTCGGACAGGCTGCGCACCTTGTTAGTGGTCTCCACGTCGAATTCATCGAAGCGCACGCCTGCCAGCAGCTGCCATTGATCGTTCAGGCGAAGCTGGTCTTGCAGGTACAGGCCACGGCTTTGCACCACGGTGTGGTTGTTGCTGGACATCACCATGCGACCGTTGTGCTGCTTGCTCCGGTCAGGGTCGTACAGGTCCAGCGGCGGCACGGGCCGCCCGCCGGCGTTTGCCGCAGCCGCGGTATACAAGGTAGGGTCGCGGCGTTGGCTGCCGAACTCCAGGCCCAGCAACAGCGTGTGCCCCAAGCCTAGTGTGTCAAAGGTGCCTTCGGCTTCCAGGGTGTTGAACAGGTTGCGGGTGTTCAGGTCCTGCTGCCAGCGCTGACGCGTCACCGTGCCATTGCTGGGGTTATAGGCGGTGGGGTAGGTGTTGTCGAATTCGCTGTCGAGCTTGAACAGGCTCAGGGTGTGACGCAGTTGCCACGCATCGTTGAGCTCGTAGTTCAGGCGTGAGCGCAAGGACTGCGCCCGGTCATCGATGAAGTCACGCTGTGTATCGCCGTAGGTCGTGCTGCGGCTGACGTTCGCCGGGCGGCCATCGACGCCGGGGATACCGCGGTCCGGCGTGCGGTTGAAGCGGCTGTACTCGTATTGCACCAGCCAGTTCAGCTGCGGCGTGACCTGCCAGCTGACCGAGGGCGCGAACAGCTGGCGGCTACCGTCGATACCGTCACGGAAGCTGTTGTTGTCCTGGTTACCCATGTTCAGGCGCAGGCTGACCGTGTCGCTGGGGTCTGCGCTCAGGTCGGCATACAGGCTGCGCAGATCCTCGCTGCCTGCCCGTGCCTCCAGGGTAGAGCGACGGCCTGCCTCGGGCGCCTTGCTGATGCGGTTGACGATACCCCCCTGGCCGCCCCGCCCATACAGCACGGCCGCCGGGCCTTTGAGCACATCGACCCGTTCGATGCTGTGCAGGTCGCGGATGTACTGGCTGTCATCGCGCACGCCGTCCAGATAGAAGTCATTGCCGGCTTCGAAGCCGCGAATGCGTACGCTGTCGAAGCGCGTGTCGGCACCACTGCTGACGTTGGGGATACCCTCGAGCGCTTTGCCCAGCGTGTCGCTGCCGTAGTCCAGCACCTGCGACGTCTTTATCGTATCCACCGCCTGCGGCACGGAGCGCACGGCAGTGGCGGTTCGAGTCGCGGTACCGACCTCACGCACCCGCGGGTTGTCTTTTTCCCGCTCGCTTTCGGCGGTGACGGACAGCTCAGGTAGGGTGGTGGTGGCAGCGCTTGTGGGGCTGGCAGCCAGCAGGCATGAAATGGAGAGCGTGATAGGAGCGAGGCGAGAAGGGGCAGGCATGGCGCACGTTTGACCGAGCAATAATGAAGGTGCGAATGATAATGGGTGCTATTTACTAATGCTCGCCTATTCTGAGCCCTGGATTTTTACGTTTGTATCACTTTGTAACTAATTACGAAGGCCTGCCAAGGGAACTTGTCGCTGTGATCAGGAAGAGTTTTCCATATCAAGAAGGAATATCCTCCTACAGCTTTAGTTCTAAAGAAAATGCCTCATGAGCGCTCGGTTTTTAGTTATATCAACCTGAATTTCACGTTTTTTTGACATTTGTAATCGCACGCCGCTAGGATTCGGCCACGCCTGCTGGCCAATCCGTTTGGCCATGCTGTTGCCAGGCCGGCCGCGTTTACCGGCAAAGGGGCTTTTGGCAGAACCTGCATAGCGTCGAACCTACGAAGGGGCGTTGGTTCATGGCGTCATTACGCAGCGCGTTTTCGATCAAGAAATAAGGAAAATAACATGTTGAATACCAGGATCAGCCTGGTCGCCCTGGCGATGATCGCCGCGACCCAGGCCCAGGCCAATGACCAGGCCGCCAGCAACGGCTTCATCGAGGACAGCCACGCCAACGTCCTTCTGCGCAACGCCTACATCAACCGTGACAAGAAGCACGGCACCGATGACCAGATCGAGTGGGGCCAGGCATTCATCGGTAACTTCTCGTCCGGCTTCACCCAGGGCACCGTCGGGGTCGGCGTCGATGCATTCGGCCTGTACGCCTTGCGCCTGGACGGCGGCAAGGGCCACAACGGTGGCGGCGGCGTCGACTTCTTCAAGCCGCACGACACCACCAACGCCGATGGCAATGCCCGTTCGCCGCACAACCTGGCCCGTGCCGGTGCCGCCGTGAAGTTCCGCATTTCCAACACCGTGCTCAAGTACGGTGACCAGATGCCCGCCCTGCCAGTGCTCCAGTACGACGATGCGCGCCTGCTGCCGGAAAGCTTCACCGGCACCCTGATCACCTCCAAGGAAATCGAAGGCCTGGAGCTGAACGCCGGTCGCTTCACCCAGGAAGCGCGCAAGAGCGCCGAACGTCGCGATGGCGGTGGTCTGAAGTCGATCAACGTGTTGGGCGGTAGCTACAAGTTCAACGACAACTTCACCGCGTCGCTGTACACCGCCGACACCGAAGACGTGATGAAGAAGCACTACCTGGGCTTGAACTACGTCTACGCCATTGCCGAGAACCAGTCCCTGACCCTGGACTTCAACGGCTACAAGTCGAGCATCGACAACAAGTACGTGCGTGAAGCGGGCCTGAACGGCGACTCGAACACCATCTGGAGCCTGGCCGCCACCTACGCCTACGGCGCCCACTCGTTTACCCTCGCTCACCAGCGCAGCACTGGCAGCACCGGCTACAACTACGGCTGGTATCAGAACCAGGGCGGCGTGGGTGACGGTGGCTCGACCATCTTCCTGGCCAACTCCTACTGGTCCGACTTCAATGCCGAGGACGAGCGTTCCTGGCAGCTGGGCTATGGCCTGGACTTCGGTGCCTACGGCATCCCTGGCCTGACCTACAAGCTGGCCTACGTGGTGGGTGACAACATCAACACCCGCAATGTCGCCAACCCACAGGGCTTCGGCGAAGGCAAGGAGCGCGAGATCTTCAACCAGATCCGCTACGTGGTACAGGAAGGCCCTGCCAAGGACCTGTCGGTCAAGCTGCGCAGCTCGTTCCTGCGTACCAACAATGCCGTGCGCCAGAACGGTTACAACGACGACGGCAACGAAGTCCGCGTATTCGTCGAGTACCCGATCAGCATCTTCTGATCCGGTCACCCACGCAGGCCACCTTCGCACCGCGTGCGCCGTTGGCCTGAGCCTACGGGCTGCCCGTCTCTAGACAGGCAGCTCAAGGGTCACGCGCAACCCGCCCCCCTCACGGTTGCGCACCCGCAATGCCCCCCCATGGCTGGTCATGATTCGCTCGACGATACTCAGCCCCAGCCCATACCCGCCGGATGCCTGGTTACGCGAGCTCTCGCCCCGTACGAACGGTTCGGTGACGGTCGCCAGCAGGTGCGGCGCAATGCCTGGGCCTCGATCCTCGACGTGAACCAGCACCCGTGCCCCTACGCGCTCCACCGACACACTCACCTGACTGGCATAACGCAATGCATTGACCAGCAGGTTTTGCAGGCAACGCTGCACCATCAGGGCATCGACGCTCACCACGCCGCCATGGCCGTGCACGGGTATGGGTTCGTCGGCAGTGGCCAGCTCGGCGCACTGGCGTATCACCAGGCGATCCATGTCGACCGGTTGCAGGTTTTGCTGCTCGCCCGCACGCAGGTAGTCCAGCACCTGGCCGATCATGTCGTCCATCTGGGCGATGTTCTGCCGTAAGCGCTGCCGGTGTTCGTCGTCGGGCATGCGTTCCAGGCGCAGGCGCATGCGCGTCAGCGGGGTGCGCAGGTCATGGGAGACAGCAGCGAGAAAGTAAGCCTTGTCGTTGACCATGGCGATCAGGCGCTGCTGCATGGCGTTGAAGGCTTGCGCGGCCTGACGAACCTCATCGGGACCATCGAGCGCCAGCGGCGGTTGTTGCAGGTTGCTGCCCAGCGCCAGCGCCGCATCCGCCAGGCGGCGTAGCGGACGCAGGCACAGGCGCACGGCAATCAGGCACACCACCAGCACGGCGACAATGCGCAACGCGTACACCCGCAGCAGGTAGTCACTGATCAGCAGCCAGGCGGATTCGCCGCTCCAGCCCTGCAGTTCCTGCCCGTCGATGGTCAGCCAATGCCCGTCTGCCAACGGCACCGCAAACTGAAGATGGGCCTGGGCGGTGCGCAGCCCGAACAGGCTGCGCCAGACGATCGGCTGGCCCAGTTCGTCGGTCAACTGCACCTTCATCAAGCGCACCTGCGGCTCATGGCCAAGCTCGTATTTCAGTGCCTGATGAAGCAGCAACTCGACCCGTTTGCGCCCGCGCCGTTCGTCCTGCTGCAGTACGGGCAGCTGCTCGGCGCAGCGCAACTGGTAATGGGCCGGCACCTTGAGCACGCCGGCATGACAGCTGGCCTGCTGGATCAGCGGTGCACTGCGCGCCGCAATCAAGCGCACGGGGGCTTCGAACACCTGGGCGAAGCGCACATCGAACCAGATGCTGCTGGACATCAACTGAATGGCCAGGGTGCCGCCCACCATGATCAGCATCAGCTGCCCGAACAGCGTGCGCGGCCACAGTCGGCGAGCCCAGCGCATGTCAGGCCGTAGCCTGGGTCTGAGCAATGCTCAGCAGATAACCTTCGTTGCGGATGGTGAGGATCTGCGCCACATCGCCAGGCGCATGGCGCAGATGCTGGCGCAGGCGGCTGACGCACATGTCGACCGAGCGATCGTCCGGCAGGTGGTCGCGGCTGAAGGCACTACGTGTCAACTGGTCGCGAGACACCACACGGTTGTTGGCTTCGAGCAGTTCGCGCAGCACCCGATAATCGGAGCGCGGCAAGGTCAAGGTGTGCCCGTCGGGGCGGGTCAGCAGGCGCTTGATATGTTCCAGGCGAAAACCTGCAAAGACATGGGCTTGGACCTGGGTTGGCTCCTGTACGGCAGCCTCCAGCCGATGGGGCCTGCGCAGCACGGCCTTGATCCTGGCAATGAGTTCTCGGGGTTCGAAAGGCTTGGCCAGGTAATCGTCGGCCCCTACTTCCAGGCCAATGATGCGGTCCAGTGCACTGCCCTTGGCCGACAGCATGATCACCGCCAACCCCGGCAGGGCCTGCAACTGACGGCACAGGCTCAGGCCATCTTCACCGGGCAGCATCAGGTCCAGCACCACAAGGTCCACCTTTTGCCGCGCCAGGTGCTCGTGCATCTGCTTGCCGTCGGCCGCCGCCAGTACGACGTAGCCTGCATCGGTCAGGTAATCGCACAGCAGCTCGCGAATCTCGTCGTCGTCATCAACAACCAGCAGGGTTGTGCTCATCTGAAAAAACACCTGTGAGGCGGGCGTCGTCAACGCCCGTTACGTTGCATTACATCCTCGTACATGTCGGGTGTAGAGCCCGGAGGACTGATCCCTAGAATCCTAACAAAAAATCATCTGCAAATACGAAGCCTTCCCAAATGAATCCCTCAAGCATCGCCAACACCTTCACCGCGTTCACCTGTGGCGGCACCCGCCTCAAGCCAATTGCCTTCTTCGTCGGCCTCGCCATCAGCGGTGGCGTCATGGCCGCCGACAGCGCACCTCTGGTGCTCGATGCCACTCAAATCGAAGACAGTGCCCTGCTGCCCCAGGACGATGCCGGCCAGCTGGGCTACACCGTCGAACGCACGCGCAGCTCCACCGGCCTGGCGCTGACCCCACGGCAAACGCCACAGTCGGTCACCACCATCACCCGCCAGCAGATGGATGACCGCGCCATCCACAGCATCGAGCAGGCGCTGGAAACCACCCCCGGGGTAACCGCCAGCAAAGCCGAAGTGGGCGGACGCACCGATTACCGCGCCCGTGGCTACTCCATCACCAACTGGAAAATCGACGGCCTGCAGGCACCCGGCGCGTCCGACTTCAGCGGTAGCGGCAACGCCCTGAACATGGACCTGTACGAGCGCATCGACATCGTGCGCGGTGCCAACGGCCTGCTCGGCGGAACCGGTGACCCGTCCGCCACCATCGACCTGATTCGCAAGGCGCCCACTCGCACCTTCGGCGGCAGCGCCTATGCCACCTACGGCAGTTGGGACAAACGCCGCCTGGGCGCCGACCTGAACCTGCCGCTGTCCGAAGACGGCCGCCTGCGCTCGCGTTTCGTGGTGACCCAGCAGGACGCCAACTCGTTCCGCGACTACCAGTCCGACCGTTCACGCGCGGCCCTGGCCAACTTCGAGTTCGACCTGGACGACGCCACCACCCTAGGTGCCGGCTATCAGTACGAGTACAACAAGGTGGTGGGCGGTGGCTGGGGCGCGAACATCCCCATCTGGTACCGCGACGGCAGCAAGACCGACCTGCCACGCAGCTCCAACCTGGTACCAAGCTGGAGCTTTGGCGAGTACACCACCCGCACCGCCTTTGGCTCGCTGGTGCACCGCTTCGACAACGACTGGTCGCTGGACCTGAAGGCATCCCAGAGCACGACCGATGCCCTCAACCACCGAGGCCTGGGCAAGGTCAACTCGGCAGGGCGTGGCCGGTTCGGCGGCTACTGGAATCAGGACGGCAGCGGCGCAGTGCTCAACGGCCTGCACAGCTCGAGCGACACCACCCAGCAGTCGGCGCAGATCGACCTGTCCGGCCCGTTCCAGTTGTTTGGCCGTACGCACCAGGCCATGGTCGGCTACAACGACAGCCGTAGCGTGCAGTGGTCCCCGGAATACCGCTGCAGCATGGTCGGTGGCGGCAAGGCCACCGATCCAGTGGTGGGCTGCTTGTTCCGCGCCAACAATGGCCTGCCCATCAGCGACTGGCGCAATGGCGTGGACGGGGACTATGCCATGCTGGCTTCGCAGACCGGCAAGCACAGCAAGACCACCACCCGCCTGCAAGGCATGTACGCCGCGACCCGCCTGAGCATCACCGACCCACTGTCGGTGATCCTGGGCGTGCGCACCACTGACTACTCGGCCATCACCCGCAGCGTGGATGCCGTGCGCACCAGCCAGGAAGAAAACGGCGTTGTGACTCCCTACCTGGGCGCGGTCTACGACCTCAACGACACCTACTCGCTGTACGCCAGCTACACCGACATCTTCAACCCGCAAACCCAGGAAACCAGTGCCGGCAGCCGGGTCGAGCCGATCCGTGGGCAAAGCTACGAGACGGGCATCAAAGGCGCCTGGTTCGACGGTCGCCTGAACGCCTCTGCGGCGTACTTCCGCACCAAGCAGGAAAACAAGGCCGTGCTGGACGGCGGCCTGTCGACCCCGACCGGTGGCGATGCCTACAAAGCAGGCTCAGGCCAGGAAACCGACGGTATCGATCTGGAAATCGCCGGCGCCTTGACCCCGGACTGGAACGTGTACGCCGGCTACACCTACCTGCACTTCCGCCGCGTCGACAGCGACGGGCGCAGCGACCCTTCGCACCTGTTCAAGGCCTCTACCACCTACCACCTCAGCGGCCCACTCGACCGCCTGACGGTCGGCGCCGGCGTTACCGCGCAGTCCAATATCCGCGCCCTTTCCAGCCCGGCGGGCCAGCCCGTCAACGGCGTGAGCAGTGGTGCCACCGACGTGAACTGGTCCGGCTACGCCATCTGGAACGCCATGGCCAAGTACCAGGTGACCGACGACACCAGCGTGACCCTCAATGCCAACAACCTCTTCGACAAGCACTACTACACCCGCTACGGGTTCTATGCAGGGGCCGTTTACGGTGACCCGCGCAGCTTGTCGCTGACCGTCAACACCACCTTCTGATCCACGTTGCAAGGACGAACACCTCACCAGCACCCGGCGGGTGAGGTGGTTCATGCAGGGCTGAGGGCGCGGTCAGAGGATGGGGGGCTTCGCGTTATCCACAGCGGGCGGCTCGAACCTGTCATCGAAGCTGTCCCAGTCTTCGCCGAACAGCTCCATCGGGTGCATGGTCCGG
This sequence comes from Pseudomonas fulva NBRC 16637 = DSM 17717, assembly GCF_000730565.1. Taxonomy (GTDB): domain Bacteria; phylum Pseudomonadota; class Gammaproteobacteria; order Pseudomonadales; family Pseudomonadaceae; genus Aquipseudomonas; species Aquipseudomonas fulva. Next base: position 6,016 of record NZ_BBIQ01000015.1, on the reverse strand, counting down.
TCGGCACCATTGCCGCATGCCAGCGCCTTGGCTGGGCAATACAGATCGCAGCCCCAGCAAATGCGCTCGGGGTGGCTGGGGTGCTTCGGGAATTTCTTGGCCATGAGGTGCCTCCGGCAGGCGGTACATGACCTGAGCCTAACCTTCGCAGCGCTATTCGAGTTGACCGAAGTCAAACACCAGCCAATGGCATCCTGATCATCGCCTGACCGTCTGTCCCCAGAAAATTGGCAGAAACTTCTACGTCGCTTGCCTATATAGCGTAATGTGGGCGTCCCGATCCGTGAACTGTTACAGCACAAGACCCCACTAAGTCATTAGCGGGGCGATGACGCGTCGCTCAACGGCACCTTTCTGTAGGGCTTCCCTCAACTATTCTCAGCAAGGACTTGAACGGATCGTGACAGCTCAGCATGACGTTGAACGGTATTGGGGAGAGGTATGACCCTGCAAAAACGTAACAACGTCCAGGTTGCCGGAGCCGGTGACGTGACCCTCGTTCTGTCCCATGGTTTCGGCTGCGACCAATCCATGTGGCGGCTGCTGCTCCCGCACTTTCTCGAACGCTTCCGGGTCGTGACCTACGACTTGGTCGGGGCGGGGCACTCGGACCTGAGTGCCTACAAGCACGACAAGTACTCCACGCTGTGGGGCTACGCGAGCGATCTCAACGAAATCATCGACGAATACGCCCAAGGCCCGGTCATCGTGGTCGCCCACTCGGTCAGCGCCATGATCACTGCCCTGGCCGAGCGCCAGCGGCCAGGCCGCCTGATGGGGCTGGTCATGGTGGGCGGCTCGCCCTGTTACGTCGACGACGAGGCGTACACCGGCGGCTTCACCCCCGATGAAGTGCACGACCTGCTGACCACCCTCGACGAAAACTACCTGGGTTGGTCCAGCTCCATGGCCCCCGTGCTGATGGGGACCCCCGGCCAGCCGGCCCTGGAGCAGGAACTGGCCAGCAGTTTCAGCCGCACCGACGCCCAGATCGCCCGGCACTTCGCCCGCGTGATCTTCCTGTCCGACCACCGCAAGGACGTGACAGGCCTGCAGCTGCCCACCCTGATCGTGCAATGCACCGGGGACCCCGTCGTGCCTTTAGCGGTAGGCAACTACCTGCACGCCGTCATGCCCAGCAGCCAGCTGAGCATCATCGAGAACATGGGCCATTACCCCCAGCTGAGCGCGTCAGGCGCTTGTGCGGCCGCGATGGACCAATTCTTCACCCACCTTGGCCTCGACCATGGATAACACGGCGCTGCTGTCCACCCAGGCCTTCTTCGAGCACGCACCCTGTGCCCTGGTGGTGATGGCGCCCGACGGCACCCTGGTGCGCTGCAACCAGACACTGGCCGACTGGCTGGGGTACGACAGCGCCACCCTGCACGCGATGAGCTTCGACCAACTGCTGCCCGCCGACGGCCGCGTGTTCCTGCTGACCCACTGGGGCCCACTGCTGAACATGCAGGGGTCGATCTCCGAAGTGAAGATCGCCCTGCGCCACCGCGACGGCCGCAAGCTGCCCATGCTGCTCAGCGGCGTGCGCCGCGAAAGCGTTGACGGCATCCGTTACCATCTGGCGCTGTTCAGCGCGCTCGAAAGCACCAGCAGTGGCAAGGCTGCCCTGGAAGCCATGCAACGCGCCGAAGAAATGCTGGCGCAGAAGATAGAAGCCGAAAGCGCCCTGCAGCGCGCCCAGGCCGAACTCGCCGCCGCCTACCAGGAAGTCCAGCGCCGTGCCGTCTTCTCCGAACAGATGGTCGCCATTGCCAGCCACGACTTGAAGAACCCCCTGACCGCCATCCAGATGGCCGCGTCCATGCTCAAGCGCGATCTACCAAGCGACCGTGCTCGGCGCTTGTTGGCGGGCATCGATACCTCGACCGAGCGCGCGCTGCGCATGATCGTCGACCTGCTCGACTTCGCCTCGGTCAGGCTCGGCCCCGGCATGACCATCCGCCGCGAGCCAGTGGACCTGGTGCGTGCCGTGGATTATTCGGTGAGCGAGCTGAAGGTGGCCTTCCCTGATGCACAGATTCGGCATTACGCCCGCGGTTGGCGCGTGGTGCAGGTCGACCCGGATCGGTTGCAGCAGTTAATGGGTAACCTGGTGGCCAACGCTGTCGCCTATGGCGACCTTCGCTATCCCATTACCGTGACCACGGATTTCTCGGATGACGGGGCGGTGGTGACTGTGCATAACCATGGTGCTGCAATCGATGACGCGCTGCTGCCCACGTTGTTCGAGCCGATGACCCGAGGCAGCGATTGCCAGGACACGGTGCGGTCGGTGGGGCTGGGGTTGTTCATCGTGAAGAAGATCGCCGAGGCGCATGGGGGGAGTGTGAATATGTGCTCGGATGGGGTGTTGGGCACACGGTTTGAGGTTTGGTTGGGGTGAGGGGCCTTGGGCAGGTGCGCTCAATTCACCGGGAATCCTAACCCGTATCTTGCGTAAGCGCCGTCCCATACGAGCAACCCCCCCAACACCGCATCCGGAACCGAGCGAATCCCAGTGTGGGAGCGGCCTCGCGCCGCGATGGGCTGCACAGCAGCCCCAGCAATCCCGAACCTACACAAAAAATCTCCGGGATGACCGGCAAGCTCGATACCTTGCCGTCCGAGCAGATAAGTCACGTGGCTGAATCTGAGTAAACTTTTAGGCGTATTCCAGCCCCAGCTCTGAAATTCTGGCTATCGAAAAAACGACTCAGCCTGCAACGCATAGGCTTCTGTCAGCTTGTCTCCCCACGCCACTTGCCATGAGCTAAGAATTAAGTCACTGTAAAGACCATTGTCATTACAGCGAGCAAGCCATCATGGCCTCCATCAACGTCCGCATCGACGACGATCTCAAAACCCGAGCCTACCGTGAGCTCGAGCGCTTGGGCGTGACGCCCTCGGAGCTCATGCGTCAGGCATTACAGTACGTGGCCGAGCGTGGACAGCTACCGTTCAGGCCTGTGCTCATGACGGATGAGGATGAAACGCTGCTGGCGACCGTCCGCGAGCGCCTTGCCGACCCTCAGCGAGTGAAGGTTTCTCTGGATGACCTATAGCCTTGAGTTCGATGCGAGAGCGCTGAAGGAATGGCAGAAGCTTGGGGATACGATCCGGCAACAACTCAAGAAAAAACTCGCCTCGGTTTTGCTAAATCCCAGAGTCGAAGCGAACCGGCTACACAGCTTGCCGGATTGCTACAAGATCAAGCTGCGCAGTAGCGGCTACCGATTGGTCTATCAGGTGATCGATCAGGAGGTTGTTGTATTTGTGGTAGCTATCGATAAGCGCGAACGAGAGCAGGCTTATCACAAGGCAGCCGAGCGAGTCTTGAGTAAAACGTCATGACGAAAAAGCCCGCCGGAAGGCGTAATGCTGTTCATTTAGGGCCGCTTCGCGACCCATCGCGGTACAAGGCCGCTCACACATTGACTGCGTGACGCTTCAGTTAGCGGACTCATTGGGCATTGTGGGGCCTCGCGCGGCGATGGGCTGCACTGCAGCCCCAACAAGGCGTTTCGGAAGTTCGATTAATACCCCGTGAGCTCTCAAGTTTCGCAAAGTTGATTCAGTGCTTCACTTGCGTTTCTTGCCCGTATACCTAGTCATTATTAGGGCGCCCTGGGGCGCCCTTAATGTTTTCAAGTCATACTGTCTTTCTGGTTTTTAAAGCGTCTATACCTTCGTTTAAGTTTTTCGCCAGCTCATGCAGTGCCGCCGCGGCTAAAAATCCTGATCTGGACGCATAAGCGCTATCTTCTTTCACGCGATCATCTATGCGTTTTAGGAGACCTTCTGGTAAAGACGCGTTAATGCGAACCGACTTCCCATAGTAGGGGGTAACGTCAAATTCTACGAATGCCCAGATGCCATCAGCATAAGCTGGGTCCTTCCTATGAAGCTCGATGTTTTGAGGTTGCGGCAGAGGCTCTCCATCTTCTACCAACCCTTCAAAGTGCATCTCTAACGCCAGTTGGACTTCGCTCAATGCTTCATCGATCGTTTCGCCAGCAGAGAAGCAGCCCGGTACGTCTGGAACTGTCACTCCGTAGTCGGAGTCTTCATCTTTATGCAAAACAACTGGGTATTTCATTTTAAACATCCCTCCGAAAAAGTTCGGCGATTCGATTTCACTATTGCTAACAGCAAGCTTACGATCTTCCAGCAAGTGTAAAGCCGGTCAGAGACCGGCTTGCTTTCAGATGTTTCGAAGCGTCCCGATTGCCACATCTTTATTCGGATGAGGAACCGTAACCCGCCCCGTCTTGGTTGGATGCTTGAACTGCTGGTGGCTCCCATCAGTCCCTTTGACTCTGACCCAACCGTCATCCTTCAGCCGCTTGATGATGTCTCGGCTGTGCACGGGCACCTCCTCAAAGCTTGCCGCAGTTGTGTGTATACTACACAACGAATCAGAGGATTGTACACACTAGTACACAATATCTAAGATCCAACAACCCAACGCTTGTTCCCCAGAGCAGGGGGATGAGCTCACATCGACCGTATTTGCATACGCTTCACCTCCGTTTGCTAATCCTCGCCCCACCGTATCCTGCCTAGAATGCTGAGCGTTATCAGGGATGGCCCCTGCGACCTGTGGGGGATGTCCTCTAGTCTGTGGCTGGCGGCTCCTGACGTCGTGGAGCGAGGGCATCTCATGATCTGGCCTCTTGAAGCCGTTAAAGGTGGGCGGGTAGAGGCTGCATTGGCTGACGAGACCAGTGCTGCGAGATCCTGAGTTGGATGAAATGCAGCAATGCGATGACCGGGGCATGCCCGACTGTTAGTCAGGTGCACCCCATTCCTTGGTCTGCGGCACCATCCCCTACATCGCTGCTGCTAGAGCCATTGGCGTCTGTCACGCCTATGTCAGGAGTGAAGTTGCCGCAAAACCAAATGCGATAAGGGCTGCAGCACTGTCAAGAGCGCCCGGCTCTTCCCATTGAAAGAGACGGATCACTGGATAACTGCTTAGGGCAGTCAGGCCTTCTCGGCCATCGGGTTTCACGTACCTGAGCCGCCCGCCCTTGCGGCCGTTGGATTGCACAAGCAGGTCAAGACCGCCCCCATCGAAGAGCTTGTACTCGCGCTTTCTGGGCTTTGCCGTGCGACAGGGGGTACCGGTAGGCGGGGCAGTTTTGCGGGCCGCAAGGATAGTCTCCGATATCGAAACGGACCTCTACCCTTAAAACTAGCCTTATTAGCGCTGGCCACTCCCGAAATCCGACGGCACGCCAAAACGAAAAAACCCGCCAGAAGGCGGGTTTTCCGGGGGTTCCAGAGATTTTGAAAACCTTCTCTGGAACCTTATATGGTGCCGGCACCAGGAATCGAACCCGGGACCTACTGATTACAAGTCAGTTGCTCTACCAGCTGAGCTATACCGGCAATGGGGCGTCATTATAACGATCGTTTGGCGTGTGTAAACCACTTCCTTGCGATTGTTTGAAAATGACCTAACTCACCGACCCAAAAGGGAAATTTTCTTACCAGCCGCGGTGGAGGGTGGTGACGTTTGGTTCGGTCTTGCCGGGGTTGAAGAACAGCTTGTCGTTGTCGCAACCGCGCTTGCGGCAGGTGTTGTCGGCGCGCAGGGGTAGGCCTCGGTCGCCGCCCAGCTGCATGCCGGGGTGGTTCCAGCCGAGGTTGCCGGGGGCGGGGTGCGAGGGGCCGCTGGCGCAGGCGGTGAGGGCCAGGGCGAAGGCGAGCAGGGCGAGGGGCTTGGCTTGGGTCACGAGAGTCAGGTCCGTTGTCGAATCTGGCGCAACGCCAGATGGCCGCAGGGCTGGCAGGCAGCGCGCGACGTCACTTTTTAATGTTTTGGGGGGCGCATGATACACGGTTGTGGGGGCGGGGATTAGGGGTGGGATGTTGCGGGGAGTGTGCGGTGGGTCATGGAATTGGAAGTTGAGTGGGTTTTTGGGGGAGGCGGGGGTGTGTGGGGCTGTGGATATGGGGTTTGGGGTGGAGTTGCTGGGGCCGCTTTGCGGCCCATCGCGGCGCGAGGCCGCTT
>NZ_BBIQ01000016.1 GCF_000730565.1 Pseudomonas fulva NBRC 16637 = DSM 17717 | reverse complement strand
TTTTCTGAAGCGCCTTACTCGAAGACTTGAAACTTCAACCGCTGACCGACTTCCCCGCTGCGTTACTCGCTGCGAGGTGGCGAATAATACGCGCTTTGAATCTGGAGTCAACCCTTTGATTTAAAAACTTTTGCGCTCGCAGCGCCCCACTCCCCGCAACTTAATGAGGCTGCAGTGAATCTGTAGATAAACCCACCACGGAGCGTAGCGGTAATGAGCGAGGCGCAAAGCGAGAAAACCCCGGGCCTGTCGGCAGACGAACAACAGGAGGTCAGTTCCAACCAGCCGCCGCGTGCGGCGGTGTTGCACGAGACCATTCGCTTGCAGGGCGATCAGGAACTGGAACGTACATTGGCTGCGCTCTGGTGGTCAGCCCTTGCCGCAGGTTTGTCCATGGGGCTGTCACTGATGGCCATGGGTCTTCTGTACTCGCGTCTGCCGGACGGCGAGAGCGCGCAGGTCATCGCCAGTATCGGCTACAGCGCCGGCTTCCTGGCCGTCATCATCGCGCGGCAGCAATTGTTCACCGAGAACACCCTGACCGCTGTCCTACCAGTGATGACGACGCCAACGCTGGGCAACTTCGGTCGCTTGCTGCGCCTCTGGGGCGTGGTCCTGGCCGGCAACCTGGCCGGTACTCTATTGGTGGCCTGGGTAATGCTCGAACTGCCGATCTTTGATACCAAGACAGATATCGCGTTTCTGGAGGTGGGCCGTAAGGTGATGGAAAACGACGTCAGCCAGATGTTTGCCAAAGGCATCGTGTCCGGCTGGATGATCGCCACCATGGTCTGGATGATCCCCTCCATGGAGCACGCCAAGATCTGGATCATCCTAGTCATCACCTACCTCATGGCATTGGGCGACTTCACCCACATCGTGGTGGGGTCGGTAGAGGTCTCGTATCTGGTCTGGGCGGGTGAAGAAACCTGGAGCAACTTCTTGCTGCACTTTGCCCTGCCTACGCTGGCCGGCAACATCATCGGCGGCAGTCTCATCTTTGGTCTGATCAGCCATGCACAGGTGCGCAGCGACAGCGGCAAATCGCCGTCCCAGTTACTCAAAGATGAACAGCCCTCGCGAAAGCACCAGGACGATCAGCAAAAGTGAAACGTTGCCTTTAAGGCGTGCGAGTAACATCCCCTCTTCTTCTATAAGGAAGCTGGGCCGAGGCGTTGCGACAACGCTGCCCAGCTTTGCCCTCTTCTTCCACAGCCCAGTCAGGCATACTCGCCCCACTGCTCGCATCACCCGTAATTTGGCTTGCAAGGCCATGTCTCGTGCGCCTGCCATGGCCCAGAATACTCGCGCACGTCAAGCGATAAGCGCCCCGATAGAGATCACACCCATGGACACACGCACCGGCAAAGGCCTTTCGTTTGCCAAACGGATTTATCTGCCTCGGGTACTGGGCAAGGGTGTGGGGCTTTTCGCGGTAATGGCTGCGGTGGAACCCCTGTCTCCCCCCGCTTGGGTTTGGGCATTCATGCTTTTCAACGGCTTGCTGTGGCCACACTTGGCCTATCAGTGGGCGGCCCGGTCCAAAGCGCCCTACCAGGCCGAGCAGCGCAACTTTTTCCTTGATTCGCTGATGGGTGGGTTCTGGGCCGGTGCCATGCAGTTCAACCCGCTGCCGACGGTTACCGTCCTGTCGATGGTCACCATGAACAACGTCGCAGCCGGCGGCAAGGGGTTGGCTATTCGCGCAGGGATGGCGCAATTGGCAGGCATGCTTGCGGCTTGCGCCCTGCTGGGGCCGGGATTTCAACCCAATGCCACCGCCTTTCAGGTCTACGCCTGCCTGCCGATGCTGACGCTGTATCCAGCGGCGCTTGGGTGGGTGTGCTATCGACTGGCGATCAAGCTGGCCGAACACAAACGTCGGCTCAACACCCTCAGCCTGACCGATAGCCTGACTGGGCTACTCAACCATGGCGCCTGGAAAGACCTCCTGGCAAGGCGTTTTAGCGGGTGCAGGAAACAGCGCGGTGAGGCTGTAGTCGCTCTGATCGACATCGACCATTTCAAGACCATCAATGACACTTTCGGCCATGTGGTCGGCGATCAGGTATTGCGCCAGGTCAGCATCGAGTTGCGCGGCGCCCTGCGCGAAGGCGACAAGGCCGGACGCTACGGGGGTGATGAGTTTTGCGTGATACTGCCCAGCACCACCGAAGCCCAGGCGTGTCAGGCCATGGAACGCCTGCGTGAGCGTGTGGCGAGCTACCGCGACCCGCAGACGCCTCAATTGCGCATCAGCTTGAGCATTGGCCTGTGCCCGTTCGACCCCTCGCTGGAGACTCCGGACGGCTGGTTACGCCAGGCGGACACCGCCTTGTATGTCGCCAAGCGCAATGGCCGGGATCGGGTCATGGTCACTCATCGGGCCAATGCCAGCGTGGCGCCTTCTGCCGAACCCCCCGCCTTCATATCGCTGGCGCGATGACACCTGCCGGGTGCAAGCGTCGCTCGGCCACAATCTCAGGCAGGTCATGCCGGCGAAGGTAAGCCTTCAACGGCTCACTCACATTCAGCCGCTCATCCATGTGTTGCTCCATCAGCAAGCCCAGTCGCTCGCGACACAAGGCCATGCGATGTCCCTGCTCAGGCCGCCATACGAACTCGTTGCACGGGGTGATGCTGTCGTCGGCGATATCCATACCGAAGGCATCCTCGGAGAAACGCACGATATAGATGCCACGTTTACCGTGAAAGCCCACGAAGCCCTTGAGCTGCTCGGCCGCCTTGCAGATATCCTGGGATGTAATGGTCATGCCCCACCTCATGGTCAATGGAAAGCGCTGCGCAGCCGTCACACGGGAACGCTTGCCACTGCAGGCCACGCCCGTGCCCAACGGGCCACGTCGCCGGAACAGATGCAAGGCAAAAAAATGGGCGACCGAAGTCGCCCTAAATGCCTTGCGTGCTCATGAATCAGGAAGGTCAAGGGCGCTTGCGCTTGCTCGAGTCTTTCCAGATGAAAATGCCTAGACCGGCGAAGAAAGCCACCATCAACCCCACCGTTACCACCCCTGCGATAACCACGTTGTCGAAGAACATGCCGACCTCTCCATTTGTTCGCCGTTGTCCGATGGGGAAACAGTAACCAATGTCGGGCGCAAGGAAATTGACCAGGGTCAATGACGCCCGGGGACGGGCGCACGGGGCGGGCGCAGGGTTGACCTGCGTCAAGCGTCAGCGCTTCTTGGGCTTGCGCTTGGACTTCTTCTTGGCAGCGTTCAAGGGCAATGCCTGTTCGAACGCATCGCGCATCTCGTTCAGGCGCTTTTCCTTGATGTCATGCACGCGGCGGGCACGTTCGGCATCGAAATCAATGAGATTGTCTTGGCTCATACTGGGCTCTACACGCTACGGATGCTGCATGATGGGGCTAGAACCAGACACTTGCCAGCCCTGCTTCATACCTCGATGTCCACCAGCAGCCCCTGACGCACGGGCTCGCCCATCAGCGGCACCACTGGCACGGTATTGTCGGCGTTGACCTCATGGCCTGGCAACGCATCGAACCGTTCATCATTACCTTTGCCTTTACCCTGGCGTTGCTGCTGCCGGCGCTGCTCCTCGCGCAGCAGCAACTGCTGTTCCTGCGGGTCACGCTGGCGCTTGAGGTCGATCGCACTTTCACCGGACGCAGGCTGCGCCGGCACTACCGGCTTTATATCCGGGGTCGGTTTGACCGGGTCCTGCTGCGAGGTGACCGGGGCAGCGCTGAGCGGAATGATCGGTGGCAGCATGGCGTTCTCCTGTACCCCTGTATCGGCAACCACACAGCTGCCTTGAAGTCATGGACAACATTCAGCCCGGTTCGTCCTGCGCCTCGTCCTGGTCCTGCAAGGCAGTTTCGCTCCAGGGACGCTGGTAGACCTGCTGCCACACTGCATCCATATGGGCTCGAACCCAGGCCGGGGCAGCCTTGAGCGAGGCACTGTCCTGGCGCTCGCCGCCGATCGGGTCTTCGCCTGCCGGGGTGATCAGCGACTGACCCGTGATGCTGTAGACCGTTTGCCCGTCACGCATCTCGATGGCGATGTCATGGGGCTCGACACCTCCTCCGCAGAAGGCATGACTGGCCACCGTCACCTCGGCCTCACCGTTCTGATCGAGGTCGGCCACGCCGCTGACATCGGTGTAGAAATCCACGTCCAGGTCCAGGCCCGGACACGTGGTTTGCTGATCGATCTGCCAGCGCGCCTGGAAAGCTTCTTGCGCTTTGCGGCGGCCGTACAAGGTTGCCTTGAGCACGACCTTGTCCACTTCCTGTTCACTTTCCGGGTCGCTGGCCTGGCCATCGACACGGCTCAAGACCAACAGGCCTTCGCCGTTCCTGTCACGGTAGTGCACGCTCTTGAGCGGTGCCTGCACACCCAGCACCTCCAACTGCTCCATGGGGATGGGCGGCAAGGTTTCGAAGGTCTTGGGCTCGCAGCCTGCCAGGAGCAGACCGCCGGCCGTAAGGCTCAAGACAACGCAAAGGGGCTTGGCAGGCATGGGATGCAGAACCCTCGTCGGCACGGCATGAAGCGACGAAACGGCTAGACTGATGCACCGGCCGATACCGTTCGGCACCCTCAGGTGCACTCGGCACTTTGGTCTGCCCGGCCGATCCGTTAACATAATCGGCTTTTTCATCGCGGGAGTGCAGGCAGTATGGCGCAGCAGTATCAACCGGGGCAACGCTGGATCAGCGACAGCGAGGCAGAGCTCGGCCTGGGTACCATCCTGGCGCAGGATGGCCGCCTCCTGACCGTCCTCTACCCGGCCACTGGCGATACCCGCCAATATTCCCTGCGCAATGCGCCGCTGACACGCGTGCGCTTCTCGCCAGGTGATCAGATCACTCACTTCGAAGGCTGGAAGCTGACCGTGCGCGAAGTCGAGGACATCGACGGCTTGATGGTCTATCACGGGCTCGACGGGCAGAATCAGCCCCGCACGATGCCGGAGACCCAGCTGTCGAACTTCATCCAGTTCCGCCTGGCCAGCGACCGCCTGTTCGCCGGCCAGATCGACCCGCTGTCGTGGTTCAGCCTGCGCTACAACACCCTTCAGCACACCAGCAAGCAGATGCAGTCCACGCTGTGGGGCCTGGGCGGCTGCCGCGCCCAGCCCATCGCTCACCAGTTGCACATCGCCCGCGAAGTGGCCGACCGCAGCGCACCTCGCGTACTGCTCGCCGACGAAGTGGGCCTGGGCAAGACCATCGAGGCAGGCCTGGTGATTCATCGCCAGCTGCTGACCGGCCGCGCCAGCCGGGTGCTGATCCTGGTGCCTGAGAACCTCCAGCATCAATGGCTGGTAGAGATGCGCCGGCGCTTCAACCTGCAGGTCGCCCTGTTCGATGCCGAGCGGTTCATCGAAAGCGATGCCAGCAACCCCTTCGAGGATGCCCAGCTCGCGCTGGTCGCGCTGGAGTGGCTGGTCGACGACGAGAAGGCCCAGGATGCACTGTTCGCGGCAGGCTGGGACCTGATGGTGGTCGATGAAGCGCACCACCTGGTCTGGCACGAGGAACACGCCAGTGCCGAATATGCGCTGGTCGAACAGCTGGCCCAGGTCATTCCCGGCGTGTTGCTGCTCACCGCAACCCCTGAGCAACTGGGCCAGGACAGCCATTTCGCGCGGCTGCGCCTGCTCGATCCCAACCGTTTCCATGACCTGGCGGCCTTCCGCGCCGAAAGCGAGCACTACCGGCCGGTGGCCGAGGCGGTGCAGGAGCTGCTGGACGAGGGGCGCTTGTCGCCGAAGGCACACGCCACCATCCAGGGTTTCCTCGGGGCCGAGGGCGATGCACTGCTCGCTGCGGTCAACGACGGGGACAGCCAGGCCAGTGCCCGACTGATCCGCGAACTGCTCGATCGTCATGGCACCGGGCGAGTGCTGTTCCGCAACACCCGTGCCGCCATCCAGGGGTTCCCTGAGCGTCAGTTGCACCCTCACTCACTGCCCAATCCGGAGCAATACGCCAGCTTGCCCGAGGGTGAACACGCCGAGCTCTACCCTGAGGTGGCGTTCCAGTCCCAGGCGGACCAGGCGCAAGAAGAGCGTTGGTGGCGCTTCGACCCGCGGGTCGACTGGCTGATCGACACCTTGAAAATGCTCAAGCGTACCAAGGTGCTGGTCATTTGCGCCCATGCCGAGACCGCCATGGACCTGGAAGACGCCCTGCGCGTGCGTTCCGGTATTCCGGCTTCTGTCTTCCACGAAGGCATGAGCATCCTGGAGCGCGACCGCGCGGCGGCTTACTTCGCCGACGAAGAATTCGGCGCCCAGGTGCTGATCTGTTCGGAAATCGGCAGTGAGGGGCGCAACTTCCAGTTCGCCCATCACCTGGTGATGTTCGACTTGCCTGCTCACCCCGACCTGCTCGAACAACGTATCGGGCGTCTGGACCGTATCGGCCAGAAGCACACCATCGAGTTGCACGTACCGTACCTGCAAGGCACGCCGCAAGCGCACCTGTTCCAGTGGTACCACGAGGGGCTCAACGCGTTCCTGAACACCTGCCCCACCGGTAACGCCCTGCAGCACCAATTCGGCCCACGCCTGCTGGCACTGCTCGACAGCGATGACAGCAAGGCCTGGGATAGCCTGGTCAACGAAGCGAGAAGCGAACGTGAGCGGCTCGAAGCCGAACTGCATACCGGCCGTGACCGCTTGCTCGAACTCAATTCCGGCGGTGCCGGCGAAGGTGAAGCGCTGGTCGAGGCCATCCTCGAGCAGGACGATCAGTTCGCCCTGCCGATCTACATGGAAACCCTGTTCGATGCGTTCGGTATCGACAGTGAAGACCATTCGGAAAACGCACTGATCCTGAAGCCCAGCGAGAAGATGCTCGATGCCAGTTTCCACCTGGGCGATGATGAAGGTGTGACCATCACCTACGACCGCGGCCAGGCGCTGTCGCGTGAAGACATGCAGTTCCTGACCTGGGAGCACCCGATGGTGCAAGGCGGCATGGACCTCGTGCTGTCCGGCTCGATGGGCAATACCGCCGTGGCACTGATCAAGAACAAAGCGCTCAAGCCTGGGACCGTGCTGCTGGAGCTGCTGTTCGTCAGCGAGGTGGTCGCGCCGCGCAGCTTGCAACTGGGCCGGTACCTGCCGCCCGCCGCCCTGCGCTGCCTGCTTGATGCCAACGGCAATGACCTGGCCTCGCGGGTCGCATTCGAGACCCTGAACGATCAGCTCGAGAGCGTGCCGCGTGCCAGCGCCAACAAGTTCGTCCAGGCCCAGCGTGACGTGCTTGCAAAGCGCATCGGCAGCGGCGAAGAAAAGATCGTCCCGCTCCACGAGCAACGGGTGGCCGACGCCCAACGTCGCCTGGCCGCCGAAGCCGACGAAGAGCTCGCACGCCTGGTGGCACTGCAAGCGGTCAACCCGAGCGTGAGGGACAGTGAAATCGACGCGTTGCGCAAGCAGCGCGAAGAGGGCCTGGCCATGTTGGCCAAAGCAGCACTGCGTCTTGAAGCGATACGGGTGCTGGTCGCAGGCTGACCCCGGCAAGCCCACCTGACCTGCAGCGGCCTCATCGTTTCTGGGATGAGGTCGCCCCTGGGCAGAACGTACCCACCACGCGCCGGGTCAGCACCTAGTCCTGGCGTTTGATTCGATACTGCTCGACCAACGTCGAAGGGTCCTGGTCCAGGTAACCCTGACTGCCGTGCAACCGCATCAACTGGGCAGCCAGGCCCGTAAGCGGCGTCGCTGCGCCCTGTTCGCGTGAAAACTTCACGGCACCGTCCAGATCCTTGAGCAGGGTCCGCACGTGCCACTTGATGGGAGCGAAACGGCTCTCTGCCATCTGTGGGGCCAGTATCTGCAAAGGCTTGGAGTCGGCAAAGCCGCCTGCCAGGGCTTGGGCGATCAACCCGGCGTCCACCCCGGAACGCTCGGCCAGCGCGATGACCTCGGCGATGACCAGGGCGTTGCACGCCACGATCATCTGGTTGCAGGCCTTGGTCACCTGGCCTGCGCCAACGCCCCCCATGTGTGTCACCCGCTCGCCGAGCACCTCCAACACTGGGCGAGCACGCGCCAGGTCAGCCACCTCCCCGCCCACCATGATCGCCAGGGTACCTGCCTGCGCACCTGCCGTGCCGCCGGACACCGGGGCATCCAGCCACCCCATCCCACACAAGGCGCCCAGCTGGGCTGCCATTTCCCGGGTAGCGCCAGGCTCCAGACTGGAAAAATCCACCAGCAGCTGACCCTGCCGCCCGCCTGTGGCAACGCCCTGATCGCCAAATACCACGTCGCGCACCACGGCGGTATCGGCCAGGCACAGCAATACCATGTCCACCTGCTGCGCAAGCTCGGCAGGGCTCGCGGCCAGTCGCGCGCCTGCGTCAACCAGCGCCTGGCATTTTTCCGGGCTGCGGTTCCACACCCACAGCCCATAGCCGGCCGCCAGCAGGCGCTGGCACATCGGCAGGCCCATCAGACCGACACCAGCGAAACCTAGGGAGGGTAATGCGTTGCTCATCAGGAACTCCTGGCTGAAAAAGGATGGCTGGGGCAATGCTGCGCTGCATGACTGCGGCGATGGCCACCTTTACGCATGCCGTAAACTGTTACCGCCACGCCGAATTGTTACTTACCTCTACCTCGATTGAGCAATCACAAGCACCCAAAAGAGGCGCCTGCGCGTTTTCGCGCACCAAAAAAGCACAAGGCTGTCATTCACCGCCTGACTTGAATGACGATGAACGGCGATACGACTACCGCCCATATCTCTGGATCGCGGGTTTGCAGGTCACTGGCCTGTTCTGCCGTAACCGGGCCGACAGTGCCATCAGAGCGCCACTTATCGAAGAGGTCACTGCGGTTTTCGGCCATTGCCGTGGCCACGGTGATTAAATCCAGGGCGGGATCGACCCAAATCAGGTCACCCTTTGCCCAGAACCTTTCCAAGGCTTTCCACTCGATGGTGGCGGTTTCTCCGAGCAGTTTGGCATAGAGGGTGCTTGTTCGATCAGTCATGGGAATATCCGCTGGAAATCTGGCTTTTGAAAAAGCCGGCATTTTTGCAGAAAAACCCGGCTTCAAATATGCATTTGGGTATCAGGCCCCGTATTTTCGGGGTACGACTGCCAGGATAAGCCATTTGATGGCGCCTTTCTGTACTTTTGTGTCAAGCAAGCGACAACCGTTAAACCAGGCGCTTTTTGCCCGCTTTTCAAGCGCGCTGACAGCGCTCTACACTGTACCGGTACAGTTCCGGGACATGTTCCGGGGAAGGTGGGCTTGCGCGTTGGCATGGCCACGCCGCAACCCGCCTGGTCTGTAGCCCTGGCCGCCAGGACTATAAGAATTACAACAGAATGAGTGGAGCATTATGATCAAGATTTCCAAGCTGTTCGCCGCAATGGTTCTGGCCGGGGTAGCCAGTCATTCGTTTGCCGCCGATACCATCAAGATCGGGATCGCCGGGCCCAAGACTGGCCCCGTGACCCAATATGGCGACATGCAGTTCATCGGCGCCAAGCAAGCCATCAAGGACATCAACGCAGCAGGCGGTGTCGATGGCAAGATGCTAGAAGCCAAGGAATACGACGACGCCTGCGACCCTAAACAGGCCGTGGCCGTCGCCAACAAAGTGGTCAACGATGGCGTCAAGTTCGTCATCGGCCACTTGTGCTCCAGCTCCACCCAGCCAGCGTCCGACATCTACGAAGACGAAGGCGTGATCATGATCACCCCGGCGGCAACATCCCCGGAAATCACCTCCCGCGGCTACAAGCTGATCTTCCGCACCATCGGCCTGGACAGCGCCCAGGGCCCTGCCGCAGGCAACTACATCGCCGATCACGTCAAGCCCAAGGTGGTCGCAGTGCTGCACGACAAGCAGCAGTACGGTGAAGGCATCGCCACGGCCGTCAAACAGACTCTGGAGCAAAAAGGCACCAAGGTTGCCGTGTTTGAAGGCCTCAACGCCGGCGACAAGGACTTCTCGTCCATCATTCAGAAGCTCAAGCAGAACAACGTCGATTTCGTCTACTACGGCGGCTACCACCCAGAGCTGGGTCTGATCCTGCGTCAAGCACAGGAAAAAGGCCTCAAAGCCAAGTTCATGGGTCCGGAAGGTGTGGGTAACGACTCCATCTCGCAAATCGCCCAGAATGCCTCCGAAGGGCTGCTGGTCACCCTGCCGAAGTCGTTCGATGCCGACCCTGAGAACAAGAAGATCGTCGACGCGATCAAGGCTGACGGCAAGGACCCAAGCGGCCCGTTCGTCTTCCCTGCCTACTCGGCCGTCGAGCTGATCGCCCAGGGCATCAAGGCCGCAGGCTCCGAGGACACCGACAAGGTGGCCGAGGCCATCCACCAAGGTTCGTTCAAGACCCCTACCGGCACCCTGACCTATGACGACAAGGGTGACCTCAAAGACTTCAAGTTCGTGGTCTACGAATGGCACTTCGGCAAGCCGAAGACCGAAGTCTCCCCTCAGTAACAAGCGTGACTAATAGCTGACCGAGAAGCCCACTGTGCGAGCAGTGGGCTTTGTTTTACGAGGTTCATGGGCACGCCCCCGCGATCCGGGGACGGGCTCACCTGAAAATCTTAAAACCGTCACCCGCGGTTTCCTGGCCGTACCCCGGCCAGCGAAATGCAAATCAGGTTTTTAGGAGCGCTGTAATGCCTGAGATCTACCATTTCTTCCAACAACTGGTTAATGGATTGACCATCGGCAGCACCTATGCCTTGATCGCCATCGGCTACACGATGGTGTACGGCATTATTGGCATGATCAACTTCGCCCATGGCGAGGTCTACATGATCGGCTCGTACGTGGCGTTCATCGCCCTGGCGGGTCTGGCCATGATGGGTATTCATTCGCTGCCGATCCTGATGACCGTTGCCTTCGTCGCGACCATTTTCGTGACCAGTGCCTATGGCTACAGCATCGAACGGGTTGCCTACCGACCACTGCGCAACAGTAACCGGCTGATTCCGCTGATTTCTGCCATCGGCATGTCGATTTTCCTGCAGAACACCGTGCTGTTGTCCCAAGACTCCAAGGACAAGTCCATTCCCAACCTGATTCCGGGCAGCTTCTCGTTCGGACCAGGCGGCGCAGAAGAAGTCCTGGTGTCCTACATGCAAGTGCTGGTGTTCGTGGTGACGCTCGTGGCCATGACCCTGCTGACCCTGTTCATCTCCCGTTCGCGACTGGGCCGCGCGTGTCGCGCCTGCGCCGAGGACATCAAGATGGCCAACCTGCTGGGCATCAACACCAACAACATCATCGCCCTCACCTTCGTCATCGGCGCTGCCCTGGCGGCCGTCGCGGCCGTGCTGCTGAGCATGCAATACGGGGTCATCAACCCCAATGCCGGTTTCCTGGTAGGCCTGAAGGCGTTTACCGCCGCAGTGCTGGGGGGTATCGGCAGCATTCCGGGCGCCATGCTCGGTGGGCTGGTGCTGGGTGTGGCCGAAGCGTTCGGCGCCGACATCTTCGGTGATCAGTACAAGGACGTCGTGGCATTCGGCTTGTTGGTTCTCGTCCTGTTGTTCCGGCCGACCGGCATTCTGGGCCGCCCGGAGGTTGAAAAAGTATGAACAAGAATCTCAAACCGGCGTTTTTCAGCGCCTTGCTGGTCTGGGCCGTGGCCTTCCCGGTGCTGGGCCTGAAACTGAGCATCGACGGCATCAGCCTGGTGGTGCATAGCCAGGGCTCGTTCACCATCAGCATCATCGCCGTATGCTCGGTGCTGATGTTCCTGCGCGTGCTGTTCGACCGGCAGTGGAGCTCGGTGATGGGCCGACGCTCGGACCGCAAGCTGATTCCACCTGCGCTGAGCAACTACCTGACCCTTCCCAAAACCCAGCGCTGGGTGATTCTGGGGCTGGTCGTGGTAGCCCTGATCTGGCCGTTCTTCGGCTCGCGCGGCGCTGTCGACATCGCCACCCTGATCCTGATCTATGTGTTGCTCGGCCTTGGCCTGAACATCGTGGTCGGCCTGGCCGGGTTGCTGGACCTGGGTTATGTGGGCTTCTACGCCGTGGGCGCTTACAGCTACGCCATGCTCTCGCACTACCTGGGGTGGAGTTTCTGGGTCTGCCTGCCGATTGCCGGCCTGATGGCCGCCACCTTCGGCTTCCTGCTCGGTTTCCCGGTGTTGCGCCTGCGCGGCGACTACCTGGCGATCGTGACGCTGGGCTTCGGCGAGATCATTCGCCTGTTCCTGCGTAACCTCACCGACTGGACCGGTGGCCCTAACGGCATCAGCAACATTCCCAAGCCCGAATTCTTCGGCCTTACCTTCGAACGCCGCGCCGCCGAAGGCATGCAGACCTTCCACGAGTATTTCGGCCTGCCTTACAACTCGATCAACAAGGTCATCTTCCTGTACCTGGTTGCACTGTTGCTGGCACTGCTTGCGCTGTTCGTGATCAACCGCCTGTTGCGCATGCCCATCGGCCGTGCCTGGGAAGCGTTGCGTGAAGACGAGATCGCCTGCCGCGCCCTGGGCCTGAACCCGACCGTGATCAAGCTCTCGGCCTTCACCCTGGGTGCCTGCTTCGCAGGGTTTGCCGGCAGCTTCTTTGCCGCTCGCCAAGGGTTGGTCACGCCGGAATCGTTCACGTTCATCGAGTCGGCCATCATCCTGGCCATCGTGGTGCTCGGCGGCATGGGCTCTCAGTTGGGCGTGATCCTCGCTGCCATTGTCATGATCCTGCTGCCTGAGCTGATGCGCGAATTCAGTGAATACCGGATGCTCATGTTCGGTGCGCTGATGGTGCTGATGATGATCTGGCGTCCGCAAGGTCTGCTGCCAATGCAACGTCCCCACATGGAGCTGCGTCGATGAGCCGCGAAATTCTGCAAGTCAGCGGCCTTAGCATGCGCTTCGGCGGCTTGTTGGCGGTCAACGGCGTGGGCCTGACCGTCAAGGAAAAACAAGTGGTGGCGCTGATCGGTCCGAACGGCGCCGGCAAGACCACGGTGTTCAACTGCCTGACCGGTTTCTACCGGCCCAGCGGCGGCACCATCCTGCTCGATGGCGAACCCATCCAAGGGCTGGCCGGCCATCAGATCGCGCGCAAAGGGGTGGTACGCACCTTCCAGAACGTGCGCCTGTTCAAGGAAATGACAGCGCTCGAGAACCTGCTGATCGCCCAGCACCGGCACTTGAACACCAACTTCTTCGCCGGGCTGTTCAAGACCCCAGGGTTCCGCCGCAGTGAAAAGGAAGCCATGGAGCGTGCGCAGTACTGGCTGGACAAGGTCAACCTGACCGAGTTCGCCAACCGCACTGCCGGCACCCTCGCCTACGGCCAACAACGTCGCCTGGAAATCGCTCGCTGCATGATGACCCGCCCGCGGATCATCATGCTCGACGAGCCGGCTGCGGGGTTGAACCCGAAAGAGACCGAGGACCTGAAGGCATTGATTGCCTATTTGCGTGAATCGCACAACGTGACCGTGCTGCTGATCGAGCATGACATGAAGCTGGTGATGAGCATTTCCGATCACATCGTGGTCATCAACCAGGGCACACCCCTGGCCCACGGTACGCCCCAGGAAATCCGCGACAATCCTGAAGTGATCAAAGCCTACCTGGGGGAAGCGTAAATGCTGAAGTTCGAGAACGTTTCCACTTTCTACGGCAAGATCCAGGCGCTGCACAGCGTCAACGTGGAGATCAACCAGGGAGAAATCGTCACCCTGATCGGCGCCAACGGCGCCGGCAAATCCACCTTGCTCATGACCCTGTGCGGTTCACCCCAAGCCCACAGCGGCAGCATCAAGTACCTGGGCGAGGAACTGGTCGGTCAGCCTTCGTCGCACATCATGCGCAAGAGCATTGCCGTGGTGCCGGAAGGCCGCCGGGTGTTCGCCCGGCTGACCGTCGAGGAGAACCTGGCCATGGGCGGGTTCTTCACCGACAAGGGTGACTATCAGGCGCAGTTGGACAAAGTGCTGCAGCTGTTCCCGCGCCTGAAGGAGCGGTATGCCCAGCGTGGCGGCACCATGTCCGGGGGCGAGCAGCAAATGCTGGCCATCGGGCGTGCCCTGATGAGCAAACCCAAGTTGCTGCTGCTCGACGAGCCCTCCCTGGGCCTGGCACCGATCATCATCCAGCAGATCTTCGACATCATCGAACAACTGCGCCGTGACGGCGTGACGGTGTTCCTGGTAGAGCAGAATGCCAACCAGGCGCTGAAGATCGCCGACCGGGCCTATGTGCTGGAGAATGGCCATGTGGTGATGCAGGGTACGGGCGAGGGGCTGCTGACCGATCCAAAAGTGCGTGACGCCTACCTGGGCGGTTGATGCCAGCGGGGCCTGCAGGGGCCCCGTTGTCTTGAAGACGCTACGCTTGCACCCCGCTTCACGATCAAACAGGGCAGGCTGCATGCAGGTGACAGCCGTCTATTTCTCTTCGCCGGGCTTGTATTGCCCCTGCCCGCCTCAGTAACGTGACGGCCTCTCGAACACCGGAGCCCGTCATGCGCCTGACCCCTTCCCTGCTACTGACCGCCTTGTTGCCCCTGTTCGCGGGCTGCCAGCTGCTGGCCGAAAAACCCGTCGACCCTGATATCGGCAGCACTCGCATGCAAGGCCAGGTTCGCGCTGCCGGTGGGCAGTTGCTGTTCAAGCCCTGCAACGAACCCCGCAGCTTCGTCATCAACGACGCCGCCGCCACGGGCATCCTGCAGGAAGCGGCGAACCTTGCAACCGGGGCCAACGACACCCTGTTCGCCGACGTGCGTGGCCGACTTACAGGCAGCAAGCAGGCCAGCACCGATGGACAGCTGGACCTGCGCCGCCTGTACCGCCTGGAGCACGCCAGCAACGGGTGCATCGACCCCAATTTCAAGCAGCTTACCCTGCGCGCCGGTGGCCACAAGCCCGATTGGGACGTCAAGGCCAACAGCCGGGGCATGGTGCTCAACCGTGCTGATCAGCCCCCGCTTGCCCTGCCCTTTCTGGAGGAGCAGGTACCCGGTGGCGGCTTGACCCTGACCAGCGAAGCCAACGGGCAGCGCGTCGAACTCTGGCTGGCGCCACAGCGCTGCATGGACCCGGCCACGGGCGCGTTCAACCACTTGCGCGCAGAACTGCGCATCGATGGCACGACCCTTCAAGGTTGCGGTTATTACGGTGGCGCGCGCGATGACTGATGACCGGGCGGCTTAATCCTGCCAGTCGAGGCGGCTAAAGCTTTATACTTGGCGGTTTGTGTTAAGCCGCCGGCCGCCCACGGCCGGGATACTGGACCCTGCCATGCTACGAATCACCGAACTCAAGCTGCCCCTGGACCATCCCGATGAAGCACTGCGCGAGGCCATCGTCCAGCGCCTAGGCATCCGCGACGAGCAGCTGATCAGCTTCAACCTGTTCAAGCGCAGCTACGATGCGCGCAAGAAGAACACCGAACTGCTGTTCATCTACACCATCGACCTGCATGCCAGCAACGAAGAAGAGCTGCTGCGCAAGTTTGCCGACGACCATAATGTCGTGCCCGCGCCGGACGTTACCTACAGGTACGTCGCCCAAGCCCCTGAAGGCCTGGACGCACGACCAATCGTGGTGGGTCTGGGCCCGTGCGGGATTTTCGCCGGCTTGCTGCTGGCGCAGATGGGCTTCAAGCCGATCATCCTCGAGCGCGGCAAGGAAGTGCGCCAGCGTACCAAGGACACCTGGGGCCTGTGGCGCAAAAGTGTGCTCAAACCCGAGTCCAACGTGCAGTTCGGCGAAGGCGGCGCTGGGACATTCTCCGACGGAAAGCTGTACAGCCAGATCAAGGACCCGCAGCATCATGGCCGCAAGGTGTTGGAAGAGTTCGTCAAGGCCGGTGCGCCTGACGAGATCTTGTACATCAACAAGCCGCACATCGGCACCTTCCGCCTCACCGGCATGGTTGAGCAGATGCGCCAGGAAATGATCGCCCTGGGGGCCGAGGTTCGTTTCGAACAAAAGGTCACCGACCTGCTGATCGAAGAAGGCCAGGTTCAAGGCGTAGTGCTTGAAAGTGGCGAGCAACTGCTTTCACGGCATGTGGTTCTGGCATTGGGCCATAGTGCCCGGGACACCTTCCGCATGCTGCACGCGCAGGGTGTGTACATGGAAGCCAAACCGTTTTCCGTCGGTTTCCGCATCGAGCATCCGCAATCGCTCATCGACAAGGCGCGCCTGGGCAAATATGCAGGCCACCCCAAACTGGGTGCGGCGGACTACAAGCTGGTGTACCACGCCAAGAACGGGCGGTCGGTCTACAGCTTCTGCATGTGCCCTGGCGGAACGGTAGTGGCCGCCACCAGTGAACCGGGCCGCGTCGTCACCAATGGCATGAGCCAGTACTCACGCAACGAACGCAACGCCAACTCCGGCATCGTCGTCGGCATCGACCCGGAACGGGACTATCCCGGTGGCCCGCTGGCGGGCATCGAGTTGCAGGAACGCCTGGAAGCGCACGCCTACGTCATGGGCGGGAGCAACTACCAGGCGCCGGCTCAGCTGGTGGGCGATTTCGTGGCTGGCAAGCCTTCGACCGCGCTGGGCAGTGTCGAGCCGTCCTACAAGCCTGGCGTGACCCTGGGGGACCTGGCGCCAAGCCTGCCGGCCTTCGCCATCGAGGCGATACGCGAGGCCCTGCCCGCCTTCGATCGGCAGATCAAGGGCTACAACCTGCATGACGCGGTGTTGACCGGGATCGAGACACGCACCTCCTCGCCGCTGCGCATCACGCGGGGTGAGGACTTCCAGAGCCTGAACGTGAAGGGCCTGTTCCCTGCCGGCGAAGGGGCTGGCTATGCAGGCGGCATTCTGTCTGCAGGGGTTGATGGCATTCGGGTTGCCGAAGCGGTGGCCAAGGCCATGCTAGCCCAGTAACAAGCCCTGAATTGCCGGTACAAAAAAAACCCGACCAGGCCAGAAGCCTGATCGGGTTTTTTCAGGGCTGCGATCAGTGCGAGACGCGGCTGGTACCATCGACCGTCATGATGCGCACGCGGTCGCCCACCCGGAAAATCTCGTTTTCCTGCACGGACTGCACATAGGCACGCATGCTGCCATCGTCTTCGCGCACCGTGATCTCCACACCCTGGGTACGGGTGATACCCTCTTCGGCGGCCGAACCGGCCAAGCCACCGGCTACGGCACCAATCACGGCAGCGACGATGCTGCCACGCCCGCCGCCAACGGCGCTGCCCGCCAAGCCACCTACCACGGCACCGGCGCCTCCGCCAATCGGCGTCTTGGTGCCTTCGATCTTCACAGGGCGCAGCGATTCGATGGTGCCCATGCGCACGGTTTGCACACGGCGGGCCTCATCGCGCGAATAGCTGTCGCCGCTCAAGTTTGACGCACAGCCACCGAGTAGCAACGTGGTGGCTGTGAAGGTCGCAACCAGCAAAGCGGATTTACGCATGGGTAGAATCTCCATAAGTCAGGTATTCATTAGACGCTGCACATTGACGGCTGTCACGGTACTCACTGCATAAAATTGCTTTCATTCAGCCAGCGTACAGCCAACGCGATCAGGCAGGGCGCTTACCGATCAGACCAAGGATAACCATGGATTACTTCATCGTCGTGGTCGCCACCCTCGCAGGGTTGGGGTTTCACGCCTGGCTCTACATGCTCATGCGGCAGTGGATGGACCGCGACCTGGCGCTGTCACTGGCAGGTGGCGACCCGCACATGCAGGCGTACATGCTGCAGCGGTGGCAGCATGCGCGTCAGTCGAAGATGGGGCGCAAGGCACGGGTTCAGTGGCTTGCGCAGGAGGCGGCGGCGTATTCGCGCTGAGCGCCAGGGCGAATGGGGCTATCTGGTAGCCCCGCCTATCAAGGCGCCAGGCGCTCGCGGTACCAGCCTTGGGCCGCCTTGCGGTAATTCAGGCGGTCATGCAGGCGACTGGCGCGTCCTTGCCAGAACTCGATGCGCTCTGGCAGCAGGCGGTAGCCACCCCAATGCTCGGGGCAGTGAGGCTGCGTGTCGGAGAAACGCGCCTCGGTCGCCTTGACCAGGGCTTCGAGCGCCTCGCGCCCAGCGATCACCTGGCTCTGGGGCGATGCCCAGGCGCCCAGGCGGCTGCCCAACGGCCTGACCTGGTAGTAATCGTCGGACTCCTTGGCCGAGACCTTCTCGACACGGCCCTCGATACGCACTTGCCGCTCGAGCGCCGGCCAGAAAAAGGTCATGGCGGCGAACGGGTTAACCTGCAGTTGCCTACCCTTGGCGCTGTCATAGTTGGTGAAGAACGTGAAGCCCTGCTCATCCAGCCCCTTGAGCAACAGCACACGGCAGTGTGGTCGCCCATCGGCATCGACCGTGGCCAGGGTCATGGCGTTGGCTTCCACCGGCGCCTGCTCTGTTTTCACGGCATCGCCGAACCATTGGTGAAACAAAGCGAACGGCTCGGCCGGAGCCTGAGCTTCGGCCAGGCCGTCCCGGGTGTAATCGCGGCGCATATCGGCCAGGGATTGGGTCATTACTGCGTTCCTTGACGATCAGTTGGTCTTCGCAGGGCTGTTGGAGGCTACCTTCTTGTCAGTGGCAGCTTTCTTGGCGACAGGCTTGGCGGTCGCCGCTTTCTTGGTCGCCGTCTTGGCCGGGGTCTTGGCTTTGGCGGCAGGTTTCTTGGCAGCGGTTTTGACGGCTGGCTTGGCTGCAGCCTTGCTTGGCTGGGCTTTGGCGGCTGGAGCCTTGGACACAGGCGCCTTGGCATCCTGCACGGCCACCATGGTGGCTGGCGACGGCGTTGGTGTGGCCTGTTGATACTTGCTCAGCAGCGCGACCATGGTGTTCTGTGGGGTCAGCAGCATTTCCACGCGGCGGTTCAGCGCACGGCCTTCGGCACTGTCATTGGCGGCGCGAGGCATCACCGAGCCCATGCCCTTGAGGATCAGGCGGTCACGTTGCAACCCGCTCAGGCGGAAAATGGCCGACACCGAGGCAGCACGCTCAAGGCTCAGCTTCTGGTTGGCAGCCACCACGCCGCTGGTGTCGGCGTGGCCCAGGACCAGTACGGCCGTCTTGGGGTCGCCTTCTACCGTCTTGGCCACGCGGGTGATAGGGCCCAGGGTGACGGGCAACAACATGTTCGGACGGTCAGGGTTGTACGCACCGTCCACTGGCAAGGTGACTGCCAGCACGTTGTCGCGCCGCTCGAGCTCCAGCTTGCTGTCCTTGATGGCCTCGCGCAGCTTGGGCTCGTACTCGTCCAACCAGGCCTGGGTGGCCTGCTGGTCGATCTTCGGCACCACCGGCCCTTGGGCCTGCTTCTGCTCACCGCCAAATGGCCACCACCAGCGGCTGGTGCTTTCGGATTTGGCGTCGGCCTTGGCGACCTTTTCCGTGACTGCTGCCTTCACTTCCTGTTCGGCGACCTTGTCCGAGCCGAATGGCCACCAGCTTGAACTGGCGCTCTTGGCAGAACCCTCGGGATGGCTGGCGCAGCCGGTGACAGCGGTCAGGCACAGGGCGAGTGCTAAGGTTTTATGTGAAGACATCAGCGATACACCATGAATTAGAAAGGAATTTTGCCCACACTCTTGAGGCGTCGGCATTGAGGATAGTCAAAGAGGCTGGTCAATACCCGCACTAACCGATCAAAGGCATTGCCCAAGCACGCGCACCAGTTTCTGGGCACGAGGGTCCATCAGCACATAGGGCCCCAAGGTATTGACGACAAAGCCAAAAGCCACATCTCGCTCCGGATCGGCAAATCCGACCGAGCCCCCGGCACCGGGGTGACCGAATGCGCGAGCGCCCAGGCCGAAGGTGGCATTGGCCACATCGGGCTGGTCGAGCATGCACCCTAGGCCGAAGCGCGTCTGGGTCAGCAAGGTCCGGTCCTGGCCCAGGCTGTGTTGGCGGGTGAACGCCTCCAGCAGGTCCGACTCCAGCAGGCTGCCATCGAGCAGGCCTGCATAGAACCCAGCCAGGCTCCGGGCATTGCCATGGCCATTGGCAGCAGGTTGTTGCATGCGCCGCCATTCCGGTTTATTGGTACTGGTCAGAATGGCGGGCGGGTTGGTAAACGCCCTTGTGGACAATGCCTCGGGCTCGCGCAGCGTGACCTGCAGCAAGCGCTGGGCAGCGGCGTCACCGGGGTTGCCTTTGCCACGCGCGATATGGGCTACCCGATAGAACTCCTCGTCGGCCAGCCCGACATGGAAGTCCAGCCCCAGCGGCCGCGCCGTACGCGCCACGATCGAGTCGCCTGGGCCGCGCCCATCGGCGCGACGAATCAACTCGCCGATCAGCCAGCCAAAGGTGATGGCGGCGTAGCCGTGCTCGCTGCCCGGTGTCCACCACGGCGTTTGCGCGGCCAGGGCATCGACCATTGCCTGCCAGTCGTAGAGGGCCTCGGCCGGCAGCAATTCGCGAATCGCAGGCAGCCCGGCACGGTGGCTAAGCAGTTGCCTCAGCGTGATGGCCTCTTTGCCCGCCCGACCGAACTCAGGCCAGTAACGCGCTACCGGGGCATCGAGTTCAAGTTTGCCCTCGCCCACCAACTGCAAGGCGGTGACGGCGGCAAAGGGCTTGGTGCAGGAAAACAGATTGGCGATGGTATCGCTGTGCCATGGCTGCTGGCCATCCTTGTCGGCGGTGCCCGCCCACAGGTCCACTACCGTTTCACCACCCACCTGGATGCACAGCGCAGCCCCGCGTTCCTGGGGATCATCGAACAGCGCCGCGAAGGCCTCGCGCACTGCTTCGAATTTCAGCTCGAAATGACCCTGAATCTGCACCCTGTGTTCTCCATGCGGCATGTTGGCAAAAGGGCCTGCATTGTTTCAGTAGTTCGGCCTTTTGCCTACAGGCGCGCATCGCACGTCACGGCGACGCGGGTGCTTGGCTGTGAGTGCGCAACTGGTCCAATGCCTCCAGATTGCTCTTGCGCACGGCCTGGACGAAGCCTGAGTAAGCCACGTCGGTGATGGCAACCAACCCCAGGTGCCCGTTCTCTGCGTCCAGCAAACGGCCGCTGGCAGGCTGATCGAGGTACTGGAACCAATGGGCGCCAACGATCATGGGCTGGGCGAGCGCCGCCTTGAGGAAATTGCCATAGGCAGGCCCGCGGTCTTCCTCGCGCGCGACCTCCACCGGCCCCGGCCAGAAAGGCCCGCGATCGCGCGAGCCGAACTGGAACTCGGACACCAGCACCGGCTTGTCCAGCTCTGCCAGGCGCGCGAAGTCATAGCCATCCTGAGGCTTGAGGGTATAGAAGTTGAAGCTGAGCACATCGCAGAACTCGGCGCAGGCCTTGACCGCTTCGGGTGTACTCACGGCAAACCGACCGCCCAGCAAGAGGTGGTTGGGGGCATGCCACTTGAGCGAGTCGGAGAGGGTCTTGAAATAGGTCTGGGCGAACACCTGCTGGAAATACTGGTAGTCACGCTCGATTTCCGGGTGTTCCGCGCTGGGCAGTGGCGCCTCGAAACCAGGGTCTTCCATCAGCTCCCAGGCCGCCAGTTCGATGCCCCAGGCCTTGGACAAGCCCTCCTGGTTTCGGTACTTGTCACGCAACTGCTTGAGGAAAGCGCGCTTGGCCGGTACGTCGGTGGTCAGGCGCAAGGTGCCGTAGGCCAGCCCATAGCGCGCCTTCGGGTCATCGCCCGGGGCCGCCCAGGCCAGCTCGTTGTCGGCAAAGTAACCGATGAGCCAAGGGTCATCGCGGTGATCGCGGGCGGCGATGGCCACGGCCCGCTCG
This sequence comes from Pseudomonas fulva NBRC 16637 = DSM 17717, assembly GCF_000730565.1. Lineage (GTDB taxonomy): Bacteria > Pseudomonadota > Gammaproteobacteria > Pseudomonadales > Pseudomonadaceae > Aquipseudomonas > Aquipseudomonas fulva. The sequence goes on along the minus strand of NZ_BBIQ01000016.1, from coordinate 92,468 downwards.
GTGGCCATGGCAAAGCGTGGGTCGAAGGGATCGGGCATCCGGCCCCACCAATCCATGCCGGTGCTGATGCTCGCGTAATCGCCCACGATGGACAGCGGCAAGGTATAGGGCACGCGCTGCTGCTCGACCAGGGCCGCATCGCTCCAGTTGCCCAGTGTATTGAAGCCCCAGGCCTGCAGCCGGTCGAGCGTATGGCGCTGCCAGCGGGCGCTGTCCAACTTGGCGGGCGGGCAATTGACCGGCTGCGCTGACGCCTGCGGGTCGGCCACCTGGCAAGGGGCTGCGTGGGTGCGTTCGAGATTGGCGGCGTAGAAGTCGAACCAGCGCCCCTTCTTGAAGGCGCGCCCCTGGGACGAGGCATTGCCATCATCGTTGTTGCCCTCGCCATAGAAGGCGGACAAGGGCTCGCCTTGTTGCGGCAGCGCCTTGAACATGGCCTCGCGACCCGCCACATAGGTGCGCCCGCCATCTGCGGCCACGGCATTGACGCCCAGGGAGTAGAACGGGTGGCCCAGCGGCGTCACCAGGTACCATCGCCCCTCACGTTTTTCGGTGCGAAAGAACCCGGTCGCCTCGAAGGGCGTGCCCGCTGTCACGCCGCCATAGGTATCCAGTGGCTGCTTTTCACGCTCGGCCAGCCACCCCTTGATCTGCTGCTGTTCGCGCCCGGCGCTCGCCTTGAGTTGCTCGTCGCTGGTCACTTTCTCAGGCCACGTGCCGCGCGTGGACTGCCCGTAGGCATCGATGAGTTCGTGGTAGGCCGCTTGCCATGCCTGGTCGTCATCCTGGATGCCCATGCGTTCGATCAGCAGGCTTTGGGCTGCCTTGGGGGCAGGGATGCTCAGGCTGACCGCAGCGACCTGTGCAAGGTCCACCGCGCCCGTGCTGCTGCCGAGCAGCACGCGCTGGCCGCTAAAGCTCCACGGCATGGGTGGGCCCGCACGCAGCCCTTCCTGCAGGGGCGAACGCGCCGTCAACGGCACCATCACCGTTTGCGCAGGCCCTGCCGGCAAGTCGATGCGGCTGGTCAGTGTACGGCCGTCATTGCCCTTCACCGTCACATCCAAGGTCAGCGCCCAGGCCATCGCGTTCTGCAGACGCAGGGTCAGGTAGCGGCCGGAAGACCAGTCCCAAGTGCCGCTCTGTGGGCTCATGCGCAAGGTCGGACGCTCGGCAGCGTTGAACACCACGCGTCGCAACACCTCGCCCTGAGCGGTCTGCTCGGCGTTGTACTGGGGCATGCCGGCGTCCACGGTTTCGACATTGACCACTGAGGCCGGGCGCACGAAGCTGAACAACGTCTGCTGCCCCGCCAGCAACGGCGGGCTCAACAGCAAAGCGATGACAGCGGGCAAGGTACGGCGAACCATAGGGCGGAGTCTCTCCTTCAGGGCCCTCATGGCCCACGACTGAGGTTGGACAACGTGCCGGCGCAAGCGCTCCGGCCGTCAGGAAATCTCCCGCCGAAATGGCGGCAGCGCATTGAGGATAGCCTTGCCGTAGCGCTGGGTGACCAGGCGCCGGTCCAGCAAGGTGATGACACCGCGGTCCTGCTCGGTGCGCAACAGTCGGCCACACGCCTGGATCAGGCGCAACGAGGCATCGGGTACGGCAATTTCCATGAACGGATTGCCGCCTCGCGCTTCGATCCATTCTGCCAAGGCGGCCTCGACGGGGTCGTCAGGCACGGCGAACGGGATCTTGGCGATGACCACATGCTCGCAATAGGCCCCCGGCAAGTCGACGCCCTCGGCGAAGCTGGCCAGGCCGAAAAGCACGCTGTGCTGGCCGTCGTCGACGCGGGCCTTGTGCTTGTTCAGGGTTTCCTGCTTGGACAGGTTGCCCTGGATCAGCACCAGCTTGCGCCAGTCCCGGTCCAGGCCATCGAACACATCCTGCATCTGCTTGCGTGACGAGAACAACACCAGCGCACCACGGGCATCCTCGACGATGCCCGGCAGCTCGCGGATGATGGCCGCGGTGTGGCCAGCGGCGTCACGGGGGTCAGCCTTGAGGTCCGGTACCCGCAGCAGGCCTGCATCACCGTGCACGAACGGGCTGGGCACCACGCAGGAAACTGCATCGCGGGGCAATCCCGAGCGCATGCGAAAGCGGTCGAACTTGCCCAGCGCGGTCAGGGTCGCCGAGGTGACCAAGGCGCCGTGTGCCACGTTCCACAAGCTGCGCCGCAGCATCTCGGCCGCCAAAATGGGGCTGGCATTGACCTCGATATCGAACAGGGCCCCGCTCTCGGCCAAGGTAAGCCAGCGGGCCATGGGCGGGCTGTCCTCGGGGTCTTCGGCGGTGAACGCCGTCCACAACTCCCAGTTGCCCTGGGCACGGGTCTGCAGGCTACCGAACAGCGGGTACCACTCCTCGGCCTGGTGGCTGGCGATGCCAATGCTGACCTCGCCGCCCATGCCTTCCTTGAGCAGGTCGGTCAGGCGGGTGAACACATCGTTCAGGCGGGCGAAGCCTTTTTTCAGCTCGACGCCAACCTCGCGGATTTCATCGGGCACCACGCCACCTGGAAAACGATAGCGAGGGCGTTCTCGGCCTTCGTTGTCCTCGCCTGGACGAAAATCGGCCACCTGCTCGCACAGCGTGAACATGAACTGCTGTTGGGTGCGGATTTCGCGGGCAAGCTCAGGGACCTGCTCGATCAGCTTGCCCAGGTCACCCGGCAGGGGGTGCTGGGCCAGCAGCTTGGTCAGGTTCTTGGCGGTCTGCTCGAGCCAGTCGGCCGTCGAACGCAGCCGTGAATAATGAGCGAAGTGGCCGATGGCCTTGTCTGGCAGGTGATGCCCTTCGTCGAACACGTACATGGTGTCGCGGGGGGCCGGGAGCACCGCACCGCCGCCCAGCGCCAGGTCGGCCAGCACCATGTCGTGGTTGGTGACGATCACGTCTACCTTGCCCATGCCTTCACGGGCCTTGTAGAACACGCACTGCTGGAAGTTGGGGCAGTGGCGGCCGGTGCACTGGCTGTGGTCGGTGGTCAGCCGTGCCCAGTCCTCGTCTTCGAGGCTCTCTGGCCAACTGTCGCGATCACCGTCCCAGCGGTTGCCGGCCAGCTTTTCGATCATGCTGTTGAACAGCTTCAGGCTGCGCTCGTCCACGTCGATGCGAAAGCCTTCTTCCTCCAGCAGCTGCGCCTGGGACGTCTGGGCATGACCTTCCTGGACCAGGATGTCGAGCTTGGACAGGCACAGGTAGCGGCCCCGTCCCTTGGCCAGGGCAAAGCTGAAATTCAGCCCGCTGTTGCGCATCAGGTCAGGCAGGTCCTTGAAGACGATCTGCTCCTGCAGCGCCACGGTCGCGGTGGCGATGACCAGGCGCTTGCCTGCCGCCTTGGCCGCCGGAATGGCCGCCAGGCTGTAGGCGACCGTCTTGCCGGTACCGGTGCCCGCCTCCACCGCCACGACGGCGGGCTCGCCGGCACGGCGGCCTTCGTCGTCGCAGGGAATATCCCCGAGGACCTTGGCCACCTCGGCGATCATCAGGCGCTGGCCGTAACGCGGCTTGAGGCTCTTGGCTTCGAGAAATCGCGTGTAGGCGCCCTGGATGGTGGCTTTGAGTTCAGTGCTGATCATGGTGTGCAGGCGCCCGAAGGGCTGGATATATTTTCAGTATCGCGCATAGGGCGGCTATCATACCCCGCTCACGCTGTTTATGCCGCATGGAGATCCGGATGACTGCCTTTGCCCTGCCCTACACCCTGCACGTTCTGGCCGCCCTGGTGTGGGTGGGTGGCATGTTCTTCGCCTGGATGGTGCTGCGCCCGGCAACGGTTGCAGCGCTGGACGGGCCTGCCAGGCTGCGGTTGTGGGTGGAAGTTTTCCGACGCTTCTTCGGCTGGGTCTGGGTGGCCGTGGCGATTCTGGCGATAAGCGGCGTGGGCATGATTCACCTGCGCTTCAATGGCTTCGAAACCGCGCCGCGGTATGTCCAGGTGATGATCGGGGGCGGTATCGTCATGTTCGCCCTGTTCATGCGCATCCAGGCGTTGCTGCTGCCAGAAATGAAAACGGCGGTCCAGGCCGAGGACTGGCCAGGCGCGGCGGCCGTGCTGGGGCGCATCCGCCGGATGGTGGGGGTGAACCTGCTGCTGGGCCTGGCCGTGGTCGCCGTGGCCAGTGCCCGCCTGATGTTCTGAGCGTACCCGCAGCGATCAGAGTCGCTGCAGGATCAGCTCGCCGGCAGCCCCGGCAAGGCCTGGCTGACCGGGTTGCCCGGCGCGGCCACTGTTGCCCGGCGAGGTGCGGTAGACCAGGCAACCCTTGCTCGCACCGCCCTTGCCCGCCTGGCCTGCTGCCCCAGGCTTGCCCGGCGCGCCACCGTCCAGGCGCACCCTGATGCGCTCGGCAGGGAAGGCCTCGGGCACGCTCAGGCGAATTCGACCACCCGGTGCTCCGTCGTGGCCATTGCCGCCATCATCCCCGTTGAAGCCGCGGCTGGCACGGCCCCAGGTGCAGCCACCGGCCTGGCCGTTGGCACCATCGAGCCCGGCGAACCCTGGCGCACCCGCGCCGCCGCGGGCGTCGATGGACAGTTGTTCGCCCTGCACCTGGGCAAGCTTGAGGTCGAGCCCGCGCCCTGAACGCGCGGCACGTTCATAAGTCCCAGGCGCGCCCGGCGCACTGAACTCACTGCCTTCACCCAGGCTGGCACTGGCCGCTTCGATCAGGAGCGGGGTATCGGCCGGCGCCACGGCGATACGCGCATCACGGCCCAGCTCCAGCCGATCGACCGTCAGCGAGGCGAGCGTGGCGGGAAGCAGCAAGGTGGCATCGTCCGCCACCCTGAGCTGCTCCAGATGCACCTCGGCCGACTTGGTCGGCAAGCGCAGCATGGAATTGGCGGGTACTTCGAGGTTCTGTGCCTGCGCAAGCGGCGCAGCCAACAGGGCGAACAACATCAGATTACGCATTTCGTGGCGCCTCTTGCGCGCGGGGGATGGACATGATGTGGAAAATGCCCGTCAACAGGATCTGCAGACGGTCGAACCAGCGATGGCTACGGCCGCGCAGACTGGCATTGAAAAACAGCATTTCGAGCAAATGCAGCAGCACCAGCAACAGGCCTGTGGCGTTGATCAATAGGTTCAGCGGCACAGGTTGCGGCACCATCTGGTTGTACAGCACTACACCCCAGAAGACTATGGTCAGGAGCTTGCCCAGGCTCAAGATGAATTTCATGCTCTGCCCCACCGTATGGCGTACTGCCGGGATGGCCAACGCGACCATTTCACATTAACCGCTCGGTCGGGACTCACGCCAGCGCACACTGCGCTTGGCAATGTATGGGCACCGGCCATTACCGTCTATGGCGTTTGCAAAGCGCCCGCGCCGATACGCTGGGCGGGCGCTGCTGCTTCAGCGCTGGATCTTGATCTCCGTACGACGGTTCATGGCACGCCCCTCGGCGGTGGCGTTGTCAGCCACAGGTTGGGATTCGCCAGCCCCGACCACGGACACGAAGCTGTTGCGCGGGATGCCGCTTTCGACCAGATAGTCGGTGACCGAGTGGGCACGGCGCTCGGAAAGTTTCTGGTTGTAGCTGTCGGCACCCACGCTGTCGGTGTGGCCGCTCACGCTCAGGCGGGCCGACGGCGCTTCCTGCTTCAGGCGCGTAGCGATGGTATTGAGGCGCTGCTTGTCGGCGGCGGTCAGCCGTGCAGAGTCGAATTCGAAATGCACATCGCGGATGACGATCACCTCTTCTTTCTCGACCACCACTTGCTCGACGACCACGGCCTCGACCTGCGGTGCAGGCGGCGGGCAACCGTTGGCATCGACCTGGACGCCGCGCGGCGTCCCTGGGCACTTGTCACGGCTGTCGGGTACGCCATCGCCGTCTTCGTCGCCATCACCATGGGCCCAGCAATACCCCGCTGCAAGGCCGCCCCCGAGCAGTGCGCCCCAACCTGCCCAGCTCGAGCTTTCGATCGCGCCCAGCGCTGCGCCGCCCACACCGCCGACCGCCGCACACTTGGGCCAGTCGGTTTTTTGCAAACCCGCGCAACCAGTCAACACACTGGTGAGCAGAACCAGAGGTACAGCTGTGCGTACTATGCTCATCTCATCGCCTCTTTTGGGGGGATCGGCATCGTGGCCGATCAGGGCAGTAAAGACGCTGCTTGCACAGCCTGCCAGCCATTTGCCATGACCGGATGCCACGGCCCTATGCCGACAGGCTCTGGCCCGATAGTCTTGGCTGATCTTGATGAGGACTGGCAATGACCGACGGTTTTTCCCAACGCACACCGCAGCAGGCGCTTGCCGCCTTGCTCGAGCGCGTGTCCCCGCAACGCCTGTTGCTGGTGGGCACGCGGTTCCCGGCACTTGACGCCTTCCTGCAGGCCCACCCACAAGCGAGCCTGGCGTGCGCGCCGCCGGGCCCGCTGCCGGCTGAACTGGCAGCCCAGCGCTTTGACCTGGCGCTTCTGGTCGATTGCCTGGAACACCTGCCCAAGCGCAACGGGTTGGAACTGCTGGGTGGCATTCGCAATCTCAACGCCAGTCGAGTCGCAGTGCTGGCCGACCTGGCCGCCTGCGGCTGGCAAGACACGGACTTCTTCGCCCTGGCCCTGTCGGCCAGTGAGAAGTTTCAACGCGACCAGCAGGTGCTGAGCCTGTTCACCTATGATCTACATGACTACAAGCAGGTCCCTGACTGGCTGAATGCGCGGTTCTGGGCCAACCCTGAAAACTTCGGCAAATACTGGTGGTGATGATGAGTGTTTCGGTCTGTCCATGCGGCAGTGGCAACTTGCTCGACGCCTGCTGCGGGCATTACCACGCCGGCACGCCTGCACCGGACGCCCAAGCCCTGATGCGCTCACGCTACAGCGCCTATGTGCTGGGGCTGGTCGATTACCTGGTGGCGACCACCTTGCCAGCCCAACAGGCCGGCCTCGATCGCGCCGCCATGGCCGCCTGGAGTGCCCAGAGCACCTGGCTGGGCCTGGAAGTGGAAGACGCCGAGCTGATCGGTGGCCAGCCTGAACACGGCTTCGTCACCTTCACTGCCCGCTGGCACGACCAGGACGGTGATCACCAGCACCGCGAGCGCTCAGCCTTCGTGCAGCACGATGGCCGCTGGTACTTCATCGACCCCACCGTTGGCCTGAACGCCACGCGCAACGATCCCTGCCCTTGCCAAAGCGGGCAGAAATTCAAGAAATGCTGCGCCAGCTATGTGGGTGGCTGAGCATGATGACCCGCCTGCGTGTCCTGCTGCCTGCCTTGTTGGTGATGCTCCTGGCCGGCTGCGTCAGCTGGGGTGGTGAGCCATGGCGGCAACCGGAGATCCACCTGGTCAGGGTGGAAACGGTCAAGGCCCGCCTGCTGCAACAGGAATTCGTGCTCCACGTGCGGGTGGAAAACCCCAACGACAGCCGCCTGTTCATCCGCAACCTGTCCTATGCCCTGCGGTTGAACGATGTGCTGCTGGCAGAAGACGAAGCCAGCCTGTGGCGCAGTGTTGGCGGGCACGACCAGCGCACCTTCAAGATCACCGCCCGAACCAACCTGTGGCAGCGCCTCAAGCCCTTGGCCAAGATGCTCAAGAGCCACCAGCCTTTGAAGTACACGCTCAAGGCCGAACTGGGCACCGGCCTGTTGATCCATCGGAACCTGCACTTGTTGCGCGGTGGTGAGATAATGCCCGGCGATCATTACCTGGAGTAACCCTGCAATGTCCCAACAGCCTCACGTTCACGGCCCTGACTGCGACCACGACCACGATCATCACCATGATCACGGCCACGTCCACGGGCCGCACTGCAACCACGGTCACCAGGAGCCGGTGCGCAACGCCCTCAAGGATGTTGGCCGCAACGACCCGTGCCCCTGCGGCAGCGAAAAGAAATTCAAGAAGTGCCACGGCGCCTGATAGCCGCCCCGCCGTTTGACAGCACCGCGCCTGTCCGTTAGCGCGGGCGCGGTGCGGTCTGCAGCCCGGGCGCCGAGGTGCCTGGCTTGGCTGGCAACCGAAGCGCGGTGGCCAGCAACAGCCCCAGGCACAGCACCATGCATAGACCGTTGGTGCCCGTCCAGCCTGCGGTGTCCAGCAACAAGGATGGCGTAAAGGCGCCGAGGGTGGCACACACGGCGATGGCCAGGTCATTCTTGCCCTGCAGGCGCATCGCCCCCGGGCTATCTTGCAATGCCTGCGCCAGCAGCGCCCCCCCGCCCACGTAGGTCAGGTTCCAGCCCAGGCCCAGGGCTATCAGTGCCGCCGTCATCACGGCATAACTGCTAGACCCCATGTTCAAGGCCGTGCTCACCACGAACAGGCCCAACCCGGCACAGATCGTCACCTTGATGCCCAACCGTTGAATGATGCTGCCAGTGAAGAACGAAGGCGCAAACATCGCCACGACATGCCACTGGATGGCCATGCGCACGTCGGAGAAGTCCTGGTGCATACCTTTCATGTGCAGCGAAGCCTGGATCATCAACAGGTTCATGATGCCGTACCCCAGCGCTGCCACGCTCATCGCCATCACCAGCACCCTGCGTGACGCAAGCTGCCCTACCTCGCACGCTCGCAGGTCCTGCTGCGGGCGATTGACCGGTTTCTCTTTAGGCAAGCAAAGGGCTATCAACCACGACACGAGCGCCAGGCCGACAAAGGCGGCGTAGCACAGCGAGAACAGCGGATACCCACCCACATCCCTGAGCCAACCGGTCAAGGCCGGCCCCACCACTGCCGCGATCACTCCGCCTGCCACCACCAGTGAGAGCGCCCGCGCTTTGAGGTGTTGCGTCAGGTTGTCGGTAGCGGCAAACCGGTTGAAGTTGGCGAACGCGATATACACCCCCAATGCGCAGTGGCTGAGTATCAGGGCAACAAAGTGCTGGTGCTGCACGGCCAGGAACCCGCTGACGCCGGACAGGGCCAAGGGTAGAGCACCCAGCATGAACGCGCGCCGACGACCGATGCGCCCCATCAGCCACGACACCGGGTAGGTCGCCAGCATCACGCAGAGAAACTGAAACCCGTAGGGCACCGTTGACCACGCAGGATCGGGCGCCAGAGCAGCACCGACCAGGGCCGCCATGGTCACGGACATCACAGCCGTGGTGAGGTTGACCGACTGCGCAATGAAATACAGGTAGGTGCGTGCTGGCAGGGTTTCGGTCATGGCGTGCTCGCTGATGATGCAGGAATGGAATGCGCCGAAGCTTCTCACTGATCGGCCGAGCACGGGCGAACAGTCGACGCGGTTTCCAGCTAACTGTTAGGCTGTTTTTTCTAACACTGGCGGACCCGTCGATGCGTGCTGACACTCTGCTTCATCAACTCCGGCAGCGTCTGGCTGCCAGCGAATGGCTGCCAGGGCAACGCATGCCGTCGATTCGCAAGCTCACGGCCAGCACGGGTGCGACCTACCACGAGGTCGTGTCCAGCTATGGGCGCCTGGTCAGCGAAGGGCTGTTGACGGCCGTGCCAGGGCGTGGCTATTTCGTGGCCGGCACCGCTCGGCCGCCAGCCAGAGACGAGGCACCTGGGCATATGGCCGGGGACGCGCTGTTCAAACTGCTGCAAGGCGGCCAGCACTACACCAAGCTCGGCTGCGGTTGGCTGCCCCCTGCCTGGCGCGACACCGAGCTGCTGGCCAAGGCTGTGCGTCGCACGGCGCGCCTGGAACAAAGCTCGCTGGCCGATTACGGCGACATCCAGGGTTACCTGCCCATGCGCAAGCAGCTGTGCGTGCACCTGCGGCGCATGACCCAGATCGATGTAGGTCCACAGCAATTACTCAGCACATTGGGCGCCACCCAGGCCCTGGACCTGGTGGCCCGTCTGCTGATCGCCCCTGGCGACCACGTGTTCGTCGACGAGCCCTGCAACGGTAACCTGATCAAGCTGATCCAGCTGGCCGGCGGGCACGTGATCGGCATCCGTCGGCTGCAAGACGGCCCGGACCTTGAGGACATGCAGCGGCACCTGGTCCAGCACAAGGTCAAGGCATTCTTCTGCAACAGCACATTCCACAACCCCACCGGCAGCAACGTCAGCCCGCACAACGCCTTCGGCGTGCTGAGACTGGCGATCGAACACGGCTTCTACATCGTCGAAGACGATGTCTATGGCGACTTCAGCCCGGGTGTACGCCAGACCTTCGCCGGCTTGGACAACCTGCAGCAGGTCATCTATATCGGCAGTTTCTCCAAATGCCTGTCCGCCTCGCTACGCGTGGGCTACATCGCTTGCCCGGCTGCACTGGTCGAACCGCTCATGCGCCTGAAACTGCTCACCTGCGTGGCGGTGCCTGCGTTCTGCGAGCGCTTCGTCAACACCATCCTCACCGACGGCACCTACGCCAGGCACATGAGCGATCTGCAGCAACGCCTGATTCGACAGCAGGTTCAGACCCAGCGCACGCTGACAGACCGCGGTTGGCGCTTCGATATCACGCCCCAAGGCGGCATGTTTCTGTGGGTCCATCACCCCGATATCGCCGACCTGCATCCGTTCGTGCGCCAACTCGAACAGCACGATGTGCTGCTCATGCCTGGCGAATCCTTTGCGATCACACGTAACTATGTGCAGTACACCCGCATCAACTGCACGCACTTTTCCGACGCCATGGCTGAGCATTTCGAGGTTTGACCCACTGCAAGGCGCGCTTGGGTACCCCAGCGTCATGGCCACGGATTGGCAAATTGCCGACAGAGTCCTGCCACTCATTCACCGCTGGGGCAGTGTGCCGAAATAAAGCCGGGGCAGGCCTTGCACCCAGGCGGCCTGCTCACTACCTTAGCGCCTTTCCATACCCGCTACGCCTTGCAGGAGCCTTGCCATGGCCGCCCCCGCCCTTTTCTTTTTCCGCCCGCGCGCTGCAACGGCTGCCCTGCTGCTCGGTTCACTTGGCCTGGCCGGTTGCCAGACCACCGCCCAACAGGACAGCCTGCCGCCGTCCAGCGGCGTGCAGCCGCTCAAGGGCCTGGCCCAGAACGTGTCGGTCAGGCGCAATGCCATGGGCGCTCCGCTGATCGAGAGCAGCTCGTTCCATGACGCGCTCTTCACCTTGGGGTACGTGCATGCCGGGGACCGGATTGAGCAGATGGTCGCCATGCGGTTGCTCGCCCAAGGGCGCATGGCTGAAGTGGCCGGCCGTGATGCACTGGATATCGACCGCTTGATGCGGGCGGCCAACCTCAAGCAAAGCGCGGCGCAGCTGTACGCCGACGCATCGCCACGGCTCAAGCGCTTCTTCGACGTCTATGCGCGCGGGGTCAACGCCTACCTGTTCCGCTACCGCGACAAGCTGCCAGCGGACCTGGCCAACAGCGGCTACCGCCCCGAGTACTGGAAGCCCGAAGACTGCGCGCTGATGTTTTCGCTGTATGCCTTCAGTCAGTCGGTCAACCTGCAAGAAGAGATCAGTGCATTGACCCTGGCGCAGAAAGTCGGCAGCGACAAGCTGGCCTGGCTGCTACCCGGTGCCGCCGACGAACCGCTTCCCGAAGGCGAAGCAGCCAAGCTCAAGGGCCTGGACCTTGCCAGTCAGTTGCCGGGGTTGTCTGCCCTGGCAGCTGCCAGTCAAAAACTGGGCGACCTTGATCTGCTGGGCAGTCCCGGTTCGGCCAACCTGGCCATCGGCCCGCAACGCAGCCGCAGCGGCAAGAGCCTGCTGGCCAGCGACAGCCGTGCAGCCTGGGCGCTGAGCCCGGTGCAGATCCACTCCAGCAAGTACCAAGTGGCCGGCCTGTCGCTGCCGGGCCTGCCGATCGTGCTGGCTGGCTACAACGGCCAGCTGGCCTGGACCAGCAGCGCGGTGATGGCCGACAACCAGGACCTGTTCCTGGAAAAACTGCGCCACCAGGGCAATCAGGTCAGTTACCTGGCGGACGGCAAATGGGTTGCAGCCAGGGCGCACACCGAGACCTTCCTGGTGCGCGGCGAGCGCCCAGTGCGCGAAGTGATGCACGACACGCGCCATGGCACGCTACTTGGCCAGTCGGGCAATGCCAGCCTGGGCCTTGCACTGAACCTGCCGCAGTTCAAGGGCGATCGCAGCCTTGATGCACTGTTCGACCTGACCCGCGCCAAGACCGTGGAGCGCGCATTCGACAGCACCCGTGATGTCACGGCTGCGGCGCTGAACTTCGTCTTCGCCGAAGTATCGCACATTGGCTGGCAGGTGAGCGGGCGCTACCCCAATCGCCGAGAAGGCCAAGGCCTGTTGCCTTCGCCGGGGTGGGACGGGCGCTATGACTGGGATGGCTATGCCGACCCCATGCTGCACCCATACGATCAGGACCCGACCGCTGGCTGGATCGGCCACGCCAACCAGCGCAGCCTGCCGCGCGGCTACGGCATGCAGCTGTCGAGCAGTTGGTACTACCCGGAGCGTGCCGAGCGCCTGGGCCAGCTCGCCGGCAGTGGCCGCCTTGATAGCCGCAGCCTGATGGCGCTGCAGAACGACCAGGTCACCTTGTTGGCCGGCAAGCTCAAGCAGATGTTCGAAGCGCCAGGCATGGCAGGCCCGCTGCAGCAGGCCATCAATGCCTTGCCCGCCGATCAGCGCGAAAAGGCCCGTACGGCGCTGGCTAGGCTCAAGGCATTCGATGGTCGCTTGAGCCCAGTGTCGGCAGATGCTGCGCTGTACGCCCTGTTCCTCCAGGCTGTCGCCCGTCAGACATTCCTCGATGACTTGGGACCGGAAGCGGGAGCGGCCTGGCAGGCATTGGTCAGCAATGCACGCTTGTCGTTCTCGGCACAGGCCGATCACCTGCTGGGCCGGGATGACAGCCCGTTCTGGGACGACCGCAGTACGCCACAGAAGGAAGACAAACCCGCCATCCTGGCCCGCAGCCTGGTCGCGGCAATGGACACGGGCATCGCCCAACTGGGCACCGACCGCAGCGCCTGGCAATGGGGCAAACTGCACCAATACGAATGGCCTGCACCGGCCTACCATGGGCTGGGTGATGCCATCAGCCGCCCTGCGCAGCCTGCAGGCGGCGACTTCAGCACGCTTGCCTTCACCCCCTACGCCTGGGGAAGCGACTTCGTCACCCGCCTGCCGGCATCGGCGCGGCTGATCGTGGACTTCAGCCAGGCTGAACCCCTCCAGGTGCTGACCAGCAGCGGCCAGTCCGGCAATCCGGCCAGCCCACATTACGGGGATGGCCTTGAGGCCTGGTTCAAGGGCCGCTTCGCTGTCATGCCCCTTGCGCCTCAGCACTTCGCGCGTGCCTATGGCACCCAGCGCCTGACCCTGGTACCGGGCAAGTAGAAACGGCCGGCGGCGTGCAGCGCTTGCGGCGGTCAAGGGGTGAAGAAACCACCGGTCGAACTTCCCCTGGCCGCAGCGGCTCCTAACTGGTAACTCCCTACCAGTGCGTGTGCCATGGACCTCGTCATCGCTCGACCCGAAGGCCTGTACTGCCCGCCCGGCGATTTCTACATCGATCCCTGGCGGCCGGTAGACCGCGCCGTGATCACCCATGGTCACGGTGACCACTCGCGTTCCGGCAATCGCCACTACCTCACCGCAGACCCGGGCGCCGGCATCCTGCGCAGCCGCCTGGGCATGGACATCAATTTGCAGACCCTGCCCTACGGCGAGCGCCTGTTGCACCACGGCGTGACCTTGAGCCTGCACCCTGCCGGGCATGTGCTGGGGTCGGCGCAGGTGCGCCTGGAGTATCAAGGCGAGGTGTGGGTGGCGTCGGGCGACTACAAGGTCGAGCCCGACGGCACCTGCGCGCCGTTCGAGCCCGTACGCTGCCATACCTTCATCACCGAATCGACGTTTGGCCTGCCCATCTACCGTTGGCCGACCCAGGCGGATGTGTTCGCCGGGATCAACGCCTGGTGGCGGGCCAACAGCGAACAGGGCAAGGCCAGCGTGCTGTTCTGCTACGCCTTCGGCAAGGCGCAGCGCATCCTGCATGGCCTGGACCCCAGCATCGGCTCGATTCTGGTGCACGGCGCCGTCGAGCCGCTGAACAGGGTGTATCGCGAAGCGGGCGTGTATTTACCTGAAACCCGCTATGCCGGCGATATTGCACGCAACGACCCGCTATTGCGCACCGCCCTGGTGATGGCCCCGCCGTCCGCTGGCGGCAGCAGCTGGATGCGACGCTTCGGCGATTACAGCGACGCGTTCGCCAGTGGCTGGATGCTGCTGCGCGGCACCCGGCGCAGACGCGGTGTGGACCGGGGCTTCGTGCTCTCGGACCACGCCGATTGGCCTGGGCTGCTGTGGGCCATCGGCCAGACAGGCGCCGAACGGGTCATGGTCACCCATGGATCGGTGGGCGTGCTGGTGCGCTACCTGAATGAACAGGGGCTCGACGCCCGCGCATTCGTTACCGAATACGGTGAGGAAGATGACGCTACAGCTGGGGAGACGGGCGCATGAAAGCCTTCGCCGAACTGTACCTGCGCCTCGATGGCACCACCTCCAGCAATGCCAAGCTCCAGGCCCTGCGTGAATACTTCGCCAGCGCACCGGCCCAGGACGCCGCCTGGGCGGTGTATTTCCTGGCGGGCGGGCGGCCGCGTCAATTGGTACCCACTCGGGTACTGCGCGAACTGGCTGGCGCGATGGCAGGGCTGCCGGACTGGCTGTTCGAGGAAAGCTACCAGGCGGTAGGCGACCTGGCCGAGACCATTTCGCTGCTGCTGCCCGACACCCAGGAGGGCGATGACGAAGGCCTGGCGCACTGGGTCGAAAGCTACCTGCTGCCGTTGCGCGGCCTGCCCCCGGAAGAGCTCCAGCAACGTCTGCCACCTTTGTGGGCACGGCTGGATCGCCCCAGCCTGATGCTGTGCCTGAAGCTGATCACCGGCAGTTTCCGCGTCGGCGTATCGAAGCTGCTGGTCACGCGTGCCCTGGCCCAGTTGGCGGAGCTGGATGCCAAGCGGATAGCCCAGCGGCTGGTCGGGTATACCGACATCAGCCACCGGCCAACCGCCGAGCGCTACCTTCAACTGATCGCGCCCGAATCTGCCGATGAGCATAGCCAGCGTGGTGGGCAGCCGTATCCGTTCTTTCTCGCGCACCCTCTGCAGGCCCCGGTCGAACAGTTCGATACGCTGCTCGGGCCGCCCAGCGCTTGGCAAATCGAATGGAAGTGGGATGGCATCCGGGCACAGGTGGTCAAGCGCGACGGGCAGTTGTGGGTCTGGTCGCGCGGCGAGGAGCTGGTCACCGAACGTTTTCCCGAGTTGCAGAGCCTGGCCCAGACCCTGCCCGATGGCGTGGTGCTCGATGGCGAGATCCTGGTCTGGAAAGCGAGCGATGCCAAGGCAGAGGCGTCCGTGCAGCCCTTTGCCCTGCTGCAGCAGCGCCTGGGTCGCAAGACCTTGGGCAAGAAATTGCTGAGCGATGCCCCGGTGGTGTTGCAGGCCTATGACTTGCTGGAGTGGCAAGGCGAGGACTGGCGCAGTCGCCCGCAGCATGAACGGCGCGCGCAGCTCGAGCGCGTGCTTGAGGCCTCCCCACTGGCACCTGTATTGCTCTCCCCACTGCTCGAAGGGCCCGATTGGGCGGACCTTGCCCGGCAGCGGGAGCAGTCACGCAGCCTGGGCGTGGAAGGCATGATGCTCAAGCAGCGCGAGGCCCTGTATAGCGTTGGCCGCACCAAGGACATGGGCACCTGGTGGAAGTGGAAGATCGACCCGTTCAGCGTCGATGCCGTGCTGATCTACGCCCAGCGGGGTCACGGACGGCGCGCCAGCTTGTACAGCGACTACACCTTCGCGGTCTGGGACAGCCCTGCCGGCACCCCGGACCGCACGCTGATCCCCTTCGCCAAGGCCTATTCCGGCCTGACCGACGAGGAGATGCGCAAGGTCGATGCCATCGTGCGCAAGACCACCCAGGAAACCTTCGGCCCAGTGCGCAGCGTCACGCCTACGCTGGTGTTCGAGCTGGGCTTTGAAGGCATCGCCCTGTCCAAGCGCCACAAGAGCGGCATTGCCGTGCGCTTTCCGCGCATGTTGCGCTGGCGTCTGGACAAGCCTGTCGAGGAGGCTGACGACTTGGCGACCTTGCAGGCCTTGCTGGCCTGATCGGGATCGCAGGTGGCGGCGAGGGGCTGGCGTGAGGCGCTGGCGGCGAAACTGTGCTTTCATCTGAAGGCTCAACCCGTGCCCCAGACCGTACAGCCCCGTATTCAGGACCATCATGCACCACTCGACCCACGACATTCTTTCCCCTGTTCCTGGGGTAACCCGCCAACTGCACAGTTTTCACTTCGGGCCACGCAGTGGTCGCAAGGTGTACATCCAGGCCTCGCTGCATGCCGACGAATTGCCCGGCATGCTGGTGGCCTGGCACCTCAAGCGCCAGTTGCTGGAATTGGACCAGCAAGGCCACCTGCAGTGCGAGGTTATCCTGGTGCCGGTCGCCAACCCAGTGGGCCTTGAGCAGGTGCTGCTCGACGCCCCGCTGGGCCGGTTCGAGTTGCAAAGTGGCGAGAACTTCAACCGCAATTTCGTCGACCTGTCAGACACCATCGGTGATCAGGTCGAGGCCCACCTGACCCAGGACCCGCTCCACAACCAGGCACTGATCCGCGAATACCTGCGCCGCGGCCTGGATGCCCATCCGGCACGTACCCCCCTGCAAGCGCAGCGCCTGATCCTGCAGCGCCTGGCGTGCGATGCCGACCTGGTTCTGGACCTGCACTGCGACTTCGAGGCCGTCGAACACCTCTACACCACTCCAGACGCCTGGCCGCAGTTCGAGCCCTTGGCCCGTTACCTGGGTGTCCAGGCCAGCCTATTGGCGACTGATTCGGGCGGGCAGTCATTTGACGAGTGCTTCAGCCTGCTGTGGTGGCAACTGCAACAGCGCTTTGGCAAACGCTTCCCCATCCCGGCAGGCACGTGTTCGGTCACCCTCGAACTGCGCGGTCAGGCTGATGTGAGCCATGACCTGGCGCGTCAGGACTGCCAGGCCATTCTCGACTTCCTGACCCATGCTGGCGTTATCCAGGGCAATGCCCCTGCCCTGCCGCCCTTGCGCTGGCCAGCCACGCCACTGGCTGCTGTGGAGCCGATCACGGCTGCGGCGGGCGGGTTGCTGGTGTACCACGCCAAGCCAGGGCAGTACCTGGAGGCAGGTCAACTGATTGCCGAGGTCATCGACCCGCTCAGTGATCGCGTCATGCCTCTGCGCAACAGCCAGCCTGGACTGCTGTATGCGCGCAGTGTGCGGCGCATGGCCACGGCAGGCATGGTGATCGCCCATGTGGCCGGCGAGCAGGTGTGCCGCAGCGGCAATCTGCTGGCCAACTGACAAGTAAACCAATACCTTGCAGCGGTGGTCTTTAGAAGCACAGCCTTCGAGGGACTGCCTGCCTGATGCCCACCACCACCGATCTTGCCAATGCCTGGTTCGCTCAACGCGGCTGGAAGCCGTTCGCTTTCCAGCGCAAGGTGTGGGCCGCCGTCGAGCGGGGGGAGTCAGGCCTGCTTTATGCCAACACCGGCGCTGGCAAGACGTATGCGGTCTGGCTGGCGGCCCTGCGGGCATTCAAGGCCCAGGCCCAGGGGCGTCACGCGGCGCCACTCCAGGTCATCTGGATCACCCCCATGCGCGCCCTGGCAGCCGATACGGCTCGGGCGCTGCAGGCGCCTATCGACGAGATGGGCCTGCCCTGGAGCGTTGGCGTGCGCAGCGGCGACACGGGCAGCGCCGAGCGCGCACGCCAGGCCCGGCGCATGCCCAGCGTGCTGGTCACCACACCTGAAAGCCTGACGCTGCTGCTGACCCGAGCCCAGGCCAGCAATGACTTCGCGACGCTGCGCATGGTGGTGGTCGATGAGTGGCACGAGCTGCTCGGCAACAAGCGGGGGGTTCAGCTGCAACTGGCGTTGGCCCGCCTGCGCCGTTGGCACCCTGGCCTGCCGACCTGGGGGTTGTCGGCCACCCTCGGCAACCTGCAGCATGCCCTGGACGTGTTGCTGCCCCAAGGTGGTCAGCTGGTGCGCGGGCGCCAGGACAAGGTGCTGCAGGTCGAT
The DNA here is from genome assembly GCF_000730565.1 of Pseudomonas fulva NBRC 16637 = DSM 17717. Classification (GTDB taxonomy): domain Bacteria; phylum Pseudomonadota; class Gammaproteobacteria; order Pseudomonadales; family Pseudomonadaceae; genus Aquipseudomonas; species Aquipseudomonas fulva. The sequence continues at coordinate 74,471 of NZ_BBIQ01000016.1, read as the reverse complement.
ACCCTGGTGCCCGAGCACATCGAGCGCTTCCCATGGGCGGGGCATATCGGCCTAAAAATGTTGAAGCAGGTGAGCCGGGAAATCGACGCCAGCAGCAGTTGCCTGGTCTTCACCAACACCCGGGCGCAGGCCGAACTCTGGTACCAGGCCCTGCTCGAAGAGCGCCCCGACTGGGCGGGCCTGATTGCGTTGCATCACGCCAGCCTGGCACGTGACACCCGCGACTGGGTCGAGCGCAGCCTCAAGGAAGGCACGCTCAAAGCCGTCGTCTGTACATCGAGCCTGGACCTGGGCGTGGACTTCCTGCCGGTCGAGCGCGTCCTGCAGATCGGTTCGGCAAAAGGGATCGCCCGTTTGATGCAGCGCGCAGGGCGTTCCGGGCATGCGCCTGGGCGGCGCTCGCGCATCACCCTTGTGCCCACCCACAGCCTGGAGCTGGTGGAAGCCGCCGCCATGCGTCAGGCCCTGGCGGCAGGCCACCTGGAGGGCCGCCGGTCGCCGCGCCTGTGCATGGATGTACTGGTTCAGCACCTGGTCAGCATGGCCCTGGGCAGCGGGTTCGATCCGCAGCAACTGCTCGCTGAAGTGCGCAGCACCTGGGCCTTTGCCGACCTGCGCGACAGCCAGTGGCAATGGGCACTGGACTTCGTTTGCCATGGCGGCAGCTCGCTCAGCGCCTACCCCGACTATCAACGTGTTGAAATGCACCCCGACGGCTTGTACCGGGTTGCCAGTGAGCGCTTGGCGCGCCGCCATCGGATGGGCATCGGCACCATTGTCAGTGACGCTTCGCTGCACCTGAAATACTGGAGCAAAGGCGGTGGCGGCAAGAACCTAGGCAGCGTGGAAGAGGCGTTCATCTCACGCTTGAGGCCCGGGGACACCTTCGTGTTCGCCGGCCGCGTGCTGGAGCTGGTTCGCGTGGAAAACATGACCGCCTATGTACGCCGCAGTAACGCGCGAAAGGCGGCGGTGGCCCGCTGGAACGGCGGGCGCATGCCACTTTCCAGCGAACTGGCCGACGCTGTGGTGCAACAACTTGACGCCGCCGCGCACGGGCGCTTCGATAGCCCTGAAATGCGCGCAGTAAGGCCATTGCTCACGGTACAAGCCCAGTGGTCGGCGCTGCCGACGACAGGGACCCTGCTTGCAGAGACGTTCAAGTCCAGGCAGGGCTGGCACCTGTTCGTGTACCCCTTTGCCGGGCGCATGGCCAACATGGGGCTGGCCAACCTGATTGCCTGGCGTGTCAGCCGCGAGCAACCGCTGTCGGTTTCCATCGCCGTCAACGACTATGGCTTCGAGCTGCTTAGCCCTGGACCGGTGGATTGGGCCAGCTACCTGCCCCGGGCGTTGAGTACCGAAGATCTATTGGAGGATGTGCTTGCCAGCCTCAATGCCGGGGAAATGGCATTGAGGCGGTTCCGGGAAATCGCCCAGATCGCAGGGCTCGTATTCGGTGGCTATCCTGCGGCGCAAAAGAGCATGCGCCAGATCCAGGCCTCAAGCGGGCTGTTCTACGAGGTCTTCCGCAAGCACGATGCAGGCAACCTGCTGCTGGGCCAGGCACGTGATGAGGTACTGAGTGAAGAATTGGAAATCGATCGGCTTCGGGGCCAGCTACTGAAGCTGACCGACCTCAGGCTGGACTTGCGCGTGATGGAGCGCACCGGGCCGCTGGCGTTCGCGCTGCTGGTCGAAGGACTGCGTGAAACCCTCAGCACGGAAAAACTGGCCGACCGCATTGCGCGGATGGTGGCGGAATTGGAGAGCATTGCAGGTTGAACCCGATAACGACCAAACGCATTCATGGGGCAGCGGTTATCTCGCTTGCCATCGACGGCCTGGCGATCCACACATGACGACACATTGCGCCATCGAACTGGCCGGGCAGAAACTCTGGCTGCTTCCGGACAAGGCCGTGTATTGGCCGGCCCGCAAGGCCTTGCTGCTGGCCGATGTGCACATCGGCAAGGCGGCGAGCTACAGGGCCTTGCACCAACCCGTTCCCAGAGGCACTACCGAAGCCACCTTGGCCCGGCTCGACACACTGCTTGCCGAACATGAGTGCGAGCGACTGATCGTGCTGGGTGATTTCCTGCATGCCCGTACTGCGCGGGCGCCGGCTACGCTGGCCCGGGTGCAAGCCTGGCGAGCACGTCACCCCGGGTTGAGCATCGTGCTGATACGCGGCAACCATGACCGCAACGCAGGGGATCCACCCGTGGAGCTGGGGATCGACGTGGTGGATGAACCTTATGTGGTGGAGCCATTTGCCCTGCAACACGAACCCAAGGAGCATCCGACGCTCACGGTGCTTTCAGGGCACGTCCACCCGGTATTCGTATTGCGCGGCAGGGCCCGCCAACGGCTTCGCCTGCCGTGCTTTTTGATCGACGAACACGTCAGCCTGTTGCCAGCTTTCGGGGAGTTCACGGGCGGTTGGGAAATCGAGCCCGCCAGCACCAGCCAGGTCTATCTGGCGGGCGCCGGCCGGGTATGGCCGCTATGAGATGCGTCAGGCCACGGGCGCCGGAGGCGGCTCATCGGGAAGGGTAGGCTCACCGGGTTCCATGGGCGTATCACCCGGCTGGCCGGGCTGCGGCGTGTCCGGATCGGGCTGCCCTGGCACACCGCCAGCATTCATCGGCAATGGGTCAGCCAGCAGTGACCAGGACAGCAGCCCGATGTGATTGGGCTGCAAGCCAGCCAACTTCGCACTGATCGTTGGGTGGAGTTTCATTGGCACCTCCTGACAACAGCCGACCCGCTTTATGCAAATCGGCAGGGTTACAGGTTGGAGTGTCAAAAGGCAGTGAAATTCCCAACGCCTGTCGGTCAGGTACGTGGCAGGGTGACGCCACGCTGGCCCTGATACTTGCCGCCGCGGTCCCGGTAGGACACTTCACATGGCTCGTCCGACTGCAGGAACAGCATCTGCGCCACCCCTTCGTTGGCGTAGATCTTGGCCGGCAACGTGGTGGTGTTGGAGAACTCCAGCGTCACGTGGCCTTCCCATTCAGGCTCCAGCGGGGTCACGTTGACGATGATGCCGCAACGCGCATAGGTGCTCTTGCCCAGGCAGATGGTCAGCACGTCGCGCGGGATGCGGAAGTACTCCACGGTGCGTGCCAGTGCAAAGGAGTTGGGCGGGATGATGCACACGTCGCTCTTGATGTCGACGAAGCTGCCGGCATCGAAGTTCTTCGGGTCGACGGTGGCCGAGTTGATATTGGTGAAGACCTTGAATTCGTCGGCGCAGCGCACGTCGTAGCCGTAGCTCGAAACGCCGAAAGAGATGACCCGGTTATCCTGTTCGCCACGCACCTGGCGCTCGACGAACGGCTCGATCATGCCGTGTTCCTGCGCCATGCGGCGAATCCACTTGTCCGATTTGATGCTCATGGCGGGATGTCCTGAAGAGTCTGCAAGGTAAAGATAGACGCGCATCTTACCGGTCCCGGCGCGCTCTTCAAAGTTCCATCCGGCGTTTGCCGCCCGCTGCCGCTACAGTGCCCGCAAGGCGTGGCTTGCAGCTGCCGTCGATCTCTTTTCGGGTAAAGAGGCGTCTGGCCATTGGCAGCTTGGGCAAAGTGGGGTAAGGTGTTGCCACTGTGCTGCACGTGACACCGAGAATCTCTAGTTTGATGCACGATCCTGATCGGCCCATCGCTGAATTTTCTGCTCTCTTTGCGCTCAGTCCCGGGCGGGGTTTTTCCTGACCGAAATCAAATTGTCCAAGGAGACAGAAAAATGTCCAATCGTCAAAGCGGTACCGTCAAGTGGTTCAACGATGAGAAAGGCTACGGCTTCATCACCCCTCAGTCGGGCGACGACCTGTTCGTGCACTTCAAAGCCATCCAAGCTGACGGCTTCAAAACCCTGAAAGAAGGCCAGGCTGTTACTTTCGTCGCTACCCGCGGCCAGAAAGGTATGCAGGCTGAAGAAGTTCAGATCGCCTAAGTCGATCGAGCTTTCTAGCTTTCAAAAAAACCCGCTTCGGCGGGTTTTTTTATGCCTGTCATTTCGCCAGAAGGCGCCAGAGCATGCTGGCCGTGGTCAAGGCTCCCGTTAAACATGGATCGGCCTCCAACAACCACGACCCGTCAGCACGAGCGACTCACCGAGCCGCCCTCCGATCTTGATCAGTCTTCGCTGATAGTGATGCTCGGCATCGCTGGCGCTGCCGCTTCACGCAGTACGATACGCGCCCCTACTTTGCGTGCCAGCTCCTGGTACACCATGGCGATCTGGCTCTCGGGCTCGGCGATAGCCGTAGGCTTGCCGTTGTCGGCCTGCTCGCGAATCAACATCGAAAGCGGCAACGAAGCCAGCAGATCGACGCCGTACTGGCTGGCGAGTTTCTCACCGCCACCTTCGCCGAACAGGTGCTCAGCATGGCCGCAATTGGAGCAGATGTGTACGGCCATGTTCTCGACCACGCCCAACACCGGTATGTTGACCTTGCGGAACATTTCCACGCCTTTTCTGGCATCGAGCAGCGCCAGGTCCTGCGGCGTGGTCACGATGACCGAACCTGCAACCGGCACTTTCTGCGCCAGCGTCAGCTGGATGTCGCCAGTGCCAGGCGGCATGTCGATGACCAGGTAATCGAGATCATTCCACGCCGTCTGGGTTACCAACTGCAGCAGCGCACCCGAAACCATGGGGCCGCGCCAGACCATGGGGGTATTGTCATCGGTCAGGAATGCCATCGACATCACTTCGACCCCATGGGCCTGGATAGGCACGAACCATTTCTGATCACGAATCTGCGGCCGAGTACCTTCGGGGATGCCGAACATCACACCTTGGCTGGGGCCATAGATATCCGCATCGAGAATGCCAACGCGCGCACCCTCGCGGGCCAGTGCCAGCGCCAGATTGGCGGCAGTGGTGGATTTGCCTACACCGCCCTTGCCCGATGCCACGGCGATGACGTTCTTGACGTTGGCCATGCCGGGCACCTGAGCCTGGCCCTTGTGGGCCGCAATCACGCACTCGATGTTCACCTGGGCGTGGGTCACCCCCTCAAGGTTACCGATCGCAGTTTCCAGCACCTGCGCCCAGCCTTGCTTGAACAGGCCTGCGGCGTAGCCGAGCTGCATCTGTACACTGACACGCCCATTCTGGATTTCGATGGCACTCACGCAACCGGCAGTGACCGGATCCTGCTCGAGATAGGGGTCGGTGTACTGGCGAAGCACGGCTTCGATGGCGGCGCGATTGAGGGCACTCATGGACACTCCCGTTGGCAAACTGAATGTAAAACAAGCGCCTATCCTAACCCGTCAATCGTCAGCAGATGCGTACGCGGGGTGAAATATATTCGTCAGCCCTTTATAGTGGCCGATCATCCTCATTTTCACCCGTCGCCAGATAAGTAGCCGAGCCACCATGTCCGAGCCACGTCAGATTCTCGTCACCAGCGCCTTGCCCTATGCCAATGGATCGATCCATCTTGGCCATATGCTCGAGTACATCCAGACAGACATGTGGGTCCGCTTTCAAAAGCTGCGCGGCAATCAGTGCATCTATGTCTGCGCCGATGATGCACACGGCTCGGCCATCATGCTGCGGGCCGAGAAGGAAGGCATCACGCCAGAGCAACTGATCGCCAACGTACAAGCTGAGCACAGCGCCGACTTTGCTGACTTCCTGGTGGACTTCGATAATTTCCACTCCACCCATAGCGAAGAAAACCGTGAGCTGTCGGGCATGATCTATACCCGACTGCGCGAGGCGGGGCACATCTCTACCCGCTCGGTGACCCAATACTTCGACCCTGAAAAGGGCATGTTCCTGGCAGACCGCTTCATCAAAGGCACCTGCCCGAAGTGCGCGGCCGAAGACCAGTATGGCGATAACTGCGAAAAATGCGGCGCGACCTATGCACCGACCGAATTGAAAGACCCCAAGTCTGCCATTTCAGGTGCTACACCGGTGCTGCGCGACTCCCAGCACTTCTTCTTCAAACTGCCCGACTTCCAGGCCATGCTCCAGCAGTGGACGCGCAGCGGAACGTTGCAGGACGCCGTGGCCAACAAGCTCGCCGAATGGCTGGATGCCGGCCTGCAGGAGTGGGATATCTCCCGCGATGCGCCCTACTTCGGTTTCGAGATCCCTGGCGAGCCTGGCAAGTACTTCTACGTCTGGCTGGACGCGCCAATCGGTTACATGGCGAGCTTCAAGAACCTGTGCGCGCGCCGCCCGGACCTGGACTTCGACGCCTTCTGGAACCAAGGCTCCACCGCCGAGCTTTACCACTTCATCGGCAAGGACATCGTCAACTTCCACGCCCTGTTCTGGCCCGCCATGCTCGAAGGTGCGGGCTTGCGCAAGCCGACCGCGGTCAACGTGCACGGCTACCTCACCGTCAACGGTGCGAAGATGTCCAAGTCGCGGGGCACGTTCATCAAGGCCCGTACCTACCTCGACCATCTGCAACCCGAATACCTGCGCTACTACTACGCAGCCAAGCTTGGTCGCGGGGTCGATGACCTGGACCTGAATCTCGAAGACTTCGTGCAGAAGGTCAACTCCGACCTGGTGGGCAAGGTGGTCAACATCGCCAGCCGGTGTGCCGGGTTCATCCACAAAGGCAATGGCGGCGTGATGGTGGCCGGTGATGCGGCGCCAGAGCTGACAGAAGCCTTCCAGGCAGCTGCGCCGTCCATCGCCGAGGCCTACGAGGGCCGCGACTTCGCACGCGCCATGCGCGAGATCATGGCACTGGCCGACCGTGCCAATGCCTGGATCGCCGACAAGGCGCCCTGGTCGCTGGCCAAGCAGGAGGGCAAGCAGGATGAAGTGCAAGCCATTTGCGCTCAGGGCATCAACCTGTTCCGCCAACTGGTGATTTTCCTCAAGCCTGTGCTGCCCGTGCTGGCGGCCGATGCCGAGGCCTTCCTGAATGTCGCACCGTTGACCTGGGACGATCACCGCTCTCGCCTGGAAAATCACACGCTCAACCCGTTCAAGGCCCTGCTCAGCCGCATCGAGCCTGCCAAGGTGCAAGACATGATCGCGGCCAGCAAGGAAGACCTGCTGGCCGCCGAGGAGCCCAAGGCACCTGTGGGTAATGGCGAGCTGCACAAGGACCCGCTGTCGGCGGAAGTCGACTTCGATACCTTTGCCGCTGTCGACCTGCGCGTGGCATTGATCGTCAAGGCCGAAGCCGTACCGGGTGCTGACAAGCTGCTGCAATTGACCCTGGACATCGGTGATGAACGCCGTAACGTTTTCTCCGGCATCAAGTCTGCCTACCCTGATCCCGCCCAGCTCGAAGGCCGGCTGACCATGATGGTCGCCAACCTCAAGCCACGCAAAATGCGTTTTGGCGTCTCTGAAGGGATGGTGATGGCCGCTGGCCCTGGCGGTGAAGAAATCTACTTGCTCAGCCCCGACAGCGGCGCCAAGCCCGGTCAGCGCATCAAGTGACCCACAAGCGGAGCCTGCATTGGGCTCCGCCTTGCGACAATGGCGCGCAGCCACGGGCTGCTGCGCTTTGCCTAGAGCAGGCGCGTCCAAGTGACTGCTCACGTTCTCCAGGAACGCTGCCAATTCATGAATGCCGTCAAACGTCGAGAAATCTTCCGTCGACTGCACGAAGACAACCCGACACCCAAAACCGAGCTGGCTTACACCACACCCTTCGAGCTGCTGGTAGCCGTGACCCTCTCCGCGCAGTCCACCGATGTCGGTGTGAACAAGGCGACAGCGCGACTTTTTCCAGTCGCCAATACCCCTGAGGCTATCTACGCGCTGGGTGTCGACGGACTGAGCCAGTACATCAAGACCATTGGGCTCTACAACAGCAAGGCTAAGAACGTCATCGCGGCCTGTCGTCTGCTCATTGAGCGGCACGGCGGCCAGGTGCCGGACACGCGCGAGGCCCTCGAAGCCTTGCCGGGCGTGGGCCGCAAGACAGCCAACGTAGTGCTCAATACGGCGTTTGGCCAACCGGCGATGGCTGTGGATACCCATATCTTCCGCGTCAGCAATCGCACAGGCATCGCCCCGGGCAAGACGGTGCTGGAGGTGGAAAAAAAACTGCTCAAGTTCGTCCCCAAGGATTACTTGCTCGACGCACACCATTGGCTGATCTTGCATGGCCGCTATGTCTGTCAGGCCCGTAAGCCCAGATGCGGCAGTTGCCGAATCGAGGACCTGTGCGAATACAAGCACAAGACCACTGATGATTGAAGCAATAGTAAAAACACTGCGCTTCGATTGAAAAAATCTTTTTTACCAGCGCTCACTTTATGGTTATAAGGTCGGCCATTGGCCCTTGCCGTGGAGCGACTCATGAGCACTGATAAAGACGACCTCGCGATTGAAGATGATTTTGTGACAGCTGAAGAAGAGGTCGAGCCGCACGTGGAACCGGCGAAAACCAATTTGAGCAAGCGTCGCACCATCGACAATCTGCTGGAAGAACGTCGATTGCAAAAGCAACTGGCCGATTTCGATTACGACCTCTAGGGAGGTGGTCGCTGGCGGGCCTTCGATGGCCCCGTTCCCTCCCCTGACTGCGCCGTTCAGGGCCTCGAATTCGGCGCAGAGCTCCCCTGGAGGAGGCTCTGCATACCATCAGTTCAACCCCTGTCGCTGCGCCAGCTCGATCAGGTCCACCAATGACCGAGCGTTTAGCTTGAGCAGCAGCCGAGACTTGTAGGTACTGACCGTCTTGTTGCTCAAGTACATGCTGTCGGCGATTTCCTTGTTCGAACGGCCCCGCGCCAATTGCTGAAGCACCGTCATCTCCCTTGCCGAAAGGCGATTGACCATTTCCGCTTCACTGCCGCCGCTGCGCCCTCGCGAGGCGTGCAGCGCCTGGTTGGGAAAGTAGCTATAGCCCGATAGCACGGCTTTGATCGCGCTGAGCAGTTCGGTCAGTTCCTGTTGCTTGCACACGTACCCTGCCGCCCCTGCCTGCATGCACCGCATCGAGAAGTTGCCGGGTGCCTGGGAGGTCAGTACGAGCACTTTGCTGCAGGGGCTGGAACTGGCCATGCGGCCGATGACTTCGAGGCCGTCGAGCTTGGGTATGCCGATGTCCAGCACGACGATATCGGGAAGATGTTGCCGAGTCAGTTGCAGCGCGGCCACTCCGTTGTCCGTTTCAGCGACGACATCGTACCCATGCCGCTCCATCAGCATGCGTACGGCCAGACGTATCACAGGGTGATCATCCACGATAAGCACTTTGTTCATGCGATATCCATTCATTGCTATTGCATTGGCAGGCTACGATAACCGAGAGAAGAACTCATGGCGCGGCGTTTTCGCCTAGAAACGGACGTACAGACACGGATTACTAAACTTACGGAAGTTTCCTACACACAATATGAAGAGTTGTTACAAGCTAATTATAAAAAAGCGGATAACACTCCCCGGGAGGACAATTCCCGAAACTTTCACATCAACCGCGGACAACGGTTTTCATTAAGCTTCGAACGCTAGCCAGGCGCAGCCGCGGCATGGAAACAGTGCAGGGTTTAGCTGAGCAAGATCCTAGGCTATAGATGTAACGAAAGCGCAGGAGAAGGCCCATGAATCAAGCACAACCCGTTGCTCCGCTGACAATTGTCGCCATCTTTGCTGGGATAATCGAAGCCTCCGCCCTGGCTACCTTGCCTTTTCTCAGCGAAGCCAGCCAGACGCTTTACACGTGGTTCCTGGTTGGTTTTCCCTTCTTTCTGACCGCTTTGTTCTTCCTGACGCTGAACTTCAATTACAAGTCCTTCTATACGCCTGCTGGATCGCGCACTGAAGCTGTGGACAGTGCGCAGAGTGCCCGCAAGATCACCTCCACGACCACGCCAAGCGCAATCGCGCATGGGGAGCCGATGACCTTCATGTTCAGCGGGCCAGAGGCAAGTCAGTTGATGGAAAAGGAGTTGTTGCAAGCGCTCGCACAAGCGCCTGAGCCGGCTCGCACCTGGCAGTTCTGCAATGTGCCGAGGGGCCAGTGTGTCCGGCTTTCAGTCAGCCCGCTGGAGTAAAGACAAAAAACCCGGCACTAGGCCGGGTTCTTGCAGAGCGGCTTGCTGCATCAGAGCAACGAACGGCCCTTGTTCGCAGCGATGCGCATACGCAGCGCATTGAGCTTGATGAAGCCCGCCGCGTCTTCCTGGTTGTAGGCACCGCCGTCTTCTTCGAAGGTGGCGATGTTGGCATCGAACAGCGAGTCGTCGGACTTGCGGCCGACTACGGTAACGTTGCCCTTGTAGAGCTTCAGACGCACGACACCGTTCACATTGACCTGGGAGGCGTCGATCATCTGCTGGAGCATGACGCGCTCCGGGCTCCACCAGTAACCGGTGTAGATCAGGCTGGCGTACTTGGGCATCAGCTCGTCTTTGAGGTGAGCGACTTCGCGGTCCAGGGTGATCGACTCGATGGCGCGGTGCGCCCTGAGCATGATGGTGCCGCCAGGGGTTTCGTAGCAGCCACGCGATTTCATGCCCACGTAGCGGTTTTCGACGATGTCCAGTCGACCGATGCCGTTGGCGCCGCCGATGCGGTTCAAATCAGCCAGGACAGTGGCCGGGCTCTTCTCTACACCGTCGATCGCGACGATGTCGCCGTTGCGGTAGGTCAGTTCCAGGTAGGTTGCCTGGTCCGGGGCGTTTTCGGGCGAAACGCTCCAGCGCCACATGTCTTCTTCGTGCTCGGTCCAGGTATCTTCCAGCACACCGCCTTCATAGGAGATGTGCAGCAGGTTGGCGTCCATCGAGTAAGGGGACTTCTTCTTGCCATGACGCTCGATCGGGATACCGTGCTTCTCGGCGTAGTCCATCAGCTTCTCGCGCGAGAGCAGGTCCCATTCACGCCATGGCGCGATGACCTTGACGCCAGGCTTGAGGGCATAAGCGCCCAGTTCGAACCGAACCTGGTCGTTGCCTTTGCCGGTAGCGCCGTGGGAGATGGCGTCGGCACCGGTTTCGTTGGCGATTTCGATCAGACGCTTGGCGATCAGCGGACGGGCGATGGAAGTACCCAGCAGGTACTCGCCTTCATATACGGTGTTGGCGCGGAACATCGGGAACACGAAATCACGCACGAATTCTTCGCGCAGGTCGTCGATGTAGATCTCTTTGACGCCCATTGCCTGAGCCTTGGCGCGCGCCGGCTCGACCTCTTCGCCCTGCCCCAGGTCGGCGGTGAACGTCACCACTTCGCAGTTGTAGGTATCTTGCAGCCACTTGAGAATCACCGAAGTATCAAGGCCGCCGGAATACGCCAGTACGACCTTTTTTACGTCCGCCATGCCATCACTCCACGGGGTTGTACGGAAAAGGCCCGATTCTAACGGCGTTGAGGCTCAATTTATAGAGGCGCGACAGCTTCTGACGACAAAGCGACAAGAATTGTCGATGGCGCGACGGCCGCTACTTGGCCATGGCGGGTTTGCCTTGGGCCGGCGTCGTGGTACCCGCAGCCTGCGCGGGAGCAGCGGGAGCAGCGGGCGCCTCGGCGACCTTTTGTGTGAGCTGCGCCTGGACAGGGCCTCGCTCTAGCTCGATGTTGACCCGCCGGTTACGGGCCCGATTGCCGGCGTTGTTGTTCTTGGCCAGCGGGTAACGCTCGCCGTGGAAACGCACGGTTATCTGACTTTCAGGCACGCCGTGGGCCATGAGGTAATCGGCGACCGCCAGGGCTCGCCGGCGGGACACGTCGCGGTTGGTCAACCGGTTGCCGCTGTTGTCGGAATGCCCGTCCAAGGCCACCTGATTGACGCTGGGGTCGGCCTTCATGTACTCAAGCAGCACATCCAGTCGGGCCTTGGCAGCCTGATCCAGCACGATGCCGCCACCCGGGAAGCCCACCTGGGTCTGGCGTACCTGGTCGTAGTTCATGGGCAGCAGCTTGCTGGCGCAGGCCTGGTAGTCGCTGTAGGCCTTGGCGAAACTGACCGGCAGTACGCGCACTTCCATTGCCCTGCCCCCCTCCCCGGTGTAATTGCGCACCACGGCGCTGCGGCCATCGAGCAGGCCATTGATCAACCGACTGGCCTGGCCTTGGGATGAGTTGAACAGCACGCCGGTGCGCGCCATGCGCACATTGCCCAGGTTGATGTCCCCGCGCCCAGGTTGCCAGGGTGCTGCTGCCGCCAGCAAGGTGGCACCGCCGGCGCCGAGCGCATTGGTCTGTGAGCGCAGGCGAAACACCGGTTGCTCACCGGCACGACGCACGAATTCGCCGCTTCCGAAACCGTCTATCGGCTGGGTCAGCCGGCATTCGAACGCGTCGCCCTCCACCGTCCAGGCAATGCTTTCCATGCGCGTCTGAAACGTCAACGCGCCGGCCGGCAAGCTGGCAAACACGATAAACAAGGCTAGGTAACGCTGGCGCACGGCGGGCTCCACATAATTCGACACTCACCTTTACGCTATCGGGCAGTCGCGGGAAAACTTGATACCTGTGCTCTGGAGGGGCTTTTCCGGTAGCATTGCGGCTTGAGTTCGACCCGCCTGGAATCCTCAATGTCCGATCGCCTGACCCTCCTGCGCCCCGACGACTGGCACATCCATCTGCGTGATGGTGCCGTCCTGCCCCACACCGTTGGTGATGTGGCGCGCACTTTCGCCCGTGCCATCATCATGCCCAACCTGGTGCCGCCGGTGCGCAATGCCGCCGAAGCCGGGGCCTATCGTGACCGTATCCTGGCTGCTCGCCCGGCTGGCAGTCGGTTTGAGCCGTTGATGGTGCTGTATCTCACCGACCGCACCAGCGCGCAAGACATCCGAGATGCCAAGGCCAGCGGTATCGTGCATGCCGCCAAGCTCTACCCGGCAGGCGCCACCACCAATTCCGATTCTGGTGTGACCAGCATCGACAACATCTTCCCCGCTATCGAGGCGCTGGCTGAAGTCGGCATGCCGTTGCTGGTGCACGGCGAAGTCACGCGCAGCGAGATCGACGTGTTCGACCGTGAAAAGCGCTTCATCGATGAGCACATGCGCCGTCTGGTCGAGCGTTTCCCCACGCTCAAGGTAGTCTTCGAGCACATTACCACCAGCGATGCGGCCCAGTTCGTGACCGAAGCTTCGGCCAACGTTGGCGCCACCATCACGGCGCAGCACTTGCTGTACAACCGCAACCATATGCTGGTGGGCGGAATACGACCCCATTTCTATTGCCTGCCCATTCTCAAGCGCAACACGCATCAGGTGGCGTTGCTCGACGCCGCCACCAGCGGTAACCCGAAATTCTTCCTCGGCACCGACTCGGCTCCCCACGCCCGCCACGCCAAGGAAGCGGCGTGTGGGTGCGCTGGCTGCTATACCGCGTACGCGGCCATCGAACTCTATGCAGAGGCGTTCGAACAACGCAACGCGCTGGACAAGCTCGAAGGCTTTGCCAGCCTGCACGGCCCTGCGTTCTACGGCCTGCCGGCCAACACCGACACCATCACCCTGGTTCGTGATCAGTGGACGGCCCCAGAGAGCCTGCCCTTCGGTGAGCAAACCGTGATCCCGCTGCGCGCCGGGGAAACACTGCGCTGGCGCCTGCTGGAGGAACACGCGTGAGCGAAGACCTGTACGAAGACGAACTTGAATCCTCCGGCAGCGGTGGTCACCGCCATCCTATGGCAGAACGCTTCCGGGGTTACCTGCCAGTGGTGGTGGATGTGGAGACTGGCGGCTTCAACAGCGCCACTGACGCCTTGCTGGAAATTGCTGCCGTCACCATTGGCATGGACGAAAAGGGTTTCCTGTTCCCCGAACATACCTATTTTCACCGGGTGGAGCCCTTCGAAGGCGCCAACATCGAGGCTGCCGCGCTGGAGTTCACCGGCATCAAGCTCGACCATCCGTTGCGCATGGCAGTAAGCGAGGAAACGGCCCTGACGGATATCTTCCGAGGCATCCGCAAGGCGCTCAAGGCCAATGGCTGCAAGCGCGCCATTCTGGTGGGCCACAACAGCAGTTTCGATTTGGGTTTCCTCAACGCGGCGGTAGCGCGCAACGACCTCAAGCGTAACCCGTTCCACCCGTTCTCAAGCTTCGACACGGCCACCCTGGCAGGGCTCGCTTATGGGCAAACCGTACTGGCTCGCGCCTGCCAGAGCGCCGACATCGATTTCGATGGTCGCGAGGCCCACTCGGCGCGCTACGACACCGAAAAAACGGCTGAGCTGTTCTGCGGTATCGTCAATCGCTGGAAAGACATGGGCGGCTGGCGCCAGGATTGATCCGCGCGTTCCAGGTTCAGGTCAGCCCCATGCGGCTGGCCAAAAAAAACCGGCCATGAGGGCCGGTTTTTTTGTGCGCGACGCGGGCTTACAGCTTGCCGGCGTTCTCGCTCAGGTAGGCAGCAACGCCTTCTGGCGATGCGTTCATGCCCTTGTCGCCTTTTTTCCAGTTGGCAGGGCAGACTTCGCCGTGCTCTTCGTGGAACTGCAGGGCGTCGACCAGGCGCAGCAGCTCGTCCATGTTACGGCCCAGCGGCAGATCGTTGATGATCTGCGAGCGCACGACACCGTTGGTGTCGATCAGGAAGGCGCCACGGAAGGCCACGCCGCCTTCGGACTCCACGTCGTAGGCCTTGCAGATTTCGTGGGTCATGTCGGCAGCCAGGGTGTACTTGACCGGGCCGATGCCGCCATTGTTGACGGGGGTGTTGCGCCATGCGTTGTGGGTGAAGTGCGAGTCGATCGATACGCCGATCACTTCTACGTTGCGCGCCTGGAAGTCAGGAATGCGGTTGTCCAGGGCAATCAGCTCGGACGGGCAAACGAAGGTGAAGTCCAGCGGGTAGAAGAACACCAGGCCGTACTTGCCCTTGATGGCCGAGGCCAGGTTGAAGCTGTCGACGATCTCGCCGCTGCCCAGTACGGCAGGTACGGTGAAATCGGGGGCTTTCTTGCCAACGAGTACGCTCATTGTTATCTCCTGATGTGAGTGAAGAACCATTGCCAGGCCGAGTCGCCGACCCGACATGCAGCAAAGGTTGACCATCATACACAGGTTACGATGGCAGGCCGAATGCTGAGCGTACGACCGCTGGTCAGCCGGGCCGAATGCCTTCTGAAACCACTTTGACAAGCATTCTCATTCACATTAAGCTCCAACCCATCGAACCCGCCAGCGATGGTCAGCCCTATGTATGTGTGTCTTTGTGTCGGCGTCACCGACGGACAGATCCGCGATGCGATCTATGAAGGATGCTGCAGCTACAAGGAAGTCCGAGCCGCCACCAATGTCGCCAGCCAGTGTGGCAAGTGCGCTTGCCTGGCCAAGGAAGTGGTGCGCGAGACACTGACCAAACTTCAGGTCAGCCAGGCCGCCCTGCCCTATCCGGTAGAATTCACCACTGCCTGATACCCAGATTGACAAAAACCGGACCCTGTGTCCGGTTTTTTTTCGCTTTAATTCAACAAGTTAGCGCGCCAACGCGGTTCACAAACATTCTTATTCCTATTAATTTTCATTTATTATTCAATTACTTAGGTTTGACAGGCCTGAGCATCAGGCTCAAACTTCCCTGCATTGGCACACTTCGACAGGGCAGGAACCCCAATGAAAGGCGACATCAGCGTCATCCAGCATCTCAACAAGATCCTCGGAAACGAGCTGGTCGCAATCAACCAGTACTTCCTGCATGCCCGCATGTACGAAGATTGGGGCCTGAACAAGCTCGGCAAGCACGAGTACAAAGAATCCATCGACGAAATGAAGCACGCTGACAAATTGATCAAGCGTATTCTGTTTCTCGAAGGTATCCCTAACGTTCAGGACCTGGGCAAGCTGCTGATTGGCGAGCACACCAAGGAGATGCTCGAATGCGACCTGCGAATCGAGCAGAAAGGCCTGATCGACCTGAAGGCGGCCATTGCCCACTGCGAAACAGTGGGTGACTTTGGTTCGCGTGACGTCCTCGAAGATATTCTGGAGTCCGAAGAAGAGCATATCGACTGGCTGGAAACCCAGCTGGGCTTGATCGACAAGATCGGTATCGAAAATTACCTGCAGTCGCAGATGGGCGAAGAATAAGACGCCCCTACAAAAAAACCCGCCAATGGCGGGTTTTTTTATGAGCGCAGTGTTTACGCTTCGGCAGCCTTCGCCTTGGCGGCGGCATCCTTGATCAGGGTCTGCAGCTCACCCTTTTCGAACATTTCCAGCACGATGTCGCTGCCACCGACCAGCTCACCACCGACCCACAGCTGGGGGAAGGTTGGCCAGTTGGCATATTTGGGCAGGTTGGCGCGGATTTCCGGGTTCTGCAGGATGTCGACGTAGGCGAACTTCTCGCCGCAACCCATCACTGCCTGGGAGGCACGGGCCGAAAAGCCGCACTGCGGCGCATTCGGCGAGCCCTTCATGTAAAGCAGAATGGTGTTGTTGGCAATCTGCTCTTTGATCGTTTCGATGATATCCATGTAGCACCTCGGCTTGACTTTCCGACACGGGCGTCGGCACGGTGACGCATTGTAACGGAAAGCCGAGCAGCATGCTCGGCCTTGCCAAGGCTCAAGCGGCTTCGACGTACACCGGAACGCCGTTGAGCGCAGCATTGCCACAGACCGAGTCACGCAGCAGCTCGTCAGTAAGATCATTGACGCTGACGCCGGGCTGCGCCTGGGCAGTCTGAAGGCGCACACCCTGACGGTCATGCCCGAAGCCATGGGGCAGGCTTACCACCCCGGGCATCATGCTTTCGCATGCCTGCACCTGCACCTGCACCGCCCCTGCTCGCGAGCGCACCCTGACCTGCTGGCCATCCTGCAGTTGGCGCTGACGCAGGTCATCAGGGTGCATCAACAAGTGATGGCGCGGTTTACCTTTCACCAGCCTGTGATAATTGTGCATCCAGGAATTGTTGCTGCGTACGTGCCGCCGCCCGATGAGCAGCAGTTGCCCGGTTTCTGGCGGCGCCTGCCGGGCCAGACGCTGTAGATCATCAAGCAGCAGGCGCGGCGCTGCCTCGACGGTTTTGCTCGCAGTGCCCAGGCGATGTGCAAGGTTGGCCTGCAAGGGGCCCAGGTCCAACCCGTGCGGGTGTGCATCGAGGGTCTGGAGTGACAGCTGCCAGGGCGTCGCCTGCCCATAACGCCCGCTGCGCAAGGCTTTGTCGATCATCTGCGCTGGCGCTACGGTCGGCGACAGTTCACGCCCGGCGCGTCGCGCATACGCCTTGGCCAGGCCGACGAAGATTTCCCAGTCGTGCAGGGCGCCATCGGGCCTGGGCAGAATCGCTCGGTTGAACCGGCTCACATTGCGAACTGCCAGCAAGTTGAAGGTGGTGTCGTAGTGATCGTTTTCCAGGGCTGAAGTCGATGGCAGGATCAGATCGGCATGGCGCGTGGTTTCGTTGATGTACAGGTCGATGCTGAGCATGAAATCGAGCCCCGACAGTGCGCTGTCCAATTGCCGCCCGTTGGGCGTGGACAGCACGGGATTGCCCGCGACCGTGACCAAAGCCCGGACCTGCCCCTCACCCGGGGTCAGCATCTCCTCGGCAAGCGCCACTACCGGCAGTTCCCCGGCATATTCGGGCAGGCCGGACACCCGACTCTGCCAGACGTTGAAGTGACCACCCGACGTGCTCGCCACCACGTCCACCGCAGGTTCGGTACACAGTGCCCCGCCCTTGCGATCAAGGTTACCGGTGACCAGGTTGATCATCTGTACCAGCCAGTGACAGAGGGTGCCGAACACCTGGGTCGATACCCCCATGCGGCCGTAACAGACCGCCTTGTCCGCCGCGGCGAAATCACGCGCCAACTGACGAATGTCCTGCGCCGGGATGCCGCACAGGCTGCTCATGGCCTCGGCTGTCATGGGAGCCAGGGCGGCGCGGACATCGGTCAGCCCTGTAATCGGCAGATGCGAGCCGCGCGTCAGGCCTTCTTCGAACAACGTGTTGAGCAGCCCGCACAACAAGGCCGCGTCGCCGCCGGGGCGAATGAATAGATGACTGTCTGCGATCGCCGCAGTTTCACTGCGCCGCGGGTCGATCACCACCAGACGTCCACCCCTGGCTTGCAAGGCCTTGAGGCGTTTCTCCACATCGGGGACAGTCATGATGCTGCCGTTGGAGGCCAACGGGTTGCCGCCCAGCACCAGCATGAAGTCCGTGTGATCGATGTCCGGAATCGGCAGGAGCAGCCCATGGCCATACATCAGGTGGCTGATCAGGTGCTGAGGCAGTTGGTCCACAGACGTGGCAGAAAAGCGATTGCGGGTTTTCAACAGCCCTAAAAAGTAGTTGCCATGGGTCATCAACCCATAGTTGTGCACACTCGGGTTGCCTTGATACACGGCAACCGCATTGTTGCCGTGGGCCTGCTGCACGTCCCACAGGCGCTCGGCGGCGAGGTCAAATGCCTCCTCCCACCCAATCGCCTGCCACTGCTCGCCCACGCGCCGGTGGGGTTGGCGCAGCCGATCAGGATCATTCTGGATATCCTGCAGCGCCACCGCCTTGGGGCAGACATGCCCCCGGCTGAAAGGGTCCTGAGGGTCGCCCTTGATGGACTCGATCCGGGCAGGTTCGCCAGGCGCGTGGCTCACCACGATGTTCAAACCACAAATGGCTTCACACAGGTGACAGGCGCGGTGGTGCAGGGTGGGGGTCATGGCCGCATGCCTCGTTGTCTTGATGGCTCGACTATGAACTGTGCCCTGCGCAGGGGCCAGCGTGCTTCGTGGTATGAATTGGCCTTTATCACCCACACGGCAGACCCAGCCCGTTTGCCAATGCACCCTCAAGCCGTGTACAAACAGCCGTAGCAAATAAAACACAGCAATACAGTGCCCTGCGAAACCCCTTGCAACAGCGCCGGGGGCGCCAAGTGGTTTCACCCCTTGGTTTCAGGCGACATTTAATTATAGTATTGCGCCTTTCCCTATTCGTCCGCCCCGTGCGGCTTACGCCGCAGGTCACCGCCGTTGTCAAAAAAAACCGCACGGTCGGCCTGCATACTGTTGCAGATAAGGTAGTCAATCATGAGCGCTAGGCACTTTCTCTCCCTGCTGGACTTCACCACCGACGAATTGCTCGGGGTGATCCGCCGCGGCATCGAGCTGAAGGACCTGCGCAAGCGCGGCGTGCTGTTCGAGCCGCTCAAAAGCCGTGTGCTGGGCATGATCTTCGAAAAATCGTCGACCCGCACCCGCGTGTCCTTCGAAGCCGGGATGATCCAGCTTGGCGGCCAGGCCATCTTCCTGTCCCCACGCGACACCCAGCTGGGGCGAGGCGAGCCAATCGGCGACAGCGCCATCGTCTTGTCGAGCATGCTCGACGTGGTGATGATACGGACCCACGCCCACAGCACCCTGACCGACTTTGCCGCCAAGTCCCGCGTACCGGTGATCAATGCCCTGTCGGACGAGTCGCACCCGTGTCAGCTTCTGGCCGACATGCAGACGTTTCTCGAGCACCGGGGGGCGATCGAGGGCAAGACCGTCGCCTGGATTGGCGATGGCTTCAACATGTGCAACTCCTACATCGAAGCGGCCCGGCAGTTCGGTTTCCAGCTGCGCATCGCCTGCCCCGAGGGGTATGAGCCCGATCCCCGGTTCATGGCCATCGGCGCTGAGCACGTGCAGATCGTGCGCGATCCCCGCGAAGCGGTAAAAGGCGCCCACCTGGTGACCACCGATGTCTGGACTTCCATGGGTCAGGAAGAGGAAACTGCTCGTCGCCTGGCGCATTTCGCGCCGTACCAGGTCACCCGCGACATGCTCGACCTGGCAGCACCTGACGTCTTG
Organism: Pseudomonas fulva NBRC 16637 = DSM 17717; assembly: GCF_000730565.1. Lineage (GTDB taxonomy): Bacteria > Pseudomonadota > Gammaproteobacteria > Pseudomonadales > Pseudomonadaceae > Aquipseudomonas > Aquipseudomonas fulva. The sequence continues at coordinate 54,744 of NZ_BBIQ01000016.1, read as the reverse complement.
TTCATGCATTGCCTGCCCGCCCACCGCGGCGAGGAAATCAGCCATGATCTGCTCGATGACCCCCGTTCGGTCGCCTGGGATCAAGCTGAGAACCGTCTGCATGCACAAAAGGCACTTCTCGAATTTCTCGTCGAACCGGCTTACCACCACGCATGAGTCAACCTCTACTGCTCAACCTGCGCAACCTTGCCTGCGGCTACGGCGACCAGCGCATCGTCCAGAACCTGAATCTGCATCTGAATGCAGGCGACATTGGCTGCCTGCTTGGCTCGTCCGGCTGCGGCAAGACCACGACCTTGCGCGCCATCGCGGGTTTCGAGTCGGTGCACGAAGGCGAAATCCAACTGGCCGGCAACGTCATTTCCAAGGCGGGGTTTACCCTGGCGCCGGAGAAGCGTCGCATCGGCATGGTGTTCCAGGACTACGCCCTGTTCCCCCATCTGACGGTGGCGCAGAACATCGCCTTCGGTATCGCCAAGCACCCACGCCAAGCTGCGGTCATCGACGAGATGCTCGACCTGGTCAAGTTGGGTGGGTTGGGTGGCCGTTACCCCCACGAGTTGTCCGGCGGCCAGCAGCAGCGGGTCGCACTGGCACGGGCGTTGGCCCCAGAGCCGCAATTGCTGCTTTTGGACGAGCCGTTTTCCAATCTTGACGTGGAGCTTCGTCGCAGGCTCAGCCATGAGGTGCGGGACATCCTCAAGCAGCGCGGCACCAGCGCCATTCTGGTCACCCATGACCAGGAAGAAGCGTTCGCTGTCAGCGACCAGGTTGGGGTGTTCAAGGAGGGCCGGCTTGAGCAGTGGGATACGCCCTACAACCTGTACCACGAGCCGCAGACACCTTTCGTGGCCAGTTTCATCGGCCAGGGCTATTTCATCCGTGGCCAGATGACCAGCGTGGAAGCCGTCAGCACCGAACTGGGCGAGCTGCGAGGCAACCGTGCCTATCGCATGGCGCAGGGCAGCTCGGTGGATGTGTTGCTGCGCCCGGATGATATCGTGCACGCTCCCGAAAGCCCGTTGCGCGCTGTCATCGTGGCCAAGAGCTTTCTAGGCGCCTCAACGCTGTATCGCCTGCAACTCCCCACCGGCAGCCAGCTCGAAGCGATCTTCACCAGCCATGTGGATCGTCAGCCAGGCGAAGAGGTGGGCATTGCGGTAAAAGCCGACCACCTGGTGGTGTTCCCGGTGCCAGGTAGCATCGCTACCCAGACGGTGCAGCAGGCAACAGGGGTTCGTCGCCACAGCGGGCCAAACTGACCAGGCCCGGGCTCCGTCTTGAGCGGACGCGCTACCGGCTCGATCCGAGCGGGTAGCGAGGGTGAATGGGCGCTGGCATCACGTTCTGCCGATACTGGCAAAGGTGCCCTGAGTATGCTCGGCCAAAGTCGTTGCCGCCAGTTCTACCTCCAGCCCACGTCGTCCAGCACTCACATGGATGGTCGCAAAACGCTGCGCCGCCTCGTCGATGAAGGTGCGCAGACGCTTCTTCTGCCCTAAGGGGCTGATCCCACCTACCAGGTAACCCGTTGCTCGCTGCGCCTTGACCGGATCGGCCATCTCGCACTTTTTGACGCCCGCCGCATGCGCCAAGGCCTTGAGATCGAGCGTACCCACCACAGGCACCACCGCCACCAGCAGCTCTCCTTTTTCGCTACAGGCCAGCAGCGTCTTGAACACCTGCTTTGGGTCCAGGCCGAGCTTATCTGCAGCTTCCAACCCATAGGACGCTGTCTTGGGATCATGCTCGTAGCTGTGAACGTGATAGTGCGCGTGATGCTTTTTCAACAGATCCAGAGCGGGTGTCATACGAAGTTCCGGTGTAAAACAGATCGGCAGCTACTTTAGGTCAATTCCTACATCCCAGCCAATAAGCCCAAGCGCCCCGCTCTACAAAGGGGCGTCACGCTAGCGGCGGTTGCCCAAAACGTGACTGACCGTTCACTTTCGACCTTTGACATCAGCGTTTCTTGTCTATATTTTTTCGTTTCTGAATACCGGGGGTGCACCTTCACGGTGCATCTCATACCCGCCCAGGACCATCCGGAAGGTCCGGGCCTTGCTGTCGAGCCCCGCGCGACTCACAACAAAAACAACGAGGTCATACATGACAATTGCCCAAGGCCAACCCACGCTGTCCAGCCAGTGCCTGGCCGAATTTCTCGGTACTGCGCTGCTGATCTTCTTCGGTACCGGCTGCGTCGCCGCGCTCAAGGTCGCAGGCGCAAGCTTCGGACTCTGGGAAATCAGCATCATTTGGGGGGTGGGGGTCAGCATGAGTATCTACCTCACCGCAGGGATCTCCGGTGCCCACCTGAACCCTGCCGTCAGCATCGCGCTGACCCTGTTCGCCGGCTTTGAGCGGCGCAAGCTGCCTTTCTACATACTAGCCCAAGTGTGCGGTGCCTTCTGCGGCGCGGCACTGGTCTACACCCTCTACAGCAGCCTGTTCTTCGATTTCGAACAAGCGCACACCCTGCTGCGCGGTAGTGAATCCAGCCTGGAACTGGCGGCGGTGTTCTCGACCTACCCACACCCCTCCCTGTCCACGGCGCAAGCGCTGCTGGTTGAGGTGGTCATCACGGCGATCCTCATGGCCGTCATCATGGCCCTGACCGACGACAACAACGGCCTGCCACGCGGCGCGATGGCGCCGCTGCTGATCGGCCTGCTGATCGCGGTGATTGGCAGTGCCATGGGGCCGTTGACCGGCTTTGCCATGAACCCGGCACGCGATCTGGGCCCGAAAATCATGACGTTCCTGGCAGGCTGGGGCGAAATCGCCTTTACCGGCGGCCGGGATGTGCCTTACTTCCTGGTGCCGATATTCGGCCCTATCATCGGCGCCTGCCTGGGTGCTGCCACTTATCGTGGCTTGATTGCCCGCAACCTGCCTGCATCAGCGCCCACGCCCGCGACAGGCGACGGTCGCCAAGGCGATACGCAAATCAGTTGAGCACGGCAGCCAGACCCGCCACGACCCCTATTTTGCAAGGCCAACACCATGACAGACACTCAGGACAAGCAATACATCATCGCCCTGGACCAGGGCACCACCAGTTCGCGTGCGATCATCTTCGACCGTGACGCCAATGTGGTCGGCACCTCACAGCGTGAGTTCGTGCAGCATTATCCGCAGGCAGGCTGGGTCGAGCACGACCCCATGGAAATCTTTGCCACCCAGAGTGCGACCATGGTCGAGGCACTGGCCCAGGCTGGCATCAGCCATGCCCAGGTCGCGGCCCTGGGTATCACCAACCAGCGCGAGACGACCGTCGTCTGGGACAAGGAAACAGGCCGCCCGGTGTACAATGCCATCGTCTGGCAATGCCGGCGCAGCACCGAAATCTGCGCCCAGCTCAAGCGCGACGGCTTTGAGGACTACATTCGTGAAACCACGGGCCTGGTCACCGACCCGTACTTTTCCGGTACCAAGCTCAAGTGGATCCTGGACAATGTCGACGGCGCCCGGGAACGCGCCGAACGTGGCGAGCTGCTGTTCGGCACCGTCGATACCTGGCTGATCTGGAAGTTTTCCGGCGGCAAGGTGCATGTCACCGACTACACCAATGCCTCGCGAACCCTCATGTTCAACATCCACACGCTGCAGTGGGATGAAAAACTGCTCGACATCCTGGGCATTCCTGCGCAAATGCTGCCAGAAGTGCGCTCCTCCTCCGAGGTCTATGGGCACACCAAAAGTGGCATCGCCATCGCCGGCATTGCCGGGGACCAGCAATCGGCGCTGTTCGGGCAGATGTGCGTGGAACCGGGGCAGGCGAAGAACACCTACGGCACCGGTTGCTTCCTGTTGATGAACACGGGCGACAAGGCCGTCACGTCATCCCATGGCCTGCTGACCACCATTGCCTGTGGCCCGCGCGGTGAAGTGGCCTATGCCCTGGAAGGGGCCGTGTTCAACGGTGGCTCGACGGTCCAGTGGCTGCGTGATGAGCTGAAGATCGTCAATGACGCGTTGGATACCGAGTACTTCGCCAGCAAGGTAAAGGACAGCAATGGCGTCTACCTGGTGCCTGCCTTCACCGGCCTCGGCGCCCCCTACTGGGACCCTTATGCCCGCGGTGCGCTATTTGGCCTGACCCGTGGCGTCAAGGTGGATCACATCATCCGCGCAGCATTGGAGTCCATCGCCTACCAGACCCGCGACGTGCTCGATGCCATGCAGCAGGACTGCGGCCAGCGCCTGTCCGAACTGCGCGTCGACGGCGGCGCCGTGGCCAACAATTTCCTCATGCAGTTCCAGGCCGATATCCTCGGCACGTGTGTCGAGCGCCCCAAGATGCGTGAAACCACGGCGCTGGGTGCAGCCTACCTGGCGGGCCTGGCTTGCGGTTTCTGGAGCAGTCTGGACGAGCTGCGCAACAAGGCGATCATCGAGCGGGAGTTCAGCCCGCAACTGGATGAAACGCAGAAAGAGAAATTGTACGGCGGCTGGAAAAAAGCCGTCGATCGCACCCGCGATTGGGAAGATCACGACGCCTGATCGCTTTAGGCAACGGCGCAGTCCGCTCCCAGGTCTGCGCCGGATCCACCCTTCGGACGCCACGCTGGTCGTCATCCCCGTCCTACGGCATCATTGCAGCATTTGTCAGGCTGCTCCGAAGGACGTCCATGAATTTGCCTCCACGCCAACAACAAATCCTCGAACTGGTCCGCGACCGCGGCTATGTCAGTATCGAGGAAATGGCGCAGCTGTTCGTCGTTACCCCGCAGACGATCCGCCGCGACATCAACCAACTGGCAGAGCTCGACCTGTTGCGCCGGTACCACGGGGGCGCAGCCTACGATTCAAGCGTCGAAAACACCGCCTATGCCATGCGCGCCGACCAGATGCGTGATGAAAAGCAGCGCATCGCCGAGGCTGTCGCGCGGCAGGTGCCCGATCATGCCTCGCTGTTCATCAATATCGGGACCACCACCGAATCCATCGCCCGCGCTTTGCTCAACCACAGCCAACTGAAGGTCATTACCAACAACCTGCACGTCGCCTCCATCCTGGCGGCCAAGGATGACTTCGAGGTGCTGGTGGCGGGCGGCACCGTGCGCCGTGACGGCGGTGTCGTAGGCCAGGCGAGTGTGGACTTCATCAATCAGTTCAAGGTCGATTACGCCCTGGTCGGCATCAGCGGCATCGATGAAGACGGGAGCCTGCTGGATTTCGACTATCAGGAAGTGCGCGTGTCCCAGGCGATCATCGCCAATGCTCGGCAGGTGATTCTGGCTGCGGACTCCAGCAAGTTCGGGCGCAATGCCATGGTGCGCCTGGGGGCCATCAGCCTGGTCGACTGCCTGGTGACTGACCAGGCACCGACCCCTGCCCTGGTCCAACTGCTCAATGACCACAAGGTACGTGTCGAAGTGGTTTAGAAGGTCGGCGCCGGCGCTGTGAGCATGGGCGTGGCACAGGCGCCCGACACACGCTGACTTTTTCGTTAATGTTCATTTGCTTGTCACCTGATCAGTATTTTCTATGAATACGGACTGGCGAGTCGCCTGCGCTTGCGCTAGTATTTTCGGAAACGAACATAAATGTTCACTTTCGATACGAACTGCTCCAGGAGGCCTTCCCTGTGTCCCAGCCCGATTCGACCAGCGCTCCCGTCGCCGACTGCTATGACCTGGTGGTGATAGGCGGTGGCATCAACGGTGTGGGCATCGCCGCCGACGCAGCCGGCCGCGGCCTGAAAGTCTTCCTGTGTGAAAAGGACGACCTGGCCAGGCACACCTCGTCAGCCAGCAGCAAGCTGATTCACGGAGGTCTGCGCTACCTCGAGCATTACGAGTTTCGTCTGGTACGCGAGGCCCTGGCCGAACGCGAAGTCCTGTTGGCCAAGGCACCGCACATCGTCAAACCCATGCGCTTCGTGCTGCCCCATCGTCCCCATTTGCGCCCTGCCTGGATGATCCGTGCTGGCCTGTTCCTGTACGACCACCTGGGCAAGCGCAAGCGGCTGGGCGCCTCGCGCAGCCTGCGATTTGGCGCTGGCTCTGCGCTCAAGCCGGCCATCACCCGTGGTTTCGAATATGCCGACTGCTGGGTCGATGATGCTCGCCTGGTGGTCCTCAACGCCATGGCTGCCCGTGAACATGGCGCGCACATTCACACCCAGACGCTGTGCCTGGGCGCCAAACGTGTCGGCGCCCTCTGGGAAGTAGAAGTGCAACACGCCGACGGCAGCACCCGGACGGTGCGTGCCAAGGGCCTGGTGAACGCCGCCGGCCCATGGGTGGCGCAGTTCATCAAGAACGACCTGAAACTGGACGCCCCTTATGGGATCCGTCTGATCCAGGGGAGTCATCTGATCGTCCCTAGGCTGTATGAAGGCGAGCACGCCTACATTCTGCAGAACGAAGACCAGCGCATCGTTTTCTGCATTCCGTACCTTGATCGTTTCACACTGATCGGCACCACCGACCGTGAATACACGGGCGATCCTGCCAAGGTGGCGATCACCGATCAGGAAACCGACTACCTGCTCAACGTGGTCAACGCCCACTTCAATCATCAGCTTCAGCGCAGTGACATTTTCAGCACCTATGCAGGCGTTCGCCCTCTGTGCAATGACGAATCGGACAACCCATCGGCCGTTACCCGCGACTACACTTTGGCACTGTCGGCCGCCCACGGTGAAGCCCCCCTGCTCTCGGTCTTCGGTGGCAAGCTCACCACTTACCGCAAGCTGGCCGAATCGGCCATGGCCGAACTCAAGCCGTTCTTCAGCCAGATGGGCGGTAGTTGGACAGCCGAATCAACCCTGCCGGGCGGTGAGGACATGACCACGCCGCAGGCACTTGAAGAAGCCTTGCTTGCTCGGCATACCTGGCTTGCCCCGGCCATTGCCCAGCGCTGGGCACGCACCTATGGCAGCCGCGTCTGGACGCTTCTGGCAGGCGTTGAAGGCCCGCAGGACCTGGGTCAGGCCATCGGTGCAGGGCTGTTTGCCCGCGAGGTGGATTACCTGCGCGAGCATGAGTGGGCTACCAGCCTTGAAGATATCCTGTGGCGTCGTACCAAGCTTGGGCTGTTCACCACCGAAGCCGAACAGAACACCCTTAGCCAGTACCTGGAAAAGGCAACGCAGCGCAGTCAAGCTGCCTGACCCAGATGTGCCGCCTGTCAGCACATGCTCACAGGCGGCTGTAGGCCTCGACGGCCAGCTCGTGGTAAAGCGCCTGCTCGTGCGCATCGAGCTCAGCCTTCAAGGCAGCAGCCTGTTGAAGATAGACCTGCTCCCCGTGTTCGCCGACGGTGCGCTCGGCGGTTTCGAGCCGTTGGTGAAACGGTGCAGCCAGCGCCTCGAAACGTTCGCGGTAATGACTGCGTACAAACGACTGCCAGAACTCGCGTTGCGCCAGTGCCGCGGCCAGTACATCCAAACTCTCGCCCGCCAGTACCCGCTCTCCGGCCAGCCTGATCTGCCGACTGCTGACATCGCTGAATTCCGGGTAATTCATGTAAGTTGGTTGAGCCGGTAACCCCAAGCGGTTCGCCAGATTGACCCGGTAAGCCAGGTACACCTCGATGTCATCCACCCTCGCATAGGGATCGCGCCGCATACGCTCGATATGCCGAGCGGCGATACTGTCCACCTGGTCCAGACGATACAGCGAACGCCCAAGGCGCAGGAGTTCGCGCTCAGTCTGCCCGGCACTCGCCCCAGCCGTATGAACGGCAATAAGCGTTCTCACCTCAAGTTGACTGAGCAGTAGCAACAAACGGTCTTCGCAGGTCTGCGGGCCTTGGGTCTGCAGGTAGACCGATTCGCGGACATCCGTACTTTCAGCACACAATTCGAGAATGCGCCATATGCGTGCGCGGTAGTATGGCGGGCGTTCATGGAAATCGTCAGATTCGGCAAAGTCGGCAAGGAACCGGAAGAGATCGGCAGAGCCCTCATCGTCAAGCAAGGCGTTCCAGATGCCTTCATATCGATGGCGAATGTCTGGCTTGGCCGGTCCAATCCAGCTGTCTCGCAGCTCGTCGTCAATGGACACCTGGGCATGGGTGCGCGGCGCGAGCGAGCCCTCGTTTGCAGTGGCGAGTGCTTGCTGACTGGCTTCGTCCAACGGATTGTCGTGCAGGGACATTTGCTGGATGTGTTCTCCGAGCATCTGCAGATGCTCGTTGACCTCACGAATCTGGTTTTCCCGGATGTCCATCAGGCCGCGCCACAGTAATTGATGGCGCTGCGGGATGTTCAACAGGCCTGTGTTGCGCAGTGAAATCGTACGCAGATGACGTAGGGGAGACAGGTTCGGTATTCTGCCGATCGGATTACCGCTCAAGCTAATGTACTCAAGGTGGGTCAGTCTGGTCAGTGCCGTGTCACTGTCAGGTCGAAGTACGATTCGATTGTCATCGAACCGCAATACCCGCAACTGCTCCAGGTCACTGAGGCCGGTCGGCAGCTGCGTCAACTGGTTGCCGCGCAGATCGAGCACCTGCAGGTGCGGGAAGCGCTTGAGAAAGTTGTCGCTGACGTTGATAAGCGCCAAGTTGCGCAGGCTCAATTGCCGCACGTGATTGAAATCGATGTCGTCAGGCAGGTCAGGTAGCGTGCCCACCTGCTCGCCCTGTATACGCAGCACATACTCATCGTTCCCGGACCCAACTGTCTTGCGTCGCCAAGCGCGGCGGATCTGGGTGGCAACCCTGCGTCGGCGGCGCCCATCGATGAAACCATTGCGTTGGCTCTCCCAGGAGGCGAGGGACTCACGCAAACGTGCCAGTCGCCCTTCGAGATCGCTCAAGTGGTCCCATAAATTCACGTCGCGCTCGGTCAATTGCTCCAGGTAGGCGTCCATCTGGCTCTCGGTCAGCGTCGGGTAGATGCGGTGTATGCCCCGGCGTAGTGCTTGCCGGCTGCTCTCCCCTCGCCCGCTGAGGGGGTAACCAATACGACCATCCTGGAGTCGGCGAGGCGGGTTGAATCGGCCACCCAGAGCCACCATGCCCAGTGACTGGGCCGTTTTGCCCCGATCGACAGCCGCCCTGTGCAGCAGGTTTTCCGCCAATTCGACAGCCGTAACCGATGAACCGCCGAAGGCGGTTTTCTGGGTTTCATCCAGGGTCTGCAGCAAACACGCCAGCAGTCCTTGATCCACGGCCTGAATCGAACGTGCCTGCAACTGATATCCTCCGCTGGTCTGCACGATCACCTCGGTGCGCTGTGCGTCAACTGGGCCGTGGGAGGCCACGAGCTTGCCCTGGGCCTCACCCAGGCGCACCTCGATACGCATCGACACAGGCCATGGCGATGTTTCATCGATCAGCGCCAGCGCCAGGCGCAGTGTGTCCAGGTTGGTGGCCTGCTCATGCTCGAAGCCCAACAGCGCGCGATCGATGCGGCTTTCACGCACTGCCCAACGCGCCCGCTCAGCAAGCGGCAGGGGGACCTTGCCGCTCATCAGCGTTTCAAGTTGTTCTGTGGTCGCGCATTCCACGATTTCTTGCGCAAGTGGCACTGACAGGCCGGTGAAGTCGCGAGTGAGCGTATCCACGCCAACGCCTGGCTCGCCCACTGAATGCGTCAGCGCTTGCTCGACCAACAGCTCTGATGTCGGCCCCTGCCCATACAGCAGGTGCCGTGCCTGCGCTTCTCTGAACCGCGCTGGCGCCGGTTCCTCGTGTACCCGCAGGCTGCGCAAGTGTTCGGGCGTCAGGCCGGTGATATGCACCAGCGCGTCGGCGTCCACGTCCGACACTTGCTCAAGATCGGCGCCAAAGCTGCGTATCAATTCCCCCGGATGCTCCAGGTAGTGGGCCGACGCCGGCATCTTTTTTAGCCGCAATCCCCTGTTGCCGGCCATGACCGGCGTGAGGCCGTCGACCAAACCGATGCGCTCGAGCGCGCCGCCGAACAATGGCTGCGCAGCACCCAGCAGCGCGCCCGTGGCCACGACCTGGGCCACATTGAACACATGCGCCAGCGCTTGCTGCCTGTCGCCTATCTGCCAAGCTTCGTAACCGTCATAGACTTCGCGCACGACGTCCACCGCAGCCGCAACAAATAAAACTTCGCCCAAGCCGGGGACGAACAGCGCGGCCAGGGTAAGCGCATCCAGCCCTGCCCCTTTCAAGGCGTCGATGCGCTCGTGCCGCTCAAGTTGAGTCAGGTCGCCTGTGGGAACGGCAAGTACCCGGGCATCATCGATCATTGCATCGAGCAAGCGCTTGCGCAGGCAGGCAAAGACAGAGCCTTCTATTGCGAAATGCCGACCATCGAGGGCGAGCGGTGTAAGACCAGTCGAGGATTTGTTCAACTGCGCCAGCTGGGCCAGAAACGCAGGCCGCTCGCGCTGAGCAATCAAGCCGGCAAAGTACTGTGTATATCGACGCTCACGCAGCCGCATGCCGAGGTGTTCGTACAATCCAGTCCAGTTCGCATGCCGCCCGATGGGCTCGGCCGGGTCATTGGAAAACCAGCTTATCAGGCCGTGCACGGGCCCATTTGCCGCCGCGCGAAGCTCGATGACCAGGCAACGCTGAACGCGCTTGCCCAAGACGAATAGCTCGAACGCCTGGAACATTTGAGCCACGGCCGGTACCGTCGGCTTGCGGGCTATCAGCGGCAGAAGTGTGAGGTAGTCTTGATCGGTCAGCTGCCCTTTGAGCCTGGCCATCCTGACTGCAACATCAAGCGCCGCGCGTAGGCGCTCCTCGAAAATCTGTTCCACTGCACGCTGCCCAAAATCGGCGGGTGCCGGGGGACGCGCCTTGGGGAACAGGCACGTATGCAGCTGCTGCTGGTACCGCCCGCCCAGATCCAGCTGCCGGCAGAGGCGAGCAAACGCTTCGAAGGAAAGCGGCAGTACAGTGCCGTCTGCCTTCTGCAATTGAGCGCGCCGGTGCAGGCCGGGATGGGTCTCGCTTTCATGAAAGTTGTGTAACGCGGCCATCAACAGCGATTCATTGCTGTAAATCACCTTCATGGGTGTGTGCAGCCGAGGGGCGGCACTGGGCATCGCAAGCCTGTCGTGCACCACCACCCGAGCGGTATCCACATTCACCTCGCCCAAGCCCATGGCTCGCAGCGCCTCCTGAAGCAATGGGCGGGCAAAGGTCTGCAGCCCAGGCAACGTTTTCAGACGCACCTTGACCGCCTCGCAGGACAACTGTTCAAGCTCGAGCGCACGATGGAACGTGCTGAGCAGGTCTGGATCGGCGCTGGTCAGCCAAGCCGGCAACGCGCTCGCCACGAGCGCATCAACGGAAACGTGAGGTAGTGCGTTATCTGCCACGGATCTTCCTCTGGTCTGGGAAATGCCGCAGCAGAACATCGAGCTGTCATGGACAGGTGTTACATATACATATGGCTAGGTGCACAATGGTGAGCACTCATTCGGATAACCGAACATAAAAATGACGGTAATTCGAATTTCCGACCCTGCTGAAAAACTCGAATTAGTCGAACAAGGCTAACGCCCTTGCTTTCAGCGGGGCTAACATGCTTCACGGACCTTGGCACGACTTCTGCTCATATCCATTCAACCGGATGCAACCGCTGCCGTATCCGTTGAACGAAAGAGTCCGCCAACGGCTCCATAAAAAAAACAAACACGTCGAGGAAAATTTGATGCGTATCGTTCGTCAATTGCTGGGCGCCGCCATCGCGGCTGCTGTGATCGCTTCGCCGGCCATGGCCGAAGAACTCACCGGCACCCTGAAGAAGATCAAGGATTCAGGCACCATCACCCTGGGCCACCGCGACTCCTCCATCCCGTTTTCCTACCTGGCCGGCAAGCCAGAGCCCGTCGGCTACTCCCACGATATCCAGCTGGCCGTCGTCGAGGCCCTGAAGAAGCAACTGGGTACCGACATCAAGGTCCGCTACAACCTGGTCACTTCCCAGACCCGCATCCCGCTCGTGCAGAACGGCACCGTCGACCTGGAGTGCGGCTCCACCACCAACAACGTCGAGCGCCAGCAGCAAGTCAGCTTTTCGGTGGGTATCTTCGAGGTTGGCACCCGTCTGCTGACCAAGGTCAAGGACGGCCAGCCGGCCTACAAGGACTTCGCAGATCTGGCTGGCAAGAACGTGGTGACCACCGCGGGCACCACCTCCGAACGCCTCCTCAAGGCCATGAACGCCGACAAGCAGATGAAGATGAACGTGATCTCCGCCAAGGACCACGGTGAAGCCTTCAACATGCTCGAGAGCGGTCGCGCTGTGGCCTTCATGATGGACGACGCGCTGCTCGCTGGCGAAATGGCCAAGGCTCGCAAGCCGTCGGACTGGGTCATCACCGGTACGCCGCAATCCTACGAAATCTACGGTTGCATGGTGCGCAAGGGTGATGAGCCCTTCAAGAAGGCCGTGGATGACGCGATCATTGGCTACTTCAAGTCCGGTGAAGTCAACAAGAGCTACGACAAGTGGTTCCAGCAGCCAATCCCGCCTAAAGGCCTGAACCTGCAGTTCCCAATGAGCGACGAGCTCAAGAAGCTGATCGCCGAGCCGACCGACAAGGCGGCGGACGAGAAGAAATCCTGACCCCCAGCCTGGAGCCTGCCGCGCTGCAAGGCGCGAATTAAACGGGCAGGCTCCCCGTTAGTGTCTAACCTTTCATCCGAGGGCAGTTTGCCCTCGGATGCTGGAAGGTGCCTGTGAAACAATCGTCTGAGGGGAAATCCCGATGAATTACAACTGGGACTGGGGCGTATTCTTCAAGTCCACTGGCGTGGGCAGCGAAACCTATCTGGACTGGTACATCACCGGCCTGGGGTGGACCATCGCCATCGCCATTTCCGCCTGGATCATCGCCTTGCTGCTGGGGTCGATCCTGGGCGTGATGCGAACCGTGCCTAACCGGCTCGTTTCCGGTATCGCAACCGCATACGTCGAGCTGTTCCGCAACGTGCCTTTGCTGGTGCAGCTGTTCATCTGGTACTTCCTGGTGCCGGACCTGCTGCCAGAGGGGCTGCAGGAATGGTTCAAGCAGGACTTGAACCCGACCACGTCGGCCTTGATCAGTGTGGTCGTGTGCCTGGGCCTGTTCACCGCCGCGCGCGTGTGCGAACAGGTTCGCACCGGCATCCAGGCCCTGCCGCGTGGCCAGGAAGCCGCCGCGCGAGCGATGGGTTTCAGCCTGCCGCAGATCTACACCAACGTGCTGCTGCCACAGGCCTACCGCATCATCATTCCGCCACTTACCTCCGAATTCCTGAACGTGTTCAAGAACTCCTCGGTGGCTTCGTTGATCGGCCTGATGGAGCTGCTGGCGCAAACCAAGCAGACTGCCGAGTTCTCGGCGAACCTGTTCGAAGCGTTCACCTTGGCCACGTTGATCTATTTCACCCTCAACATGGGCCTGATGCTGCTCATGCGTATCGTCGAGAAGAAAGTGGCCGTACCTGGCCTGATCTCTGTGGGGGGCAAGTAAATGGACCTGGATTTCAGCGAAATCATCCCCGCCCTGCCCGCCCTCTGGGATGGCATGGCCATGACCCTGCAATTGATGGTGATGGGCGTCATCGGCGGCATCGTGCTGGGCACCCTGCTGGCGCTGATGCGCCTGTCGTCGAATAAACTGCTGTCCAGGCTGGCCGGCGCCTACGTCAACTATTTTCGTTCGATCCCGCTGCTGCTGGTGATCACCTGGTTCTACCTGGCGGTGCCGTTCGTGCTGCGCTGGATCACTGGGCAGGATACGCCGGTGGGGGCCTTCACCTCCTGCGTGGTCGCCTTCATGATGTTCGAGGCGGCCTACTTCTGCGAAATCGTGCGTGCCGGTGTGCAGTCGATATCCAAAGGCCAGATGGGCGCAGCCCAGGCGTTGGGCATGACCTATGGCCAGACCATGCGCCTGATCATCCTGCCCCAGGCCTTCCGCAAGATGACGCCGTTGCTGCTGCAGCAGAGCATCATCCTGTTCCAGGACACGTCCTTGGTCTACACGGTAGGCCTGGTCGACTTCCTCAACTCGGCACGCTCCAACGGCGACATCATCGGGCGCTCCCACGAGTTCCTGATCTTCGCCGGCATCGTGTATTTCATCATCAGCTTCTCCGCTTCGTGGCTGGTCAAGCGCCTGCAAAAAAGGATCACCGTATGATTTCCATCAAGAACGTCAACAAGTGGTACGGGGACTTCCAGGTGCTGACCGACTGCAGCACCGAGGTCAAGAAAGGTGAAGTGGTGGTGGTATGCGGTCCCTCGGGGTCGGGCAAGTCCACCCTGATCAAGTGCGTGAACGCGCTGGAGCCTTTCCAGAAGGGCGACATCGTGGTCGACGGCACTTCGATCGCCGACGCCAAGACCAACCTGCCCAAGCTGCGCTCGCGCGTGGGCATGGTCTTCCAGCATTTCGAGCTGTTCCCGCACCTGACCATCACCGAAAACCTGACCATTGCCCAGCGCAAGGTGCTGGGCCGCAGTGAGGCCGAAGCCACCAAGAAGGGCCTGGCCTTGCTCGACCGCGTCGGCTTGAGTGCCCACGCCAAGAAGCATCCCGGGCAGTTGTCCGGCGGTCAGCAGCAACGGGTCGCCATCGCGCGCGCATTGTCCATGGACCCGATCGTCATGCTGTTCGACGAGCCTACTTCGGCCCTGGACCCGGAGATGGTCAACGAAGTGCTGGACGTGATGGTCGAGCTTGCCCACGAAGGCATGACCATGATGTGCGTGACCCACGAAATGGGCTTTGCTCGCAAAGTGGCCAACCGCGTGATCTTCATGGACAAGGGCAACATCATCGAGGATTGCCAGAAGGAAGACTTCTTCGGCAACCCCGAAGGCCGTCACGAACGCACCCAGCACTTCCTGAGCAAGATCCTTCAGCACTGATCCTGCCTCATCGAGCCGCTCGGCCCCGCCGCCCTTGCGGGCAGCGGGCGCTGGTCGTGACGAGGTCACTGTGATGAAATGCGACCCCTCGCTCCTGTTACCTGCCAAGCCTGCCGTGAAAGCCCGCCTTGTTCGCCAACTGCTGTTACCACCGCTGATCGTCCTGCTGATGGTCGGGCTGGGCATGGCCGGGTTCCTGATCAGCGAGAGCAACGGCATACGGGTGCTCAGTGAAAATGGCGAACGCCAGTTGGAATTGCATGCACGCACGGTCGAAAGCGAGATCAGCAAGTACACCTACCTTCCCAGCCTGCTGGAACTCGAAGACAGTGTGTCGCACCTGCTGACCGACCCTGATGGAGGTTCACGGCAAACCGTCAACGAATACCTCGAAGGCCTCAACCGGCGCAGCCGCAGCCGCGCGATCTTCGTGCTCGACACCCAGGGGCGGGTGCAGGCCACCAGCAACTGGCGCGATACCGACTCCTTCCTGGGTGAAGACCTGTCGTTTCGCGCGTATTTCCAGACCGCCGTGCGTGGCGAACCGGGGCGTTTCTACGGCATCGGCAGCACCACGGGCGAAGCCGGTTACTACCTGGCCCATGGGCTCGAGGAGCATGGCAAGATCATCGGCGTGGCCGTGATCAAGGTGCGCCTCGATACCTTGGAGGAACGTTGGCAGCGCGCCCGCCTGGAAGCGTTCGTCAGCGACGAGAACGGGATCATCATTCTTTCCAGCGATCCGGCTCGACGCCTCAAATCAGTCCGTCCGCTGACCCCGCAAACCAAGGAGCGCCTGGCGCGCAGCCTGCAATACTACTGGTGGCCGCTCAACGAGCTGCAACCGCTGGGGCGCGAGACCCTGGCCGACGGGGTGGAAAAGCTGACCTTCCCGGCCAACAGCGAAACGGCCCAGGGCAACCCGCATGAGGTGGCCTACCTGGCCCAGACACGTCGCCTGGTCGATACGCCTTGGCACTTCACGCTGCTGACGCCGCTTCAGGACCTGCGCCGCGAGTCCATGGTGCAAGGTATTCTGGTTGGCGTGGCGTTTGCCTTGCTGACCATTCTGGGCATCGCCTGGAACGAGCGACGCAAAGTCATCGCCACCCGCCTGGCAGCCCGCGAGGCGCTGGAGCAAGCCAATAGCCAGCTTGAGCGTCGCATCGCCGAGCGTACGGCCGACCTGCGGGCCAGCAATGAGCGGCTCAAGGGGCAGATACGCGAGCGCCGTCATGCCGAGCAGACCCTGCGCCAGGCCCAAGACGAACTGGTGCAGGCTGGCAAACTGGCGGCCATCGGGCAGATGTCCACCAGTATTGCCCATGAGCTCAATCAACCCTTGGCGGCGCTGCGTACCTTGTCGGGCAATACCGTTCGGTTCATCGAACGCGGCGCTCTGGATACCGCCAGTACCAACCTGCGCACCATCAATGGCCTGGTCGACCGCATGGGCCGCATCACCGCCAGCCTGCGTTCATTCGCCCGACGCAGCGACGACAGCGGCCAGGCCGCAGTGGCCAAGGCGGTCGAAGCCAGCCTGCAGGTGCTGGCAGAACGCATCAATAGCAGCCACCTACAGGTACACCGCGATTACGAAGACCTGCAGTTGGCCATCGACCAGACCCGCCTGGAGCAGATTCTGGTCAATCTCATCGGCAACGCCCTGGATGCCATGGCTGTCCAGCCCCAGCCGGCCTTGTGGCTCGAAGGCGAACTGCAAGGTGACAAGTACCGCTTGCAGGTGCGCGACAACGGCCATGGTATCGATCCGGAGGCACGCAAGCATCTTTTCGAACCGTTCTTCACCACCAAGCCGGGCGACGATGGCCTTGGCCTGGGCCTGACCCTCTCGGCCAGCCTTGCTGCGGCCGCCAAGGGCAGCCTCAGTGTCGAGCATCCTGCCAGCGGCGGCACAGCCTTCGTGCTGATCCTGCCCTTGGCATCCACCCCCACCGAATCGGCAGACTTTCCATGACCCAAGCGCCCCTTACCGTTCTGATCGTCGAAGACGACCCCCATGTCCTTCTTGGCTGCCAGCAGGCACTGGCGCTGGAGGACATCGGTTGCGAAGGCGTGGGCAGTGCCGAACAGGCGCTCGAACGCATTGGCGATGATTTTGCCGGCATCGTGGTCAGTGACATTCGCCTTCCGGGTATCGATGGCCTAGAGCTGCTCAACCGTCTCAAGGCACGCGATCGCAGCCTGCCAGTCGTCCTGATCACCGGGCACGGCGATATCGACATGGCCGTCGGCGCCATGCGCAACGGCGCGTATGACTTCATGGAAAAGCCCTTCTCGCCCGAGCGGCTGGTCGATGTGGTGCGCCGTGCGCTCGAGCAGCGCGGTCTGTCCCGCGAAGTGTCGGCGCTGCGCCGCCAGCTTGCCGGGCAAAGCAGCCTGGAAGGGCGCATCATCGGGCGCTCGCCCGCCATGCAGCACCTGCGCGAACTGATCGCCAACGTGGCGGACACTTCTGCCAATGTGCTGATCGAGGGTGAAACAGGCACCGGCAAGGAACTGGTGGCCCGCTGCCTGCACGACTTCAGCCGTCGCCAGGGCCAGCCCTTCGTGGCACTGAACTGCGGTGGCCTGCCAGAGAACCTGTTCGAGAGCGAGATATTCGGCCACGAAGCCAACGCCTTCACCGGTGCTGGCAAACGCCGCATCGGCAAGATCGAGCACGCCAACGGCGGCACGCTGTTCCTCGATGAAGTGGAAAGCATGCCGATCAACCTCCAGATCAAACTGTTGCGGGTGTTACAGGAGCGTACCCTGGAACGGCTCGGCTCGAACCAGAGCATTCCAGTGGATTGCCGGCTCATTGCGGCGACCAAGGCCGACCTCGACAGCCTGGGTCAGAGCGGGCAGTTCCGCAGCGACCTGTATTACCGTCTGAACGTGGTGACCCTCGAACTGCCACCGCTACGCGAACGCCGCGAAGACATCCTGCAGCTGTTCGAACACTTCCTTCAACAATCGGCCCTGCGGTTCGACCGAGAGACGCCCACTCTGGACAGCCAGACCCTGTCACGGCTGATGGCCCACGACTGGCCGGGCAACGTTCGCGAATTGCGTAACGTGGCCGAGCGCTATGCGCTGGGTCTGCCCGCCTTCAAGAAAGGCCCTACGGGCACCAGCAGCCAAGGGCTGGGCTTTGCCGAAGCTGTGGAGGCCTTCGAGCGCAACCTGCTCAGTGACGCCTTGCAGCGCACCGGCGGCAACTTGAGCCAGGCGAGCCAGGAGTTGGGCATGGCGAAGACCACGTTGTTCGACAAGGTCAAGAAATACGGGCTTGGTTGAGTTACCCAGGCGCTGCACCGTCTCAGTCGATAGGCAAGGCACGGTCGACAGCGGCGGCAACATGAGGGAAACTCAACTCCATGATGTTCACCCTCAGCCTTACCCCCGGAGTCAGCTGTGCTGGAGATTCGCCACCTGAAAACCCTTCATGCCCTGCGCGAGGCAGACAGCCTGGTCGAAGCGGCCGAGCGGTTGCACTTGACCCAGTCGGCCCTGTCACACCAGTTCAAGGAGCTGGAAGAGCGCCTGGGCCTGACGTTGTTCGTGCGCAAGAGCAAGCCCATTCGCTTCACCAGCGCCGGGCTGCGCCTGCTGCAACTGGCCGACGCCACGCTTCCCCTGTTGCGTGGCGCCGAGCGCGATATCGCCAGACTGGCGGGGGGCACGGCCGGTCGCTTGCACATGGCCATCGAATGCCACAGCTGTTTCCAGTGGCTGATGCCCACCATCGATCAGTTCCGTGATGCCTGGCCTGAAGTGGAACTGGACTTGGCGTCAGGCTTCGCGTTCGCGCCCTTGCCCGCCTTGGCCCGTGGCGACCTGGACCTGGTGGTGACCTCCGATCCCCTGGACCTGGCCGGCATCACCTACGTTCCTCTGTTCACCTACGAAGCCATGCTGGCAGTGGCCAACCAACACCCGTTGGCCAGCAAACCCTACATGGTGCCCCAGGACCTGGCGGACCAGACCCTGATCACCTACCCGGTGGAACGCGACCGTCTGGACATCTTCACCCGCTTCCTGGAGCCAGCCGACATCGAACCTGCGGCCGTACGCACCTCCGAGCTCACGGTCATGATGATGCAGTTGGTGGCCAGCGGCCGGGGCGTGTGCGGCATGCCCCATTGGGCCTTGCACGAATACAGCTCTCGCGGCTACGTCAAAGGCAAGCGCCTGGGCGAAAAAGGCCTGTTCGCGACACTCTACGCGGCCGTGCGCACCGACATGCTCGATGCGCCCTACATGCGCGATTTTCTACTGACGGCCAAGGACACTTCGTTCGCCACCCTCGACGGTGTCAGCGCGGTACGCTGAGCAACTGGTGGTATAGCGGCAGGATCAGATCACGGGTCAAGGGCGCCAAGGGCATTTCTGGCGTCTGGTCAGCGGCCAGCCAAGTGATCTCCTCGATTTCGGCCGCCGGCAGTACCGCTGCCGCGCAGTCCACCCGGAACAGCTCGGCCTGCACCTCGAACCCCGGCTCATTGGCGGCCGGGGCACTGAACTGGCCAAGGCGCACGGCCTTGGCGGGGTCGATCTGCAGGCCCAGTTCCTCGAGCAGCTCCCGGGCAAGCGCCTGAACCGGGGTTTCGCCTGCATCGATCTTGCCGCCCGGCTGCATGAATGCCTGGGTGCCGCGCTTGCGCACCAGCAGGGTGCGACCTTGCGGGTCCAGCAATAATGCGGCGGCAATGCGGATGATATTGGCCATGGGTGATCTCCCTGAAAATGGGCGGCGAGCATCCCATGCCTCCCCGACCGTGACAAGGCCACTGCCAGGCTCGGACACAGGCGGACGAACGGTCACTTGCCAACCTGGCCTGTACCCTTCATAACCTTCTCATGACGCTTCCTGCCGCGAACCATCCAGTACTTGAGCTGTTCCATCCAGGCGTTGCGGCCTGGTTCTCAGGCCATTATCCGTCGGTGACCGATGCCCAGGCCCAGGCCTGGCCGCTCATCCAGGCGGGACAATCCGTGCTGCTGGCAGCGCCGACCGGCTCAGGCAAGACGCTCAGTGCATTCCTGGCAGTGCTCGACGCGCTGTTTCGCCAGGGGCTGGAGCAGGGCGGCACATTGCACGCCACCACGCAAATCGTCTATGTATCGCCCTTGAAAGCCCTGTCCAACGACATCCGTTTGAACCTGCAAGTACCGCTGGAGGGCATCCAGCGCGCGCTCCAAGCGCAAGGGCACGCAGCCCCCACCATCACCACGGCGGTGCGCACCGGTGATACGCCCCAGAAAGAACGTATCGCCATGCGCAAGCAGGCGCCGCACATTCTAGTCACGACCCCGGAGTCCCTGTACGTGCTGATGGGTTCGGCCTCTGGACGTGAAGGCCTGCGCACGGTGCACACCGTCATCGTCGATGAGATCCATGCCCTGGCCGGCAACAAGCGCGGTTGCCACCTGGCGCTGACCCTCGAACGCCTGCAAGCGTTGTGCGACCGTCCGCTGCGACGCATCGGCCTGTCTGCCACCCAGCGTCCGGTCGAACGCGTGGCGCAGTTTCTGGTGGGCAGCGGGCGGGCCTGCGCCATCGTCGATGTGGGGCACGCGCGTCAACGTGACCTGGCCATCGAAATCCCACCCGTGCCACTGGGGGCGGTGCTCGACCAGGATGCCTGGGGGCTGGTCTACGATCGTTTGGCCGAACTGGCCCGTGCGCATCGCACCACCCTGGTGTTCGTCAACACCCGGCGGCTGGCTGAGCGTATCACCCGTCACCTGAGCGATCGGCTGGGCGCGGCGGCGGTGGCCGCTCACCATGGCAGCCTGTCCAAGGAGAGGCGCCTGAGTGCCGAGCAGCGCCTGAAGGCCGGCGAGCTGCAGGTGCTGGTGGCCACGGCCTCGCTGGAACTTGGCATCGACATCGGCGACATCGACCTGGTGTGCCAGGTCGCTTCACCCGGCTCGATCGCAGCGTTCCTGCAGCGCGTGGGGCGTGCTGGGCATCAGGTGGACGGGGTGCCCAAAGGACGGTTGTTCGCGACATCGCGAGACGACCTGATCGAGTGCGTGGCGCTGCTCGATTGCGTGCGCCGCGGCGAGCTGGATGAAGTACAGGTACCGCAGGCGCCGCTGGATGTACTGGCCCAGCAGATCGTCGCCGAGGCCAGCAACCAGACCTGGCACGAGCGAGCGCTGTTCGACTGCCTGCGCCAGGCCATGCCGTTCGACACGTTGGCGTACGAACATTACGACGCCTTGCTCGGCATGCTTGCCGAAGGCTACAACGGCCGTCAGGGCGTGCGCGGCGCGTACCTGCACCGCGATGCGGTCAGCGGCATGGTTCGAGGGCGCCGTGGCAGCCAGCTCACCGCTTTGACCAGTGGCGGGACGATTCCCGACAATGCCGACTACGCCGTCATGCTCGACCCCCAGGCGCTGAACATCGGCAGCGTCAACGAAGACTTCGCCGTGGAGAGCATGGCTGGCGACATCTTCCAGCTGGGCAATGCGTCCTATCGCATCCTGCGCGTGGAGGCCGGGCGAGTCCGGGTCGAAGACGCACACGGCCAGCCCCCCACGATCCCGTTCTGGCTAGGCGAAGCCCCTGGGCGCAGCCGCGAGCTCAGCGCTGCCGTGGCCAGGCTGCAAGGGCAGATCGATGACCGCCTGCAACACGCCGGTGGCTCGCTGCCGCACGTGCTGGCCTGGCTGCAAGCCACCTTCGAACTGGACGCCAGCTGTGCCGAACAGTTGCTCGACTACCTGGCCCGTACGCGGCAGGTACTGGGCGCCCTGCCCTCCCAGGACACCCTGGTGATGGAGCGCTTCTTCGACGAGTCAGGCGGCACGCAGCTGATCATTCACTCGCCGTTCGGCAGCCGCATCAACCGCGCTTGGGGGCTGGCCCTGCGCAAGCGGTTCTGCCGTACCTTCAATGTCGAGCTGCAAGCGGCAGCCAGTGAAGATGCCATCGTGCTGTCGCTGTCAACCAGCCACAGCTTCGCCCTCGACGAAGTGTGGCGCTACCTCGACAGCCGCAGCGCCGAGCAGGTGCTGATCCAGGCCGTGCTCGACGCCCCGCTGTTCGGTGTGCGCTGGCGCTGGAACGCGGGTGTGGCGATGGCCTTGCCGCGTTTTGCCGGTGGTCGCAAAGTTGCGCCGCAGATCCAGCGCATGAAAAGCGAGGACCTGATCGCCTCGGTATTCCCCGATCAGATCGCCTGCCTTGAGAATCTGCCCGGTGAACGGCAGGTGCCGGACCACCCACTGGTTCGTCAGACCCTCGACGACTGCCTGCACGACGCCATGGATAGCAAGGGCTGGCTGGTGTTGCTGCGGCGCATGGAAAGCGGTGCCGTGCGCCTGCTGGCATGCGACCTGCCGGCGCCCTCGCCGCTGGCCTCAGCCATTCTCAACGCCAGGCCTTACACCTTTCTGGATGATGCCCCGATTGAAGAGCGTCGTACCCAGGCGGTCCTTAATCGCCGGTGGGCGGATGTGCAGTCAGGCGATGAGCTGGGTGCACTGGATGCGGATGCGATCGCGGCGGTGGCAGCCGAGGCTTGGCCGCAGCCGGTCAACGCTGATGAAATGCATGAAGCGCTGATGAGCCTGGGCGCCATCAGCCAGACAGAAGCCCAGGCAGGCTCACGCTGGCGTACGCTGCTTGACCAGCTGGCCAAGCGGGGCCGGGCCGTCTACCTGCCTGAGCAGGCGTTGTGGCTGGCCCGTGAGCGCCTGACGCTGTTGCAAGCCGTCTACCCCGATTGCCCTCTGGTGCCTGCCGTCGAACCGCTGCCTGGCTTCGATCAGCCCGTGGACCACGGCCTGGCGCTGCCCGAATTGCTGCGTGCCCGGCTGAGCGGCCATGGGCCTGTCACCGTCGCCCAGCTTGCGGCGCCGCTGGGCAAGCCCATCGCTGAGGTGGAACAGGCCTTGGCCCGGCTCGAGGCCCAAGGCCATGTGCTACGGGGCCATTTCAGCCCGGATGCAGTAGCCACACAGTGGTGCGAACGCCACCTGCTGGCGCGTATTCACCGCTATACCGTCAAACGCCTGCGCCGGGAGATCGAGCCCGTCAGCCTGCAGGACTTCATGCGTTTCCTGTTTCACTGGCAACACCTTGATCCGGGGCAACGGTTGCAAGGGCCGCAGGCGCTGCCTGCTGTGCTGGCCCAGCTGCAGGGATTTCCAAGTGCGGCCGGGGCGTGGGAAGCCGACGTGCTGCCGGCGCGCGTACGCGATTACAGCCCCAGCTGGCTCGACGAGGCTTGCCGCAGCGGGCAGTTCGCCTGGAGCCGGTTGGCAAGCACCGTGTCAGCCAGCACGGTGGCCAGCACGCCTGTGGTGTTGCTGCCTCGCGAACACCTGCAGCTGTGGCGAAGCCTGGCCCCACCCCCGAGTCTCGACACCTTGGGACCACGCGCCCAGCGGGTGCATGACGCCCTGAAAACCCGGGGTGCACTGTTCTTCGACGAATTGGCCCAAGAGGCCCGCCTGCTCCCCAGCGAACTGGAAACGGCCTTGCAGGCGCTGGTCGGTGCAGGCCTGGCCAATGCCGACAGCTTCACCGGGCTGCGCAGCCTGATCACCCCGGCCGCTCGGCGCACCACGCGTCGGCCTCGCTTCGGTCACCTGCCCTTGTCCAGCAGCATGGCCCATGCAGGGCGCTGGGCCCTGCTGGCGCGCAGCGAAGCCGAGCTGGATCAGGATCAGCGCATCGAACACCTTGCTCGCCTGCTGCTGCAGCGCTACGGGGTGATGTGCTGGCGCCTGCTGGCGCGTGAGAGCGATGTGCTGCCGCCCTGGCGTGATCTGCTGCGCTGCTACCATCGCCTGGAGGCGCGTGGGGAAATACGGGGCGGGCGCTTCATTGCCGGATTGTCCGGCGAACAGTTCGCCTTGCCCGAAGCCGTGGCAATGCTGCGCCAGGTTCGCCGGCAAGCGGCGGACGGCACACTGGTGGTGGTCAGCGCCAGTGATCCGCTGAACCTGATCGGCACGTTGCTGCCGGGGGCCAAGGTACCTGCCACCAGCGGCAACCGGCTGCTCTACCGCGACGGCGTGCCGGTGGCTGCGCGGGTGGGCAAGCGTTACGACTACCTGGTCGAGGCTTGCGCGGCGCAGCAGACGCAGTGGCGGCAGTTGCTGCTGCGCGACACGGCCTTTGCAGGGACGGACAAGTTGGCTATGGTCGGGGCTCAACCCAGGCCGTGAGCCTGACCGAGCCATCGCAAGGACCCTGTATGAGCCTGTCACTTCTCAGCCGTTATGCGGTGTTCGCCATCTGCATCGTGTTTACCCTGGCAACCCTGCCATTGATCCACCACCAATGGCTGTGGCCCTTCACCCTGACAACCGGCCTGCTCAGCCTGATAGGCCTGTTCGACCTGTTGCAGAAACGCCACGCCGTGCGTCGCAACTACCCGATCCTGGGCAACATCCGCTACCTGGTGGAAACCATTCGCCCGGAAATCCGCCAGTATCTGCTCGAAGCAGACAGCGACGCCCTGCCCTTCTCCCGTGCCCAACGCTCGCTGGTCTACTCCAGGGCCAAGAACCAGGTCTCGGACAAACCGTTCGGCACCCTGATCGACGTCTACGCGTCCGGCTTCGAGTTCATCGGCCACTCCATGCGCCCGGCGCCGTTGGCTGACCCGGCAAGCTTTCGCATCACCATCGGCGGCCCGCAGTGCAGCCAGCCGTATTCAGCTTCGATCTTCAACATTTCCGCCATGAGTTTTGGCTCGCTCAGCGCCAACGCCATTCGCGCATTGAACCAAGGCGCGAAACTGGGCAACTTTCACCACGACACCGGTGAGGGCAGCATCAGCCCCTACCATCGCGAGCACGGCGGTGATTTGGTATGGGAACTGGGCAGCGGGTATTTCGGGTGCCGCACCTCGGACGGACGTTTCGACCCGCAGGCATTTGCCGCGCAGGCACGCAGCCCGCAGGTGCGCATGATCGAGGTCAAGATGAGCCAGGGCGCCAAGCCTGGGCATGGCGGCATACTGCCCAAACACAAGGTCACCCAGGAAATTGCCGAAACCCGCGGCGTCCCGCTGGGCGAGGACTGCATCTCGCCATCGCGGCACAGCGCGTTTTCCACGCCAATCGAAATGATGCAGTTCATCGCCCAACTGCGTGAACTGTCGGGCGGCAAACCCGTGGGGTTCAAACTCTGCCTGGGTCACCCGTGGGAGTTCATGGGCATCGCCAAGGCCATGCTGCAAACCGGCATCCTGCCTGACTTCATCGTGATCGATGGCAAGGAAGGCGGCACCGGGGCCGCCCCCGTGGAGTTCACCGACCATATCGGGGTGCCGCTGCGCGAAGGCCTGTTGTTCGTGCACAACACCTTGGTGGGCTTGAACCTGCGCGACAAGATCAAGCTCGGAGCCAGCGGCAAGATCGTCAGCGCCTTCGATATCGCCAGCGTCCTGGCCATCGGTGCGGACTGGGCCAACGCCGCGCGGGGGTTCATGTTCGCCATCGGCTGCATCCAGTCCCAGAGCTGCCACACCAACAAGTGCCCGACGGGTGTGGCCACGCAGGATCCGCTGCGCCAACGTGCCCTGGTGGTGCCGGACAAGGCCGAACGGGTGCTGAACTTCCATCGCAACACCCTGCGTGCCTTGGCCGAGATGCTGGCTGCAGCTGGGCTGGAACACCCGTCGCAGCTCGAAGCCAAGCACTTGGTGCGGCGCATTTCAGCCACCGAGATCAAGCTGTTCTCGCAAATGCATGTGTTCCTCAAGCCGGGCGAGCTACTGACCGGTGAGGTCGATGGGCAATTCTATTCGCGCATGTGGCAACTGGCCCGAGCGGACAGCTTTGAGCCCAACAGCGAGGTAGCCGCCTGAATGCTTGAGCGCGGCCCTGCCGCGCACCCGCTTTATTCCGCAGTTTCCACAAAATTTTCACATACCCGGCGCAACGTCTAAGCTTCAGGCAAGCAAGACGAAAATACCTGGCTGGATAGACGATTATGGGCGCACTGTGGCAAACGGAACCAAACACCAAGCAAGCACCCGAACAAACGCCTGCCGAGACGCCAGAACCCAAGTCCCCTCGTCAGCGCCGGCTATGGTGGCGTCTGATCATCCTGATTCTGCTGGTGGGCGCTGGCGCTGTCGGCTTCGCGGCCTATGAAGAGTTCCGCACGTCCGAGCTGCAATCGCGCGAGTTCAGCAAGCTGGCGAGCACCCTGACCTACTCGCTGCAGCCTGGTCCCAGCGATGCGATCGTGTACCCAGGCGAAGGACCGTTCGATAAGCGCCTGGGCTATAGCTCGCTCGGCGAGTTCCTGCCGCGCCTGCTCAAGCGCGATTACCTGATCAGCCAACAAGTGCGATTCTCGCCGGCGCTGGTCAATTACGTCGATCATGGGCTGTTCGCGCCCTATATCGAAAAGGTCCAGGCAGGTCTGGCGATT
Organism: Pseudomonas fulva NBRC 16637 = DSM 17717; assembly: GCF_000730565.1. GTDB lineage: Bacteria > Pseudomonadota > Gammaproteobacteria > Pseudomonadales > Pseudomonadaceae > Aquipseudomonas > Aquipseudomonas fulva. The sequence continues at coordinate 28,519 of NZ_BBIQ01000016.1, read as the reverse complement.
ACCGATTGCCGGGGCGACATGCTCTACCAGTATCAGTATCCCCAGTACCTGTACCCGGACTTCGCCTCGATTCCCTCGGTCGTGGTCAACAGCCTGCTGTTCATCGAGAACCGCGACCTGCTCGATACCCGTGATCCGCGCAATAACCCGGCAGTGGACTGGCCGCGTTTCGCCAAGGCTGCCTACAGCCAGATCGCGCGCTACCTGGCCCTGCCTGGCCAATCCGCCGGCGGCAGTACCCTGGCCACCCAGCTGGAGAAGTACCGCCATTCACCCGACGGGTTGACCGTGTCGGGCGCCGAGAAGATCAGGCAGATGATTTCTGCCAGCGTGCGCGCCTATCAGGGCGGACCGGACACCACCGAGGCGCGCCAGCGCATCGTGCGTGATTACCTCAACAGCGTGCCGCTGTCCGCCGTGCCGGGTCATGGTGAAGTCCACGGCATGGCCGAAGGCCTGCGCGTGTGGTATGGAGCAGACTTCGAGCACGTCAACCGCGCGCTCAATGACACCGCCACGGATGCGCAGAGCCTGGCGGCCCGCGGCCTTGCGCTGCGTCAGGTGCTGTCGTTGATGATTGCCCAGCGCCGGCCATCGCACTACCTCTCCAAGGGGCGCGTGGAACTTGCCGAGCTGACCGACGCCCACGTTCGTGTGCTGGCAGCGAACCAGATCATCCCTCAGGCGCTGGCCGATGCCGCGCTGGCCAGCAAGGCCGTCTACCGTGACTGGGTCGCGCAGCCGACCATCGTGCCTATCGTCACCAACAAGGGCATCAGCCTGGCCCGCAACCGTCTTTCGGCCATGCTCAACCGCCCGCTGTACGACCTCGACCGTCTGGACCTTTCCGCCACCAGCACCTTGCAGGCTGACCTGCAGCTGCAAGTCAGCGAGTACCTCAAGCATCTGGCCGACCCGGCCTTCGCCGCGCAGATCGGCCTGATTGGCGAGCGTTTGCTGACTGCCAAAACCACCGACCAGGTCAGCTACAGTTTCACCCTGTTCGAACGCACTGCCGATGGCTCACGCGTGCGGGTCCAGACGGACAGCACCGACCAGCCCTTCGACATCAACGAAGGCAGCAAGCTGGAACTGGGTTCGACCGCCAAGCTTCGGGTGCTGACCACCTACCTGGAAATCGTCGCCGAGCTGCATGACAAGTACGCCGGCAAGCCTGCGGCCGAGCTGAAGAAAGTCGAGGTCGCCGACCTGGACGTCATCAGCCGCTGGTCACTGGACTGGCTGATGCAAAACAGCAGAAACCAGAGCCTGGACGCGATGCTCGACGCCGCCCTTGAGCGCAAGTATTCGGCCAGCACTGGCGAATCCTTCTTCACCGGCGGCGGCATGCACGTGTTCAATAACTTTCGCAAGGAAGACAACGGCCGCAACCCTACCCTCAAGGACGCCCTGCGCGAATCGATCAACCTGCCGTTCATCCGCCTGATGCGCGACGTGGTGCGCTACGTCACCTATCAGCAGCCCTTGAACAGGGTGCCGCTGCTCAAGGACGATGCTGACCCGCGCCGGCAGGAGTACCTGGCAAAGTTCGCCGACAAGGAAGGGACCAGCTACCTGATGCGTTTCTGGCGCAAGTACCAGCGCAAGACCTCGCAGCAACGCCTGGACACCTTCCTCGACGGCATGCGCGTGACACCCCAGCGCCTGGCGGCCGTGCACCGCTACCTGTTCCCTGAGGCTGGCCAGGCCACGTTCAACGCCTTCGTGCGGGCCCATAGCAAAGACAGCAAGCTCGCCCAGAGCAAACTGACCGACGACCGTCTGGTACAGATGTACGATGCCTACGGCCCGGGGCGGTATAACCTGCCTGACCAGGGCTTCATCGCCAAGGTCCACCCGCTGGACCTGTGGCTGCTGGGCTACCTGCTCAAGCACCCTGCATCGACCTTGAGCGAAATGATCAACGCCAGCCGCTTCGAACGCCAGGAGGTCTACAGCTGGCTGTTCAAGAGCCGTCACCAGGGCGCACGGGACAGCCGCATCCGGACCATGGTGGAAATCGAGGCGTTTCTCGACATTCATCAGCGCTGGAAGCGGGTGGGCTATCCCTTCGATCACCTGGTCCCGTCGCTGGCTACCGCTATTGGCAGCTCCGGTGACCGGCCTGCCGCGCTTTCCGAACTGGTGGGCATCATTCAGAACGACGGTGTACGGCTGCCGACACTGCGCATCGATACCCTGCACTTTGCAGCGGACACGCCGTACGAGACCAAACTGATCAGCGACCCGGATCGTGGTGTGCGGATACTGCCGGTCGAGGTAGCGCGCGCGCTCAAGGGCGCCATGTCGCAAGTGGTGGACGCAGGTACCGCGCGGCGCATTTCCGGCAGCTTCATGCTCAAGGATGGCACGCCTCTGGTCATGGGCGGCAAGACCGGAACGGGCGACAACCGCATCGAGAGCTTCGGCGCCGGAGGCCGCCTGATAGGCTCACGGTCGCTTAACCGCACCGCGACGTTCGTGTTCTTCCTGGGCGATAACCACTTCGGCACCTTGACTGCCTTCGTGCCCGGACGCTCGGCGGAAGCCTTCAAGTTCACCTCTGCGCTGCCGGTGCAGGTGCTCAAGGGCATGGCGCCGATCCTCATGCCCTACTTGCAGCCGGGCAACCCTAACGAATGCATCCCCCCGCAGCAGGCAAGCGTAGTTGCCCGTTCACCTGAGGATGTATCGAACGGGTAGATAAGAATCATCAGCATTTGTGGTTTGCCGAAGATACATCTTGAGTACTATCTTGAGATATATCTTGAACAGGCACTTTCCAGCATGCGCGATTCCGAAAACTTCGAACGCAAACCCGGCCGCGGCGAACGCGGCCCTCGGGTGTTCGCCCCAGGCGATCTGAAACTGCTGCTGCTCTCACTCTTGGGCGAACAGCCAGGACACGGCTACGACCTGATCAGGCAAATCGAAAAACGCTTCGATGGCAGCTATACGCCGAGCCCAGGGGTGATCTATCCCACGCTCAACTTCCTGGAGGAGGCCGAACTCATCCAGGGTCAGCCTCAAGGCAGCAAGCGGCTGTACACCATCACCGACACGGGCCGCAGCGCCTTGACCGAGCAGGCCGTGGCACTGGACGGGTTACGCGTGCGTATCGAAGTCAGCAAGCATGCCCTGCGGGGTCACGACCGCCCCGCTGAGATTCACGAGGCCGTGGGCAATCTGCGCCACGCCTTGCACATGCACCATGGCCGCTGGACACCTGAGGAAATCGAGCGCGTCCGCGACTTGCTTAACGTGACCGCCAAAGCCATCGCTGGCGGCCCCCATGCCCCTGACCAGGAGAGCGCTGATGAGTGAAGCCATCCACCGCGTCAACCACGAGATTCGCCAGCGCCGCCTGAACGTGCTGCGTGTGACCGACCTGACCCCGCGCATGCGCCGCGTGACACTGGGCGGCCCCGAGCTACAGGGCTTCACCAGCCTGGGCACGGATGACCATATCAAGCTGCTGTTTGCCGAGACTGCCGAGCAGCAGCACGCCATTGATGCCCGCACGCTCAATCGGGAAGGGGGCGAGCGGCCCACCATGCGTGAGTACACCCCCCGGCGCATCGACCTGCAAGCCAACGAACTGGACATCGACTTCGTGCTGCACGGCGATGGCCCCGCTTCGACCTGGGCGGCGCAGGCGGCGCCGGGGCAAACCCTGGATATCGCCGGGCCACGTGCCTCGATGGTGGTACCGGACATCTTCGAGGCCTACCTGCTGATCGGTGACGAAACTGCCTTGCCGGCCATTGGCCGCCGTCTTGAAGCCCTGCCTGCGGGACGACGGGTGGTGGCCGTCATCCAGGTTCACGATGAGCAGGAGCGTCAGCCCTTGCCCAGCCAAGCTCAGGTGGACGTGACCTGGTCCGTACGAGGTCGGGACGACCTGGTGGCCACGGTCGAGGCCTTGCCATTACCCGAGGGGACCTTGTACGCCTGGGTAGCGCTGGAAAAGAACCTGACGCGTCAGGTCAAGACATTGCTGATCAGCAAAGGTGTGGCGCAGGACGCTCTCAAGGCTGCCGCCTACTGGCGCGCCGAAGGTTCAGCAAGCGACGACTGAAAGGCTATGGCCAAGGCCAGTCAATCAAGGCCAACGGGGCTGCGGCGGCCCTGGCAATGCCCGTCGCGGTGCTCAAATCCCTGGGGTGCTGCGCAGACTTGATGGCTGCCTGATTTGCCTGATTGACGGCACGCCCTGCCTCATCCCGCTCTCCACCTGTCAAGCATGAGCAGCACCCCGGCGATTGCCCAGAACCCTGCCAGCACACCCAGCGCATTGATCATCACCTGGGCATACCCCAGGGTGGCAACATCGATGAAGGGATAGGCGTAGACGCCAATCTCACTGCCACGCCACAACGCGTAGGCGAAATAGGCGGCAGGATAGAACGCCCATAGCCCCAGGTGGTGCAGCCGCAATCGGCCCTTGGGCACCTCGAACCACCAGTACAAGGCGTAAAGCGCTGGCATGACGTCATGCAACAGCTCGTCTGCCAGCCATTGCCAACCCTCGGGCTGCCACAGATGGCGCAACAACAGGCTATACGCCAGCGCCACCAGCACGATGCTCGCCGCCACCGCCGAGCTGACCACAGGAGACAGGAAAAAGCGCCTGCTCGCCCCTTCCCGGCCAAATGCGGCATAGCTCAGGACAGTGGCCACCAGCGTATTGGTCAGCACCGTGAAGTAGCCGAACACGTTGATCAGTCCACCTATCAGGCTCGCCTGCTCCTGCCATCGCCCCCAGAGCACCAGGTATACCTGCACGCTCAGGCCTAGCCAGCCCAGCATGGCCATGGTGCTCAACCACGGGTGACGCTGCATGTCAGGCCTGGCGCTGCAGCTTGATGTACAGCTGCTCGACCTTCTCGCGGGCCCACGGGGTCTTGCGCAGGAAGGTAAGGCTCGACTTGACCGTCGGGTTGCTCTTGAAGCAGCGCACATCGATGCGTTCGGCCAGCCCCTGCCATTGATAGTGGGCGACCAGCTCGGTCAGGATCTGCTCGAGGGTCTTGCCGTGCAGCGCGTTGTGTTGGGCAGTGCTCATGCCAAGGCTCCGGTACAAAGATGCGCACCTTACACCAGTGCAGGCATCGTCGCGCACCCTGCACGGGACAAATAAGGCTGGCGGCGTGCGGCAAGGCTATGCTGAAATAGAGATGTTATATTGTAACAATAAACATCTCTGCCAAGGACCGCTACCGCTCATGGTGCACTCACCGCTTCGCCTTTCTCCCCTCGCACTAGCACTTTGCATGGTTACCTCAAACAGCCAGGGGGTTGAACTCTCGCCTCAGGTCATCACTGCCAACCCGCTGGGCAGCGCCCAGTTGGCCAGCCCCAGCACGGTGCTGGAAGGCACTGACCTGCTGCAACAACAGCACAGCAGCCTGGGGGAAACCCTGAACCGACAGCCAGGTGTGGCCTCCACCTGGTTCGGGCCAGGGGCGAGCCGCCCAATCATTCGAGGCCTGGACGGGGATCGCATCCGCCTGCTGCGCAATGGCGTCGGCGCGCTGGATGCCTCGTCGTTGTCCTACGACCACGCCGTGCCCCTTGACCCCGTCACTGTCGAACGCATCGAAATCGTCCGGGGCCCCGCTGCCCTGCTCTATGGCGGCAACGCCATTGGCGGCGTGGTGAACACGTTCGACAACCGCATTCCCGATACCCCTATCGACGGCATCCAGGGCGCCGGCGAGCTGCGCTACGGTGGCGCCGACACCACACGCAGCAGTGCCGGCAAGCTGGAGGCCGGCAACGGTGCCTTCGCCCTGCACGTGGATGCCAACGCCCGTCAGTACAATGATTTGCGCATCCCAGGCTTTGCACGCAGCGCCCAGGTCCGCGATGCCGATGCACCCGGCAGCAAGCATCGCCTGGAAAACAGCGACGGCCGCCAGGACGGCGGCGCACTGGGCGGTGCCTACCACTGGGACCACGGTTATGCCGGCCTGTCCTACAGCCGTTATGACAGCAACTACGGTTCGGTGACTGAGCCCGGCGTTCGGCTGGACATGGAGCAGGACCACTATGCCTTCGCCTCGCAGTTTAGCGACCTGGACGGCCCGTTCAGCTCGGTGAAGCTCGATGCCGGGTATACCGATTACCAACATCGTGAGATCGAAGAAGGCGAAGTTCATACCACGTTCAAGAACAAGGGCTATGAAGCCCGTGTCGAGGCCCGCCACCAACCCTTGGGTCCCGTGGAAGGGGTGCTGGGAGCGCAGGTCAGCCGGAACGAATTCTCAGCGCTGGGCGAAGAAGCGTTCGTGCCGCATACCGATACCGACAGCTTTGCACTGTTCCTGCTGGAGCAATGGCACGCCACTGACCGGCTGGATTTGAGCCTCGGGGCACGGATGGAGCACACCCGCGTCGACCCGGACGGCAAGGGCAACGCGCAGTTCGCAGACGCCGACAGCGCCAGCAGCTTCAACGCCTTCAGTCTGTCGTCAGGTGCCGTGTACCAACTGGACCCGATCTGGTCGCTCGCCGCCAACCTGGGCTACACCGAGCGGGCGCCGACCTTCTATGAGCTCTATGCCAACGGCGCACATGTGGCTACCGGCGCCTATGAAGTGGGCGATGCCAGCCTGAACAAGGAAAAGGCAGTTTCGGGCGATCTGGCACTGCGCTTTGACAACGGCACGCACAAAGGCAGCGTGGGCGTTTTCTACAGCCATTTTCGCAACTATATCGGCCTGATCGGCACCGGCAACCTGCGCGATGGTCACGATCATGATCATGAAGGCGAAGATCATGACCACGACCATGACCACGACGGCATTCCCGAATACCAGTACCAAGGTGTTCGGGCCCGGTTCTACGGCATCGAGGCGCAAGACCGGTGGCAGCTGGCGCAGAACCGCTATGGCAGCTTTGCGCTCGAATTGTCGGGTGACTACACCAGGGCCAAGAACCTCGATTCCGGCGAGCCCCTGCCACGAATCGCCCCGCTGCGCCTGAACAGCGGCCTGGTCTGGGAGCTCGACCGCTGGCAGGCGCGAGTGGACGTTGAGCATGCCGCCGCTCAACACCGCAAACCGGCCAATGAAACCCGCACCGATGGGTATACCACCCTGGGCGCCAGCGTGGGCTATCGGTTCGACGTGGGCCACAGCCAGTGGCTGGCGTTCGTGCGGGGTGAGAACCTGACGGATCAGACGGTGCGTTATGCCAGCTCGATCCTGCGTGATATCGCACCGGCCCCGGGGCGTAGCGTGGAAGTAGGCCTGCGCACTACCTTCTGAGGTAGCCCGCCTGCCACGACGGGTAACATGGGGCGCCACGCGCCCCATTTGAGTGCACTGTTACCCAAAGGGTAACAATGCACTGCGACATTTTGTCTTTTTTTCCCACGCTTTACCCTATATCCTCCCCGCCCCAAGCTGAATCGCTTCACCCATTTACCCCCTTCGTCAACCCATTGCCAGGGCCTGCCTGTCGATGCGCTTGCCGTTTTTCCAACAATCAGAAGACAGCGCTACCTCATGCTTCAACTGCCAAAATCCTGCTACCTCGGCTTCGCCCTAGCGGCCATGGCCAACGCAGCCTACGCCAACGAGCCGTTTGCCAGTGACTCTCCCTGGATGTTCGGTGATTGGGCCGGGCACCGTACCGCCTTGCTCGACCAAGGTTATGACTTCACCTTGGGCTACACAGGCGAAATGGGCAGCAACCTGCGCGGTGGCTACGACCACAACCGCACGGCCCGCTACAGTGACCAGTTCACCTTCGGCAGCCACATGGACCTGGAAAAGATCTTCGGCTGGCGCGACGCCGAGTTCCAGCTCACGGTCACCGAGCGCCATGGCCAGAACATCAGCAACGACCGCATCAATGACCCCCGCGTCGGTGGCTTCACCTCGGCGCAGGAAGTGTGGGGCCGCGGTCAGACCTGGCGCCTGACGCAGCTGTGGGTCAAGCAGAAATATTTCGACGGCGCGCTGGACGTCAAGTTTGGCCGCTTTGGCGAAGGTGAAGACTTCAACAGCTTCCCCTGCGACTTCCAAAACCTGGCCTTCTGTGGCTCTCAGGTGGGCAACTGGGTAGGTGGCATCTGGTACAACTGGCCCGTCAGCCAGTGGGCCCTGCGCGTGCGCTACAACCTCAGCGACAGCCTCTTCGCGCAGGTTGGCGTGTTCGAGCAGAACCCGTCCAACCTGGAGTCGGGCAACGGCTTCAAGCTCAGCGGCAGCGGCACCCAAGGCGCGGTGATGCCAATCGAACTGGTGTGGAGCCCGCGTATCAAAGGCATGAAAGGGGAATATCGCGCCGGGTACTACTACAGTAATGCCAAGGCAAGCGATGTACTCAAGGACAGCGACGGGCAGTCGGCAGCGATCAGCGGTGCCGCCTACCGCAGCAGCTCAAGCAAGCACGGCGTGTGGCTGGGCGCTCAGCAGCAGGTGACTGCGCTGGCATCGGACGCCTCGCGTGGCTTGAGCGTATTCGCCAACGCCACGATGCATGACAAGAAAACCAATGCCATCGACAACTATGTGCAGGCTGGACTGGTATTCAAAGGGCCGTTCGACAGTCGGGCCAAGGACGACATCGGCCTTGCAGTCGCCCGTGTGCATGTCAACCCGGCCTATCGCAAGAATGCCCGGCTGGCCAACCAGGCCGCGGGGCTTTACGACTATGACAACCCTGGCTTCCTGCCAGTACAGGACACCGAATACAGCGCCGAGCTGTACTACGGCATTCACCTGGCCGACTGGCTCACGGTGCGACCGAACCTGCAATACATCCGCCACCCCGGCGGCGTGTCGCAGGTCGACAACGCCCTGGTCGGCGGCTTGAAAATCCAGAGCACTTTCTAAAAACACATATCAAACGGAGAACATGCGATGAGCACTGAAGGTGCCAACAAGGGAAGCCGCTGGCTACCCCGCCTGATCGGCGTCCTGCTGTTGTTGATGGGGCTGGCACTGCTGGCCGGTGGCATCAAGCTCAGTCAGCTGGGCGGGTCGCTGTATTACCTGATCGCCGGCATCGGGTTTGCCGTGTCTGGCGCCCTCCTGCTGGCCCAGCGCCGCATCGGCCTGGGTGTCTACGCCGTCGTGTTGCTGGGCAGCACGGTCTGGGCACTGCTCGAAGTGGGCCTGGACTGGTGGCAACTGGTACCGCGTCTGGCCATCTGGTTCGCCATCGGTGTAGTGCTGTTGCTGCCTTGGTCGCGCCGTCCGTTGATCGGGCCAGCCAGCAAAGCCAACACGGCCCTGCTCACCGTTGCCGTGGTGGCATCGGGTGCCTGCGCCGTCGCCAGTCAGTTCACCCACCCCGGTGAGGTGTATGGCGAACTGGGTCGCGACACCAGCGAAATGGCCAGCACCGCCCCGGCCATGCCCGACGGCGAGTGGCATGCCTACGGCCGCACCGAGCACGGCGACCGTTACTCGCCGCTGCGCCAGATCACCGCGCAAAACGCCTACCGCCTTGAAGAGGCCTGGCGTATCCGCACCGGCGACTTGCCCAGTGACAACGACCCGGTGGAACTGACCAACGAAAACACGCCGCTCAAAGCCAACGGCATGCTCTATGCCTGCACCGCCCACAGCCGCGTGCTGGCCTTGGACCCGGACACCGGTGCTGAAATCTGGCGTTATGACCCGCAGATCAAGAGCCCGGTGGGCACCTTCAAGGGTTTCGCCCACATGACGTGCCGTGGCGTTTCGTACTATGACGAAAACCGCTACGTAAGCCGTGACGGCAGCCCTGCCCCGACCATCAGCGATGCTGGCAAGGCCGTGGCTCAGGCCTGCCCGCGCCGTCTTTATCTGCCAACTGCCGACGCGCGCCTGATCGCCATCAATGCCGACAACGGCAAGGTCTGCGAAGGCTTTGCCAACCAGGGCAGTGTCGACCTGACCACCGGCCTTGGGCCATTCACGCCAGGTGGCTACTACTCCACGTCGCCTGTGGCCATCACGCGCGACCTGGTGATCATTGGCGGTCACGTGACCGACAACGAGTCGACCAGCGAGCCGTCTGGCGTGATCCGCGCATACGACGTACACGACGGCCGCCTGGTGTGGAACTGGGACAGCAACAACCCGGACGACACCGCGCCACTGGCACCGGGCAAGATGTACAGCCGCAACTCGGCCAACATGTGGTCGATTGCCAGCGTCGACGAAGACCTGGGCATGATCTACCTGCCACTGGGCAACCAGACGCCGGACCAATGGGGTGCTGACCGCACGCCAGGCGCCGAGAAATACAGCGCCGGTGTCGTCGCCCTGGACCTGGCGACCGGCAAGGCCCGCTGGAACTACCAGTTCACCCACCATGACCTATGGGACATGGACGTGGGCAGCCAGCCTACCTTGGTCTCCCTGAAGACCGACGATGGCGTCAAGCCTGCGGTCATCGTGCCGACCAAACAGGGCAGCCTGTACGTGCTGGACCGTCGTGACGGTACGCCGATCGTGCCGATCCGTGAAATCCCGACCCCGCAAGGCGCGGTCAAGGGCGATCACACCTCGCCGACCCAGGCCCGTTCGGACCTCAACCTGCTCGGCCCTGAGCTGACCGAACAGGCCATGTGGGGCGCCACGCCGTTCGACCAGATGCTGTGCCGCATCCAGTTCCGCGAGCTGCGCTACGAAGGCCAGTACACCCCGCCATCGGAGCAGGGTTCGCTGATCTACCCAGGCAACGTGGGTGTGTTCAACTGGGGCAGCGTCTCGGTCGATCCGGTACGTCAACTGCTGTTCACATCGCCCAACTACATGGCGTTCGTCTCCAAGATGATCCCCCGTGAGCAGGTTGCGGACGGTAGCAAGCGCGAGAGCGAGACCAGCGGCGTGCAACCGAACACCGGTGCACCCTATGCCGTCACCATGCACCCGTTCATGTCGCCGCTGGGCGTGCCGTGCCAGGCGCCTGCCTGGGGCTATGTGGCCGCCATCGACCTGTTCACCAACAAGGTGGTCTGGAAGCACAAGAACGGCACTACCCGCGACAGCACGCCGGTCCCAATCGGCCTGCCGGTTGGGGTACCCAGCATGGGCGGCTCGATCGTCACCGCCGGCGGCGTAGGCTTCCTGAGCGGTACGCTGGACCAGTACCTGCGCGCCTATGACGTCAACAACGGCAAGGAATTGTGGAAAGCCCGCCTGCCAGCAGGCGGCCAGGCCACGCCAATGACCTATACCGGCAAGGACGGCAAGCAGTACGTGCTCATCGTGGCCGGTGGCCACGGCTCGCTGGGCACCAAGATGGGCGACTACATCATCGCCTACAAACTCGCCGAGTAACCGGCACGGTGTCACCAAAAGCGGAGCCTTGCAGGCTCCGCTTTTTCATGCGCGCACGCCACTGCCCGGCAGCGGCTTGAAACCCTTCCTGCCTTGCCCCATCTAAGCACCATAGTCATTCACGCAGGTGCCCCATGAGCGACCAGCAGGATTACCCTGAACACGCCGACGATTCCAACGAAGTCGAACATACCAGTAGCCAGCCGATAACCGGCCATGCCTTGGCCCTGCCTGGACAACAGCTGCCGGACAAGGTCTATGTGATCCCCATTCACAACCGCCCGTTCTTTCCGGCGCAGGTGCTGCCGGTCATCGTCAACGAAGAGCCGTGGGCCGAGACGCTGGACTTGGTGGCCAAGTCTCCCGACCACTGCCTGGCGCTGTTCTTCATGGACACGCCGCCTGAAGACCACCGCCATTTCGACACCAAGGCCCTTCCGGAGTACGGCACCCTGGTCAAGGTGCACCATGCCAGCCGGGAAAACGGCAAATTGCAGTTCGTGGCCCAGGGCCTGACGCGGGTACGTATTCGGACCTGGCTCAAGCACCATCGCCCGCCCTATCTGGTTGAAGTCGACTACCCGCGCCAACCGGCCGACCCGACCGACGAGGTCAAAGCCTATGGCATGGCCCTGATCAACGCCATCAAGGAGCTGCTGCCCCTCAACCCGCTGTACAGCGAAGAGTTGAAGAATTACCTCAACCGCTTCAGCCCCAACGACCCCTCCCCGCTGACCGACTTCGCCGCCGCGTTGACCTCGGCGACCGGCAGCCAGCTTCAAGAGGTGCTCGACTGCGTGCCCATGCTCAAGCGCATGGAAAAAGTGCTGCCCATGCTGCGCAAGGAAGTTGAAGTCGCTCGCCTGCAAAATGAAATTTCCGCCGAGGTGAACCGGCAGATTGGCGAGCATCAGCGCGAATTCTTCCTCAAGGAGCAACTGAAGGTCATCCAGCAGGAACTGGGGTTGACCAAGGATGATCGCAGCGCGGACCTCGAGCAGTTCGAACAACGGCTCGAAGGCAAGACCCTGCCGGACCAGGCACGCAAGCGCATCGACGAGGAGATGGGCAAGTTGGCGATCCTGGAGACAGGCTCACCCGAATACGCCGTGACCCGAAACTACCTGGAGTGGGCGACAGCCCTGCCCTGGGGTATCTACGGGGACGACAAGCTCGACCTCAAGCACGCCCGCAAGCTGCTCGACCAGCATCATGCGGGGCTGGACGATATCAAGGAACGTATCCTCGAGTTTCTGGCCGTTGGGGCATGGAAAGGCGAGATCAGTGGCTCGATCGTGTTGCTGGTGGGCCCGCCAGGGGTGGGCAAGACCAGCGTTGGCAAGTCCATCGCCGAATCGTTGGGCCGCCCATTCTATCGCTTCAGCGTGGGCGGCATGCGCGACGAAGCCGAAATCAAGGGGCATCGCCGCACCTACATCGGGGCCCAGCCAGGCAAGCTGGTGCAAGCCCTGAAGGATGTCGAAGTGATGAACCCGGTCATCATGCTCGACGAAATCGACAAGATGGGGCAAAGCTACCAAGGCGACCCGGCCTCGGCGCTGCTGGAAACCCTGGACCCCGAGCAGAACGTCGACTTCCTCGATCACTATCTGGACCTGCGCCTGGACCTGTCCAAGGTGCTGTTCGTCTGCACCGCCAATACCTTGGATTCCATCCCCGGTCCACTGCTCGACCGCATGGAGGTCATCCGCCTCTCCGGGTACATCACCGAAGAAAAACTGGCCATCGCTAAACGCCATCTCTGGCCCAAGCAACTGGCCAAGGCGGGTGTGGCCAAAAGCAGCCTGAGTATCACCGACAGCGCCTTGCGCCTGGTGATCGAAGGCTATGCCCGGGAAGCCGGCGTACGACAGCTGGAAAAACAGTTGGGCAAGTTGGTGCGCAAGGCCGTGGTGAAGCTGCTTGAAGACCCCACCGCCAAGCTCAAAATCGGACCAAAGGATCTGGAAGGCGCATTGGGCATACCGGTGTTCCGCAGTGAGCAGGTGCTGGCGGGCAAAGGTGTGATCACGGGCCTTGCCTGGACCAGCATGGGCGGTGCCACACTGCCAATCGAAGCGACGCGCATTCACACGCTCAACCGCGGTTTCAAGCTGACCGGCAAGCTCGGCGATGTCATGAAGGAATCGGCTGAAATCGCGTACAGCTATGTCAGTTCTAACCTCAAGCAGTTTGGCGGCGACCCGGCCTTCTTCAACGAAGCGTTCATTCACCTGCATGTACCCGAGGGTGCTACCCCCAAGGACGGTCCGAGTGCCGGCATTACCATGGCCAGCGCGCTGCTGTCCTTGGCACGGGATCAGGCACCGAAGAAAGGTGTGGCCATGACCGGCGAGCTGACCTTGACCGGGCAGGTGCTGCCCATTGGTGGGGTGCGTGAAAAGGTCATCGCGGCGCGCCGGCAGAAGATCCACGAGTTGATCCTGCCCGAGCCTAATCGCGGCGATTTCGAGGAACTGCCCGACTACCTGCGTGAAGGGTTGACGGTGCATTTCGCCAAACGCTTTGCCGACGTCGCCAAAGTGCTTTTCTGAAGTACAGGAGCAGGGGCTGTGCTGCAGCCCCCTGGTTCATCCTTCCCTCGGTATGACTACCGTGCCGCTTAATCGGTTATCCTCGGGCACTCGACAACCCGTGGAGCCCCTATGTCCACCTCACGCCTGCTTGCCCCGTTGGGGCTGACTCTGCTAACCGCCTGCGCCCAGCACGGGCCCGAGCCTGTCACCCTGGATGCTGACAGTGAGTGCCCGATCTACCTGGAAAAAGGGCAGGTGTTGAACCTGACCCTTCCCAGCAACCCTTCCACTGGCTACCGCTGGCGCGTGGAAGCCGCCGCTACGCCTGTGCTCGTCAGCCTCGGGCCCGAGGTCTACAGCGCGCCCGATCAGGAGGATGTGGTCGGCAGCGAAGGCCACTCGACGTGGCGTTATCAGGCCGATCAAAGCGGCAAGGCCGCCTTGAAGCTGGTCTATCAACAGCCTTGGGCCAGGCAGGTGACGCCAGTGCAAACCTTCGATTGCAATGTTGTCGTGCGCTGACGCTTTGCGTTGATGTACGTGGGCGAATCTGCCGTACATACGCAGGATCCAGGCCAATCGGCGCCACGCTGGCATGGCAAGATCACCCGCCATTCGATAAAATGCGCGCCCCGTTTCACCCAGCCTTGAGCCCGCCGTGACCACAGATCCCGATCGTCTTTTCGCCCAACCGTTGGCGCAGGTACCCGACTTCGTTTTCAACGAGGACGTGGTGCGCGTGTTCCCGGACATGATCAAGCGCTCCGTGCCGGGCTATCCCACGATTGTCGAGAATGTGGGCGTACTGGCCGCACGCTTCGCCATGCCCGGCACGGCGTTGTATGACCTGGGCGCCTCGCTCGGTGCGGTTACGCAGGCTTTGCGCCGGCACGTGCGCGGGGAAGGTTGCCGCGTAATCGCCGTGGACAATTCCGCCGCCATGGTCGAGCGCTGCCGCGAATACCTCGCAGCCCAGGACTCGATGTTCCAGGAATTGTTGCCTGTCGAGGTGCTGGAAGCGGACATCCTCAACCTGGCGTTCGAACCGGCCTCGGTGGTGGCGATGAACTTCACCCTGCAGTTCATCGCACCGCCGCAGCGACTGGCGCTGTTGACCCGCATCCGCCAGTCACTGCTGCCCGGCGGTGCCCTGATCCTTTCGGAAAAGCTGTGCTTTGCCGACGCCACTGCGCAGGCGCTGCTCAATGACCTGCACCTGGACTTCAAACGCGCCAACGGCTACAGCGAACTGGAAATTGCCCAGAAGCGCAGCGCCATCGACAACGTGATGAAGCCTGACACCCTGGAAACCCACCGCCAGCGCTTGCTCGATGCAGGGTTCTCGACGGTGGTGCCCTGGTTCCAATGCCTTAACTTTGCCTCGTTGATAGCCCTACCATGATCGATCTTTCCCCTCTGGCGCGCCGTCTGGCGGGCACCCCCCTGGCTGAATGGTCGCAAGGCCTGCAGGCGCAACTCGATGCCAAGCTGGAAAAAGGTCATGGCGACCTGGACCGCTGGCGTGGTGCGCTGCACGCGCTACCGGCCCTGCAGCCGAGCGAAATCGACCTGGTAAACGGACTGCGTCTGGACTGCGACTGCGATGATGCCAGCCGCGTGCAAATGCGCCAGGCATTGATGGGGCTGTCGCCCTGGCGCAAAGGCCCCTTCGATCTGTTTGGCGTGCACGTCGATACCGAATGGCGCTCGGACTGGAAATGGGCTCGCGTTGCGCCGCACCTGGACCTCAAGGGCAAGCGGGTACTGGACGTTGGCTGCGGTAATGGCTATTACCAGTGGCGCATGCTGGGCGCTGGCGCCGACATGGTCATCGGGGTCGACCCGAACTGGTTGTTCTTCTGTCAGTTCCAGGCGGTACAACGGTACTTGCCGAACCTGCCGGCCTGGCACCTTCCTTTTGCGCTGGAAGACCTGCCTGCCAGCCTCGAGGGCTTCGACACTGTGTTTTCGATGGGGGTGTTCTATCACCGTCGCTCGCCTATCGAGCACCTGCTGGCGCTCAAGGACTGCCTGGTCAAGGGCGGCGAACTGGTTTTGGAAACACTGGTGATCGAAGGCGACGTGCAACAGGTGCTGGTGCCCGAGGACCGTTACGCGCAGATGCGCAACGTGTGGTTCCTGCCCTCGGTCCCAGCCCTGGAGCGCTGGCTGCGCCGGGCTGGGTTCAGTGATGTTCGCTGCGTGGATGTCAGTGTCACGAGCCTGGAAGAACAGCGCAGCACCGAATGGATGCGCTATCAGTCGCTCAGTGATTTCCTCGACCCCAGCGATTCAGGCAAAACCATCGAGGGCTTGCCTGCCCCGCGTCGCGCCACGCTGGTGGCGCGCAAATAGCCGTTGGCTTAACGCGAGGCCGCGAGAATCAACGCCTTCATTTCTGATACGGCGGCCTTGAAGCCCACGAACAATGCGTGGGCGACCAGCGCGTGGCCGATGTTCAGTTCGTTGATGCCCTTGATGGCCGCCACGGCCTCAACGTTGTGGTAGTGCAGGCCATGGCCGGCATTGACGATCAAGCCTTGGCCGATGCCAAACGCCACGCCATCGACAATGCGCTTGAGCTCTTCAGCCACTTCGGTAGGTGATTGCGCGTCGGCATAACGGCCGGTGTGCAGCTCGATGGCCGGCGCGCCTACCCGGTGCGAGGCCTCGATCTGGCGCTCGTCGGCATCGATGAACAACGACACCTCTGCGCCGATCCGCGACAGGCGCTCGACCGCCGCTTTGATTCGCGCTTCCTGGCCTGCCACATCCAACCCACCCTCGGTGGTGAGTTCCTGACGGGTTTCAGGCACCAGGCAGATGTGCGCCGGGTGGATCTTTTCGGCAAAGGCCATCATCTCTTCGGTGACGCCCATTTCGAAGTTCATGCGCGTCTGCAATACATCCTTGAGCAGCAACACGTCGCGCTCCTGGATGTGGCGGCGATCCTCGCGCAGGTGCACGGTGATGCCGTCGGCACCCGCCTCTTCAGCATCCAGCGCCGCCTTGACAGGGTCTGGGTAACGCGTACCCCGGGCCTGGCGCAGGGTGGCCACATGGTCGATGTTCACGCCGAGAAGCATGCGGTTGCTGTGAGTCACGAAAGGCTCTCCTTGGATTGAGCCCTACAGCATACGTCGTGATCAGCGCTTGCGAAACAGTTCGCGGCTGACCAGCGGCTTGCCACCCAGATGAACGGCCAGGGCCTGGCGCATCAAGCGCTTGGCCGCCAGCAAAGCACCTGGCATTTCCCAGTCTGCCTCGGCCAAGGCCAGCAACTCGGTGCCACCGAACAGCCCAGGCTGGGGCAGTTCGACCCGCTCCAGCCCAGCGTCCACGCGCAGGCGGTACCGCCCCTCGGCGGCAATGGGCTGCTCGTTGACATCCATGTGCAGCGAGAAGGCGTAACCCAGCTCATCGAGCAGCCGCCATTCAAAGGCCCGCAACAGCGGCTCGAGCGGACGGCCGGCCAGAAGAGCTTGCAGGGTTTGCGCATAGTGATCAAACAACCCAGGCGAAGGTGCCTCTGCCGGGAGCAGGCGCATCAGCAACTCATTGAGGTACAAACCGCTGAACACAGCGTCCCCGTGCAGCCAGGGTGCCATGCCGACCGTTTCCAGCCTGCCAACGTTCTTCAGCTCCCCTCGCCCGCGCAGCTCAAGCTCCAGTGGCACAAAGGGGCGCACCAGGCTGCCACCCTTGCCCCGCGCGCGGCGCAATACGGCACGTACGCGCCCCTGGGGGGTGAAGAAGTCCACCAGCGCGCTGGTTTCCTTGTAGGCGCGGCTGTGCAGCACATAGGCTGGCTGACCGACAGGTTGTTCCATGAAATTCACCAGCCCGCGTGAGGCAGACGTTGTCGAGAACGCCCCGACCGGGGCGCTCTCGCATCAGGCTGCGTAAGCCTTAGAGGTCGCCGTAGCCCAGCGAGCGCAGGGCGCGCTCGTCATCGGACCAGCCGCCTTTGACCTTGACCCAGAGGTTGAGCATGACCTTGGCGTCAAACAGCACTTCCATGTCCTTGCGCGCATCGGAACCGATGCGCTTGATGCGCTCACCCTTGTCGCCGATGATGATTTTCTTCTGCCCGTCGCGTTCGACCAGGATCAGCGCATGGATATGCAACACATGCCCCTGCTGCTTGAACTCCTCGATTTCCACCGTGATCTGGTAAGGCAGCTCGGCGCCCAGCTGACGCATGATCTTTTCACGCACCAGCTCGGCAGCCAGAAAGCGGCTGCTGCGATCGGTGATCTGGTCTTCCGGGAAGAAATGCTCGTTTTCCGGCAGGTGCTTGGCGATCAGCGCTTCGAGCGATTCGAGGTTGTGGCCCTGCTGCGCGGAAATGGGCACGATCTCGGCGTTGGGCAGCTGGCCTTGCAGCCACTGAAGGTGCGGAATGAGCTCGGCCTTTTCATCCATGCGGTCAGTCTTGTTCACCGCCAGGATCACCGGGCCGGTCACGTACTGAACGCGCTCGAGCACCAATTGGTCCTCATCCGTCCACCGGGTGCGGTCCACTACGAAGATCACCACGTCGACGTCCTTCAAGGCGGCCGAGGCGTTGCGATTCATGTAGCGGTTCAGGGCCTTGTCGTTGGCCTTGTGCATGCCGGGGGTATCGACATAGATGGCCTGCACCGGGCCCTCGGTCTTGATGCCGAGCATGTTGTGACGCGTGGTCTGCGGCTTGCGCGAGGTGATGGCCAGTTTCTGGCCAAGGATGTGGTTCAACAGGGTCGACTTGCCGACGTTCGGGCGACCGACGATAGCGACGTAGCCGCAACGGGTAGTGGTGTTCTCAGTCATTGCCATTCTCCACGCCCAGGGCGATCAATGCGGACGCAGCGGCTACCTGCTCGGCGATACGCCGGCTGACACCCTGACCACGGCTCTTGTTGTTCAGCAGCACGACTTCGCATTCGACGAAGAACGTACGGCAGTGAGGTTCGCCCTGGATATCCACCACTTCGTAACGCGGCAGCTCGCAGCTGCGCGATTGCAGGAACTCCTGCAGGCGGGTTTTAGGATCCTTGTTGGTATCGACCAGGGTCAGCCCTTCGAACTCGTTGGCCAGCCAGGCGAGCACGCGCTCGCGGGCCGTGTCCATGTCGGCGTCCAGGTAGATGGCCCCGATCAAGGCCTCCAGCGCATCGGCCAGAATGGACTCGCGGCGAAAGCCCCCGCTTTTGAGCTCGCCCGAACCCAGGCGCAGGTATTCGCCCAGGTCGAACCCTCGGGCCAGACGGGCCAGGGTCTCACCTTTGACCAGGCGGGCACGCAGCCGTGACAGCTGCCCTTCACGGGCCTGGGGGAAGCGCTCGAACAGCGCCTCGCCGGCGACGAAGTTGAGAATGGCGTCACCGAGGAACTCCAGACGCTCGTTATTGCGCCCGGCATAGCTGCGGTGGGTCAGGGCCAGGAGCATCTGGTCCTGGTCCTTGAAGGTGTAACCGAGCTTTCGCTCCAGGCGGGTAAGGGAAGCAGTCATGCGGCCACCCGATCGTTGTTAAACGCGTTGTTCAAATCAGCATCCTGAAAGACGGTTTGGCCATGGTCACCGCACGCTGGGCGGCGAATCTCCCATCCTTGAGACACAGCCTATGTCAGAAAAGCATTCGGCGCTGTATGGACAGCGCCGAAGGGTATCAATGGATCAGTCCGACCCGCGACAAGTTGGGCAGGTGGCTGAGTTTTGGCTCAGGCCAGCTCATCCATACTGCGAAAGCCTTGCCAACGATGTTGCGGTCCGGAACCATGCCGTGCAGTTCCTTGGGAATGTTGGGGTCATCCCAGTAGCGGCTGTCGTTGGAGTTGTCGCGGTTGTCGCCCATCATGAAGTAATGGCCGGCTGGCACCGTCCATTGCTGGTCCGGCGGCATACGGTAACGGCTCATCTCCTTGCGGATCAGGTGCTCGGCAGCACCGAGCTTTTCCTTGTACAGCTGGGCGCTGCCCAGCGTCCCAGGCTCGGTACCCACCAGTTGCTCGGCGACCCGCTGACCGTTGACGAACAACTGCTTGTCGTTGGTGTAGCGGATCTGGTCACCGGGCAAGCCAACGACCCGCTTGATGTAGTTGACGTTCGGGTCGCTGGGGTAGCGGAACACCATCACATCGCCGCGCTGTGGGTCGCCCACCTCGATGACCTTCTTGTCGATCACCGGCAAGCGGATGCCATAGGAGAACTTGTTCACCAGGATGAAGTCACCCACTTCCAGCGTGGGTTTCATCGACCCCGACGGAATCTGGAAAGGTTCGACCAGGAACGAGCGCAGCACCAGCACGATGAACAGCACCGGGAAGAACGACTTGCCGTATTCGACCAGCAAGGGTTCCTTGTTCAGGCGCTCGACCACCGCCGGTTCCGGCTGGCTGACACTGCCCTGGTAAGTGGCGATCGCCGCACGTCGGCGCGGCGCCAGGAACAGAAGGTCGATCAGGCCCAACAGACCGCACACGAACACGGCAATGACGAGCAACAGCGGGAAATTTAGCGACATAGGACCTAACTATCCAACCTGAGCACGGCGAGGAAGGCTTCTTGTGGAATTTCCACGTTGCCCACCTGTTTCATGCGTTTCTTACCGGCCTTCTGCTTCTCAAGCAGCTTCTTCTTACGGCTGACGTCGCCGCCATAACATTTGGCCAGTACGTTCTTTCTGAGCGCCTTGACAGTGGTACGCGCGATGATCTGGCCACCAATGGCTGCCTGGATCGCCACATCGAACATCTGCCGCGGGATCAGTTCCTTCATCTTCTCGGTCAACGCGCGGCCTTTGTACGCAGCGTTGTCGCGGTGCACGATCAATGCCAGGGCATCGACCTTGTCACCGTTAATCAACACGTCCAGCTTGACCAGGTTGGCCGACTGGTAACGATCGAAGTGATAGTCCAGCGAAGCATAGCCACGGCTGGTGGACTTCAAGCGGTCGAAGAAGTCCAGTACCACTTCGTTCATCGGCATGTCGTAACGCACTTGCACCTGGCTGCCCAGGAACTGCATGTCGCGCTGAACGCCACGCTTCTCGATACACAAGGTGATCACGTTGCCCAGGTGTTCTTGTGGCACCAGGATGGTCGCGGTCACGATGGGCTCGCGGAAGTCGGTGACCGACGAGACGTCTGGGAGCTTCGACGGGTTGTCGACGACGATGGTTTCACCGGTCTTGAGTTCCAGCTCGTAGATCACGCTGGGCGCGGTGGTGATCAGGTCCAGGTCGTACTCGCGCTCCAGGCGCTCCTGGATGATCTCCATGTGCAGCATGCCCAGGAACCCGCAGCGGAAGCCAAAGCCCAGGGCGTCGGAGCTTTCGGGCATGTATTGCAGGGACGAATCGTTGAGCGTCAGCTTCTGCAAGGCATCGCGGAAGTCTTCGAAGTCATCGGAACTGACCGGGAACAGACCGGCGTATACCTGCGGCTGGATCTTCTTGAACCCAGGCAGCACTTCGACTTCCGGGGTGGAAGACAGGGTCAGGGTATCGCCGACCGGGGCACCGTGGATGTCCTTGATGCTGGCGATGATGAAGCCCACTTCGCCGGCTTTGAGGTCGGCGGTTTGGGTGTGCTTGGGCGTGAAGACGCCCACGCTGTCGACCAGGTGCAGCTTGCCGGTGGACTTGACCAGGATCTTGTCGCCTTTCTTGACGCGACCATGGCGCACGCGCACCAGCGAGACCACGCCCAGGTAGTTGTCGAACCAGGAGTCGATGATCAGGGCTTGCAGTGGCGCGTCGATATCGCCGGTCGGTGCGGGAATGGTGTGCACCAGGCGTTCGAGCACCTCGTCCACCCCCATGCCGCTCTTGGCACTGCAGGCCACGGCATCAGTGGCATCGATGCCGATGATCTTCTCGATTTCGTCCTTGACGCGATCGGGATCGGCCTGTGGCAGGTCCATCTTGTTCAGAACCGGCATGACTTCCAGGCCTTGCTCGATGGCCGTGTAGCAGTTGGCGACGGACTGGGCCTCGACACCCTGGCCGGCATCGACCACCAGCAACGCCCCTTCGCACGCCGCCAGCGAGCGCGAGACTTCATAGGTGAAGTCGACGTGGCCGGGGGTATCGATGAAGTTGAGCTGGTAGACCTTGCCGTCCTGGGCCTTGTAGTTGAGCGTGACGCTGTGGGCCTTGATGGTGATCCCGCGTTCGCGCTCCAGGTCCATGGAGTCGAGCACCTGGGCTTCCATTTCGCGCGCAGTCAGGCCACCGCACATTTGAATGAAACGGTCGGCCAGCGTCGACTTGCCATGGTCGATGTGGGCGATGATGGAGAAATTGCGGATATGACTCAAATCACTCACGGGTCAACACTCGGAAAAGGCTGCGAGCCGGACGCCCGCCGAAAAATAGCCGGCAATTGTACCTGAAGCTGCCAGGATGTGGGAGATTCCTCTGCCCGGCCGTCACCTGCAGCTTGGCATTGAAATGTCACTGCACATGAAAAAGGGCAGCTGTCGCTGCCCTCCTCCCGTATTCGCCGCGCTTACTCGGCGAGCTTGAAGGTGATGAAGCTGGCGCGCCCCTGGCGCAACACGCGCATGGACACGGAGCGGTTCTTCGGCAGCTCCTTGGCGATTTGCGTGAATTCCTTGGCCGAACCGATGGCCTGGTTGTTCAGGTGACTGATGACGTCACCCGGACGCAGGCCGATCAGCGCGGCCGGACCATCCTGCACTTCCTTGATGACCACGCCGCCCTTGAGCTCCAGGGATTTCTTCTGCTCGGCAGTAAGATCGGCCACCGAAACGCCCAGGCGATTGCTGCTGCGCTCGACATTGCTGTCGCCGGCACCGGCGCCGATGTCGGCATCGTCATCTGGCAGTGCGCCAACACTGACATCAAGGGTCTGGCGCTTGCCGTTGCGAATGATGTCCAGCTTGGCCTTGGCACCATCCTTCAAGCCACCTACCAGATGCGGCAGGTCGGCAGACATGACGATCGGCTGGCCATTCATGCTCAGGATGACATCACCGACCTGCAGGCCCCCTTTGGCAGCCGGGCCGTTTTCCAGCACCTGAGCGACCAGCGCACCGGCAGGCTTGTCCAGACCGAAGGATTCAGCCAGGTCCTTGTTGACCTCCTGGATGACGACGCCCAGCCAGCCACGGCTGACCTTGCCGTCCTTCTTCAGCTGATTCGAGACATCGATGGCCACGTCGATAGGGATCGCGAACGACAGGCCCATGAAGCCACCGGAGCGCGTGAAGATCTGCGAGTTGATCCCCACCACCTCGCCGTTCATGTTGAACAGCGGCCCACCCGAGTTGCCCGGGTTGATCGCAACGTCGGTCTGGATGAACGGCACATAGGTGTCGTTGGGCAGGGTGCGACCCTTGGCGCTGACGATACCTTTGGTCACCGAATGGTCAAAGCCGAACGGCGAGCCGATGGCCAATACCCATTCGCCGACCTTGAGCTTTTCAGAATCCCCCAGCTTGACGGTAGGCAGGTTCTTACCCTCCACCTTCAGCAGTGCGACGTCGGTGCGCGGGTCGGTACCGACCAGCTTGGCTTGCAACTCGCTGCGGTCGGACAAGCGCACGATGATTTCGTCGGCATCGGCGATGACATGGTTATTGGTCAGTACATAGCCGTCGCTGGAGATGATGAAGCCCGAGCCCAGTGACTGCGCCTCACGCTGACGGTCACCACGCGGTGCACGCGGTTGCTGCGGAAGGTTGCGCTCGAAGAATTCGCGGAACATTGGCGGCAGGCCTTCGAGATCCGGCATTTGACCTGCGGCGATGCGACGGTCCGGAAGCTTCTGCTTGGTACTGATGTTGACGACCGCCGGCGAGGCTTGCTCGACCAGCGTCGTGAAATCCGGCAGGGCTTCTTCAGCCTGGACCGTCAGCACTTGCCCGAGCATCAGCACGGCCGCGAAGAACGATAGATAGGGTTTCAAACGAGGTATTGACATACGGCTCCCGTCACAACGAGCGGTAATTAAGAAACGACCCTGCACAACGCAGCAATGGCCAGGCTCCCAGAAGCCTGACCTATAGAAAATTTGCCGTCAGATTGCAAATGACAATGCTTTAATTTCATTTCAAAAAGCCACGCCCTGAGCGGGACCGCTCGCCATTAGCCTTTGCTCACTGGCCCGCCTGAGCGTCTTGAGGACGCATCGACAAGGCAACGCGTTCGGCCGTGCCTAGCGGAATCTCGCCAACGACGGTCACCATCATCTGGCCCTTTGGCGTACTCAGGCGCCGCGATACTGCCGATGTCGGGCCCAACTGGGTACGCACATCAGCGCCAGCCTCGCCCTTCACAGGCTCGATGAAGACAGAGAAACGCGCCAGACCGTCGTCATACATCAAGGTGCTGACCGGGCTGCCCTGCCCAGGTTCGCGGCGGATGGCGCTATTGACCACTTCGAACCCTGACGGTAGCCAATCGGAGCGCCACCCAGAGACAGCCCCACCGGCAGGCGCCGCTGCCACCACGGGCTTGCAGGCCGAACTGGGGCGCAGGTCTTCGTCGGTAGGCATGCGTGCTTCAAGCCGGGTCATCTGGAACCGCTCAAGCAGTTGACCTTTCTCGTTGAGCATCAGCGAGCGCAGCGGTAAGCCCGTTGCACGGTCCAGATGCAGCTCGTAACCGTAACGGTGCTGATCACGCGGTGAAAGTGACACGACCACCGCGTCCCGGCCTGCAACGCGAGACTTGCCGGACACGGACAGGTCGTACCAACTCATGAGTTTGAGGGGGTCAAGGCGGCGTGGCGCGCTATCGGGCGGCGCCGAAATACCTTCGGCAAGCTTGCCACTGACGCATTGTACCTTGCCATCGACGCGCACGATTTCCTGGGCGACGCCATCGAGCTGCAGCAGCCGCTCGCTGACCTTGCCCTCTTGGACACGGTGCCAGATATCGTGGGTTGAAAAGCTGCCGTTACGTTCGTAAACGAAGGAGCCCAGGTAGCTCTGTCGTTCCTCGGCCTGTGCCAGCTTGTTCAGCCACTCGTTCGCCTCGGGCGAAGAATTGGCTGCCAACGCTGGCACCGTCATGCAGCTGCCGAGCAGCAGCGACAGGAGAGGTAGCGCGCGCATGAGCCTCCCTAATTAGCGGTTTTCCAGGCTGGCGGCGCGAGCGTAAGGCAGTGCGGTTTCAGAACCCTTCAGAGCGGACTCCTGGGCATGTTGGCGCAGGTAACCTGGCAGACGCTGGTCCCAGCCAGCCTGGTTCTGCAAAACACCGTTGGCCATCGGGCCAGTCGGCTGATCGCTGCTTTCGCTGTAGCCGGCCAGCACGGCAGGGCCTTGGGCCTGCGGCACGGTCACACCCTGCTGAACAGGCTGCTGGGCCGCAAGCTGGGCACCGGTAATATCATCCTGGTTGTACAGGCGCACACCTGCCAGTACGGCGAGGGTCACCGACGCGGCAACAGCCACGCGGCTTACGGTGCGCCATGGGCCTTGCTTGGCCTTGGCAGGCACGGCCTCATCGGCCAGCGCTGCGGATACCGCCGAGGCGATGTCCAGGTTAGGCAGCAGCAGCTCCTTGTGCATGGCTGCACGGGCTACCTGGTAACGGGACCAGGTAGCACGGGTTTCGGCATCGTCGACGGCATTCAACACCCGACGCAATTCCAGTTGGTCCGCTTCGTTATCCATTACCGCGGACAGCGATTCCTGCAAAGCTTCACGACTCATGGCGGTTCCTCTCTTGGCTGTAGCCGCTGTCTCAGGTTTCCTGCAGCAAAGGCTGCAAGGCTTTGTCAATGGCCTCCCGAGCGCGGAAGATACGAGAGCGCACGGTACCCACTGGACATTGCATGACGCTGGCAATGTCTTCGTAACTCAGGCCATCGAACTCTCGCAGGGTCAGCGCCGTACGCAAGTCTTCTGGCAGTTGCTGAATGGTGCGATGGACAGTGCCTTCGATCTCATCCCGCAACAAGGAGCGCTCTGGAGACTCAAGATCCTTGAGGCCATGATCGCCGTCGTAAAACTCCGCATCCTCGGAGCTCACATCGCTGTCTGGCGGCCGTCTTCCACGGGACACCAGGTAGTTCTTCGCCGTGTTGATGGCGATGCGGTACAGCCACGTATAAAACGCACTGTCACCGCGGAAATTGCCAAGCGCACGGTACGCCTTGATGAACGCTTCTTGTGCAACGTCCTGGGCTTCGTGGGTGTCATGGACAAACCGCACGATCAACCCGAGAATCTTGTGCTGGTACTTCAGCACCAATAGATCGAAAGCTCGCCTGTCGCCGCGTTGTACGCGCTCGACCAGTTGCTGATCTTCTTCCTGGGTTAGCATGAACACTCCTCGGTGATCTCGAAGGAGCGTTGCAGCAGCCATCGCTCAGGCTTGCAACCATAGACTCGGGCTTTGCGCAAAAGTTCTCCCCTCCAAGCAAGTTTCCTGCAGACCTTGAGCGGCGTGCACGGAAGACGCGGCACGGCAGCAGCCGACAACGTCGATAATCAGGTTACGAATACGCAGGTGAGCCCAATGTCGAGCTACCACCCTGCGTCGCCGCGGCAAATTGTTGGCGTGCGGGCAGCCTTCATAGGATTTCCAGCCACGCTGGAAAGTTCCCACAATGCCTGCCGTTACCGGGCGAGCGGCATGGAAAAGGGCCACCCGAGGCTGCTATAAAGGCCACCCGGCCATTAAACGATAGTTTCACAATGCCATCGACGCATGACTATTGTGCCGTGCCCCCTCCGAAGATTACTAGTGTCCTGACATGAGCCAACAATTCCAACATGATGTCCTGGTTATCGGCAGCGGCGCAGCGGGCCTGAGCCTGGCCCTGAACCTGCCTGCGAATCTGCGCATTGCGGTGCTGAGCAAGGGTGACCTGGCCAGCGGTTCGACCTACTGGGCCCAAGGGGGCGTAGCGGCCGTACTGGACGGCGCCGATACGATTCAGTCCCACGTGGAGGACACCCTCAATGCCGGCGGTGGCCTGTGCCACGAAGACGCTGTTCGCTTTACCGTGGAGCACAGCCGCGAAGCCATCGAGTGGCTGATCGAGCAAGGCGTGCCGTTTACCCGGGATGAGCCCAACGGCGTGGTCGACGCAGGCTTCGAATTTCACCTGACACGTGAAGGCGGCCATAGCCACCGGCGCATCATCCATGCCGCCGACGCCACGGGCGCGGCCATCTTCAACACCTTGCTGGCCCAGGCCAGGCAGCGCCAGAACATCGAGCTGCTGGAGCAGCGTGTGGCGGTGGACCTGATCACCGAGCGGCGCCTGGGCCTGGACGGCGAGCGCTGCCTGGGTGCCTACGTGCTGGACCGCAACACGGGCCAAGTGGACACGTTCGGCGCGCGGTTCACGGTGTTGGCCACGGGTGGGGCGGCGAAAGTGTACTTGTACACCAGCAACCCAGATGGCGCGTGCGGCGATGGTATCGCCATGGCCTGGCGGGCTGGCTGCAGGGTCGCGAACCTTGAGTTCAACCAGTTCCACCCTACGTGCCTTTATCACCCGCAGGCCAAGAGCTTTTTGATCACCGAGGCCTTGCGTGGCGAAGGCGCCCTGCTTCGCCTGCCCAACGGGGAGCGCTTCATGCCCCGCTTCGACCCACGCGAGGAGCTTGCCCCGCGCGACATCGTGGCGCGGGCGATCGACCATGAAATGAAGCGTCTGGGGGTGGACTGCGTCTACCTGGACATCTCGCACAAGCCTGTCGAGTTCATCAAGAACCATTTCCCTACCGTTTACGAGCGGTGCCTGGGCTTTGGCATCGACATCACCCGCCAGCCGATACCTGTGGTGCCGGCAGCGCACTACACCTGTGGTGGCGTCATGGTGGACGACCGGGGGCACACGGATGTACCGGGGCTGTATGCGATTGGTGAAACCAGCTTCACGGGGCTGCATGGCGCCAATCGCATGGCCAGCAACTCGCTGCTGGAGTGCTTCGTCTACGGTCGGGCTGCGGCGGCCGACATCCAGGCGAACCTCGAGAATGTCGGCATGCCAATGGCCTTGCCTGGGTGGGATGCCAGCCAGGTCACGGACTCGGACGAGGATGTGATCATTGCGCATAACTGGGATGAGCTACGGCGCTTCATGTGGGATTACGTGGGGATCGTGCGAACCAGCAAGCGGTTGCAGCGGGCGCAGCATCGCGTGCGGTTGTTGCTCGATGAAATCGACGAGTTCTACAGCAACTACAAGGTCAGTCGGGATTTGATCGAGTTGCGCAATCTGGCGCAGGTGGCGGAGTTGATGATTCGCTCGGCGATGCAGCGCAAGGAGAGCCGGGGGTTGCATTACACGTTGGATTATCCGGCGATGCTTGGCGAGGCCAGAGACACGGTGCTTGAGCCCGATTGAATGGTTGGGGGAAGATGGGGACTGCAGGATTTAGCTTCGCGGCCCACATTGTCGGGGCCGGTCTGGCGTCCCGGCAAGACCGCTTCTACGCGCGTGCGTACTGCTTAGGGATACGCTGCTGCTTATTGAGATGTGTTTAACAGCGAGCACTGTGCCAAACAGCATACCCCTGATATAAAACCGGTATAACGCGAGCTCATATATTAACTTTCTGAATCTTTCATAACTCGCACCCACGAAGCACCCCAACGCTCTTGCCTTTGATCTTGATCTTAATCTTGATCTTGATCTTGATCTTGATCTTGATCTTGATCTTGATCTTGATCTTGATCTTGATCTTGATCTTGATCTTGATCTTGATCTTGATCTTGATCTTGA